>NZ_CP122539.1:1755000-2955000 GCF_029853675.1 Tenacibaculum tangerinum | reverse complement strand
TGTCGACAAGCAGATTGCTTTGTTTCACTCGCAATGACGGAACTTGTACCTTACAAATCGTAATCAGGAATGTCGGGAGATTGGTGCATAAAATGCATGTCAAAGTCGGTAAGCGTGTCGGAAAAAGAGTATAAGTTTTCTTTTTTAGAGAGTAACGTATCAATCACCGCTACTGCTTTTTTTAAACGTGTTTCTTTATCCCCTTTTAATAATACATACGGACGGTTGTACTTTTTCAAGGCGTTTTCAAAAGCATTGAACATTTCTAAACGTTGCTCGGGTCGGTCGCGTAAATCATCGGCTTCCCAAGGCGTATCGATATAGGTTAAAAAATACATATCGTAGGTATTAGCAATAGCAGCCTCGTCTAATTTCGGATCTACGAATCCGCCATAATACTCTTCAGAATATACTTTGGTTTCTAACAAATCGGTATCACAGATAAGGAGTTTATCCGCTTTTCTAGCCAATTCATTTTCCAAGTCTATTTGCCCTTCAGCAATCGGAATTAAATCGTGTTGCTCGCAAGTTTTACGTTCGTTGTTCCATTTGTCTTGCAAGTATTCACGTGCATATTCTGGTGCCCAAACGGTGTTGTAATGACGAGCTAATTGTCTCGAAAGGGTAGTTTTTCCTGTGCTCTCAGGTCCGAATAACACCACCTTTACAAGGTTGATGGGGCGTTGTGTAAGTGCTTTTTCCATGCTAAATATCCTGCAACTGCTATAAAGGTAAATAATAAATATTGAAAACTCGTAAAGGTAAATCCTTTATAAAAGTAGAGTGGAACGGAGATAATATCGCCAATAATCCAATAAATCCAGTTCTCTATTTTTCGTTTTGCCATAAGCCACATTCCTACAAAGAAAATGGCGGTAGTAACAGTATCTACATAGGCTGTCCAGTTCGTCCATTTATCAAAAACGGTATACACAGTGTAAACAAAAACCAAGGTGGCTACAAATATGGCTATACTTTGTTTTTTCTCTTTAGGCGTCGTTCTAGAAATGGGAGTTACATGAGTCGCATCTACTTTACGCGTCCAGATATACCAACCGTACACACTCATGATAAAGTAATAACCGTTAATCATCATATCGCCTAACAATTCCCATTTTAACAAGAGGTATACAAAAATTGCGGTACTAATCATCCCCGTTGGGAATACCCAAATTTTATTCTGCTTCGAATACCAAACAGATAAAAACCCAAAGACGACAGCGATAATTTCTAGCCAAACGTCGATAGGATTGTAAGTAGCATATTGCCCAAAAAGGAAATCAAAAAGTTGGCTCATAATCGCTACGGTCGGTTTTTACAATTTTCATGAATAACAATCCGTTGTCAATCAATTCAAAAGTATTTTTCAATTCAGAAGTTACTAAATTCATCACGGTATCATACTCACCATACACCTGCGTACTTAACGGATTTTCTAACACGGTTAATCCCGAAGCTCTTAGTTTTTTAATGAAATTGATAATGGGTTCTTCAAATTCGTTTTGAAGCGGACTTAAGGTTAGTTCTACGGATATTTTCATTAGTGGTGAGTTGAATAGTATATAAAGTTTGTAAAGTTACAAAGTTACTAAAGTAGTTGATGATTTTTGTAGTTAGAGAGTTAGAAAATTGTACAGTTGAGAGGGATTGAAGTTTGAAAAGAAAAATAGTTCACTCCCTTTGGGAGGGTTAGGATAGGCTTTAATACGCATACACACAAGTAAACCCTTCCATTTCTAAAAATTGGATGCCGTATTCAGAAGTTTCCCCTTCATACAAAATTTTCCCTGTTGTTTCATTAGTATCAAAAGAGAAATCTTCAACATACATGTGCTCTAAAAAATGCAATTTTTTCTTTCCGTAGATTTTATACAAACTTTCTTTGGCTCCCCAAACAATGGTCAGCTTACTTACCAAAGCGTCGTGGTTGGCGATGGATTTGTATTCTTCAATAGGAGTAAATTTGTGTGCGATTTTTACAATTTTGTCGCGCTGCATTTCAATATCGATTCCCACAGGATGCTTGTCAGATATAATAATACCTGAAAAGGTAAACGAATGGGTAATAGAAATAAATTTTCCGTCTTTTAAGTGTGGTTTTCCGTAGCCATCGTATAATAAATCATTATCGCTATAGCCAACTTCTTGTAGTAAATGACGTACGCTTAGAAAACCTCTTTGGTGTAAATCAGATTTCATACTAGCAACCCGTTGTTGACTTCCTTTGGTTAAAGAAATACCGTTAGAAAGTTGTTCAAAAGACTCTTCAATCTTCCAAATCAACACTTTAGCATGGTCGTTTACCGTTAATGTTTTGTAAAGAGGCATATTTTAGAAAGTTATTTCGTAATTTTGCAGCTCAAAATTTTAGATATATAAAGATACAAAAATATGAGTACTAAAACCGCAACCTATGTTCCTTACAAAGTTAAAGATATTTCTTTAGCCGATTGGGGAAGAAAAGAGATTGAATTGGCAGAAGCTGAAATGCCAGGGTTAATGAGTTTACGAGAAGAGTATAAAGAGGAGCAACCGTTGAAGGGAGCAAGAATTGCAGGATGTTTACACATGACGATTCAAACTGCGGTTTTAATTGAAACCCTACAAGCTTTAGGTGCTGAGGTTACGTGGAGTTCGTGTAATATTTTCTCTACACAAGACCAGGCTGCCGCGGCTATTGCTGCTGCTGGAACTCCTGTGTATGCCTGGAAAGGTATGAACGAGGAAGAGTTTGATTGGTGTATTGAGCAAACGTTATTCTTTGGTGAAGATCGCAAGCCTTTAAATATGATTTTAGATGATGGGGGAGATTTAACCAATATGGTATTAGATAAATACCCTGAGTTAGCTAAAGGAATTAAAGGATTATCAGAAGAAACCACAACTGGGGTGCACCGTTTGTACGAGCGTGTTAAAAACGGAACGTTACCTATGCCTGCTATTAATGTGAATGACTCGGTTACCAAATCGAAGTTTGATAATAAGTACGGATGTAAAGAATCGGCAGTTGATGCCATTCGTCGTGCTACCGATGTAATGTTAGCGGGTAAAAGAGTAGTGGTTTGTGGTTATGGTGATGTGGGTAAAGGTACGGCAGCTTCTTTCCGTGGAGCGGGTTCTATAGTTACGGTTACTGAGATTGACCCTATTTGTGCCTTGCAAGCAGCAATGGACGGTTTTGAAGTAAAGAAATTAGAAACGGTTGTAGGCAATGCAGATATCGTAATTACCACTACTGGAAACAAAGATATCGTTCGTGCAGAGCACTTTAAAGCGATGAAAGACAAAACCATCGTTTGTAATATCGGTCACTTTGACAATGAAATTCAAATGGCTTGGTTAAATGATACCTATGGAGATACCAAGGTTGAAATTAAACCGCAAGTTGATAAATATACGATCGAAGGAAAAGATATCATCATACTAGCAGAAGGACGCTTGGTAAACTTAGGGTGTGCTACAGGACATCCAAGTTTTGTAATGTCAAACTCTTTTACCAACCAAACCTTAGCGCAAATCGAATTGTGGAACAATGCGGATGCCTATAAAAACGAGGTATATATGCTACCAAAGCATTTAGATGAAAAAGTAGCTAAATTACACTTAGCCAAGATTGGTGTAGAGTTAACAGAGTTACGTAAAGACCAAGCGGAGTATATTGGTGTAACTGTTGATGGACCCTACAAACCAGAACATTATAGATACTAGTTGTATATAAATTTTAAGATTTTTAGAATCAAGAATCAAGAATCAAGATGTAAAAAATCCCGCAACTAGGTTGCGGGATTTTTTTGAGGTAGTATCTCACTAAGTGTCGTAAAGTTTAAAATTCTACTACTTTTATTTTTGAATTAGCTCTAGCTTTTCTGCAAAGTAATCACAAAAATCGCGCATGGTAGCACTCATTTTTTCGTCGTTTGTAGCTCTTTCAAAAGAGTTTGCCATAGACACCAAGGTTTGATGAAAAAATTGCTTCATTTCGTCTACAGGCATGTCTTTGGTCCATAAATCCATACGCAAGGTATCTTTTTGTTTATGGTCCCAAACAGATAGCATAATTGCTTTTGATGCTTCATCCTTGACACCTCCGTCTTCTGCATTCCAAGTAATTTGTTCTGGAATTCTATTTTCGTCTAATCCTACTTTAAATGTTATTGTTGATGTGTGCTCTATTGCCATTATCTTTTCGGTTTATATCCTGATTTTTTGAAGATATCTTCTTCACTCGTTTGTAATAATTGCTGCAAAGATACATCATTCTTTTGCATGTATGAACGAACAATTTGCCAACCAATCCACTCTCCAATTCTTCCTGGTGACTGGGCATCTTCTTCCATATAAAATTTAGAAAAAGGGGCGATATCTAAAAAACGTTTATCGATATCTTTACTAGTGCTGTATAATACATCTTTCTCTATAAAATACATCCATATTTGTTCTTCATTATTTTTTGCCCAATCTAATTTTTTTTGTGAATACCCTATCTTAAGAACATCAGGAACATGAGGTAAATACGCATCAAGCAAGTACATTCTTTTTCCTCTATAAATCATTTTATCTATAAAACTTCTTGCCCTACTCGGTAGCATTTGCTTGCCAATAATAGCTTTCGCAACATCTACAATAATATGTGCTTTCGTATTATTTTGTTTTATATAAGCTGGATAATCGTTATAAAATTCATGCTCTTTACCTAAATAAGCATCTAAAGAAATGAATAATAAACTATCTGTGTAAACAATTCTATTCGCATAATCGATATTCGTTAGCATCGTAATTACTTTCGGACTCACAAATTTTGGATTGTAATATTTTACATGTTTGAATAATGATGTTAGCTGCTCTTTTTCATCTTTAAAATCAGGAAAAACTTTCTGTGACTCTGCAAACAACTCTTGTTCGTCTTTGTTATTGATTTTATTTACCCAAACACTGTCAGGTTCTGAAGGGAATAGCATCGGATACTTTTCTTTTGTCTTCGCAAGTTCATTCGGGTTCGTGTTGTAAAAATCAATATCAAAACGTTCTAGGTTTACCTGTTCTTTGATATTAGATACATCAATATGCAACTTATTACCTTCTTTTTTACATGAAAGGCTTATTAAAACTAAGCTAACTAATGCTAAAACTTTTTTCATGAACTTTAGTATATTTACATTCTAAATTACAACGTCGAAATTACTAAATTAGTTTTTACCACTTAACTGTAAATTCTTAAAATATTATAAAAATGAATACTCCTAAAGTTGCTGAACATATTGTAAATTGGTTAAAAGATTATGCTACGAATGCTAACGTAAATGGTTTTGTTGTAGGAATTTCAGGAGGTATTGATAGCGCAGTTACTTCAACCTTATGTGCTAAAACCGGATTGCCTACTTTGTGTGTTGAATTGCCTATTCATCAGGCAAAGAGTCAAGTTAACAGGGCTAACGAACATATTAAGCAATTAAAAGAGCGTTTTGATAATGTGAGTGAAGCGGAAGTAAACTTAACCTCTACTTTTGAAGATTTTAAAAAGGTGGTACCCGAAGTTGAACCCTCTGCAAAAGTCGATTTAGCACTAGCGAATACCAGAGCTCGGTTACGTATGACCACCTTATACTATTTTGCTGGTTTACATGGTTTGTTGGTTGCAGGAACGGGAAATAAAGTAGAAGATTTTGGTGTTGGTTTTTATACTAAATATGGTGATGGTGGTGTGGATTTAAGTCCGATTGCCGACCTTGTAAAATCAGAAGTATATGAATTAGCAGCTTATTTAGAAGTTCCTGACTCTATACAAAAAGCTCAACCTACTGATGGTTTGTTTGGTGATAGTAGAACAGACGAAGACCAAATTGGTGCTTCTTATGATGAGTTAGAATGGGCTATGGAAATGCAAGATGCTGGTAAAACTGTAGATGATTTTTCTGGTAGAGAATTAGAGGTATATAAAATATACACACGCCTTAACCGAATTAATCAGCATAAAATGATTCCCATTCCTATTTGTGAAATCCCTAAAGAATTAAAGTAAATTGACAGACATCATTTGTCGTTTGATCTTCTGATAGGCCCTCTTTTTTTGCCCGTTTGAAATATTAAAAGGCAATAATATTAACAACCTCAATAACTCTAGAATTTGTAGCAACTTTATCATTTTATTTATGTTTCTTATTCCTTAATGAGGGCAAATTTACAAAAAAAATGTTAAAAGCTTATTAATTAATAGCGAATATATGTTTTTTTAACCCTAAACGACACGATTTAATTTTTCGAAAAGACGTTTTTTTAACCCTGTATAATTCGTTATTTCCTCTAAATCTGGGGTTGTTTTTTGTTCTTGACTTTCTTGCATAATTTCTTTAATCTTTTCTTCAATTAAAACTCTACGCAAATTTAAAACAGCGTCCGTTACTAGTTTTGGAAGAATTTTAACGGTTTCTGTTACAAAAACCTCTTTTCGTTCCCAGTCGCTTAAATTATATTTCTCTTCATCCATTAAAATATTAGTTACTAAGCTAGCTATATCGGGGTTTTTATGCATTACCAAGTGATCTACTTTTATGGTTTCATCTTGGTTTAATTGATGAATTATTTCATAGTAAGTAAGCCTAAATATTTCATTGGTAAACTCTATTTCGTCTTCTTGTAGGTTTAAATACAATTCATTTGAAACGGTATTTTGATAGTGTTCTTTTTCTAAGAAAGGACGCCCTCTTTCATCAACTGCATCTACCCAATTTACAAAATCAACCACTTCGTTACCATACAACAATAATATTCTAATAACTTCTTTTTCTAGAATATTTAATTGGTTTACACTTTGCTGTAATTTTCCTTTACCTCCCTTTATAGCCTCCATCGAGGCTTGCTCTTGAGCCTGAAAATATTCTGGTGGTGGTTGATTGGGGTCTTGACCCACACTACTTTTTCTAGTTGTAGTTCCTTTTTTTAGTAGTTGCGCAAGTTCACTAAACAAAACACGTTCAGAAATATCCATGATTCGCGCACACTCTTGCACATATACTTCTCGTTGTATACCATCTGGAATTTTAGAAATACTCGTAACAATATCTCGAATTAAACCTGCTTTTTTTACAGGGTCATTCGCCGCTTCTTTCATTAATAAAGAAACTTTGAACTCAATAAAATCTTGTGACTTTTCTTCTAAATATTGTTTTAACTCTTTGCTAGAATGGGCTTTGGCAAAGCTATCAGGATCTTCTCCTTCTGGAAAAGTTACGACCCGTACGTTCATTCCTTGTTCAAGAATTAAATCGATACCCCGAAGTGATGCTCTAATACCTGCTGCGTCTCCATCGAAAAGTACGGTAATATTTTGAGTTAACCGATTTATCAAACGAATTTGATCGGGTGTTAATGCGGTACCTGAAGAGGCTACCACATTTTCTATACCCGATTGGTGAAATGAAATAACGTCGGTATACCCTTCTACTAAAAAGCAATTATCTTCTTTCGCTATTTCTTTTTTTGCTTGGTATAGCCCGTAAAGAATTTTACTCTTATGATAAATATCGCTCTCAGGTGAATTTAAGTATTTTGCAGCTTTTTTATCGTTGGTAAGTATTCTACCTCCAAAACCTAAAATACGCCCAGACATACTGTGAATAGGAAACATTACCCGCCCTTTGAATCGGTCGAACTTTCGGTCTTCTGCCCCTCCTTCTTTTACAATGGTTAAACCTGTAGACTTTAGGTATTTTAAATCGAATCCTTTAGCTAGTGCTGCATTGGTAAAATTATCCCATTCGTCTTTACAGTATCCTAAATCGAATTTTTCAATAGTGTCTTCTCTAAATCCTCTTTCTTTAAAATAAGATAATCCAATGGCTCTTCCTTTTTGTGTATTCATTAATACATCGTG
Organism: Tenacibaculum tangerinum; assembly: GCF_029853675.1. Lineage (NCBI taxonomy): Bacteria > Pseudomonadati > Bacteroidota > Flavobacteriia > Flavobacteriales > Flavobacteriaceae > Tenacibaculum > Tenacibaculum tangerinum. The sequence continues at coordinate 2,947,130 of NZ_CP122539.1, read as the reverse complement.
AAAGTAATCTTTAGCAAATTTTGAAACTAAGAACATACTTTCTCGCTCATTCATCTGCTGCTTTTGTTCATCAGACTGCTCGGTTTCTTCAATTTCAATATTGTATTTCTTTGCTAACCAACGTATCGCTTCTGGATAGGTGTAATGCTCATGTTCCATTAAGAAAGATACGGCATTTCCACCCTTTCCGGTACTAAAATCTTTCCAGATTTGTTTTACAGGCGACACCATAAATGAAGGGGTGCGTTCGTCGGTAAACGGACTTAACCCTTTAAAGTTACTTCCAGACTTTTTTAATTGTACGAACTCTCCTATCACTTCCTCTACTCGAGCACTCTCAAAAACGCTATCTATAGTTTGTTGGGTTATCATATATTATGCAAATACAGTAGCACAAATATACTACTAGTTTTAAAAGTTTGTCTTGCTGTAACTAAACTAAAGAGAAATTAAATTTGCTAAGAACATATAAATATATAATTTTGACAAAAATTCCCCACGAAATGAAAACAATTACATTTTTTTGTTCTTTAATACTTTTAACATCTGCTATTTTTTCTCAAGAAACGATTAGAATTCCTGATATAGGCTTAGAAGAGTGTTTGGTTAATTTGAAAATTGATTCAAACGGTTTAAATGGAAATATTACTATTAGTGATGCAGAATATGTTACTAATTTGAATGTTGACAATCCCATAACAAATAAAGACTTGCCTAATGTATACTCAAAAATTAAAGATTTAACTGGTTTAGAAAGTTTTCCTAATTTGAGACGTTTAGACTGTTATGCTAATGAGATTAAAAAGCTTGATTTATCACAAAGCTCTTCTATTAGCTTTTTAAATTGTAGTGAAAACAAGATTGAGCGTTTAGATGTGAGTAATAATCCTAAACTAACTTATGTTAGTTGCGACTCTAATAGGTTAACTTCATTAATTCTTGGCGAAAATACCAATCTTGAGAGTTTGTATGCCAGTTATAATAAACTTACTTTTTTAGATGTTTCTGGATGTCCGAATTTGAAAAGTATGGACGTTACGGGAAATAACATTAAAACTATTGTAGTAAGCGAAGAACAGTTAGCCAACATTCCTGAAGGGTGGTATAAGGACGAAAAAACTATATATGCCACTAGTGATGGTACTATTGTCAAAGAAAAGAAAGTTGAACAGCAACAAACTACTACCCAAACTAATAGTACTAATGTGGTTGCTGAAAAACCAATAGAAAAATATACGGAAAGTTTTAAACAGTTGGTTATTTCTGAATATGAAAAAAATGTATTAAACGAAGCATATCTTCAAAAAATTCAAAAAGAACTTGCGCAAAAGTACAAATTGGAAAGTACTGAACTTACTGAATGGATACAACAATACAGTAAACTTCATAAAGTTAAATAATGTACATTTACTTTTATAAACAGTAAAAAGCTATCAATATTCTTTGATAGTTTTTTTGCTTTGTAAGAGCTATAAAATAAATAGCTTTTTCAGTGCCCAAGAAGTGATGTAATAAAAAGTATTGCTTAATCTACAGAGCTATCTAAACTAAAAATCATAGGGAAACTGTATTTTACACTCGTATACTTACCTTGCTGTTTACCAGGTATAAAAACAGGTAGCAACGATACGATTCTTTTTGCCTCTTCTTTTAGTATCTCATCTACGTTACCTTCCATTTCAATATTTATTACTTTACCATTTACATCTATAACAAAGCTTACTTTTACTGCTCCTTCCATTCCTTTTTCTAGAGCTTCATCAGGGTATACCAATGTACGAAGTATGTGTTTTTGCATTTCGTAATTAAAACATTCTGCTTTGCTCATAAAAGACCCTTTACATGATAAAAATTCTGGAATTTCATCTACTACATGAAAAGAAACAGTGTTATTACTTGCTATTTTCGATACTGGGCTTATATTTTTTAAGCTACACAATTCTAATTCACTAGTTTTATGAACTTCTTTTAAATGGTTCGCTTTTAAATAATCTGCAATACTTTGTACTTCCTTAAAATAAGTCCGCTTTTTTAGGTATCGTTTGCTTGTAACTTTAGCTATCATAGCAGGAGTTTCTTTAGTAGTTTCAACTACTTTCTCTGCTGAACACTTATCAATCACATTCAAATCTACCAGTTCGTGGCTGTTAGATGTACATTTTTCTTGAGCAATCAAAAAATGAATGCTACAACTTATAAACAAGAGGGTTATTGCTTTTTTCATTACGATTTATTTAGATTAACATAACAACTCAAAAGGAAGTAGCTACTTCTAAAGCATTAAGCTTTTACGTTTAATACTTGTTTGAGTTTATTAATTGAGGGAAACTGTTAAATTAAATAAGAATCGATTGTTAATTAATGTAATTACGATCGAATTTCCTTATTAATTTCAGGTTCTAAAAAAAATCGCTTAGATTTTACTTGCGGAAGTTTGTTGTTTTTCATTTTTCGGGGGTAAAATGGTTAAAATTATTAATTTACAATGTTTCACAAAACATTTAAAAACTATGTTAGTGAGGTATAAATATACTAAAAAAGAACGTAAAAGTGTAATTATTTTACATTCTTTTTTTTGTTCTTTTACTTTATTTTATAAAAACTAGTATTCTTGGTATAGGAAGTCATTATACGGAAAACGTTGAACGTGTATCTTTTTTACTTCTTCGTATACTTTTTCTTTAAAATTTTCTAAATTATCTTTATTAAGTGCTGAAATAAAAATACTTTCTGTTTCTAAATCATTCATCCATGTTCTTTTCCAGTCTTCTAAAGTGTAGTGCTCTTTTGTTTTTTCTGTAATTAAATCATCTTCATCAATATTTTCGTGGCTATAGGCATCTATTTTATTAAACACCATAACAGTAGGTTTGTCTTTACTGTCAATTTCGTCTAAAATTTTATTTACCGAAGCAATATGATCTTCAAAATTTGGGTGCGATATATCTACGACGTGTAATAACAAATCGGCTTCTCGAACTTCATCTAGAGTAGATTTAAACGACTCGACCAATTGTGTTGGTAGTTTTCTAATAAATCCAACTGTATCGGTCATTAAAAAAGGAATGTTTTTAATAACTACTTTTCTAACCGTAGTATCGAGTGTAGCAAACAACTTGTTTTCTGCAAAAACCTCACTTTTACTCACTACATTCATTAAAGTAGATTTACCAACATTGGTATACCCTACCAAAGCGACACGCACCATTTTTCCACGATTTTTACGCTGTACTGACATTTGCTTATCTATGGTTAGTAATTTCTTTTTTAGCAATGATATCTTATCACGTATAATACGGCGGTCTGTTTCAATTTCTGTTTCTCCAGGACCACGCATACCAATTCCCCCTTTTTGTTTATCTAAGTGTGTCCACATTCGGGTTAATCGGGGTAATAAGTATTGATATTGAGCTAACTCTACTTGTGCCTTTGCTGAACTTGTTTGTGCCCTACTTGCAAAAATATCTAAGATTAAGTTGGTTCGATCTAAAATCTTACAATCTAAAAAACGTTCTATATTTCTAAGCTGAGCGGGCGATAATTCATCATCAAAAATCGCTGTTCCGATATCGTTAGATTCTATATATGCTTTTACATCTTCTAACTTTCCTGCTCCTATAAATGTTTTTGGGTGAGGTTTGTCTAATTTTTGAACAAATCTTTTTACTGCAACTCCTCCTGCTGTTAAAGTTAAAAACTCTAGTTCATCAAGGTATTCTTGCGATTGTTTTTCGTCTTGATGCTGCGTTATAATACCTATTAAAACCGCTTTTTCTGATGTGGCTTCTCGTGTTTCAATCATAGGTTACAAAAATACAAATTTATAAATGCATACAAGCTGAGATTTTAAGATATTAAATAACACTATGGCATCGCGAAATAACGTTCGTAATAAGTGCTTACATCAAGAATCTGTGATCTCTAACGTAAAGTTTGGTGTCTGTAAAGCGTTTTTCACCACATTTAAAATGGTAAGATTAAAATCTTTTAAGCGAAGCTAAGAAAGAAATCAAATACAAAAAGTGCCCATTTTTACTGTTTTTAAGACCTAAAATGTTCTCTAAGTTCCTCATTGAGGAGCTTTTTTATTTCTCTAAAATTTCTTTGATGTTGGGTGTAAAGTAATTGGGACCTTTGAGCACCTTACCGTCTTCACGGTAAATTGGTTTACCATCTTCTCCTAATTTACTCATATTACTGCGCTGTATTTCGTCAAATACCTCCTCTATTTTATGTTGCATTCCGTGTTCTATAATGGTTCCGCATAAAATGTACAACATATCCCCTAATGCATCTGCCACCTCAACCAAATCATTATTTTGAGCAGCCTCTAAATATTCTTCATTTTCTTCTTTCATCAAGTTGTAACGAAGTAAATTTCGTTCTTCACCAATGTTGCCTGTGGGTTCGTTTTTAATCCCTAATCCAAATGCGGTATGAAATTCGTGTACTGCTTTAATCTTTTTTTTCATTTTATACTAACTTATGTAATTTCTAACTCTTTTTTGACCTTTTCAAAATTGAATTTTGTCCAGTCTTCTATGTGACTTTGTATGCCTTCTTCTTTAAAATCGGACACATTTTTATTTCCAATCCCTAAAAAATGTACTCCCAAGTTTTTAGCAGTTCTTGCATCCCAAATTCCGTCTCCTACTGAAATAATGTTTTTAAATTCTTTTACTTGAAAATAGCTTTTTGCTTTTTGAATGGCAGCATGTACAATTTCTTCTCTTGTAAATAAATTATTTGAGGTTTCTACTAAATTTGGAACAAAGTTAATGCCTGCTTGTTCTAATTTAAGCAATGCCGGCTGCAACAAAGAACCTGTTGCAAAACAAATAGCATAATCGGTCTCTTTCATAAAAAAATCAACACTATTTCTCGCTCCATTTATTTCTTTTGTTTTTGGCATTTCTCTTAAAAAAGTTGTCATTTTTTCTTCAAATGCTGGAATGAAAGAAAAACTAAATTTCTTTTTAAAATTGGTTTCGTAATTTTTTTTCAAAATATAACTGTCGGTCATATTCTTGTAGCTTTTCCAGTCTTGATTAATCTTGGTTATACCAAAACTCTTCATTGCCTGTACATAAGCTTTTTGATGTTGGTGTTCACTTTTAGTTAAGGTATCATCAATATCAAACACGATTAGGTTTTCTTTTTTCATCAGGTTGCCATTTTTAAAATTTTAGTAGATACCACTTTTAGCACCCAAGCAATAAGCCTCCATCGTTTTGAGATATAGGCAACTCGTTTTTTACGTTTGATCGCCGCATATATTTGTCGAGTCGCTTTTTCTAAAGAAACCATCCAAAAAATGCCATCGCCTAATGCCATCGCGGTATCAACAAACCCAGGGCGGATATCTGTGACGAATACTTTTTTTGAAGGTACCGTTTTTGTTTTGATATATAATCCTTCTAAATATGATTTTTGAAAGGCTTTTGATGCAAAGTAAGCGGGTGCGTCTTTACTTCCTCTAAAAGAGGCTATTGATGAAATTCCTACTAAATGTCCGAATTGTTGTTTTTCAAATAAGTTATAGGCCAAATCATAGAGTTTGGTTACCCCAACAACATTGGTTTGTACCGTTTCATTTTCCTTGTTCCAATCTAGTTCTGTATTCACAAAACCAACTCCTGATGACTGAATTACTATGTCAACATCTCCTAATTCATTAACCAATTCATTAAAAACTTTTTCAACTTCTTCTACTTGTTGTATATCGTTCTGTTTGACTATAATTTGATTTGGATAATCGTTTTGTAGCGCTTGTAATTTTTCTAATCTTCTACCCGTAACTCCTACGATATAATTATCTTTTACGAGTGTTTCGGCTAAGCTTTTTCCGATGCCTGAAGTGGCGCCAAAAATAATTGCTGTTTTAGCTCTTTCCATTCTAAAATCATTCTTTAACTTTGCTAAAAATACAATTTTATGTTCATACTTATTGCTGCTAAAATGTTTACTACGGGAAGAATCATTTTTGCGAGTTTTTTTGTGATTGCTTTTACTATATTAATGATTTTTAGTTATAAAAAAGATGCTAAGAACAATAAAAAGTATTATCAAAATGCAGCTATTTATGTTGCTATAGGAATTGTAGTAGTCATAGCCTTACTGTTTTTATCAAAATTATTGACAAAGTAACTACAAATACCATTTATAATTTGAAATGACCGTAATAAAACGTTCCTTTATTCTTTTACAGTAATTTCAAACAAAAAAAGGTGTAAACAAGGTATTTTTTTTATAGAAAAAACCGATTCTGAGATAGAATCGGTTTTGTATTTTTAATTATGGTAAAAACTGAATTTCTTAGTTTTTAATTGGTAAGAAACTATAGTTTTTAGCATAGAAGTTCATTTGCTCTTCAAAAGTTTCTGGTTGTGTTATTTTAATATCTGTAATATTTCCATCAGCATCAGTTACAGGTTCTAACACTGGGTTAACAAATCCGCTATAAGGAGCAGCTGTAAACTGTGCATTACGGTCTAAAACTTCTTTGTGAATGTCTTGGTCTACTTTTACTCCATATCCTTCTACCAAGGCTTTTGCTGCTTCAAAGTCTCCTTCAGATTTGATTCTTTGTGTTTCTTTTAACAAACGTCCGAAGATTTCACGAAGCTTTTCATAATCATTAATATTATAAAAAGTTTTTCCATCTCTGGTAACTTTTTCAATCACATTATCTTTTGCTCCTTGTTCAAAAGCCCAAGCAGATACCCATTGACGGTTTACCATGTGGTCTTCTTCAATATCATCTCCTAAGTTAATTCTAATTAACTGTGTCATTAATCCGTTTCTGATGTACCCATCGTACGCAGCCTTCCCTATTTTCTGCCAGTCATCAACCAAACCTAATTCTTGTAATTTTGGATCCATTAAGTAGTACAACCCAACTAAGTCCGCTCTCCCTTCTTCCATGGTAGACGCATAGTTTTTCAAGGTTTCTTTTGGTTGCCCAATGCCATCGTTAATTACTCCTGAAGCATGTCCGATTACCTCGTGTAGTGCTGTATGTAATTTGTCTGCTAACTTTCCGTATTGAATTTCTAAATCTATTTCTTCTTGATCGTTGGCAAATTCTTTTAAGCGACCTGTTCCTCCAGCATTGTTATAAGAGCCTATAATATTTCCTAACGATACCGATTTTGAACCGTGTTGTTGACGAATCCAGTTGTTATTCGGTAAATTCACTCCGATTGGTGTACTAGGAGAGGCGTCTCCAGCTTCACCAGCAACGTTTACTGTTTTATACGACACTCCTACAACATCTTTCTTTTTGTGAGTTGGATCTAATGGAGCGTTGTCTTCAAACCACTGCGCGTTGTCTGATAATACTTTCATCTTTTTAGACATGTCGAAGTCTTTGATTTGTACGATTGTTTCGTACGAACCTCTGTATCCTTTAGGATCATTGTAAACCTCTACAAAACCATTAATCCAATCAATGTTTCCTTCTGTAGATTCTACCCAAGCAATGGCATATTCATCCCACGTATGTAAATCTCCTGTTTTATAGTAGTCGATTAATAAGGCTAAGGTTTTTGCTTGTTTATCGTTTTCTGCTACTTCTTTCGCTTTTTCTAACCATTTGATCATTTCGTCAATGGCTTGCCCGTACATTCCTCCAGATTTCCATACTTTCTCTACTAGTTTTCCGTCTTCACGAACTAACTTCGAGTTTAATCCAGCCTCAATAGGTTGTCCTTTTGGTCCTTTATCAGCTTTCGCATAAAAATCTTCTACATCTTTACTGGTAATATCTTCTCCGTAAAAGTTTACTGCAGATGCTAATACGTTATCTACTCCTGCTTTTTTGTTTACTTTTTTAGCATCTTTATCGTTAAAAATAACTTCTAATGCTTCGGCAGACAACTGAGTATTGGTTTCTTTTAATAAGGTTTCAAAATACTCTTTAGAAAATGCAGGTTTCAACTTATCGTTCGAGTAATGGTGGTGGATTCCGTTTGAAAACCATACTCTTTTTAAATAGGTAGTAAAGGCTTTAAAATCTTCGGTTTCTTTGTCTCCTTTAAAGTTGTTGTTAATGTTTTCTAAGGCTGCTCTAATTTCGAGATTATGACGGTAGTTTTGATCCCACATAATATCGCGTCCAGATAAGCCTGCTTGTGTTAAATAGTACACTAATTTTTTTTCTTTCAGTGTTAATTCATCAAATCCTGGAATTTGGTAACGTAATACTTTTATATCTGCAAATTGCTCAACAACATACTCAAACTCTTTTACTTTTTTTTCTGCTGCTTTTGGCTCTTTTTTTGCGTCTACACCACAAGAAGTTAACACTCCTGCCGCTGCAAACACACAAAGCATTTGTTTTAGTTTCATTTATATAATTTTTAATTTATTTCTTTTGAACGCTAAAATTACGAAATTTAAACTTCATGATATCGAAAACAATCGGTTGTATGGTCGTTTACCATTCCTGTGGCTTGCATGTGTGCATATATTACAGTGGAACCCACAAACTTGAATCCTCGTTTTTTTAAATCTTTTGAAATTGCGTCAGATAGCGCTGTGGTTGCTGGTACTTCTTCTCGTTTTTCAAATTTATTTGTTATCGGTTTACCGTTCGTAAAACTCCAAATATAGGTTGAAAACGACCCAAACTCTTCTTGTACTTTTATAAATGCTTGTGCATTGGTTATGGTCGCTTTTATTTTCAGTTTATTTCGTATAATCCCGGCATCTTGAAGCAATTCTTCGTATTTATTTTCAGTGTATTTCGCTATTTTTTTATAATCGAAATTATCAAATGCCTTTCTAAAGTTTTCTCTTTTCTTTAAAACGGTTATCCAACTTAAACCTGCTTGAAAGGTTTCCAATACTAAAAACTCAAATAACCTATCATCATCGTACACGGGTACTCCCCATTCGGTATCATGATATTCAATATATAAAGGGTCATCACTCACCCAAAAGCATCTTTTTTTCATTTTTAAAATTTTATCGGTTTAATCGCTGTTTGTCTTTCGTTTACGTATTCAAAGGTGTTATCGCCAAAAAAACCAGCTTCTTCTAGCATTATTCGAATGTCTTTATTCCATTCTTTAATAGCAACAGTTGTGTTCAATTCAATTGCATAGGCGGTATTTTTTTGTAAAGGATAATCGCCGTTAAAAGGAACTCCTCCTTGAGCATCCCACATACCAATGGTAGTGCCTGCACTATGTCCGTAAGTACCTAAAGGATGCGTGTAAATCGAAGGCCTCAAACCTTCTTTTTTTCCTTGTAATAAAGACTTGGCTAAAATTTCATTTCCTGTGCTTCCTGCTTTCATATTACTGGTAAGAATATCTTGAACTCTATTTCCTTTTTTAAAGGCTTCGGTTAAAAATGTAGGCACTTCCTGTTCGTCTTCTTTTAACACATAAGCATGTTGTTGGCAATCGGTATTTAAGCCTATATAGCTAATTCCAAAATCACAGTGTAGTAAATCTCCTTTTCTAATTATTTCTTTTTCTTTTGCTTTGGAAAAAGATGCGATGTGCGATTTCAATGCTTCTTTGTTTCTCTGTACATCAATAGTAGGATGAAACCATGTACTAAGCCCCAAATCGGTTACTTTTTGTCGCATAAACCACACCAAATCTTCTGTAGTTGTTTTTCCAGGGATGATATTTTGTACCGAAAAGGTTTCGTCAATAATATCGTGTGTAATTTTTACCAACTTCTTAAACAACGCCATTTCTTTGGGAGTTCTCGTTTCTATCCAGCTAACTGCTAGTTTTTCGGCAGATACGACTCTTTCTTTAAACTCTTCGGGTAAATTTTCAGTAAACTCATCGTAATCCGTTTTTACTAAACCGTCTGCCAAAGCAAAATGTTTCGATATATTTACTCCTATTTTTTGAGGATTTCTGGCTTTGATAATGTCTCGTAATGCTTTCCATTGATTGGGTTCTTTTTCTTTGTTCCAAGCAGATTTTATACTATTACCTATATCATATCTTGCTACTGCCATTCTTTCTACCGTGTTTTCTTCTTTATTCCTGTAAAAAACAAGAATAGTTCTTCTTCGTGCATTTAACCATGTAGCCGGCAACATTGTTTTTAAAACAGGGTCTTCGTTATACTCTCTAGAAATAAGAACCCACATATCAATCTCCGTCTTATCCATTAATTCAGGTAGTAAGTTTTGAAACCTATCTTCTAGTAATTCATCTTTTAGCAGTGCTCTTTCTTTTTCATTAAGAATCTCATAGGAGGTTGTTTTCAGTGTCTCTTGCTTACAAGAAAAATGAAGTATCAATATAAAGATTAGTATTATTTTTTTTAACATACCTAATTATTTTAATGCTGAAAATTACTGTTAAACAAGTTAAAAACCAATGAAAATTGAACTATTTTTTGCACCTTTATATGATTAAATTTCATTTCTTATGAAAAAGTTACTTCCTGTTTTGTCAGTATTGTTAGTCGTTATTTTTTTATCGCGCTGTAATTCTTCGCCTATAAAAGAAATATCAAACTCTAAAGAGCCTCCTGTTGTAATTGCTAACGACAGTTTAGAGTACGAAATCATTATTATTGACCCTGGATTTACAATGTATTTAAACAGTATTGCAAGACCTGAAGGATTTTACTCACAACAATATTTAGAAAATAGAAATCGTTTGTATGTAACCACTTGGAATTACCGTGCACAAAACCCTTTGCAGTTTAATGCTAACATTTATGAAAATGTGATTGATTACAATCCAAACATCGATTATGGTTATGAGGTGAATTATAAGCTTTTTAATTATTTTGAGTTTGCGCAACGAAAATATCGCATGAATTTAGACATAAGCTCAAATCGTTGGAATCGATAAGATATTCTTATAAAAGTATCTCTCTAAAAACTGTATATTTGCTTAAAAAAATCAATCATATAATATGAATTTTTTAAGAAATTTATTAGCCTCTATTTTGGGCTTTTTTATCGCCCTTTTTTTGATTTTTGCGTGCTTTTTTATCGCCGCTGCCGTTATTGGATCTAGCGAAAAAATCGTAGTCAAACCAAATTCAGTTTTAGAATTAGACTTATCTACTTCAATTAGAGATTATGCTCCGAAAGAAGACAACCCTATTGCCGAGGCTTTAGAGCTTACAGAAGACAAACTTGCTTTAAACAAAATTATCAATGCAATTGAAAATGCAAAGACAGATGATAACATCAAAGGCATAAGTATTAAAACCACTTCTGTAAGTGCAGGTATGGCGCAAACACAAGCCATTCGAAATAAACTAGAAGAATTTAAAGAGAGTGGTAAATTTATTTATGCATATAATGATGTATATACTCAAAAAAATTACTACCTGAGTTCTGTAGCAGACAGTCTATTCTTAAATCCAATAGGAGCTATCGATTTTGGAGGTTTATCTACTGAAATTTTGTATTTCAAAGATTTTGAAGATAAATACGGTATTAAAATGGAAGTAATTCGCCACGGAAAATACAAAAGTGCGGTGGAACCATTTTTAGAAAATGAAATGAGTGAAGCTAATCGTGAGCAAACCACTTCATTTTTAAAATCTATTTGGTCAGAAATGACTGATGACATTAGCAAGAGTAGAAATATTTCTGTTGAAAAACTAAATCTTATTGCCGATAATTCTTACGGAAGAAATGTTACTCTAGCAAAAGAAAATAATTTAATAGACGCTTCTATTTATGAAGATGAATACCAAGAAAAGTTAGCGATGGGATCTGAAGAGAAAGTGAATACTATTTCTATAAGCGACTATATTAATTCTGGAAAAGGAAGAATTTCTTCAACCGAAAAAAACAAAATTGCAGTCATCTATGCCCAAGGAGAAATTACGTATGGAGAAGGCAATATAGATTACATCGGACAAGGAATTATGAACAAAGCCATTAAAAAGGCTAGAAAAGACGACAATGTAAAAGCGATTGTACTTCGTGTAAACTCTCCTGGAGGTAGTGCTTTGGCTTCTGAGTTAATTTGGCGTGAATTAGAGCTTACTAAAAAAGAAAAACCTTTAGTAGTTTCTATGGGAAATTTAGCAGCCTCTGGCGGTTATTACATTGCTTGTAATGCTGATAAAATTATTGCAGAACCAACTACAATTACTGGGTCTATTGGAGTTTTTGGGGCTATTCCTAACTTTAGTCAGTTTACCGATAAAATAGGTGTGAATGCCGAACAAGTTTCAACAAACAATAGTGCTTCGTACAGTGTCTTTGAACCAATGAATCAAAAATTTTATGCCGTTACCAAAGAAGGAGTTGAACAAACGTATACCACCTTCGTTAACCGTGTTTCAGCTGGACGTAATATGACTTTTGAGCAAGTAAACGAGGTTGCACAGGGTAGGGTTTGGACAGGTAAAGAGGCAATTGAAAAAGGGTTGGTTGACCAATTAGGAAGTTTAGACGATGCTATAAAAGTTGCGGCTGAATTAGCTGAAGTTGAAAACTACAAGATTCGTAATTATCCTAACTACAAAACTAATTTTAAAGATGCTTTACCCGTTTCTCCTTTTGCTAAGTCTTCAAAAGAAGGACTTTTAAAGGAAACACTAGGTAATGACAGCTATCAGTTGTACTACAACATTCAAAAAATGAAAAATCTTAAAGGAATTCAAGCTAGACTTCCGTTTTTACTAGAAGTAAAATAAATTAATATATAACCCCCAAAAAAACAAAAAGATGAACAAATGTATTGCACAATTAATTTCAATACTGCTTGTAAGTTGTTTTATTATAAGCTGTAGTAGTGACTCGTCAACTGAAACACTTCCAGAAGAAGTAATTAAAGATTCTCCAGATATTAACAAAGATGGTAAGCTCAATATTTTAGTCATAGGAACAAGTAAATCTATTACCTATAAAGCAAGTGGTTTTTCTCCTAATGAAATAGCAACGCAGTTAAGCAATATCTTATCACAAGATACAGCATTAGACCTAGAAGTAAACATTTCTTTTGAAGACATTTACAAATCGAAACAAACTACCTATCTACTAGGTCAGGATGCTCTTGAAATAACTACCAATCATTACATACATTCTTTGATGCAATATTATTACTGGCCTGAAGGACAATCGGAAAGACTGGATAACATTGCTGGAAAAAAAGGCACTACATGGGATTATGTAGTTATTGCTTCAGACCCTTTTTTAGTTTCTCAACTTCCTGGCTATAACGCCTTAGGCGTAAACAAGATTGCTTCAAAGGTAGCAGAAGGAGGGGCAAAACCACTACTTTTAATGGTATGGCCTAAAGATGAAACTGTTACAGGAAAACTAAATCTTTTTGAAGAATTTACCTATCGTATAGCAGATCATGCAAAAGTTTATATAGATGTTATTCCTGCTGGATTGGCATGGAACGAGTTGCCAGCCTCAAAAAAAGATACAGCTTCTGAACACCCTACACCTAATGGAGCCTATGTAACAGCGGCATCAATTTATGCACAAATAGTAAACAAAAGTGCTGCTAGCTCTGATTACACCTACGATGACGAAATAGCAGATTTAGCTTTAAAAGTTAAAACTAGCGAAGAAAACGCTACTCATTATACAGGAGAACGTACATTCGTTTCACCCTTCAAAGGTTGTTTTATCGATGATAGTACACTCAACTACAATCATACAGGTACCAGTACAGAAAATGGCATCTTAAATGGCTTAAAATGGATAATTCAAAAATCTGACAGAACACTTGTAAGTGGTGGTACTGCTCCCATAAATTTTAACTATGGTAGAGCAAATACCAATTTTGAAGCACATAAACGCTATAAAATAGACCCTACTAAATTCGACTATTCTTTTGGCTTTCCAATGCAAGACCACGGCTTAGGTGTTGCGGAAACTACCATGCTCTACGGAATAGACAAGCGCAGTAACGAGTCTCATAACGGTACAGATATCGGAACAGCTTTGTATATGATTAGAAATTCAGAGTTACCGCATGCACGTGCTATCCCTGTGCGCAGTTTATATGCACAGATTAAAGAAATTATCCCTTCTCAAACTGCCTTGAGAGATGAAGGACATTTACATACCAATATAGATAAAGCAATAGGTGCTTTTATGTATACTTTACTTACTGGAGATTGTGTATTGGGAGAAGAACCCGCAGATAAAAATTCTACGCAATGGAAAGAATGGGTAAGCCACAAAGTAGGATATGAAACTGCTTATACGCTTATGACCCTAAAAGCTGCTCCAAACTGTAACTAGAGAAGCGATTTAGCCGTTAATAAAAAGGCAATAAACCAACATAATACACTAACAAAAGGGAGGTGGACTGTACAGTCCACCTCCCTTTTGTTTTTACTTTGATTTGTTACTCATAAGTATACGCTACATTAATACTTATTGATTCTTCACCTCCTATGGCTAAGCCTGAACCTTTTATAGGATACCCATCTTCGTCATACGTATAATCAATGGTTAGCGTTCCAATAATAGCATTATCTGTATTTTTATAAATTACTTTAATTAAGTTATTTAAAGGTAGTAATTTTCTTGCTTTAATTATTTCACTTGCTTGAGGATTGACTCCAAAACTTATATCAACTCCATCTAAAACATCTATAATACCTGCTGCTTCTAGTGTAGAAAAATACAAATTTGGTTTGTTGTCATAAAACATCTCTGCGGTATAAACTTCTGTAATATAACTATCAGTATCCCAATCATAAACTACTTCTTCAAATGAAACTTTACTCGGGTTTTTGTTAGAGTCATATTCTACAACCTCTCCAGTTTCATAAACATTATAAGGAGCTTTATACAATTCTTCTATAGAAAGACTCTGAGAAGGATTGCTAGTTTGTGCTACTTTAATAGTGCTTCCGTCATTATTGTAGTTTATTAATGTTGCATCTGTTCCATCAGTCCCTGAAATTCCCACTAATTTTTTTTCAGAATCATAGGTAAATTGTGAGGTAGCTGTTTGATTTTGTTGATTGGAGACTACAATCGTTTTCAATCTTTTTTTTGTAGCTCCTTCATTAATTTCTTCAAAATCTTCTGATGCAGAATTGTTACATGCGGTTAACATGGTTATGCCTAACCCAATTGCAAAAACATACTTTAATTGTTTCATTTTTTGTTTTTAAGGAAACTTATTTTTCATTCAAGCGAAACTACATGTCTGTATCCTTTTTAATGTTTTAAACTATATAGCGCAACGCCACTAAAGAATAAAAAGATAAGTAGATTGAAACAGCAATTTTTTAGCAATCTTGAAATTTAAAAATAAGTTATTGTTAATAATTATTTTAAATTCAGAAACAAAAATAGCAGTATAAAAAAATACCTGCAATAAAAATTACAGGTATTTTTCAAATTCTTATTTTTCTTACAAACCGAAACTCTCTTTTACTTTAGAAACATAATCTAGTTTTTCCCAAGTAAACAATTCTACCTCTATCGTTTTACTTTCGCCATTTGGTTGCGTAAAGGTTTTAGAAACCACTTCATTTTTACGCCCCATGTGCCCATAAGCAGCTGTTTCACTATATATTGGGTTACGTAATTTCAAACGAGTTTCAATGGCATGTGGTCGCATATCGAATATTTTAGAAACTTTTTGAGCAATCTCTCCGTCGGTTAAATCAACTTTTGAAGTTCCGTAAGTATCTACAAAAATTCCCATTGGCTCTACCACTCCAATCGCATACGATACTTGTACCAACACCTCATCAGCAACACCAGCAGCTACCAAGTTCTTAGCGATATGACGTGTTGCATACGCAGCAGAGCGGTCTACCTTACTAGGATCTTTTCCTGAAAATGCTCCACCACCGTGTGCTCCTTTTCCTCCATAAGTATCTACAATAATTTTGCGCCCTGTTAATCCAGTATCTCCATGCGGCCCTCCAATTACAAACTTGCCTGTTGGATTGATATGGTATTTAATATCGTCGTTAAACAACGCTTGAATTTCAGGAGTTAACTGTGCTTTTACTCTAGGAATTAAAACCTCAACAATATCTTTTCTAATTTTTGTCAACATCGTTTCGTCATCGGCAAAATCATCGTGTTGGGTAGAAACTACAATGGCTTCGATACGTTGCGGTACGTTAGTATCAGAGTATTCAATAGTTACCTGGCTCTTAGCATCTGGGCGTAAATAGGTAATCTCTTTGTTTTCTCTGCGTATCGCAGCTAATTCTTTTAAAATTGTATGCGATAAATCTAATGCCAAGGGCATATAGTGTTCTGTTTCGTTAGTAGCATATCCAAACATCATTCCTTGGTCTCCTGCTCCTTGTTCTTCTTTAGAAGCTCTATCTACTCCACGGTTAATATCGTCTGATTGTTCATGAATAGCTGATAAAACTCCACAAGAATTTCCATCAAACATGTATTCCCCTTTCGTGTAACCAATTTTATTAATTACCTCACGAGCAATTTTTTGAACATCTAAATAGGTAGATGATTTTACTTCTCCTGCTAACACTACCTGACCTGTTGTAACTAAAGTCTCACAGGCTACCTTAGATTCGGGGTCAAAAGCCAAAAAATTATCTATTAAAGCATCAGAAATTTGATCTGCAACTTTATCTGGGTGTCCTTCAGAAACGCTTTCTGAAGTAAAAAAATATGACATAAAACTTCTTTTAAAATTTAACCAAAAGAAAAACTTGGATTGCTAGGTCGCTAAAAGGAGTAGAAAATTACTGCTTTAGCATTTTTATTCTGAACTATTGTTCGATGAGGTTGCAATCAGTCAAATTTTTCCTCAAAATGTGAGGCAAAGTTATCAATTATTTTACACACACAAAAACAAACTGACACCTAACTGAATAGAAAGTATTGATATGATGATAACAAAAAGTAATTTTCGTGAAATTGTATTGGTAAAATATTTGTTTACATTTGCATTGTATAAAGTAAGATAATAACCTAATATAAAAAGATAAACAAAATGGCTTTAGAAATAACAGATGCTTCTTTTGAAGAAGTAGTATTAAAATCTGACAAACCCGTATTAGTAGATTTTTGGGCTGCTTGGTGTGGACCTTGTAGAATGGTTTCTCCTATTGTTGATGAAATTAGTAATGAATATGATGGAAAAGCAGTAGTTGGTAAGGTCGATGTTGATGCGAATCAAGAATTTGCTGCTAAGTACGGAGTAAGAAACATTCCTACCGTATTAATTTTTAAGAACGGAGAAGTTGTTGATAAGCAAGTAGGTGCTGCTCCTAAAAAAGCATATACCGATAAAATTGACGCAGCTTTATAGTATATAAAGTATTCATTTGATATTATAGAAAAGGTTTGGTTGTTGCCAAGCCTTTTGTTATTTTCGGAAAATATGATTCAACTTAAAAATACTTCTTCTGAAATTAAGAACCTCGAACTACTCGCCAAACAAGTTGTAGAAGGGTTTATTACAGGAATGCACAAAAGTCCATTTCATGGATTCTCTGTAGAGTTCTCTGAACACAAATTATACAATAAAGGAGAAAGCACACGTCATATAGACTGGAAGTTATTTGCTAAAACTGAAAAATTATACACCAAAAAATTCGAAGAAGAAACCAACCTACGATGTCATATAATTATTGACAATTCTGCTTCCATGCACTACCCCATGAATAAAAACAATACAATCGACGCGTTAAATAAGATTGGTTTTTCAGCGGTAGCTTCAGCTTCTTTAATGGATATTTTAAGACGACAACGAGATGCAGTAGGCCTAAGTATTTACTCAGACATTTACGAATATTACGCTCCTGAAAAAGGAAGTGATCGCCACCGTAAAATGCTACTCCATCAATTAGAACAACTCTTATCCTCGAAGTCAAAAGCCAGTACAAAAACCTACCAGTATTTGCATGAAATAGCCGAAAAAATTCATAGAAGATCCTTAATTTTTTTATTTACTGATATGTTTCAAACCACTAAAAACGAAGAGGAGCTTTTTAATGCTTTGCGACATTTAAAATTCAACAAACACGAAGTCGTTTTGTTTCATACGTATGATGAAAAAACGGAGCTTTTGCTTGATTTTGATAATACTCCTAAAAAATTTGTAGATGTAGAAACAGGAGAAGAGATTAATTTATATGCCGAAAACGTACAACAGAAATACCAAGAATTAAGCACTGCTTTTTTCAATAACTTAAAAAACAAATGCTTACAATATAAAATAGATTATGTTCCAGTAAACATAAACGAGGGCTACGATAAAGTACTTACCTCTTATCTTATTAATAGACAGAATTTTTTGTAAGATAACTCTTTTTTATTTAAAAAAAGGTTATATATTTGCATCCGCTTAGAGCAACGGTCTGGTAGTTCAGCTGGTTAGAATACATGCCTGTCACGCATGGGGTCGCGGGTTCGAGTCCCGTCCAGACCGCAAAAGTTTCTCTAAAACATACAATATATTGCTTCAAGCAACGGTCTGGTAGTTCAGCTGGTTAGAATACATGCCTGTCACGCATGGGGTCGCGGGTTCGAGTCCCGTCCAGACCGCAAAAAGAAGTCGTTTAAAAATTAATTTTTAAACGACTTCTTTTTTCTATATAAAGAAAAAAAGCATCACCCTCTTTTATAGTAACCTCTATAAATAGCTGATATAAAATAATTTATATTTTGTTATTTGCTATGTACACCCATTGTGTTTTCGAGTAAAATTATTTGAAATGGAAATAATTCGATAACTCTGCTGAACGTAACCGAAGTACAATTTATAATTCATTATCATTTTTAAAAATCACTCGAACCGACAGTACACGAAAAAAATTATTCTTAAACTTTATACGTACAACCAATAAGAAAAGTTTAAACGGCGAAATCGTTTCCTTAAAAAAAAGTAAAAAAAAGTTTGGTTTCTTTAAATTTATTTGCAAGATTTGTTCCGTACTTAAGAATACAAATACAATGATGTTACAAAACGTATGGCAAGGTTTTTATTTTTACTTTTACTATTTTAGTAAGAGGCGAGACTTTGTATCATATTGTTAACTGTAAAATAAAACAACATATCCCATCAAAGTCTCGAATATATCGAGGCTTTTTTTTGATTTAAAATGAAGAAAATAGCCATTCAAGGAATACAAGGAAGCAACCATCATATTGTTGCAAAGAACTACTACAGAGAAAACATCGACCTAGACGAGTGTTTGTCCTTTGATGTATTAGTTGACAGCATTCTAAACTCAAAAAGCGAACAAGCCATTATGGCGCTTGAAAATACCATCGCAGGCTCTATCATACCTAATTATGCATTGATTGACAAGCATAATTTGCATATTTCTGGTGAGTATTACCTATCAATACACCATCACTTAATGGCACTACCAAACCAACAAATTGAAGATATTACAGAGGTTTGTTCACATCCAATGGCTTTGTTACAGTGTAAAGAGTTTTTTAAACAACACCAACATATTAAACTAATTGAAGATGTAGACACCTCGGCAGTTGCAAAAAGAATTGCAGCACAGCAATTGAAAGGAGTGGCTGCAATTGCACCAAAAATGGCAGCCGATATTTTTGGATTATCAATTATTGAAGATGAAATTCAAACCATTAAGAATAATGCCACTCGCTTTGTGATTTTGCAAACACAACCGCCAAAAAATGGAAAAAATGAAATTAATAAAGCTTCTTTAAAATTTGAATTAGACCATAAAAGAGGAAGTTTAGCTACGGTATTAAATGTAATGAGTGATTGTAAACTAAACCTCACCAAAATACAATCATTACCCAAAATTGAAACCCCATGGAAATACGCCTTTTTCGTAGATGTAACTTTTGATACTTACGAAGATTATGAAAAAGCAAAAGCAATTATTCAAATTATGGCAGAAGAATTTAAAATATTAGGCGAATATAAAAACGGAAGATTATGATACAGTTTGCTAACAGACTACAAACCGTACAAGAGTACTACTTCTCTAGAAAATTAAAAGAAGTACGCAACTTAATTTCTGAAGGCAACCCAATTATAAATATGGGAATTGGCAGTCCTGATTTACAACCTCCTGCATCAGTGTTAAAAGCTATCCAAGATAGTTTACAAGATACGGGAGCACACAGCTATCAGAGTTACCAAGGCTTACCAGAATTTAGACAGGCTGTCTCTAATTTTTATCAAAACAATTACCAGGTAACCATAAATTCTACCAACGAAGTACTGCCTTTAATGGGAAGTAAAGAAGGAATTATGCATATATCTTTAGCTTTTTTAAACGAAGGAGATCAGGTACTCATTCCTAATCCAGGCTATCCCACCTATAGCTCTGTAACCAACTTGTTGGGAGGAAAACCTATTTTTTACAATTTAGAAGAAGCTACTAACTGGCAACCTAATTTTGAAGCTTTGGAAAAATTAGACACTTCAAAAATAAAGTTGATGTGGGTAAATTACCCACACATGCCAACAGGTGCCGATGCTTCCAAAGAAACTTTTCAAAAGCTGATTGACTTCGGAAAGAAGCACCATATTGTTATTGTAAACGACAATCCGTATAGCTTTATATTAAACGAACAGCCGCTAAGTATTTTACAAATTGAAGGCGCAAAAGATATTGCACTCGAATTAAATTCGGTAAGTAAATCTTTTAATATGGCCGGTTGGCGTGTTGGAATGCTATTAGGAAAACCCGAGTTCTTAACAGAAGTTTTAAAAGTAAAAACCCAAATGGATTCTGGTATGTTTTACGGAATTCAAAAAGGAGCTGCTAGAGCTTTAGAGCTTGACAAAAATTGGTTTACCCAACTAAACAACACGTACAAAAAGAGACAAGAGTTAATTTTTAAACTGGCAGAAAAATTAGGTTGCTCTTACGATAAACACACATCAGGAATGTTTGTTTGGTGTAAACTTCCCGACGGAAAAACATCAGAAGAAATGATTGACGATTTGTTATATAACAAACATATTTTCGCTGCTCCTGGAACCATTTTTGGCAGCCAAGGAGAAGGTTATATCCGATTTTCATTATGCGTACCAGAAGAAAAAATTAACGAAGCAATCAGTAGAATTTAAAAATTGTCAGTTCGAGTGGTTTTTAGAAATGAAATGACTAAAAATAGTATCGAGAACCAATTTTCACAAAACATCTCGACACAAATTTTTAATCAAAAAAGATTAAAAATTCACTCGATGTGACAAACAAGACAAAAAGAATGAATGTATTTATTATAGGATTAGGATTAATTGGCGGGAGTTTTGCCCTAGATATTCAGCAAGCATTTAAAAATGCTACCATCTACGGAATTGACGCTAACGAAGAGCATGGAAATCTTGCTTTAGAAAGAGGAATCATCCATCAAAAAGCAACATTTTCAGAATTAAAGAAAGCAGATATAGTTATTGTTGCCATTCCTGTAGATGTTTCGCAAGAGATACTTGTAAAAACTCTAGATACTATTTCAGACAAGTGTTTGGTTTTTGACGTAGGGTCGACGAAAGAACTGATTTGTAACATCGTTAAAAATCATCCGAAGAGAAGAAATTTTTTAGCAACACACCCCATTGCTGGAACTGAGTTTTCAGGACCTAACGCTGCGTTAACAAACTTATTCAGAAATAAGACCAATATAATTTGCGAGGTTGAAAAAACAGCTTTCAAATTACAGGAAAAAGCATTAGACATTTTTTCAAAATTAGGCATGCGTATTCGATATATGGACCCAAAATCGCACGATAAGCATATTGCTTATGTATCGCATTTATCGCACATAAGCTCGTTTATGTTGGGTAAAACCGTAATTGAAAAAGAAAAAAACGAACGTGATATTTTTGATATGGCAGGGAGTGGATTTGCTTCTACGGTACGTTTGGCAAAAAGTTCTCCTGCAATGTGGACCCCTATTTTTGAACAAAATAAAGAGAATGTGATTGAATCGCTAAACGAGTATATTCATAACCTACAACATTTCAAATCTTTACTAGAAAAAGACGATTTTCCGAAAATCTATACAGAGATGGAAAACACAAATTATATAAAACAAATTTTAAATGGAATTCTAGAGGTTACACCTCAATAACAACAACAAAAATGGAAAATACTAAAGAGTTAAGAACATGGTTAGATGCTTTTCAACTAGAGCATCCGTTAGTAATTGCAGGTCCTTGCAGTGCTGAAACAGAAGAACAAGTGTTGCAAATTGCACACGAATTAAAAGACACCGATGCTACAGTATTAAGAGCAGGTATTTGGAAACCTCGTACCAGACCTGGTAATTTTGAAGGGGTAGGTGCCTTAGGTTTAAAATGGTTGCAAAAAGCCAAGCAAGAAACAGGTATGTTGATTGCTACAGAAGTTGCTAATAAAGACCATGTACAACTGGCCTTAGAGCATGACGTAGACATTTTATGGATTGGTGCACGTACTACAGTAAGTCCTTTTATTGTTCAAGAAATTGCAGACGCCTTAGAGGGAACCGATAAAATCGTATTGGTAAAAAACCCTGTAAATCCAGATTTACCCTTATGGCTAGGAGCTATAGAGCGTTTATATGCCAAAAACATTAAAAAATTGGGTGTAATCCACAGAGGGTTTTCTACCTACGAAAAAACCAGATATCGTAACAATCCTGAATGGCAAATTGCTGTCGAGTTGCAAAATCGTTTCCCCGATTTACCACTTATTTGCGACCCATCGCACATTGCTGGTCGTCGTGATATTATTTTTGATATTTGCCAAACAGCATTAGATTTAAACTTTGATGGTTTAATGGTAGAAACTCATTACGACCCAGATAATGCGTGGAGTGATGCTGCTCAGCAAATAACTCCGAAGACATTGGTTCAAATGATGATTGATTTAAAGGTAAGAAAAGCTACCGATACAGAAGCTGAATATCGAAATGCGTTGAATACCTTACGTACTCAAATTGATGTAGTCGACCACCAACTCATTGAAATGTTAGGAAAGCGTATGAAAATTGCAGACGCTATTGGTGAGTTGAAAAAAGAGAAAAACGTGGCTATTTTACAAACCAGACGTTGGAATGAAATCTTGGGTAAAATGATTTTAGAAGGAAATGAACGTGGCTTGAGTGAAGAATTTGTTCTTAAAATGTTTAAGGCAATACACCAAGAAAGTATCAATCATCAAGAAAAAATCATGAGTAGTTAAATAGAAATCCCGCAAAAGCGGGATTTTTTATGTTAAGTTTTCTAATTTATTCCCATCTTTGTTATATGACAGGAACGGTTTATAAATCTACAGGAAGTTGGTATTGGGTAAAGTCGAAAGGCGAGCTATATAAGTGTCGCATTAAAGGAAAATTCCGAATTAAAGGAATTAAAAGTACCAATCCTATATCGGTGGGTGACCTAGTTGATTTTTCACTAGAAGCAAAAAATGATGAAGAAACGGGGGTAATAACCAATATTCATGAACGAAAAAACTTTATCGTTCGTAAATCGGTAAATTTATCAAAGCAAACGCATGTGATTGCCGCTAACATCGACCTTGTTTTTTTGCTAATTACGATAGACAACCCTCCTACGTTTACTACATTTATCGATCGTTTTTTAGTTACCGCTGAAGCCTACTCAATAAAAGCTGTATTGGTTTTTAATAAAATTGATTCTTACGAAATTGAACAACGTGCCGAAATTTTATACTTAAAAGATATTTACGAGGCTATCGGATACGAATGTATCGAAGTTTCTGCCACTCAAAACATTAACATTGATAAAATTAAACAGTTAATGACTGGAAAAGTAAGCATGTTTGCAGGTCATTCTGGTGTTGGAAAAACCACCCTAGTCAATGCCATTGAACCTTCTTTAGATTTAAAAACGAAAGAAATTTCTGAGCAGCACAAACAAGGGCAACACACCACTACTTTTGCCGAAATGTTCGATTTAAGTTTTGATGCTCGCATTATCGATACTCCTGGAATTAAAGGTTTTGGGGTAGTTGATATGGATAAAGATGAATTGGGTGATTATTTTCCTGAGTTTTTTGCTTTAAAACAACATTGTAAATTCAATAATTGTATTCATATCAATGAGCCGCAGTGTGCTGTTAAAGAAGCGTTAGAAAACGAAGAAATTGCTTGGTCTCGTTACAAAAGTTATTTACAAATTTTAGAAGGAGAAGAGGAACACTACAGAACCGATATTTGGGAGTAGTTCTGTTGGCTGTTGGCTAAAAATAATACAAAACCCTAACAACCCTTACCTAAAATTCTAACGAATGAAAATAGTCATTCAACGTGTTTCAGAAGCTAGTGTTACTATCGAAGATAAAATAGTTGCTCAAATACAACATGGTCTGTTAGTTTTACTCGGAATAGTTGAAGAAGACACTCAAGAAGATATTAACTGGCTATCTAATAAAATAGCAAATCTTCGTGTTTTTAATGACGAAAAAGGTGTAATGAATAAATCGTTGTTAGATAGTAATGGAGACGTAATTGTAGTAAGTCAATTTACCCTACATGCGTCTACAAAAAAAGGAAATCGACCGAGCTATATCAAAGCTGCAAAACCCGACGTTGCCATTCCTTTGTATGAAGGTTTTGTTAAACAGCTTGAAACTGATATTGGAAAAAAGGTTCAAACAGGTCAATTTGGAGCCGATATGAAAGTAGCATTAGTAAATGACGGACCTGTTACTATTATTATTGATTCAAAAGATAAAAAATAGTAGAAACTAGAGTTGGCTAAGTGATACTATCTCGTATAGTGTGCAAGTTTATCTATCACGGGGGGGTGGTTTTTAAACTTTACACACTTTTTGAGATACTACTTTAGAACCAGTTACATTCTTAACTATGGCTCTTAAAATTGTGTTTTAAGGTGCTATTCAAATCCTTCTCCTGGTGCTTCGGGGCTTTGTGCTTGCGCTTTTTTAGGATTTAAAATCATATAGGTTCCTAGAGCTGTTAACGCGGCATATTTACCGTAGTTACCTATCTTTTTTAAAGCTTCCTTTCTTGTAATTTGTTCTTTATTTTGTCTAGCTGATTTCATAAATTCATGTTTTAATTTTGTGAAAACTCAGTTATCATTCTATTATAAATCTGTTTAAAATTTCAATCGGTTCTGTTTAAATCTAGAGAGTAAGATTCATTCCATCCATCCTTTTAAGCGAACTCAATTGTTGGGGTACTTTTGTATACAGATTACCTTTGTGTAAATTTCCTCCAATAATTATAGCTCTCTTAATTACAAATTCTTAAAGACCGTAGTTTAACTGTAATTTCATTGTGTTCTAATTAATTTAATCGAGTCTATTGTTATACTACTCAATGATGATTTTCTTACTCAATTTACCTTTTAAAGTTTCTAACTGTAGAATGTAAATTCCTGAAGCTAATTTTGGTAAAGAAACCTCTTTAACACCACTTGTATTAAAAGATGTTTGCATCATTTGTTTTCCGAGTATATTGAACAGTTTTACAGATGATTTTCCATTAGCTAAACCAACAATTCTTACGGTAGTATTATTTATCTTATACATATTAAGATTTTCAGAATTGATATTTTCTGTATTTATATCACTACTGCTAGATTTGGCATGTAGGTAAAAACGACCTACTCCATTTAAACTTTCTGTTAGTATAACTTTATATTCACTATTCGCTTCGTCTAAACGTTCGAATGTATTATTTACTCTATCTTCTAAAAACACTTTTACATCAGTTGGTAAGTTTAAAGTTTCAACAGAGAACGCAATCTCTTTTCCTGAAGCCGCTCTTACACCTAAAGGAACTGTTATCGATTCTATTTCTGAAAGAGGTAGCGATTGTACTTGATAGTTCTTACTTTGGTTGTCATCTACTAATTGCGAGAACACCTCTAAACTATTTACTATCCCTCCAAAAACTTCTCCTTCCCAACCTGCATCGTATCCTTTAGTCGCATTATCGGTATAATATAATTTTGCGAAACGATTGCTTTCGCCATCACTTATTGAAAGTTTTATTTCTGTTCTTGAAGATTTTTGAAAAGTATCTCCGTTTGCTGTTTGATTAGATTTTGCAAAGTTAACAGAAGTTCCTGATGTTGCCTTTACAAAGAAACCTTGACCTGGTGCTAAGATAAAATTATCTCCTTTGGCAGTCATCGCAATAAAATTACCCCCCGAAGAATTGTCTTGCTTCCAAACCCATATTTGAGCTTGATCTAAATTTGGGTTATTGTCTAAAAAAGTTTGACTACTCATATAAGAGGTATAAGGCACTCCCAATAAATTAAATCCATTTCCTCCAGTAGAAATGCTAACTCCGTTAACATCTGCTGTATTTATAGTCCCTGTAAAAGCAACGATACCTGTACTTGCTCTTTTTGCAGCATACCCTACTCCAGAACCAGCATAAATACCAGAGTTAAAGCTACCAGCATTACTGTCATCGCTTAACAAATAGGTATACTTTGAACCAGTGCTATTTGCGTCATTATAAGTCGCTAAACCTCTTTTTGCACCACTTGTTGCTAAACTGTTAGCGGTAGCATACGCATTATTGTATGTTTGACCCGCTACTGGTGAAGAAATTAAATGCCATCCGTTTGCATTGCCAGCAACTGCGGTGAGCTCTCTGTTGTAGGTTACGTTTCCTGATGAAGTACCGCTAACAATTAAAGAACCTCCTGAATTGATTGTTAAACTAGACCCTGCATCTACTGATAAATTGTTTGATACAGCACCCGTGGTTGCACCCACAATTACACCAGGAGAGTCTGCCAACAAGGTAACATTTTCTAATGATGTGGGCATAGCTGTTGAAGACCAATTCGCGCCAGTTGCCCAATCTGAATTAGTAGTTCCTTTAAATAAATTGATGTTAGAATTCCAAGCTCCAATATCTTGGTTATCATTTCCGTAGTCTATTGGAGTACTATCTGTAATACTTGAAGGAGCACCATAAGTAACGCTGTTTAAACTGCTACTCCAAGTTAAATTCGATCCTGATAAGTAATCTGAATTTATTACCGTATTGTTGGTATCTGTATCTAAATTGTTTACAAATTGTGCAAGAGAGTTTGTCAAGTTTATGGTTGCGTCTGGAGGTCCTGTTAAATCGGAACTTACACCTGCACCACTTGACAACTTATTATTGTAAAACAAGCAATTTGTCGCAGTTACTGATGCTGTAATGGTATTAACACGTATAGCGGCTCCTTCAAAATCAGATGTTTTTGCAGAAGTATTTTCAAAAAACGTACAGTTTGTAATGGTTGTGTTAGAGTTTCCAACAGCGAGAATTGCTCCAGCTCTTGCTGTTGCTGAATTGTTATAAAAAGTAGTGCCTGATATATTGGCATTTGTATCACCTGTAACCAATAGAGCTCCACCACCTCCATTTGTATTCGAGTTTCCAGAAAAAGTAGACGATGTAATGGTAAGTGCTGCATTACTAATATGTAATGCACCTCCACCATTGGAATTGGCAATTGTATTGTTTAAAAACACGCAATTGGTAAATGTAATGTCTGCGCCTGCATTGCTAGCAAACAGTACTGAACCCTTTTCGGTTGACCCAAAATTTTGAAATGTAATGTTTTCAAAGCTTAACGATAGTACTCCCGCAAGGCTGAACATTCTATTCATTCCATCTCCGTTAATCACTGCATTTGATTGTCCTTGAAAAGTGAAACTCTTGCCACCTGTATTGATATTTGCTTCTGTAGGCGTTTGATTAATCGTACCTACAATAACAATAGTTCCACCAGATAATGTTTCTGTCATTGCCTTCGCAATAGTTGCATAGGGGTTTCCTTCACTTCCATCTCCAGTAGTATCATTCCCTGTTGATTTAATATAGGTTTGAGAAAACATACTCCCTACAATAAATAAGCTTAAAAATGCAAAAATGTAATTTATTCTAGTCATAATTATTTCTTTTTAGATTGTTTATATTTTTTCCATTTGGCTAACCGTTCCTTTCCTTTTTGCTTTCCGCCTAAAGCATTTTTTAATTGATTGTACACTTTGTTTCCTAACTCTTTTAGCTTTTGCTTTTTCTCCTCTGGCTGATTTTCATATTGTTTTTTAATAGCTGCGTTTTGTTCAAACCTGTTAAGCTGTATGTTATAAATAGCTTCTGACTCATTTTTAGTTAGATCTAAAACTTGTGTCATTTCTTTAGTTATTTTTTTTGCCTTTTTTTCTGACTTTTTTTGCGCATGAACCCCTAATGTGACAAATAACATTAGCGTGATTACTATTGCTTCTAAATTTTTCATCCGATACTCTTTTAGAATTTTATAAATTGAATTATGCAATTTATTTTTATCGATTGTTAAAGGGGTGGTATAACAATTCATTTAGGTTTAAATACTGGTCAGCATCTAAAAAAATAAGAACTCTTGCCATTTTATACCATCACCAGCTTAAAATTGCTTACTGAAATTTGCTTTTTTCGCTGATGCAAGAAATATTATTACAATGGATTTCTGAACCTATATATTTAGCTTCAGAGGACTTATATAAGTTTAATAATTAGTTATGATACGAGTAAAATGCGACTATTTGTGAGTTAACAACTAAAAAATACTGTTAAAGAATACGTATTAAAATAACGTGTTTTTTGTTGAAAAGTTTCTACATTATGAGGTTAATTTTTAACATATATCGCATTAGAAACTGGTAAATTAAATGAATAAGTACCTACTGCCACGGGTATATTTTCTCCATAAAATTTAGATGTTTTAGAAAGTTTAGGTGTAGCTAATAGCCAATAGTATCCTTCTTTTTTTACTTTAAAATAATCGTCATTAATATTCGCAGCAAGTAAGGTTGCTTCTTTAGCATCGTTTGTTAGTGAATAATAAATAGCATAGCTTGTAAATTCTTCTGTTTGATTCCATTTTAATTTATTGTTTTTTAAGGAAACAGGTATGGGTGCATACTCTTGAAAACGCCATTTTGCTAACGTTTGAAAATACATGTCTTGATATATCTTCTGATATTTTTCATCAAAAATTAAGTTGTTCAACTCATCCGGATCTTCTTTAAGGTTGTACAATTGGTTTATAATACCATGCGTATAAATAAACTTATAATCGCCTTTACGCATCATTCTAGACGGAACATTTTTAGCCCCAGCTAACAATTCATAGTTACCTCCTCTAAATTCTGAATACACCACCCTGCTTTTTAACTCTTTTCCTTGTGTTAGTACCTCTACTAAAGAAACTCCTTGAGCGGTTTCTGGAGTGCTGCCATTAATTAATTCTGCCAATGTAGGCATTAAATCGATAAAACTGATTAAGGAGTTGTTGCGGGTATTTTGCTTAAATAATTTGGGGTATGATATAATAAACGGAATATTTACGGCTGCTTCATACATGTTGTGTTTTCCTCTTAAGCCGTGTTCAAACAAATGCTCGCCATGATCTGTGGTATAAATGATAATGGTATTTTCGTACAGTCCGTTTTCTTTTAGTGCATTGACCACTCTTCCTACCATATCATCCATTTCTGTGATACAAGCATTGTAAGCTGCCATTACGTTTTGTGCTTTTTGAAGATCTTTAGGTATTGCTGAATGTATCCAATTAGGTACCCACGGATATTTTCCCTTCACATGCCAATCGTTAAACGTTTTTGGTAATGGAAAGTTTGCAGGTGTGTGCATATCTAAATACCGCTGGGTTGTGGTAAAAGGCGCATGCGGTTTTTCAAAACCAATATGTAAGAAGAAGTTTTTACCATCTTCTGCTCTCTTATTGATAAACTCAACAGATTTTTTTGCCACCACCATATCAAAATTATCTTCTTCATTTTTAACAAGCGTTGGTTCGTAGTTTTCATTTAAATGCATCGACCCTTTATGGTATACTTTGCTGTACTTTTTAAATTGTCTGTAGCGCATGTAGGTATCTTCTCCAACTTCATCTTGATAATGACCTCCAGGGAAATAGGTGTAATATCGAAGACTCACCTCATCAAAACCCATATTGTTTCCTTCTTTGTGATCTTCATCTACATCTTTTTGCAACTCTCCGTGCACGTGCATTTTACCTGGCGACGCTGTTACATAATCTTGTTGTTTAAAAATAGCAGCTAAGGTAACGATATCTTCATGGTAACCCGTTTCTCTTAAATACCCACTACCTATGTTTTTAATTTTTCCATTGGGCATTTTTACTGGAGCCTTGTGATAAATAGCTCCATTTGCATACGGATACATTCCTGTAATTAACGATGCTCTGGCAGGCGCACAAACGGGTGCAGGTGTGTATGCATTGTTAAAAACAACTCCAGTTTTAGCTAAGGCATCAATATTAGGTGTTATCGATAATTTATTTCCATACGCACCTGTTTCCTTCAATTTATGCTGATCGGAAATAATAAAAACTACATTGGGTTTTTGTTGGGCTCTTGAAAAGAGCCCAATGAATAAAAGTATGTAAAAAATGGATTTTCTCATTGTAATGCCTGACACGAAAAAATACCATCTTCAACTTAAAATTACCCGTTAACATTTGTTATTTTTTATCTGGATATTCTTTCAATCAAAGATGGTATGCGCGTTCTTAATTTATATTTTCGTTTGAAGACGATTCAATCAAAGGTATTGGCCATGTGTAGTCTTCGGGTTGTCTTGCTCCAATAGTGTTTCCATAACTAACTCTACAATATTCATCGTATACACCCATTCGTGTTAAATCAAAAAATCGATGTCCTTCCATAGAAAGCTCTGCTCCTCGTTCTCTTAACAATGCGGTTCTAAAATCTTCCATAGACATTCCAGCCCCCTCAAAATTTTTCATATCAACACGATTTCTCAGTATGCTTAAATCAGCATTTGCCTGCGTTGGGTCTTGACTGATTTCTGCCAAGGCCTCTGCTCTCATTAAATACACATCTGCAAGTCTTATCACGTGCCAGTTTTGTTGGCTTGTATATTCTGTCGTTGCATCGGTATCTATATATTTAGAAGTATATACCACATCTATTCCCCCATCAGCAGCCCCTGTTGCGGTAACGGTTCTAAAGTAACCCGAGCTATTCGGTTTTATGACAAAGGTTTTAGTTTCATTTTGAAACTCTTTGATAATAGAGTTTTGGAATCTTTTATCGTACTTGTTTATATTTTTATTTATAAATTTAGGTTGGAACCTATTGGTTCCTCCCCAGCCACCTCCACTTAGACCGGCATTTCTGGGTGAAAACAAGTTCGAAACTGCGGTTCCTTGCCCTGTAATAGAAGACCCTTGAATCTCAAAAAGCATTTCTGCATTGTTACCATTGGTAGACTCAAAAATTTTCTTCCATCCATCTAAATCAGCAACTAATTGATAACCACTTTCTCCTAGCACTAAATCGCATTGTTCTTTAGCTAATTGATAGTATGAGGTTGCTGAATCTGTAAACCCTAAATATCGCTCATTTCCCATTACTCCAGCTTCAGCGGTTCTCTTAGAGGATGCTATTTGTATATATACTTTTGCTAGCATGGCATGGGCAGAAGCTTTGGTTACTCTTCCAATATTATTTTTATAGCCGTTTCTTGTTTCATTAAACCCCCAACAGTTTTCTGCAGCATGTTGAAAGTCGCTAATAATCACGTCATAAATATCTTGAATTGGTGAAACTGGCAATCCTGCTTCTCCTGGTTGAACTGGTTCGGTTCTTAGGGGTACCTCGCCAAAACATCTTACTAAGTTAAAATAATTTAGCCCTCTTAAAAATCGTGCTTCTCCAACAACTCTTGCTTTCAACTCTTCATTCATTCCTTCTATTTGAGGAACTCTTGCTATGACATTGTTGGCATCTTTTATTCCAATATAAATTTGTTCCCAGGTATTGGGCAAGTTTTGGTCTGTCGATGTAATGGTTCCTTTTCTAAAATTTCCATGATTGTCACTAGATCTCCCTTGATCTGATGCTGCAAATAGATTCGAAAGGTATTGTTGTCTATAATACCCAACTCCTTCCTTTAATTGTGCATAAACAGCATTTAAGGCAGCTAAAGCGTCTTTTTCATCTTGATAAAAAAACTCAGTTCCTATTTCTGTGAATGGTTCTTCTTCAAGAATGTCTTCACAACTTATAAAAAGTATTACACATAAAAATGTTACTACTTGTATAAATCTTGTCTTATGTAAAAAAAATGATTTCATACTACCTTTTTTAATAATTAAACTTTACTCCTAATGTATATGTTTTTGTACCTGGATATCCACCAAAATCGACACCTCTTCTTTGAGGGTCTTTGTTGTAGGTTTGTACTTCTGGGTCGTACCCTGGGTATTTTGTCCAAGTTACTAGATTCTGACCTGTAGCATACACTCTAAGGCTCGTCTTCTTTTTAAGTTTAAGTGTGTAGCCAATATTGAGGTTCTTTAATCGTACGTAAGATCCATCGAATATTTGCCTATCCGATACCAAAGCTCGCTGTCCTGGATCGATAAGAGGTGCTGGATTGCCTACGTTGGTAAGTTGTCCAACTGAAGGGTCGTACACAACATCTCCTGCAGCAGTAACACTCAAAGGCGCCTTCCAAGAATCTTTAAAGGATGTTACTAAACCATTTGTACTTTTTTGATTTCCTGTTAAGCCCCATGAATCTACCCAAAAAATGTCTCCTCCTTTTTGACCTGTAAACAACACCGACAAATCCCAGTTTCCAAAGGTAAAGTTATTGGTAATTGCCACGTTAAAATCAGGATTTGGATCGCCTATTTTTACATAGTCATCAAAATTAATTATTTGTCTGTCTAAAGGTTGTCCATTGGCATCTGTATCTACAGAATTGTTCCTATATTTTATTTCTCCAGGAGTAGCTCCATCAATACCACTGGCAATAGCCTCATCCCAGTCTTGATAAATTCCTTCGGTTTGCGCACCCCAGAAAATACCTAAAGGTTGCCCTTCCATAAACATGATTGGGTTTGCTTTACTAAATCCTACTGAGGGTCCTAGTTGAAATTCGAGGTTTGAATTTAATTTTACCAATTTGTTTCTATTCATAGAGAAGTTGGCAGAAACATTCCAATTAAATTCTTCGGTTTCGAAAAGAGTAGCACCAAGACCTAACTCTATTCCTTTGTTCTCAACTTCACCAAAATTATCTACGATGGTTTTAAAACCATTTGAGGGAGGTAATATTACATTTTGTAACAAATCATGGGTTCGTTTGTGATACACATCTACGGTTAGATTCAATTTAGAATCAAAAAGCCCTAAATCCATTCCTGCATTAAACTGATCGGTAGTTTCCCAAGTTAAATCATCATTTGCTAAATTCGATTCATAAAACCCTGTAACTAATTGATTATCAAAATTATACCTGATAGGCGTTAACAATGCTAATGACTGATAGGGTGCAATTGGATTACTTCCTGTTTTACCATACGATGTTCTTAACTTTAAGTTAGAGATTGTTTTTGAATTTCTTAAAAACTTTTCTTTTGAAATTGTCCAAGCTAAAGCAATTGATGGAAACCAAGCGCTTTTATTATTTTTGGCAAATTTAGATGACGCATCTATACGTGTGTTTACATCTAGGTAATATTTACCTTTGTAATTGTATCCAACTCTAAACAGACCAGAAAGCAGACCAAACTCTCTGAATTGAGAAATTGGCACTAACACATCTGTTGCCGATTGAAATGTGTAGTATTTGGTTACATCACTACCAAAACCGAAGGCTTTGTTATACATCGATCGGATATTATTTTTCTCAATCGTACCAACAAGACTCGCATCTATTCTATGTCCGTTAAAATTATTTCGGTAACGTAAATTTGCTTCTCCATAAATTTTTCTATTCTCTAGAAAAGCTTGTGTTGCTTCTCCATTATTTCTTCTTCCTCTAGTGGTATTTACTGGATAATAACTATCTCTGTTACTTTTTTGATAGTTGAAAGCTCCTTTTAAAATACCTGTTAAATTTGGTGCAATTTTAGCAGTAACAGATAGGTTTTGAATAAAGTTAAAAGATTCTTTCTTATCGGTTAAAAATTTTGCCAATGTATACGGATTAGACACCACATTATCTTCATTCAAATCTGCATAGATATCATCGTCTTGACCCGGTTCTAGAGTGCTAAAAATTGGTTGAAATTGTAAGGCTTGAGACACCACACCTCGTTGTAGAAATATTTGACCGTTTCCAACAGAGGAGGCGTTTCCAGTATTGTACGCAACATTAGTTCTTGAAATCAAGTCTATGTTGTCATTAAAAATTTTCTTTCTTCCATTAGCATTGAAAATTACCCTTTTATTACCTGTATTTACAATAACACCATCGATATCTTGCATTGCTAAACTCATGGAGAAATTTTTCTTCGCGTCTCCACCTCTATACGATATATTATAGGCACTAGAAGCTGCTATTCTATACACTAAGTCTTGCCAGTTATTATTAATTCCTGTGGAAGTAGCAAATGGTAAACTGAATGTTGCTAATTCTGGATAATTTACATCTGTAAATTCTTGAGAACCATCAAAATAGCCACCTACTCTTTGAGGATCGGTAAGATTAACATACAGTTGATTGAGGGCTCTTTGATTCATATACTCTTCGAATTGAGGACCATTCATAACATCTAATTTTTTATTTACCTCGGTTATAAAAGTATCTACTGTTATAGATAAGTTGTCTTCCCCACTTCTTCCTCCACTCTTTGTTGTAATAATGATAACTCCATTAGCTCCTCTTGCTCCGTACACAGCAGTAGCAGCAGCATCTTTAAGCACCTCCATCTTTTCTATATCATTAGGATTGAGGAAGCTAAGTGCACTTTGCGATTGTCCTGACGCTCCATTTCCTTGCGCATCCGTTAATGGATCAATAGGAATACCGTCAACTACATACAACGGTTGCGTTCCTCCTAGCATCGAATTCGTTCCCCTAATAGAAATACCGATTCCTCCACCTGGCTCAGAACTTTCACTTACAACCACCCCTGCCACTTGACCTTGCAGTAATTGCTCTACTTTAATAGATCTATTTTTTTCTAATTCTTGTGTTTTTACTTGACTAATGGAACCTGAAAGGTCTTTCTTAGTCACATCAAAGTAACCGACACTTACTACAACTTCATCTAACTGTGTTGTATCAGGTTGTAAAGAAACTTGTAATGTGGGTGAATTAACTACCACCTCTTGGGATTTCATTCCTAGATATAGAAATACAATTGTGTCTCCCTTTGTAGCCTTTAATTCGAACTTTCCATTAAAATCTGTTTCGGTTCCCTTAACTGTTCCTTTAATAAGAACCGAAACACCTGGTAGGGGTTCTTTTGTTTCTCCATCTATCACAGTTCCTTTTACCATCATTTCTTGTCCCATTAAGGTCAGGGGCAACAATAAAAGAAGTAGAATTAGTTTTTTCATGAGTTTATTATTTATTTTAAAATTAGTTTTTTGATCTCAATTGCTGTATTTGGTTTCTGAATGGCTACTATATACATTCCAGCCCTTAATTTTGAAACATTTATTTCTCCATCTTCTTCATATATAAAATCGTGCACCTTTCTTCCTCCTAAATCAAAAATTGAAATTTTGGTATCGTTCGTAAGCCCTGTAAATTTTATAATTGCTGAAGTCGGGTTTGGGTATATGAGAACCTTATCTTCTTCTTCACCTTCTTCACTTACTTCTCCTTCTTCTGGAGTTTCTTCTGTAGCGTTATCTTGCCATTGTTTCATTAAAAAACTAGCGGCATACCCCCAAGTACCATCTGGTTCGATCATCCATTTTCCGTCCATCCATTCGTACAGAAAATCAGCTTCGTACTGCTTACCTTTTTCCCAAGTGAATCCATCAGGAGCTCCTTGTTGTCCAGAACAATAAAAATTCCATAGATAAAAATTCGGAATTCCCAACCCAAGTGCAACACCTATGTATCTTCCGTACCTATTTTCGATTACAGATTGGTCGTTATTTTGATTGTAAGGTGGGTTCTCATTTATAGCAAACTCTCCAATTTGCACAGGAAAATTAGAGGCTAGTTCTCCTGTTGCTGTAGTAAAATATTTTGCTATTTCTAAACCTTTCCACATAGCATGACCATGTGGATTCTCGTCGTTGGTCCAACCACCATCGTAAGCAGACCAAGAAGTTAAATCGACTCTTGTTTTAGAAACTACATCTGATATCACAGACGGAATATCATCGTCCATCATGGTTTTTCGTGTACCATTGTCATTCCACCATAATTTATTAAACTCAATGGCATGGTATACTTTTGCTGTTGCACTTTGATATTCGTTTCTAGCACGTTCTATACCTCGTTGTCTTGCTCTAAACATTCTAGCCATCCCTTCAACACTCCATGCTATATCATTAGGAATGAGTGATGGATTTTTTTCCCACAGTACACCTTGACCACCACGCAGCATCCAATCACCTTCCCAATTTTGATATACGAAGGTTTTGTTCATAGAACCGTATGTGCTTAGTAGGTGTTTGGTTAAATCGTAAAATTGTTGTTCTTCATTCAAATAACTGGTATGGTCAACATCAGGTCCTTTTTTCCAATCTCCTTTGTTTTTTGTAGTTGTCCAGAATGTATGTGTTTTTATATGCTCTCTTTTGAATAAGGAATCTATGTATTGGTGTTGGGCGACATCTTTTAATGTTTTAAAATTTGGCCAGGTATGGTTGAAAGGATAGGCACTAAACATTTTGCCATTAATAGCGCTTAGTGTTGTTTTAACAGAGGTAGCCCCAAAAGACTTATAATTATCTAAGCCTTCTAATAAATAGGGTCTGTCGGTAAAATTATACCAACCTCCGATATGAGTTGAACCAAAAATATCTTTTATATGGCTTACGTCTATACCTTTATTTGGGTCATTTGCGTCAATAGCAGAGGTAATTTGTGCTTTGGTAGCAAGCGTACTTGAATAATGTTTCCTTAACTCCCCATTATTGGTAAAGTTAAAATTCTCTTTTAGTACACTATCAAAATCAACTCCTTTTCCTAACTTAAAAAGCCCGCCCTGTTCGATATTGAAATGAAACCCAGCTGCCTCACTTACAACACTTGAATCGCCTTCATTGATTGACTGCACGTAAAGGCTACCATTATTTGCTATGGTTAGTGAAGAGGAATCACCAGCAGTCGGGTTTTTTGTAAACAGACTTACGTTGTTGGCAATTACAACACCTTCGATAATTACATCTGATTTGGCAGTTTTAGAACTCCATTGATAGGTGCTTCCAGTAAAACCTAAATTTCCTTTAATATGTACATACGAGTATTGCTTTATCGTGGCATTTATTCTGTAATTCGACTTTATTGCCAAACTCTCATCTATTACTAGGTTGTAATGATCTATAATTAGGTTCTTTCCTCCTGAGGCACTTACTACATTCAACGATTTTGGATTGAAAAAACCCGACCCTGATATATAAGTGTTTTCTTGATTTAGTTTTAAGAATATACGACTATTGTATTCATAAATTTGACCGTCTCCAGTTTCTGATGCTTCATTTCTACCAGAAGAAAAAGTTCCTAAACAATAAATACTACCATTAATGCGCAAATCTTTGGCAAAATTTTCTGTATTGTGTCCCATTTGCAACACGGCTCCTTGTTGTACTCTTAAGTTCTTACATAAGTCTACAATCTTGCCCGAAGTAGCTCCCTGCACATCTATATAAACTACATGATTTCCTTCTACACTCACATCATCATTACCTGTTGGCACAACACCAGTACTCCATATTGCTGGATTACTCCAATTACCACTAGCAACGGTAGTAATAGCACCTGAAAAATCTGTGTTTTGATCGCTTATGAGTGACAATTGTGCGTATGTAGTTGACAGTGTTAAGCAAAAGCAAAGCACTATGAATATAGATTTATGAAGCGTAGTTTTTTTCATGGTTCTACTTTTTAATTTAAGTTTTGATTACATTACAGTACTTCTAAAACTTCCAGCGCCTTTTTTCTAAATTCTTCTGACGATGGATATACGTTATTTTCTTTTTTAAAGCTCTTTAGGTAGGAATTCATTTTCTTATAAAAATTTTGGTGTAAGTAATACAGCGGTCTTTTCTTACCTTGCTCATCAATCAAAGACATTTCTTTAGAAATACCATTTTTTTGATACTCATTATTGTACATCTGCCAATGAAGTGCAAACGGAATATTTAATTCTAAAGAAATCTTCATGATTTCTTTTGTTTCATCAAATTGTTTTTGAAAAGATTGTGGTTTTCGAATGTTTGCATGGTATCCGTACTCTCCCAAATACACTCTACGGCTAAAGGGTAAATTCTTTTTAGGCTTTAATTGTTTTTCTATAAAATTAAAGGCTTGTTCTAACGCTATTTTTTTCTCTTCATAGGTTTTATTCTTAATCAATTCATAACTTGAATATGAAACAAAGTCTACGTCGACTTTTGGTAAAATATCTTTCGTAATACAAGCTTTTCCTAGCATCCCTTTTTTGACTAAATTCACTTCGATGTAATGATACAAACAAACGTTGGTATGCTTCGTTTTTCTTTTAGCATCATCGATAGCTTTTTGTCTTATTTGAAACCATTTTAACATGTTATTAATATGATCTTTTGAAGGTGTCATATTTCTGTTAAAACCCTTGTGTAACAACCAATCTCCCTCCCAGTTTCCGATCATGAAAGTTTTACCAGAATTGTTGTATTCTTTCAAAAGGTAGGTCGCAAACTCAAACATTTCGTTGTACAGTTGTTTCTCTTCATGCTTGTTAATTCGTTGTTTCCATTTTACATCTGTTAGGGTGTGTACCCATGCAAAGATGTATTTGAAATCCATATCGAAAACTTCTTTGTAATCTGGAACGGCTTGAAATAGTTCTAACGTAGTTTCAACGTGATTTACCGACAATCTGTAGGATTTTGGAGACTTTTTACCTAAGGATATCTTTAAGATGTTCGATCCCATTCCTCGAATATGCTTGGCAATTTCGATCAATTTAGATTCATTCGTGAATTGATATTTTCCCGCTATACCATTGGTTCCTAAGACAAAATTATAAGGCTCTAACGGAACTATGCTGTCGTATTCAACTTGTTGGCTAAAAACCGAGTTTACAGCAAACAAAAACACTATGAAACAATACTTTCTCATCTTAGTATGTGGGGTTTAAACTTTTAAAATCTAATGCTTTTTTTCTAAACGTATCAAAAGAAGGCAACTCCTTATTTGTTACGGAATACTCTTTTAAAAACTGTTTAGCTTCTTTATAAAAATTATGATGTGTGTGCCAAATAGGTTGTTTCGTTCCTTTATCGTCAATCAGCCAATACCCTACTTGTTCTCCAGTTTCTTTTTTAATTTCATTGTTGTACATCTCCCAATACAAGATAAATGGTGTACCCCATTCTAAAGCCGTTTTAATGGTCCAGATAGACCTTAAGTTTTGCATGTCATCATCATAATGTATACTTGGGCTCCCATATTCTCCAATCCATACTCGTTTTCCTACGGGCAATCCTTGTTTAGGAGATAATTGTGACTCTAAATAATCGAGTGCTATTTTAAGGTTTTTATTTAAAGATGCTTCTTCTTTATAAGGGTTGGTAGCATCGTAAGAAGAATACGACACATAATCGGGGTTTACTTTCGTAACAATACTGTTCGCTACTACTTTTGAGTCCGGTTCGTTTAACGCTTTGGCTACCAAATTTACTTCTATATAATGATACACTTCTACATTATCGTACTCCATATCTCTTTTCGCATCATCAATCGCTTTTTGTCTTGTGTGCGCCCACTGCGTCATTCCTTCAAGCGTTTTTACATTAACGGGTTTTGTTCTATCGTAATCAGATCTTAAATGCCAATCGCCTTCCCAGTTTCCTAAATAGAAAATCTTTCCTGTTCCTTCGTAGGTCTTTAACAAATGCTTTGTGAAATTGTATACTTCTTTATACAAAGCCTCTTTGTATTGTTCAGGATATCCGTTGATGAATTTTATTTGGGTGGTATCATCTTTTTTACCCATTGGCTCTGGTGTGTATTGAGAAAAACCATAAATCCAAATATGATAATACTTAAAGTCCATGTCCAATACCTCTTTTACAGAAGGTTCAAGGGTAGCCAATTTTGTTAAGGAGGTAATTTTATCGTTCTTGGGTAAGCCATAATTTTCTGTACAATATCTGGGATGCATAGAAAATTTTAAAAGGTTCGAACCCATGTTCTTAATCTCTTTCGCTGTTTCTACCAACATGGTTTCCTCTGTAAACTGATATTTTGAACCTACCGTTTGAGTACCTAGGGCAAAATTATAAGACAAAATATTTTTTTCTATATCGCTATTTTGATTGGTTTTGCTTTTATTAAATGCATTTATTGACAGGTAAACTAAACCTATTGCTACAACCAGAACTGGAACATAAAATGCTTTTGATGTTTTCATCCTTCTTTTTGATAAATTTTAATACTGCAAATTCTAAAAAAAGGAACGAAAACAAGTAGAAAAGCAATTCAACTAGGTTTAAATAGTAGTCAAAATTCAAATTGACATTCTTTTTAAACACTAATGATTCCTATAAAGCTGCACATCGCATTAAAAATTAAAATTAGAACAACCTAAAGTCTGTATATGGTTAAAAGCCTTATCAATGTACTAAATAGTATGATAGAATTAGCTCTAAAAAAGGGAACGCTATTGGTCTTCTATAAACTCTTTTGGCGTTTTTCCATAATGCTTTTTGAAGAGCGTGCTAAAGTACTTTGGATCGTGAAATCCAGACTCATAAGCAATGTCTGAAATTCTACTGTGCACTTTCTTTTTCATCAACTCCTCTGCGTGTCCTAATTTAATTTTTATAATTAAATCTGAAGGAGACATTTGAATTAGACCTTTCAATTTTCTAAACAGATTGGATCTACTGAGTCCCATTTTTTCACATAAAACATCTATTGAAAAATCTTTTTCTGTTAAATTCTCCTTAATAATAGTGATGACATTAGATAAAAAACTTTCATCTGGAGTTAGTTGCTTTTTTACTTTTTTGTCATCTAGCAAACGATTTACATTTTCTCTAGATTTTAGTAAATTATTAATAGTGGCTTTAAGAATAGATACGTTAAATGGTTTTTCTACATAAGCATCGGCACCAGTTTCTAATCCTTGTATTTTATCGTCAACATCAGCCAATGCAGTAAGCATTATTATGGGTATATGGCTTGTTTTAAAATTAGTTTTTAGCAACTTACAAAGCTCTTTGCCATCCATTTTTGGCATCATAATATCGGTAATAATAAGATCAGGATTTTTTGAAAGGGCCAACAACAAACCTTCTTTACCGTTTGAAGCTTCAATTACAGTATAGTTTTTTACCAGTTCGTTTTTGACCGCTGCTCGCAGGTCTTCATTATCTTCTACCAGTAGTATGAGTTTATTTTTAGTAATAAAGTCATAAATATTAGCGTTCGATTCTTCTTGATCATTTTCGTCTATAACATGCTTCTGACCATAATGTTCTGTGCCACTCGGTAAAATAATGGTAAATTTAGAACCGATATTCTCTTTACTTTCTAAGAGAATTTCACCTCCATGTAATTCAACTATTTTTTTAGATAGTAACAAGCCTATACCCGTACCTGGAATTCCTTTATTCGATACATTTGTACCTCTAGTGAAGCGTTTAAATATTAGTTCTTGTTGTTTTTCTGGTATACCAACACCGTTATCTATGAATTTTATTTTTAGATTTTTATCATCCAAATGAGCTTCTATGGTTATGGTACCTCCTTCATTACTGTACTTTATCGCATTAGATATCAAATTATAAAAAATTCTATTCATCTTCGCCTTATCAAACCATACTGGTATGTGTTTAACTTTTAGCGATACATCTAATGATTTTTCTTGCATAATAGGTGTAAAATCTTCAATAATTTTTGCCAAACAATCTTTTAAATCTACTTTGCTGATAAATAGTTCTAACTGGTTTTGGTCAATTTTTTGAAAATCTAACAATTGAGTAACATACTCATTTAGGTTTTGTGTATTTCTTTGAATAAGCTCAATTGATTTTTCTGTATTTTCTTGATTGGCAAGTTGCTTTACCAGCAATTGTATTAATGATACTGGGGTTCTAATATCATGGGCCACTTCAACAAAAAACTTGATTCTATTTTCATCAAATCTATTGCGAACATTGGCTCTAAAAATTCTAAAAACTAAATATCCAAAAAGAAGAAACAGTAGTATGTAAAGAGCGAATGCCCAGATGGTTTTCCAAAATGGTTTTTTTACTACGATTTCTAAAGTATAATCATTTTTACCTTTTACACCGTCTGCATTATAGCCTTTTACGTTCAGCTTATAGGTTCCTGGGGTAAGATTTGAATAATTAATTTTCTCATCGCCATAGTTTATTTGATAGTCTTTTTCATAACCAGAGAGCTTCACTTTAAATTCATTTCTTTTAGAGCCGTGGAACTTAATAGTTCCTAAATTAAAAGAGAGGGTGTTTTGATCGTAATCTAACACTAATTTCTTGGTATAATTAATGTTTTTAGAAAGCGTTAAACTATCTGGTTCTTTTCCGTTTATTTGAAAATTGGAGATGTAAATCTCTGAGATTGGCTTATCTTCTACTAAGTCTATTGGGTTAAAAATAACAGCGCCTTTTGCCCCACCAAATGCCAATCTTCCATCTTTAAACTTGGCAGAAGGTCCTATTCCAAATTTTTCTATGAACATTCCATCCTGCACACCATACTTTCTAAAAAAACCTTGTTTAATATTATA
Organism: Tenacibaculum tangerinum; assembly: GCF_029853675.1. Taxonomy (NCBI): domain Bacteria; kingdom Pseudomonadati; phylum Bacteroidota; class Flavobacteriia; order Flavobacteriales; family Flavobacteriaceae; genus Tenacibaculum; species Tenacibaculum tangerinum. The sequence goes on along the minus strand of NZ_CP122539.1, from coordinate 2,904,510 downwards.
CTTCCATAAACCTGAGATGGAGGCAAAATACAGGTTTTGTCGGTTGTCTTTTTTAATCGAAAAAACCGTTCCTATCGTTTTTTTAGAGTTATTACCTATATTTTCTAGTTCCTCTGTACTAAGATTGTACTTATGCAATCCATTTTTACTTCCTATCCAAATGCAGTTGTTTACATAGTCTAAATTTAAATCGTAAATTTGGTTGGAGGAATTGAAAACATCTTCTTCAATTTTTCGAACACTTGCATTGCGCTTATTGAGTTCAAAAAAACCAGAGTTAGTCCCCACGTAATTGATATTATCATACCCTTGAATTAACGATCTGACCAACCCTACAGAATAGGTGTTGATAAATTTGTTATTTCTAAAATGTGTTAGAGGAGCATCACTCGCTCCAATCCATAAATTATCATTATAGGTTTTGATTTTAAAAATAAAATTCGGAGATTTTTTAGATTCTAACGTAAAATTAGAAACTTTACCGCTGCTTTGATTTAAGGTCAATATCCCTTCTCCATACGTACCAAAGATTAATTTTTTTTGATATTCATTAATGGCCAAAACGGCGGTGTTAAATAATTTTGGGTCTTTATTGTAGTTCGTCCATCTCTTATTTTCGTATTTGCTAATGCCGTTTTCGGTACCAAACCAAAGAGCTCCAGAAGCAGATTCGTAAATAGACCTAATATTGTTATTTTGAATGCTGTTTTCATCGTTCTGTATGTGCCTAATATTGGTAAACACATTCTCTTTATCGTAAATAATGTTTATTCCATCTTCTCGAAACCCGAGCCAATACGCATTCGAATCATCTACAAAGATTTCATAAATACTATTCTGATTTATAGAGTTGTTATCGTCGGTATCGTGATTGAAGGATTTGACAGTTTCAAATTTGTCATTCAAGATAAATAAGCCCAATCTATCTATGGCTATTAAAGCATTGTTATTCTTATCAAAATCTATTTGACGAATAGCGTATGTTTTATTAGAAATTTGACTAACGGGTATATTTTTAATCTCCTGTTTATTGATAATATACAGCCCGCCTATTTCTGTACCAACCCAAATCCGTTCTTCGGCGTCAAAAGCAAAATCAATAATATCTTGATTTGATAAGTATCGTTGTTCTAAGGTTAGTGTTTTAGTGTTTTGTTGGTACTTAAATACAGAAAGGCCTTTTGATGTAGCTGAGTAAACTTTATTATTATAGAATGTTACTTTTCTGTTATTAATAAAGTTTTTGAGCTGAACATCTGTTGCCTCATGTGTTTCTAGATCATAAATTATAAAGCCCTCTGTGAGTCCGATGAGTATTTGAGAATTGTTTAGACTTGTTATTGATAAAAATTGATTTCTTTTTTCACTATATAATTCTTCAAAACTGTCGTAATCATAATGGTATTTGATTAAAATACCATTGGTACTTATTGCATACAGTTTTCCTTGAACGTTAAGAATGTCTGCAATTTCTATCCCTTTAAGTTTTTTACTATCGTTAAGGTTGTAATTTTTAATCTCTACCCCAGAATATCTGTTTATACCTTGATCTGTACCAATCCACATATAACCTAAACTATCGCGTTCAAAGGCATTTATGGTTCCGTTAATTAGACCATCTTTACTATCTAAACGAATAATTTGCTGCCCAAAAAAATTTTGAAAACAGCAAAAAAAGAAACCAAATACTAGGATATATATTCTCATTGTAAAACTTATTGTGATAAAAATAAAAATTAATTTAAACACATAAAAACTCAATGACTAATCATTGAGTTTTTAGCACTAGTAAGGTACATCTTTAAAAACGAATTACAACAATACCTTTTTTTAAGACTCTTTATCTTTTTTTGTTGGTACTTGACTTCGCAACCACCAGTCTCTATCAGTATTATATTTATACTTTAATTTTAATTTTTCTAATTCTTGCCTTAATTCCTTCTCTACTACATCGTAGTTTGCATCGTTAATTAAATTGTGCATTTCTCCTGGATCTTTTTCTAAGTCATAAAGCTCATCGATATCATTTTCTAAAAAGGCATCGACCAATTTATACTTACCAGCTCTAAGCGCTAACATATTTGGTCCTGCATAAGGGTACGCATCATCTACATAATACTCGAACATGAATGATTTTCGCCAGTCCTCATGCTCTTTACTTTCATCTAATATATTCACCATTGATTCACCTTGCATATAATTTGGTTTTTCTACTCCTGCTAACTCTAAAATAGTTGGTGCCAAATCGATATTCAAGGCATATTGATTAATAACAGTACCTGATTTAATTTTTTTAGGATATCTAATTAACATTGGGATTTTCATGGAATTTTCATAGGCAATTCTCTTATCCCAATACCCATGTTCTCCCATAAAATAGCCATTATCGCTACTGTAAATAATTACGGTATTTTCTAATTCACCAATTTCTTCAAGGGTCTGGAGTACCTTGCCAAGAGATTCATCGACCGCCAACAAAGTTTCTAACAGACTCTTAAATTTGTATCCTTTAATTGGCCAAGGTTTTGGCGCTAAAGTATCTGAGTGTACATACTCTTTCCATTTAGAATCCCAAGCCTTAATTCGCTGCCACTCCGGCTTTCCTGCGAAATTTTCTAAATGTGTATCGTACGGAGGTGTTGGCAGACTATCTTCCTTAAATATTTTGTTGTGCCTAGGAGCAGGAGAATGATTTTCATGCACCGCCTTATGCCATAGGTTTAAACTAAAAGGCTTGTTCGCGTCTCTTTTTTCTTTTAACCAGTTAACAGCTTTGTCGGTTAAAATATCTGTAATATATCCTTTTTCTTGATATTCTTTTCCATTATCATTTACTTTCGGATCGAAATAATCACCTTGTCCAATAAAGCTATACCAATAGTCAAAACCAGGTCGTATGTGTTTTTCATTTCTATAATGCGCCATGTGTATTTTACCTACATGAGCTGTTTGATAACCCGCCTTTTGCAGATGTGCATTATAGGGTTGGTAGGTTTCCCAGTCTGGGTCGACGTGTTTGTTATTTTGATTAACTCCATGTATGTGTGGATATGTTCCTGTTAAAAAACTTGCTCTAGAGGGAGAACAAATAGATTGGGTAACATAAAAATTTTCAAAAATTGCCCCTTCATCCTGCAATCGTTGCATGTTTGGCGTCTTTAAAAACGGATACCTTCCACTAGACTCTAAGGCATCAAACGGTTGGTCATCTACCAAAACAAACAAAAAATTCGGTTTTTTCTGTTCTTCTTTTTGTTTACATGATGAAAAACTTATTATTGAAACAAGCAACAGAAAAATAGTTTTATACGTACTAAATAAATTCATAATATGTTAATTGTTTTTTACCAGAATAAAATTAAAATGATGAAACAAAATGCGATGAGCATGTAAGACCAAAACCTGTAACTTTTGTAGATTGATTGTTCCTTTAAACTACTAGTTTCGCGTCTAAACTCGTCTAATGTAAATGTTAAGTTTTCTGTTTTTTCAAGTGGTGGTTTTTTAGTTGTTAAACTAACGACCACCATCACTAACATACTCCAAAAGAAATAATAAGGTACTGTGAGTAAAAAGTGAATATCTCCAAAAATTGAATGCCCATTATTTACAGTAAATATAATATTAGCGATTCCTAATAAAATTCCAGCTATCAGTCCAGAAAAAGCACCTGTTGCATTGGTTCTTTTCCAAAAAATACCTAAGATAAAAGCCGCTACAATTGGAGGTGCCATGATGGACAACATTTCTTGATAATATTTTAAGAGCGTTCCAAATTGTTTTCCAATCTGTGGTGCCCACATTACAGCAATTATTAATACTGTAATAGAAGCCATTTTACCAACTCTTACCTTTTGTTTTGAGGTACTTTCTGGTTTTATTTTACTGTAAAAATCCATTGTAAAAAGTGTGGCAACTGAGTTTAACAATCCACTTAAAGAAGAAGTTAGTGCAGCCACCATCGCAGCAATCATAAACCCTATAAGAATATTTGGTAAAAGCTCCATAATAAGATGAGGGTATACCATATCTGGTTTTGGTAAATCTGGAAATAGCTTGATAGCCATAACTCCGGGAATAATGATTAAGAACAAGGTTAGCATGGTTAAAAAACCTACTAATAATACCCCTTTTCGCCCTTCATCAACAGATTTAGCTGTGAGCACACGCTGTACCAATTGTTGGTTATTACCCCAAAAGAACATCCCTAGAATGGGAATCCCCACAATCATTCCTAACCAAGGTACCGAAGAATCGTCGTTAGGTCTCACTAAACTCATTAATATATCTCCTTCTGCAAGTAGCTCTTTTACATATTCTGCGCCTCCATTATAAGTGGCATATAACGTTAAAACAACCGAACCAATTAACAAGAAAATCCCCTGCATTAAATCAACTCTAATTGCTGCTGATAGCCCACCTGGAATCGTATACACCGCAACTACGATAGCAAATATGATTGAAAGTGTGAGTATTGATGCTTCTGGGAATACCAATTTCATAACCATGGCAGCAGCATATAAAGAGCCTGCTGCATCTAAAAAAATATTCACAATAATGGTAATTGCTGAAAAATAGTATCTAGAAGCTGTATTAAATCGTTTCTCAAGAAATTCAGGAATGGTAAATATTTTTGATTTGATATAGAAGGGCAAAATAAACCACGCAAAAAATATCATAACCAACACCGAAATCAGGTTATAATTAAACACCGCTATACCCGTACTGTAGGCATCACCTGCTTGTCCTATTAATGTAGAGCTAGAGATACTTGCTGCAAAAAGTGAAAACCCAATAACAGACCAACTCATACCACGACCTGCTAAAAAATAAGATTTCTCATCTTTACTTTTACTATACTTTATACCCAAGTACACGACAAAAAGAAAATAGAGTATAATGATTATAATATCTGCCCATGAAAGGCCATTTACCCATGCAGGGCCGTTGGTAATAAAACTATTTGCCAGCATATCTTAAGAATTTTGTTCTTCACTCAATGTGAAGCTAATTAACTCATTTACATCACAAGTTGCTAACCCAATGTACTTATCAGCACCACCATAATACACATATAATGTATCTCCAACAATCATATTTCCTGTAGGAAATACACAACCTTTATAATATCCTTCAATTTCATAATCAAATTCAGGTTCCATAATGTAATCTTTAGTTCTACCAATTACTTTCGTAGGATCATCCAAGTCTAACATCACTGCACCAACTCTATAATATCCTAGCCCCCCGTTCTCTACGCCGTGATAAAGCACTAACCAACCTTTATCTGTTTTAAGAGGAGGTGTACTACCCCCTACTTTTTCTTCCCATCCACCATCGATACCACCAATAATCATGGTGCTTGGTTCATTCCATACGAGCATATCATCACTAAAACGAATCCATACTGCAGGATTTGTAACCCCATATGCTTCACCAATCCACTCTTTCGGTCTGTGTAACATCGCATACTTTCCATTAATTTTCTCTGGAAATAAGATAACATCGCGATCATCTAAATTCGAATCTGTAATACGCCCAAGTTTTATCCACTCTTTAAAATCTTTCGTCATTGCTAGGGCAGAGTTTGCCATATTGTGTTTAATAAAATGAGGAGCGTGTTTTCCATGATCTTCAGTTAACACCTCATCATGCGCAAATTTCCAATATTGACCTGGAGGAAAAGGTCTGAATGCATACGTTACATAATAATAGTCATCAAACTTAACAATACGTGCATCTTCTATACATCCCATATCTGGTCCTTCTGCACTCGGTCCTAAGACTGGATTGTTCGATACGCGTTCAAAAACATAACCATCTTTACTTTCGGCAAGACCGAAACGAATGATATGCTCTTCATCGTCACCTGCCGCTCTGTAAAGCATGTAAAATTTATCACTGTCATAATACACCCCTGGATTGCATACTACAAGACTCTCCCAAGAATTTTCAGGATTTGGAGTTAGTATTGGATTTCCTTCAAATTTTTTAAGTTTCATATCTTAAATTATAGTAAAAATTAATTCATCTCTCACAATATTAAAATTCTGAAGACGACCAAAGGTTTTGATTCAGGTCATAGATATTGAATAAATGGTCATTATTTAAAATTGGCGCAATTCTCTGCGAAATCGTAAAGATGTATACTTATGAACAGGTAAAAAACTTATTTGCTCAATATATAAACCACAGCGAATATTTTTAGTTATATTTTTACTGCCAAATTAGTTGTTCATTTATGGAGAAATTATTTATCATAACCTGTATTCTTTTCATGTCTTGTCAAAAACCAGAAGAGAAAAATATAGCAAAACCAAATATCATTTTCATCTTATCAGACGATCACGCAACAAATGCAATTTCTGCATATAATGATAGATTTAAAGACATTGCTCCTACACCAAATATTGATAAGATCGCTAATGAAGGTGCTGTTTTAACTAATATATTTAGTACAAATGCAATATGTGGTCCAAGTAGGGCATCCATCATCACAGGAACATACAGTCACGTTAATCAGTATTATAAAAATTACAAAGGTGGTTATTTTGATGGCAATCAATGGACGTATCCAAAGGCTCTTCAAGCATCTGATTACCAAACTGCCTTGGTTGGAAAATGGCATTTAGCGTCGGAACCTCAAGGCTTTGATTATTATAAATATCATATCGACCACGGAGAGCAAGGAGTATACTGGAATCCGACTTATAGTGAAAATGGAACAAAGGTAAAAGAACAAGGCTATGCCACCAATATTACTACTGCATCTGCTTTGTCTTGGTTAAGTAAAAGAGATAAAAAAAAGCCCTTTGCTTTGTTGCTACAATTCAAAGCTCCTCACAGAGAATGGTCGCCAGACACGCAATACAAAGACTTGTGGGAAAATGAAGAAATTCCTCTACCAAAAACTTTTTATGATGACTACACAGGCAGAGAAAATACCGCTGGAGATACACATATGACCATGGACTTTTTTAACCGTAGAGATATGAAATTGACTCCTCCAGACAGTCTTACTAAAAAGCAAGTAAAAAAGTGGTTAGACTATGGTAATAAACCTGGACAGAATGTTACTCCGCATGACACCCTTTCTGGAAACAAGTTGAAAGAGTGGAAATACCAACGATATATAAAAGACTATTTGGCAACAATAAAATCGGTAGATGACAATATTGGAAAAGTTCTTAATTACCTAAAGGAAGAAGGACTGGATGAAAATACGATTATAGTATACGCATCTGATCAAGGTTTCTTTTTAGGTGAACACGGATGGTTTGATAAACGTTTTATGTATGAAGAATCAATGAGAATGCCATTTGTTATCAGGTACCCGAAAAAAATTAAACCAAATACAAACGTAAAAGATGTCATTGCGAATATCGATATTGCTCCAACCATTTTAGAAATGGCAGGAGTTGAAATTCCAAAAGAAATACAAGGAAAAAGTTTTTATTCGCAGTTGAAAGGAGAAAATAACACAGATTGGAGACAATCCATGTATTACCATTATTATGAGTATCCGTTTTGGCATCATGTTCAACCTCATTATGGCATAAGAACTGACAGATACAAATTAATTCATTTTTATTACGATGTAGATGTATGGGAATTTTATGATTTGCAAAATGATCCGAACGAATTAAACAATTTGATTAAAGACGAGTCATATCAACAACTCATTTCTAATCTTAAGGAAGAATTACATATGCTAAAAAAGGAATATGGAAACAACCTTAGTTTAACCGAATTGCGTAACATTTCAGATACTGATTTTGGCGGATTAGAATCGGGCAATAAAAAACAAGAACTAAAATAGTAAGTTTTTTCATGAAAACATATACATCTCTTTTCGCAATAGTACTCTTTAGTTTTCAAGTGGTGTTTTCTCAAAGTAACGCACCTAACATTCTTATTATTACTTTAGATGATATGAATTGGGATTCTGCAGGTATTTACGGAAATAAAATCCCTGAAATCACCCCTAATATTGACAACTTGGGTGCTACAGGATTGGTTTTTGAATACGGATATGTTCAAGCACCAAATTGTTCTCCTTCAAGAAGTGTTATTCAAACGGGTTTGTATCCTCATCAAAGTGGTGTGCGAGGTTTTTTTTATGTACAACCAAAATACGAAACGCTGCCTGAAATTCTTATGAAAAACGGATTTTACACTGGCGTTATAAATAAAGTAGCAGACTCTAGTTTAAGTCCAGATTTTGATGCTTTCTGGAATACCACCCTAGGATTTAAAGGTGCAGAAAAAAGATCTGCTAATGCCTACAGCAAATTAATGTCTGATTTTTTCGATACTACTAAAAAATCGAACAAACCATTTTACTGTGTTGTAAACATTGCCGATCCACATAAACCTTTTTTTAATGATAAGGCTTCGAGAAAAAAAGGATTTGATGTGTTTAAGCCATCTAGAATCTATACAAAAAAGGAGGTGGAAATACCTGAGTTCTTGCCAAAACACCCAAACATAAAACAAGAAGTACTCAATTATTATAATTCTGTAAGGAGAGGCGATGATTGTGTGGGAGCTGTTTTAAAAACGTTAAATGAAAGTATTTATAAAGAAAATACTATCGTAATACTTTTATCAGATCACGGAATGCCTTTGCCTTATGCCAAATCGACAACCTATCAAAACGGATTACGTGTTCCGTTTATAATGCAATGGGCGAATACCATTAAACCGGGCAACAGAAATACAAAAAATTTAGTTTCGGCGATAGACATAGCACCCACCATTTTAGATATATTGAACATAACAATTCCATCTTATTTTGAAGGGAATTCGTTTAACCCAACAACAGAGAATACCTCACCAGATTATGTTTTTGGTCAGTTTGATGAGAATGCAGGAGGAGTTCCAAGACCTTCAAGAACCGTTTTTAACAAAAAATACGGTTACATATTCAACCCTTGGGCTACTGGAAAATACGCGTTCAAATCTGCTTCAAATTCGTACACTTCCTACAAAACAATGGTAAAATTAGCTGAAACCGACTCTGAGGTGAAAAAACGTTTTAATCATTGGAAATATAGAGAAATAGAAGAATTGTACGATTATGAGAAAGACCCGAACGCATTGAACAACCTCATTAACAATCCCGAATATAAAGAGGTTGCCGCAAATCTTAAAAAAACTTTAGAAAACCAAATGAAAGCTACTGATGATTATGTTTTAGAAGCTTTCAAACAAAAAGACAACATACCATTTTTAAATACTTGGATGGAATGTCAAATTAAGGAAGCTAATCATAGAAACAAGACCCTTCAATGGAAACGATTTAAAAATAATAGCGGTCCTACAAAAAACAACTCAAAACTCTATTCCGTAAAATGAATTTATACCCACTAAAATTTAATCCTATTCCAAAGACAAAGCTTTGGGGAGGAAACAAATTAAAAAACGTATTAAATAAACCGTTCTCAGGAGAACATATCGGAGAGTCTTGGGAAATTTCAGACGTAAAAGGTGATGAAACTACCGTTGCTGAAGGTGCCATGGCAGGAAAAACTCTTAGAGAACTGATAGTAGAATTTAAGGATGAGTTTGTTGGAAATCGCGTATATGAAGAATTTGGCACTACGTTTCCGCTTTTAATCAAATTTATTGATGCAAAAACACCACTATCTATTCAGGTACATCCTCATGATGAAATTGCGAGAGAATTACACGATTCTTTCGGAAAAAATGAAATGTGGTATATTATGGATGCCGATGAAGATGCAGAAATCATTGTAGGATTCAACAAGCAATTAACTCAAGAAACGTATATAGAAGCTTTAGACGGCGGTAGCATTATGGACGTGTTAAATACCGTAAAATCGAAATCGGGAGATGCTTTTCATATTCCTACCGGAAGAGTTCATGCTATCGGGGGGGAGTTTTATTAGCCGAAATTCAACAAACTTCAGACATCACTTATCGCATTTACGATTTTGACCGAGTAGATGCAACTACTGGAAAAAAAGAGAGTTGCACAATGATTTGGCAAAAAAATCACTTGATTTTACCTTACATAACCAATACAAAACTTCCTACGAAACAAAAGAGAATATTTCTAACAAATTAATACACACCCCATATTTTACAACAAATTTTATCCCTCTTACTTCGAAAATTCACAAAGATTATAGCGCGATAGATTCCTTTATAATATATATATGTACTGAAGGGAGCTTGGAAATAACATCAAAAGAATCGAATTATTCTTTAGTAAAAGGAGAAACTATTTTAATTCCCAACTGCATCCATGAAGTTATCTTAACTCCCAATGAAAAATCTGAATTGTTAGAGGTATACTATTAAAAGTTATTGTTTTAAATTAGTTGACACAGCAAGAGACTATTTCATAATTTCTCATGAATTAAAGCTCCTATAATTGTACAACCATGGTGAAAAAATCAATTTTCTTAATTATTATAATTTTCAGTGTTTCAATATATTTTACTAATTGTAAAAACAAACCCACAAAAGTTACCAAAAGCAAAACTCCAAAAGGAATGGTTTGGGTGGAAGGAAAAGTTTTTTTACAAGGAGCAAAAGAAGCAGATACTTATGCAATGCCGAGAGAGAAACCGGCGCATAAAGTTGCTGTAGATGGTTTTTTTATAGATATCACAGAAGTAACGAATAAGCAGTTTAAAGAGTTTGTGAATGCGACCAATTATATTACCGTTGCTGAGAGAAAAACGGATTGGGAAGAGTTAAAAAAACAAGTTCCTGCAGGTACCCCGAAACCTCACGATTCTATCTTACAACCCGGAAGTTTACTATTTAATAAAAACGTAAATGCCGTTGCTAACATGCACAATTATACGCAATGGTGGACCTGGAAAGTTGGCGCAAATTGGAAACACCCAGAAGGCCCCAATTCTACTATCAATGGAAAAGAGAATTACCCTGTTGTTCATGTAGCCTTAGAAGACGCTTTAGCATATTGCAAGTGGGCAAATAGACGTTTACCTACAGAAGCCGAATGGGAATCTGCCGCTCAAGGCACAAATTACGATGCTATTTTTACATGGGGAAATAATGCAGAAGTTTTAAACTCAAAAGCGAATACTTGGCAAGGAATTTTTCCTGTTACAAATGAATCTAAGGATGGATTTGAATTTATATCTCCTGTAAAATCTTACGAACCTAATAGCATTGGTTTGTACGACATTACTGGAAATGTTTGGGAAATGACCAGCGATTTATTTCATGAACATTATTACAAACAGCTAGATATTTCCAAAACTATAGTAAATCCAAAAGGAGCCGCTAAATCGTATAGCCTTAGCAATCCGTATCAAACAGAATATGTGATAAAAGGAGGTTCTTTTCTATGTCATGCTTCTTATTGTGCAAGTTTTAGAATTTCTGCAAAAATGGGGGTTACGAAAGATTCGAGTTCCGATCATATGGGGTTTAGAACAGTTGCCACAGTAGAAATGTTATCTTCAAAATAATTTTTTCTCTAATAAACTTTAATTGTTATTGTTAGTTACAATTAAGAAGTGTAACTTTTATAACAGTTGCTGTTTGAAATTACAAACGGTATTTTTCTTTTCTTTGTATAAATAGCATATATACTTCCTGAATGACAAACCTTTCATTGTTCGTGATTCTGAAGATAAAAAATAATTTCCATGGAAATTATTTTTTACTATATTTGCGCTTGACCAACAATCATTATTAAAAACAAAAAAAAATGAAAAAAACAATTTTAGCTATTGCTTTTATGGCAATCGGAGCAGTTTCTTGTAAAACTGAAAAAAATAAAGCAGCTGTTAGCGACGAAATTAAAGAAGTTGCAAAAGCAGAGAATATCATCAATTCATACAAAGCAAATGTTGCTGAGTCAGTTGTTACATGGACAGGAAGCAAGCCTACAGGTTCTCATAACGGAGTAGTAAGTTTAGAAAAAGGAACTTTAGATATTGAAGACGGAAACGTAAAATCTGGAGAGTTTATTATTGATATGACTAGTATTACTTGCAAAGATTTAGAAGCAGGAGATGGTAAAGAAGATTTGGAGAATCACTTAAAATCAGGTGATTTCTTTGATATTGAAAAATTTCCAAGAGCTAAATTCGAAGTAACAAGCTCTGAAGTAAAAGATGGTAAAGTACACGTTACTGGTAACTTAACTCTTAGAGACGTGACTAAAAGTATAACTATTCCTGCTACTGTTACAGAAGCTGATGGTATGGCTACTTTTAAAAGTGATGTTTTTAGTATTGATAGAACAGACTTTGGTGTTACTTATAAGTCTAAAAAAATTGACGCTGCTTTAAAAGACAAGTTTATCAATGATTTAATGGACATTTCATTTGATATCAAAGCTAAAAAATAATTTTAGTTTTTAAGATTAAAATATAAAAGGGATGATTGTAGTCATCCCTTTTTTTATGCTGTTATCATTTTTTCTACTTCAAATAGTTTTTTAAAATGTTTTATAATTTTTTCTTTCACTTCTTCTTCTGGTACTTTTCTTCCTAATTCAGCTTCCATCGATGTTACTGCCTTCCCTCTAATTCCACAGGGAATTATATTATCAAAATATCCTAAATTTACATTTACATTCAACGCAAATCCATGCATGGTTACCCACCTGCTTGCTCGAATACCCATAGCGCATATTTTTCTAGCAAATGGAGTACCTACATCTAACCAAACTCCTGTTTCTCCTTCACTTCTTTCGCCTTTTAGCCCATACTCACTAATTGTTAAAATAATTGATTCTTCTAACAAACGTAAATACTTATGAATATCAGTAAAAAAATTTTCTAAATCTAAAATTGGATATCCTACAATTTGTCCTGGTCCATGGTAGGTAATATCTCCTCCTCTATTTATCTTATAAAAAGTTGCCTCTTTCTCTTTTAGCTTCTCTTCATTCAACAAAAGGTTGTTGATATCTCCTGATTTTCCTAGTGTGTACACATGAGGATGCTCTACAAACAAAAAGTAATTTGGTGTTTCAATACCGCTCTTTCCATTCCTTTTTTCTTTTTTCAATGCTATTATTTCATTTAAAAGAGTTGTTTGATAATCCCATGTTTCTTTGTAATCTTTTCTTCCTAGATCACTAATTCTTATTTTTTTATTCATAAATTGTACCGCTAAACTGCCCTACAAAGGTAGGGAAATTTAGAATTTGACTGTTATAAACCATACATACCAATTATAAAATCATGTTAAAAAAAAGTACCCTTTCTTTTTTCTTTATTTTATTCTTATCGATAGCTAGTGTATATTCACAAGAATTATGGACTAAAACTGATAAGAGTGTAATTGCTCAACAAAAAAAAGAGATCTTCAATACAGATACCACTCCTAAACAATACGTTTTGATGAGTCTAGATTTAGATGGTTTTAAACAAACATTGCCAAATTCACAATCTAAAAGCACCTCTAGCTCGAAAATCATACAGCTTCCAAATGCAAATGGAAGACTAGAGAAATTTTTAGTCAAAGAAACCTCATATTTAGCTCCTGATTTAGCTAAAAAATTTCCAATGATTACCTCTTTTTCTGCTCAAGGAATTGACACTCCTTCTTCATCTGCTAAAATAAGTATAGGAAAAGATGGCGTTCATGCAATGATTTTTTCTGAAAATGAAGGCACTCTATACATCAATCCTTACACTAAAGATTACCAAGAATACATTATTTACAAAAAAAGCAGTGTCCCAATTGTTAAAGATGAGTTTTTGTGCATGGTTGAAGATACCTTGCGAGAAAAAAATTCATCACCCAATCAGAAAAAAATGCTGATGATGGTAATTTACGAACTTACAGAATGGCTTTGGTTAGTACTGGGGAGTATGCACAGTTTCACATAAACAACCAAGGTGTTCCATCAGGAGCTAGTGATTCAGAAAAAAAAGCGGCTGTGTTATCTGCTATGAATACCACCATGACTAGAGTAAATGGTGTTTTTGAAAGAGATTTGGCTGTTAGAATGGTGCTTGTAAGTAATAACGATAATTTAATTTTCTTAGATCCTGGTACAGATGGTTTATCAAATAATAGTGCCAGCAACTTAATTGATGAAAGTCAAGAAAAATGTGATTCTGTTATTGGTAACGCTAATTACGATGTTGGTCATACATTTAGCACTGGAGTCGGAGGACTTGCGCAGCTAAGAACAGTTTGTGTAACAGGTTTTAAGGCACAGGGTGTAACTGGTCAAAGTCAACCCATTAATGACACTTTTGATATCGATTTTGTTGCTCATGAGCTTGGACATCAATTTGGAGCTAACCACACATTTAACAATTCTTGTAGTAGTAATAGAACGAATGCTACAGCTGTCGAGCCAGGAAGTGGTTCGACCATCATGGCGTATGCAGGTATTTGTTCTCCTAATGTACAGAATGTAAGTGATGCTTATTTTCACGCTGTGAGTATTGACCAAATGTGGAACCATGTTGTAGGAACTGGAAGTTGTGCTGCTTTATCAAGTACAGGCAATAATGCTCCTACAGTCAATGCTGGAAGCGATGTAAGTATTCCTAAATCTACTCCTTTCGTTTTGAAAGCGCAAAGTACTGACATCGACGGAACGGCTTCGTTGACCTATACTTGGGAACAAATTGATACTGAAATAGCCACTATGTCTCCTTTACCTACCAATACAGGTGGACCGATGTTTAGATCGATTTCTCCTTCTTCTTCTCCTACTCGATATATGCCTGCACTTTCAACAGTTTTAAGTGGCTCTAATTCTACAACTTGGGAGGTGTTACCCTCGGTAGCAAGAGAATTGAATTTTGCGGTTACGGTAAGAGATAATCATTCAGGTGGAGGAAGCTCGGCTAGAGATGATATAAAAATAACTGTGACAGATGCAGCACCTTTTATTGTTACAAACCCCAGTTCTTCTGTATCTTGGGGAACAAATTCAACTCAAACCATAACTTGGAATAAAGGCACTACAGACCAAGCACCTATTAACTGTGCTACTGTAAACATAAAACTTTCAACAGACGGAGGTCTTACCTTTCCGTTTACTCTAAAAAGTAACACCCCAAATGACGGTTCAGAAGATATTATTGTACCCGATACAAATACTACCAATGCTAGAATATTAATAGAAGCCGCAGACAATATTTTTTACAATGTAAACAACGCTAACTTTACTATTGTTCCTGCAGCTCCTACCTATTCAATAGTTAATAATACAGGCGATGTTTCTGTATGTAATATTGCTACAAATGACCTTGTTTTTGACTTTGATTACAATACTTTGTATGGGTTTGATGAAACAGTAAATATATCGTATTCAGGAATTCCTGCAAATGCAACCGCCAGCTTAAGTAATTCTTCATTGAGTAGCAGTGGAAAGTTTACATTAAATCTTTCAAACCTTACCAATGTTGTTAAAGACGATTATATCATAACAGTTACCGCTACCTCAAGTTCAATCACAAAATCAGTAGACATACTTTTAAACGTAAATGATGGTCTTTGTAACTCTTCAGGTAGTATTGCTTCACAGTTAAGTATTACTAATGTTACCTTTAACGAAATTAACAATAGCTCTACCAAAACAACAGGATATTCAGACTTTACTAACCAAAGTACCGAAGTAGTTAGAGGAGATAGTTACAATTTAACTATTACAGTTAATACCGATGGAAATAGCAATGTAAAAACAGTTGCATGGATAGACTGGAATCAAGACTGTACTTTTGACGCAAGTGAAACTTACGACTTAAGTTCATCTACTATTCCTGTCGCCGTTCCTTTAGGCATCCCTAGAGGTTCGACTACGATGAGGGTATCGACAAGATTAGATAACGACCCAAATTCTTGTGGATTGAATTTTAATGGGGAAGTAGAAGATTATACTATCGTGATTTTAGAGCCAACTTTTTCAATTTCAAACACAACGGGAGATTTGTCGGTTTGTAATAAGGCTACCAACGAGGTAACTTTCATCCTTGATTATATGGCTCTTTATGGCTTTACTGAAACTGTTAGCTTATCTTATTCAGGAATTCCTGCAAATTCAACCGCTATGCTCAATTCTGAAACAATAAGTACAAACGGTAACTTTAGCCTAACGGTAACAAACTTAAACAATGTTGCTACAGGAGATTATACAATTACGATTACCGCCAGTTCTAGTACCACTACAAAATCGATAAATATACTTTTAAATGTAAACGACACTCTTTGTAATGCCTCTGGAAATACCCTATCGCAGTTAAGCATTACTAATGTTACGTTTAATAGTATTGATAACAGTTCTACTAAAACAACAGGATACTCAGATTTCACCTCAGAAAGCACACAAGTAGTGAGAGGTGAAACCTATAACCTTACCACTACGATTAATACGGATGGAAACGATGATGCAAAAACAGTTGCTTGGATAGACTGGAATCAAGACTGTGCCTTTGACTCAAGCGAAGCCTATAACTTAACCTTATCGAATACTGTTTCTATTACGGTTCCTGAAGGAACACCCCTAGGTTCTACAATTATGAGAGTAGCAACAAAATCAAATTTAGACCCCAACTCATGTGGGTTAAATTTTAATGGTGAAGTGGAAGACTATACCATTACTATTGAAGAAAGCTTTGCTACAGACAATACTTTGTTTGATGATTTACTAACATACCCTATCCCTTCTGACGGAAAATTTACGGTAAGCTTTACCGTAAAAGACAAAGAATCTACCTTTATTAGACTTTTTGATTTTAGAGGACGATTACTTGAGACGCAAAAATTCTCAACTATTTCTAGTCAATTTAATAAAGAGGTGCAGTTGGACAAAACAGCCAGCGGACTTTACCTTTTACAAATTGAAAATGCGGGCAAACAAATAACAAGAAAAATAGTTATCAAATAAAAAATGACACTCCAAAAACAAAAAGCAACCAATTTGGTTGCTTTTTTGCTTTTACAAATTATACTTCACGGTAAACGTAGCTATTCTGGGCTGAATTACATACGAAGAATTACTCACATAAATATCATTACTACTATTTTGATTCAATCTTGTTGAATTTAACAGATTTGTTACCCCAACTTTATATTCCCATTTACTATCTTTTTTCTGATACGTAAGGTCTGCTCTTAAGAACCCATAACTATCAATCGTTTCTCCATTATTTAGCACTCTATTATACGTGTAGTTTGATGTAAATATAAATTCCTTTAAGAAAAAAGCATCAAAATTTATATAAGGACTATGCGTTGTAAAAGTATTTTCTACTCCACCAATATTCGAATTATTAATAGACACATTGTAACCAACATCAAAGTTTGGTGCCTCTCTAAAATTCGTGCTAAATTTTGAGGTATAGTTTTGGGCAAACGTTGTTGCCAATCGATTTCTTGTTTCACCTGTTTGACGATTCGTAAGTAAACTATTCGATTTTCCATAAGAAACATTTCCTCCTAATCGTAACTTAAATTTTCTAAAACTTTTTTGAAAATTAGCTCTTGCAGAGATAGACTCATCTGGAAACGCAGAGTTTATTGAACTTCTTACTTGATTTATGTCAATAAACGCTGTATTGCTCTTAATTTCATCAATTCGCTTACTGTAATTAACAGAACCAAAAACATTCGTATAGTTAAACATATTAAAGCTAAAATAATTCAGATTTATAGTGTGATATAGTGAATTTTCTAATTCTCTATTTCCTGAATACAAGCTACTGTAGTTATTAAAAACATACCCCTCTGCTAATTGATTCACATCGGTAAAACTAGTTTGCATGGTATAACTTAATCGTAAAGTCTCTGATTTTTTTAAGTTAACTTTTACAAAAGCATTTGGTAAAAGTTTGGTGAAATTATTTTCAAAAACAGACCCTAATTGTGTATTTCTTGAAACATAATTGTGAAATGTAAAACCTTGGTTAAAGGTAAAAATACCCGTTACAAACTTATAATGTACGCCTACATATAAATCATCAAAAGAAAAATCAACGTTATTTATTGTTGATGGTTCAGATATTTTATTTTTATTACCATCTAGAATTTCAAAAATACTTGAGTTAAATCGCTGATTACTAAAAGTAGACCCTAGCGTAACATTCAAATTACTTTTAGCGTTTAACACATAATAATAATCTAACTTTGCATCAAGTTTATTTGTTTTTATCCTTTTATTTTGACTTACATTAAATAAATTATCATCTCCTGGATTAGGGTTTACATTTGTTAGTGACAGTAAATTATAGAATGATAATTTTTCTAACTCTGCATTGTAAAACGGATCTTCATTTTGCCATAAATGCTGTGCTTCAAAAGCAAAAATATGGTTATCGTTTAGTGTGTAATAATAGTTTAGGTTTTGGTTAATTGAAAACGGACTTTGCTCTGAAACTTGATTAATTGGCACAATCTCATCATTAGCATTCAAATACGTTCTTAACGACACTGTTGTTTGCATCTGTTGTTGCTTAGATACTTTAGCAAAAACATCGTAATCAAATTGATTGTTAGCATTAGGCTTGTAACTAGAACTCAACTTAAACAACCCTAAATCACTTATTTGATTTGTTTGATCTTTTGTTTCTTCTGTATTAATATATTTTGTTGAAGATGGATTGTTTTGATCATATACAGGTAAATTATTTTCATTAATTACCGCATTTGAATATAAACGCTCTGTGGTTTCTTCCATATCTGTTTCATTCCCTGAATAAATGGCAAATCCACTAATATCCCACGATTTTCTTGGAGAGTAACTAAAGTTTAAAGCCCCAAATTTTGATTCTATTTCTTTCGCTCTATTATTACGTAAGGTTAAAAAAGCAATGTCATTAGACCCTACATTAAAATTTGTTCCATTATTATTTCCAAACTGTCTAAAACCTCCTGTAAACTTAAAGTAGTCTCTCATTGTAAAAGGCACTTCCCCTATATTATTTAAATCTGTGATACTATTTAAACTGTATTTAGGGCTGTAATAGAATAGTTTTGGGCGTGCTAAGTACCTATTATCTTCCATTAACATTCCCATACCTGCAGAGACTTCACCGAACCAAAAATTTTTCTTACCTTCTTTTAGTTTAACATTAATTACTACGTTGTCTTCATTATCTGTTACACTACTCATCTGCCCCACTTCGCTATGATTTTTTAATACTTGAACTTTATCAACAGCATTAGCAGGAATGTTTTTTGTGGCTAGTTTAGAATCTCCGTCGAAAAAGTCTTTTCCCTCAACCATTACTTTTTTGACTGTTTTCCCTTCTACCTCAATTTCACCGTCATCGTTTACCTCAACTCCTGGCAACTTTTGAAGTACATCTCCTAACTTTTTTTCGGTTCCACTTTTAAAGCTATCAGCATCATATACGATAGTATCTCCTTTAACTGTTACAGGCATTTTATAGGTAATATTTACTTCTTCCAAGCTATCATCACCTTCTAAAACAATATCTTTAAGTAAATTATCTTCTTTAGTTTCTAAATTAACTTCAGCAGTTTTTAACCCAATGTAACTTACTTTTATACTATAAATTGAATTTTTAGTGAGATTTAACTTATAATTTCCTTTCGCATCTGTAAAACCGTAGGAATCTAGTTTTTTAGTCGCTTTGTTAATAGCAATTACATTTGCCATTTCGAGGGGTGTTCCTACACTGTCTTTAACAACTCCTTTAAGTGTAATTTGAGCATTCGAAGTCCAAGTAGCTATGCAAATAGCTATGAATAGTATTTTTTTCATTGTGTGATTTTAGTATTGAGTAAGCTGCTTTTTAAACTATAATTAGCTCCTAGTACAAATAAGAAATAGAATGTACGTTTGATACAATGATGACTATCCTTGTATTTCTATATGAAGAGAATTACCGTCTTTGCTTTTACGTCTGTTTTTAAATCGCTCCATCATTTCTTTAGTATGCTCTTCCATTATTTTATCAAATTTTTCTTGGGTTACTTTCTTCCCTTTTTTTGGTGCTACTATTTCTATTTTTTCTGAAGGATTTAATACAATTTCTGTACAAACAATAGTTTGTTTTCCGTCTTGAACTTCTAAAATTAACCCAGGAAGCCCCCAAAACAACTTTGGTCCGTTACTAACAGGAATGTCAGGTGTGTACCACGCCACAGTTTCAATGGTAACTTCTTCTTCTTTTTCTTCGGTTTCTCCATCTGTCATAGACGTTAAAGTTCTAATTTCTTTTCTCGTTTTAATTGCTTTATAACACGTATAGTTTCCTATATTTTTTGTTTCTCCAGTCAGGTTCCAATCAAAATTTTCTAAGGTGTCTTTAATCAAAAAGCGTTTTCCGCTCACCTCTGTTTTATTGATGTATTCTTTATCGGCTACATTTTTATACAAAACATCGGTTCCACCCCCACTTCCTCCAATTCGAATTTGTATACCATCTGTTTGTACTTGCGGAGAAGACAATTCTTGATTTTGTTTGTAAGTAGATGCTGATTTATTAAAGTACAAGGTATATGTTTTTTGAAAGTGCTTCATTAATTGGGCATGTAGCTTTTTTTGAATATCTGAATTCGGAGCTCCTTTACTAGTGCTCACCTTTAAATCTAATTTTTGATGCGTTTTATAGGTAGCTTTTCCTGTAAAATTTTGTGAAAACATTGAGGTACTTAACAACAATGTTAGTAGTATGATTTTTTTCATTTGTTTCTTTTTTAATGTTCAACACTACAAATATGCTTCACCATAGCATCTTTTTGAGTTAATGAGTGTTAACGAGTGTTAACCGATATTTTTTATTCGCCTTAACACTTTATCTTTGAAAACATGAACACAAAAAAACATCGTTGGATATTATATTTAATTAGCGCTACAATTGTTATTACCATTCTAATACAGTTTTATTGGAATTATAAAAACTATCAACAAAACAAGCAACGTGTTATCAATGAAATTCAATTAAGTTTAGATAATGCTGTTGAAGAGTATTATGCCGCTTTAACTAAGCAAAACTTTTTTGCAATAGTAGAATCTGGTAAAGAATCTGACAAAGCAACTTCTAAAAACAACGTTAAAGACAAAAACATTTGGGAAAAAGTTTTCTCTTCAAAAGTTGAAAATAAAAACGACAGTATACAATTTGAAATTTCTTCTTTAAATATTAAAACTGACAACCCAAAAGAGTTTAAAGAGATGAACTCTTATTTTGGTGAATCTTTCGTTAACGATATAAGGCATGAGATTAACGACTCTACTAAAAAGATTTCTAAAATTACTCAATTTAACAAAGATCATACGTCTGGTATTCATCTTGATTCTTCAGGAATTAAAAAAGTAAAAGTTTTTAAAGGTAAGAAAGCTACTGATAGTTTAAAATTAATAAAAGGACTACAAACCATTTTTATTTCTGTTCAAAATGATTCTTTAGATCATGTGAAGCTAGATTCGATTATGAAAAAGCAATTAACAACGAAAGGCATTTCAACTCCATTTTACGTAAATCATTTTAAAAAGGACACCCTTTTTTACTCCTCAAAAAAAGAAGGAGCACCTACACTACACCTACAAAGCGATGCTAAATCTACGTATGTTAAAAGTGATGAAAAGCTAACCCTATTATATGAGAACCCCTCAAGTGAAATTCTTAAAAGAAGTTCGACAGGAATTATACTATCTCTTTTGCTTTCGTTAGCAGTTATAACAAGTCTATTTTACTTATTAAAAATTATCAATCAACAAAAAGAGCTTGCTGAAATTAAAAATGATTTAATTAGCAACATTACGCACGAATTCAAAACACCAATAACTACCGTTTCAACTGCGCTAGAAGCTATTCATAATTTTAATGCCATTGATGACAAAGAAAAAACTAAAAAATATATTTCGATTTCATCTGTACAGATAGAAAAACTACACATAATGGTAGAAAAGTTATTAGAAACAGCTACACTTGATAGTGAAAAATTACTGTTAAAGAAAGAACCTGTCAATTTAGTTGAATTGATAGAAAACAACACCAAAAAACATCAGTTTACCAATTCAGAAAAAACACTTCTATTCTCATCAAACAAGCCTGAAATAGTTACGAATGTAGATGTATTTCATTTTGAGAATGCCATTTCAAATTTATTAGATAATGCTATTAAATATGGTGGAAATAAAATAGCCATAAACATTAACCAAGTATTACATGTTATTGAAATAACGATTACTGATAATGGTAAGGGAATTGACAAAAATCAACAAGAAAAAATATTCGATAAGTTTTATCGCATTCCCAAAGGAAACACCCATGACGTGAAAGGTTTTGGAATTGGCTTATATTATACTAAAAAGATTATTGAAAAACATGGTGGTGTTATATCGCTAACTTCAAAACCAAACAACACCGTTTTTAAAATTGTTTTAAATGATGCGTAAAATTATTAAAGTGCTGTTGGCTGAAGACGAACCTAGTTTAGGGCAAATTGTAAAAGAAAGTTTGGAAACTAGAAATTTTGAAGTATTTCACGCACTCAATGGTGAAGAAGCTTATAAAATTTATCACGCCAACTCTCCTGATATTTTAGTTCTGGATGTAATGATGCCAAAAAAAGATGGTTTTACACTTGCCAAAGAAATACGACAAGAAAACAAGCATCTTCCTATTATTTTTTTAACTGCAAAATCACAAGCCAAAGATGTTGTTGAAGGTTTTGAACACGGTGGAAACGACTATCTTAAAAAACCCTTCTCTATGGAAGAATTGATTGTTCGTATTCATGCACTATTGGATAGAGTTGAATTGAAAAGGAACTACGACGCAATTCACATTGGTAATTACATTTTTAATTACACTAAACAGGTTTTGTCTTTTAATAATGATATTAAAAAATTAACTCATCGAGAATCAGAATTACTCTTTCATTTATCACAAAAGAAAAATGAAATTTTAGACAGGTCTTTTATATTGAAAAAACTATGGGGAGATGACGATTTTTTTAATGCTCGAAGTATGGATGTCTTTATTTCTAAATTACGAAAGAAATTAAAATACGACGAAAACATACAAATTGTAAATGTTAGAGGTTATGGGTATAAATTGATCTGTTAAATTGTTTATGAATTCCTTTTTTTGTGTAATTTTACCATCCTTGATTTGGCAATGCCAGCAAGATTAAAATACATTACACAGACAATTATGCACGTAGCAATTGCCGGAAACATTGGCGCAGGTAAAACCACTTTAACAAAATTATTAGCAAAACACTACAATTGGGAAGCTCATTTTGAATCGGTTGAGAAAAACCCTTATTTAGATGATTTTTATGCCGAAATGGAGCGTTGGTCGTTTAATTTACAAGTTTATTTTTTAAATAGTCGTTTCCGTCAAATACTGGAACTCCGTAAATCTGGTAAAAAAATTATTCAAGACCGAACCATTTATGAAGATGCTCATATTTTCGCACCCAACTTACACGCCATGGGTTTGATGACTAACCGAGATTTTAGCAATTACTCTTCCTTATTTGAACTGATGGAAAATCTGGTAACTCCACCCGACTTATTAATTTATTTACGTGCAGATATTTCTACGCTGGTTGGTCAAATTCACAAGCGAGGCAGAGAATATGAAAACTCTATTAGCATAGACTATTTAAGTAGGCTAAATGAACGTTACGAAGCTTGGATTAGTCAATACAACAAAGGTAAATTACTAATTATTAACGTTGATAATTTAGATTTTGTAGACAATCAAGAAGATTTAGGCTACGTAATTGATAGAATTGACGCACAAATAAACGGGTTATTTTAACTTTAAAAGACTAAAACTATAATAAAAAGCCTTTGTTTCTTATAAAGAAGTAAAGGCTTTTCATATAATTACGTTACACCTTAAGAATGCAATTTACTCTTTAAACTTAAAGAATACTTCTCTAATTTTCCTTCTCTTTAAATAAACGCATTGCTACTTTTAGAGCATACCATCATTTTAAAATAGTACCTCCCTTTTTTATAAATAGTTACACACACACCTTATTTTTTTGTGTCAAATAACCAATATTTGTGTCAAATGTTCTTAAAAATTGAACTCATTAGTTTAACAATTTACAGGAAGCTGAAAATGTAATTTTTAATTAAAAAAATAGAGTAAGCATTTAACTTAAAACTAACAACATGAAAAAATCATTTTTTTTATCTAAAGGGTTGGAAAAATTCTCAGACTTACAAATTAACAATTTAGACCTTGTAAAGGGAGGAGCTGTTTATGTTCCAGAAGAAATTTACTACCCTACGAGTGGAGGAGGTAAGCGATGTCCAGATGGGCAAATCTGGAGCGACAAACTGCAAAAATGTGTGTCGTTTATTGAAGTTGAAGAAGAAGACGCTTTGTACACAAAACTGTAGTTTTAAAAGCATTTAGTAAGGAAATTATGCACTTGTGTAATTTCCTTGTTCTAATCAATATCTAGCAATCATGAATTTCAATTCTTTAGTCTTAAAAATAGCCAGCAGATGCAATTTGAATTGCTCGTACTGTTTTATGTATAACCTTGGAGATACTACCTATAAAAAGCAACCTAAATTCATGTCACCAGAAGTGGTGGATAATCTCATTGAAAAAACTAAAGAGTATATTGAAAAATACAACAAAAAGCAATTCTCTTTTATATTTCACGGTGGTGAGCCTTTGCTTGCTTCAAAAGACTTTTTTATAGAATTTGTGAGTAAAGTAAAAAAAAATCAACACGATCTTACAAATGTTTCCTTCTCTTTTGATATACAAACTAACGGAGTTCTTTTAGACAAAAGTTGGATAAAACTATTCAAAGAATTAAATATTTCACCAAGTATTAGTGTTGATGGGACTAAAAAAGCACACGATATGTACCGTGTTGATCATAAAGGAAATGGAAGCTACGATAGCGTTTTTAAAAGTGTTAAGCTATTAAAAAGTGAAATGAATTTTGCTGATATTGCTTGTGTAGTTAACATTAATGAAAGTCCCGAAGAAATTTATAAGAGCTTTAAAGAAATGAACGCTAGCTATGTGAATTTCCTAATTCCAGATTACACACACGATAATTTTCCCTTCGACAAAAACAAAACCTTAATGGCAGATTGGTTAATCGATTTGTTTGAAATCTGGATTCGCGATTCGAAACGATTTAAAATTCCGTTATTTTTAGGCTTACTAAATTCTTTCATGAGAATTAATGAAAACGCAAAAAACGAATCTACGGTGCTGGTCATAGAAACTAATGGAGAAATTGAAGCTATTGATTCTTTAAAAGCCTGTGGACAGGGTTTTACAAAAACTGGACTCAATATCAAGGATAACAGTTTTCAAGATATAGAAAATACTTCTTTAGGTAAATTGTATTTTAATGATTTGAACACCAAACTATGTAAGCAATGTTTAGAGTGCCCTTTAAATGAAATTTGTAAAGGTGGTAGGCTCGTTCACCGTCATAGCAAAGTTAATGGATTTAACAACCCTTCTGTATATTGTAACGATTTAATTAAATTAATAGCACACCTTCAAAAGTTTTTTATTTCCTGTTATCCTGAACTACATGAAAAAGAAAATATAGAACCCATCAACCCTATTGATATTATAAACTATCTTTCAAGTTTTACCGACAATAGCAATAGCCCTTATAAAAAAGAATTGGAATTTTTTTCTGAAGAAAGTCTTGTCGCTACAGTTTAATAAATAAACGACTCCGATGTAAAGGTTAACTAATTCGTTGACAGTTTTAGTTAAAAATCTTAAAATCAATACAATGACATCCCTAAATCACGTTATTTAAGAATTTCGAAGTAAGCCTCTGGGAATTCCCTTGACTATCAAACTGCATTAAAGCAACTTTCTTTTAAATTCACTCAACAAAATTCCTGTTGCTGTCGCTACATTTAAACTTTCGGTTTGTTGTAAGTTTCCAAACCTTGGTATCGTTAAATTATTACTTACAATGTCAGCTATTTCAGGAGAAATACCATTCGCCTCATTACCCATTACTAAAATAGCTTCTTTTGGCAAGCTAGCTTTATATACGTTTTCTCCATGCATGTCTGCAGCATATACTGGTAAAGAAGACTGCTTTAAAAACTCAGGCAAATCTACATACGTAATTTTAACTCTTGTTAACGACCCCATCGTAGATTGTACGACTTTTTGATTGTAACAATCAACGGTATTTTTAGAACATATTAATTCAGAAACACCAAACCAATCGCACAAACGAATGATGGTTCCTAAATTACCAGGGTCATTAACTCCATCTAAAGCTACGATAAAACTACTTTTATCAGTTGCACTTTCTTTCGGAATTCTAAACACCCCCAATACTTTATTAGGTGTTTTGAGTGTACTAATCTTTTTGAGTTCTTTTTCAGAGATTATCGTAGCACTGATATTCTTTTCAGCAATGCAAAACTCTTCTATTGCATACAGTTGCTCTAATTCCAAAGAAGATGAAAGCAACTCACTAACTACTTTTACACCTTCTGCTACAAATAATTGATGCTTTTGCCGATACTTTTTTTGCTGTAAACTAGTTATTAATTTTATATTGTTTTTAGATAAACTCATTAAATTATTTTTAACACTCTAAAACCACTAAAAAATAGTATTTTTGGTTCTTAATACGAGGCGTAAAGTTAATGAAAAAACTTTCTTTCTTCTTTTTGTTAGTAGTCTTATTCAGCTCATGTAGCACAATTAAATACGTTAAAGAAAATGAGTTATTACTCACCAAAAACACAGTATATATTGATAGTGTAAAAAACTCAAGTGAAAACATTACCGAGCTGTTGATGCAACGCCCCAATGCCAAAGCTTTGGGTATGCCATTATCATTATACTTTTACAACTTTGGTAATCCAGAAGCACCTAAAACCCCAAGTGAATGGGGCAAAGAAAATCCAAAAACCTATAATTTTTTTAAAGATATATTTTCTGAAAAGCAAAGTATTTCTGTTGCCAAAACAGCTATTGGGTTCAATAACTGGTTTTTAAATAGTGGGCAGCCTCCAATTATTGTCGATGATACAAAAACAAAAAAAACAGTCGATAATTTAAAAGCTTACTTTCAAACCGAAGGATATTTTAGAGCAAACGTTTCTTCAAAAAAAGACACGGTTGGTAAAAAGAAAGGTGAAATAAATTACTATATCACCAAAGGAAATCCCTCTTATTTAGATACCATTAAAACTTTTATTACCTCTCCCATTCTAGATTCTTTATATCAGCTTACCAAAGACAAAAGTTACTTAAAGTCAGGAGACCACTACAAGAACGAAAATTTTATAAAGGAGGCTAATAGACTTGTAAAGTTTTTTAGAAATGAAGGTGTATTTCATTTCAACGAAAATTACATTTCGTTTGAAAATGATACGCTAACCAACTATGAAAAAACAGATGTAGATATTACCATTTCTGATAGAACGGTTCCTTTTCAAATTCAAAAAATAAAAAAGGTCAACGTCTTTACCGATTATACGTATAGCAAGCGAAACGCTGAGCATAAAGATACCGCTAGCTATGGTGGAATTGACTTTTATGCACATCGCAAGTTAAAATACAATCCGAAATATTTATCACAATCTTTGTTTATAAAACCCAATACTGTTTATAGCGATTCCCTTAGAAACCTTACCCGTACCCATTTAAGAGGTTTGAAAAATTTTAAAGCAACATCTATTCGATATAGCGAGTTAAGTGAAAACGAATTAGAAGCCAATGTATTCTTGACTCCTATCGAAAAATACACGCTAGGTTTTGAAACTGAATTATCGCGTTCTAACATTCGTAACTTTGATATTTCATTAAAATTTTCGTTAACAAATAGAAATACTTTTAAGGGTGCCGAACTTTTCAAATTCTCAACATTTGGCTCTTACTTTAGTTCAAACAACGGCCCTGGTTGGGAAATAGGTTCTGATATTTCGTTAGAAGTACCTCGCTTTATGGCCCCATTCGGTCTGCATAAATTAGTTCCTAAAAGAATGTTTCCTAGAACTAAATTCTATTCAGGTGTCGGAATTCAAAGAAACATAGGTTTAGATAAGCAAAACATATCTGTTGGTGTTGATTATAAATGGGATTACGACCAGAAAAAATCAATTCAATTAGAATTATTAAATGCACAGTACATTCGAAATTTAAATGTGACCAATTATTTTTCTATATACAATTCAGAATATCGAAAACTGAATGAAGTTGCCGAAGTTTTCAATCCTTCTTACACATTACCAAAAAACGAAGTAAGTAATTTTAATGAAATTGTAGGTTTTATGAGAAGTGTAATCGACGATACTTCTTTTGAGAACTCGAATCCAGATGAATATCAAAGTGTACTGAACATAGCTAACAGGTTTAATATTGTGACTACCGACTTTTTAATTCCTGAAATTGCTTACGGTTATACCTATAATACCCAAGAAAATATTAAAGATGCTAGCTTTTCTTTTCTCAAGATTAGAATCGCCAATTCAGGAAATATCTTGGGATTTTTATCAAACACCACCAATAGTTTAGGACAAAAAACTGTTTTTAAAATACCTGTTGCCCAGTACTTTAAAACCGACATTGAATATAAAAAATACTGGAATTTAGGCGACAACAATATATTGGCTCACAGAACTTTTCTCGGAGCAATTTTTACGTATAACAATTCAGATGTGCCCTTCTCTAGAAGTTATTTTGCTGGAGGATCTAATGATATTAGAGCTTGGAGAACCTACGATTTAGGCCCAGGTACTCGTACCCCTGTTTTAGAATATAATATCGGAAGCTTAAAATTTTTAACCAGTTTCGAATATCGCTTTGATGTTTTTGGATCGCTAGAATCTGCTTTGTTTATAGATGCTGGAAATATTTGGGATATAACAAATTCAGAACTTGTTGATAATCCTTCTAAGTTCAAAGGATTTGAATCGTTGCAAGATATGGCTATTGGAGCTGGTTTTGGACTTCGCTATGACTTTAAGTTTTTAATTGCTCGGCTCGATTTAGGTTTCAAAGCACACGAACCCTATTTGAAAGAAAATAAGTGGTTTCAAAACTTCAATTTTTCTCGTTCAATCTTAAATATTGGTATTAATTATCCGTTTTAATAAAACACTTTCTACTAAAAATTTATCGCAACTTATATAAAAAAGTGTAGATTTGTTCTTTAATTTTTGTAACACACTTCTAAATACATAAAAAATGATTACACCTGGAGTTGCCACCGGAAAACAAGTTCAAGAAATTTTTGACCTAGCAAAGCAAAAAGGCTTTGCGCTACCAGCCGTTAATGTTGTAGGGTCTAATACGATTAATGCTGTTTTAGAAACTGCTAAAGAACTTAACTCACCTGTAATAATTCAGTTTTCTAACGGAGGTGCTCAGTTCAATGCAGGTAAAGGATTATCAAACGAAAACGAAAAAGCTGCTATTGCTGGTGCAGTAGCTGGAGCTAAACACGTACATTTATTAGCCGAAGCTTACGGTATTCCTGTTATTTTACATACCGACCATGCTGCTAAAAAATTATTGCCTTGGATAGACGGTTTGTTAGATGCGAGCGAGCAATTTTACAAAGAAACAGGAAAGCCTTTGTACAGTTCTCACATGATTGATTTGAGTGAAGAACCTCTTGAAGAAAATATTGAAATTTGTAAAAAGTACCTTGCTCGTATGAGTAAAATGGGAATGACTTTAGAAATTGAGTTAGGAATTACAGGAGGTGAAGAAGACGGAGTCGACAATACTGATGTAGACAGTTCTAAGTTATACACACAACCAGAAGAAGTAGCTTATGCATACGAAGAATTAATGAAAGTTAGTCCGCAATTTACCATTGCTGCCGCTTTTGGAAATGTACATGGAGTATACAAGCCAGGTAATGTAAAATTAACACCTAAAATTTTACAAAACTCACAAGAATATATTTCAAAAACATACAACGTTCCTCATAACACGATTGACTTTGTGTTCCACGGAGGTTCAGGTTCTACTTTAGAGGAAATTCGTGAAGCTATCGGTTACGGAGTTATTAAAATGAATATTGATACCGATTTACAATATGCATTTACCGAAGGTATTCGTGATTATATGCAAGAAAAATCTGCATATTTGCAAACGCAAATTGGTAACCCAGAAGGAGACGATGTTCCAAACAAAAAATATTACGATCCTCGTAAATGGTTACGTGAAGGAGAACAAACTTTTAAAGCTCGATTAAAGAAAGCTTTTGAAGACTTAAATAATGTAAACACATTATAAATTCTTTGAAAAAGAAAACCAAACAACTAAAGATTAAACACTAAATTATGGCTTGGTTTAAACGTACAGACAAAGGAATTCAAACCCCTACAGAAGAAAAAAAGACACTCCGAAAGGCTTGTGGTATAAAACCCCAAGTGGAAAAATAATTGATACCGACGAATTAAAAAAGAATTTATACGTAAGCCCTGAAGACGGATATCATGTACGCATAGGAAGTAAAGAATATTTCGAAATCTTTTTCGACGATAATAAATTCAAAGAATTAGATGCGAAGCTATCTGCTAAAGACCCTTTAAAATTCGAGGATACTAAAAAGTACCCAGAACGTTTAAAACAAGCGCAAAAGAAAACAGGATTAAAAGATGCCGTTCGTACTGCTGTTGGAAAGTCGATGGGCAAAGACATCGTTATTGCCTGTATGGATTTTGCCTTTATCGGTGGTTCGATGGGAAGTGTTGTTGGAGAAAAAATAGCAAGAGCTATCGATTACTCAATTGAACACAAAATTCCGTTTTTAATGATTTCTAAATCGGGAGGAGCTCGTATGATGGAAGCTTCGCTTTCTCTAATGCAATTAGCAAAGACCTCAGCTAAACTAGCGCAGTTGGCAGATGCTAAAGTACCTTATGTATCTTTATGTACCGACCCCACTACAGGTGGAACAACCGCTTCTTTTGCCATGTTAGGAGACATTAACATTGCCGAGCCCAATGCTCTAATTGCCTTTGCAGGACCTCGTGTAGTAAAAGATACCACAGGTAAAGACTTACCTGAAGGTTTCCAACGTTCAGAATTTCTATTAGAACACGGTTTCTTAGATGCTATTTACGAACGAAAAGACCTAAAAAAACAGGTAAACTTGTATTTAGATTTAATACAAAATCAACCTATAAGAGCCTAACAAAAAAGCTAGCAAATGCTAGCTTTTTTGTTGCTGTTATTTTCAGTACTCACAAAGTGCCATTCCAAAAAATAATTGTACATTTGCAACTTCAATGTAAAAACATTGAGTACATAATAATCATTTAAATAATATTGGCATGTATTTAACAAAAGAAGTTAAAGAACAAATCTTCGCAAAACACGGTAAGGGAGCAAATGATACTGGTACTGCTGAAGGACAAATCGCATTATTCACGCACAGAATTAACCACTTAACTGAGCACTTAAAAAGAAATCGTAAAGATTTTAACACCGAGCGTTCGTTAGTAAGAATGGTAGGAAAGCGTAGAAGTTTGTTAGACTATCTAAAGAAAAAAGATATTAACAGATATCGTGCAATTATTAAAGAATTAGGAATTAGAAAATAATTCTACCAAAAAGAGGCGCTATAAATGTGCCTCTTTTTTATTTAAAACAACAATACATTTCTGACTAACAACCAGAAATCTACTTATAAAAAGCTCAAAATTACTAACAACAATTTTGATTTTCCATTGGAGCAACAACAACACAACAACAAACAAAAACAAATTAAAATTTACAAGAA
Organism: Tenacibaculum tangerinum; assembly: GCF_029853675.1. Taxonomy (NCBI): domain Bacteria; kingdom Pseudomonadati; phylum Bacteroidota; class Flavobacteriia; order Flavobacteriales; family Flavobacteriaceae; genus Tenacibaculum; species Tenacibaculum tangerinum. The sequence continues at coordinate 2,872,836 of NZ_CP122539.1, read as the reverse complement.
TTAATCTATGATTCCAAAAGTATTTAGCCAAGTAATAGAACTTGGAGATGGAAGAACCATCACATTAGAAACAGGAAAATTAGCAAAACAAGCAGATGGTTCTGTTGTTGTAAGAATGGGAGATACAATGTTACTAGCAACCGTTGTATCAGCAAGAACGGCAAACCCTGGTATTGACTTTTTACCGTTAACAGTAGACTACCGTGAAAAATTTGCCGCCGCAGGTCGTTATCCTGGTGGATTTATGAAGCGTGAAGCACGTCCTTCAAATGAAGAAATCTTAACCATGCGTTTAGTAGACCGCGTGTTGCGCCCGTTGTTCCCTAAAGATTATCACGCAGAAACTCAGGTGATGATTCAATTAATGTCTCATGACGAAGAGGTAATGCCAGACGCTTTGGCTGGTTTAGCTGCTTCTGCTGCCATTCAATTATCAGACATTCCTTTTGAAACACCAATTTCTGAAGTACGTGTTGCAAGAATTAACGGAGAGTTCGTTATCAATCCTAGTTATAGTCAGTTACAAGAAGCCGACATCGACATGATGATTGGTGCTTCTGCTGATTCTGTGGCTATGGTAGAAGGTGAAATGAAAGAAATTTCAGAAGAAGAAATGGCTGATGCAATTAAGTTTGCACATGAAGCAATTAAAATACAATGTGCTGCTCAGGTTGCTTTAGCTGAAGCAGTAGGTAAAAAAGAAACTCGTGAGTACGAAGGAGAAAGAGAAGATGAAGAATTGGCTCAAAAAATTCACGATGCAGCCTACCAAAAGTGTTATGATATTGCTAAAAAAGGAACTTCTAAACAAGAAAGAGGTTTGGCTTTTTCTGAAGTAAAAGAAGAAGTTACTGCCATGTTCACAGAAGAAGAATTAGAAGACTTCGGAGACTTAGTTGGAAAGTACTTTGGTAAAGCACAAAAAGCAGCAGTTAGAGACTTAACTTTAAATGAAGGTTTACGTTTAGATGGACGAAAGACCACTGATATTAGACCTATTTGGTGTGAAGTAGATTACTTACCAAGAACGCATGGTTCGTCTATCTTTACCCGTGGTGAAACTCAGGCATTAGCTACCGTAACTTTAGGTACTTCTAGAGATGCAAATATGGTTGATTCACCTACATTACAAGGCGAAGAAAAATTCTATTTACACTATAACTTCCCTCCATTTTCGACAGGAGAAGCGCGTCCTTTAAGAGGGACTTCTCGTCGTGAAATTGGTCACGGAAACTTGGCACAAAGAGCCTTAAAAGGCATGATTCCTGAAGATTGTCCGTATACGGTTCGTGTAGTTTCTGAAGTATTAGAATCAAATGGTTCTTCTTCAATGGCTACCGTTTGTTCAGGTACTATGGCATTAATGGATGCTGGTGTTCAAATGAAAAAACCCGTGTCTGGTATTGCCATGGGATTGATTTCTGACGGTGATCGCTATGCAGTATTATCAGATATTTTAGGAGACGAAGACCACTTAGGTGATATGGACTTTAAAGTAACGGGTACTGCAGATGGTATTACAGCGTGTCAGATGGATATTAAGATTAAAGGATTGTCTTATGAAATCTTAGTAAATGCCTTAAAACAAGCGCGTGATGGTCGTTTACATATCTTAGAAAAATTAACCGACACAATTGCTGTTCCAAATGCAGATGTAAAAGCTCATGCTCCTAAAATGGTGAATAGAGTAATTCCTAATGATTTAATTGGTGCTTTTATCGGACCACAAGGAAAACACATTCAAGAGTTACAAAAAGAGACGGAAACTACCATCGTTATTAACGAAGACCCTGTTACAGAAGAAGGAATTGTTGAAATTCTGGGAACCAACCAAGAGGGAATTGATAAAGTTATCGCTCGAATTGAATCGATGATGTTTAAACCTGAAAAAGGTGGTGTTTACGAAGTAAAAGTAATAAAATTATTAGATTTTGGTGCGGTTGTAGAATATACTGAAGCTCCAGGAAACGAGGTATTGTTGCACGTTAGCGAGTTAGCTTGGGAACGTACCAACAATGTAACAGATGTGGTTAATTTAGGTGATGTTTTAGAGGTGAAGTACTTCGGAATCGACCCTAAAACACGTAAAGAAAAAGTATCTCGTAAGGCTTTATTACCAAAGCCAGAAGGGTATGTGGCAAGACCACCGAGAGATAATAAAGGAAGAGACAATCGTAATCGCGATAACCGCCGAGACGATAGAAAACCAAGACAGGATAAGAGAGATAGTTAATAATTATGCTTTCTATACAATAAAAAATCGCCAAAATATTTTGGCGATTTTTTTATTTCAAACGCAACCTTTTTTGTTTTCATAGACTAAAAATTAAAAACCATTAAAATCCGTGCTATGAAAACAACATTTTTTCCAACAACTATATTTTTTCTATTCATCACAATTTTATTCAGTAGTTGTAATGATGAAGAGAACTTATCTAAAGAACTTGTTAAAGTCTCCATTTTAAATAATAAAGAGGTAACATTCACATCAATGGAAATTGATGTTACGATAACTTACCAAAGTGAAAATGAAATTATAGAACGTGGAATCGCATGGAGTACCACTCCAAATCCAACAATTGATAATAATACACTTACTGAAACAGCGAATACATTTACCTCTTTTATTACTGACTTAACTGTTAATACCGCTTATTTTTTTAGAGCATATATAACCAATAGTAACGGAACGGTATATAGTGAAGAAAAATCATTTAAAACTTTGTCTTTTGATAATACAAGATGGAAAATAACCACCGTTTATCCTGACAGTAATGATTATGAAATTGTTTCACAAGTAGATTTTTTTGAAGATGGCACCACCAAGTTCGATGAGTTAGGCACTCCGGGTGTTTACATTACTTATGGCTCTTGGTCTTTAAATGGTAACAATCTCACATATATATGGGAAGGAGAAGACGCAAATAGTTCTACTCAAGTATATACAGGTGTTATATCTGACTTACGTATTCAAGGAACTTATACCCATATACACCGTTCAGATGGTCCTTGGAGTGCTACTCCTATGTAATATTGGTGTTTTTTTCCTTTTACAACGCAACCTTTTACATTTAACTAGACTATAAAGTAAAGAGTAAAAAATTTATACGATGAAAAGACTATTATATCTATTAACAATCCTTTGTATTACTGTCTTTATTAACTCATGTTCCAACAATGATGATATCTTAGAGAAAGATGACAATCTTATAGCAGAAAACGCTTGTAAAGATTGCGAGACATATGCTGAAAGTAAAAATAATGGTGGTGGGGTATGCCTAAGTGGCGAGCGAGAAGTAGTTAAAGGAGTTTCATATCAATATGTTTTCACTATAGGAAAATCTAATCTTCCAGTAAATATAAATGAAGTGGTAGACTGGGAAATAACTTCTGGAGAAATGGAAATTTTAAATATAGTAACAATCTTAAGAGAAAATTACACCATATCTTACTGTATAGTTAAAATAGGACAAGGTTTTACAAAGGGAAGTATTAAAGCTAAATCTGATCTACATAATGTTGGTACGATAGATCGTATTAGTCATGTTCAAATGAGTATTGATTCCAAAAAATAGCTAAATATTTGTTCTATAATAAGTCCAAAATTAATTTTACTATTAATAAACTATCATTAAAAAAATTTGAAGCTAGAGAAAGTCATGAAAAATTGTACGAAAGAAAACATAGAATCTCAAAGTGTTTATTGTACAAAAGATACAAAGACACTTTATTTTCTATGTGATTAAAACACGTTCAAAAACCTCAACAAACATCCATTAAAGAGATACCATATGAAACATACATTTCTTATAAGATTGGTAATAGTAATGTTGTTATTTGGCAATTGTCAAGAACCATATCTTAAATTCAATCCACTAGCTGAGGAAGATATTATAGAAGTACCAGCCGTTATAGAGCCACAACAATCTATTAATGACCCTCAAAAATGTGGGCTTTGCAGTTCTGATCTTGAAAGTAAAAAAACAGCAACACAAATAGACGTAATTGAAATACCTGATGATTTACCTGACAACTATGATTTATCAGATGATATGCCTCCTGTTAGAAGCCAGGGGTACCAAGGAAGTTGTAGTGCTTGGGCTACTACTTATTACTTAAAAAGTTATCAAGAAAAAATACAGTATGAATATGACTACGAATCGTACAAAGATGTAATGAGTCCGGCTTTTGTATACAATCAAGCAAATGCCGATACTTGTTGTTGTGACTCTGGGTCTAGTATTTCAAAAATACTAGAAATTCTAAAAACCAAGGGGGTAAACAGCTGGGAAGAATTCCCATATTCTGATTCTCAATGTACTAATTTACCTAATGAAACACAATTAGAGCTTGCTATTAAAAATAAAATTGAGGACTATTTTTCTCTTGGAATTCCCGATACCAATACCAATCCTGAGTATACTTTAATAAACCTTATTAAAACCTTAATTTACGATCAAAAGCCTATTGTTATAGGATTAGATTGGCCCAATCTTATTTTTAAAAACCATGATACAGAAATCATTGCCTATTCTTATAGCGAAAATCCAATAGTAGATTGTGGTCATGCAGTTCTAATAGTAGGTTATGACAATGAAATGAATGCTTTTAAATTTGTGAACTCTTGGGGAACCGACTGGGGCAATGAAGGGTATGGCTGGATTCACTTTGATTTTTTCTTGCCTATAGATGATAATAGTTTTAAAAATGGTTTAACTCAAGCATTTGTAGCTTATGATGTAATAGAGGAAACTGAAGACATAGAAAGTAAGTAAGAATACTTATTTTGCATAGAAAAGCAAAATGTAGAAATAAAACAACTCACTAAAATTTGGATTTAGAAAGGTTAATTTATTTATGTAAAAAAAGAGATCTCAAGGCTCAAGCCATTCTTTACAAAGAATATAAAGACTTTCTTTTTGTGCTATCATTAAAATATTGCAAAAATCGTGAAGAAGCACAAGATAATATCCAAGATGCATTTATAGAAATTTTTAAAAGCATCCATAAATTTAAAGATAAAGGATCTTTTGAAGGATGGATGAAAAGAATTACAATTAACAAAGCTATTGACAAGTACAAGAAAAGTATTAAAACTAATACTATTATTCATGAACACAATCTATCCGAAGATATTGAAGTAACGAATATTGATGAAACTCCGCTACCTACAATATTAAAATTTATTCAAGAATTACCTAACCAGTATAGACTCGTTTTTAATTTATATGAACTCGATGATTATTCTCATAAAGAAATATCAAAATTATTATTGATTTCTGTTGGAACTTCAAAATCAAACCTTTTTAGAGCCAAGCAAATTTTAAAAAGTAAAATCGAGGAGTATAGAAAACTGCAATAAGATGGATGCGAAAAAAGATATAGGCATATTGTTAAAAGATAAGTTAAGAGAATTAAAAGATTCTCCTGATGAAATTGTTTGGGTTCATATAGAAAAAGAATTAGTTAAAGAAAAAAGAAAAAAAGGGAGAAAAGAGTTATTGGTCTTTTAATTCTCTTTTTAATCTCTTCAACCTTACTCTTTTATTATAAAAAAAACTATTGTACTTCTAAACAAAACAAGAAAACAATCATTAAAAACCAAAACATCAACTCTAACAAAGACCCTCAAACCAAAGTAAATACTCATACAATTGATAAAAAAACAGATAAGAACAATAGTAAATCGAATTCTTTTAAGAAGAAAGATACCGATATAAAATTCAGCCCATCTTTAAATTTTCAAAAGAAAAATAGCTCAAAGGTTCAGAAAAAAAGGTATTCTTCAGTTTCAAAAACTAATATGAATAACAAAGAAAACAGTACTGCTCTTGAAGAACATAAAAAAGAAATTTTCTTAAAATCGAATACTCATTTTAATTCAACCAAGAAAGAAGATACCGCTACTGTTTCTATCTCGAAAAAAAGAAAAACAGAGTTGAAAGCACCATCAAAAAAGATACTTTAATAAAAGAAGAAAGTAAAAACAAATGGAATTTAAGTGTAGTGGGCGGAATTAATTATCTAAACTCTATTACAAAAGGAAGTTCAATTGATAAAAATCTAGAAAACAATTCGATCGATCATAATTTTTCATACAACTTTGGTGTGTATTTAAACTATGATGCAAATGAAAAATTTAGTTTTCGTGTTGGAATTCATAAGCTACAAATGAATTATAGAACTACTCGTATTCTGATTGAAGAGCCTCAAATACAGCTAGGATCTCTCACCCAAATTAATGGTATTTCTACCCAATATACGGGTACTATTAATTCAATATTTAACAATGACTCTCATATAAATATTACTCAAAAAATTATTTATATAGAAGTACCAACTGAATTAAAATACAGACTTAAAAACAATCATAACTATAAATTAGATTTAATCGCTGGTTATAGCACCCTGTTTTTACAAAACAATTCAATTTATGGTGATTCTAACAACACTAAAAAATTTAAAATTGGTACTACTGATAATGTTAGTAAAGTTAATCTCTCTATGAATTTAGGTATTTCAAATCAATTTGAATTAAGTAATAATCTATTTCTTAACTTAGAACTTAATTACAAACAATACCTTAACACCTATAATAAAAACAACATGAACTTAGCTCCTTTTATGATTAACTTACAAACAGGGTTAACTTATAAAGTTCAATAATAAAACGATTGTAAACTATTACATACTGTGAAAGAAGAAAGGCTGCTAAAATATTAGCAGCCTTTAATTTAGAGTTGTTTAAGATCATTCCCCAATAATCATATAAAAATCTTACTCTATAAAGAAATCCACTACTATAACAGTTGAAAAACAAAATACCCTACTTTTTTTTCAAAAAAATTAAATAAATAAAAATATTTTTTTGCTTTTCTTTTTTTAGTTTTAGTTTTCTTTGCATTCCATTCATGAAAATACAACGAATTACATATATTTCTATAGGAACCAATCAAGGAAATAAACTTGAAAACATACAACAAGCAATTAACTTAATTGCCAATAAAGTGGGTAGTGTTTTAAAGGTAGCATCTGTATACGAAACTGCCTCATGGGGATTTCACAGTGATAACTTTTACAATACCTGTATTCGAGTTTCAACCTATTTGCCTCCAGAACAATTAATAGTTAGATTGCTTTCTATAGAAAAAGAACTTGGAAGAACTCGAAAAAACACTGATGGATATTCTGATAGATTAATTGATTTAGATATTTTATTATTTGATGACGAAATTATCTTCTCTAAAACCTTAATCGTACCGCATCCACGAATGTTAGAGCGTAAGTTTGCACTGGTTCCTTTGGTTGAAATTGCACGCAATGTAATTCATCCGATTGAAAAAAAGCATTTATATAGTTGTTTAGAAAATTGTACAGATACTTCTGAAATCAAGAAATTAGATATACAATTAAAACGACCAATTCCAATTACCGAAAAGTATAATTATATAGCTATTGAAGGTAATATTGGTGCGGGTAAAACTTCATTAGCCAAGATGATGTCTGACGAGTTTAATGCAAAAGTTGTGTTAGAACGCTTTGCCGACAATCCGTTTTTACCAAAATTTTACAACGACAATGAACGCTATGCATTTCCTTTAGAAATGAGTTTTTTAGCAGATCGTTATCAACAATTATCAGACGATTTGGCTCAATTCGATTTGTTTAAAAACTTTATTGTTTCTGATTACTATATTTTTAAATCACTAATTTTTGCTCAAATTACGTTGCATAGCGATGAGTACAAGTTATATAGAAAAATGTTTGATTTGATGTACCGGGAAATTACCAAACCCGATTTGTACGTATACCTATATCAAAATACAGAGCGTTTATTAGAAAATATTAAAAAACGTGGGCGTGATTACGAACAAAATATAGAAGCAAGTTACTTACAAAAAATTCACGATGGGTATACCAACTTTATCAAAACACAACCTGATTTAAACATTCTAATTATTGATGTTTCTAATTTAGATTTTGTAAATAATCATGATGATTACGAAACCATTATTACCAAGATTAAAAACCACAATACATAAAAGAGATGGCTTTGTAAATTACATGATTTAAAGAACAAGTTTTCTCGTACAAATAATCGCATCATTTACTACAAAAGGCATCGGCATCATTATTTCGCTTCTTGGTCTTACCTTAAATTTTGGATGCGATAACAAGTCGTTTGATATTTCGTTAATAATAATATCAGGTTTTGTATTTTTATCAATAGTAAATGAAATAGTCAAGTTTTTATCTGTATTAGCCATTTGATAAATTAATAAAGTCCCTTTAGTGGTCATAAAAGCGTTCCCATTATCATACAAAGCACCGTTTACGATAAAATTGCTTAGTTCTATAGCTGTATTTGTAAAAAATTCATAAGTATTAATAGTACGAGTAGGTGTAATCGTTAGAGATACATTTCTTTTATTATTAACTACAGTATCTTGATTTATAGAGATGTTAGAGATACGAATATTTTTATTTTCAACTTTCTTGTAATAATTAAAAGACGTATTGTACTTACTTTTTCCAGCAATCAAACCAGTACCTCCTTGTAGAGAATTTTCATTAAAATATTGTTTCGTATAACCATCTAATGTTTTATTATGACTCGCCCAATACGACGTGTTGGTATCTGAATTTTGAATAAAAACCAAACTGTTAGGTTTCTTATTTTCTTTAGAAAAACCACTATTAAAGGTGGCAAGTGCAAAAAATACAAGTGAAACGAAACCAGTGAAGGTTTGCCATCCATTTTTAGTATTTTCTCGATAAAATACAGGAAGCATATATCCAAAAAGCAATACAAGAAGAATTGCAGAGACAAACAATGTTTTTAAACCTAGTGCAATAGGAAATAATTGAATCATCGGAGCAATCATGTATATAGTAGGAACAGAAATAATTGCAAAAAGTGTCGCTTTTGATTTCTGATTTACATTCAAAAAAAGAAGAATTGCCAAAATTAGTAAAGAAGCAAAAACAGGTACAATAAAAAAACCAGCACCTGGAAGATTCTTATAAATTAAAAGATTTACAATCAATCCAACTGCTATGGGTGCAATTAGTAAGTCTTGTGCTTTTACATTCTTTACTTTATTGTACACTTTGAAAATAATCCAAATATTTAAGAAAATAAAAGCGATAATATAGTGATGTCCATTATACGTAAAGCCATGAAGCATATCGTTATATTGTGGGTGAATAATTAACAATAATTGCCACAGTCCGTATGAAATTCCTGTACAAAGAAGTAAAGATATTGAGTAAGGAATAAAACCTTTTAGCATGGCAATAGCAGAAATTTTGCCTTTGAATAAGCCTACAGAAATTAAAGCTATAAATAATAAAAAAGCAATAATTAGCATTGGCAATACCCAAGAAAAAGGATAGGTTAAAATTTTGGTTAATGGAAAATTCACGTAAATTTGGTCTGTAGCACTATCTAAGTTGGTTAAATCGGCATTTGCAAAATAGTTTAACGAACTTATAAAATAATCTGCTTGGTGCAATAACGTTCCTCTATCGAGTCTTTCGTACGAATCTTGTTCAGTATGATAATCAAAATGATCGTCGATAAAAGCAAAATTAAATCCGTTTATATTCCCTTTTTCTCTAAAAACAGTTAAATCGGTATCGTTAGGTAACTTTTTGTACACACCATACATTAGTGAATTAGCTGCAGGATAATTGGAATTTGCTTTTAAAAACTCGGTTAGCAGTGTTTTATTTTTTCCGTTAGTTTCCATTAACATATAGCTAGAACCGCCACTACCGCGAGCTTCAAAGTTTAAAACCAATCCAACATCTTTTGCCCAAGGATGTTTTTCAACAAAAGCTTGTGCCCCTAAAAGCCCTAACTCTTCAGCATCTGAAAAGAGTATAATAACATCGTTTTTAGGAACTTTATTTGCAGCTAAGTAGGCTCTTACCCCTTCTAAAATAGTGGCAACACCAGAAGCTGCATCACTTGCTCCTAGAGAAGAGTGTCCTTTAGAGTCGTAATGAGTTAATAGCAGCAGCGCTTTAGTACTGTCGGTTCCCTTAATTCTTGCAATGATATTTTCTACTGTAGTAGCAGCCCTCCACTTTTTATTAATAGCCGTTTGATATTGAATTTCAGGTTCTAGGTTTAGTTTTTTTAATTCTTGAACTAGGTATTCTTGTACTTTTTTATGTTCCGAAGAACCTGTGTAATGTGGTTTTTGAGAAATATTTTTTACATGAAATAGCGCATTATTAATTGAAAATTCTGAGGGTTTTATTTCTGTTTTAGAAGATGTTACACTAGGCAGAATATCGTTAAAACTCCAGTATACAGTTACAATAATGATGAGAACTGCAAGGTAATTTCTTGATGATTTCATAGATGGATTTTAATATTCATAAAAGTACGTAATTTATTTTGTTCAGCAGGTAAATTATAATTATCTAAAAATCAGTATATTTAGGTCTAATCAAAACGAAGTATCATGGGAATAATAAACTTTCAAGGTAAACGAAACAATCGGCCTATAAAAAAAAGAGAGCCAATTTTAGTATCAGACTATATGACTAAAAAGTTAATTACATTTCGAGAAGACCAGCCAATTGAAGATGTAATAGAGGTATTAATTAAAAATAAAATTTCTGGCGGTCCTGTTGTAAATAATAATAATGAATTGATTGGAATTATTTCTGAAGGAGACTGCATGAAGCAGATTTCAGAGAGTAGGTATTATAACTTACCGATTGATCGCAATAATACAGTAGGAAAGGCTATGGTGAGAGAGGTGGAAACCATAGATGGCAATATGAACATATTAGATGCTACGAATAAGTTTTTAGAATCTCGTAGAAGACGCTTCCCTATTGTAGAAAATGGTAAGTTAGTGGGCCAGATTAGTCAAAAAGATGTGCTTATAGCCGCAATGAAACTCAAAGGAAATACATGGAAATAGTTAATCTTGCTTAACCAACAAGTACATTTCATTTTCTAATATCAAGTAGCCTTGGTCATAGACATAAAAATACGTATTGCCTGTTTTTGTGGTGTAGATTGACGTGATAAATTTAAAATCAAAACCTTTATCAAAAAGCTTTCGTCTGGTTACTTTGGTTTTACCAGAGCTGTTGAGTTCTGACAGAATTTTGTAGTTTTTTCGCAAACGATTGTTCGTGTTTCTAATTAAATTTTTACTTTCTTTATTCACTTTGTTATTATAGGCATTGCGACAGTAATCTGAACAGAATTTTTTATCAACTCTACCCATTACCTTGTCGCCACATTCCAAACACTTTTTATCGCTCATACCCTGTTCTTTTTAGTTCATACCAGTTTACATCTACTCCCTCATGCACAAATTCATTTACAAATTCGAGTCCTATTTTTTGCAAAACTTTATTCGAACCAATATTTGCTACATCGGCAGCCCCATAAATGATGTCATAATGTAGTTTATTGAACCCAAAATCTAAGCAAGCAAAGGCAGATTCTGAGGCATAGCCTTTATTCCAATAGCGTGGAATAAACCGATAGCCAATATCAATAAAATTAGTAAAACCGTTTAGCGATTCTTTTTTTCCTTGATTCAGTTTTAAACCAGACCAACCTATAAAGTCACCAGAAACCTTTTCTATACAGGCAAATCTACCAACGCCCCTTTTTTTATACTGCTCTTTTATAAATGCTATGTTGTCTTTCGCTTGTTTACGTGTTGTAATCGGTTTGTTGCCTAGGTATTTATGAACCTCTGGGTTCGAGTCTAACTCAAACATCCCTTCCAAATCACTTTCTTGAAGCTCTCGTAAAATTAATCGTTCAGTTTGTAAATAAAATTTCATGATGTAAGTATTTGATTTCAAATATATTAAAAATAATTAAACAATTACATTCATTTACAAACGAAAACAAATGATTACTAACCGATTTTAAGTTGCATGCTGTTTCATCTTTGCAATGTCAATTCGATAGAATGACAAAGTCTTAACTGTTTAACATTAAAACAAATATTATGAATGCACTAAAAAACAGAGTACAGTTAATTGGGAATTTAGGAAATACTCCAGAAATTATCACGCTAGAGAGTGGAAAAAAACTAGCAAAATTCGCAATTGCTACCAATGAAACGTATAAAAATAGTCAAGGAGAAAGAGTTACAGATACGCAATGGCATAATGTGGTGGCTTGGAATAAAACAGCCGAAATTATAGAAAAGTACTTAGAAAAAGGAAAAGAAGTGATGATAGAGGGGAAACTTACTTCTCGCTCTTTTGAAGATAAAGAAGGGAATAAACGTTATATAACAGAAGTAGTTTGTAATGAACTTTTAATGTTAGGAAACAAGTAGTGGGAGAATTGCAATTACCATTGAAAAGAAATTGAAAAAGAAAAATTAAAACCAGTAGCGTAAATAGTTGCTGGTTTTTTTGATTCAAGGCAAAATAAAACGCTGTAAAAGCTAATTTATTTTAGTGTTGTAATAATTAATGAGATTTCAGTTTAAGGATTATTCAATTCTTTGCAAGGTGTCAATATTTAGATTTGGTTTTGTTGAATGATGTTTTAAAATGTGTGTAGTTTTCTAATTCAATTAAATGGGTATCGCCTCGTTTAATCAAAGAAATTTTTGTTTGTCCTGTAGATTACCGCTACCCTTTCTCTAGGATAAGAAATTAATTCTGAACTACCACCTTTAGCGAAGTCGAAAGGTCTTTCTAGAATACTGACATGAACTAAAAACAACCTTTTTGGTTGCTGAGCGTAGCCTAAGTAAGGTTGTTTTTTTATTGGTTAATAACTACGGGATAAACTTAAATAATTAAAAAAGAAAAACAGTACAAGCACATATAGTTTTAAGAAGTGATTACCAGACTTTTTGAACAGTTTATTTTTTAGATTGATTATTTACTTCATTTAAACTAACTTGGTTACCGTTAAATATAAATTATTAAAACTGATTTATATTTGTAGAAAGAAGTTATGTGTAATATAAAATAAACCGAAAAATTTGCCAATAGTATGAAAATAAACTCAAGAGAAAAATCATATAGCTCTAATCCACAAGCTTTATCATTTATAAATCATATCAAATCGAATGAAAGTAAACTTGAGTTTGTCGAGTCAAGTTTATATTATGATTTTCCAATATTTAAGGATTTTGACGGTGATATACTAATATCACAACTGCTAATAATTTCCAAAAGTCACGGAATAATCTTAGTATCATTCGATGATTCGAAAGATACCATAAATAGTGTTGATGGAGAATTTTTAATCCAAGAAATAGAACAACTACATTCTGTAATTTTTAGTCGATTATTAAGAAACCGAAATTTAAGAAAATCTAAAACTGAACTTCTTTTCCCTATCACCTCCTTTATTTTCAACACCAACCTAATCGAAGATAGTCAATTAGAAGATTTACATTGTATATCGAATTTCACAAGTCTTGAAACTTTTCTTGAAGACCTAAACCATTATTTTATTGATAATCAAGAATATATAGAATTAATTGCAACTATTGAAGGAGCAAATGGGCTTCTAAAACCTAAAGAAAGACCTAATCTTACAGAAAATAAAATCAAAGGCTTAACCGCTACAGAAATAGAGAAAGAAATAAACACTTTTGATGAATTTCAAAAAAAAGCTTTCATGAATGAGATCATTGGACCTGAAAGAATTCGCGGATTAGCTGGTTCTGGAAAAACTGTAGTTTTAGCTTTAAAAGCAGCCATCACTCATTTAAGAAAACCAGATGCCAATATTGTTTACACTTTTTATACAAAAAGTTTATACCAGCATATTCAGAGATTAATAACTAGATTTTATAGACAGTATGATGATAAGGATCCTGATTGGAGTAAATTAAAAATTGTACATGCTTGGGGTAATGCTACAAATACTGGGATTTATTATGAAACTTGTGAAAAGAATCAAGTTCCTTTCTTCTCTTTTTCAAAAGCTGCTGCTCAAGACCCCTCACATCCTTTTGATTATGCATGTAAGACTTTATTAAAATTAGAACAATTAGAAAAAGTTTATGATTATATGTTTATTGATGAAGGTCAAGATTTTCCAGAGTCCTTTATTAAATTATGTTTAAGAATCTGTAATGAAGGTAGAATAGTATGGGCATATGATGAGTTACAAACAATTTTTCAGGTAAAAACACCTGGTATAGAAACAGTTCTTGAAGGAACTGAATATAAAGGGCTTGAAGAAGATATAATTCTTTATAAATGTTACAGAAACCCCAGAGAAGTCTTAGTTACTGCTCATTCAGTTGGTTTTGGTATATATGGAGATATTGTGCAAATGCTTGATGAAAAAGACTATTGGAACGATATAGGGTATAAGCTAATTCAAGGTGAATTTAAAGAAGGTCAAAAAATAATTATTAAACGCCCTAAAGAGAATTCTTTAGAAACCATTTCAAAATATTTTACAAAAGAAGAAATAGTTAAATTTAATTACTATGAAGATTTTCCATCAGAATTAACAGAATGTGTCAATAATATTAAAGATGATTTAAATAAAGGTTTATTACCAGACGATATTTTGGTGATAGTAGTAGATGATAGAAATGCAAAATCATATCTCAATAATATTCAGCAATTACTTGCAGCAGAAAAAATAAAATCCAATAACATTCATGCTGACAAATTCAGTATTAAAGATTTTGCTATTCCAAACCATGTAACACTAAGCACAATTCATAAAGCAAAAGGGAATGAAGCTTATTCAGTTCATGTAGTAGGTATTGATTCTTTGTACTCCCTAAAACCCTCTATTCGTGAAAGAAACCTTATGTTTACAGCAATGACTAGAACAAAGGGATGGTTATCACTTAGCGGTGTTGGGAAAGCTGCAGAAAACTGGACAAAAGAGTTAAATATAGCTTTAGATAAACTACCTAACATAGAATTCATCTATCCTAGCCAAAAAGCTCTGAGTATAATGAAGAGAGACATAGAAGCCAAGGCAACCCGAAAAAGTAAACAAGCTAAAATGCTAGATGATTTATTATCTGAAATGTCTCCCGAAGAAATAAAACAATTTTTAGAACAAAGAGAGGTTAATAAAAATAATAAGTAAGAGATGTCGTTTGCACAAGGAAAATTTGAAGCAGAGCTTAACGATATCGAAAAATTATTCAGAAAAATTGATTTTTTTGAAGAAAGAAATTTTTACCCCAACGATGATTTTGATCCTTCTATATATAGAAAGAAAAGTTATATAGATAATTGGAAATCTTTAATTGCTGATAATATTTACAGCTTTATGCTAACAGATAATTCAATTTTAAATTTTAAATTGAATGCTGATAAAAGACATATTAGTTTTACCTTTTATGAATGTCCTTTTGAATGTTTATCTTACAAGGAATATTTAGTAGATAATGATATTGAGATTACTTATGAAAATAAAACCTTCATTGACTATTATGAGGTATACTTACATCAGTGTGAGAGAAAAGAAAATCCGTTAATGGTAAGATATGACTTTGATGAGAAATCTTATTATCAAGGGCTACATCCAGTTTCTCATTTACACATTGGTCATAAAAATCAAGTAAGAATAGGGCTAAATAAAATTCTTACCCCAAAGGCATTCACTAGCATTATATTGAGACAAAATTATCCTGCTTATTGGAAAACAATCTTAAAAAGCAAAAATGACTGGAAAAATTCTTTTATCCAGGAAAAATTGAGATTAGTTGATATAAATCAAGATAACTGGCAAACTTTAGACTCATCTGAATTTCATTTATCGTAAATCTTCTTTCCAATTTCAAAATAACAAATAAGAAAGATTAACGAAAAACCCAAAAATAGATACTATTTTTGGGCTTTTATATTCAATTACCCTAACTCAACCTTCATGTTTAAATACAACCATTTGGTAGGAACATCTAACGATTTTCCGTTTACCAGTTTGTCATAATCAATACCCCAATCGAATAAGTTTACTTGCCCTTGTAATACCAGTTCAGTAGACATACTCTCGTAAGCATTTCGAATTCCAGTGGCAAATAACTTCACTTCTTTTTCAACTCCTTTAATCGATAACATACCATTGATTTGATACCAATCTACTCCCATCACAAAAACATTGGTGGTTCTAAAGGTTATGTTTTCGTTGCCATCACCAATAAATACTCCTTTGGTTTTGATTCTTGCCGTTAAATCAGCCTCATCACCTCTACATGCTCTGAATGAGTTTGGGTCTACGGCAAAGGAAATACGCATGCCTTCTAACGGATTTCCAGCATCCATCCTTACAGGAATAGCTACTTCTAAATCGGTTACTTTTCCTCCAAACGGCGTACTGCAATGTCCGTGTGTTACAAACATATTGATCGTCTGATTTTCTACAGCTTTGGTTTCCTCCTTTTTTTCTTTTGTCGTAGCTGTTGAAGCACTAGTAGCAAAACCGCTAATTAAAAGTACAGTTAATAAGGCCACAACTAACAAAATTCTATTTTTCATGGTGTTCATAATATTCGTATTTTAAAGTTTTTATCAAAACTATTAGAACCTGCTGTTAACAATGTCAATCAATTGTCAAAAAAGTGTAAAAAAGCTTTAATCAGTATACTTTTATTTAAATTTACATTCAAAAACTACTTAAAGTCTATTTTTCTAACACGTAAAAATGTCACAAAAAACTCAACTTAAAGAAGTCGCCAAATTATTTTTCAAACTAGGTTGTATCGCTTTTGGTGGACCTGCAGCACATATTGCCATGATGGAAGATGAGGTTGTTAAAAAAAGAAAATGGATGACTCAGCAACATTTTCTAGATTTAATGGGAGCTACTAATTTAATACCAGGACCCAACTCTACGGAAATGACCATGCATTGTGGACATGAAAGAGCTGGTTGGAAAGGCTTAATTGTAGCCGGATGTTGTTTTATTTTTCCTGCCGTAATAATTACTTTAATAGTAGCGTGGTTATACCAAGAGTATGGTCAGCTTCCTAAAGTTGAGCCTTTTATTTACGGAATAAAACCCGCAGTAATCGCAATTATTGTTATGGCTGCTTATCGACTAGGTAAAAAAGCAGTAAAAAATACATCTCTAGCTATTTTAGGCTTAGTTACCTTAGTTGCCTGCCTTATAGGCGTGAACGAAATAGCCGCTTTGTTTGGCTGTGGTTTACTTGGTGCATTGCACTATTTTTTCAACCAAAACCGTAATAATCTAACTAGTGTACTTCCGTTTTTTGTATTTCAAGCTGGTGAAGCGCTTCAAACCAACAATCTGAAAATTTTATTGACCTTTTTAAAAGTTGGTGCCATTTTATATGGAAGCGGTTATGTGTTATTTGCCTTTTTAGATGCAGAATTGGTGGCTAACGGATGGCTTTCAAGACAGGTGCTAATAGATGCGGTTGCTGTAGGACAAATAACGCCAGGTCCTGTTTTATCTACCGCTACCTTTATTGGCTGGCAAATGAATGGAATAACTGGTGCACTTGCAGCGACGGTCGGAATATTTTTACCATCTTTCTTTTTTGTTTTAGTTTTAAATCCGTTGATTCCTAAAATGAGAAAATCGAAGCTTATAGGCGCTATTTTAGATGCGGTAAATGTAGCTGCCGTTGCCTTGATAATTGCTGTATGTATTGAAATGGCAAAAGATACCGTAACTGATTGGCGTACTATTGTTATTGCGTTTATAAGCCTAGTAGCCGTTTTCTATTTAAAAAAATTAAACAGTGCTTTTATCGTTATCGGAGGTGCGCTGTTAGGATATATTTTAACTTATTGGTAAACCTTATAATATGATTCCTTTTAACTTACCTTTGTCAAAAATAATTTGATGCAGTTTTCAGACCTACAACTTAGCAAATCTATCGTAAAAGCACTTTCCGAAGAAAGACACCATACGCCCACCTTAGTACAACAAAAAGTAATTCCTTTGGTACTCGACAAAAAAGATGTAATTGTAGCTGCGCAAACAGGTACAGGTAAAACCGCTGCATTTGCCCTGCCTATCATTCAAGAGCTTTCTAAAGAAGAAGATGTTGAGAAAAGAGCAAAAAAAATAAAAGCACTGGTTGTAAGCCCTACTCGCGAATTGGCAATTCAAATTCAAGAAAATTTTAAAGCATACAGCAAATACACTAACCTAAGAACCACGGTTATTTATGGTGGTGTAGCTACACAACCGCAAAAAGACGTGTTAGAAAAAGGCGTGGATATTTTAATCGCTACCCCAGGTCGTTTTATCGACTTACACCAACAAGGAAGTATTGATATCCGTCAGCTAAAAACATTGGTACTCGATGAAGCCGATTTAATGCTCGATATGGGGTTTATTGAGGATGTGCAAAAGATTGAAGAACTATGTCCGCGCAAAAAACAAACCCTATTGTTTTCGGCAACGATGCCAGAAAAAGTGAGTGACCTAGCTAAATCGATGCTACGCAATCCTGAAAAGGTCGATATTTCACCTGCGGAAACTACCGCAACAAACATAGGCCAATTACTATATTACACTCCTAAAAAACATAAGGTCGATTTGTGTTTGCACCTGCTACGCAATACCATAAAAGGTCGTATTATTATCTTTCGTCGTACCAAATTTGGAGTTGATAAACTCGAAAAAACATTGCAAAAAAATGGCTACAAAGTAACCAGTGTACATGGCGACAAATCGCAAAACTTACGCAATCAGGCTATCGAGGACTTTAAAAACAATAAAGCCAACATTTTAATTGCTACCGATGTGGCTGCTCGTGGTATCGACGTTAGTAAAGTAGATGCGGTGATTAATGTTGACTTACCCAACATTCCTGAAACCTATGTACACAGAATTGGTAGAACCGGTAGAGCAGGCAAATCTGGAATTGCCTTTTCGTTGTGTAGCGCCGATGAAACTTCGTACATTAAAGCTATTCAAGAATATATAAATCGTTCTATAAAAATTATAGAAGACCATCCGTTTCCATTAGCCAAACCGAAGCCTAAAAAGCAACCCAACACCATTAGTAAACACAAGAAAGGAAGAAAATCAGAAGCCTCTAAAAAGAAGAAAAAACGCTGGTATTAAAATTTTTTATAAAAAAAGTACTACAAAATAGTGCTTCATTTATTTATTAATCGTAATATTGCAATATAATAATGAATTAATGGGGCTTACCAAATCAGAAATATTTACAGAAGAGCAAAATCAGTTAGCTAGTATTGCCAAAGTACTTGGGCATCCTGCACGTATTGCTATTTTGCAGTACCTGTTTAAATTGAATTCTTGCGTGTGCGGCGATTTGGTAACTGAAATCGGTTTGGCACAACCCACTATTTCACAGCATTTAAAAGAATTAAAAAAGATGGATATGATTAAAGGGACTATTGAAGGAACCAGTGTTTGCTATTGCATCAATCCAGAGAAATGGAAAGAAATTAAAACCTTGCTATCTTCTTTTTTAAATCTTGACAGCAATAATCAAAGCTGTTGCTAAAAAAAATTTGAATCTATTAATCGCAATATTACAATAAACAACAAAAACCATGAAACTATCAGAAATCAAACAACATTTAAGTACGTTAAAAACCATCGCTTTTCAATTACCTGACGGAAGTTTAGTTCCGAATCATTTTCACGTAACAGAAGTAGGAAAAATTACAAAAAACTTTATTGATTGTGGGGGTACTATTCGAAATGAAGAAGTGGTAAACTTTCAATTATGGAATGCCAATGACTACGATCATCGTTTACATCCAGAAAAATTAATCCATATTATTGAGCTGTCAGAAAAAGTATTAAACATTCCTGATTTAGAAATTGAAGTAGAATATCAAGGAGGTACTATTGGCAAATACGGATTGGATTTTGATGGCACGAACTTTTTACTAACAACCAAACAAACGGATTGTTTAGCCAAAGATAATTGCGGAATTCCTACTGAAAAACCCAGAGTGCGTTTATCAGATTTACAAAAACAACCAGAAGCTTGTTGTACACCAAACTCAGGATGCTGCTAATATGAAAACACGAACCTCACCCCTATTCTCTGAACTAACACAGACAGTATCGAATTTGCCTGCTGTTTCAGAAGCGCGAAAAAAGGTTTTACAACCGCTGGTAAACTATATTCAAGATAAATTAAAGAACAATCAAGCCATACATTTAAACTTTATTTGTACACACAATTCTAGGCGCAGTCATTTATCACAAGTATGGGCACAAACTATGGCGTATCACTATAAAATACCCCATGTAAACACCTATTCCGGTGGAACAGAAGCTACCGCTATGAATGCTAACGTTGTAACTACTTTAATTGAAAACGGATTTCAAATTCAGCAATTATCGAAGAAGCCCAATCCTATTTATGCCGTAAAATACTCTGAAAATCTACCTGCAATCATAGGTTTTTCAAAAAAATATGATGATGCTTTTAATCCAACCTCAGCGTTTTGTGCTATCATGACGTGCTCGCAAGCAGATGAAGGGTGTCCTTTTATAGCTGGCGCTGACACTAGAGTTCCTGTTACGTATGAAGATCCTAAATTGTTCGACGGAACTTCTTCTGAAAAAGAAAAATACTTAGAACGTAGTTTACAAATTGCTGCTGAAATGCAGTATGTGTTTTCTTCTTTACTACACTAGTCGTATAAAGGGGTATAAAAAAATCTGTGATGCTGTTTGAAAAGATTCCTCCTTTAAGTTGAAACTCCAACCAAAGGGAGGGTTCTTACTCGAATAGCCAAGGTAACCTCAATAGAGATTAACCTTTATATTTCATGGGTACATGCACCACTTTTTTGGTTTCAAAGAAATTTTCTTCAAAAAAGTCTGGTAAATCATAAATAGTGGCTTTCGGAAAGTTCGCAAGTTCTTCCGTAAGATCACCTCCTTTTAAGTATAAGATTCCGTTTTTAAGCACATGGTTTTGCTTTTTATGCACTTTATTTTTCACCCAACGATGAAAGGTTTCCATTTGTGCCACTGCTCTACTTACAATAAAATCATATGTATCATCTACTTCTTCCACACGTCCGTGCGTAGTTTTTACGTTTTCTAGCCCTAAACCTTCAGCAACTTCATTTACTACTTTAATTTTTTTTCCGATCGAATCAACCAAGTGAAAGTGCGTTTCAGGAAATAAAATAGCCAATGGAATTCCTGGAAAACCACCACCTGTACCTACATCCATTACCTTGGCTCCGGCTTTAAAATCCATAACTTTAGCAATTCCTAACGAGTGGAGTACATGACGTAAATACAACTCATCAATATCTTTACGAGAAACGACGTTAATTTTTAAGTTCCAATCTTGATACAATTCTTGCAACTTAGAAAATTGTTCTAATTGTGTTTCCGATAAATTATTAAAGTATTTTTTTATAAGTTCCATGAAGTGATTTTTTCCGTTGCAAAAATAAAAAACTAATTGGTATTGTTAATTTTTATACAAAAGATATTAATCTGATTAAAAAGTTAACCTTTAGCTGTAACTATGAACCAAAAACGCTTATTTTTGTCATATAAACAAACAATAAATGAAGACAATAAACTTCTCAAGAATAGACAAAGCTAAGTTTTTTAGAACTTTAAATAAAAGAGTAAACAACTACTTTAAAGAAAATGACATTAAACGTACAGGTAACTGGAAACTATATTCAAAAGCTATCATTATGCTAGCAATGTTTATTGTTCCGTTTGTACTAATTTTAACCGTTGATATGTCGCAATGGATAAAGTTAGCTCTTGCCGTTTTAATGGGTGTTGGAATGGCTGGAGTAGGAATGAATGTAATGCACGATGCCAACCACGAATCTTTTTCTAGCAAAAAATGGGTAAACAAACTTTTTGGAAGCAGTATTTATATTTTAGCAGGTAATGTGTATAACTGGAAAGTGCAACACAATGTATTACACCATACATACACAAACATTCAAGACCATGATGAGGATATGGATGCAGGTAGAATTATCCGTTTTTCAAAACACACACAATGGTTATGGATACACAAATTCCAAAAATATTACTCTATCTTTTTATACGGATTGCTGACTATTAATTGGGCTATTACTACCGATTTTAAACAAATGCGCAGCTATTTAAAGCGTAAATTATCCTACGGTGAGTTTCCAAATCCAGCCAAGGAGTGGACTAAATTAGTCGTTTCAAAAGTAATTTATTATGCACTATGGGTCGTATTACCCATCGCAGTAATGAATATCGCTTGGTGGAAAGTATTGATTGGCTTTTTTGTAATGCATTATACGGCAGGAATTATTCTAAGTGTCGTTTTTCAATTAGCACACATCGTTCCTAAAACAGAAACTCCTTTACCAGATGAAGACGGTAACATGAAAAATACTTGGGCTATTCACCAATTGTATACCACAGCAAACTTTGCTCCTAGAAATTGGTTTATCAACTTTTATACAGGTGGATTGAATCATCAAGTAGAACATCATATTTTTCCTAACATTTCTCATATTCACTATGATAAGTTAGCTAAAATCGTAAAAGAAACTGCTAAGGAATTCAATCTTCCTTATAATGAGTATAAAACGACACGCAGAGCAGTTATTGAGCACTTTAAACACTTAGCTGAATTAGGAAAAAAACCGCAACTAGCATAAATCAACAAACAACATAACAACACAATGTCAAACGCACTATCAAACAGAATTCAAAGTTTACCAGTATCGCAAACTTTAGCCATGGCTGCGAAAGCAAGAGAGTTAAAAGCTGAAGGTAAAGACATCATTAGTTTAAGTTTAGGAGAACCCGATTTTAATACTCCCGATTTTATTAAAGATGCTGCTATTGAAGCTATTCAACAAAATTACAACTCATACACCCCAGTTGATGGATATGTAGAGTTGAAAGAGGCTATTTGCGAAAAGTTTCAACGCGATAATAACTTGGTTTATGCTCCAAATCAGATAGTAGTTTCTACAGGAGCAAAACAATCTATTGCCAATGTTGCTCAGGTATTGTTAAACCCAGGTGATGAAGTGTTGTTACCCGCACCTTATTGGGTGAGCTATTCTGCCATTGCCACGTTGTGTGAAGCCAAATTTGTCGAAATTCCTTCTACTATCGAAAATGATTTTAAAATCACTCCAGCACAATTAGAAGCGGCTATTTCACCAAAAACGAAGATGATTTTCTTTAACTCGCCGAACAATCCGAGTGGAACGATTTATAACGAAGAAGAATATCGTGCCTTGGCTAAGGTCTTAGAAAAGTATCCAAATATTTACATTTTATCAGACGAAATATACGAGCACATTAACTACGGAACAAAGCCGTTTAGTTTTGCGGCTATCGAAAGCATGTATGACCGTACCATTACGGTGAACGGTTTGGCCAAAGCATTTGCCATGACCGGATGGAGAATTGGATACCTTGGTGCGCCTGCATGGATTGCCAAAGCCTGTACAAAAATGCAAGGTCAAATTACGTCGGGAACCAACTGTATTGCCCAACGCGCTGCCATTACAGCTGTAAAAGCATCGCCTGAAAAAGTACAGTATATGGTTGATGAATTTAAAAAACGTAGGGACTTAGTGTTGCAATTATTAGGAGAAATTGACGGATTCAAATTGAATGTGCCTGAAGGTGCTTTTTATGTATTTCCTGACATTTCTGATTTCTTCGGAAAAACCATTAAAGGAAAAACAATTGAAAATGCCAACGATTTTTCTATGTTATTGCTAGAAGAGGCAAACGTAGCCACTGTTACTGGTGAAGCTTTTGGTGCACCGAACTGTGTTCGTTTATCGTATGCAGCTTCTGAATTACAATTACGAGAAGCTATTCGAAGAATAAAAGAAGTGTTGAGTTAGGTAACTTCAATAATTAATCATAAAAAAATCCGTAAGACTTTCTTGCGGATTTTTTATGTTCTAGAATGGAACTTTTAATTTTCGAACTTTTTTCTTTTTAGGTTTCTTTAAATACAATGCTTTCTTGTTATAATCAATAAAGGCTTTTCCGGCTTCTAAAATATCTGCTCCTATAATTCCATCTACCTCATCAGCATCGTGTTGTTGTAAAGCCGTATTTACATGCGTTAAATCAAACAACACCAAATCACATTGAGCGGTTTTCCACTTTCCTATTTTTAGCAAGTTATTTTCTGATTTTTGTGTTTCCATATCAGTAGCACCTGCACCTGCGGCTTTTACTTCACTTTCTTCAGAAATAAGCTTAAAACGCTCTATCAAATCGAGCCCAACACACGAATTAGAAGCACCCGTATCTAAAATAAATCTGCCTCTTACTCCATTAATTTCTCCGTCTAACTCCAAATGATTCGTCACCATTTTTTTAAGTTTTATTTTAATGTATTTCTTTTTTCGTAATACTTTTTTCAAACTTGCCATTTCTTGTACTTTTGTCATCGCAAAGATACAATAATACAATGTCACCTTCAGCCTTAGCGAAAGGTCTTTCTTTAAAAAAATATGATAACAGACACTCATACACACCTATATTCTAGTCAGTTTGATGAAGACAGAAAAGAAATGATGCAACGTGCCAAAGAAGCAGGAGTTTCTCGTTTCTTTATCCCTGCTATTGATAGTTCGTATACCGAACGTATGCTTGATTTAGAAAAAAACTATCCAAACGATGTGTTTTTAATGATGGGCTTGCATCCTACTTCGGTAAAAGAAAATTACCAAGAGGAATTGGCGCATGTAAAGGAATGGTTAGACAAGCGTGATTTTTATGCGATTGGTGAAATTGGTATCGATTTGTATTGGGATACATCGTTTTTACCCCAACAACAAGAAGCTTTTCGCACCCAAATTCAATGGGCAAAAGAAAAAAAGTTACCAATTGCGATTCACTGTCGTGATGCTTTTGATGAAATTTTTGAAGTGTTAGAAACAGAAAAAGGAAGTGATTTATTCGGAATTTTTCACTGTTTTACAGGAACTCTTGAACAAGCTGAAAAAGCAATTTCATACAACATGAAATTAGGAATTGGTGGGGTAGCTACTTTTAAAAACGGAAAAATTGACCAGTTTTTGCATGAAATAGACATCAAACATATTGTGTTAGAAACAGATTCTCCGTACTTAGCTCCTACTCCATACCGAGGAAAGCGCAATGAAAGCAGCTACATTACCCAAGTTGTGGATAAGTTAGTAGATATTTACGGGGTAACTTTCGATGAAATTTCGGAAATTACCACACAGAACTCTAAGGATGTTTTTAGTGTTTAAAAAAATAGATATGAAAAAAATCGTACACATTTTAGTGCTATTGATAGTAGCTGAATCATTTTCTCAAGAATACAGAAAAAACTGGTCTGACGGACAATTAACATGGGATGATTTTAGAGCACTACCCTCTAATGAAAAAACCTCTTCTTTATTTTATACTCTTAATTATGCTTCAGATGTGAAAGTGATTGATAATGTAAAATATATGGGTGTTTTTGCGAATGCCTACATAAACAAGTCTTTGTCTTTTGTTAAAAATGATTTTAAAGACACCTTTCATTTAGACTATAACCAAGTAATTTTTAACTTACTTGAACTTAACAAAAGAAAATTTCAACTAGAAATTTTCAACGTAAAAAACATTTATCAAATCAACTCTTTATTAAATGATGCTAGTGACATGCTAAATGAAGAAGTTGCACATTTTCAAAAAGAAAGTAACTACGGTATCTCTTATGATGTCACAAAAAAGTGGCTCTTGAAAACTGAAGAAGAGCTGAGAAAAACTAGCAACTATATAATTCCAAATTATAGAAGAAGTCATTGGTCCTATGGCATGTATCTTGGTGTTGATTTTGGAGCTTATAATAATCCGTTTAAAGAATCTTTAAACAATACCCTTGCTTTTGCTATGGGATTAGAGGGAGCTTATAAAAAAGTTACACTAGGCTTAAATCTCTCTTTAACCAACAGTAAAGTTAAAAAAGACATTATAACTAATAATTTGTCAATACCTCAAGGTGATAGAGTCTCAATTATTAATTTGAATGCTACATTAGGATACCCAGCCTATGAAAACGAAAAGATAAGAGTCTTTCCTTTTATTGGTTATGGTGTCACTACTTTTGGTGAAACAGGTGATAAAAAAAGCAAAGAAGAAACCACAAGTGCTAGTAGTATTTTTGGTATAAACTTAGATTTCAAGGAAAGAAAAAAAGTAAACTTTACTCCTTCATTTCTTAATCTCAGAGAAGAAGGAAATGGCTTTATAAGAACCCGTTTTTTTATAAGCAATACGAACGTTAATCCTGATTTAAAAGGCTATAGTATTAATGTTGGAGTAGCCTATGGTTTTGAAGCTCGATCGATATCTATTAAACAATAACTAAAATTGAACCTACAAACTGCATACTATAAAACTCCTATCGGTATTGCTAAAATAGATGGCGATGATAACGGAATCCAATCGATTTCTGTATTAGACGAGGATGCTTTGACTTTAGTTAATACTCAAAAAGAAATTCCACCTAGTTTACAAAATTGTGTTCGACAATTGGATGAATATTTTGCTGGAAAAAGAACAGTTTTTGACGTGCAATTGAATCCGCAAGGAACAACCTTTCAACAATCGGTTTGGAAAGAGCTATTAAACATTCCTTTTGGAAGCACCAGAACGTATTTAGAACAAACCAAACAGTTAGGTGATGTAAAAGCCATTCGTGCGGTAGCTTCAGCGAATGGTAAAAATCCTATTTGGATACTTATTCCGTGCCACAGAGTCGTAGGTTCTGATGGCTCGTTAACAGGATATGCAGGCGGTATTTGGCGTAAAAAATGGTTGTTAGAGCACGAAAGTGGAACAAAACAGCAAACCTTGTTTTAAGTTCTTTAGTTTAACTTACTTTCAATTTCTCTTAATGAGATTCCGAAACAAGTTCAGAGTGACTATCATAAATTCAAATTCCGTTTTTCGATAAAAAATTTCTTTAACAAAAAACTGCACTCTTCTTCTAAAACACCCGATATTACTTTTGTTTTTGGGTGTAATTTTGTTTGTAAAACACGAAACCCTAATTTTGGTTCACTAGCTCCGTACACTATTTTACCAATTTGTGTCCAGTAGCTTGCTCCCGCACACATTTGGCAGGGTTCTAAGGTAACATACAACGTACAATCCTTTAAATACTTTCCACCTAAAAAATCTGCCGCAGCAGTGAATGCCTGCATTTCGGCGTGTGCTGTTACATCATTTAATCGCTCTGTTAAATTATGCGCCCTCGCAATAATTTGATTGTTAAAAACGATTACGGCACCTACCGGAACTTCTCCTTTATCGAAAGCTACCTCAGCTTCTTGCAAGGCTTTTTTCATAAAATAAGTATCGTCAAACGGATTCATGAGGATAAGTTAATGTTAGCTTTTAAACAAATGTAGCTAAAATTTGTTTGTACGAACTCACAGTAAAATACTTATTTTTACCAAAATTTACGATTTGATTTCAATCCATACTTCTGAAAACAAAAAAGTCTACTTTGCTTCCGACCAGCATTTCGGAGCTCCTACCTCTGATGCTAGTTTTCCTCGTGAACAAAAGTTTGTTGCATGGTTAAACGAAGTTCAAAAAGATGCAGCGGCTGTTTTTATTTTGGGTGATTTATTCGACTTTTGGTTCGAGTATAAAACGGTGGTTCCGAAAGGGTTTGTTCGTGTTTTGGGCAAACTTGCTGAGCTAAAAGACAGCGGTATTCCGATTTACTTTTTTGTTGGAAACCACGATTTATGGATGCGTGATTATTTTGAAAAGGAATTAAACATTCCTGTATATCATTCTCCTCAAGAATTTAAAATCAACAATAAATTGTTTTTAATTGGTCATGGCGATGGATTAGGTCCAGGAGACAAGGGATATAAGCGCATGAAAAAAGTCTTTACATTTCCTTTATTCAAATGGCTATTCCGATGGTTACACCCCGATTTAGGCATGCGATTAGGACAGTATATGTCGGTTAAAAACAAACTGATTTCGGGTGATGAAGACGCTAAATTTTTAGGAGAAGACAACGAGTGGTTAGTTCAATATTGCAAACGAAAACTAGAAACCAAACACTACGATTTTTTTGTATTTGGGCATCGACATCTTCCATTAAAAATTCAACTTAAAGAAAACAGCACTTATATAAATACTGGAGACTGGATACAGTATTTTACCTATGCTGCTTTTGAAAACGATGAATTAACTTTAAAAGAATATCGTAAATCGTCTTAAAATAGACTGGTTATTAGTACTATTAGCAAATAGTAGTGGGTAAATCGATACAAAGACATGAAAAATATGTGTACATATATATAATTTATAAATATCTTCTGCGTTTTTACCTTTAACCATACTTTAACATCTGTTATTTTCTTATTATTGTAGCTTTGTTTCATAAAAATTCTAACTTATTTCAATTACTATGGATATAGATGTAAGAGCCATCAATGAAAAAATAGAGAGAGAGAGTGCTTTTGTAGACTTATTGACTACAGAAATGAATAAAGTAATTGTAGGTCAGAAACACATGATTGAACGATTACTGATTGGACTTTTAGGAAACGGACATATACTGTTAGAAGGTGTTCCTGGACTTGCAAAAACATTAGCAATTAACACACTTTCGAAAGCAGTTGATGGTAGTTTTAGCCGTGTTCAATTTACTCCTGACTTACTACCAGCCGATGTGGTAGGTACTATGATATACAATGTAAAAGAAAATGATTTCTCTATTAAAAAAGGACCCATTTTTGCCAACTTTGTATTAGCCGATGAAATTAACCGTGCCCCTGCCAAAGTACAATCTGCTTTGTTAGAGGCCATGCAAGAACGCCAAATTACTATCGGTGATGAAACTTTTAAATTAGATGAGCCTTTCTTAGTAATGGCTACACAAAACCCCGTAGAACAAGAAGGAACTTATCCGTTGCCAGAAGCACAAGTAGACCGTTTTATGCTAAAGACTGTAATTGATTATCCAAAATTACAAGATGAGCAACTTATCATGCGTCAAAACTTAAACGGAAATTTTCAAAAAATAAACCCTGTTATTTCCATCGACCAAATTATCAAAGCACGCAGTGTGGTTAATGAGGTGTATATGGATGAAAAAATTGAAAAGTATATTTTAGATATTATTTTTGCAACACGTTATCCTGAAAAATACAATCTAGAAAAATTACAACCCCTAATTAGCTTTGGCTCTTCTCCTCGTGGAAGTATTGCCTTGGCAAAAGCTGCAAAATGTTATGCTTTTATTAAAAGAAGGGGCTATGTAATTCCAGAAGACGTGAGAGCCATCGTTAACGATGTGTTACGCCACAGAATAGGTATTACCTACGAAGCTGAGGCCGAAAACATTACATCAATAGATATTATTAACTCAATAATAAACGAAGTCCAAGTCCCCTAAGAGAAAAAATTTTTCAGATAGCTAACTACTACTACTTTAATCAATACGAATAACCCCCAATTAGCTATATATGAAATTCAAATTAACAACGTACAAAACATTAAAAGGAACAAAAAAGATTTTAGAATTAAAGAAGAGAAAAAACACAGAAGCTATTATTTATCAAGACGATAAACCTAGTTATTACGTAAACTGCTTTGATTTAAAAACCGAATCAAATGTAATAATGAATAGTTTGGTGTTATGCCAGCAAAGAAAAATGCAAGAAGTTATTAAAGAAATTGGCGAAAAAAACAACGTGAATTTATCAATACAAGAAGCACCTTTTTTAGCTTTTGAAAAAAGTGTAGAATATACAGAAATGGACTTACCTCCATTGCCTGAATCTTGGTTAAATTAATGGAAACAAAAGAATTATTAAAAAAAGTTCGGAAAATTGAAATAAAGACACGGAAACTGTCTAATCATATTTTTGGAGGAGAATACCATTCTACTTTTAAAGGTAGAGGTATGACTTTTTCAGAAGTGCGTCAATATCAATACGGAGACGATATTAGATCTATAGATTGGAACGTTACTGCTCGTTACAACGAACCGTATGTAAAGGTTTTTGAAGAAGAACGAGAACTTACCATGATGTTAGTAGTCGATATTTCTGGTTCCGAATTTTTTGGTACTTCTGAACAATTTAAGAAAGATACTATTACAGAAATTGCTGCTACATTGGCGTTTTCTGCAATTCAAAATAACGATAAAGTTGGTTTAATCTTATTTTCAGATCAAGTCGAACTATACATTCCTCCTAAAAAAGGAAAAAGTCATGTATTACGAATTATACGAGAGCTTATTGAGTTTCAACCTAAAAGCAAACAGACGAATATTAGTGAAGCTTTAAAGTTTTTATCGAATATCATGAAAAAGAAAGCTATTGTTTTTATGCTTTCTGACTTTATGGATGACGGGTATGAACGTACCTTAAAAATTGTTGG
The DNA here is from genome assembly GCF_029853675.1 of Tenacibaculum tangerinum. Lineage (NCBI taxonomy): Bacteria > Pseudomonadati > Bacteroidota > Flavobacteriia > Flavobacteriales > Flavobacteriaceae > Tenacibaculum > Tenacibaculum tangerinum. Next base: position 2,842,496 of record NZ_CP122539.1, on the reverse strand, counting down.
AAACAAACACGATGTAACAGGTATTCGAGTATACGATAAGCACGACGAAGAAATTCCTAATTTAGGAATGGTTTCTATGATCGATGCCGAAACTGGAAATACACAATTGGTAAACACGAGCGCTAAGTCGGTTAGAACACATTACAGAGCCAATGCTTTGCGCTTAACCGATTATTTTGAAACTACGTTTACCAAAAGTGGTGCAGGAACTATTCATACCAGAGTCGACGAAAGTTACGTACGAAAATTACTAGGTTATTTTAAACGAAAAGGATAAAAGCAAACCATGAAACACAAACTACTTTATATCTGCTTGTTTTTAACTTCTTTTACCTTTGCTCAACAACCTCAGGTAAAAGCGGCAATTGATACTACCAATATTAGAATTGGCGAACAGTTTCAATATAAAATATCTGTTAATGAAACCGAAAATGTGATTATTCCTGCATTAGAAAACCTAAAAGGATTAGAAGTTGTAGATTCATTAAAGATAGATACTATTGAAAACAAACTCGTTAAAAAATATATTCTTACTGGTTTTGATAGCGGAGCATTTTATATTCCCAGACAGCAAATATTTATTAGAAATCAAGCCTATTTAACCGATAGTTTATTGGTTAACGTCGCTACAGTTCCTATCGATACTACTAAAGTTAAAAAATTCCCTATTAAAGGAATTAAGGGAGAACCCTATCAGTTTGATGACTTCAAACAGTATTTATGGTGGATAGTAGTAGGCGTAGTGATTATTGCATTACTGCTCTACTTCTTTGTTTTCAAGAAGAAAAAAGAAGCAATAGAAGAAGTTTTCGTTCCTGCACTGGCTCCTTACGAAGAAGCAATGCTGAAATTAGATGAGTTAGATAAAAAATTACTTTGGCAGAATAACCAAGTTAAAAAATATTACAGTGAGTTAACCGATATTATCAGAAGTTATATTGAGCGAGAATTACATATTCCTGCTCTAGAAAGCACAACCGATGAACTAATAAACGTGCTAAAAGATTTTAATGATATTGATTCAATTGATACTTCTAAAGAAATTATTGACAAATTAAAAGGATTGTTACAAGAATCTGATTTAGTAAAATTTGCAAAATCAAAACCTTTAGCTCACGAAATAGAGGAAGATCGAAAAGACGCAAAATTAATAATTGATAATTTAAAACCTAAAAAACAAGTCGAAGAAGATGAAGTGGAATAATTTTGAGTTTCATAATCCTGAATTTTTATGGTTGCTAATTATAATTCCACTATTAGCATTCTGGAGTTTTTATACCCGAAAAAAAGATAGTGCACAGCTCAAAATACCCAGTACCAAGGGTTTTAAAATAAAAGGTTCTATACTACCAAAACTCAAACCTTTACTATACCTCTTAAGATTATTGGCACTAACTTGTTTAATAATTGCGTTAGCACGTCCTAGAAATGTAGCCGTTAGTAAAAAAACGAAAACGAACCGAGGAATCGATATCGTAATGGCTGTTGATGTTTCTGCCAGTATGCTAGCAAAAGACCTTAAACCAAATCGATTAGAAGCTTTAAAAAGAGTAGCAACCGATTTTATTAATCGACGCCCTAACGATCGTATCGGTATTGTTGTGTATGCTGGAGAGAGTTTTACCCAAACACCTATTACTAGCGATAAATCTATCGTAAAAAGAACCATTTCAGAAATTAAATGGGGACAGTTGGATGATGGTACGGCTATTGGTATGGGACTCGGTTCTGCTGTGAATCGATTGAAAGATAGCAAAGCCAAAAGTAAAGTCATTATTTTATTAACCGACGGAGTAAACAACACTGGTTTTGTAGACCCAAAAACAGCGACAGAACTGGCTAAAGGTAGCGGAATTAAAGTGTATACTATAGGAATTGGAACTAATGGAATGGCACCTTTCCCGTGGGCAAGAGACCCTAGAACTGGAAAAATTTCCTTTAAAAACCAACAGGTTGAAATTGATGAAGACTTGTTAAAACACATTGCTAAAGAAACCAATGGAAAATATTTTAGAGCAACGAACAACACTACGTTAAAAGAAATTTATGACGAAATTGACAAGCTAGAAAAAACAAAAATAGAAGAATTCAAATATTATAATTATTCAGAAAAGTATCGCTTTTTAGTATTCTTAGCTGGCATCTTTTTGCTCTTGGAGTTCACTCTAAAAAATACAGTATTTAAAAGCTTTATTTAAGGTAAGTTGTAAAGTTACCAAGTAAAAAGTTAAAAAGTTCTCTAAGCAATTATAGCTTTCAAACTTTTTAAACTTTAAACTTTTAAACTAGAAAAAATGTACAAACTAGAAGAACCAAATTATTTTTATCTCTTTGCAATTATTCCTGTAATAGTTGTGGTTTTCCTATTCGTTTTATGGTGGAAAAAGCGAACTCAAAAAAAGTTTGCTAATCCTGTTCTTTTAGCTAAAATAGCACCTAATACCTCAACCTTTAAATCGGTATTAAAACTTGTTTTTTTCTTGTTAGGATTGTCTTTTTTAATTATATCTTTAATGAATCCTAAAATGGGAACGAAACTAAAGACCGTAAAAAGAGAAGGTGTTGATGTAGTATTTGCTTTAGATGTTTCCAAAAGTATGCTGGCAGAAGATATTGCTCCGAACAGATTAGAAAAAGCAAAACAAATTATTTCAAAGACTATCGATAAACTAGGAAGTGATAGAGTGGGAATTATTATTTATGCAGGTAATGCCTATCCACTACTTCCTATTACCACCGACCATGCGGCAGCTAATATGTTTTTACAAAATGCAAATCCCGACATGGTTTCGAGTCAAGGTACTGCAATTAACGAAGCGTTAAACTTGGCAAACACCTATTATGATAACGACGAGCAAACCAATCGCTTTTTAATTATTATTTCAGATGGTGAAGACCATCAAGAAGAAACCAAACAGGTTGCTCAAAACATCGCTAACGAAGGAGTGAAAGTATATACTGTTGGTGTAGGAACTGAAAAGGGAGGGCCTATTCCAATCAAACTAAATGGCGCACTTATTGGTTATAAAAAAGATAGAATGGGAGAAACCGTAATTACCCAAAGAAAACCCGATGTGTTACAAGGAATTGCGGATGCTTCTGATGGACAATATTTTGATGGTAATAAAACAGAAAATCCAGTAGAAGCTATTGAAAAAATTATTGGAAACGCACAAAAAAGTGAGTTTGAAACAAAACAATTTTCTGATTATAAAGACCAATTTCAGTGGTTTGTAGGCATTGGACTATTGTTTTTAATTATCGATATGTTTTTGTTCGATAAAAAAACCAAGTGGTTAAAGAAAGTAGATTTATTTAATGAGGAGTCATAGACTCTGTTAAGTAGTAATGTGGTATAGAATGAAAAGTTTACAAAATTTAGTGTTCATTATAGTTATGGCAGCTTCTGCACTAGCCAATGCGCAGCAAGACTCGCTTAAATTACAGCGTGAAGCACGTGCTTTACTAAGAGAAGGAAACAAACTATACAATAAGCAACAATTTAGCGATGCTGCTATTGCATATCGAAAAGCTTTGGGTAAAAATAGCAAATATGAAAAAGCAAGCTATAATTACGGAAACACCTTATATCAAGATAAGAAATACAAAGAAGCCGTAGAACAGTTTAAAGTAACTACCGAAACATCAAAAGATAAAATGGCTCAGGCGGAAGCTTACCATAATATTGGCAATGCCATGATGGAACAAAAACAATACGAACAAGCGGTTGAAGCCTTTAAAAATTCCTTACGTAGAAATCCGAATGACGATGAAACTCGTTATAATTTAGCTGTTGCTCAAAAAGAAGCTAAGAAGCAACAACAAAATCAGAAGGATAACAAGGATAAAAATAAAAATCAGAAAGACCAACAAAAACAAAACGAAGAAGACAAAAAGAACGACCAAAATAAAGATAAAAAAGGCGACGATAAGGATAAGAAAGACGATCAACAAGATCAGAAAAATGACGATCAAAAAAATCAACAAAAACCAAATCAAGACCAAAAAGACAAACAAAATCAACAACCAAAACCTCAGCAAGGAAAAATGACTCCAGAACAAATGAAGCAGTTATTAGAGAGTTTAAATAATGAGGAAAACAAAACGCAAAAGAAAATGAATACCGAAAAATCAAAAGGAAGAAAAGTAAAACAAGAAAAAGACTGGTAATTTTATCATTTTTAAAATCTTACTTATTTTTAGACATTTTTTGAAAATTAACATGAAGTTGAAAACATACATATCAGTACTAGTTATTTTAATAACCTCTGCCATTAACGCACAAGATGCTGCGTTAACGGCTACCGTTAGCAAAAACAAATTAGGTGTAAATCAACGATTGCGTATTGAATTTTCAATTAACAAACAAGGAGCTGACAATTTTAAAGCACCTAATTTCACTAACTTTAAAATAGTAGGCGGACCCAGTCAGTCGGTGAGTCAATCGTGGATAAACGGTAAAGTTTCTTTTAATCAATCGTACACTTACATACTGCAACCCAAAAGAAAAGGAGAGTTTACCATTCCTTCTGCCAGCATTGAAATTGAAGGAAAAACACTTAGCTCCAACCCTGTAAAGGTTATTGTATTAGATGCGGTAGATATTCCTAAAAACCCAAACGACCCAAGTTATATAGCAGAACAGAATATTCATTTAGTAGCCGAAATTTCTAAATCTCAACCGTATATTGGAGAAGGAATTTATGTAGAATACCGTTTATACTTTAGCGACAATGTTGGTATTTACGACAATGCTATTACAGAGGCACCACAGTACAACGGATTTTGGAATCAAGAAATTAAACGAAACGGAATGCCTGTTAAAACGGGCACCTATAACGGAGAGAATTATCGTTATGCTGTTTTACACAAAGCCTTGTTAATTCCTACAACTTCAGGCAAACTTACTATCGACCCTATGAAAATGGATATTGTGGTAGCAGTTCCTACTGGTAGAGCCGATTTCTTCGGAAATGTGATTACACGTCAAGTTCGTAAGGAGTTCTCTTCTGCAAAAAAAATTATCAACGCAAAATCCTTACCTCTTAAAAACAAACCTGAAGATTTTACAGGAGCAGTTGGTGAATTTTCTTTTGATGTTTCTTTAAGCAAAAACACCTTAAAAGCGAATGAATCATCACAAATCAAAGTCTCAGTAAGTGGAAAAGGAAACTTAAAACTATTTGAACTTCCAAAAATTGAAACGCCTAAAGAACTCGAAGTTTATCAACCAGAAAGAAAAGAAAACGTTCGCATTACTGGCACTGGTTTATCTGGTTCTGTTACCGATAATTACACGGTTGTTCCTGAATTTAAAGGAAAGTATAAAATTCCAAGTACCAGTTTCTCGTACTTCAATCCGAAAGAAAACGTATACCAAACCATTAGCACCGATGACTTATATGTAGATGTTTTAGAAGGAAAAGAAATTCCGACGAATTCAGATCTTAACGCAGTAGCAAAACAAGCTGTAAAAGTTACTGGAAATGACTTTAGATACATTCAAACAACTACCGATTTACAAGCTGTAAAAACGGATGATTTCTTTAAATCTATCTTATTTTACATTCTTCTATTGCTACCCATTTTAGCAATTCCAATAGGAATATTCATAAAAAAGAAAAAAGAAGAACGTGAGGGTGACGTGTTGGGCAACAAGCTGCGAAAAGCCGATAAACTGGCTAAAAAATACTTATCAGAAGCACAAAAACAATTGGGTAACAAAGAGGCTTTTTACGAAGCTTTAGAAAGAGCCTTACACAACTACTTAAAAGCTAAATTAAGAGTTGAAACTTCAGATATAAGTCGTGAAAAGATTACTGATTTGTTATTAGATAAAAATATTGATAAAGAAGTAATTCATCAGTTTATTGAAGTATTAAATCATTGTGATTTTGCTCGATATACTCCAATAACCAATGTGCAAATGAAAGAGGAGTACGAAAAAGCGAAACAAGTAATAACGCAATTAGACAGACAATTATAATGAGAACAATCACTATACTTTTATTCTTATTTGTGTCAACTATTACGTTAGCACAAAATGCCAACGACCTTTTTGTAAGTGCAAATTCTTTATACAAAGACGGAAAATATGAAGAAGCTGTACAACTATACGAACAAATAGAAAGCAAAAAACTAGTTTCGACAGAACTGTATTACAATTTGGCAAACTGTTACTACAAACTAAATAAAGTAGCACCTGCCATTTACAACTACGAAAAGGCACTGCAACTAAATCCTTTAAATGAAGATGCTAAAAACAACTTAATTATTGCAAAACGTTTAACTCTTGATAGAATTGAAGCCTTGCCGAAATCGGTCTTTCAAAAACTAAACGAAAACTATTTACAAAAATTTACATACAATACGTGGGCTGTAATCGCCGTTGTATTTTCCTTAATTGCATCTATCTTATTTTTAATATTCTATTTTTCCTACACTCCAACCAAAAAAAGAATCTTCTTTACTGCCAGTATGATTTCTTTTTTTCTATTAACAACCTCTTTAGTAATTACCTACACGCAGTATAATTATACTCAAAATATTATTGAAGCTATTATTTTTGACGAAGAAGTATCTGTTAAAAATGAACCTACAGAAAATGCTAACGAAATTTTCACCTTACATGAAGGAGTTAAAGTAAATGTGTTAGATGCTGTAGATAATTGGAAAAAAATAAAACTTATAGACGGGAAATTAGGTTGGGTTAATGCTGAAAGTTTACGGGAATTATAACAATTAATACCTATTTTTTTCTTTAACTATATCGTAAAAACAGGCGATCAGACAATAGCATTTATATTTTAAGAAATTTTTCTGTATTGATAATTAGAACACAAGGTTTTTAAACGCTACTTCTGAAGCAATCGATATAGAATTTTTACCTATTACCTGTTTTTTCTCTTATTAATAATTATATTTAGCAATTATTAAAATAAAGTTCATGAAAAATTTGTTTTCAAATATAAAAGGAGATTTATTTGGTGGTATTACCGCAGGTATTGTTGCGCTACCGCTAGCGTTGGCCTTTGGTGTTTCATCAGGGCTAGGGCCAAGTGCTGGTTTGTACGGAGCCATTTTTATCGCCTTTTTTGCAGCTCTCTTTGGTGGTACTAATACTCAAATATCAGGACCTACTGCACCAATGACCGCTGTGAGTATGGTGGTAATTGCTAGTATTTTAGCTGTAAATGACGGAGATGTTAACAAAGCTTTACCCGCTATACTAACTGTTTTCTTATTAGCTGGTTTAATTCAAATAGGTTTAGGATTATTAGGATTGGGTAAATACATTCGTTATATCCCCTACCCTGTAGTATCTGGGTTCATGACAGCCATTGGGGTAATTATACTGGTTACTCAAATACTACCTTCGCTAGGATACTACCCTAAGGAAGACAAGCAATTTGTAGAACAATTCAAACCTCAAGCAGAGGAGCTAATCTTAGAAAATATTTTAAAAGAAGAAGCTGGAGAAGGCATTTTGGTTTTAGAAGATTTTAAGGAAACTATAGATCGTGCTGAGGGAATTACAAAAGCAGATATTTTAAAAGAAAGCAAGACCCTTGCCGGAAAAGAAGCTTCAGGTGTATTAGGTACGCTCAAAGTACTTCCTAGAGCACTAAAAAATATTAACTGGTTAGAACTTCTATTGGCATTGGGTACCATTCTAATTATTTATGGTTTTAAGCGTATAACCACTGCGGTACCCAGTACATTAGTTGCTTTGGTGGTAATGACAGGTATTTCTATAGGTTTTGGATTGAATTACCGCCCTATCGAAGAGATACCTGGTGGTTTTCCGGTTCCAAATATGGAAATTTTTACCCGATTTAGCATCTCAGGCATTGCTCCTTATATATTTACTGCACTCACCTTGGCACTGTTGGGGGCTATTGACTCTTTACTTACTTCGGTAGTGGCAGATAACATGACCAAAACAAAACACAAGCCCAACAAAGAGCTGGTAGGTCAGGGAATAGGAAATAGCATTGCTGCAATCTTTGGAGGAATTCCTGGTGCAGGAGCAACGATTCGTACGGTAGTAAATATTAATTCTGGCGGAAAAACAAAATTATCGGGAATGATATCTGGGGTAATGCTATTAATAATTTTATTAGGATTAGGTCCCATTGCCTCAAAAATTCCTGCAGCTGTATTAGCAGGTATCTTAATTACTGTTGGTATTGGTGTTATGGATTATAAAGGTTTAAAAGCCATTCCTAATTTACCGAAAGACATGAAATTAGGCCCTTTAAAAGTAAGTTCTGAAGTAATTATAATGCTGGTTGTTTTAGTATTATCAACTTTTTGGAACTTGGTTTATGCTGTAGGAATAGGTTTGGTAATCGCTTCGCTAATGTTTATGAAAAAAATTGGTGATTTAACTGCTCATCACTCTGATGTAAAGTCACTAAAAGAAGAACAATGGGCAGACGAAAAAGATTTTCCGAAGGAATTAATCGAAGAAGTATTCATTAAACACTTAAAAGGTCCGTTATTTTTTGGTTCAACGAGTGATTTTTTAGCCTTGTCCAAGCAAATTCCAACTACGGCATCTCATGTAATTATTCGTGTAGACAGAATGCAATATATAGATCAATCAGGTTTATATGCTTTGGAAGATGTCCTGGTAGATTTGGAAAAAAATGGAATAACTGTTTTATTAGTAGATGTGCTTGATCAACCTCGATATATGATGGAACGCATTGATATTATTCCTGATTTGATTCCTGAAGAGCATATTTTCGATACCTTTCAGGAATGTCTTGAATGGGTTAAACAAAATGTTAAAGACAAAAATTAAAAATTTCAATTATGAAAAACACGTATTACCATCAGCTTTTAGTCAATAACAAAGAATGGGTTAAAGAAATGACTGATAAAGACGAAAATTATTTCGAAAATTTATCAAAAGGTCAAAAACCACCCGTTTTGTGGATTGGTTGTGCAGACAGTAGAGTGCCCGCAAATGAAATTACAGGAACGCATCCTGGCGAACTATTTGTGCATCGTAACATAGCCAATATGGTTGTGCATACAGACATGAACATGTTGAGTGTTTTAGATTATGCCGTAAATCATTTGAAAGTAAAACACGTTATTGTATGTGGTCACTACGGTTGTGGTGGGGTACAAGCAGCTATGCAAAATAAATCGTTGGGCTTAATCAATAAATGGGTTCGAAATATTAAAGAAGTATATAAAGACAACTACACTGAACTTAAGAAAATTGACGACGATAAAAAACGTTTCGATAGGCTTGTAGAATTGAATGTAAAAGCACAAGTATACGACTTAGCAAAAACCTCAATCATACAACAAGCATGGAAAGACGATACTGGATTGGAAATACACGGTTGGGTATACGACTTGAAAGACGGGGTTATTAAAGACCTAAAGGTTTCTATGGACAGTGCAGCTCATTTAGATGATATCTTTACCTTAGATTTAGACTAAGTTACACAGAAATATAAAAAACTAAAGTGTGAACTTTAGTTTTTTATATTTCTGAATGTTCTGTATTTTGCTCTTCATCTTTAATTATAGAAGGAAAGATGGTTGGAGCAATTTTTTTTACCGGTTTATATAAAATAGATTTATCTAAGGTTTCTTGCTTCACAAAAGGAATAGTGTCGTTCATTTTTCCGAAAAAAATAAAAATCACGCTCAAAATCAGTCCTATTTTTAAGGCACCAAATACACCACCTAAAATCTTATTGAGTATTCCTAGCGAAGCAAAATCAGCAATTTTGGTCAAAATTTTACCCAAGAGTGCTATAATGACAATTATCACTACAAAAGTTATAGCAAAAGCTGCTAAAGAAACATATTTTTCATCCCATGTTACACTGTTTTTTAACCAATCTCCTATAAAGTAAGAGAAATGAATGGCTCCATAAACCCCAGCTACAAGAGCTACCAAAGAAGCTACCTCAACAAACAAACCCTTCATAAGGCCGCGAACAAATCCAAAAAGTAATAAGGCTGCAATAATAATATCAAATGTATTCATATAACTTGTAGTAAATAATGATATAGCACAAAAACAAAAACCGTGATTATGTTTGTAGATGTAACACAAATATACACAACTCATTCATATCTTTGCAATCTCAAAAAGTAAATAAATGACCCAGACAGCTAACTTAAAAGAAAAATGGAATTTCGTAATTACTGAGCTATCACAGCAATTTGCAGATGGCGACGAACTAAATATCGATGCTATTATTTACTTAATTGGCGTGCAAGAATTAGGACAAGGACATCGGAAATTTAAAAAAGATGAGAAAGTTAACCTTATGCATATTGCCATTTGCAAACTACTAGAACCTTATGGGTATTATGAGTTTGATTTTTTTGATAAAGACGGTTGGCCTCATTATAAAACAGTTACCGAACTACCTAATTTAAAACCCGGAGAACAGTCTGTTCTAATGAAAGAAGCCATTATTAATTATTTTGAAGAGATTGACTTTTTTAATTAGGTAACACTCAGTTTTCGAATCATTTTTGACAATAGTTTTGGAAAAAAACGTTTAACATACACTCCCAATTTTTCTTTTGCCCCAGCAATATATACTTCTTGCTTTCTATTTTTTATTGCTTTTAACATTAATTCGGCAAATCTATCTGGATGAATTCCGTTGGCAGTAGCTGTATCCATTTTATTTTGAGGTGTTCCACTTCCTGTCAACGCATTTTTAGATACGTTCGTGGTTACAAAACCCGGACAAACTAAAGTAACAGCAACATTATCTTTATGATGCTCTGCTCTTAAACTGTCAAAAAAACCATGCAAAGCATGTTTACTTGCTGCATAAGTAGAGCGCAAAGGAGTTCCTATTTTACCTACAATACTAGTAGTTACTACAAAATGACCCGACTTATTTTTAATGAAATGAGGCAACACTGCCTTTGTTAAAGCTACCGTTCCTAAATAGTTGATATCTATCAAACGTTTATCTACAAAAATAGAAGTATCTTTTACCAAAGAGCGTTGACTTATACCTCCATTGTTTACTAAAACATCAATTCTACCAAAAAATGAAATTGCTTGCTTGGCTTTACTTTCAAGTTTCGTATACTCTTCTAAATCTAATGGTAAAACCTTTACTTTTTCAGGAAATTTACATTTCTCTTTTACTTCATTTAAAACGTGTTCATTTCTCGAAGATATGATTAGTTTTGCTCCATAATCAGAGAGTGCTATTGCCAATGACTTCCCTATTCCAGAGGAAGCACCTGTTATCCAGAATATTTGCTCTTTTAAATTCATATAATTCATACAGTTATAAAAACATTTCTAAAGTACATAAGAAAAAATAAAAGTGGTACACTTCTTGGATAGAAGTTTGTAAATGACTAGTTTTAAAACCTTATTAATAATCCTTTTAAAATATTATGATGAAAAAATTACTGGCTCTATTAATATTTACCACATCCCTTGTAAATGCACAATACACTGTTAAAGGTACGATGACCCCACCTGATAAAGGAGACTGGGTTATTTTATATAAAATCGAAGGAGCAAAGCAAAAATTTATTTTAAATACCACCATCGAATTAGACACGGTTGTTGTAGGTGGCCAGGAGCAAGTTTTAGGAAAATTTAGTTTCAAATTACCAAATACAGCTACCCCTGGAGCCTATCGAGCTACTTATAGAAATTCTGGTGCAGGTTTTATTGATTTTTTATTCAACAAAGAAAATGTCGAATTCGTTTTTAATCCGAAATATCCCGAACAATCTGTACTTTTTACTAGCTCTAGAGAAAATAAGGTTTATAGAGAATATCTTCAAGCATATAATGCTGTACAAAGAAAAGTAGACTCTTTACAAGCTGCATATATACAAACAGGTTCAAAAGACATTAAAAAAGAATATAGAAAAGAATACAAAGAAGTTGAAGAGGTGCAAGAAAATTATGAAAAAAAGTCACAAGGAATGTTGGCCAATAATTTCATAAGAGCCTCTCGCAGATACAATTCATATAACCCTCATGACAATATAGAAGATTACTTATCTGCAACTACCGACAACTTTTTTGAATACATCGATTTGAAAAGTGACGAATTGTACAACTCTTCTTTTTTAATTGATAAGGTTAACGACTACGTTTTTTATCTAAGTTTTGCAGAAGATAAAGGAATTCAACAAAAACTCATGAGAAAAGCGATTGTGAATGTAATGGATAAAATTTCTTCTAAAAGATTACGAAAAGCAGTTATCGAATATTTAATTACTGCACTTACCGACAAGCGCAACGGTCCTGCAGTTGACTGGATGTTTTCAGAGTATTACGACAAACTTCCTTCTGAAGATCAAAATGCTGATTTTAAGAAAGAAAAATTAGATGTATTACTTGCCACTGTAGGTAGAATTGCTCCTGATTTTTCTTGGAAAGAAGATGATTTAAACTATAAACTATCTACACTGGATGACGGTGATAAGTACTTGTTAGTTTTTTGGAGTACTGGTTGTCCTCACTGTACAAAAGAAGTTCCTGAGTTGTATGAATTCATGCAAGATCATGAAGAAGTTTCTGTAGTCTCTTTTGGTATAGAGAGCGATGAAAATAAATGGGCTGAATTTGTAAAAGCCCTGCCTAACTGGCATCATGCAGTAGGTACGCATCCAGAAAATAAATGGGAAAATGAAACAGTAAGAAAATACAACTTATTAGGTACACCTACGTATTTTGTATTAAACAAAGAAAAAAGAATTATTGCCATGCCAGATCATGTAGAAGATGTTGAAAAATATTTTAATCAAGAAGAGTAATTCCTAAACAAAAATATAGCATTGTAAAACTCGGCAATTAGTGTCGAGTTTTTTTATTCCTAAAAATATAAAAAAGCATCTTTAATATGCTCAATAGTAAATTTATGCTGCTCTTTAATAATGGCGATAATATCAAATCGTATTTCTACATCTAAATTACGTTTTGTTACATAAGCATCTACTGCTGTAACTAATAATTTTATTTTTTTTGGATTTACAAAATCTTGCGGATTACCGAAATATGCAGTCGATCGTGTTTTAACCTCAACAATAGCGAGTACACTTCCTTTCTTAGCCATAATGTCAACCTCTGCCTTTTGAAATCGATAGTTTTTTTCAACGATAACATATCCATTTTCAATGAGATAGTCAATCGCCAACTGTTCACCTTTTTTACCTAGTTCATTGTGTTGTGCCATTTAAAAACTTATATTTGAGTAACCTTAAATGTATTACCATGAAAAAAAACATTGGAAAAATGGATAAAAGTATTAGAACTTTTATCGCATTAATCATCGCCGTGCTTTCTTATTTTGACATTATTACTGGAGTTACTGGTACTATTTTACTTGTTGTAGCTATTGTAATTTTAATAACGAGCTTTATAGATTTTTGTCCGCTGTATACCACATTAGGTATAAACACCTGCAAGACTAAAAACGATTAATGAAACAGCACTGAACATTGTTTACTAGTGCTAATGGATAGTTTTACTCTCCTACCAATTATCAATGCTCTATTATCAGCCTCATGACCCGCAGGAAAATCAAAAAGTACAGGAATATGTTTCGGAACAACCTCTAAAATTAAATTTTCTACAGAATCCCCCCATAAAGTTGTATTTTTTTTAATTTTAGTCATATTACCCACTACAACCGCCTTTACTTTTGTAAAATATCCTGCGCGCTTTAGGCTTTGCAGCATTCTATCTATTGAATATTTATACTCGCCTATTTCTTCAATAAATAAAATTTTTCCATTGGTAGAAATTTGACTATCTGAACCTAGCATAGATGCCAAAATAGCAATGTTGCCACCTACCAACTCACCCGAAACCTCACCTACTCTATTGTATTTTGAGGCAGGGATTTTGTACGCTAATTTTTCTCCAAACAATGCTTTTTTAAAAGTAGCAATGGTCTGTACAAGATTTTCTGGTTCTTCTTCCATACTCGTTCCCATCATTGCGTGCAAGGTTTCTATGCCTAAATTATGAATATGATTGTGAAAAGCGGTAATATCAGAATAACCAATAATCCATTTAGGGTGCTGTTTGAACTTCGTAAAATCTAGCCTATCTAAAATCCGCACCGAGCCATATCCCCCACGAGCAGCCCAAATTGCTTTAATGCTTGGATTATCAAGAGCCTCTTGAAAATCTTGACAACGTTCTTCGTCTGTGCCGGCAAAATGATGGTTTTGATTGAACAAGTGTTTACCATACACCACTTCTAATCCCCAACTTTCCAATAACTTTCTTGCTTTATCAATAGTATGCTTACGATTCTTTAAGATTCCTGCAGGAGCAACAATGGCTACTGTGTCTCCCTCTTGTAAATATGGTGGTGTAATTCGTTTCATAGTGTCATTCTGTGCATAAACCGATATTAGTATCAGTAAAAAAAATAAAGTCAACATTCTTTTTTCCATAAACAAGTGCCGTTTCTTGGTTTTAAAAGTATACATGCTACCAAATGTACCCATTTTAAAGCAGTATAAAAAATTGCTTTTTCGTACTTTTGCGGTTTAATTTTAGTAGAAAAACATGAGTACACCAAAAAGATATACCATTACAGCGGCATTACCTTATACAAACGGACCTATTCACATCGGTCATTTAGCAGGGGTATATGTTCCTGGAGATATTTATGCACGCTATTTACGCCAAAAAGGAAAAGATGTGGCGTACATCTGTGGTTCTGATGAACACGGAGTTGCCATACCGATGCGCGCCAAAAAAGAAGGTGTTACCCCTCAAGCTATTATTGATAAATATAACGGAATCATTAAAAAATCATTTGAAGATTTTGGAATTTCTTTTGATAATTATTCGCGTACTTCAGCAGAAATTCATCATAAAACAGCCTCAGATTTCTTTACGAAACTGTATAACGATGGAGAGTTTGTTGAAGAAGTTACCCAACAGCTATACGATAAAGAAGCAAATCAGTTTTTAGCCGATCGTTTTGTAATAGGTACTTGTCCTAAATGTGGAAATGAAGAAAGCTATGGAGATCAGTGTGAAAAATGTGGTACCAGTCATAATGCCACCGATTTAATCAACCCTAAATCGGCAATTACAGGAAATGTTCCAACACTAAAAGAAACCAAACACTGGTTTTTACCTTTAGATAAGCACGAAGCTTTTTTGCGTGATTGGATTTTAGAAAGTCATAAAAATGACTGGAAACCCAACGTATTAGGACAATGTAAATCGTGGATTGATGACGGATTGCGCCCTCGTGCCGTAACCCGAGATTTAGATTGGGGAATTCCGGTTCCTGTTGAAGGTGCTGAAGGAAAAGTGTTATACGTATGGTTTGATGCACCTATCGGATATATTTCTTCTACTAAAGAATGGGCTGAACGAGAAGGTAAAAACTGGGAAGACTATTGGAAAAAAGACGATACCAAATTGGTTCATTTTATTGGTAAAGATAATATTGTATTCCACTGCATCATTTTTCCAGCAATGCTCAAAGCACACGGTGATTTTATTTTACCAGAAAATGTACCAGCAAACGAGTTTTTAAACTTAGAAGGAAACAAACTATCTACTTCTAAAAACTGGGCAGTTTGGTTACACGAATATTTAGAAGAATTTCCAAATCAGCAAGACGTGTTGCGTTATACCCTAACAGCCAATGCACCCGAAACTAAAGACAATGATTTTACTTGGAAAGATTTTCAAGCAAAAAATAATAATGAATTAGTGGCAATTTTCGGAAACTTTATCAACCGTGTTGCTGTTTTAACAAACAAATACTACAATGGGCAGATACCAACTGCAGGAGAATTGTTAGAAGCAGATGAGCATGCTTTAGAGCAACTAAAACAATTTCCAGACATCATCGCCAAATCTATTGAGCGTTACCGTTTTAGAGAAGCCTCACAAGAGCTTATGAATTTAGCACGTTTAGGAAATAAGTATTTAGCCGATGAAGAACCTTGGAAAGTAATTAAAGTTGATGAAGAACGTACTAAAACCATCATGAATGTTGCCTTACAAATAGCAGCAGGATTAGCCGTGTTATCAGAACCTTTTTTACCTTTTACCTCAGCAAAATTAAAATCAATTTTAAACATTGACAACACACTTACTTGGAATGATATTTCAGAAAAAGAGCTGTTGTTACCAGCTAATCATCAAATTAATAAAGCGGAGTTATTGTTTTCTAAGATTGAAGATGCTACTATTCAGGCACAGTTAGATAAATTAGAAGCTACTAAAAAAGCCAATGAGGCTGAAAACAAAATAGTGGAACCTCAAAAGGAAACCATAGAGTTTGATGATTTTACCAAAATGGACATTCGAGTAGGAACTATTGTTGCCGCTGAAAAAGTAGCCAAAACCAAAAAATTACTAAAACTTACGGTAGATGTAGGCATCGATACTCGTACCATTGTTTCTGGAATAGCGGAAAGCTTTCAACCAGAAGACATTGTTGGTCAGCAAGTATCTGTGTTATGTAATTTAGCTCCGAGAAAACTTCGTGGTGTAGAAAGCCAGGGTATGATTTTAATGACCGATACTCCTGATGGTAAATTAGCCTTTGTCCAACCTTCAGAAAAAGTAAATAACGGAACGTTTATTGCCTAAATAAAACATTTATTATATTTGAAACCTCGCAATAGTATTGCGAGGTTTTTTTTAAAACTCTGAACAACAAAAAATGAAAAAGAATCGTATTCTCTTGCTACTTCTAGTATGCATATGTAGCTCTTTATTTTCCCAAGTAGAAATTGCTAGTTTTAATAACAGATTAAAAACCAATAGCTCATACATAAAAGATATTTACGCAATAGTAAACAAGCAAGATCATTCTTTTACTATTTTTTTTGCTGATGCTAAAAATGTATATACTTATAATTTTAATGATTTATTTTCTCTAAAAAATGAATTCATATTTGAAAATAAAAGAAGAAAATACAAAGATATAATTGGATATAGTTTTCTTAAAAATAGAGATTGTAAACTATATCTTAAAAATGAAAAAAATCATTTTTTAGAAATTTTATTTTCGTCGGAATACTCTATTGCCAAAGAGTTCAAACCTCTTACAGATTACGAAACCTATTTACAATCGATAAATTTAAACAATAAATTTTACCTTATCACGGGGTCAAAAGAAGTTAATGGATTGTATATCTACACTTTTGATGGAGATAAGCCTACGAGGCACAAAGTCAATTTAGAAAATATAAACCTACTATCATCTTCTGGAGGAAAAAAAGAATTAGTTCCAATTTTAATGAAATCATTACCTCTAATTAAATTAGATCAAGACACCCCTAATTCCATAGAAATTTCTTCAAAGCAACAAAAAATGTATGTTCAAGATGAAACCATTATTTTTACTCTAAACAACAACTCGGAGTTCACACAAATTGTCAAAATAGATTTAAAAGATTTTGCTGCCTCTTCTTTTAAAATAAAAAGCTCACAGGAAAAAATAAAAAGACATAAAAAAAAATCAAATTCGTATTTACTTAATGACAAGCTCATTTCTCTTACTTTCTCTAAAGAAAAACTTAGTTTCAATATTACTGATGTAACAAACAGAAAAATTATAAAAGAGTTTTCAGTGTTAAAAACAGATACTATTAAATTTAGAAATTCTCCTATTACAACAGATACTAACAATTACAAAAAATACAATGAGTTAAAAAAAACTGAGAAATTTTTTAATACCATGAGAAACGCGAATCCAGCTATCAGTGCCCTGTTCAGCAAGGGTAAATACTATATAACAATTGGAGGATCTTTAGGTCCTGTTTTGAAAAGTTACGGAGGAGGCAGTTTTGGTTCTAGCAGCACTTTCACATTACCCAATGGTTATTCCGTTTCTATTTCTAACAATATTGGCACCAGCTTTTATCATTACACAAATTCAGATGAATCTCAGTTTATAAAATTTTCAAGCATATTGGATGAAAACTTTTCTCACTTAAAAGATGAAAAAAATATGAATGCTTTTGAAAAAATCAACAATCATTTAGATTCGAAAAAATCTAATTCCCCTTTTTCAAATCTTTCATTAGTACCTTTTAAAGGTGACAAGTTTAATCCTATCAATGGAATATTTAAATACAAAGACTTTTATATTTTAATTGATTATAATCAAAAACAAAACAACTTTAAACTATTAAAATTCACAAATTAAAAAGTCAACTATTATACTTAAAAACTAACAATTCATAATTTAAAATAATATCACACATTCTTTAACCATCCCACAATACTTAAGCGAGGTCTTGTCAATGCTACTTTTACTTCATGCTCGGTTACATCGCTTTTAAAAAAAGCCACACGACCACCAACAGGCAAAATAGTTTCTGTATTTTCTTTAGCATACAATACCAACTCACCTCCATCGTTCATATTCCAATTTTCATTGAGGTACATAACAAATGAAAACAACCGTCCGTTATCACTTTTAAACTGATCGACATGACGTTTGTAAAAGCTGCCTACATCATAATAAGCATAGTGAAATTCAAAAGCATTGATACTTGTATAACAGGTTTTGTTGAGATATTCAGAAAACTCGTTTATTTTCTGAATAAACTTTTTCTCTAAATCATTTGTTGTTTTTTCATGAATCCAACAAATAACATCTCGTCGTATTGCTTTATCTTTTGTATAATCGGAATCTTTTCCAATACCCGCTCTGTACATAATTCCTTCCTCATAATGTTGTATCAAATTATTCCGAAGTCCTGCGATTATATCCGCAGAAAAAAAATCATCACAAACTCCAAATTCGTTGGAGATTAGGCCAGTAATCAATCGTTCATACTGTTGCCTATGCAATTCATTTAGCGTTGTTTGCATGCATAAAACTACTATTAAACCAACTGCGAAAGGTAGTCTAAAAACATATAGATTGTACACCCCCGAATAAAAATTTATATTTGCTTTATTTTATGAATATCGTATCCTTTATTGGTACCCATACCAACCTGACTTCTACTGCCATTCAAAACACCATTGAACTGCTAAATGAGGATTGCACCATTCCTTTTATTGCCCGTTATCGGAAAGAAAAAACAGGAAACTTAGATGAAGTTGAAATCGGTAAAATCGTACAATTTAAAGAGCAATTTGAAGCTTTAGAAAAACGAAAAGCAGCCATCTTAAAAGCTATTGAAGAGCAAGGTGCTTTAACCAACGAATTGAAGACTAAAATTGAAAAAACAAACGATTTAACCGTCTTAGAAGATTTATACCTTCCCTATAAAAAGAAACGTAAAACCAAAGCAGAAACGGCTCGTAAAAACGGATTAGAACCCTTGGCAAAAATGATTATGAGTCAACGGGTTAACGATTTGGAATACACCGCTTCAAAGTATATAAACGACGAAGTTGATTCTGAAGAAAAAGCCTTAGAAGGTGCGCGCCATATTATTGCGGAATGGATTAACGAGCGTACCGATATTCGAAACAATATTCGCTATCAGTTAGAACGTTTTGCCACCATTAGTACCAAAGTAGTTAAGACGAAAAAAGACGAGGAAGCGGCTCAAAAGTTTAAAGATTATTTTGATTGGGAAGAAAACCTAAATCGCATCCCTTCACATAGATTGTTAGCTATTTTACGTGCCGAAAAAGAAGGTTGTATTCGTGTAAAAATTAACATTGACCACGAACGAGCTTTGCAAAAAATGGAAGACAGAATTATACGTTCGCAAAACGAATGTGCCGAACAAATTGAATTCGCCATTGCCGATGCTTACAAACGCCTATTATTCCCGGCACTCTCAAACGAAGCTTTGACTATTGCCAAAGAAAAAGCCGACGAAAGCGCCATCACCGTTTTTGCCAAAAACCTACAACAATTACTCTTAGGCTCGCCATTGGGTGAAAAACGTATTTTAGCCATCGATCCAGGATTTAGAACAGGTTGTAAAGTGGTTTGTTTAAGTGCACAAGGAGATTTACTACATAACGAAACTATTTTTCCGCATGCACCGCAACATCAAGCTAAAGAAGCAATGCATAAAATCAGTTCTTTAACCGATGCTTATAAAATTGAAGCCATTGCCATTGGTAACGGTACAGCTTCAAGAGAAACGGAACGATTGGTAAAGCGCATTCATTTTAAAAACACGGTAGAAGTTTTTGTGGTAAGTGAAGCAGGAGCTTCGATATATTCTGCCTCAAAAATTGCACGTGATGAGTTTCCTAACTACGATGTAACTGTTCGTGGTGCCGTTTCTATCGGACGCCGATTAGCCGACCCGCTGGCTGAATTGGTGAAAATTGAAGCCAAATCGATTGGTGTGGGGCAATACCAACACGATGTAGACCAAGCACAACTCAAAAAATCGTTAGATACCGTAGTAGCGCATTGTGTAAATAAAGTAGGTGTTAATATTAATACCGCCAGTACTTCTTTATTGAGCTATGTTTCAGGTATTGGACCTAAATTGGCTGAGAATATTGTGAATTATAGAAATGAGCATGGCGCTTTTACCAGTAGAGCTGCCATTAAAAAAGTACCTCGATTAGGAGGAAAAGCGTTTGAGCAATCTGCTGGTTTTTTACGTGTTAAAAATGGAGATAATCCACTAGACGATTCTGCGGTTCACCCTGAACGGTATTCATTAGTAGAACAAATGGCTAAAGATGCTGGTAAAAAAGTACGTGATTTAATTGGTAATTCACCTGCTTTAAAACAGCTAAAACTACAGCAGTATGTAACCGATTCTTACGGATTACCAACACTGCAGGATATTGTAAAAGAGTTAGAAAAACCAGGCTTAGATCCTCGTGAAAAAGCTAAAGTATTTAGTTTTAATGAACATATTAAAACCATTGACGATGTACGAACGGGTATGATACTTCCGGGAATTGTAAATAATATTACCAATTTTGGTTGTTTTGTAGATATTGGTATTAAAGAAAGTGGTTTAGTACATGTATCTAACCTTTCTGATACCTTTGTAAAAGATATAAATGAGCATGTACGTTTGCATCAGCATGTTCAGGTAAAAGTTTTGGAAGTGGATGTCGCAAGAAAACGTATTCAGTTACAATTAATTAAATAAGAGTCAGCTAATGAATTAACTGACTCTTATCTTGAGAAAACTATATAAATACACAGGTGGGGAAATGTGTCACTTTTTATTTTTTGACAAAAATCAAGGTATCTGTTTCAGTTCCACTATTGCTCAATGCTTGTAGCTTTACTTGAGAAGCTGAGATAGAGATTACCTCCCATTGATCGTCGTTTAATTCTTGAAGTACTTCGTTAGAAGTAAACTCTAGATAAAATTTAGAACTACTGGTTAAAGATTTCCACATGCCAGCATCAGTTGTAGTACTGCTTATGGCTTTCACTATACCCGAAGTTTGGAAAAGAAAAGTATACCCTTCAAAATTCGTAGTTTCATCTATCGTATTATCGAGGTACTTCTCTATATACCATTCGCTATTTGTTGCTGTAAGTACTTCGCTTAAATCATCTCCAGTTGTTGTTGCATTATTACAAAAACTTTCAAAACGGAGGCGGTCATCACCTAAGCGTAAATCTACTTTTACCTCTCCTTCGTAATCACTAATTTCATGTAGGTACCATGTTTTATTGAACTTTTCGAAGTTTGGAATATTGATGGTAACTTTAATCTCATTTCCTTCTCCAGAAGTTTCCCAACTACCTTCAAAGATATCTCCGTTCTTAATTATCTTAACGGTATTATTCGATCTAAAGTAAACTGTAGTTCCCACATAATAATCTTCAAATTCTTGACCACCTATTTCAAGTTTGTCTATTCTCCATTCTTCACATTGCGCAAAAATATCTATTAGTTGATTTGTGGTACAGTCGTCACAATCATCATCGTTATAATCGTTATCATCATCTTCATCACAAGTGTTTTTTGCTGCTTCGATAGCCTCTTCTAGTTCTTGCATATTGTTAATATAAATGTATGTGTCTCCATTTAAAATTACCTTAAACGGAAAATCTATCGTAACTGCGGTGTAATCTTCTAAATCTTCGATTAACTCGTGCATTTCTTCATCATTATTTACGGTGATGGTAAGCACCACTTCATAATTTGCATTAAACACAGATGCGGTAAGGGGGTAATTGAAGTCTAAACATTCTATATCGTCATCTTCTTCATTTTCTCCTTTACAGTTTTGAGATAAAACTGCTAACTCTTCATCAGAATTTACTGTTTTTACAGTATAATCGCTCAATATTACTTCGATAGGATACGAAATAACGATAGAGTCGACATCATCATCAAAAAGATCAAAAATATTTTCAATCTCTTCGTATCCATTCTCATCATTTACCGTTACTTCTTTCGAGTTTACAGTAACGGTTACTGGTAACTTTACACTTAAACAACTAGCCTTATCTATAATATTATCGTGAGAACCATCTTTTGCAACCGTGTTCTTCATTAGTGTAGCTACTGTAGTATTTGCTACCAATGCATTTTCAATCGGGGGATCTATTATTTGAATTTCTTCTGTTCTACATGAAGAAAGAAATAACACAATACCTAATAAGAAAAAAGGGATTTTTAAAAGCTTCATAATTTCTATGTTTTTTATTCGTTTTAGTTTGACTTGTTTTTGCAACTGTCTTTATTATAAAACAACTAACTTTAATTATCTCCCAAAAAAATATTTTTTATACCTTTCTAACAACTTAAAACCTTATTTAAATTTGTCTAAGCCCCTACATAAAACTATTTGTGATAAAAAGCGTTTTTCGTTGCTATATGAAAAATACGCTCAAGAACTTGGTAATTTTTTATATTATAAATACGGAAGTACTTTAAATCCCGCCGATAGAGTACAAGATGCTTTTATAAAACTTTGGGAAAACTGTGCGAAAATTCTTCCTGAAAAAGCGAAGTCTTTTCTATTTACCGTAGCTAATAATTTGATGCTGAATGCTGTTAAGCATCAAAAGGTAGTTTTTAAATATCAAGAAGTAAAGCCTAAAGACTATACGAATGAATCTCCTGAGTTTGTGCTTCGTAAAAAGGAATTTTTAAAACGTTATGAAAAAGCTTTATCGAATTTAAAAGAAGAAGAGCGTGTTGCCTTTATGCTAAATAAAATAGATGGAAAAACGCATAAAGAAATCGCTGAAATAGTAGGAGTTACCAAAAAGGTTGCTGAACACAGAATTTATTCGGCATTTAAAAAATTAAAAAACCAACTAGAAGAGTTTAAATAAAATTTGGGATTTTTATAAAGTAAAGTGTTTTATTAATACAGACCATCATTAATGGAGAAAGATTATTTACTACAAAAATGGTTACGCAATGAGTTAACCGATGAAGAACAAGCAGCTTTTAATACTTTAGAAGATGCCCCACTTTGCGAGGAAATTATTGAAGAAAGTAAGCGATTTAGGGCTGACAAACACATTGCTATTCCTTCTTATGACAGCTTGCAAAGCCGCTTGCTTAACAAAAAAGAAAAAAACGCTAAAAAATGGGTGTCAGTTATTTACAAAGTTGCTGCAATATTGGTAATCGGATTAGGTGTTTTCTATTTTTTTAACACGAAGCAACTCCATACCTACACCACAAAACATGCCGAAGCCAAAACAATTACACTTCCTGATAATTCTGTAGTAGCATTAAATGAACGCTCTCATTTAGAGTACAATTCTAATACGTGGAAACAAAAAAGAGTTCTCAAATTGCAAGGAGAAGCTTTTTTTGATGTTGAAACGGGAACGCATTTCGATGTAGAAACTCCCAACGGAACCGTGCGTGTTTTAGGAACTGAATTCAATGTGCTTGATAGAGACAGTATTTTTACAGTTTCTTGTTATGAAGGATTGGTACAAGTTCGCTATAAAAATAAAATCACAAAATTACCTGTTGGAAAAGAGCTTCGTATTGTTAAAGGGGTAGCGCAAAATACGCAAACAATTTTAGCACAACCAAAATGGTTGAAAAATATGAGTGCTTTTGATAATGTATTGCTAACTGATGTGGTTAACGAACTTGAAAAACAATACAATGTTAAAGTACAGTTCAACGTAAAAAATAGTAATTTGTTATTTACAGGTGCCTTCGCAAACAACAACCTTGAAAGTGCTCTAAAATCTATCACACATCCATTCAATTTATCCTATAAAATTCAAAAAAATCAAACGATTATTATTTGGGATGAACAACAGTAAACACTTCTTTTTTTACTATTCTTTTGCTCTTTTGGTTTCAGCTTATTGGCACAGAAAGAAGCTGATAAAAAGCCTCTTGTAATCCTCTTGAATCAAATTGCTAGCGAACACGGTGTTCAATTTAATTACAATAGCGACTTAGTTAAAGAGTTTTTTGTAGACCCTATTCCAACAGAACTTAGCTTGGAAGACAAACTCAAAAAACTAGCAGCACAAACTAATTTAACTTTCACTCGTTTAGATGCACAAATTATAGGAATTTCAGCTCCCATATTGGTTTGTGGTTACTTAAAAGATGTAACGAATAATACTCCTTTAATTGGAGCTACTATACAAGCAACTACTAATTATACTATTACTAACAATGAGGGGTTTTTTGAGCTTAAAGTTGGTCATATCTCTGAAAAAATACACATCCGTTTTATAGGCTATCAAACAATTGATAAGCTGGCAAGCGATTTTGCTTCTGAAAAATGTACTACCGTTTATTTAAATGAACACCATGAGTTTATTTCTAATATTACTATAAACGGATACTTGATTAAAGGAATTGACAAAACTAGTAACGGTTATACTACAATCGATTTTTCAAAATTCACATTACTTCCTGGTTTAATTGAAACTGATGTATTGCAAACCGTACAGGCCTTACCCGGTATTCAAAGCGTAGATGAAACCGTTTCAAACATTACCATTAGAGGGGGTTCGAACGATCAAAACCTCGTTTTGTGGGATGATATAAAAATGTATCAAACTGGACATTTTTTTGGACTCATCTCTAGTTTTAATCCGAAAATTACACAAACTGCTCAGGTAATTAACAACGGTACAGATGCTTCTTATTCTAATGGAGTTTCGGGAACCATCAGTATGAAAACCAACGATAAATTACAAGAAATATTTAACGGAAGTTTGAGCCTAAACTTTATCAATGCCAATTTTTTTGCAGATGTTCCCTTGGGTAAAAAATCTTCACTTCAACTAGCCGCTCGTAGATCTATTGACGACTGGATAAAAACCCCAACATATCATAATTATTTTAAACGCGTTACTCAAAGTACAGAGATAGAAAACAACGATAAAAATGTTGCAAATTCTAATCAAGAATTTAACTTTTACGACACCTCGTTACGATGGTTATTTATGCCCACCGACAAAGATATTATTCGTTTAAATTTTATTTTAATTGATAACAGCTTAACTTTTGATGAAACTGCCATTTTTAACTCTACAACAGAAACTAAACAAAGTAGCTTGTCACAGCAGAGTATTGCTGGTGGTATTCATTATCATCGAAAATGGAATTCGAAATTTAGTACAACTCTGCATATTTACGAAACCGACTATACGTTAAAAGCCGTTAATGCTAATATTTTAGACGCACAACGTTTTCTACAAGAAAATATAGTTTCTGAAACAGGTGTTAAACTCCAAGCAAACTACCTTAAAAACAAATGGAAATTCAATGGTGGTTATGATTTTGTGGAAACTCAAATAACCAATCTTAACGATGTTGACAATCCTAGGTTTGTGAGGTTATATGCTAATGTTATTAGAGAACATGCTGTTTTCGGACAAACCCAATATCAAAATTCAAATAACAATATTATTCTAAAGCCAGGGATTAGAATTAATTACATCGAAAAATTTAACACTTTTCTTATCGAACCAAGACTGAGCATTCACAAAAAACTAAGCAACACATTTTCTTTAGAAGTTTTAGGAGAATTAAAGCATCAAAATGTTTCACAAATTATCAACTTCCAGAATGATTTCTTAGGCATAGAAAAACGCAGATGGCAATTATCAGATAACGATAGCATACCTATCATTAAAAGTAAACAGGCTTCATTGGGAGTTACTTATAAAAAGAAGCAATGGCTTTTAGATGCAACTGCTTACTACAAAAATGTTGAGGGGATTACAACCCAAAGTCAAAGTTTTACCACCAAATACGAGTTTCATAAAAACAAAGGAAGTTATGATGCTTTTGGTGTTGATTTTTTAGTACGTAAAAACTTTAAAAGGCTCAACACTTGGTTAAGTTATTCTTTTATTGAAAATACGTACTCGTTTGATGATTTAGTAGAAAAACAGTTTCCTAGTAATTTTGACACCACACACTCTATAACTTTAGGAAGTACCTACACCACCCGATTACTTAATTTTTCGCTAGGATTGAATTATACTTCTGGTAAACCTACTTCTCAACCCATAGTGGGTAATGAAATTGTTGATAATGAAATTAATTTTGGTGATGCTAATAGTAACAGACTAAGTAGTTATTTAAGAGCAGATGCCTCGGCTATGTACAAAAAAGAAATAACTGAGAGTACAAGTGTAGATATTGGTGTTTCTGTGTGGAACTTATTTGATAAAAAAAATACTATTAACAACTATTACAAAGAAGAAAACAATACTGCTCAAAAGTATGCTCGTTACTCATTGGGTATTACTCCAAACTTTTTATTACAATTAAATTTTTAGTTGCTTAAGAAAGTAAAAAAAGCGGTATGAATTAGAGTTCATACCGCTTTTTTTAATGCTTTAAAATTTTTTAATTATTAATGATCCAAGAAACATAATACAACTGACCAATTTGTCCTGATCCAGGAGCTACATAATATTCTTTTCCAAATAAATTAGTTCCTCCCACCTTAATTCTCGATTTAATTGAAGGTATTCGGTAGTTCAATTGAGCATCAATAACAGTTCTTTCAGGAATATCTCCTTTTACGAAATTTGAAACCCATCTGTATTTATCTTGCCATCTAGCACTTACTCCAAAACCAAAATTATTAAACAAGTTTTCATTACCTAATTGTGCTTTCACCGTGTGTTTTGGTGTATTAAAGTTAGGTTCAAATAGTCCATAATCTTTATCCTCGTATTTAAAATCGATAAAGTTATAGTTCAGACCAAAATCAAAATTGCTAAACAACTTAGTATGCATTCCAAAACCAAAACCGTACGATTCAACCTGTGAATTGGCATTAGTGGTGATTGTAAAATCGCGAACCAAGCCCGTTGAAAAAGCATAATATGCTGCGGTATTCATTACAATTACGCCATCTTCCACGTAAGAAAACCTATTTTCAGGTAATTCCAATTCTTCTGCTGTTGCTTGTCTATTTCCGTAGGGGTATACTTCACCTCCGTTAGGTACTGTAACATCTTGATAAAAAACAAAATTATCATGTTTGCTGTAGAAGGCGTTCATATCTATATCTATGTTTGTTTCATTATTTAAACGAAACATACTTCTATATCCTACTTCAAATGTTTTTACTACTTCAGGAACCAACTCGTTGTATTGTGTTTCTATATAAGTATCTCCTGTATAAGTATCTGTATCGAAGTAAACACTTCTAGTTAATAGTGAGTTGTTGAGAAGTTCTTCTCCTTTTACCTCTCTGGTGTCAAATACGTATCCACCTAGCTGTTCGTCCCACCTTATGTAATAGCTATCTGGGTAAGAAATACGGCTTAGGTTATCTGCTACAGCTCCTACATTTGTTTTAATTTGAGAACTAAAAAACATATACTGCTCTTGTATACTAGGATTACGGAAACCTGTTTGATATGAAGCTCTTAACACATGGTTTTTCTCTTCTCCTAAAGCATAATTTAACGCAAATCTAGGTGAATAATTACCTTCAAAATTATCTGACTTATCGTAACGTATAGATGCCGTTAGCTTTAACCTTTCTTCAAAAAGCTTCTTTTGAAATTGAGTGTATGCTCCATACTCTTCTATATTTACTGCCTCTTCTTTATCGTTAAATAGTGTTCCTTTTGATTCAGGGTTGTAATTTCTATAAGAGGCTCCTATTTGTATATCTGCCCAATTATTTAGTAAACTTTTAAAGTTATAATTTCCATCTAAATGTGTGTAAGAACTTTTTTCATAAATTTTACTTCCACCATCTGAGATTAATGTTTTTGTTATTCTATCAAACTCTGTATTAAAAGCACTTGTATTTGGTACTAATCTATTCCTATCAGCAAAAGCTCTTGCTTCTTCTATTGATTTTCCTTGATTATATCTCTGATCGTAAAAATCAATTGCATAATCAAACGAGTTAGCAGCGTTATTTAAAACACCTCCTGTTCTTGTTAAATCGTAAGAGTTTCCTGAATCATTTTCTGTATAGTAACCTCTAACATAAAAGTTATTTCCTTTAACCTCTAACTTGTGTTGCCCAATATAATAACCTCTTTGTGCTAACCTGCTTATGCCTTGAAAGAGATTATCTCGTAACGACAACCTTGAAGTGAATTGTATTTCTAAAGACTCATTTTTAAACGGCCTGTAGTATAAAGCACCTGAGAATCTAGCATTTCTAGACGTAAAATCATTTTTAATAAGCTCTGCTTCTGTATAACCCGTTTTTCTTAAAAGAGTACCCCATGGTATATTCTCATCTAATAAGATCAAATCAATGTAAGACTCGTCTCCGTAGGTATTTACTCCGTTGTAGTTTGGTGTAGAATTTACTGTACCTTCTATGAGTTCGTTGGTATCAATTTCTTTATTTCTTAAATCATTTGCATGCCATTCTTCTGTTTCAAAATATGAGAAATTCACTTTAGCTGCAAAAGCTTCGTTAAACTTGTATCCCATTCTTACCGCAACATCATAAAAAGGATTGTTTCCTCCTGTTTCTTGACTTGTATACCCACTTTTAATCATGGTGCTAATACCTGTATGATTAAAAGGGTTTTTAGTATTCAAAAGCATAATACCATTATAAGCGTTAGCTCCATATAAAGCCGAAGAAGCTCCTGGTAGAATTTCTACACTTTGAATATCTAATTCAGAAACTCCCGAAAAATTCCCAGTACTATAACTCAACGCTTGTGCAGCGGTATCCATACCATCGACCATTTGCACAAAACGGGTATTGGCAAAATCTGCAAAACCTCTGGTATTTATAGATTTGAATCCATAACTGCCTTCTCTAGAATTAACTCCTTTTAAGTTAGCCAAACCATCATAAAAGGAATTAGAGGTATTTTTTCTTATATCTGAAAGACCCATTCTTTCTATTGTCACCGGAGATTCTATAATTCTTTCAGGAACTCTTGATGCCGAAATAACCACTTGATCTAATAATAAGTTTTCTTTTAAAACTACATTTACCTTTTTATCAAAAGAGGTAATAGTTACTTCTTCTGATCTAAAGCCAAAAGCAGAAACTACTATTGTTTGAGGTAATGTACTACTTGACAAAACGATTGAAAAATTACCTTCTTCGTCAGACGAAGCAATATTTTCTCCACTTGAAATTCTTGCATTATAGAAGGGTTCTAAATATTCATCGTATACTGAACCAGATATTTTTACCTGTGCATAATTTGTAATAGCAGCCAAGGTAAAAACAATCATTACTAATTGTTTTTTTAACATTTTAAATTTAATTGATTTTTATTCTTCTAATGAAAAGTTGATAGGGAAACCATACTTTACAGCTACACGTTTCCCGTTATTTTTTCCTGGTTCGAAGCGTGGTAATTTAGATACTACTCTTTTTGCTTCTTCATTAAGAATTTCTCCTCCTTCAGGACCTAATGTTTTTATGTTAGTTACATACCCATCTTTGTCAATAATAAATCGAACCCAAACTTCTCCTTGAATTTTATTTCTTACAGCCTCTCCTGGGTAATGGAAATGTTTATTAATATGCTTAACCATTTCTATGTTGAAACAATCTAGCCTTTCATTTTTCTTTACTCGCTTACACTTATCAAAAGCGGGTACTTTTTCTACGTAAAATAGTTTTTCTGCTTTTGATAATTCTTCTTTCGACAACTTCGCAGTTAGTCTTGCTAAGTTTTTTTTATAATCTGAAGTTTCTTCTATTTTGTCTACTCCTGTTAACTCCATACCTTCAGAAACTGAAACCTCATTAACATTTAAAGTATTAACAGAACTTATAGCTTGAGCCTTTTCTTTTCTCAACACCCTCTTCTTAAGGTATCTCTTTTTACTAGCAGATATTTTAACTTTAATCTGTCTATCTCCTTTTTCTTTAGAATTTTCAACTGGCTCAATAGTACATTTTGTAATGCTATTGAGATCAACTATAGATTCATCTGGGGATTCGCATACTTCTTGTTGAGCATAAAAATTGATAAACGACAACAAAAAAACTACTACAAAGTACTTTTTCATATATAAATAAAATATACAATTAATAAATTATACTATTTTACGATTAAATTCAGTCGAGGGGGAGTAATTGATGGGCAAATGTAGGCTTTTTTTTAAAAAGTTCTTCAAAAAAGTATATAAATATATTTAACACTAACCTGTAGTATAAATACCTTATCTTTAAAACAATAGAAACAGGTTTTTCTTATGCATTTATTTTGTGCTTTTTCAAAATTTCTACCGTTCTATAGCTTATTTTTTATTAAGATTTCTAAGAAACTAATCTCATAGCACTTTTTCGACTTTATCTTATGGAAAAAACCAACATTCTATAAACATCTTTTGTGGATACTACTCGTTTGCACTTAGCATTATTGACAAAATGATATAACCAATACATTGAAATATTTACGGGTTTCTACTCCTTTATATCAGAAAGACTATATAAAAAATCTTCTAGTTTTTTCAATTCTTTAGGTGGGTTCCCAGCATCAAACGTACTTGAAACATACTCTTTGTCTCCTATTTTAATAGTAAATTCTGCATGCAAAGCCCCGTCTGTAATCCTTTTCTCTGTTGGTGCTTTTAAAGTACTTATTTCTTCTAAGTTTAGCTCGTTAACAATGCTCTTAGCCTCTTCTAGCTGCTTCTTAGTTACTTTCTTAGTTCCTTCTTTTTGATACGTCTTATACGATAATTTATGACCCTCGAGTACTAATTGTACTAAACTTCCTCTTGTTTGGGCTTCATATACTATTTTATCGAACTCTTTTATGTTGTTTTGTGCTGCACAGTTCATCATTAACAAAAATACTATTGGAACTATTATTTTTAAATTTTTCATTATTCTTAGTTTTAATTTGTATACTAAAAAGACGTTCTTTTCTATAAAGAACGTCTTAATATATAAAATTCGTATAAAACGGCTTAGTCTGCCATGGTAGCTCTAAATCCTCCTGGAGCAAATACTGCATCCATTCTCGCTTTTTGACCTTGTGTAAACATGTACATACAATTATCACTAGAATAATCCATATAGTTCATGGTCATATTAGCAGTTCCACACTCAATAGTTGGATAAGAAGGACATCCTCTACTTGGCCCACCAGCATCTGGAGTATCTGCAACAAAATCAGTTGCACCACATCCACCGTCACCCCAAATGTGACGTAAGTTTAACCAGTGACCTACTTCGTGAGTCGCAGTTCTTTGGTTACGACCAACAAAACTGTGAGCTAAAACTACACCATCAGTAGACCAGTTACCTCCTGGAAATTGTGCATATCCTAAAATTTGACCTCCTCTATATGGTATAACATTTACAATCCAAATATTTAAAAATTCTTGCGGATTTACTACGTTACTACCTCCTCTAGAAGAAAACTTCATTGAATCGTCTGGACTCCAGCTTCTTTTCTTTTTGTTTCTTACTCTGATTACATCTTCAATAACAAAATCGATATTAACATTAGCCTCAACTCCTGCAAACTCAGCTGGCATAGATCCTCTATTCGGATTTTGCATATTAAAGTCTTCATTCATTGCATCAATTTGACCTTGTAACACAGATAATGGTAAGTTTTCATCAGATCTTCTATAAATTACATGAAAAACTACAGGAATTTGTATTTTCCCGTTTACTAATTTAGAAGCTACTTCCCCGTTTTTAACTTTTTGAATGTAGTTTGCTGTAAAGTTTTCAATACTCTCCATCTTACTTTTTAAAGTAGGATCATTTGCCATGTTTGCTTGTAAAACATCATCGGCAAAACACTGCTTTTCTGCTTTTTGAAGAACAGTTGCATCTGGTTCAGGTTCTAAATTCGGGTTTTGTTCATTTGTTTGGCAGCCTACTAGAATTCCAGCGGCAATAGCCATGGTAAGAAAAATTCTTTTCATTTTGTGAAAATTTAAAAAATTAGTTATTTGTTTTGTTAAAAAACTAAAAACAACTCTTTAAATTAAAGAATTTGCTATTTTTTTATTGAAATAATAAAAATTTTGAAGGGTTTTTTAACGACACGCAATATATAACTTTTAATATGTAATCAAAAAAAAATATCTTTTTGCAAATACACTCATAACTATCTAAAAATCAGCACCAAAAATTATTTCAAAAAATATTTTTAATATATTATTTTCAAAAAAACACTTTAAAAACATCCATTATGATAGTTTATTAACGTTTTTTTTAATATTTTTCAATCCTTTACATCAGAAATACTTTGTGAAATTTTTCATTCTTTTTTGACGGGATTCCTGCATCAAACATACTCGAAACAGTCTCTTTTCTCCTATTTAATTGATGAACTCTGCATACAAAGCCTCGTATGGAATTCTTCTTTTGATTGACATCTTATGAAGTACTTATTTCTTTATTTTTTCTAAGTATATTTCATTAACGATGCCCTTTACACCTTGCAACTGCTGTTTAGTTAGCTTCTTATCTTTGATATACTTATATGATAATTCATGTCACACTAATACGAATACTACTTTATCAAACTCTTGTATGCTGTTTTGTGCGGTACAGAGTTTATCTATCTTGCTTTAGTTTGTATACTAAAAAAGACGCTCTTTTTAGTAAAGAGCGTCTTAATATATATAAAATTCGTATAAAACTTAGTCTGCCATGGTAGCTCTAAATCCTCCTGGAGCAAATACTGCATCCATTCTCGCTTTTTGACCTTGTGTAAACATGTACATACAGTTATCACTAGAATAATCCATATAGTTCATAGTCATATTAGCAGTTCCACACTCAATAGTTGGATAAGAAGGACATCCTCTACTTGGTCCACCAGCATCTGGAGTATCTGCAACAAAATCAGTTGCACCACATCCACCGTCACCCCAAATGTGACGTAAGTTTAACCAGTGACCAACTTCGTGAGTTGCAGTTCTATCATCACGACCAACAAAGCTGTGAGCTAAAACTATACCATCAGTAGCCCAGTTACCTCCAGGAAATTGTGCATATCCTAAAATTTGACCTCCTCTATATGGCATAACATTTACAATCCAAACATTTAAAAATTCTTGTGGATTTACCACATCGCTACCTCCTGAAGAAGTAAATTTCATTGAATCGTCTGGTCTCCAGCTTCTCTTTTTATTATTTTGAACTCTTATTACATCCTCGATAACAAAATCAATATTTGCATTTCCTTCAACGGTAGCAAATTCAGCAGGCATCGCTCCTCTGTTAGGGTTCTGCATGTTAAAATCTTCGTTTAAAGCATCAATTTGACCTTGTAATACTGATAATGGTAAGTTCTCACTTGCTTGACGATAAATTACGTGAAAAACAACTGGTATTTGAATTTTTCCATTTACTAACCTAGAGGCTATCTCTCCATTTTGAACCTTTTGAATATAGTTGGCTGTAAAGTTTTCAATACTTTCCATCTTACTTTTTAAAGTAGGGTCATTCGCCATGTTTGCTTGTAAAACATCATCGGCAAAACACTGCTTTTCTGCTTTTTGAAGAGCAGCTGCATCTGTTTCTGGTTCTAAATTAGGGTTTTGCTCATTAGTCTGGCATCCTACTAAAATTCCTGCGGCGATCGCCATGGTAAGAAAAATTCTCTTCATTGTTGTAAAATTTAAAAAATTTAATTGTTTACTTAAAAAATTAGCTATTCTATTTGTTAAAAAACTAAAAACAATATTTTACTTAAATGTTTTGTTAATTTTTCGATATTTCAACAAAAAATTAAAAGTTTTTTTTAACGTCATGCAATATATAATTTTCAGTGTTTAATCAAAAAAAAAATTAATGAATTAAAAATCAAGGCTTAACCCTTTAAACATCACTAGCGAAGCCGTTTTACAAAAAATATTATAAGTGTGATATCCCAATAAAAAATCAAAAAAAACGTCAATTATGACACTTTTATTAACATTTATTTAAGTTTTCGACAAAAAAAAGACACCTATAATAGGTGTCTTTCAAACTTAGAATATTGTCTTTTTATTTTAATTTTTTCTTAACTGCAACTTCAGTGTAAGCTTCAATCACGTCTCCTTCTTTAATATCGTTATATCCTTTTATTTGGAGACCACAGTCGTACCCTTTAGTTACTTCTTTAACATCGTCTTTAAAACGTTTTAATGAAGCTAGTACACCATCGTGTACAACGATTCCGTCTCTAATAATTCTAACATTAGCATCTCTGGTAATCTTTCCAGTCATTACCATACACCCTGCAATGTTACCTATTTTAGAAATTTTATACACTTCTCTTATCTCAACATTACCAATAACTTCTTCTTTCATTTCAGGAGATAACATTCCTTCCATGGCGTCTTTTAAGTCGTTAATAGCATCATAAATAATTGAATATGTTCTAATATCAACTTCTTCTCTATCAGCTACAGCACGGGCATTTCCTTGAGGTCGAACATTAAATCCAACAATTATGGCGTCTGAGGCAGTTGCTAATAGCACGTCAGATTCGGTTATCGCTCCTACTCCTTTATGAATAATGTTTACTTGAATTTCTTCTGTAGAAAGTTTTTGGAATGAATCTGTTAAGGCTTCTACCGAACCATCTACATCTCCTTTTAAGATAATGTTTAATTCTTTAAAGTCTCCTAATGCAATACGACGACCAATTTCTGC
The DNA here is from genome assembly GCF_029853675.1 of Tenacibaculum tangerinum. Classification (NCBI taxonomy): domain Bacteria; kingdom Pseudomonadati; phylum Bacteroidota; class Flavobacteriia; order Flavobacteriales; family Flavobacteriaceae; genus Tenacibaculum; species Tenacibaculum tangerinum. The sequence continues at coordinate 2,807,548 of NZ_CP122539.1, read as the reverse complement.
AAGGGTAAGTGTTTTTTGAGTTCTAACAGATTGCTCGCGTTGCAATTGAGATCGTTTTGCAGCTATTTGCTTCGCTTCACGTTCGTCTTCAAACACATTAAATTTATCACCTGCTTGTGGCGCTCCGTCTAATCCTAAAACCGACACTGGTGTAGAAGGGCCTGCTTCTTTTACCTTTCTACCTTTATCATCAAACATAGCTCTTACTTTACCACTATGTTTTCCTGCTAAAATATAATCTCCTATTTTTAGCGTTCCTGATTGTACTAGTATGGTAGACACATATCCTCTACCTTTATCTAATAAAGCTTCAACAACAGCACCAGTTGCATTCTTATTAGGGTTTGCTTTTAACTCTAATACTTCAGCTTCTAATAAAACCTTTTCTAGTAGTTCATCGACTCCTTGTCCTGTTTTTGCAGAAATCTCTTGAGATTGAATATTTCCTCCCCAATCTTCTACTAATAAGTTCATCGCAGAAAGTTGGGTTTTAATATTATCTGGATTCGCGTTAGGCTTATCTATCTTGTTAATAGCAAAAATGATAGGCACTCCTGCTGCTTGTGCGTGCGAAATAGCTTCTTTAGTTTGTGGCATTACATCATCATCAGCCGCCACTACGATAATTACTAAATCGGTTACTTGAGCTCCACGGGCACGCATTGCCGTAAAGGCTTCGTGACCTGGTGTATCTAAGAACGCTATTTTTTGGTCTCCAACATTTACAGAGTATGCTCCGATATGCTGTGTAATACCTCCCGATTCTCCTTCGATTACGTTAGCATTACGAATGTAGTCTAACAACGAAGTTTTACCGTGATCTACGTGTCCCATTACGGTTATAATTGGAGCACGAGTTACTAAATCTTCTGGCTTATCTTCTTCCTCTTCTATTGCTTCTTCTACTTCGGCACCAACAAATTCTACGGTATAGTTAAACTCATCGGCAACAATTTGTAATGTTTCAGCATCTAAACGTTGGTTCATTGTTACCATCATTCCCAACATCATACAGGTTGAAATAATTTGTGTAACAGGTACATCCATCATTGTAGCAACTTCGCTTACGGTAACAAATTCTGTTACTTTTAGCACTTTGCTTTCTGCTTGTGCAGCTTCTAATTCTGCTTCATTTTGTTGACGGTGAGCATCTCTTTTATCTCTACGGTATTTTGCTCCTTTTCCTTTTTTAGATTTACCTTGAAGTTTTTCTAAGGTTTCTCTAACTTGCTTTTGGATTTCTGCTTCTGTTAGTTCTTCTTTCGGAGCTATATTTTGTCTTCTTCCTCTTTGTTGACCTCCTCGATTTCCGCCTCTTTGACCTCCTCGGTTATTGGTTGCTTGAGGTTTAGCTGTGCCTGTACCTCCTCCTGGCTTACTAATTCTCTTACGTTTCTTTTTATCTCCGTCAGTTTTATTAGGCTCTGCTTTTTTCTTTTTTGGTCTTTCAAATTGCTTTAAATCTATTTTACGACCAGTAAAATTAGGACCGTCTAATTTTTTATACTTGGTCTCAATTTTTTCAGCATTTTGTGGAGTAATTTCAGTTTCTTTCTCTGATTTTTTTTCCTCCTTTACCTTCTTTTCAACAGTTTTTTGAACTTCTTGTGGTTCTTTTTTCGCTTCCTTTATAGTAGGCTTAACTGTTTTTGTATCTTTCGATTGTTTATTCTCTTTTACAGGCTCTGGTTTTTTCTCTTCAACCTTTGAAGGTACCTCAACTTTTTTAGTTTCTTGAACTGGTTGTGCAGGTTGTTCCTTTTTTGGCTCTTCTACCTTATCATTATTTTTTGTAGGCATTGGTTTTTCTTCGATAACTTTGCCTGTTTCGACATCAATCTTGCCTACAGTTTTGAGTTCTAACTTTTCTGCTTTGGCTTTTAAAACTTCTTGCTTCTTAGCTTCTTCCTCTAATCGTTTTCTTTCTTGCTCTTGTTCTAATTGCTGACGAATTGCCTCTTTCTCTTTTCTCTTTTCTTCACTTACTTCTTTAGAGGCCACCTTCTTAGATTTATCAGTTTGAAAACCATCAAATAAAATTTGGTATTCTGTGTCTGATATTTTGGTAGTAGGACGAGCTTCTATTTCATAGCCATTTTTAGCTAAGTGTTCTACAGCTCTATCTAAAGAAATGTTAAGTTCTCTTAAAACCTTATTTAGTCTTAATTTTTTGCCTTCAGCCATATATTATTTTATACTTTTTTATTGAAAAAACACACTTTATACTTGCTGGTATAGTTATGTTTTTTTTCTCTTATTTGCTAGATTTCACATTATATGCAGGAAACTAGCTTCCTTATATTTTATATTAGTCTTCGAATTCTTCTCTTAAAATTCGTTGAACATCTAAAATTGTTTCTTCTTCTAAATCGGTTCTTTGTACTAACATAGATACGTCTTTTTCTAACACACTTTTTGCTGTATCTAAACCAATTTTTTTGAATTCTTCAATTACCCAAGCTTCGATTTCATCTGAGAATTCTGTTAATTCTACATCTTCTTCTTCCATTCCTTCTCTTTGAACATCTATCTCGTAACCTGTTAATTCGCTAGCTAAACGAATATTAACACCAGCTCTACCAATTGCTTTTGATACTTCTTCTGGTTTTAACAACACATTTACACGTCCTTTTTTGCCATTTTTCTCTTCTTCATACAATTCAATGTTTACAGAAGTTACTTTGGCAGGGCTTAACGCTCTTGCAACGAATAGCTGTTCGTTTTTAGTGTAATTGATAACATCTATGTTTTCGTTTCCTAATTCACGAACTATTCCATGAATACGAGAACCTTTTACACCAACACAAGCTCCGACTGGGTCAATTCTATCATCGTAAGAGTCTACCGCTATTTTTGCCTTATCTCCAGGTATTCTTGCCACCCCTTCGATTGTAATTAAACCATCAAAAACTTCAGGAATTTCTTGTTCAAATAATTTTACTAAGAACGCTGGCGAGGTTCTAGATAAAATAATAGCAGGTTTATTTCCTCTTAATTCTACCGATTTTATTACACCTCTAACGGCATCTCCTTTTCTAAAGAAGTCAGAACGAATTTGTTCACTTTTTGGTAAAACAATTTCATTTCCTTCATCATCTAACAAAATTACGGCATTATGACGAATATGATGTACTTCTGCACTATAAATTTCTCCTTCTAAGTCTTTAAATTGTTTAAAAACATTGGTGCTATCGTGCTCGTGAATCTTCGAAATTAAGTTTTGACGCAATGCTAAGATTGCACGTCGACCTAAATCGATAAGTTTTACTTCTTCTGAAACATCTTCTCCAATTTCAAAATCTGGTTCTATTTTTCTTGCTTCTGAAAGTTCAATTTCTTCATTATCGTCTTCAGACATTCCATCTGCTACTACTACTCGGTTTCTCCAAATTTCTAAATCTCCTTTATCTGGATTGATAATGATGTCAAAATTTTCGTCTGAACCAAACTTACGTTTTAAGGCTGCACGAAATACTTCTTCTAAAATAGACATAAGCGTTACCCTGTCTATACTTTTATTATCTTTAAATTCCGAAAATGATTCAATTAACGCAATATTTTCCATTTCATTATCTAATTAAAATATGATCTTCACTTTTGCTTCTTTAATATCTTGATACGCTAGTGTTTTTGTTTTTTCTACCGTATGCTTTCCTTTGCCTATTGGCTTGGGCTCTCTAGTTTTCCATAACAGGGTAATTGTTTCTTCTGTTACCGCTGTTAATGTTCCTTCAAACTCTTCTGTTGCCGTTTTAACTTTTAAAATTCGATTGATGTTTTTTTTATACTGTCGCTTTACGGTTAATGGCTGTGCGATATCAGGTGTGGTAACCTCTAACGAAAAATCTTCTTCTTCTCGATCTAAGTTATGCTCAATATTTCTACTAATGCGAATGCATTCACTCAACGGCACTCCCGAGTCTCCATCTACTATGACCTTTATTTTATTGTCTGCTAAAAACTGCAAGTCTATCAAAAAAAGAGACTCGTTTTCTTGCAAGGCTTCTTGTAATAATTCTTTAACTCGTTCTTGATTCATCTTAGGTATAAAAAGAGGGGACATTCGCCCCCTTCATCTATCTTATTAATAAATTTGCTGCAAATATAGTAAGTTATTCATTAACATACAAATATCTTTTTTGTTTACATTTTTTTCGTATATTTAGAATACTATGTCTCTTTAAATCTTTTTTTTATGAAAAAAATACTAATCCCAACCGACTTTTCAAAGCCTTCTGAATACGCCTTAAAATTAACTGCCGAAATAGCAAAGAAAGCAAATAGCGAAATTCATCTTCTTCATATGATTGAAGTTCCTACTGGCATTGTAGATATGAGAGCTGGAACTAACTTTAGTATTCCTGAAAGCATGGTATATATTAGAAAAATTCGTGACAAGTTACTTGATTGTAAAGAGCAATTTTTTTCTGGAAATAATAACGTTAAACACGCTATTAGATTTCAAAATCCTTATACTGGAATTAAGGATTATTCTAAAAAAAACAATATAGATCTCATTGTAATGGGTGCTAAGGGTCATACAGATTTAGAGGAAATTCTTATTGGTTCTAACACCGAGAAAGTTGTAAGAAATTCTGAAACTCCGGTACTGGTTACGAAAAAAAATAGAGGCAAGTTTACGCCTAACAACTTTGTGTTTGCCTCAAGTTTTAAACCTCATAAAACCAAAGCTTTTGAGCGTTTTTTAGATTTTGCACGCAATTTTAACAGTACCATACACTTATTAAAAATAAACACTCCGCAAAAATTTGAAAGCACCGAAGAAACCAATCTACGTATTCAGAATTTTATTAAAAAATATAACTTAGAAGATTACTCAATTAATGTGTATAATGACTCTTCTATTGAAAGAGGAATTTTAAACTTTTCAAATAAAGTTAATGCAGACCTTATTGCATTGGCAACTCATGGAAGAAGTGGGTTGTCTCATATTTTTAACGGAAGCATTACAAAGAATTTATCGAAAAACGCTATAAAGCCTATGCTTACTTTTAAAGTTTAGGGAGCACCTTTTAAAAGAGTAATTAGTGAATAAAAAGTTAAGTGACCCTCTATCCTCATAAAGGGTATAAACTTATTCATTTTGCTGCTTTTATTGCCAATATTCTTTAACCCAAGGGGCTGCTTTCACATATCGATACCACTTTCCTCTACCGCCTTTTATGGCTTTATGTGGATTGATTTCTCCATGAAAAATAATAATCTTTGCTCCTTCTGGAATAACTGGTGTTTTCCAAAAAGCTAAAGGAAACCTAGATACACAATCGTATTTAAAGCTAGGACACCATTCTTTTGGCCAATATTGTAAATGCCCCTTATCATGAATACTATGCGTTAAATACTCTTGTTCATTTCTATGCTGTTTTCGTATCTCTTCAAAATTCTCTAAAAAATCATCAAAAACATAGCCATGCTTTCCTATTTCAAATCTATAAACCGACGAGTTTCCTGTGATTCGCCAACTTCTCCAACTATGGTCTTTAATAATTCTAAAAGTTCCCTCTATTTCAAAGAAACAATCTATATTATCAACAATAACGATGTCTAAATCTAAAAAAAGTGCCGTTCCCTCTAATCCGTATAAATCTTGTTTTAGAGTGGTTAATTTTTTCCACATTCTTTCAGGAATATCGGTACGTATATTCATTTCAGGAATGTCGTAGCAATCTACTTCATCAATAATTCCGTTTGCATCATCAGTAAAACACACCATTTTAAAATCGTATGTTAAATTTCTTTTTACCATTGAATACAACCTATTTACGTACTCTGCCCCGTAGAGCGTACCCCATTTCATACAAAAAATATACTTCTGGCCCATGTTTGTCATCCTTACTTTATTTTAAGCAAATCTCCTTTCTATAATTTCTAACAATCTATTCTCATATTCTTCTTTGGCAGACCAATCATAATCGGGTTTGATCATTTTTTGAATGAACTTTTTTGCTTCTTTCTCTGTTTTAAAAGTATTGAGTTGAGAAACTACTCTGTTAAAATCATTTTGATCTCCGTTAAATAAATGTTTTACGAAGGCTATTCTATCGTTTAAATCAATCTGAATTATTTTTTGAAAATGGTCATTCAATGTTTTTTTCGTATCTGCTTTGGTAAATAAATCGGCCATTACATCTACCGAAATCGTGTCTTGTAACTCATCTTCTAACGTTGGTGTTTTTCGTTCTCCAACATCTTTAACATCATCTTTTACATCTTTAGTCGTACCACGTAGCAAGTCTTCTAATTCATCAAAAGGCTGTTCTATAATTTCTTCTACTTTTTTTACTTCGTGTTCTTTTGCAGATTCGTCTGATTCCTCTTGTAAATCTTCGTCTAAACGATGTATAATTATTTCTTCCTCTACAAGGTTATCTTCTATTTCCTCTTCTATAAACACCTCTTCACTTACCTTTTTATCAAACACACCTTCTTCAACCTCCTCTTTATTTGCATGATTTGTTGCTTTGTTTATTGTTGAAGTAGTTTCTTTTAAAAGTTCTTTTTCTCTTTTTTCTTCAGCCAGCAACATCTCATTTAACAACGCCTCTTTTGTTTTTGTAGGATTAGGAGTTGTGTTCATATACTCTTCTACATACGCTAAAACCGAAAGCTTTTCATAAACCTCGTAAGCCTTTTCTTTTAAGGCAAACACATCTTCTTTATTTTTCATTCGTAAGATACTGTGTGCTAAACTGGTTAAATCTGATGCTAGTTTTTTGTGCATAAGTTGTTGTTTAATTTGATTTTTTGCTGTTAAATTTTGATAAATTTGTTCTTTGTTCGAAAGTAAGACAAAAATCAATAATTAGAGCTTAAAATTACAAAATGTTTCTTGAAAATACAGTAAATCATACAGAACAATTTGGTTGGATTGAGGTAATTTGTGGCTCGATGTTTTCGGGAAAAACCGAAGAATTAATCCGCAGACTCAAACGAGCACAGTTTGCAAAACAGCGTGTTGAAATCTTTAAACCTGCAGTAGATACTCGATACGACGAAGATGAGGTGGTATCTCATAATAAGAATAGTATTCGTTCAACACCTGTTCCTGCATCTTCTAATATTCGCTTATTAGCGAACGATGTAGACGTGATAGGTATAGACGAAGCACAATTTTTTGATGATGAGATCGTGGCTGTTTGTAATGATTTAGCCAATAGGGGAATTCGTGTTATTGTAGCTGGGTTGGATATGGATTTTAAAGGAAACCCGTTCGGACCCATGCCAGCGTTAATGGCTACTGCTGAGTACGTTACTAAAGTACATGCCGTTTGTACACGTACAGGGAATTTAGCACATTACAGTTATCGAAAAGCAAAAAACGACGATCTCGTGTTTTTAGGAGAAACTCAAGAATATGAGCCTCTGAGTAGAGCTGCTTATTACAAGGCGATGAAAGAACAACAAAACAAGATTAAAGAAGAACGTAACAATGAACAATAATCATGTTACCGTATTAGAAATTGATTCGCATGCGGTGCTACACAACTTAGCTTATTTTAAGCAAAAATTACAGCCAAAAACAAAGATTTTAGCAGTTGTAAAAGCCTTTGGTTACGGAAGTGATGCAACAGAAATCGCAAAAATAGTACAAGACCACGTCGATTATTTTGCCGTTGCTTATTCTAATGAAGGAATTACGTTACGTGAGGCAGGAATTACAACGCCTATTTTAGTACTTCACCCTCAACTTCAAAATTTAAAAGATATCGTTGCGTATCGACTAGAACCTAACTTGTATAACTTTAAAATTTTTGACGCGTTTTTAAAACTGGCTGATGAAAAACCTTTAATGAACTACCCTATTCATTTAAAGTTTAATACAGGTTTAAATCGGTTAGGATTTTGGCATACCGATGTACCTAACATTATTACAGAATTAAAAAAATCAAACAATGTAAAAGTTGAATCCATTTTTTCTCATTTAGCTGCTAGTGAAGATGCAAATGAGCAAGAATTTACGATAGGGCAAATTAACAACTTCGCCTTTATTGTTAGGAAAATATACAAACATTTAGGGTATAAGCCCATGATACATATTTTAAATACATCAGGTGTTATTAACTACTCAAAAGCTCAATTTGATATGGTTCGCCTAGGAATAGGATTGTATGGCTTTGGAAACGATAAAAAAGAAACTTCAAAACTTAAAAACACCCACAACTTAAAGTCTATCATTTCTCAAATCAATATCATTAAGCCAGGAGAAACCGTTGGATATAACAGAGCTTTTGTAGCGAGTAAAACTACAAAAAGTGCTACCATACCTATTGGTCATGCCGATGGTATTTCGAGAAAACTAGGAAATAAAAATGGTTTTGTTCTTATCAATGGGCAATCTGCCCCTATTATAGGAAATGTATGCATGGATATGATAATGGTAGATGTAACAAAAATTAATTGTAATGAAGGAGATGAAGTTATCGTTTTCAACCACCAAAAACATATCGAATATATGGCTCACAAATGTGAAACCATTCCGTATGAAATACTTACTGCCCTATCACAACGTATAAAAAGATTGGTAAAACGCTAATTTTTTTATACTTTTCAGTTCAATTAACTAATAAACATTAAATATATGGGAATGCTCAAAGAGTTTAAGGAATTTGCAATGAAAGGCAATTTAGTAGATATTGCTGTAGGTTTTGTAATGGGGGCCGCTTTTAAACAAGTAGTTACCTCTTTTACTGGAGGAATTGTTTCTCCTTTAATTGGACTTATTTTCAACACTGACTTCAAAAACTTAAAATATGTGATAAAAGAAGGGGTTACTGACGAAGCCGGTAAAGTAATAGGAGAAGTTGCGGTACTATACGGTGAGTTTTTAACGAACGTGATTGACTTTATTATTGTTGCTTTTGTCATGTTTATGGTTGTAAAAGCAGTCAATGCAATGAAGAAAAAAGAAGAACCAGCACCAGAGGCTCCAACAGGACCAAGCCAAGAAGAATTATTAGCTGAAATTAGAGATTTATTAAAGAAACAATAAAACAATTTAAATTACGAATTTTTAATCGTTAGTTTACAATAATTCAATACTAAAAAAGCTCGCAGTGCGAGCTTTTTTTAGTATTGATAGTTCACAGCTATTAATCTGTAACTATTTGGTGTTTAAAAAGGAATAATTAAAAATTTATAATTCTTAATTCAAAATTGTATTAAACATGTTTTCCTTTATTCCAGCCATGTTTTCCTAAATAGTGCTCGCCACTTTCAACTGCCCCATCCTCAATACTTGTTCCCATAGAATCATTCCACCTGTTCAAATATCCGAACAGAGAAATTACTCCCAACATCTCCACTATTTCACCCTCGTTCCAGTATTTATATAACTCTTCTTTAATTTGTGCATCTACCCTATTAGGAACCATCGAAGCTGCTAATGAGAAGTCTAGTGCAGCACGTTCAGCATCAGAAAAAGCAGGATGCGTTTTATACTCCCAAATATTATCTAATTGTTCTTGTTCTGCACCATAGCGCTCAGCAGCACGAATAGCATGGGCTTGACAATAACGACAACCCGTAGCATTACTACTTACCCAGGCAATCATACGCTTTAAAGCAGAGGTTACACGACCATGATTCGCCATGACCGCTTTGTTCAAATTAATAAATGCTTTTGAAATCTCTGGTCGGCGCTGCATCGTTAATACCGAATTAGGACAAAAACCTAGGGTTTCGTTATAAAAATCAGCTAATTGTTTGGTTTCCGCATCGTGATTCGGATCTAAAGGAGTTACTAATGGCATCGTTTTATTTTTAAAATTTTTAATACTAATTTTTTACAGTAAGTTTGTGCTACTATACACGAATATAAGTCGAAATGTAAACCGACTTACTTACGCAATAAACAAAAAATATCAAGATATGGCAACAAATACAGTAACAACGGTTTGGAAAGAAAAGATGCAATTCGAAAGTGATAACCCTAGCGGACATCGCATAGTTATTGATACTTCTGAAGAGTTTGGAGGTAACAACAGTGGTTTGCGCCCAAAAGCCATGATGCTTTCATCGTTAGCTGGTTGCTCTGGTTTAGACATCGTACCCATGCTCGAAAAAATGCGTGTAAAACTTGATGATTTTAAAATGGTAGTTACTGGTGAGTTAACCGAAGAACACCCCAAATATTATCACAAAGTGTTGGTAGACTATCATTTTTATGGAAGTGATTTAGACCAGAAAAAAATTACCAAAGCTGTAGATTTATCGATAGAGAAATACTGTGGTGTTATGGAAATGTTCAGAAAATTTGCCGAGGTAACTACCGCTGTTCACTTCCACAACAACTAAATTCCTTATAAAAATTGCTATGCGCTGGACACTAAAACCGAAACCAGATCTTACTAAAGTAAAACAATTAGCTAAAGAATTAGCCATCGATACAACCTTGGCTACAATTTTAGTGCAACGTGGTATTGAAACCTTTGAAGAAGCAAAAAAGTTTTTTCGCCCTTCATTGAACGATTTACACGATCCTTTTTTAATGAAGGATATGAAAATTGCCGTCACACGTATTGAAAATGCGATTGCCAATAACGAGAATATTTTAGTATATGGTGATTACGATGTTGACGGTACGACAGCTGTTTCTTTACTAGCCTCTTACCTAAAAACAATTCACCCTAATATAGCCACCTATATTCCTGACCGGTATGAAGAGGGTTATGGAGTTTCTTTTCAAGGAATTGATTTTGCTGAAGACAATAATTTTTCGCTCATCATTGCCTTAGATTGTGGTATTAAAGCCATTGATAAAGTTGAGTACGCTACAAAAAAAGGAATCGATTTTATTATTTGCGATCACCACAAACCTGGAAGTGAAGTTCCAAAGGCAGTGGCTGTGCTCAACCCGAAACAAGTAGACTGTAACTACCCTTATAACGAACTGTGTGGTTGTGGTGTTGGTTTTAAATTGATTCAAGCACTGGCTTCCAAAAGAAAGCAAACAATTGAAGATTTAGTTCCGTATTTAGATTTAGTTGCCACCGCAATTGCTGCTGATATTGTTCCGATGACAGGTGAAAATCGAATCTTGGCTTACCACGGACTAAAAGTTATCAATTCAACCCCTAGAAACGGTATTAAGGCTATTATTCATCAATTACAAAAAAAAGAGCTTACCATTACCGATGTTGTTTTTATCATTGCTCCACGAATTAATGCTGCAGGAAGAATACAACACGGAAACTACGCTGTTGAACTGTTAACCGAAATGGATTTTGAAGCAGCAGTTAAATTTGCCGCCGCTATTGAAAAGTTCAATTCCGATAGAAAAGAGCTAGATAGAAGAATTACTCAAGAAGCTTTGTTACAAATTGAAAACAATAACGAACAAGAAAACTATACCACTGTTGTTTTTGATGCAACTTGGCACAAAGGAGTAATAGGTATTGTGGCTTCTCGTTTAACAGAAACCTATTACAGACCAACGTTGGTATTTACCAAAAGTGGTGAAAAATTGGCTGCCTCTGCTCGCTCCGTAAAAGGGTTCGATGTGTATAACGCCTTAGAGCAATGTTCAGCGTATATCGAACAGTTTGGCGGACATAAATATGCGGCTGGTTTGACTTTACTCCCTAAACAGTATCAAAATTTTAAAAAGAAGTTTGAAGAAGTAGTTTCAACAACCATTGATAAAAACTTACTAACTCCAGAAATTGCTATTGATGCTGAAATAGAACTCTCAGAAATTACTCCTAAATTTTTCCGAATTATTCAACAAATGGCACCTTTTGGACCGCAAAATATGAAACCCACTTTTGTCACTACTGCCGTAAGAGATAATGGTTACGGTAAACAAGTAGGAACTGACAATAGCCATTTAAAACTGAACATTATTTATGGCTCTGATAAAAAAACATACAATGCCATAGGCTTTGGACTCGGAAAAAAAATAACCTGTATCCAAAACGATTTTGACATCGCCTATACTGTAGATGAAAATACGTGGAATGGGTACACTTCTATTCAACTACTCTTAAAAGATGTAAAATAATATTTTATTTAGATTTATTCTAAATAAATTTTATATTTGTTGTATATTCATGATAATTATGGAGGCAATAACCAAAATATACGACAACAACATCGGCATTTCTTTTCATTGGAAAGAAAACAACTCAAACTTAGTTCAATTGATATTTAGAGACATAGGCTTTCATCTAACTGAGCAAGAAATAGAATTATTTTTAGATAAAGTAACTGATTCTAAACTTCAACAAAATTGTGCGACTTGTAGTAAAGACAAAGGCCGTAGGTCTATTTTACTTCAAACCCCTTCTAACAAAGTTAGCTTAGCAGTATCTTCTGCTGAACTATGGCAAATTGACGACCTTTTAAGAGGTACTTTATTTCAGTTAAGAATGAATCATTATTTGAATGGTTTGTGTAAAAATTAAAAGGCTTGCAGAATTTGCAAGCCTTTTTAGTTATTTATCTTCTTTAATTAAGTACATATAAACTGGGTAGTGATCGCTATACCCGCCGGTATATCTTCCGTAAGAAAAACTCCTGAAAGGATACCCTTTAGAACGTCCAGTATTTTGAATTAAAAAACGTTTGTTAAAAATTCCAGACTTAAACATCTTGTAAGTAGAAAAGTCTTTTTCTCCTTTATCTAGTATTGGAGAAGTAAACATAATCTGATCGAATAAATTGATATTGTCTCGATATCCTAAAGTATTGAATCCACGACGAAACATATCTTCATACGGATTATAAATATCTCCTTCTTTTACATTCTTTTTTTTAGTTTTTGTTTGTAAAACTGTTTTAAAGCTTGAGTTTATAGGGTCGTCGTTAAAATCACCCATAATCAACACTTTTGGGTTCGGATCATTCTCTTTAATTTTTTCTATAATCTGCTTTACTTTATAGGCTGCTTTTTCACGTAAGGGTCTGCTCTTAGCCTCTCCACCTCTTCTTGAGGGCCAATGGTTCACAATAACATGCACCAATTCATCATCTAAATATCCTGAAACCAATAAAATATCACGCGTATATATTTTTCTGTTTTGGTCGTAAATATTAGGATTGAATGCTTCAAAATGAATGGGTTTAAAATAACGTGGCTGGTACAATAAAGCGACATCAATTCCTCTCTTGTCTGGTGAATCAAAATGAATGATACTATAACGCTTCTTTTGTAACCTTTCAGAAGCAATTAAATCTTCCAACACCTTTTTATTTTCAACTTCTGCTACACCTAGAATTGCTGGACTGGTTTTGGCTTTTTCTGCGCCTAATTGAGAAATTACCTCTCCTAACTTATCTATTTTATCCCAATACACCTCTTCCTTATCTCCTTTCATTTCCATAATAGGACTCGCTTCATCATTTTTTTCAGGATCATTTTCAGTGTCAAAAAGGTTTTCCAAATTGTAAAAACCTACAGTTCTTATTTTATATTTTTTTTGATTTTGTTGCGCTTGCGTAGTAAATGCTACAAAAACAAACATTAAAAAAACAATTGTACTTCTCATTTTATAAATTTTATGCGGCAAAAGTAAAACAAAAATCAAACCATAGTTGCAAAATTGTTTAATATATAACAATTAGTTAATGTTTAGAAGGTCTTTTTTTTGTAGTTTTGCCTCCCTTTTCCGAACTTTCGGTTTAGGGAGTTAACAAATTCAAATATTTTATAAACAATCATTTATGAGAAATTTCACAGTAACAATATTGTTGTTGTTTTCTGGCTTGTTTGCCTTGAACGCACAGAATATTGTAAAAGGAGTGGTTTTAAATGGCGACTCTGAAAATCCGATGCAAGGTGTTTCCGTAAGTGTAAAAATTGCCAATATAGCTACCACTACAGATGCTACAGGTGCTTTTACACTCAAAGGTTTGTCCGACGGAAGGCAAATTGTAACGGTATTATTAAATGGGTATGAAACCCAAAATTTCCCAGTAGAATTAGCTGGAAAAACAATCGATTTAGGTACCATTTTTATGTACGAAGACTTGTCTGTAGACCAAGACTTAAGTACGATTACTATTAGTGACGATGAGTTAAATGACGATGCCAGTGCTGCCGATAACATTTCTGGTTTGTTACAAGCATCTAGAGATGTGTATTTACGTACTGCTGCTTTTGAGTGGAGTGGTTCATTTTACAGAGTACGTGGTTTGGATTCTGAAAACGGTAAAGTTTTAATTAACGGAATTGAAATGAACAAACTGTACAACGGAAGACCACAGTGGAGTAACTGGGGAGGTTTAAACGATGTACTGCGCAACCAAGAGTTTAGTAACGGATTAACGCCTTCTAACTATACATTTGGTGGGGTGTTAGGATCTACCAATATCAATACGCGAGCTTCTGAATATAGTGAGGGCGGTCGTATTTCGTATGCAGCTTCTAACAGAAGTTACAATCACCGCTTAATGGCAACATATTCATCTGGTTTGTTAGCCAACGGATGGGCAATAACAGCTTCTGGAAGTAGAAGAGCAGGTAACGAAGGGTATGTTGACGGTACTTTTTACGATGCCAACTCTATCTTTTTAGCTATTGAAAAGAAAATCAGTGACGCCCACAGTGTAAACTTAACGGTAATTGCTGCTGAAAATGAACGAGGAAAATCATCACCAAATACACAAGAAGTATTCGATATTAAAGGTATTCGTTACAACTCTTTTTGGGGAAAACAAGGCGATAAAAACAGAAACTCAAGAGTTCGAAGAATTTATGAGCCTATTGTGATGTTAAATCATTATTGGAATCTTTCTGAAAACACCACATTAAATACAAATATTGGTTTCCAATTTGGAGAGATAGGAAATAGTCGTTTAGACTATAATGGGGCGAATAATCCAGACCCTACCTACTACAGAAAACTACCAAGCTGGTTCTTATCAGACCCTAACGGACCTGATTATGAAAATGCTTATAAATCATTAACTAGTTTTCAAAATGACGGACAAATTGATTGGGATGAGTTGTATATTGGTAATGAAGGAAGTCCAGAAAATGCTCGTGTGATTTTATACGAAGATAGAAATGACGATCAGCAATTAACGGCTAATATGATTTTGTCTTCTGAGTTAACTGAAAATATTACCCTTACCGCTAGTGGTGAATATAGAAGATTGCATTCTGAAAACTTTGCCACACCTATAGACATGCTAGGTGCGAACGGGTATTTAGATGTTAATACTTTTGGCAATACTTTCAACCAACAGCAAAGTAATGTATTAACTCCTAATAGAACCATTGGTTTAGGAGATCGTTTTAAATACAACTACAACTTCGAATCTGAAATATACGGTGGTTTTGCTCAATTACAATTCAAGTATAATAAAGTAGATTTTTATGTAGCAGGGCAAGCAAATAATACTACGCACCAAAGAGAAGGTTTATTTCAAAATGGCTATTTTCCTGATAATTCTTACGGAAAATCAGACAAGTTAGACTTCTTTAACTACGGAGCTAAAGGAGGGCTTACCTATAAAATATCTGGACGTCATTTAATCGATGTTAACGGAGGGTATGTTACCAAAGCACCATCATTACGCAACTCGTTTGCTAACTCGAGAGCCAACAATATTACCGTGGCAGATGTTGCTGAATTAAACAGTGAAAAAATCTTAACAGGAGATTTGAGCTATGTGTTTAGAAGTCCTTTACTAACTTCAAGAATTACTGGATATTACACAGATATTAAAGATGCTACCGAAATTTCTTTCTTCTTTGCCGATGGTATTGGAGGAGATACTTCAGCTTTTATTCAAGAAATATTAACAGGTATTGATAAAAGACACTTTGGTGTTGAATTAGGTATTGAAGCACAGGTAACTCCAACTATCAAACTAAAAGGAGCGGCGAACATAGGGCAATATACCTATAACAACAATCCAAACCTTATAATTACAACCGAAAATGCTTCTACCGAAGGTTTCGTTAATGGTAAAAGAGATTTAGGAAAAGCCTCTCTTAAAGATTATAAAATTGCTGCAGGTCCTCAAAAAGCCTATTCGTTAGGTTTTGAATATAGAGACCCAGACTACTGGTTTGTTAGCCTTACCGCAAACTATATGGATGAAGCCTATGTAGATGTTTCTCCTATTAGAAGAACGAGTAACTTTGTAAGTGATGTCGATGGGCAAGCTTTTGCTGATTATGACCCAGTATTAGCAAGACAATTGTTACAACAAGAACAATTTGACGATTATATTGTAGTGAATGCTATCGGAGGAAAATCTTGGAAAGTAGGAAATAGAAAATATATTGGTTTGTTCGCCAGTGTTACTAACCTTTTTAACCAAGAATATAAAACTGGTGGATTCGAACAAGGGAGAAATGCCAATTATCGCCAGCTTAGAGATGATCATGCCAACGGAACACCAAGCTTTGGCAACAAATACTGGTATGGTAGAGGTACTACCTATTTCGTAAACTTAAATTATAGATTCTAAAAAAACTCAAAATGAAAAAAATAAATTTATACAAGATTTTTGCAATCCTTTTTATTGCAATTTCTGCTTCGTGTGTCGATCACAACGATTTTGAATTACCAACCATTGGACCCGATAAAGAATACGCTAACTTACAATCGTTAGACGAAATTGTAGCCCAATACAACGGTGAACCTGTAGTATTTACAGAAGATGTTACTGTGTATGGATATGTAGTTTCTGATGACAGAGAAGGAAACTTTTTTAAATCAATCATTATTCAAGATAAACCAGAAAATCCAACCGTTGGTTTAGAAGTAAGAATAGACGATACCAATTTAGGCGCTCGTTACAATGTAGGTAGAAAAATATACATTAAACTAAAAGGTCTTGCTTTAAGCAAATACTTCACCTCTTTCCAAATAGGTGTTTTAGATGGAAATAGCACTGACAGAATCGATACTAATGAATATATTAATTATATTGATAGATCTTCTGAAATTGCAGAAATAATTCCTACCAATCTAACTATTGGTGAAATAACAGATAGCCATATTAACACCTTAGTTAAAATTGACGGATTACAGTCTGAAGAAAAGGGATTAACTTATGCAGATCCTGATAATACATTCTCAGTAAATAGATACTTCGTTAGTTGTGAAACTTTTGAGTCTATTATTATGAGAACCAGTGGTTTTGCTACGTTTAAATCGTATCCTATTCCAGATAAAAAAGGAAGTATCACGGCTATTGTAAACAAATTCAGAAGCGATTATCAGTTATTTATTAGAGACACCAACGATGTAAACTTTACAGAAGAATACGGTTGTAATAACAATCCTACAGAAGCTTCTTTAGCAGATGTAAAAGACTTGTATACAGGAAGTGAAACTACCATTACCCAAAACTTAAAAGTAAAAGTAGTAATTACTTCAGATCTTTCAACAGATAATATTTCGAATCAAAATGCTTTTGCTCAAGACGCTACCGCAGGTATTGCATTACGATTTAGCGATGCTTACGATTTAAAATTAGGTGATGAAGTAGAGATTGCTATTGGAGGTGCTAAATTGAGTGAATTTAGAGGTTTATTACAATTAAACATTGCTCCATCAAGTATTATTAGTGCATCAGCAGGTACCTTACCTACTCCAGAAACAATTACCATCGAGCAAGCTTTAACTGGAGACTATGAAGGAAAACTAGTGCAAATTGAAGGAGTACAATTCAAAGATATTACCGGAACTTATGGAGGTTCTAATACATTTACTTCAGACTGTACTAATGAATTAACAACCTTTGTAAGAAGTCAAGCTACGTTTGCTAGTAATGCTGTAAGCGATAAAAAAGGAACACTTACAGGTGTAATGTCTGACTTTAACGGTCCTCAAATTTACTTAAGAAATGAAGCTGATGTAAACTTTACCGAAGACTATGCTTGTGGTTCTACTGGTGGAGGTGGTTCTTCAAACACTATTTTCTTCTCTGAATTAGCTGATCCAAATAACAATCCAGCTGCTAGATTCATAGAAATATACAATGCAGGTACAGAAAGTGTTGATTTAACAGGATGGGTAATTAGAAGATACACTAATGGTAATCCAGAGTCTACTTCATCAATAGATTTAACTGGTAGTACAATTAATGCTGGTCAGGCATTTGTAATTGCTGCACAAAAAGATGCTTTTGAAACTGCTTTCGGCTTTGCTCCTGATTTAGCTGCTGAAACTGGAGGGCCTGCTGATTCAAATGGTGACGACAACATAGAATTAGTTGACCCAAGTGGTAATGTAGTTGATGTTTTCGGTGTACCTGGTGAAGATGGTTCAGATACAAATCACGAATTTGAAGATGGTAGAGCATACCGCAAAGCTTCAGTAACACAAGGGAATGCAACCTATACATTCTCAGAGTGGGATATTTGGAATGATACTGGGGCAGCAGGTACAACCAATGCACCTCAAGATGCTCCTGGAGCTTTTACTCCTAAAGTAAGATAATCCAACATTTTTTAAAAAAGTTAAAAACCCAAGTTTTAAAACTTGGGTTTTTTTATGCATCTTTATTCCCTACTATTAACTTTTACAAAAATGTTTTCCAAACAACGAATAACAAATGCTTTTAAAAATGCAAAAGAGCTTCCTTTAAACGAGAAGTCTAAATATATTTTATTTTCCGATTGCCATAGAGGCGACAACAGCTTTGCCGACGATTTTTCACACAACCGAAAAATATATCACTATGCGTTGTCTCAGTATTTAAAAAAAGGATTCACCTACATAGAGTTGGGTGATGGCGATGAACTTTGGGAAAATACGTTTGTAAATATTTTCAATACGAATAAAAACATCTATTTGCTACTTAGAGAATTTCATAAACAAAACAAGTTGTATTTTATTTGGGGAAATCACGATATGAGTTATAGAAACCCAAGTATAGTTGCCAAAAATTTCCACTCTTTTTACGATACTATTGATGGAAAAGAAAAAGAATTAATGCCCAATGTTTCTTTTTCAGAAGCCATTCGACTCGTACAAGAAGATGGTAAAAGTATTTTCTTGCTTCACGGACACCAAGCCGATTGGTTTAATTATAGTTTTTGGAAAGTAAGCAGGTTTTTGGTTCGTGTCTTATGGCGACCTTTGCAAATTCTGGGTATTAAAGACCCCACAAGTCCTGCACAAAACTTTACAGAGCTAATTAAAGTAGAACGCCGTCTTGAAAGATGGATGAAGAGTAATGATAACCAAATGACCATTACTGGACATACACATCGCCCCAGATTTCCTTCTAAAAATGAACTCCCATATTTTAACGATGGTAGCTGTGTACACCCTAGATGCATCACTGGTTTGGAAATTGAAAATAATGAAATTACCCTCATAAAATGGCATGTCATCACCCATAAAGACGGCACCATGCAAATTACCAAAACAGTACTAGAAGGACCACAAGAAGTAAGCAATTATATCTAGTAGCGTAACACTAATTTAACCAAAGAGACTACTTACATAACAGTTTTTTAAATTACACTTAATATTCTTTTCAAGGAAAGAAAATAACTTTGCTTTGCCTCGCTTTGAGGCGTACAGTCATTATAAATTTATTAGTTTTGTCGACTATTTATTTGACTTACAGCTACTGCCTTGTTTTCAAGGCAGTTTTTTAATGTTAGGTTAACACTAACTTAACATAAAGGTTGGTTATTTGCCGCGACAAAACTAATAAATACACAACTAATGAACATTAAAACAGCACTTACGTATGTAAGTATGTTTGTAGTACTATGCATTCAAGCACAACAAACAAATGCACCTAAATTTGGCAAAGGATTATTTAATTTAGCAGGAAAAGATAGCACATGGTCTATGAATATGAGTGCTAGAATTCAATTTTTGGCAACTGCTGATTGGGATTCTAACAAAAACGGACTGTACAATCCCTCTTCTTCAATGCTAATAAGAAGATCTCGTTTAAAATTTCATGGTTTTGCCTTCTCTCCAAAATTACAATATAAGATGGAACTTGGCTTATCTAATAGAGATATAAGTGGCGCTTCAGAGTATACAGGAAATGCCCCTAGGTATATTTTAGATGCGGTTTTAAAATGGAATTTTTACGAGAATTTTGTATTGTGGTTCGGACAAACAAAATTACCAGGTAACCGAGAACGTGTTATTTCTTCTGGTAATATGCAATTAGTAGATCGTTCTTTATTAAATAAGAGATTTAATATTGATCGAGATATGGGAATGCAGTTAAGACATCATTTTAAATTGTCTGATCAATTCATCGTTAGAGAAGCGTTCGCTTTTTCTCAAGGAGAAGGAAGAAATATAACGGTAGGAAACTTAGGGGGGCATCAATACACAGCCCAAATAGAGCTTTTGCCTTTCGGAAAATTTGAAGGCAAAGGAGATTATGTAGGAGGAGATTTAAAAAGAGAAGAAACTCCTAAACTTGCCTTAGCCATGAGTTATGATTTTAACAATAATGCCGTTAAAAATAGAAGTAATCAAGGGAGTTACATGGTAAATGATGAAGGGTATTACCAAACCAATATTACTACCTTCTTTATAGATACGATGTTTAAGTATAAAGGTTTCTCATTTATGGGAGAATATGCGTACAGAGATGCCGAAGACCCTATTGCCAAGAACTCAGACGGTACGCTAACAGGAGACATCGTACAAGTAGGTAGTGCATTGAACCTGCAATCAGGGTACTTATTCGCTAAAAACTGGGAAGTATCAGGTCGATTTACCAATATTTCTTTAGATGAAACTATTACAGGAAAAGGAAATGAAAATCAATACACAATAGGTTTATCAAAGTACATTGTTGGACACAAATTGAAAGTGCAAACCGATATTAGTTACTTAGATGTAGCGACAGCTACCAACGAATTAATGTATCGATTACAAGTAGATATTCACTTTTAAATAATAACATAAACATAACATAAGAGCGTTTATGTGTGACTAAATTTGCAAAACTTAATTAAAAACTAAAAAATGGGAGATCCATATATTTTAATGCTAGTCGCTTTAGCTGTTTTAGCTATAGTCGATTTGGTTGTAGGAGTTAGTAACGATGCTGTTAACTTTTTAAATTCAGCAATCGGTTCTAAAGCAATTAAAGTAAGAAATATTATGATAATTGCTAGTGTCGGTGTGTTTTTTGGAGCTGTTACTTCAAGTGGTATGATGGAAGTAGCACGTAAGGGAATTTTTAACCCTAGCATGTTTATGTTCCAAGACATCATGTTTATTTTTATGGCAGTAATGATTACTGATATTTTATTACTCGATATCTTTAACTCGTTAGGAATGCCTACCTCAACCACAGTTTCTATTGTATTTGAATTATTAGGAGCAGCAGTATGTGTTTCATTGATAAAAATTGCAGCCAATGATGCCCATTCAATTTCTGATATTTGGAGCTATATCAATCACAAAAAAGCCATTGAAATAATTAACGGTATTCTACTCTCCGTAATTGTCGCCTTTTCGGTAGGAGCAATCGTACAGTTCTTTTCCCGTTTAATTTACTCGTTTAATTTTGAGAAAAGACCTACCTATATAAACTCGCTATTTGGTGGTTTTGCCATTACAGCAATTACGTACTTTATCATCATCAAAGGAATGAAAGGAACTCCTTTTTATAGCGATGTAAAACACTTAATTGAAGGAAATACTGTACTTATTGTTGCTGGTAGTTTTGTTCTTTGGAGTATGGTATCTTATCTTTTAATACAATTTTTTAAGGTTAATATCTTAAAACTAATTATTGGTATTGGTACCTTCTCACTAGCAATGGCGTTTTCTGGTAACGATTTGGTAAACTTTATTGGGGTACCTATTGCTGCTTGGAACTCATACCAAGCTTGGGAAATCTCTGGTGTTGCACCTGATGCCTTTTCTATGGGCATCTTAGCTAAAAAAGTGCCTTCTAACGTATGGTTGTTATTGTTAGCTGGTGCCATTATGGTAATTACCTTATGGACTTCAAGCAAGGCTAGAAACGTTATTAAAACAGGTATCGATTTATCTCGCCAAGGAGACGGACATGAGAAGTTTCAACCAAATGCATTATCAAGAATTGTTGTAAGAGGTGCTATGGGAATTAATGCAGCTATTAGCTTTTTTATCCCTCAGAAAACGTTACAATTTATTGATTCTAAGTTTCAAAAACCCGTAATTGAATTACCAAAAGATAAAACTTATGAAATGCCTGCTTTCGATTTGGTAAGAGCAGCTGTAAACTTGATTGTCGCTGGTATTTTAATTTCTATTGCAACCTCTATGAAATTACCTTTATCAACTACCTATGTAACTTTTATGGTAGCCATGGGTACTTCGTTAGCTGATAGAGCTTGGGGACGTGAAAGTGCGGTGTATAGAGTAGCTGGTGTAATTAATGTAATTGGCGGATGGTTTTTAACTGCCATTACAGCTTTCTTAACAGCTGCTTTAATAGCTTACTTAATTAGCTGGGATATGGTAATGATTCCTGTATTATTACTTGTAGTAGCTCTTCTAATTGCTAGAAATACCTTACAACACAGAAAAAAATCGAAAGAAGAAAAGAAACAGGTATACATGGAAAGAGCTGAGTTGATTACCATTAACGGGGTAATTGAAGAAAGTTCTGACCATATTTCTGGTGTTGCCAAACGTATTAACAAACTGTATTCTAGCGTGGTTGATGACCTTGCAAAACACGATTTAGTTAAGTTGCGTAAAACAGATAAACACGTTACAAAACTAAACGATGAAATTGATAATTTAAAAGATGGCGTGTTCTACTTTATCAAATCACTAGACGATACGTCTGTGCAAGCCAGTAAATTTTACATCTTAATCCTAGGCTATTTACAAGACGTAGCACAATCTATTAGTTATATTTCTAGAGCAACGTATAAGCACGTTAACAACAATCATAAACACCTTAAAAAAGGTCAAATTAAAGATTTAAAAAGTATCGATAATACTCTTTCTAAGTTATTAGATGATATCAGTACTACTTTTGAAAATAGAAGTTTTGATAATTTGGAACATATTATTAACGAAAAGAAAGAATTGTTGAAAGATGTTTCTATGTCTATTGAAAAACAAGTAGATCGTATTAGAACAGATGAAACAAGTCCAAAAAATACTACTTTATACTTTAGTATTTTAATAGAAACACAAGATTTAGTTTCTGGAATCATGAGTTTACTAGAAACCTATGAAGAGTTTCACATTAGTACAAAATCTGCTGATTTAGAAAATTAGATAAACTAAAAAAGTCGAGCCTTACAGCTCGACTTTTTTTATAGTTATTTGCAAAATTAGTACACTTCTCTTATCGGGCGCATCAAACCCTCTTGCGCAACAGAAGCAATCAACTTTCCACTTCTTGTATACATATTTCCACGTGCAAAACCACGAGCACCATAAGTACTAGGACTTTCCACAGAAAACAACATCCAATCGTCAAAATCAAAATCGCGATAAAACCACATCGAATGGTCTAAACTTGCCATTTGTGTGTTTCCAAAATTAGCAACACTCGCATTCGGATTTAAACACGCTGTTAAAATATTATAGTCTGATATATAAGTTAATAGTTGCTGTTTAATACTTAATGGCAACTCCAATGCCTCTCCTTTTAATTTAAACCACACATCTACTAATGGAGGTAAATCTTTACGGTCTAACGGATTTACAATTTGTACAGGTTTAAAATCAACAGGACGTTCAATACTTAAAAAAGCCTTCATTTTTTTTGGTAAGAAAGCCCCGAATTGGTCTAACATATCTGTCCAACTTAACAATTCTTCAGGTTGTTTTACATCCTTTTTTATAGGTTTTTGGTGTTCGTATCCTTCCTCCTTTTTATGAAAAGAACACGAGAGAATAAAAATAGTTTTATCATTTTGGTGTGCCGTAACTCTACGAGTAGAAAAGCTACCTCCGTCGCGAATTGTTTGTACATTGTACGTTATG
This sequence comes from Tenacibaculum tangerinum, assembly GCF_029853675.1. Classification (NCBI taxonomy): domain Bacteria; kingdom Pseudomonadati; phylum Bacteroidota; class Flavobacteriia; order Flavobacteriales; family Flavobacteriaceae; genus Tenacibaculum; species Tenacibaculum tangerinum. The sequence goes on along the minus strand of NZ_CP122539.1, from coordinate 2,783,639 downwards.
GGTAGTTCTAAATTTCCTGCCTCTAAAAAATAGGAATGCAGCGAATGTAATATACGCTCTTTTGGCGTTGTTCTATAGGCGGCATTTAATGCTTGAGCTAGTACCTGACCTCCAAAAACGTTTGGACTTCCTATATCTTTGCTAACTCCATTAAAATTACCTTCCCCTAAGTCGTCTAGAGTAAGTATCTGTAATAGTTCTTGTGTATTTTTCATTGGCTAAAAGACGATACGTTTTTATACTTTTTTTCTTTAAAAGGCTTAATTAACCTGAATTCTGTTGGTTGAATTTTCTTCAAAAATAAACTCAAAATACGATTTGGAATACTTTTTTTATGCCTTAAATAAATTGTTAAATTTTGAGGTACTGCACCGACTGAGCTTTTAATTTCACCAGCGGTTCTTCCAAAATTAATAGTTTCGATGTTATTTTCAATAGCTAATAGTATATAATCATAGAGCATACGTTGGTATATTGCATACGTTTTGTTAACAGTGTAATCAATTCCCACAAAATGGGCATCAAGGTTCTTATCAGTAATCATACCCGATAAAAAACCTGCCAATTTATCTTCTAACCAATACGCTTTAATCACATAGTTCTCTTTTAGGCTTTCTTTTAAAGAAAGGTAGGTTTCTATATTAAAATGTCCCAAGTTAAAACTCGCCTTATTAGACACACTTTTGTATAACGAATTCATCTCTGGTAACAGTTCCTTCAAAGACGCAGTGGTTACTTCCTCTATCCGCAAATGGGAACTTAATTTGAATGCTTTTTTTGCTTTTACCCTATATTTTGTTTTCAGTGCTGCCAAATAATCATCAAAAGTATGCCATTCTTTCTCTAAGGCTAATACCATATTTGAATCTACATTAAATGAATTATAGCCCACACTGTGCAGTGCATCGGTAATAAAAAGCGATTCATCTACAAAATCTTTCAGCATAAAAGCGTCGATTTTTTCTTTAGAAATGTCTTTTTCAAAAACCACTATAGCCTTTGCTAACTGTTTTACAACTTGTTTTTTATCTTGATCTTTTTTGATAAAAATACCGTGCTCTCCACTCACAAAAGTATTACCGCAAGTAAGTATTTTAACTGGTTTTCTTGATGAGTTCAACCGTAACTTTCTACCGACACATCGTACCCATTCTATTGCCGACTGTAGGTCGTTTTGAACATTATCTAAATAAAAACCGACTACCTGAATCGTGGCAAAAGCAATCGCTTCATCTTGTTCATTGTAAAGTAAAATATATGAAAACTGAAGCTGCTGATTATTTTTTTCTAACGCTTCTAAATAGGCTGGTTGAAAATATAAATTGTGCGAGCAATTAAGTTCTTTCCAAGCTTTTTCTGGTATCTCTTTTACCGAAGAAAAGTAGTGTACATCAAATGATTTTTTTTATACGATAAAATAATAACAGCTTTTACGATTTGCGCCTAAATTAGTAAAAGTTTGGCAAATACACTACGAATCTATTTTACGTCACTCCGTTATTCCAAACAGGTACTTTTAAACACCTACTTATGGTAACCATATCGCTTAGCAAGTACTCTTTGTCTCCGTGATTTAATAAATTGTAACGCTCTCCTTGTTGCGTGACCAAATTTACTTCGTAACAGTAGTAACTTCCCGATGTATTTCCCTCCACAAATTTTGATAATACTTGCAATGCGTATGCTTGCTGAAAGGGAATTACCTTGTTTTCAACTATAATTTTTCTCTTTTTAGTGTTGACATATACTTTTGCTCCGAAAGACACTAATAAAAAGGCGCCTACCAGTAAAAAAGGACCTCCAGATGTAAAAAAGAGTTTTCCTCCTTCCATAAATGTTAACGGTTCTTTTGAAAAATCAAAAAAAGCTATAAAAGACCAAACCACATAATTTAAACCCATTAAAAAGAAACTCCATGCTACGAATTTCAGATAAGAACTAGAGGTGATTTTATATCCAAAAGCCGTTTTTCGCAAGCGTTCACTTAAAAAATTACTTCCCGAACTCTTCATAGCATTCCAAGAAAGATGTTGCCCAATAGCATCGGTTGTATAATCGTCAAAAGTAAATTCTATCTGTTTGTTTTTTGGCGATTTTTTCTTTTTTTGCGCCCAATAACTAGCCCCAAACATTCCTGTAAACATAAAAGCCAACACCGCTAGCATACCGCCAGTTTTATAATACGTGTATTGCTCTTTTTTGATACCTAATTGATGGATTGGAACGGTAATTTCAAGACGCTTTATCGTATTCAAGTCTTTTCTTGTGGGGTTGGGAAGCTGTTTCAGCGAATCTAATTCTCGTACACTTTGCTGCATCGCTGTTTTTCTATGCTGGAATGAACTATACGTGTTTTGCAGTTGAGGTATGACTACAAAAACAAAAATTCCGATAGGTATGATTGTAAAAAGCCATGTACTACCAAAAGATACTTTTTTCATTTATTATATTTTGGAAAGCGAATTTGAGAAAAGTTTTGTTTTCAATTTTGAACCATAAAAAATACTTTTACATCAAGTCGTAAAAGTATTTTAATATTACATGTATTTTATTACTGACAATAAGGAACTGTAAAAAAGCCTTCTACCTCGTTATCAGCAGAGGAAATTGCTTTTATTTTTACGGTAAGTTCGGTATCTGTAATTCGTACGAGTTCAACAGTTCCATTGAAGTAGTTTAAAGGAGTAACTCCTTTCTTACGAAACACTACATTTACATCGTTGTAAATACCAAGCGCTGTACTCACATAGGTTGAAATTTCTAGATCGTAATCGAAAATATCAGAACTACAGTCAGCCGCTATATTCGTAATATGTACTGAAACTTCATTATTCCCAGAGGGGAATGCTTTTCCTCCTTTAGCTTCAAACCTTTGTCCTTGCACTGTTCCTGATAACTCTGTATTGGCAATTCCTGAGATATCTTTATCACTATCAGAACAACTACTCATTACCAAGGTTAAACATACTAAAACGGCATAGCTAATTTTAAAAATCTTTTTCATTCGATGAAAATTTAACGTGTTTTACAGTGAGCTAATTTAGTTTAAAAATAAAAATCCACAAACAAATTAATTGCGTGTGGATTTTCACTATTTATAATGTACGTTTTATCCTACAATATTAATAATTCTTCCTGGAACAATAATCACCTTTTTAGGGGTACGTCCTTGTAACTGTGCCTGTGTTTTTTCGTGTGCCATCACCGTTTTTTCAATATCGTCTTTGCTCATATCTAACGGTAATTCTAGCGTAAAACGCATTTTACCATTAAAAGAAATAGGGTAATTCTTCGAGCTTTCTACTAAATGCTTTTCTTCAAATTTTGGAAACGCTGCAGTTGCAATTGATTCGCTGTGCCCTAGCTGACTCCATAATTCCTCCGCAATATGTGGTGCATACGGAGAAATTAACACCAATAAGGGTTCTAAAATAGCACGTTTGTTGCATTTTAAAGCGGTTAACTCATTTACCGCAATCATAAAGGTAGAAACAGAGGTATTGAACGAGAAGTTCTCGATATCTTCTGCTACTTTCTTAATGGTTTTATGCAAGGTTTTTAACTCGTCTTTAGTTGGTTCTTCGTCTGAAACGTTGATACCATTTTCATCGGTAAATAATTTCCATAATTTCTTTAAGAAAGAATACACGCCTGAAATTCCTGAAGTTTTCCAAGGCTTGGTTTGCTCTAAGGGCCCTAAGAACATCTCAAATAGCCTAAGGCTGTCTGCACCATATTGCTCACATATCAAATCTGGATTCACCACATTATACTTCGACTTTGACATTTTTTCAACTTCGCGACCTACAATGTATTTACATGAACTATCAATTATATCTTCATTGGAATCAACAATAAAACCATCTTCTAATATGAAAATTGAATTATTATAATCTTCATATTTTTTGTCTTTAATAAATTTTTCTAGATCTAATTCATCTGTTGTTCCTTTCAGTAAAGAAATATCAACACGAAGTGGTATACATCTTCTCAGATTTATTTTTAGATATAGTTCTGATTCTTTTAAGTCGTTTGAAAATTTGGAATTAATTTCATCCAAAAGTTTATCCTTAATCAAATCATGATACCTCTTAGTATAATCTTCTGATATTGTTAACAACTCTACTTCTGATTTAGAAATTAGAACTGGTCTTTTAATAACATAATTAAATATTTCTTTAGTATCAATTCCTTTATCGCTAGCAACAATTGGTTTTATATCTGCCCTATATACAAAAGCACTTGTCCCTAAAATCATTCCTTGGTTGATGAGTTTTTTTGCAAACTCTTCTACAGGTACATAACCTCTATCAAACAAGAATTTTTGCCAGAATCGTGCATATAGTAAGTGTCCTGTAGCATGTTCCGATCCTCCGATATATAAATCTACTTCTTTCCAATACTCCACCGCTTCCTTGCTTACAAATTCTCCTTCATTGTTTGCATCCATATAGCGATTAAAGTACCAAGAACTTCCCGCCCATCCTGGCATCGTGTTTAGTTCTAGTGGAAACACACTAGTGTGATTTATTAAATCATTAGAAACTACTTGATTCTTTTCAACATCCCATGCCCAAACCTCAGCATTTCCCAACGGTGGTTTTCCATCTTCGGTAGGTAAATATTTTTCTACTTCTGGTAACTTGATTGGTAAATGTTCGGCAGCAATCATTTGAGGCATTCCGTCTTTGTAGTATACTGGAAAAGGTTCTCCCCAATAGCGTTGACGACTGAATACGGCATCGCGCAAACGATAGTTTATTTTTCCATAGCCAATACCGCGTTTTTCCAATTCATAAATCACCGTTTTCATGGCCTTCTTATACGGAAGTCCGTTTAAGAAATCAGAATTTGCAATGACGGTTTTTTCTTTATCGGCAAAGGCTTCTTCAGAAATATCTACGCCTTCAAAAATATTCGGAATTTCCAATCCGAAATGTTTAGCAAAATCATAATCACGTTGGTCACCACAAGGCACTGCCATTACTGCCCCTGTACCGTAGCTTGCCAGTACATAATCACCAATCCAAATAGGTACTTGTTTTCCTGTAAATGGGTGTAAGGCATACGCTCCTGTAAATACTCCTGAAATCGTTTTTACATCTGCCATACGATCACGCTCTGAACGTTTTGCAGTTGCCGTTACATACGCTTCTACCGCTTCTTTTTGTTCAGGAGTCGTGATTTTCGCCACCAATTCGTGTTCTGGGGCTAAGGTCATAAAAGACACGCCGAAAATAGTATCAGGGCGTGTGGTAAATACATCAATCTGGTGGTTGAGCGTAGTCGAAACCACATCTTGGTCGCTTCGACTACGCTCAGCGTCCAAATTAGGTACCTCAAAAGAAACCATCGCTCCTTGACTTCTTCCAATCCAGTTAATTTGAGAGTCTTTTAAGGGCTGTGGCCAATCAATCGTTTCTAAACCGTCTAACAAACGTTGTGCATAGGCAGAAATTCGCATGGACCATTGGGTCATTTTTTTGCGAACTACTGGGTGTCCGCCCCGTTCAGAAACACCATTTACAATTTCATCATTGGCCAATACGGTTCCTAAAGCGGGACACCAGTTTACCTCGGTATCTGACAAATAGGTTAAACGGTATTGTAACAGTATTTCTTGTTGTTCTTTCTCAGAAAAGTTGTGCCATTCTTCCGCAGAAAAAACAGGAATATCGTCATCAGAAACTGCATTCACATTTGCATTTCCTACTGCTTCAAACTTCGCAATTAAGGTTGAAATGTCTTCTGCTTTGTCAGTTTCTTTATTATACCAAGAGTTGAATAGTTGGATAAAAATCCACTGTGTCCATTTATAATAGTTCGGATCTGAAGTACGTACTTCACGCGACCAATCGAATGAGAATCCGATAGTATCTAACTGACGACGGTAGGTTTTGATATTCGTCTCCGTAGTAATAGCTGGGTGTTGTCCTGTTTGAATGGCATATTGCTCGGCAGGTAATCCGAAAGAATCATATCCTTGTGGATGCAATACATTAAATCCTTTATGACGCTTGTAACGTGCATAGATATCTGAGGCAATGTAACCGAGTGGATGCCCAACGTGTAAGCCTGCTCCTGATGGATACGGAAACATATCTAACACATAATATTTAGGTTTCTCAGCATTGTTTTCAGCTTTAAACGTACCTTTTTCTGCCCAGTACTTTTGCCACTTTTTTTCTATTTCTCGGTGATTGTATTGCATTGTTTTAATTTATTCCTGTCGTTACGAGAAATGATACGAACAAAGTAACCTTACAGACTGCTTCGTGTTCCTTTCGATTACGCTCAATGTAGCACTTCGCAATGACGTGATTTTGAAGCTGCAAATTTACAGTTATTGTTGGTAAGTAAAAAGTTTAACGCTTTAATCCTTTTGATATAACCTCAACGAACATAAAAAAACCTTGCAAATTGTAGAATTTACAAGGTTTGAAAAATTTCTTTCTCTTCGACTCATCAGACTATAGCAAGTCTGGATCTGTTAAAATTACTTTTAATGTTCCTCCTCTTCCTGAGCGTTGAATATTACAAATACGTTCTTTTTGAGCAGGTCCTAAGGGTAATGAAGGACAGGGTTTATCTCCTACCAATTGAATACAATCGGTACAGTTTACTGGAAATACTCCCGGGTTTTCTGAGTTTTGCTGTAGTGCTTTATTAAAAATTCTTGAAATAGGTGTTTTATTAGGACCATAATTCCAACCTCCATCGCTGTCTACTTCCATGGCAATAAAGCTATTTACACCATTCACGCAACTTATATCAAATGCTTCTGCACATGGGGTGTTGGGGTTAAGGGTAAACTCGGCAATACTGGTTCCTTGTGCACCGTGATTAAAATCTGCTCCAGATACAGGACATTGTGGCTCTATATAGAAACAGATATTGCCACTAAAGCATGCTCCTTTTGGGTCAAACTCTTGTGTTTTTCCTGCTCCTAATTCAAACTTTGCCATGAGTTTATTTACCTTGGTTAAAAAACTAAAATCTGAGATTCCAACAGGTGAAGGGCAGCATTTATTTGCGCTATTCGAAGCGGCAAAGGTTACGTACACCTCTACGGATTTTTGAGTTTGATTTGTAACAGATAGGGTAGTGTAGCTTGTAGACATAATTGTATGTTTTAAGGTTTGTTTTTTGATTTTGTAAGTTCTTCGAACTACTTGTATGCAGTTAAAGTATTCTTTTACATAGTTCGTACATACGAAAAAACCTCTAACGACGATTATTGGGTAATGAGTGTGTTTTATGCAGCCTTACGTATATCTCTTAAAAAAGAGAGTTATTATTCGGTGTTTTTTAGACTATTTTTATACCTTAGAACCCAACCATATATACATTATTAACCAAACTACTTATGAATAAACACACGAGCACTTTATCGTTAAAAGATTTAGTTTCAATCCTTTTAAAAAGTGCTATAGCACCATCGGAAATTAAAGATGCTATAGATTTGATTCACGAACAATTTCAGGAACTTACCCAAATAACAGCCTATGATAGTAAGGTTGAGTATTTGGCTGCTGTTCCAACAGCAAAAGGGAAAGCGTTGGGTTTAAGCCATGCCGCTCAATGCTTATTGGATTACAACAGAACTCATAAATTTTTAAAAGGAATGGTGGCTGCTATTAAAGAAAAACAGCAAAATCACCCCGATGAAACAATACATATATTGTATGCAGGTTGCGGTCCGTATGCTCCTTTTATGACGTTGGTTGCGCAGCTTTTTAGTCCTAATGAAATTCAGTTTAGTCTTTTAGAAATTAACAAACTATCTTTACATCATGCTAAAGAGTTGATAGAAAAACTAGAATTAACTGATTTTGTGGCTGATTTTTATGAAGCTGATGCGGTTACTTTTTCGATTCCGAATGCAGAAAAATACCATATTCTATTTAGTGAAACTTTAGATGCTTTATTGTATAGAGAGTGCTATGTTCCTATTCTTTTTAACCTAGTACCCCAGTTGCCAGAAGCAACCACCATTATTCCTAACAACGTACTAATTAAAGGACGGTTTTCGTTAACATCGGTGAACGACCCTAATTATAAGGTGATGCGGGAAGATGTTATTATAGATGTACGAAAGGAACTGGATGCTTATGAAACTACTAATACGATACCTGAACAACTTCCTGAAAAAACAATAGATGCAAAAGCAATCGACATTGAACAATATCATTTTTTCGCTTTAGATACTGAAGTTCATGTGTATAATGATATTTGGTTGACGAGAAATGAATCGTCTTTAACGCTGGCTCTTGAAATGGAGATTGAAAAACCTTTTACATTCAACTCCATCGTTTTTACTTATACGATGAAAGATGCTATTGAGTTAAAGTTTTCACTAAAAGACTAATGGGTAAAGAAACAACAAAGCCTTACCTGAAAAATCAAGTAAGGCTTTTTTAAAAGTTTACTTTTTTATCCTTTAACTGGTATGGTAACTATAACGTCATCCCACCCTAGGTACATGTTAAAATCATCTCCTTCGCCTTCAAACACCATAGAAAAAACTTCGATGGGTTCTTTTGCTTTTGAAACCGTTCCTTTTACACGTACAATATCATCCGATTCTTTATAAAAATAAGCACCCCATACGTTTTTTGCTGAATTCAAAATTACAGTCCATTCGTTATCTCCCGGAATGGTAAACAGGGTATATGTTCCTGCTTTTACTGATTTTCCTCCAAAAACTACATCTTTGTAAAACGTAATTTCTGCCGCCTCATCGGCTCCCGTTCTCCATACTTTTCCTACTGGAGCTAGCCTTGCTAACGATCTTCCTTTGAGTTGCGGACGGCTGTATATGATTTTTACTGTTTTGTCTGAAATTCTATAGCTGCTTGGGTAGGCAGCTGCATCCATAGGGCTTTTGTCTAGTTTTGGGAATTTTTGAGCCATTGCTTCGTTTGAAAACACAAATGCCATGGTTAAGAAAATAATGAATAAAATCGATTTTTTCATGGTGTTTTTTTTAATTGATACTTAGAGTATTTGTCGACAAAACTACGCATACTTCTACAAAAATTAAAATTTACACCCAAAAAGGCGGTAAAATTCCTTTTTAGCTTATACCATTTCTTGTTTTGGAAACTAAGTATTTACAGTTAAAAATCTTTTCGCTGTGCTTTCTTGTATATGAAAAAAACGGGAATCATTACCCATAGTATCAATACCAAAAATGATGTAACAAATCCTAGTGAGGTTCCGAAGAAATTTTTAAAAATTGCACCCGTATATCCTAGTAAGGCTGAAATATCTAATTTCAGTAAAATCAGAATTCTAGATAAATCTATGGGGTTGAATGCGGTGGCTATAAGCGATGCATTGTCTAGCGGATACTCTTGAAATACTACGAGTGAAATGAGAAATATACCGTCGTAAATAACTGCCATGAATAGCCATACTAAAATAGCATATCCAAACCCTTTGATTTTATTTTCGTGCGATAAAGCGATATTGTATGCCAAGGCTACAAAAATGAATGTTAAAAAAGTTCCAACCGTTAATAACATCAAAAAATTAGAGGTAGATTCCTGCATTACACCGTATAGCAAAAACGGAATTCCCAAACCTAAAATTAAACTTAAGCTTAAGGAAATTGCAACTCCTAAATATTGACCAATAAAAATGTGTGACCTTTTTATAGGCTGAGATAATAGCAGCTCTACAAATTCTCTTGAATTGTAATAATACATTACCCCAAATATGGTTCCTATTAACGGAGTTAATACGGTAATGATATTCATTAATGAAATGACTGCTTTAGAGGTGTCGTTATTTAAAAATAATAAAGCAGAACTCAGCAGTAAATAAAAACTGAAGTATACCAAACTCCATCTACTTCTTACTAAATCGAAAAAACAATATTTTATAATTTTAATCATGATGCTCTATTAGTAGGTTTGCTATCGCTTGCTCTAAATCTTGTTTGTTAGTTTTGCTGTACAACTGTTCTTTCGTCCCTTTGAAGTAAATTTCTCCGTCTAATAAGAATACTATTTCATCTGCCATTTCTTCTACAAAACTCATTATATGTGAGGTTATTAGAATTGTTTTTCCTTGTTTTTTTTCTTCTTGGATTATTTTTTTTAAAGTTATAAGTGAAATGGGATCTAATCCGGTGGTGGGTTCATCTAAGATGATGAGATCATTATCAAACATAAAAGCAAGTACAATATTTACTTTTTGCTTTGTGCCGCCTGATAAATTTCCTAGTTTTTTATCTAAAAACGCTTCCAATCCAAATTTTTCTATGAGTTCTTCTTCTCTAGTTTCTTTGGTGCGCAAGCTTTTAATAAGTTTTATAAGTTCGCTTACTGTATTGTTTGTTGGAAAGTTGGCAATTTGAGGTAAATAGCTAATTTCTTTTTTATATTCAAATTGATGTAAAACAGATTTTCCGTTAATTTTTATTTCTCCTTTATCGACTAAAACCATTCCTAAGATACTTTTTATCAACGTAGTTTTGCCAGAGCCATTAGGTCCTAATATTGCGAAAATTCCTTTGTTTTTTATGGTTAAGTCTAGTTTATTCAATACTTGAACTTTACCAAATTTTTTATAAATATTGCTAATTTCAATCATTGTACTTTTGCATTAGGGGTGCTTTATCTACCAAGTTTTTTGGTGTAAAAACTGGAGTTACTTTTTCAGAAAAGTTAATAATATCAACAAATAAGCTTCGTAAGAGTATGATGGTTTCTGGAGTTTGATTTACGATATATGAAAACAGTTTTACAGGTCGATACGGTACGTCTCCTATGGCATCTTTATTCAAATCGTATCCTGTATAAGAGCTCCAATAGTTTCCTTCAAAACTGTTGTCGTTTATTTTGCTGTTATAAGAAACATCGAATGAATTGTTTAAAAAATTATTTTTTGTGAAAATGTTTTTATAACAAGCACCTGCTACTTTTAGCGCCCATCCATTGTTACTAAAGGTGTTGTGGGTATAATTAATTCGAGTAGATCCTTCAAGATTCACAGCTACGGTATTTTCTGAAAATTCATTTTTTACGATTTCAGCATCGTAAATTTCTTTTAGCAACAAGCCATAGGAAGCTGTTCCCCAATTTTTTAAAAATTTATTGTGGGTCATCGTTATATATTTTGAAAACATAACTGCTACACCAGCTCCGTTGTTGTTAAATGTATTTTGAGAATACTCGTTGTTGTTTGAAAACATAAAGTGTAAACCGTATCGAATATTGTGATGACTGTGGTTGTTTTTTACTACACTGTTTTTTACAAATTCAAAATAAATACCATCTCGTAAATTGTGCAGTTCGTTTCCGTCTATTATTGCATTACTACAATGCCACAAATGAATTCCATTACCTGCTTTTGCTTCAGTTTTAGCCTCGCTAGAAATAGAGCTATTCTTAATGTGAATGTTTTTGCTTTTTTCAATTAACATTCCAAAGAACACATTTTCAAGGGTTACTTTCTCGATGGTCAAATTATTACTTCTCGAAACATAAATAGCTGCATAATCTTTCGTGTAGCTTCTTCCAACATTTTTAATTATAATGTTTTTTAATGCTACAGAATCTGATAAAATTTTGAATACGTATCCTTTTTTTTCAGCATCAATTATTACCTTTCCTTTTCCTATGATCGTAATTGGTTTGCTAATTGTGATATCGTGTTCTTTGTATACGCCTTCATGTATAACTAGGGTATCGCTTTTTTTTGTAGCCTCAATTTTTTCTTGTATTGTTTGTTGAGAAAATACACTACTTACTGAAATAAACAAAAAAAATAGTATAGGTAATCTAATCATTTGCTAAAAACTAATTATAACAATGCTATTACTGTATGTAATCGTTTATCTCGTTCCAGTTAAACTGTTGACCAGCAACTTTGATTGCTTCTCGGTTTGAAAAAGCAGAGAGATTGGCTCCCATCGGACTTTTTATTTCTTCACTAACCAAAAAAGTGGCTTCTTTTGCATTGATGAGTGTGGTTGGCTTTGTATAATCTGTAACTAAAAATAACGCAATAGAACTTACATCTCTTTTATCTAAATCTTGTAACATACATTCAATTGCATCGTATTTATAGGCTCTTCCTTTTTTGGTAACGATTTGTGATGCATGTGTTTGTTCGACAATGGTCATTTGACAAGAGTGACACATATCTGTACCGTACTGAATTTCTTGTGGTGCTATTTTACAAGAAATGAGTGATAGTACTACTGCTACATAAGAAAATTTGGCAAGTGCTTTCATTTAATTAGATTTTACTTTTTTGGCTTCTTTTTTGCCCAAAAGATAGGCAATAAAAGTTAAAAACATTCCGAAAAACATTCCATAGGCTCCAAGTCTTGGATAGGAGTGTGCTTTAAAATTTAAAATATCTTTACTGCCAAACAGTGGTGGTTGAAATCCCATAATACTTCCATCAGGATTGGTAAACTTCATAATTGCCTTGGGGTCTAAATCATGACCATAGTTATATTCCCATAAATAAAAATCATACATTCCAGCAATACCTAAAACCAACATAAGTATAAACCAAATTAAGTACCATTTATAGTTGGCTTTTAAGCCTATAAATACACCTAAAATAACCATTACGGCAATTACTACTGGAAATATTTTAAATTCAGGAATCGTTTCAGGAATGTATTTCATTCCTACATAATGGTTCATTAAATTGATGTTTTTAATATCATGTGGATGCATATCTTCAAACTTGTTGATATATATATCCATACCCAATGGTGTAGGATATTGTGGAGCCTCTAACGTGATATTCCATAACGGAAAAGCAAAAAGCAATAATAGTAGTAATGAACCTACCATCATTAATATTTTATGTTTTTTCATCTGTTTTGTTTTTTTATTATTTTACCTCTTCAGATGACTGAAAATTTCATTTTTTAAATGCTAAAAAGCTGCTTGAAAGGTTATTTTTACAAATTTTATTCAAACAGCTTTTCAATCTAAAAACTAAACCTTACTGGATACTTTTACTCGCCATCCAAAGACCAGCTTAATTTTATATCAGAATTTTGGGGAGATACTCTAATATATCCTTGCATTTCTTGGTGTAAAGCAGAGCAGAAATCTGTACAATAAAATGGCCACACACCTACTTGTTTTGGCTGCCAAGTAATTGTTTTTGTCTGTCCTGGCATAACTAAAATCTCTGAAGTGTTTGCACCGATCATAGCAAATCCATGGGGTACATCAAAATCTTGTTCGTGATTGGTTATATGGAAATATACATTATCACCTACTTTAATTCCTTCAATATTATCGGGTGTAAAATGGCTTCTGATGGTACTCATGTAAATATGCACATTACTACCTTCTCTAACAACCTTAGCATCTTGCGGTGCTTTAATCGCATAAGGATGCTTGTTTTCTTCCATCTTATAAAACTTCTTTGATTTTGGTTTTAAAAGATCTGCTGGGCAACCAGCAGCATAGTGAGGCTCACCATGCGAAGGGAAGTCAGATAATAATTCCATTTTTTCACCAGAGATATCATACAACTGTACAGAATGCTCTAGCTCTGGACCTGTAGGTAAATAACGATCTTTGGTAATTTTATTCATGGCGATTAGATACTTACCAAAAGGTTTTCTTGAATTACCTCCAGGAACCATTAAGTGACCTACTGAATAATAGGTAGGCTTTCTATCAATTACCTCCCAAGTACCAAGTTTCCACTTCACTACTTCAGAAGAGATAAAGAAAGTTGTATAGGCATTTCCTTTAGCATCAAACTCGGTATGTAAGGGTCCTAAACCTCCAGACTTCACAACACCTGCCACCACGTCATCGTAATTCATAATTGGAATACCGTACGCTTCACCATCAAATTTTTTGTCTTCAATAGCTTTGAGCATGTTTGTAAATGAGTGCACTGTTAAATCGGCAGAAAGTTTACCACTACCTATAATGTACTCTCCATCAGGGCTCACATCGCAACCATGAGGTGATTTAGGTGTAGGTAATAAATAAACGGCACCAGGCACTTCTGTAGGATCCACTACCAACACTTCTTTTTTCATCGTTGACGTTGCGTTATGGGTGCTCTCGTCGTATACATTGTGTGCATAATTGGCTGGCATTTTTTTACCACCACCGTTGTTTACATATTCTTCAATTTTTTTCCAGTTTATGGCTGCAATAAAATCTTTATCATTTTGTGAGGCATTTACTTCTAATAAGGTACTAGCTTCTTCGGTATTATAGGTACTAAAGAAGAACCAACCATGAGAGTTTCCTCTTCCTGGATGCGATAAATCATAATTAAACCCTGGCATAATTATTTGGAATTTAAGATCCATATGCCCGTGTTCAGGATCTACACTAATAAATGATAAAGCTCCTTTAAATTTACCTTTATACTCATTAATAGGCATGTCTACTTGTGGTACTGGAACAGAGAAACGAGTTCCTGCCACCACATATTCTGTGTTTTCAGTAACAAAAGAAGAACTGTGGTTTCCTGCACTATTGGGGATTTCAATAATCTCGGTAGTTTCAAATACACTTAAATCTATTTTTGCAATTCTAGGGGTGTTGTTACCATTGATAAAAATAAATCTTCCATCTAACTCTCCATTGGTTTGTGAAATGTCTGGGTGGTGAGAGTCATCCCAAGGAATAAATCCGTGTGATGTGTTTAACATTGGTTTTGTTTCTTCTGAATAGCCATACCCTGAAGTTGGAAATTGCGAAAAAACTGGGATTTCTTTAAGCATTCTTCCCGAAGGCAAGCCATATACGGTAACGTTACCACTATATCCTCCAGAGAGAAACGCATAAAATTCATCGTGCTCACCAGGAGCTACGTATACTTTTTCAGCAGCATTGCTTCCTAGCGCTCCTGCTTTTTCTTGTGTTTTATTCCCATTGTTGCCACAGCCCATCATAAACATGGAAACTGCAACCAACAATAAGGCACTTTTTATTAGGTTTTTCATGGTTACTTATTTTAAAGTTCTAAAATATTCTAAGATAGCTCTAGCCTCTTGCTCATTGATATTTTGATTTGCCATAGGCGAACCGTTATACTCTATTAATAACGCTTTTGCTATAGGGTCTTTTTTAGTCATCTCTTCAGGATTCATAATCATATTCATTATCCATTCTGGAGATCTCCTATCGAGTATTCCTGTTGGATTAGGACCAATAAATTTTTTATTAGATCTGTGACATGCCGAGCATTTGTTTTTAAACAACTCTTTGCCGTCCTCTACCATTTTTGGATCTATTGTGCTTGGAATTTCTACCGATTTAACAGGACCAATTCCTTTGTTGGATAAATCGATATTGGCCGTAGTGGTGCTAACCGCTGGTTCTTCTTTGGGCACCTCTTTTTGTACCTCTGTTTTTTCTGGTGCTTTCTTAGATGAATAATCTACCTGATTATTCTTTTTATCGTTTCCACATGAAAACAGTAAAAAAGAAAACAATAATAGTAATAATTGGTGTGTGTATTTCAATGTAATTGTTTTTATAAATTATTATTCCTGTGGTACAAGCACTTGATCGATAACATGTATCCAACCATTACTTACCTTTACTGTTTTGATAATTTCTATCCCATTTACAAAAATTTTACCTTCTTTATTTTCTACAGGAAGATAGTTACCAGAAGCCATGTATAACTTTCGTTGTTTCTTTGCTTCTTTTTCTAATTGTTGTATAGGATAGTTTGCTGGTGCTACATGGTTCGTTAAAATAAATGCGAGTTTTGATTTGTTTTCTGGCTTTAAAAGATCTTCAACCGTACCTGCTGGTAGTTTATCAAAAGCACTGTTTAGAGGTGCAAAAATAGTTAAAGGTCCTGCATTTACCACTGCATCTTCTACTCCAGCAGCCTCAATGGCAGCTACCAATGTTGAAAAATCTGCAATACTTTTTGCTGTTCTTAAAGCATCCGGATCCGAAACTTCATCTTTTACAGAAGATTGTCCACCTAACTTCACTTCTTCTGTTTTTACCTCTGGGCTTACATCAGAAGCATTGGTTTTACTATTCTCGCTTTTACAAGAGAAAAGCAACGATAATGCAACCAAGTAAATTATGTTAACTGTTTTCATTGTTTAGTAGTTTTATTAAAACCCAAATATATACCTAACTATGCTCAAAAAACATGACAAATATCATAAAAAAAGATGTTTTTATCTTTTTTGAATTTTTAAAATGGATTCCTCCTAAAAAGTTAATACAGTTCTCTTTAGAAAATACTTTATTTTTATTTATTCCAAATAAATTATATATTTGTGCAGATTTATTACGACAAATAATGATTGTTTTTTATTTAGAGACCAAGAAAATTACTGCTACAAAGCCTGTTAAAAAATTACAGGAAGCTACTATTTGTAACGCTATTTGTACGAATAATTGTGGAAAACCTAAAAGCAAATGCTGTAATAAATACCTCAAGAAAGGGGTTAACTGCAAAAGATGTCCTTTGACTTTTAATTTAAAAGCAGTTTCATAGAACTTTAAATTCCAAAAACGTTTGTTTATATATAACTTACAAAAGCCTTTACTTAATGTAAAGACTTTTGTAGGTTGTAGTTTTTATTTGCTTAAGCAATCTTTAACAAAAAATAGTTCTTTTTACCTCTTTGTAGCAATACATACTTGTTGGCAATTAAATCTTTAGAGGTAATTGTAAAGTCTTCTTTTACTTTTTCTTTGTTAACAGAAATCGAGTTTTCTTTTAAGGCTCTACGTGCATCTCCATTCGATTTTAAAAAACCTGTTTTAGCGGCTAAAGCAGCAATCATATCGAGTCCTTCAGTAATATCTTCTGAGGTAACCTCAGCTTGAGGCACTCCATCAAATAGATCTAAAAAAGTTTGCTCATCTAAACTCTTTAAATCTTCGGCGGTAGAGTTTCCGAATAAAATATTAGAAGCTTTTACTGCCTTCTCTAGCTCTTCTTTTGAGTGTACAAAAGTGGTTACCTCTTCGGCTAGTTTTTTTTGTAAAACTCTTTGGTGAGGTGCTTTTGCGTGCTCTGAAGTTAAAGCTTCAATGGTTTCTTTATCTAAAAAGGTAAATATTTTAATGTACTTCTCGGCATCTTCATCCGAAGTATTTAACCAAAATTGGTAAAATTTATAAACCGATGTTTTCTCGGCATCTAACCATACGTTTCCTCCTTCTGACTTTCCAAACTTAGAACCATCAGCTTTGGTAATTAATGGACAGGTTGCGGCATAGGCTTTGGCATCTTCTTCCGAAGTCATTCTACGAACCAATTCTGTACCTGTTGTGATGTTTCCCCATTGGTCAGAGCCTCCCATTTGTAGTTTACAATTGTAGGTTTTGTACAAATGATAAAAATCGTACCCTTGAATTAATTGATAGGTAAACTCGGTAAAACTCATTCCTCCACCTGCTTCTCCTGAAATACGTTTTTTTACGGAATCTTTTGCCATCATGTAATTTACCGTAATACGTTTACCTACATCACGAGCAAAATCTATGAAAGAAAAATCTTTCATCCAATCGTAATTATTCACTAAAATTGGAGAATTTTCTGCTCCGTTATCAAAATTTAAAAAACGTGCTAGTGTTTTTTTAATTCCTGATACGTTTTTTGCTAATGTTTCTTCATTGAGTAAGTTACGTTCGTCAGATTTTCCCGAAGGGTCTCCAATCATTCCTGTTGCTCCTCCTACTAAAGCAATGGGTTTGTGTCCTGCTTTTTCAATATGAACCAATAAAATAATAGGCACCAAACTTCCAATGTGTAAAGAATCTGAAGTGGGGTCAAAACCAATATAGGCTGCGGTCATTTCTTTTTGCAACTGTTCTTCAGTTCCTGGCATGATATCGTGTATCATTCCACGCCATTGTAACTCTTCTACTAAATTTTGGGTCATTTTATTCTATTTTTAAAGAAGCAAAGATAAGTTTATCAACCAAAAAAAACTAAATTCGCTCTTATGATTTTAGTTACAGGTGGAACAGGTTTAGTCGGCTCGCATTTATTGTATCATTTAGCTCAAAAAAGCGATACTATTCGGGCTATTTATAGAACAGAAGAAAAGCGAGAACATGTTAAAAAAATCTTTTCGTTATACACAACCGAAGTTCAGCTATATTTTTCTAAAATTGAATGGATGAAGGCCGACATTACCAACATCCCTTCTTTAGACCCCGTATTTACCAATGTTACTGAAGTATATCATTGTGCTGCTTTGGTGTCTTTTAGTCCGAAAGATTATAGAAAAATGCGCCAAGTAAATATTGAAGGAACTGCCAATTTAATCAATTTCGCTATTGATGGAGACGTAGAAAAGTTTTGTTTCGTAAGCTCTATTGCTGCTGTGGGTGATTCCATAAATGGAAAACCTATTAACGAAGAAAATGAGTGGGTAGAGAGTAGTGAAAATCACGGGTATGCTATTACAAAGTACGGTGCTGAAATGGAAGTTTGGAGAGGAAGTCAAGAAGGGTTAGACGTTGTTATTGTAAATCCTGGTGTAATTTTAGGTAGTGGATTTTGGAATGAGGGTTCGGGTAAATTATTTACTCAAATACATAATGGGTTTTCTTTTTACACAGAAGGTGTTACGGGCTTTATTGGAGTAAAAGATGTAGTAAGAACCATGATACATCTCATGACTTCTGATGTTATTAATGAACGTTTTATTTTAGTTTCTGAAAACTGCTCGTTTAAAGAAGTTCTTTTTACGATTGCTGATAGGCTTGATAAAAAAAGACCTTCCATTCGCATAGGAAAATTTGCCACTTCCCTTTTTTGGAGAGTTGATTGGTTTTTAACGAAAATTACGGGCAAAGAACCGTTGCTTACAAAGAATTCTGCAAAATCGGCGCATCATAAATCGTTCTATACAGCCGAAAAAATTAAGACTCAGCTCAACATTGATTTCGAGCCTATTACCAATGTAATTTCTGGAATTGCAAAAAATTTTAAACACTAAAATTATCGGCTTCTTTCCAACTCTTTTTTATCCAACTTTTTAGTGGTTCTTTCTAGTGGTTCTTCTAGAATTTCATCCAGTTCTTGTTCTTTAGCAGGTATCAGAGAGTCTTTTTTTATTATTTTGGTTCCTTGTATTGAGTCTTCAATCGCTCTGTACGTGGCTTCTAAAGAGTCAATATTCGATTTTACTTTTTTAAGAATATCTGAATATTCATCTACTCTAGAGGTGTAATAGGTATTACTAGCATCAAAACGAGTACTATCAATTTTATACTTTTCGTATACCAAAATCATATAATTTTTTTCTCTTTTAAGAAATTTATTTTTTTGGTTTTTTGCCGAAGATGCAATGTACATATCGGTTAACAACATTATCATTGAATCTTTAGAAATTAAATTTTTGGGTTTTTTATAAATCGTATTGCTGTTACACGATAGCAAAAACAACCCAATACCTATATAAATAAAGTACTTCATTTACCTATTAAATAACAATCGTTTTCCTTTAACCTCATCGTTAAAAACTCCTTCATTATACAGTAAGTTTCCATTTACAAATGTATGTGTTATTTGACTTGAAAACTCAACTCCTTCAAAGGGAGACCACCCACATTTATAAAGAATGTTCTCTCTATTAACCGTCCATTTTTTATCGGTGTCGACCAAAACCAAATCGGCATAAAAGCCTTCTTTGATAAACCCTCTCTTTTCAATTTTGAAAATTTTTGCTGGGTTGTGACTCATTTTCTCTACTGCTTTTTCAATAGAAAGCACCCCTTCTTTTACTTTTTCTAAAACAGCAATAACTGCGTGTTGTACTAACGGACCTCCACTTGGTGCTTTGGTATACACATTGCTTTTTTCTTCTAAGGTATGCGGAGCATGGTCTGTAGCAATAATATCGATTCTATCATCTAATAATGCTTCCCATAAACCGTCTTTGTCTTGCTGAGTTTTTACTGCCGGATTCCACTTAATATGTGTTCCTTTGGTATCGTAATCTGCATCGGTAAACCATAAATGATGTATACAAACCTCTGCCGTAATTTGCTTTTCTTCTAACGGAATATCGTTTCTAAATAGCTGTGTTTCTTTCGCTGTTGACAAGTGAAAAACATGTAACCTTGCGCCTGTCTTTTTCGCTAGTTCAATGGCTTTTGAAGATGATAAATAGCAAGCTTCTTCACTACGAATTAATGGATGATATTTTATAGGAATATCATCGCCATATAGTGCTTTATACTCTTCTGTATTTTTTCTAATGGTTGCTTCGTCTTCACAATGCACTGAGATTAGCATCTTGGTTGAAGAAAATATTTTTTCTAATACTTCTTCGTTGTCTACCAACATATTTCCTGTTGATGACCCTAAAAACAATTTGATTCCTGCTACATCTTTCGGATTGGTTTTTAACAACTCTTCTAAGTTGTCATTCGTACCACCGAACATAAACGAATAGTTCGCATACGATGTTTTACTAGCAATATCGAACTTATCGGCTAATAATTCTTGGGTCGTTGCCTGCGGAACGGTATTGGGCATTTCAATAAACGAAGTAATTCCGCCAGCAATGGCAGCTTTACTTTCAGTGGCAATATTGGCTTTGTGTGTTAATCCAGGTTCACGAAAATGCACCTGGTCATCAATCATACCAGGGATTAAAAATTTTCCTTCAGCATCAACCATCAATACATTATCTGTAGGAATTATATTTTCTCCTATTTCTTTAATAAATTCTCCTTCTATTAAAACATCGCCTTTAAAAATTTTGTTTTCATTAACGATGTGTGCATTCTTAATTAAGTACGATTGCATGTTGTTATTTTGGTAATCCATTAATTCTCATTTTTATAACGCCAAAGACAGCTTCTTTTATAATACCCTTGCTTAGTTTTGATTTTCCTAAAACTCTATCGGTAAAGATAACCGAAACTTCTTTGATATTAAATTGGTGCTTCCACGCTTTGTATTTCATTTCTATTTGAAACGCATATCCTACAAACTTAACTTTGTCGAACTGAATGGTTTCTAATACGTTTCGTTTGTAGCACACAAAACCAGCGGTAGTGTCGTAAATTGGTATTTGCGTTATTAAGCGCACATATTTTGAGGCAAGATACGACAACAAGACTCTACTCATTGGCCAATTAACTACATTAACTCCTACCGAATATCTCGACCCTATAGCTACATCGGCTCCGTTAGTAGCGCATTCATCATACAATCGAATCAAATCATTTGGGTCGTGTGAAAAATCGGCATCCATTTCGATAATATAGTCATATTTCTTTGAAAGTGCCCATTTGAATCCGTGAATGTAGGCAGTACCCAATCCGTTTTTTCCCATTCTTTTTTCAATAAAAAGTCGGTTTGGAAACTCGGTTTGCAAACGTTCTACAATCGCAGCTGTTCCGTCAGGTGAGTTATCATCAACCACCAATACATGAAATACCTTTTCTTGATTAAAAGTTGCTCGAATAATGGCTTCGATGTTTTCTTTTTCGTTATAGGTAGGAATTATGACTAGAGCGTCTGACTTCATGTAATTTTCATATAATTCTAGGCAAAGATACACTTATTTATTACTAATTTTGTGTTAATTAAAAAGTATAAAAACGATTGCAAGCAGTAGAACGAATTACACATAACGATAGTTGGATTGCCATAGTTATTATCGTAGCTATTGTACTGCTGGCTATGATGAAATTACTTAAACCTACCAAACTATATGGGTATGCAATTGCATTTGTTACTCCTGGTTTTTTTCATAAAAGAATAGAAGAAGGAGCTTCGTTTTTTTCTCCCTTTAGATTACTTTTATTCACTTATTCGATCATTGTCATCTCGTTATTTTTATTCTTAATTTTACCTTTAGAAATACATTCTCAGCGCTTTTTCGCCTTCTTACTATTGCTTTTATTCGTTACCTTATACCTATCTGCACGTTTTTTAATTGATCATATATTGGCGAATATATTAGGATTGTCTTCTATTATAAATTATTTCTTGTACACAAAATCAGGGTACATGTATGTACTCTGTATCTGGTTACTGCCTTTTGTAATACTATATCAATACACTTTTCATAATAAAGTTTTTTTACTTGTATCGTTCGTTATACTACTTATTTTTAGAGCACTCTTAATTTTGAACAACAATAAAAAGCTTGTAATTAGTAAGTTGTTTTATTTTATTTTGTACTTTTGCACCCTTGAAATAGCACCGCTATTAATTCTTTATAAATCAACAACTACGTAATAAAGAGAAAGTTTATGAAAGTTAAAACTATTTTAGTCTCTCAACCAGAACCAAAGACAGAAACTTCGCCTTATTTTGATTTGGCAGAAAAGCAAAAGGTTAAAGTTGACTTTCGCTCATTTATTCATGTCGAGGGAGTCCCCGTTAAAGAAGTAAGAGCCCAAAAAATAGACTTAAATAATTACTCAGCAATTATACTTACTAGTAGAAATGCTGTCGATCATTTTTTTAGAATCGCCGAAGAAATGCGCTTTACTGTTCCTGATGACATGAAATATTTTTGTCAGTCTGAAGCGGTAGCCTATTACTTGCAGAAATACGTTGTGTACCGTAAACGTAAAATTTATGTGGGTAACAGAACATTTCCTGAGTTAACAAAATTAATTAAAAAGCATAAAGATGAGAAGTTTTTACTTCCTTCTTCTGACAAATTAAAGCCTCAAATTCCTGAAGAATTAGACAAATTAAAAGTAGACTGGAAACGAGCAGATTTATACCGTACCGTCGTAAGTGATTTATCTGATTTAGAGAATGTTTTTTACGATGTTTTAGTATTTTTCAGTCCATCAGGAATTGATAGTTTATTTCAAAACTTTCCTGACTTTAAACAAAATGATACTCGAATCGCTGTATTTGGAAGCACCACCATTAAAGCTGTTGAAGACCGTGGATTGCGTGTAGATATTGCTGCACCAACGCCTGAAACACCTTCAATGACCATGGCTTTAGAAAAATATATTAAAGAGGTTAATAAGAAATAAGTACATCAACTTCCTGCATAAAATTAAAAGACTGTCTTTCTTAAGGCAGTCTTTTGTTTTTAACAAATCCTTGTAACTTAAGTAACATGATTACTTCATTTATTTCATTAATTTTACCGTTCGACAATGGAAAAATATATAGACATTATAAAAAGCTCGTACGCTGATTACTGGAACTACGTTAAGCAGTCTGTGTTAATGGAGTTAAACTGGGAAAATTATTTTTATGGTTTAATTATCATTTCTTTGGTTGTTTGGGCGTTAGAAATAGTGTTTCCATGGCGAAAAAATCAGCCGATTTTTCGCAAAGATTTTTGGTTAGATGCTTTTTATATGTTTTTCAACTTCTTCTTGTTAAACCTTATCGTGCTCATCGCTTTATCAAACACAGCCGAGCAATTGTTTAATGACATATTAGGAGTGGTGGGGCTATCGGTTGGCGATTTGGAATTGTTCGATATCAATACTTTTCCGTATTGGGTAAGAATTCTTGTTTTCTTTGTTATTATTGATTTTGTGCAGTGGTTTACCCATACGTTGCTTCATCGATATGAGTTTTTATGGAACTTTCATAAAGTACACCATTCTGTAAAACAAATGGGATTTGCAGCACACCTTCGTTACCATTGGATGGAACCCGTAGTATACAACTCTATGAAATATATTCCACTGGCTATTATGGGCGGATTCACAGCACAAGACGTGGCAATCGTTCATTTTTTTAACATTACCATCGGGCACTTAAATCATGCCAATATTAATTGGGACTACGGCTGGTTAAAATATATTTTGAACAATCCAAGAATGCATATTTGGCACCACGCGAAAGAACTTCCTGCTGATAAAAAAACAGGGGTAAACTTTGGTATTACCCTAAGCATTTGGGACTACATCTTTAAAACCGACTACATTCCGTATAACGGACGCGATATTGAGTTGGGTTTTAACGGAGATGAAAAGTTTCCGAAAGACTTTATGCATCAAGAACTATATCCTATAGGAAAAAAATAATCTTTTAAGTATTTTTTAACCTATTACTTCCTGCTTTCAACAAGCTGTTTTATTACCAATTTGTATCTTTAGCTTTTTAAAAATATTCAAATGAAGTATCTAAAAATTATATTCTTATTTATTGCCGTTCAGGTTACTGCACAACAAGGTGGTATGTGGATTCCTTCTCTTTTAGAAGGAATGAACGAGCAAGAAATGACTTCTTTAGGAAGTAAATTAACAGCCAAAGACATTTACGATGTAAACAACTCTAGTTTAAAAGATGCTATTGGGCATTTTAACGGAGGATGTACCAGTGAAGTGATTTCTACTGAAGGATTACTATTAACCAATCATCACTGCGGCTTCGGACAAATTCAATCACACTCTTCGCTAGAAAATGATTATTTAAAAGATGGTTTTTGGGCAATGAACAAAAGTGAAGAATTGCCAAATGAAGATTTGTATGTCGAGTTTATCGTTCGTATTGACGATGTAACGACCAAAGCACTGAATGGAATTACCGACACCATGACCGAACGTGAAAAGCAATCGGCTATTGATAAAAACATCAATGAACTTAACAAAAACGTAGCAAAAGAAACTTGGCAAGATGTTAAAGTAAAACCTTTTTATAAAGGAAACCAGTATTTCTTATTCGTTACCGAAAAATTTGAAGACATTCGCTTAGTTGGTGCACCACCTAGCAGTATCGGGAAGTTTGGTAGTGATACCGATAACTGGGTTTTTCCACGTCATACAGGAGATTTTTCGTTATTCAGAATTTATGCCGATAAAAACAACCGTCCTGCCAAATATAGCAAAGACAACGTTCCTTATACGCCAAAACACTTTTTACCCGTTTCTTTAGACGGAATTGAAGAAGGCGATTTTACCATGGTTTTTGGTTTTCCAGGTCGTACAAATGAGTATTTACCAGCCGTTGCCATTCAACATATTACACAAGAGTTTAACCCTAGTAATATCGCTATTCGTGAAGCGGCATTGAAAGAAATTGATGCGCAAATGAAAGCAAGCGATGCCGTTCGTATTAAATACGCATCAAAACAAGCACGTATTGCAAATGCTTGGAAAAAGTGGATAGGTGAAAATTTAGGAATTAAAAAAAGCAATGCCATTGCAGAACGTCGAGCTTTTGAAGTTGCTTTTAAAAAGGCATTGAAAGAAAAAGACTTAGAAAAAAACTACGGAAATATTCTCCCTGAGTTCGAACAATTATATGCCGATTTTGCAGATATCAATATTAAAAGAAGAAACTTTATTGAGGTTTTCTCAGTAACTAACGAGTTGATGCAAATGACTTTTAGAGCGTATCAATTAGAACAAGTTGCGTTAAATAAACCTGAAAAGCTTGAGGAAGTTAGAACTGCTTTGGTGAATAGATTGAAAGGAATTCACAAAAACTTTGATGCAACTGTAGACAAAGGGGTATTTAACAATGTAATGCCTTTATACAACCCTACTAAAGTAGATGCTTCAATTTACAACAAAACAAGTTTTACTGATATAGATAAGGCGATACAACTATTAGAAGGAGATGCTACAAAGGTGGTAGAAAACCTAAATAAAGATGCAGCTTACCAGTATGCAAAACCTATGATTGAGGAGTTTTATACTAAAATAGACCCTGAGTTTCAGTATAAAAATCAGGCAATTGCAGCTTTGCAAAAAACATATATGAAAGCATTAATGGAAGCATTGCCAAATGCACGATATTTCCCAGATGCTAACAGCACATTGCGTGTAACTTATGGTCAAGTTCGTGGATATTCTCCTAGAGATGCTGTATACTACAATCCTGTAAGTTATTTAGACGGTGTTATTGAAAAATATGTTCCTGGCGACTATGAATTTGATGTTCCGCAAAAGCTACTTGATTTATACGATGCTAAAGATTTTGGACAATATACAGACACGAACGGAAAAGTACCTGTATGTTTCTTAGGCACCAACCACACCACAGGAGGTAACTCTGGAAGCCCTGCCATTGACGCACACGGAAACTTAATTGGATTGAATTTCGACCGTGTATGGGAAGGTACCATGAGCGATATGAATTACGATCCAGAAATTTGTAGAAATATTATGGTCGATGTTCGTTATGTATTATTTATTGTTGATAAGTATGCAGGAGCAAAGCACTTAATTGATGAAATGAAATTAGTACACCCTAAGAAAAAATAAACTTATTTCTACATAAAAACACACAAAAAGCGAGATTGATAGTTTACATCTCGCTTTTTCTTTGTTGTTATACGATTAACGAATAATTTTTTTAGCAAACCGTCGGTTCGAGTGATTTTTAAGAATGGTAATGATTTAAAAACTGTACTTCGACTAGGCTCAGCAGAGCTATCGAGAATCATACTATCACTTCTCGATACAAAATTATTTTCATTTCATTCAACTCATTTTACTCGAAGATACAATAGACCTAAATGCGAAATAAAAAAACATAAATCGTATTAAAAATATTGTCCGATGCCAAATACAAAACCTTTCGAGGCATTCTTCGTAAGTCCATGCCCATAATCAATTCTAAAAATAGCGTTGAATATTTTTTTGTGAATCAAACGCACCCCAATACCAGAATATATTCTCAAGTTATCACTATCTATAAAATCACTTAACTCTCCTCCCGGTAGTCTCCATGTTCCTGCATCTGTAAATACATTTCCTTGTATAACAAACCAATTTCTTTCGTATAAAGTGTAACGATACTCGGTATTTAGTACAATACTTCCTGTTCCTCGATCGACCAAAATACCCACTCCTCGTAAATTCACATTATTATCTAAAGCAAATGGCGCAAATGGCGTATCGTCGTTAGATGATAAACCAACGCGCAATCTATTTGCCCAATTGCCTCTTTTACCAAATCTTTTAAAGTAAAAAAAATCGTTCCAAAAAATTAAAAAATCATCCTGATACTCATTTCCAGAAGTAACATACTGCCCGTAAAACTCGCTTTTAAATCCGTTGATGTATTGATAATGATAATCTAAATCATCAAATGTATATATTAACTTCAATAGCTTTTTGTTAATATCTAGTTCTGTAGGAATTTCTGTGGAAGTATTACCACTTAAATAGTTATATTTTTCTTTAAAAAAATTAATTCCAAACTGTACTCGGTTTTTAAAATTATGTTCGTACAAACCTAAAACTTCGTACGAAATATTTTGGTATTTATAATTGGCAGACTCATTACCAAAATACAGTGGCTCTTCACTTGTCCAGTTTTGATGATTCAATGCCAGTCCCCATTTTGCTGAAAATAAAGTAGGAGCTCTAAAATTAATACCATAAGAATCAAATCCGTTGTACTGATAAAATCCTCCTAGAATCATATTCCTCCCCAAAAAATTAAACTCCCCCGCTCCTATTCTGTAAGCAATGTTTTGACGAACCGTTTTGTGAAAATTAACTTCAGGAATTAAGGTGAAATTTTCTTCTACAGTGATTGTAATCTTACATTTTTTATCGAAACAAGATGTTTGAAAATACGCATTAGAAATTGCTGGCAAGCGTTTTAAACGAGTCATATCTTCGTGTAAAACAATCGAGTCAAATGGTTGATTTTCTTTTGAATTTAGTATTTTTTTTAAAACATGCGTTTTTGTTTTTTTAGCTCCTAGAAAGGCAATGCTCTCTATTCTTTTTTCTTGTGAGTACGTGTTTAGAACACCAAGAAACATTACAAGAATTAGTGTTTTCAACAAAGAAAAACATCTACTTTTAAAGCTCTTATTAGTTGCTTTCATATCTCTTTTTTATAGTCAATTCGCCAGGTTTATTTTGAGGCGTAAATCGATTGTTAGTAGGCCCTCCTACTTCTTTATGATTGTAAAACCATTTCCATACAAACCCACCTGCAAACCAATCTTCATTCCAAAATTGATTATACAAGGCCTGTAAAGCTTTTTGTTGATTTTCTAAATTAACATTGCCTTCAATTCTACTTGAAGTCCAAGGCTCTTTTCCTACAAAATTAATACTCCTATACCCATATTCGGTAAATAAAACAGGCTTACTGAACTTATTTTGAAGTTCAACAATTGTATTTTTGTGTGCTTGCCATCCTCTTTCTAGTTCTTCTATACTTGGTGATTTTTGATCGCTTAGCGGAAAGTAAGCATCAATACCAATAAAGTCTAACTCTTGCCAAAAATCTACTCGCTTAAATTCATCCCAATTTGCTGCGTAGGTTAGTTTCCCAGAATATACGTTTCTAATTTTTTTTATGAGTTTTTTCCAATACTCTGGTCTGTTTTTTATAAACTCTTCCAACTCTGTACCCACACAAAAAACTGTTGCGTTAATTTCTTCTGCTACTTTGGCAAAAACAAGAATAAAATCTTCATACGATTGTTCTAATTCTCTCCATTTCGCCTCAGAATCCATTTTTATAGTGCCTGTATATTGCCCTCTCCAAACCCAAATTTGTGGTTTCAACATAATCTTTATGTTACTTTTTTGAAACTCTTTTGCGTACTGTTTCACGCCTGCTTCTGTTTCTCCAAACCATTGATTTTTGGAATTGTAAATTACTTTTGGTGATGTTAAACTTTTAATAAAAGCAAAAGGCATCAACGCAACATAGTTTGCTGATACCTTTTTTACATGATGAAGATGTTGACTTGTTACCTCTTTTGAAGAAGCAACAAAGCTAATACCATTTATCTTTTTTGATTGGCTCGTACAAGAGCTACCCAAAAAAACACAGCTTACTAAAAGGAGAATTCGTATTTTCATGACTCCTCTAATTTACTGTTTTTAAAATAATGCTCTTACTCCTATATTAAAGCTTTGCCCTAATCCGTTGTTTGTTCCTCTAACAAAATTACTATACAATACTTCTAAGTTTAACACCTGCGTTATTTGATATTTTCCGCCTAAACCCAAAGCTGTATAATCTTGTGTAAAATCTCCAAATCGTTGTGCATGTTGCGTAAATGCTAATACGGTAGACTTCTCATTTGGAAAATAACTAAAGAAAACTCCTGGAACTACTAAAAAAGTATTGTTTGCAAAACTATCATCATTGGCAAAATTGTATTCTGTATTTAACTCTGTAAACAACTGCCATTTTCCACTAGAAAACGTATAATCGTAAAAGAATCGATTTTGAAAAGTCCATGCTGTTTGATCTAAAAACACTCCGTTTTCAGTTTCATTACTCAACAAAGGAATATGAACTGCTGATTGAACTGAAAAGTTTCCAACATTTTTTAAAGGTTGAAATTTAATCGCTGGTGCTATGGAGGTAATTCCTTTTCTTTCTGAATTCGGGTCGTCTTTTAAACTAAATACTGATAACGCCTGACGACCTCCATTAGTGTTAGAGCGATATTCTATAATTGCCCCTATATTAACACGGTTGTTTTCAGAAATTCCAGTAAAAACTTCTAAAGTTGAAGTAAAGTAATTTTCTCTTGGTTTTGAATTGGTACCACCATCGGCGTCTGCGAATTTTGTTTCTGTATACAGGTTATTAAACCATTTAATATCCCATTGCCCATTATTTAAAAGCTTAGATGGTGTGTACGTTTGAATATTTGACTTTTCTACTGTATCATCTTGAGCATTTAAAAATTGCACTGCAAAAAGAAATAAAACCGAAAAGCTAAGAAATTGTCGTTTCATAAAGTTAATTTTAATATGAGTCATAGGTCGCTAAAAAAAAACGTCACTTACAAAAGCTTTTTATTTAAAACTATTCTAAATTAAAACCTTCTATTAAGTTCTTAACTTTAACAACGACCTAAACTGCAAATCAACATTTATGGAGCACGTTGTAATTATTGGTAACGGTATTTCTGGAGTTACCGCCGCTAGGCATATCAGAAAATTATCTGATAAAAAAATTACTATTATTTCTTCTGAAACTGAAGAATTTTTTTCAAGAACTGCCTTGATGTATGTGTACATGGGACACCTAAAATTTGAACATACGAAACCTTATGAGTCTTGGTTTTGGAAAAAAAACAATCTTACTCTTAAAAAGGGTTTTGTTTCGAAGGTACATTCCTCAAGTAAAGAAGTAGAATTCGATACCGGCGAGAAATTGTCGTACGACAGCTTAATTATAGCCACAGGTTCTAAACCGAATAAATTTGGTTGGCCAGGACAAGACTTAAACGGTGTAATGGGTATGTACCATAAACAAGATTTAGAGGCTCTTGAAAAATATGCTCCTAACAACGAGGTATGCAAAAGAGCTGTAATTGTAGGAGGCGGTTTAATAGGTATCGAACTTGCCGAAATGCTTCATAGCAGAAATATTCCTGTTACTTTTTTGGTTCGTGAAAATAGTTTTTGGAACAATGTGTTGCCTGCAGAAGAATCTGCGATGATAAATCGTGAAATAATAGAAAACCATATCGATTTACGTTTGGGTGTAAACCTGCAAGGAATTACAGGGGACGAAAAGGGGCAAGTTACCTCTGTAATTATAAGAGAAACAGGCGAAGAAATACCATGTGATGTTGTTGGGCTAACCGCAGGTGTTTCTCCGAATATTGACTTTTTAAAAGATTCGGAAATTGAACTTGGTAAGGGAGTAAAAGTAAACCGCTTTTTAGAAACCAATATTCAAGACATTTATGCGATTGGCGATTGTGCTGAACAGCATGAAGCCATCGGCTTGCGCCGTCCTATCGAAGCCGTTTGGTATACAGGCAGAATGATGGGCGAAACCGTAGCTCAAACTATTTGCGGTAACCGAATTGAGTACAAACCAGGACATTGGTTTAACTCTGCAAAGTTTATCAATATCGAATACCAAACCTACGGTTGGGTATGGTCAGAACCCAAAGAAAATGAGGCTCATTTTTATTGGGAACACGAAAGTGGTAAAAAATGCATTCGAATTAACTACGATAAAAACACACAAGAATTCCTTGGTATAAACACCTTCGGAATACGCATGCGCCACGAATTTTTTGACAAGGTTTTGAATGAAAAGCAATCTGTAACTGCTGTTTTAGAGCATTTAGCAGATGCCAACTTCGACCCTGAGTTTTATAAACTTCATGAGTCAGAAATTGTAGCAAAATTCAACAAGGAAAACAACACCAATATTCAATTAAAAAAGAAAAGCTGGGAACGAATTTTCAGCAGAGTTTAGAATGAAAATAATAAAACAAACAGGATTACTTCTATTCTTAATAGGATTACTTATTTTTTCAGGAGTAATTTTTACAGGTTCTTTTAATTTAAGTCAATCAGAATTAGACGCTTTTATTACTGAAAAAGGATATAAAAGTGACGTTATAAAAGAAAAGCTTAGCAAAGCTATTGTTACCGATGAAAGCTTGAATATTTTTGAGTTTTCGAGTCGCGTTAGAAATGCCTACGAAGCATCTAACGAACATTACAATGCTTTAATTGCTAAATACGATGCTGAAAAAAACTGGGATAAAAAAGGAGCACAATACCAATATTTAATTTATGGTAAACCGCATACCCTAAGTTATGAGCTAGCCAAAAAATCAGGCAATGGTTTTGTAAAAAACAACCCCGGTTTGCTGTGGTTCCTCACTTTCGGGCTAGGTATTTTCGGAGCATTGTTATTCATACTGCCTAATTTTGTTTTGTTAGGCCCTGAAGGAATCAAGAACAATGGTATTTATTTTGAAGCCAGTACCAACCGAGGCTGGATAGCTTGGTTAGTTTTAATTTACTTAGTTGTTTTTTACTTATTGCTTTATTTTTTTCCTGATTATGTAGTAAACTGGACGTTTATACTCGATCCTATTAGCGAGTTTTTAAACGGAGGCAAAGCAAGTCAGTGGTTTGTATACGGTTTTTTATACTGTGTAATTATGCTCGTAATGGGTGTGAGAATGTATATCAAATACAGGCACAATAAATACCAAGTTATTAGAACTACTTCTGTTTTATTCTTTCAAATTGTATTTGCCTTTCTTATTCCTGAAATCATGGTAAGTTTAAACATGCCGGGCTACGATTTTAAAAATGCGTTTCCGTTAGATTACGACTTCTTTTTTGAATGGAATTTAGATAATTTGAGAAACAGTGGTGCCATTGGTTTGTTTATTTTAGTTTGGGGTATTGTACTTACCTTAGTCATTGTGCCTGTAATGGTATATTTCTTCGGAAAAAGATGGTACTGCTCTTGGGTGTGTGGTTGTGGTGGTTTAGCTGAAACTTTAGGCGATCCATACCGCCAGCATTCTAACAAAAGTCTAAACGCATGGAAATTAGAACGTTGGTTAATACATAGTGTGTTAGTATTTTCGTTAGTAATGACTATAGTAACGCTATACTGTTACTTTACAGGAGCACAGTCTTTTCTTGGAATTAACTCTCAATGGATAAAAGATACCTATAGCTTTTTAATAGGCGCTTGGTTTGCAGGAGTTATTGGCACGGGATTTTATCCAATCTTCGGCAACCGTGTTTGGTGTCGTTTTGGTTGCCCATTGGCTGCTTATTTAGGAATTGTGCAACGTTTCAAATCACGATTTAGAATTACAACCAATGGCGGTCAATGTATTTCTTGTGGAAATTGTTCTACCTATTGCGAGCAAGGTATTGATGTACGTGCATACGCACAAAAAGGAGAAAATATTGTGCGTGCCAGTTGTGTTGGCTGCGGAATTTGCTCGGCGGTATGTCCGCGTGGAGTATTAAAATTAGAAAACGGTCCAGAAAAAGGACGTATCAATCCAACAGAAATTTTACTAGGCAACGATGTAGATTTAATGAAACTCGTAAATGAAAAATAATATTTTCTTTTTATGCTTTTTTATTAGTTCTTCTTTAGTCGGCCAAAAAACATATCATAAATCATTTTATGAAAATGGAACAATAAAAGAAGAAGGCTGGCTTGAAAAGAACCAAAAAACCAACTATTGGATATTTTACTATAAAAATGGGACCGTAAAAAAAGAAGGACATTATAAAAACAATCTTCCTGTAAAATATTGGCATTTTTATCGCAAGAATTCTTCCAAAGAAAAAGAAGGACATTTTATGAACGGCGTTAAAAACAAATGGTGGATTTTTTACAATGCTGAAGGAACTATGAATCAGAAGTGTCAAATCAAAAACAATCAAAAAAACGGCTACTGCCTTTTATACGATAAGGAAAAATTAATAAAAGCCATGAAATTTAAAAAAGGAGTAAAACTAAAAGAATGGAATAATTTGTCTTCTTTTGCAGCAGAAAACAACCTCAACGACCTTAAATAAGTAATGAACCCTATTATAAAAGTCATCATTCCTGCCTATAACGAACAAGATTCTATTGCACTTGTTGTAAATGATATTCCATCTATAGTACATGAGGTAATCGTAGTAAGTAACAATTCTACAGACAATACCGAAGTAAATGCCAAAAATGCAGGGGCTACCGTACTTACTGAAAACAGAAAAGGATATGGCTATGCTTGCTTAAAAGGAATGGAGTATATTGCTTCGACTGCGCTCAGCAATCATGAAAAAACAGACATCGTTGTTTTTTTAGATGGAGATTATTCCGATTATCCTGAGCAACTCACCGAGCTTATCGCTCCGATTATAAATAATGATATCGATTTTGTAATTGGAGCTCGTGTAAAACGACTACGTGAACAAGGTTCGATGACCCCTCAACAAATTTTTGGCAATTGGCTGGCAACTACGTTAATGAAGTTATTTTTTGGAGCTAGGTTTACCGATCTTGGTCCTTTTAGAGCCATAAAATACAATAAGCTTCTTGCTTTGAATATGGAAGATAAAACCTACGGATGGACAGTAGAAATGCAGCTAAAAGCTTTGAAACAAAAATTAACATATACCGAAATTCCTATGAAATACAGAAATAGAATTGGTGTTTCAAAAGTTTCAGGAACCGTAAAAGGTAGTATATTAGCGGGCATTAAAATTTTAGGTTGGATTTTTAAATACAGTTTTAAATAATGGTCTTAGAATATATAATAATTACACTATACACCCTATCGTTAGTGCTTATATTACTATATGCCATAGCACAATTAAACTTGTTAATTAATTATTTAAAAGCTCAGAAAAAAAGGAAAACACCCCTTTACTAGATGTCTCTGACCTTACAAAAGTTCCGTATGTAACCATACAGTTGCCTGTGTATAATGAACTGTATGTAATGGAACGTTTATTAAACAACATTGCTACATTAAAGTATCCGCGTGAAAAACTTGAAATTCAAGTGTTAGATGACTCTACGGACGAGTCTGTAGAAAGTACCGCTGCACAAATTAAAGAGCTTCAAAAAACAGGATTAGATATTCAACATATTCGACGTGAAAACCGTCAAGGATTTAAAGCCGGTGCCTTAAAAGAAGGACTTACAACAGCTAAAGGGGAATTTATTGCGATTTTCGATGCCGATTTTCTCCCTAAAGAAAACTGGTTACTAGAAACGGTTCCTTATTTTGAAAATCCCGAAATAGGCGTGGTTCAAACTCGTTGGGGGCATATTAACAGAGATTACTCTACGTTAACAAAAATTCAAGCTTTTGCATTAGACGCTCATTTTACCCTAGAGCAAGTAGGAAGAAATAGCAAAGGACATTTCATCAATTTTAATGGTACCGCAGGTATTTGGCGTAAAGAATGTATTTACGATGCTGGTAATTGGGAAGGCGATACCTTAACTGAAGATTTAGATTTAAGTTACCGTGCTCAACTAAAAAACTGGAAGTTTAAGTATCTTGAAAATGTAGTTACGCCTGCTGAATTACCCGTAGTGATTAGTGCTGCGCGTTCGCAACAATTTCGATGGAATAAAGGCGGGGCAGAGAATTTTCAAAAAATGCTGAAGAGAATTATTACAAGTCCGAACATTCCTTTTAAAACAAAGCTTCACGGTACGCTCCATTTACTCAATAGTTCTATGTTTACTTGTATCTTTTTAGTTGCTGTGTTGAGTATTCCTATGCTGTACATTAAAAATGAATATGCGCATTTGAAAATTTATTTTTTGGTGATGAGCTTTTTCGTGGTAAGCACCCTTATTTTCTTTATTTGCTATTGGTTTATGTATAAAAAAACCTATGGAGGGGGCTTTTGGAACTTTATTAAATATATTGGTGCTTTTTTTGCGTTTTTCTCTATTGCCATGGGCTTTTCTTTACACAATACAATTGCCGTTTTAGAGGGGCACATCGGTAAAAAAAGTGAGTTTGTAAGAACCCCTAAGTTCAACATTAAATCGTTAAAAGACAGTTGGAAGAATAATAAGTACATTCGCAAAAAGCCTTCATTACATGTTATTATTGAGGGGTTATTGGCACTCTATTTTGCTTTTGGTATGTATAGTGCGTTTACTGTTGGAGATCAGGGGGGTGATTTTGGATTGTTCCCTTTTCACCTAATGTTATTTGTCGGTTTTAGCTATGTATTTTTTAAATCGGTTTTCTCGAAAGCTTAAATGTCTTTTCTAAAAAAATACCACTCAATTATACTAACATTGGTTAGTGTGGTATTGTATTTTTTGTTTGCTTACACTACCCAACGCACCGAATTTAACCAATTGCTTTTTTTATGGATTGGGTTATTTGCCTGTTATGTAGGTCTTTTAAAAAACAAACAATCGTCGTTTGCATACTTAGCAGGAATTGCGGTTTTATTTCGATTGATTTTCTTTTTTGCGCTCCCCAATTTATCTCAAGACTTTTATCGGTTTATTTGGGATGGACGCATGATTTTAGAAGGATTAAACCCCTATTTATCGCTACCCGAAACATTTATAGAGCAACACGACTATCCGATACCACAAGCGAAAGACTTGTATGCAGGAATGGGCACCCTAAATGGAAGTCATTACACCAATTACCCTCCAATGAATCAACTCTGTTTTTTTATCGCTGCAGTGTTCGCTAAAAACAGTATTATAGGAAGTGTTGTTGTAATGCGCACTATAATTATCTTAGCTGATATTGGTATTTTATACTTCGGAAAAAAACTCTTAAAGAGATTACAATTACCTGTTAAAAATATCTTTATCTACATTTTAAATCCGTTCGTAATTATTGAGCTTACAGGAAACCTACATTTTGAGTCAGTAATGTTGTTCTTTTTAGTTTTTGCCTTGTATAAGCTACACCAACAGCAATGGTTTTTGGCGGGTGTGCTATTGGCTTGTTCGGTTTCTGTAAAACTAATTCCGTTGCTCTTTTTACCGTTATTTTTTCAGTGGTTTGTAAAAAATGATGCTTCCGTTTTTAAAGGATTTCAAAAATTAGCCTTTTTTTATATAACTATAATTGCTACCGTTGTGTTACTTTTTCTTCCTTTTTACGCTCCAGAATTGATAGTAAACTACACCAATTCCGTTGGTTTATGGTTTCGAAATTTTGAATTTAATGCCAGTTTTTACTACGTTGCTAGAGAAATTGGTTACTTATTTAGAGGGTATAACGAAATAGCTATCATTGGTAAAATAATTCCTATCCTTACTAGTTGTTTTTTACTAATTCTTACTTTTTTCAGAAAAAACAAGTCTTTAAAGCAGTTACTTGTAAGTATGCTTTTTGCTTTGTCGTTCTACTATTTCTTAACAACAACTATGCATCCATGGTATATTGCAACCCTACTAATCTTATCGGTATTTACTCGATACCGCTATGCAGTTTTGTGGAGTTTCGTAGTCATACTAAGCTATCAAGCCTATGCGAACGCTCCTTGGAAAGAACATCTTTGGTTAGTTGCTTTAGAGTATATTGTTGTATACAGCTACTTTACTTGGGAGGTTTTTATAAAAAACAAAACCCACTCAAAAAATTGAGTGGGAAAAATTGCTATGAAAAAGAAAAAGAAAGTGGTTTTTAAACCACAATTCAAATATACACAACATTTTTATTTTACCAAACATTTTTGAAAAAAAATTTACATTTTTTAAACTTTATGTTAAAGTTTTCTTAACAAACTGCTTTTGAAGCACATTAAATCTGAACTTGATAGCGTATCGTATAGCCAAAGCTTTTAATTTTCAACCTTTAATAGTTTTATACTAAACAAATTGACAAAGAGTACTATTTTTTTACAAAAGGTTATCCTGCTTTTAATCATACGTTGTATTTTAGTAAAATAATAGTACAATTTAGATATGCTAAATTGATATAAGATAAAATTAAATAGTGACCCCTAAAAAGATTCCTGTTTTTTATGTTGATTTAGCTTTAATTTCCCCAATTAGTTTTAAAATCCTTATGAAAAATTTCATTCCCCTTTTATTTTTTTTCACTTTTCAACTCATTAATGCTCAAACCTTAGAAACTATTTATGCTAAACCGAACAGCAATGGCTGTTTAGACTATGCAGAAGATGCTGAAGGAAATAGAATTCCCGATTTTAGTCATGCAGGATACAAAGGTGGCGGTTTTCCTATACCAAAAGTACCCGTTGTTAAAACAATCTCTCCTATTTCGGGAGACAATACTGCCCATATTCAGGATGCTATAGATACTGTTGGAAAACTACCTTTAGATGAAAATGGTTTTAGAGGAGTTTTGCTATTAAACCCAGGAGAGTACGAGGTAAGTGGTCAACTATTTGTAGATAAATCTGGAGTCGTGTTAAGAGGCTCTGGAGATGGAAGAGATACGGATAATCCAACCATCATTATTGGTAAAGGCAATACTCCCCAACAAAGAGATCTAATTGTTTTAGGGGGTACTAACGCAGCAAACTGGGGCGAGCAAGTTCCTAATACACAACAAAACATTACAACAGATTTTGTACAAGTGGGTAGTAATACTTTTGAGGTGGCAGATGCTAGCACCTACGCTGTAGGTGATAATATTATTATTTTTCACCCAAGCACACAAGCTTGGTTAGATGCTATTGATAACGGAGGTGCTACAGACCCTGAACATGCTTGGCAAGTAAACCAACACAATATTATTTATAATCGACATATTGTTGCCATAGCTGGAAATACAATTACGATTGATGCCCCAGTATTTAATCATCTAGACAGGTCGTTATCTAAATCGTACATTTATAAATATGATAGGTCGAATTTGGCAACAAATATTGGGATAGAAAATCTTCGTGTGGATATAGAATCAAACGGAGGAACCGATGAAGCACATGCTAAAACAGCCGTACTTTTACAAGGCATAGAAGATGCTTGGGCTCGAAATATTACCGCAACAGGTTTTATGTTTTCTGGCGTAAGAACAACAAAAGCTACCCGAGTTACGGTAGTAAATTGTCGAGCTACAGACCCTGTTTCTATAGTGGATGGTGGTCGCCGTTACAATTTTTCAGCTGGTAAAACCTCCAACAATATTTTGTTTGACAGTTGTTACGGCAATAACGGCAGGCATACTTTTGCCGTAAGTACATCAACAGCATCTGGTATTGTATTTTTAAGATGTATTTCCGAAAACCCTCTTTCCTCTAGTGAACCACATAGACAGTGGTCTAGCGGAATTCTATATGATAATTTTAGAGATTTTGGCAAACTACCAAATAGTGGCAATGTGTTGGGCTTATACAACAGAGGAAAT
This sequence comes from Tenacibaculum tangerinum, assembly GCF_029853675.1. NCBI lineage: Bacteria > Pseudomonadati > Bacteroidota > Flavobacteriia > Flavobacteriales > Flavobacteriaceae > Tenacibaculum > Tenacibaculum tangerinum. The sequence goes on along the minus strand of NZ_CP122539.1, from coordinate 2,745,163 downwards.
GCAGGTTCAAATCATGGCTGGTCTGCTGTAAATTCTGTATTGTGGAATGTAGATGTCTCTAGACCTGGAACAGATGGTAAAATTATACTAAACAAACCACCTATCGGACAAAATTGGGCAATTGGCACAAAAGGTATTTTCTCTTTAGGCTATGCCCCTGAAACTGTAACTTTTGGCTATATTGAGCATACAAACAAATTAGGTAAATTAATGCCTGAATCTCTTTATGAAACTCAATTAATATGCAGATCTAACAACGTTATTAGCGATTATACGGTTACTGAAACCCAAGTAGCCCCTAGTGAAACCTTAACGTTTACAGAAAAAGCACAAGGAACTATAACTTCATATTCGTGGGATTTTGGAAAAGATGCCACACCTGCTACTGCTACGGGTTCTGGTCCTCATGCAGTAAGTTATAGCACTGTTGGAAACAAAACAGTTAGCCTTATCGTGAGTAATGATACCCATAGTAGCGAAGAAGAGAAAATAGGGTATATCAAAGTAACTGACAATACCTTATTTGCTATAGATGATAAAACTACGTTAACTAAAAACTCAGAAGTTATTACTACTATTCTTCAAAATGATTTTTATCCAAACGCTACAGACAATTATGCGCTATCTTTTAATGGCGTCGATACTAAAGTAAGTAGAGGACAGACCAAAAAACAGTTGCTTGTAGACGCGTATCCTTTTACCATGACAGCATGGTATAAAACTATCAGTACTACTTATCAATTTATTATGTACAACGGGTTACCTGGCTCTAACTTTATAGGTAATAGTATTAGCATGAATAATGGTAAGATTACCTTGGAGGCATACGATTACATCGATAGTGCCATCAAAAGAGAAATCAATCACAACACGGCTACGAATGACGGAAAGTGGCATCATGTAGCGGTTGTTCATGAAAGTCCTACTTCTAGATTGTTGTATGTAGATGGGATTCTTGTGGGTAGCGATACAGAAAATTTGAATAATTTAGATGCTGGATTGTTCCGATTTAGCATTGGTGTTAGAGACGATAAAAGTCCTAATGGTTGGTTTCATGGAGAAATTGATGAGGTGAGAGTTTTTGCTGATATTCTATCTGAAAGTGAAATTAATGATATCATGATAGGACGCACTTCTTGTGAAAAAGAAGGGGTACTTTACTACGACTTTAATAACGTCGCTGCAACTAATGTGGTGGCAGACCAATACAATTTTTTTGACGCTATCGAAACAGGTACAAAAAGTGTTGCCAATAGCTTATCCATAGGAACTCTCGAAGCTACTATAATATCAGGTCCAAGTAATGGCATGGCTACCGTGACAAGTGATTTGGGAATACATTACAAACCAGACATCGACTTCTTAGGAACTGATGAAATAACCTATGAGCTACGTTATGGAGCATGTGAAGTGTCTCAAGCTAAAATTTTCTATACGGTTAACACTAATGAAAGTGGTATAAACGTATATCCTAACCCCACTCAAAATGGAATATTCCATGTTTATATGAACCCTTCTTTTGGAAAAGATGTAGCGGTTACAATACACAATCTTTTAGGGCGACAAGTTAGCTATACTAGCCTTAAAGAAAAAGACGATAATACAGTTGAAGTAAACGCTGCAAATCTAGCATCAGGAATTTATATTGTAACCATAAAATCTAACGATAAAAAATATATTAAAAAGGTTTTTATTGATTAATCGTGCTTTACAACCCATAAAAAAGCTCGGTGCAGTTTACACATTTTATGGGATAGTGTCTCTGAAAAGGCACTTTCATAAAATAGAAATCCCTTGTTTTTACAGGGGATTTGTTGTACCTTATCTTCAAAACAAACCCCGAAAATCACCTAAAAAGGCAAAAAACGGGGTTTTCACATTACTTAATTATGAAAATACGAAGAATTTCTGAAATGCAACACCGTATTTCAATTTTTTCCCCTAAGCGAGAATTATGATGCTCATTATGCACGTTTTTTGGAGGGAGATTTAGGCAAAATCCATGCTGCTATTCCTTGGGATGATTTGGTAAATACTTTTGGTATCCATGAACAATCAACAGGGCGAAACTATCTTTTTAGTCCTAAAGGGAGGCTTGGTTTAATGTTTTTGAAGCATTACGCTAATTGTTCAGATAAGAAATTAATAGAGCAATTAAATTCCAATCTTGATTATCAATTTTTTTGTGATGTTGAACTAGGATTTGAACGTTTGACCAATAAAATAGTAAGTCAAATACGTTGTGAATTATCAGAGAAATTAGAGATTAGTTCAGTTGAGAAAGTTCTTTTTTCTTTTTGGAAAGGTCAAATAGAGAGCGCCAATCAAATAGTTATGGATGCAACTTGTTATGAGAGTGAACTATCTTATCCTAGCATTAAAAAATTACTTTGGTAGTCTGTGCATTGGCTTTATAAACAACTACAAAAAACCTGCTCAGTGTTAGGAGTTAAAATGATTCGAAGTAAGTATTTGAAATGGAAGAAACGTTATCAGGGGTTTAGTAAAATGCGAAGAAAAACCAAATCAAAACGAATCTCATTAACTAGAGCATTATTAAAATTACTATTGAAGTTTATCAATTTTGAAAAAGAACTACAAATCCATTCTAAACTAGAGTTTACCCCACAATATTATAAGAGAATAGCTACAATTCAAAAGATTTACGAGCAACAAAAACATCACTTTGATACAGGAGAGAAAATAAAGGATAGAATTGTGAGTATTCATAAGGATTATATTCGTCCTATTGTCAGGGGGAAAGAAGTAAAACCTGTTGAATTTGGAGCAAAAGTGAACAAAGTTCAAATAGACGGGATTAGTTTTATAGAACACATCAATTTTAATGCTTTTCACGAGGGAAATCGTTTTATACAAACGGTTCAAAAAGTGCAAGGATTAACTCGAAAGAAAGTAAAAATAGCTGGAGCAGATAAAATTTATGCCACCAATAAAAACAGAAAATACTGTAGTTCTAAAGCTATACAAACAGACTTTATTCCTAAGGGGAAAAAATCTAAAAACCACAAAGAAAAACAGAAATTTAGAGCTATTATTTCCAAAGAAAGAGCTACAAGATTAGAAGGGTCTTTTGGTAAGGATAAAGAACATTATCATTTAAAAAAGATAAAGGCTAAAACTAAAAAAAATGAGATTCTTTGGATTTTCTTTGGAATACACACAGGGAACGCACTTGAAATTGGTCGTAGAAAAGCGAGAGAAATAGACAAAAAAACAGCCTAATTTTAAAGCCCAAAAATAAGGTTAATGGGTGAGGTATGTCTTGTCGGGTCTTTTTATGAAATTTTACCTTGAAGAAACTCAAAAAAGTCACTAAAATCAAAAATCGAGATTAAAATTGTAAAATTCGAATCCCGATTTTTCTTAAATCTCAGAAAACAATCTGTTTTCTGAAAGTGCCTGAAAAGTAAAACAACCTCTTTTTTATTGCGAATTTTTTAATAAAATATTTTTTCTAATAAAGTTTATTGTTAAATAGCCATTAATTCATCTGATTCTTTAGAAAGTTTCATTAAAAAGTCTTTTCAGACAGACTCCTACTTTTTTATTTTCTGAAAAGTCTTTGAAAAAAACTTTTAGTTTTGGTCTTGGTTTCTTTGAATTCTTCTTTGGCTTCTTCAGCACAATCTGCTATGTGTTCACTGGCTTCTCCAACTACTTCTGACGCTTTTTCGGTAAATTTGCTCATTGCTTCACTGGCTTCATCTACTAATTCACTGGCTTTCTTTTTTGCTTTTTGAACGTCTTCATCAGAAATTTTTTCTTGAATTTTTTCTTTGGCTTCTTCTACCATGTCAACAAAATGTTCTCCTGCTTCACCAGCCAATTCACTTGCTTTTTCTGTTACATTATCCATAAGCTCCTTGGCTTTATCAAAGCCTTCTTGCAAGTTGTCTTTTTTATTCTTTTTGTCTGACATCATCTAAAAATTATTTAAAACCAACCTCTTTCATTTAGTTGGTATGTTTGAATGAATTCTTCATCTGATTTGGTTAAATAGATAATTCCTTCAATTAAACCTATTAGTCCTGTTAAAGCTCCACCAATACCGCAGGTTAACACTGTAATTACTAACATTATAATGCCTTCTTTAGTATATCCTAACACAAATTTATGAACCCCTATTGAACCTAATAAAATTCCTAAAACACCTGCAATTATTCTTTTACTTTCTTGGTAAACTACTGGTTTTCCATTTTCATCAATTACTTCCATTTTTCTACTTATTAATTTATTATACAATGCTAAATTTATAAAAAAGCTTTTATCTGTGAATGCTGTTTACGTTATTTTATTTTAATACGAGATTCGTATATAGAAATCCATTCATCTACAGTGATTTTTGCGCACAATTCAGCAATTAATTCATAGGGTATAGCATCCGTTTTTTTTAAGCGAATGCAACTTTTACCCATATCGGGTTTTCTTGTTGATTGTTTCGAGTATTCTGCCACAAACCAATCGTGTAGTTCTTTTTTGGCATATATTCCGCTATGATATAGGTTGACGGAGTTTTTTTGTGAAGCCAAATTCATAAAAGGTAATGGTAATTTTGGATTACAGTGATAGCCATTAGGGTATTTTGAGTGTGGAACATAGTAGCATATCATACTACAATTGATTCCTTCTTCAAAGCCTTTGGGTAAATTTTCAAGAATAACTGCTCGTAATTTTTCAACTACCCGTTGTCTTTCATCAGGTAGTAAACTAATGTATTGCGCTACAGTGGTTGCTTCGTATTTCATGTAACATCACTTTGAAGCTACAAGTTAACAAAATTCCTCTTTAATTTTATCAACAATGGTTTGTGCTAGTTTTTCTTTACTTTCAACAGTCCAACCCGCCACATGCGGAGAAAGCAGCACATTTTCTGCATTCAATAAGTATTCAAAAGCCGCTGGAGTCGCTTGATCTGTGAATAGGTTTTCGAAAGATTTTTTTTCATACTCCAATACATCTAATCCTGCTCCTAAAATTTTTCCAGATTGCAATGCTGCAACTAAATCTTTGGTCACAACTGATTTCCCTCTGGCAGTGTTCAACAACCAAAAAGGTTTAGAAAAACGATTAATAAACGTATTATTTATCATATGTAAAGTAAGCTCGGTTTGAGGGGTATGCAAACTCAACACATCTGCTTTTTCTTGTAGCTCTTGTAGCGTAACTTGTGTACAATTTTCATCACCAACATTGGGTTTGATATCATAACAAAGTACTTCTAAATCAAAACCTCTGAGTTTTTTTGCAAATGCTTTCCCCATATTACCGTAACCAATAATTCCAACGGTTTTCCCGTCGAGTTCTATTCCTCTATTTTCTTCTCGTAACCATTTACCTTCTCTTACCTCTCTGTCCGCTTTATTAAGCTTGTTAAATAGCGATAACAGCATTCCTAATGTATGCTCGCCTACTGCGTTTCGGTTTCCTTCTGGTGCTGAGATTAAATAGATTCCTTTCTTTGCAGCATACACACCATCGATATTTTCTAACCCTGCTCCTACGCGTCCTATAAACTTGAGTTTTGTTGCTTTGTCTAAAAACGATTTATCAATTGTAAAACGACTGCGAATCACAATTCCGTCGTACTGATGAATTTTGCTTTCAATTGCTGATTTTGATGAGGTGTAGTCTTCATCATTTTCAAAACCTAGCTCATGCAATTGCTTGATTAAAAGCGCGTGGTTGGTATCTAAATGTAAAATTTTCATTGAATAGATTTTTAGACTGTTAGAAGTTTTGATTATTGAGATAATCTTGTATTAAACTTTGACATCATTTTAATTATACTCTTTAGGATTTCTATAGTTTCATCTAAATCTTTTTTTGAAGTAAAACCTAAATCATAACTGAGTAGTAATTGGGTTTCAATTTCGTAACACGAACCTAATGCTATAATTAAATATCTAGAAAAATCTTTTTTTGATATTCTCGCACATCCTCTGCTATATTTGAGGGTATTTAGATTGATGCTCTTCTTAATTGCGATACCAAACCATATTTTTCTTCTTCTGGAAATGTAGAAGTAAGCATATAAATATGTTTACAAAAAGTCCTGCTTTTTTGCCAAAATTTTAAATCTTTATACCTGTGCATTCTTCCTGAAAATTAAAGTAGCTCAAATTCCAACAATCGATACTTCTAACAATCCAATAATCTAAACTAATACTGTTCGTCTTTATTCGGGAAATCTTGACTTTTTACATCGGTAATGTACTGTTCAAACGCATTCGTCATCTCTGCATGTAAATCTAAATACCTACGTAAAAAACGCGGATTGAATTCGTGGGTCATTCCTAGCATATCATGAGTTACTAGTACTTGCCCATCTACTCCTGCTCCTGCTCCAATTCCTATTACAGGAATCGTTAAAGCTTCCGCTACTTTTTGTGCCAACTTCGCTGGTACTTTTTCTAATACAATAGCAAAACACCCTAATCTTTCAAGCATTAACGCATCTTGCATTAGTTTTTCTGCTTCTTCTTCTTCTTTGGCTCTCACGGTATAGGTTCCGAATTTGTATATAGATTGTGGTGTTAACCCTAAATGCCCCATTACAGGTATTCCTGCATTTAAAATCCTTTTAATAGAGTCTTTTACTTCTTTTCCTCCTTCTAATTTAATCGAATGCCCACCGCTCTCTTTCATGATGCGTATCGCAGAACGTAACGCTTCTTTTGGGTCTGATTGATAACTTCCGAAGGGTAAATCTACCACCACCAAGCAACGGTCTATTCCTCTTACCACAGAACTTGCATGATAAATCATTTGATCTAACGTAATTGGCAATGTCGTTTCGTGACCTGCCATCACATTAGATGCCGAATCTCCTACCAATATCACATCAATACCTGCCCCATCAACAATTTTTGCCATCGTGTAGTCATAGGCTGTAAGCATGGAGATTTTCTCTCCGTTTGCTTTCATTTCAACTAGAGATTTTGTAGTAATTCTTTTATATTGTTTTTTTGCTACTGACATTTCTTTTATTTTATGGATTGTAAAAATACATAATTATTCAGTGCGTTATTTACATTAACTTGTTTTTAGAATTGTACTCTTGGTTTAACACTCGTTAATCTTCTGTTAATTAAATTATATCGTTTTCTTTTTTTTATAGTTTTACCCTACTAAACTAAATATATATGCAAAAAATAATTACGCTGTTTGTTGTTTTTGTTCTCTCAACGGTAGTAAATGCTCAAGAAAATTTAGAAAGAAAAGCCATTAAAAATACCATTGAAACTTTTTTTGATGGATTGCATAAGGGTGACAGTACATTGGTAGCTTCTACACTTAATTCTTCAATTACTATTCAAACTACCTTTACTAATAAAGAAGGTGCTAAAATTTTAGTTACTGAAAATAAAGCTAAATTACTTACGAGTATTGCTACTAAAAAACCTGAACATACTTATTTAGAGAAATTACTATCGTGGGATATTAAAGTTGATGGTAATTTGGCTTCTGTATGGACTCCTTATGAATTTTATCTCAACGGAAAATTTAGTCATTGTGGTGCTAATTCTTTTCAGCTTTTTAATAATAATGGAAAATGGGAGATTATTTATTTAGTTGATATGAGAAGAAAAAATAATTGTGAAGCTATAAGTAAGTAGTGCTTTTCTTTTTTTAAAAATAGCTTATCTTTGATTCAATGAAACCAACGAATCCTTCACATATATTATCTCCTGATAAGTGGGTAGATAAGTACGCTGATTACCTGTTTAATTATGCTATTGCTCGTGTAAACAACTCTGATATAGCTAAAGATTTAGTACAGGAAACATTTTTTGCAGGGTTAAAATCGGCGAAAAATTTTGAAGGAAAAGCTACCGAAAGAACTTGGTTAGTTTCAATTTTAAAAAGAAAAATAATAGATTACTATCGAAAGATAAATTCAAAAAAGGGGCAAGCAGAAGTGCGAATGAGTTTTTATGATAGTGGAGAGAATGAGGGTAACTGGATTGAAGAGAGAGTTCCACAAACATGGGATAACGATGCTGATAAGGATATTGAAAACGAAGAATTGAAAAATCAATTAGATAAATGTATTGATAATCTTCCTGAAAAATATGCCATGGTATTCAAAATGAAAACCATCCAGCAATTTGAAACCGAAGATATTTGTAAGGAGCTTGATATTTCTCCGTCAAACTTATGGGTTATGATTCATAGAGCAAGGACACAATTAAGAGGCTGTATGGAAAAAAACTGGTTTAATAAGTAATTATAGTATGTTTAAATTTTTTAAGATTACATGTGATGAGGCTACTACCATTTGCGACAAAAGTCAGTATGGTGAAGCGACGGTATATGAAAAATTACAACTTAATTGGCATTTATTACTATGCAAGGTATGTGCTTTGTATTCTAGTCAAAATAAAAAAATGACAAAACTTTTAAATGTAAAAGTAAATAGTTGTAACAAAGATACAACTTGCATGTCGAGCAAGGATAAAGAAGAATTAAAAGAACAATTAAGTAAACTTAATTAAACAGATATGGTTTTTAAAAACCATATTTTTGATTTTTTGTTAGATTGAAACGGGATTTATTACAGCGGTAAATTCCGTTTTTTAAATTTTACTCATTAAATCTTTTTCAAATGCATTTTTTACCAGAAGATATAAATAATTATGTGGTTAACCACTCTCAATCAGAACCTAAGATACTACAAGAGTTAACAAGAGAAACTTGGCAAAAGGTACTGAATCCTAGAATGCTAAGTGGTGCCTTTCAAGGAAGGGTTTTGTCTATGATTTCAAAATTAATTCAACCACAATCCATTTTAGAAATAGGTACTTATACTGGTTATTCTGCCTTGTGTTTAGCAGAAGGGTTAAGAGCTGGTGGGCACTTACATACTATTGATAAAAATGAAGAGTTGGAAGAACTTCAGCATACCTATTTTCAAAAATCAGAATACAAAAATCAGATAACCCAGTATGTGGGCAATGCTATAGAAATTATTCCTACCATCGATACTAAATTTGATTTGGTTTTTATTGATGCTGATAAATCTAATTATATCAATTACTTTCACTTGATTATTGATAAAATGAATAAAGGTGGTGTTATTTTATCTGATAATGTGCTTTGGAGTGGTAAGGTAGTAGAAGAGCTAGACCCAAAAGATATTGATACAAAAATTCTTTTAGATTATAACAGGCTTTTAAGTACGGATGCTCGATTAGAAACGGTATTACTACCCATACGAGATGGATTGACTATTAGTAGGGTTATTTAACGTGAGTTCGGGATAGTTTACCCTATTCTTTGTAAGTTATCGATATTAATATTAGGTTTAGTTGGATAGAACGAATAAGCGATTAACCCTGCAACTAAATTTAAGATAAAGTTATCGAAGCTTCTGTGTCTTGTATGCTCTATTTGACATACGTTTTTCAAAATATCATTCACACTTTCAACAACAGCTCTTTTTCTAAGCATAATTTTATCATAGATATGCATAAGAGTATTTTCATATTCTTTCTAATTTAGATGTATTCCATCTACAAAAAGCTATTCAAACAGTTCTTTACCTACATACCCTCTGTCGGCAAATATTTTTCCGAACACACGATTATAAAAGGTTTTATCTTTAAGTGGTTGTCTGTCATCTATATTACCTTGAGTAATTAAAAAGTCAACAATATCACCCTTTTCATTGATAATAATATGAAGTTTAAAACCAAAGAACCACCCCATGGTTCCTTTCCCTTTTTTTGTGGTGTTTTTTAAAAACTTTGTTCTGTTTTTCTCTTTTATAATGACATACTTTAATAGTGGTAGAATCTAAAAAAGAGATCCCTGTGCATTGACCTAAACAGTGCATTTGAAGAAACAGTATCATAGGCACTGAACAACGCTTTTTCAATTCAACAAATCGGTTATAGGAAACTAAATCGACAAGTGTTTGCTAACATATTCGATATAAAAGTGTTTAAAACCACTAAAATGGAAAAGCACCATAATTGTAATGATTTCACTTTGGGTAAGTTTAGGCTTTCTTCGTCTAACTATCTTTGAACAGGTTTCTAAAGCATTTTTATCGATAACTTGATTAATTTCGGTACAAAAATCATCAATTAAAAAGAAGAATTCAGTAATTTTAAAATCAGAAATAATAGCGGATAATTTATTTATATGATTATAAATCAGTGATTTAATTCGCTAAATTCTCCACTTTTTTTCGTATAATTAAGAAACCTTTTTATCCCGAACTCACGTTAATTTTAATACTTTTACAAAAACAAACCATGCAGCAGGATATCAGCTTTAAACACATCAACAAATTAGCCATGCCTGCCCTAATTGCAGGGGTTGCCGAACCGCTACTTTCTACGACCGATTTGGCTATTGTAGGTAATATTAAGTACAATGCTACCGAAAGTATTGCTGCAATTGGTATTGTAGGGGCATTCCTTTCTATGTTAATTTGGGTGTTTGGGCAAACACGCAGTGGTATTTCTTCTATTGTGTCGCAATATTTAGGTGCAAATAAACTAGACGAAATAAGAGACTTACCCGCACAAGCCATCGTTATTGTGTTGGGAGTAAGTGCGCTTATTTTAGCAATCAGTTACCCGTTTGCCAAAGAAATTTTTGAACTATACAATGCCTCTGGAGCAATCTTAGACTACTCGGTTGAGTATTACAAAATACGTGTTTTCGGATTTCCGTTTACGCTGTTTACCATTGCCGTTTTTGGCACCTTTCGGGGTTTACAAAACACCTATTATCCCATGCTTATTGCCTTGATAGGTACGTTTATTAATATTGCGTTAGATATCGTGTTGGTATACGGAATAGAAGGATTCATTCCTGCTATGCACATTCAAGGGGCAGCCTATGCAAGTGTAGTAGCACAAGTTACCATGGCAATAATCTCGGTCGTATTGTTGTTAAAAAAGACCAATATTCCATTACGTTTTAGTTTGCCATTTAATCCAGAAATACCCAAGTTTATTAAGATGGTATTTAACTTATTTATACGAACTATTGCTTTAAACGTAGCGCTGTATTTTGGCACTTCTTATGCCACCAATTATGGTGATGCTTATATCGCAGCCTATACGATTGGATTCAATTTATGGCTTACAGGCGCTTTTATGATTGACGGTTATTCTTCCTCAGGAAATATCCTCTCAGGAAAACTATTAGGAGCAAAAGCATATAAAACATTGGTTACTTTAGGAAATAGATTAATTACCTACGGATTTCTCTTTGGGCTGTTACTCGCTGTTATTGGTGCTGTTTTTTACCAACCCATGGGAAGACTTTTTACCAAAGAACCCGAAGTGTTAGAGCAGTTTTACAATACTTTTTGGATTATTTTGCTCATGCAACCTGTGTGTGCCATCGCTTTTATTTACGACGGAATGTTTAAAGGAATGGGAGAAATGAAGTACTTGAGAAATGTATTGTTATTGGCAACAGGATTGGTGTTTATTCCTACTTTATTGTTTTTTGATTCGCTTGACTATAAACTGTATGCTATTTGGATTGCTTTTTTCTTGTGGATGATGGCTAGAGGCATCCCACTAATTATAAAGTTTAGAAGAAAGTTTTTACCGCTTGCCCAAAAAATGTAATTTTGAACAAACAACAAATCGATGACAACAACTAGAGAAAACGGAAGTTTATATACCCATATTGAACATAAAATTGCAACGATTGAATTCGGACATCCAGCAAGTAACTCTTTTCCAAGTGTACTATTAGAGCGTTTAGCGAGTGAATTTGATAAGCTTTCAATAAATAATGAAGTTTCAGTAATTGTATTAAAATCAGAAGGAGATCGTGCCTTTTGTGCAGGTGCTTCTTTTGATGAATTGGTAGCAATAGACACTTTAGATGCAGGAAAAGCCTTTTTTTCAGGCTTTGCAAATGTAATTAATGCGATGCGCCGATGCTCAAAACTAATTATTGGTAGGGTACAAGGAAAAACAGTAGGCGGTGGTGTTGGATTAGCAGCAGCTTGCGATTATGTATTGGCTACAGAGCACGCAGCTATTAAACTTTCTGAATTTACCATTGGTATTGGTCCGTTTGTAATTGCTCCTGCTGTAGAGCGTAAAGTAGGTGTGAGCGGATTAGCTGAGTTAACTCTAGATGCTACGAGTTGGAAAAATGCGTATTGGGCAAAAGAGAAAGGCTTGTATGCTCGTGTTTTTGAAACGCAAAACGAATTAGATAAAGAAGTCGAAATTTTATCAGAAAAACTGGCATCATATAACCCAGAAGCATTAGCTGAAATGAAAAGAGCTTTATGGGTTGGAACAGAACACTGGGAAACACTATTACTAGAAAGAGCAGAGACTTCCGGAAAATTAGTGTTGTCTGAATTTACCAAAAACGCATTAGCTAAATTTAAGAAATAAACATGTTTTTAATTCAAGATGAAAAAAGCTCTACAGCTTACAAAGCAGGCTATGAAATAGGGCAATGGATAGCACACAATCCTATACTCGCTATACTACTGGGAGTAGTACTTTCTATAGGTTTTGTGTGGATAATAACAAAAATTGTAAAGCAAATTCGTACTTTTGGCGAATAAAAACAAAAGATTATGGGTGGAGATTATTTATTTGCCATTTTAGCAGCAGGGGTTGCCGTAGTTTATTTCTTTAATAAATACAGAGCAAACAAAAAGTTTAAAAGAAAATAAAAGCCTTTTTTAAAAAAGGAAAATATATGAGCAAGATTCGAATTACCAAACAGTTTACTTTTGAAACTGGGCATGCATTGTATGGTTACGACGGAAAGTGTAAAAATGTGCACGGGCATAGTTACAAGCTTTCAGTTACCGTAATTGGCTCTCCAATAACAGATAAATCTGATGTGAAGTACGGGATGGTGATTGATTTTGGAGATTTAAAAAAGATTGTAAAAGAAGAAATTGTAGATGTTTTCGACCATGCAACCGTATTTAATAAAAACACGCCGCATATAGAGCTAGCGAGAGAATTAAAAGATCGTGGGCATCATATAATTTTAGTGGAGTATCAACCCACTAGCGAAATGATGGTGATTGATTTTGCAAAAAAAATTAACAACCGACTTCCAGAAAACATCAAATTACACGCTATCAAACTACAAGAAACTGATACCAGTTTTGCGGAGTGGTATGCTTCGGATAATGAGTTAATTAGTTAATGAATTAATAAGTCAATTAGTTAATTTGGTATTGAATTGGTGAATGAATGTATAATAAATAAAAGTTTTGGTATTCTCTAACTAGTTTTACTTACACGGCTCACTAAGCTTTTTAAAATCTTTCTTTTTGAAATATGAGTAACTAGTGATGCCAGAATGAGGAACAAAAGCAACAATTTTTTTAGTCTTGGCATTCATTATCATTTTATGAGTAACTGGTATAACACTCATAACCCCTAATCCTTTTTGTTTTACAAACTTTTTTGTTACGGGAAAACCAATTAAGATATCTTCATTGTTATCAACAGCTTGCGCAATTCTGTCAGTAGAAACTAATTCTATTTTAGCAGTAGGCAACAAGTTTTGTAATTCGTTTTTTATTTTACCATGAACAATCGCTTCTTGAAATAAGATCGTCTTTCCTTCAAGTTGAGAGCAGTTGTTTTTCATTTCTTCTCCAGCAAAATCTTCAAAAGAAATTTTATTATTAAGTTCAATAGCTTTCTCTATATATTTTTGAGCAAGAGCAAGAGATACAATTAGATTCTCTTTTGATAAATATTTCGGACCGTTTTGTCTTTCTTGTTTTAATTTTTCAATCGATTTTTTTAATTCTTTATCAGCATATCCAGGTATATTGTAGTTTACGTTTGTCAAATAGTTTTGGAAAACAGCTTTGTTCCTATTTTTTTCGGATGCACCGTAGGTTATAACATAATTTTTTTGTGAGGTAAGAAACTCCAAATCAGTTATTATAACATCAGAGGTTAAATTGAGAATAGCATAATTTTTTAACTTATCTTTTGTTAGTTCCCCTTCAGTTATATATTTTATATTCTTGGTGTCGTTTAACGTCCAATAGTCTGGTACAACTTCTTTTATGGTAGTGTTAAAATAGCTTATAAAGTCTCGATATTCTTTGAGTTCTTTTTTATATTCTTCACTCTTTTTATTGTTTTTGGCAATTTTTTTCCCGAGTTTTTTGACTAAATCTTTATTTTCTTCATACAATACAACGGCCAAGGGTTTTTCTTTTAATTGAGATAATTCTTCAATTTTCCCTTTAATACAATTTTGACCATTAATAATCAAGCAAAAGAAAGCAAATACTAATGTAAATAGTGTGTTTTTCATTTCCATTTCAAATTATAAATTAATGACAAATAAAAGGGTAATTATGAAAATTACAAAACCTTATATTAATTTTTTGCTATTCTACATTTGTCAAGAAATAAAAATTTAGCATTTTTTAAGTGGTATTAGCCTGTTCTAGATGCTTTGTTAAACTATTATGAAGAATTTAAATGAGCCTAGTTTTTTATCTAAAAACACAAAAATCTTTAAGTTGTTTACCAATGTTGAAACAGTGAAAGAAACATTATATTTTTTACTTCGTAACAGGATGTTTTAATTAACTTCTGGTTATGTCGGGAAGATTTTAGGTTATTTGGCTTTGTGGTTGTTTATAAGGAAGTAATCCCTCTGCTATAATTGTTGAATTTTGTCTCTTATAAGATTTTAATTCAACAATTATTTACCGTTAAATTCGTTCATGGTATTTGCTAAACCTGCTGTAATAAAAGAGGTGACGGCATTAACAGAAAAAGGAATACGTTCTATCATGGCACTTTCTTCATCGGCGTTCCATTCACCTAACACATAATCTACTTGTTTTCCTTTACGGTATTCAGCACCCACACCAAAGCGAAATCTAGGATAAGCACCTGTATTAAAAGTATCTTGAATATCTTTAAGACCATTGTGTCCACCAGAACTTCCTTTTCCTTTGATACGAATTTTTCCGAAGTCAATATTCAAATCATCGGTAATGACGAGTACATTTTCAACTTGAATATTTTCTTTCTGCATCCAATATTTTACTGCTTTTCCGCTCAAATTCATGTAGGTATTTGGCTTTAAAACAATCACAGGCTTTCCTTTAATTTTTAGTTTGGCGATGTCTCCTAACTTTTCAGTTTCAAAAGAGCCCCCATGCTCTTTTACAAAGGCATCTGCGATTTTAAAACCTATGTTATGACGTGTATTGTGATATTTTTCGCCAATATTACCTAAACCTACAATTAAAAATTTTTTCATTGAATTGTCTTCTTTTTCTGTTATTTCTTCTGTTGAAAAACCAAATAACTTTTTCAAAAATACTACAAAACTCATACTTCAAAAATAAAAAAAGCGCTACATATAGTAACGCTTTTTTTTATGGTTATAGTGTTGCTTTTAAGCCTCTTCTGTTTCAGTTGCAGCTTTAGCTGCGTTACGAGACATACGAACTTGAGCTACTACTGTGTTATCAGGGTGTAATATTGTATAGTCATCGTTCTTTAATTCAGTAACGTATAACTTATTACCAATCTGTAACTCAGTAATATTAGCTTCGATATAATCTGGTAAGTTTGCAGGCAATGCTTTTACTTTTAATTTACGTAAGTTGTGACGTAAAGCACCCCCTACCATAACACCTTTAGACTTTCCTATTAAACGTACAGGAATATCCATTGTTACAGCTTTGTCTTCAAATAATTGATAGAAATCTACGTGTAAAATATTGTCTTGTACTGGGTGAAACTGTATGTCTTGCAATACAGCATTGTATGTAGCACCCTCTAATTCAATCGTAGCAGTAAATACGTCTGGAGTATATACTAATGGTTTGAACGCTTTTTCATCAGCTGAAAAGTGAACAGGCTTGTCTCCTCCGTATAATACGCAAGGAACCTTTCCAGCATTACGTAAGGCTTTTGTTGCTTTCTTGCCTACGCTTTCTCTTTGAGATCCTTTGATTGTAATTGATTTCATTACGTTTATTTATTAAATTTATTTACATTAAAAATTGTCCGCTAATAGATGTATTGTCTTGAACTTTATGCATCACATCGGCGAATAAAGGGGCGCAAGATACAACTTTTATTTTAGAAATATTCTTTTTTAAAGGAATTGTATCTGAAACAATGAGTTCTGCTAACTTTGAATTCTGAATTCTTTCGTAAGCATTTCCCGAAAGAATAGGGTGAGTGCAAATAGCACGCACACTTTTAGCACCACGTTCCATCATTAAGTCGGCAGCTCTGGTAAGAGTCCCTCCTGTATCAATCATGTCATCAACCAAAATCACATTTTTACCTTTTACCTCTCCAATTAATTCCATGTGTGAAATTATATTTGCTTTTTGGCGCTGTTTGTAGCAAATAACCACATCGCTTTCTAAATATTTAGAGTAGGCATAAGCTCTTTTTGACCCCCCCATATCTGGAGAAGCAATTGTTAAATTATCTAAGCCTAAACTTTTAACGTAGGGTAAAAAAATGGTAGAAGCAAACAAATGGTCTACAGGTCTTTCAAAGAACCCTTGAATTTGATCTGCGTGTAAATCCATGGTCATAATTCGAGTTGCTCCTGCTGTTTCTAATAACTTAGCGACTAACTTCGCTCCAATCGCCACACGCGGCTTATCTTTTCTATCTTGACGTGCCCAACCGAAATATGGCATTACAGCAGTAATATGTCTTGCAGATGCACGTTTAGCAGCATCACACATTAGCAACATTTCCATTAAATTATCGGCACTAGGAAAGGTCGATCCTATAATAAATACTCTTCTTCCTCTTATTGATTCTTCAAAAGCAGGTTGAAACTCACCATCGCTAAAGTGTGTCGTCATTACATTTCCTAATTTACTTCCATACGCAGAAGCAATTTCTTCGGCTAACTCAGTGCTTTGAGAACAAGCAAATATTTTTGGACTTAATTGATTTGCAGTCATTTACAAAAAAGTGTTTTTAGTTAGTGTTGTTGTTAGCAGCAAAAATAAAACTATTTTAAGAGTTAAAGAGGTATTTTAAATGAAATATTTTATAGATTTGCAGTCACCAAAAGCCAAAGTGGTGGAATTGGTAGACACGTCGGATTCAAAATCCGATGCTCGCAAGGGCGTGTGGGTTCGAGTCCCACCTTTGGTACAAAAAGCACTTGAATTTTTCAAGTGCTTTTTTTATGAGTTGAGTTCTCTTTTTGGATCATTCCTAAAAGTTGTGTTTATGCGAAAATTTGTATTAATCTGTAAAGAAAGAACTCTACATTTCTGAAGCCTCTAAATTGTGCTCTAAAGGCTTTTATTTTGGCATTAAAAGATTCTGCAGATGTGTTTGTACTTCTATTGTCAAAATAATTCAGTATAGATTGATAATTTAGAGATATCGAGTTTGCTACAATATTAAAAGCTTAAAATCCAGATTCTTCTACTTCCTTAAACCAATGGGCTAATTTTGTATATGCTATTTCTTTAGAGATAGTTTTGTTGTTAAAAAGATCCTAAGTTTTTGACATATTCCATATGCTCGTCTAAGGCTAATTTTTGTACATGAAACCTATCGGTAACTTGAGTTGCTTTAGGAAAGCATTTTTTAACAATTAGCTTGATTGTATTAGCCATATCTAAGGTGATTCCTTTTACCTTATTTCGTTTAGAACTAGGAATTTTAAATAGCTTGTCGATAACTTGTTCAGTTTTAGTTCCAGCAATGATAGCGACAATACTCCCTGCTTCACCTTTTGCTCTTGTATTAGTACCAATGATATATAACTCTCCTTTCGATAAAGCGAATTCATCAATGGAAAGTTGCTTTCCTATATTTTCAGAAAACAGTAAACAATCTTTAGCTTGTGATTTTTCTTTCCATTTTTTAAAATCACTTAAATAATCTTTAAACTGTCGTTGTAGCTTTTTGCCATTGAGTCCATAAAAGCTAGCTATGGTATGATAACCATTGGCTTTAGTACTGATTAATTGCTTTTAAAAAAGCAGCAAACTCAATAGTCATACGAGTTCCATGTGCTACTAGATTCCAATCTCTATAAATCACTTTTTGAGTGGTTTTATTAAGCCATCTTCTTTGTTTGATATGAAGTAATACTGTTTTGCCTCTCAATGGAAAATCCTCCACTATAATTTCTTTATAAAAACCATGAGAAATAACCATATCCTTAGAAAATTCTTCAGGAATACCTTTTTCTCTTCAAAATACAAATGAAGACTATCATTAATGGTTTGGTGCTTTATAATATCAAAGTGTGTAATTAGTATTTCTGGTAATAAACCTTTCAGTAGGTCGATGTAGGAATCTAAATGATTTTTTGCAAAAATCAACATTAAATATCAATTCGCCCACAACTTTTGAGATTGACCCGGAAAGCAATAGAAGATGAAAATAAAGCTATTGAAGCTGCTAAAAAAGAAGGTGAGAAAACAAATCCATACTACTATCTAATTGAGATACTTTAAAGCAATTATTAGCTAGAAGTAGATATATTTTAGCTAAAAATAAAAATGATTGGACTCAAAATCAGAAACAAAGAGCAAAATTATTATTTAACCTTTATGCAAAAATTGAACGAGCCTATAAACACACTTTAGAGTTTAGAGGTATCAATGAAGGAAAGGAGAAAGTAAAAGCTAAACAACGATTTGAATATTGGTTTTGAGGATACAGAAAAATTAGAGTTTAAAAACTTCAACACAGCAATAAACAGTATTAAAAATCATTTTGATACTATCTTGAATTTCTTTGATAATAGAAATACCAATGCAAATGCAAATGCAAAATCTTTTAACTCTAAAATAAAACTCTTTAGAGCCAATCAAAGAGAGGTAAAAGATACTCAATTTTTCCTCTTTAGACTTGAAAAATTATTCGCTTAATCCCCATAAAAGTTACTTGACCCATTTTATCCCCAACCTACACTAAAATAAAAAGAGGCTGACTAAAAAAATTCAGTCAACCTCTTTATGTTTATTGCAAATGCTAAAAATTACTTAGCAGCCGCATATCTTCTTTCTACTTCGTTCCAGTTAATTACTTTAAAGAAAGCTTCAATATAATCTGGACGACGGTTTTGGTAGTTTAAGTAATACGCATGTTCCCAAACGTCTAATCCTAAAATAGGAGTTCCGCCACAGCCAACGCTTGGCATTAACGGGTTATCTTGATTAGGAGTAGAACAAACTTCTAATTTTCCTCCTTTATGTACACATAACCAAGCCCACCCTGAACCAAACTGAGTAGCTGCTGCCTTTGAGAAAGCATCAATAAATGCTTCTTTTGAGCCAAACTCAGCCTCGATAGCATCTTTTAATTCTCCTGACAAATACCCTCTATCTTCTGGACTCATTACTGTCCAAAACAACGAGTGATTGTAAAAACCACCACCATTATTACGAACTGCAGCGTTGTTCATATCTAAGTTGGCCAAAATATCTTCGATAGATTTTCCATCTAAATCAGTACCGTCGATAGCAGCATTTAATTTAGAGGTATATCCGTTGTGATGTTTGCTATGGTGAATTTCCATAGTTCTAGCATCTATATGAGGTTCTAAAGCGTCGTAAGCGTATCCTAATTCTGGTAAGTTAAAAGCCATAATTATTTGTTTTTTAATTGGTTAATTTTTCGTTTTTCCGAATGTAAATTTAATTCAAAAAAACAAGGCAAACAACTGTTTGCCTTCTAGATAATTTATTCAAGTATAAATAATAACTATTCTTTAATACACTGGCTTTTCACCTTCAGAAAATGCAATCATAAATTCTTCTGCTTTTTCAACCATTTGTATACTGCCACAATAAAAAGGCACACGTTGGTGTAGCTCGTTGGGTTTGATATCTAAAATACGAGTAAATCCGTCAGAAGCTTTCCCTCCTGCTTGCTCGCAAATAAAAGCCATCGGATTACATTCGTATAACAAACGTAATTTTCCTTTAGGTGTAATGGCAGTAGCTGGATAAATGTATATCCCGCCTTTAATCATATTTCTATGAAAATCAGACACTAACGACCCAATATAACGAGCTGTGTATGGGCGATTATCTGCTTCGTTTAATTCTTTACAATGAATTAAGAAACGCTTCATTCCTTCTTGAAAATGAGTAAAATACCCTTCGCTTACCGAGTAAATTTTGCCAATTTTAGGATATTGCATATTAGGATGTGATAAGTAAAAAGTACCAATAGCAGGATTTAAAGTAAACCCGTTAACCCCATTTCCAGTAGTAAACACTAACATCGTTGAGGTACCATATACCACATAACCCGCAGCTACCTGTTCGCTACCCTTTTGCAAGAAGTCTTCTTTGGTAACAGGGGTACCTACAGGAGAAATTCTTCGGTAGATAGAAAAAATGGTTCCTACCGATACGTTTACATCAATGTTTGACGATCCGTCTAAAGGATCCATTAACAATACATATTTGTTTTCGTTGGTGTTGTTCTGACCTTCAACCACTACAAAATCATCATCTTCTTCACTCGCAATACCACAAACAATCTCACGATTAATCAATGTTTGTTTAAACAAATCGTTGGCTAAAACATCTAGTTTTTGTTGGGCTTCTCCTTGAACGTTTACATCGCCTGCAGCCCCAGTAATATCAACCAATCCTGCCTTTCTAATTTCGTGATTTACGACTTTAGCAGCCAAACGTATAGAATTTATTAAACGAGATAACTCACCAGAAGAATATTGAAAATCTTTTTGTTTGCTGATGATGAACTCACCCAGCGTCATGTGCTTATTGTTCATGTCAAATTTTGTGTTGTGCCTGCAAAGATGCCAACTTTTTTACGTTTCTACAACGTTTTCGTAATTTAAAATTTTCAACAAAAAAATATGATGTGTTTTAATTTTTTATTTGTTTCAATAGAATGTTTGAAGAAAAGTATCTTTACCCAAAAAAACAAGAAATGAGTTTTAGTATCAGACCTGGAGTACAAAAAGATGCACAAGCGATATTAGATTTAATCGTTGAGTTAGCTGTTTTTGAAAAAGAACCCAATGCGGTTACAATAACGGTTGAAGATATTGTGAAAGATGGTTTTTCCGAAAATCCTAGATTTAAAACTTTTGTAGCTGAAGAAGATGATGAAATTATAGGAATGGCGTTGTTTTATGAGCGTTATTCTACCTGGAAAGGAAAAGCAATTCACTTAGAAGATTTAATGGTAACGCAGTCTAAAAGAGGCATAGGCGCAGGAAAAGCGCTGTACACTGCTGTATTGAATTATGCTTATAAAAACAAGTATAAAAGAGTAGCTTGGGAAGTATTAGATTGGAACACGGCTGCTATCGATTTTTACAAGAGTACAGGCGCTACGGTATACGACGAGTGGCGAGTATGCCACATGAATGAACAAAGTTTAGAACAATTTTGCAATGAGAATATTTAAGTTTGGAGGAGCATCGGTAAAAGATGCGAACGGTGTAAAAAATGTTGCCAACGTGTTGCAGCATGAAGGAACAGAAAATACTTTAGTGGTAATTTCTGCGATGGGAAAAATGACCAACGCTTTTGAGCAAGTGGTACATGATTACTTTTATAAAAAAGAAAGCCTTAAAGATTCCTTAAGATTTGTAGAAAACTTCCATCAACAGATGATGGATGATTTATTCAGTTCTAATCATGAAATATATAACAAAGTCAATTACTTATTTGGTGAGTTGAGCGGATTCATGGTTCGAAACACCTCTAAAGATTACAATTACGTGTACGATCAAATGGTGGGATATGGAGAGTTGCTTTCTACCACTATTGTAAGTGCTTACTTGCTTGAAACAGGCGTTGCAAACCAATGGTTAGATGTACGAGAGTATATACAAACCGATGGTACTTATCGTGATGCCAAGATTGATTGGCAGCAAACAGAACAACAGATTCGAGAAAAGGTAGATGTATCTAAACTCAATATTACACAAGGATTTTTAGGTGGTTATGGAGCTGAAACTACGACCTTAGGAAGAGAGGGTTCTGATTATACCGCAGGTGTTTTTGCTTACTGTTTGAATGCCGATAGCGTTACTATTTGGAAAGATGTTCAAGGAGTACTCAATGCCGATCCTAGAGTGTTTTCTGAAACCACACTGTTGCAAGAAATTTCGTATACCGAAGCCGTTGAAATGGCGTTTTACGGAGCCTCGGTAATTCACCCCAAAACCATTCAACCCTTAGAGCAAAAAAATATTCCGCTATATGTACGCTCTTTTGAAGATGTAACACAATCGGGAACTTGTGTTGGAAGAGGAAAAAAAATTACTCCAGAAGTTCCTTGTTTTATCGTAAAGAAACATCAAATTTTAGTAGCTATTTCTGCAAAAGATTTTTCGTTTATGGTAGAAAATAACATTAGTGATGTTTTTAAAAAATTACACGAGTATAACTTAAAAGTAAATCTAATTCAAAACTCGGCAATTAGTTTTTCTGTATGTGTAGAAGATAAGTACAATAACTTTGAAGACTTTTACAACGACCTACAAGTTGCGTACAAAATAAAAGCGTATAAAGATACTACGCTGTACACCATTCGTCACTTTGATGATGAAGCTATACAAACGATAAGAAGTAGAGGAAAATCAATTATTCGTCAAATAAATACAGAAACCGCGCAACTGGTGATTCAAGAAAACATAGAAAACTAGCAAAAAATCAATTATATTTGCGGTTCTGTCAATTGATATCTGTGTATGGGATTAGTAACACCTAAAGAAGTTGCAAAGGCAATAGGAGCTGATAAATTTGGGGTTTTCGGAACGTTTTCAGGTTGGTTGCTGATGAAAATTTTACGAATTTCTACTGCCAACGAAATTTATAACAAGCATAAGCATAAAAAAGATTTGCCTTTTTTAAACGGTTTGCTTGAGGAGTTTCAAATAGAGTTTGAAATACCTGAAGAAGATTTAAAACGTATTCCTAAAGAAGGTCCGTTTATTACCATTTCTAACCACCCTCTTGGGGGTATAGATGGTATTTTATTATTAAAACTTCTATTAGAACACAGAACTGATTATAAAATTATCGCTAATTTTTTATTACATAGAATAGCGCCCTTAAAGCCCTATGTAATGCCTGTAAACCCTTTTGAAAATCATAAAGATGCTAAATCAAGTGTTATAGGAATCAAAAACGCTTTGTTACATCTAAGAGAAGGAAAACCTTTGGGTATTTTTCCTGCAGGAGAAGTATCTACCTATCGCGATGGGAAGTTAATGGTAGATAAAGAGTGGGAACAAGGAGCCGTTCGATTGATAAAAAAAGCCAAAGTACCAGTGATTCCTATTTATTTTCACGCTAGAAACAGCCCCTTATTTTATAGACTGTCTAAAATTAGTGATACCTTAAGAACAGCAAAGCTTCCGTCGGAATTATTATCTCAAAAAAACAGGGTTATTAAAGTAAGGGTTGGAAAACCTATATCGGTAAAAGATCAAGATGTATTTACTGAAATACCCGAGTTTTACCAATTTTTACGTAGGAAGACGTATATGTTGGCAAATCCGTACGAGAAAACTTCTCAAAAAATATTATCGGCACAAAATTTAAAAATTCCTAAGAAAGCTAAAAAGATTATCTCTCAAAAATCTCCAGACTTATTTGTAAAAGAAGTAGATGCTTTACGTGAAAGAGGGAGTAGATTATTACAAAGTAAGAACTACGAGGTGTTTTTTGCTAGTGCAAAAGAAATACCGAATTTGTTACACGAAATAGGTCGTTTACGTGAAATTACCTTTAGAGAAGTAGGCGAAGGCACAAACAAGCCCATAGATTTAGATAAGTTTGATAAGTATTACCACCATTTATTCTTGTGGGATGATCAAAAAAAGAATTTGGTAGGAGCGTATAGAATGGGGTTAGGAAAAGATATTTATAAAAAGCACGGAATTAATGGTTTTTACATTCAAACACTATTTAGAATAGAACCCGAACTGTACCCAATGATGGAAAAAACCATTGAAATGGGACGTGCTTTTATTATTAAAGAATACCAACAAAAACCAATGCCGTTGTTTTTACTATGGAAAGGAATTGTGCATGTTACCTTACGCTACCCAGAATACAAGTATTTAATGGGAGGAGTAAGTATAAGCAATCAGTTTTCTGAATTCTCTAAATCGTTGATGATTGAGTTTATGAAATCGCACTATTACGATCCCTATGTGGCGCAATACATTCATCCGAAGAAAGAATTTAAGGTAAAATTAAAAGATGCCGATAAAGATTTTGTATTTGATGCTACCGAGGCAGATATGCAAAAGTTTGATAAAATTATCGACGAGCTTGAACCAGGAGAATTACGCATTCCGGTACTGATTAAGAAATACGTAAAACAAAATGCACGTTTGGTAGCGTTTAATGTAGACCCTAAGTTTAACAATGCTATCGACGGATTGATGTATATTAAGGTAGCGGATATACCAGAAAGCACCGTAAAACCTGTAATGGAAGAGTTTCAAGCAGAATTGGAACGCCGTGCCACAGAAAATATGAATAAGTAATTTAATTAATTTTAAATCACGGATTTAAAATTGTTAGTCTTTCCATGCTTAAATGAATTGTAATTTTAGTTGTGAATAGTATTAAAAGGAGGTAAACCAAAAATAATATATGGAAAAAGCATCGTACTGAGTACGATGCTTTTCCTGTTTTATAGTATTGTTAAGTTATTTGAATAACCTAAATATATCGTTTCCGTTTGCAAAAAGTAGTAATATTATTAATAGGATAAATCCTGTAATTTGAGCATACTCTAAGAACTTATCACCTGGCTTTTTACCAGTAATCATTTCCCATAAGGTAAACACCACATGTCCACCATCTAAAGCAGGGATAGGTAATAAATTCATAAACCCTAACATAATCGATAAGAACGCAGTAATACTCCAGAATGAATACCAACTAAATTCAGCAGGGAATATACTTCCAATAGAAATAAATCCGCCTAAACCTTTGTAAGCACCTGTACTCGGATTTAAAATCTTTTTCATTTGCTTAATGTAATTGGTCAAAGTAGTCCAAGCTTTATTGGTACCAGCAGGGATTGCTTCTGCAAAAGAATAGGTTTTTTCTGCCAAGTTGTAATACCCTAGTTTTTCTAAATCCACTAAAGAAACAGCACCAAGAGCAACTCCTAAATTTCCATAATTTGAAACCTTTGCAGGAACAGTTAAATTCTCTTTACCTCTTCTTATAGACAATGCAACTTCTTGTCCTTTTAAGCTATGTAAAATAGGTTTTGCTTGATCAAAATAAGTTATGTTTTGTCCATTTACAGCAGTGATAATATCCTTTGGTAAAATATTACTATCAGCATTTAACGAATCTTTTTGTACACCAGCAATAACAAATGGGTATCTTGGAGTTATAAAAGCTCCAGCATCTTTACCTCTATCCACTAACTTGGAGATAAAGTCGGTAGGAATTTCTTTTTCAAGAACAGTTCCGTTTCTTTCAACAGTATAAGAAGTACCGTTAATAAACTCTAACGGAAGTTCTCTAAACTTTTCTATTTTTTGTCCGTCAATTGTTAAAATTTTATCTCCTGTTTCTAAACCTAAATCTTTTCCTAATTGATCTTGAACCCAAACGCCATCTTTTAAACTTTCATTTGGTAAATATTTTTCTCCATATACCCACATTAAACAGATGTAAATTAAAATACCCAAAATAAAATTTACAGTAACCCCACCTAACATAATAATTAGACGTTGCCAAGCAGGTTTAGAACGAAATTCCCAAGGTTGTGGAGGTTTTTGCATTTGCTCGGTATCCATACTTTCATCAATCATACCTGCAATTTTTACATATCCACCTAACGGAATCCAACCAATACCATATACTGTTTCACCAATTTTCTTTTTAAACAACGAAAATTTATAATCGAAAAAAAGGTAGAATTTTTCGACACGGGTTTTAAATAATTTTGCAGGAATAAAATGACCTAATTCGTGTAAAACGATTAAGAGCGATAAGCTTAAAATAAATTGTGATGCTTTTATTAAAATTTCCATAAATGGTGTTCGTCTAAATTTAAAATCTGACAAATGTACGTTTTTCAGTACAGTTCTAAAAGTTTGTGTAGCAGTTGCGCATTTGTTTTAACAAACTTTTTAGGATAGTGATTTACAAACGCTGTTTTTAGTCGTATTTTTGTAAAAAATTTTAGTATTGTGGATATCAAATTCTTTAAAAAGTCAAAAAGCACGCTTATTTTTATCTTGGTTTTTTGTGCTGTTGGAATACCCGTTTTTTATCATTTGGTAAAAGTTGATACAAAATTGCCGATATACAATCCGGCTGATATCAATCCGAAATTGGTCGATGCTTCTGTTCGAAATAAGAAAAAAAACCATCGAGTAGGCGAGTTTAGGTTAATCAACCAAAATGGCGATACCATTACCAATGCCGACTATGAAGGGAAAATTTATATAGCCGATTTCTTTTTTACACGTTGCCAAACTATTTGTATTGCCATGGCGTATAATATGAGTGAGTTGCAAGAGCATTATAAAAATGATGACGACATTATGTTTTTATCGCATTCGGTAACACCCGTAATGGATAGTGTTCCAGTATTAAAAAAGTATGCTAAAGAAAAAGGGGTGATTGATGGAAAATGGAATGTAACTACAGGTGATAAAAAACACATTTACAATTTAGCTCGTAAACATTATTTTGCTGTGTTAGATGAAGGCGATGGTGGCGAAAACGATTGGGTACATACCGAAAACTTTGTGTTAATTGATAAAGAAGGACGTATAAGAGGTTCGTACGATGGAACCAAAAAAGAGAACATGCAAAAAATTATTGACGATATTTCTTTGTTGAAACAAGAGTATAAAAAATAACACACTAAGAAAGTTTACAAAAGACACGTATGATTTGACCAAAAGACCTTGATGTTTTTACAAAACATCAAGGTCTTTTGGTCAAATTGTTTTTATCCTTTTATGTTGAGATACTTTTTGAACACCCCCAGTTCGAGTGATTTTTAAGAATGGTAATGATTTAAAAATTAGGCTCAGCAGAGCTATCGAGAACCATGCTATCACTTCTTAATACAAAATTATGTTCATTTCATTCAACTAATTTTACTCGAAGAGACAATAGACCTAAATGTGAAATGAAAAACCATAAATCGTATTTGCCTTAAATACTGTACCACGTGTTTACTTATAGTTCCACTTCTGTTGGAACGTTGGCATAATCTGAAATTCTTCCTACGAGCCATACAAAAGGTTGTATTTGACCTTTTAACACACAAGAGCCGTCTGATATAGCATGTAATAAGCCTTGAACATCAAAGGATTCTAAAGCATTAATAGTTGCTTTTTCATTGATGTGTAAAGAACAAGTAGGGAGGTCGTAATTACTATTTTGATAAAGTGCTACCTTAGTATCTCTTATTAAGATCGAAACAGTTTCCGTACTTTCAGCACTCTTTAATTCGATAGCCAAGTCGGGTGTACTTTCAGTAACAACCTCTTTTAAGTAACTTGAAAATTGTGCTGCCCAATCTTCCAATTCAGAAAACTGAACACTTGTTTGCTCTTTGTTTTTTTGCTTTTCCTCAAGCATCTTATCTACCTCTTTTTCTGCTTTAATAAGTGCCGCCAAGGTTTTATCGACATCTTCGCGTGTATGAGCTGCCGAACAAATTAATCGTAAACGACCTCTTCCGCTTTCCACAATTGGGTAGGTAACCGCAGAAGTTTGAATTCCGAGTTTGTAAAGTCTTTGTACGATGGCATACAGTTTATCTTTATCGGCAAAATGAGGGGTAACAATAGGTCCGTCACCCGTACCTAAGTCGTAACCCGCTTCTTCAAATTTCTGACGCATATATCGAGTAGTATCCCATAATTTTTCACGTAAGGCATCGTCTCTTCTCAATCTTCTTAACGCTGTTAAGGCTGCCGCCATATCAGCAGGACTAATAGATGCTTGAAATATATAGGCTCTTGATGATGATTTTAACAAATCGATGTGCTCTTTACTGGCAGCAACGACCCCTCCAAGGCTTCCTAAAGCCTTACTTAGCGTTGTCATGATAAAATCGGCTTCTTCAGTCACTCCCTGAGCAGCGCAAATACCTGCACCTCCTTCGCCATAAAAGCCAAAAGAGTGTGCTTCATCTACCAAAGTAAGCGCCTTGTATTTTTTCGCAGTTTTAATAATTTTTGCTACGGGTGCTGCTCCTTCACCCATGCTGTACACTCCTTCTAAAACGACTAAAATAGTGCGATACGGCGAAGTTTCTGCTTTTAGAATACTTTCTAAATCGTGAACGTCGTTGTGTTTAAACGTTCGAACTTTGGCACCGCATAGTCTGGCACCATCTACAATAGAAGCGTGGCAAAGCTGGTCGATGAGCACCATATCATTTCTTCCTAAAAGCCCAGCTACAGCACCCACATTGGCCGTATATCCTGTGGGGAATAAACAAGCACTAGGTTTTCCTACAAGGTCGGCAAACTCTTCTTCAAATTCTAGATGTTGCTTTGTCATTCCTGAAGCGGCAGCAGAGGTGCCCATACCCGTTCCGAATTGGTTCAATGCGATTGAGGCTTCTTTGATGACTTCAGGGTCACGATTTAAGCCAAGATATAGGTTGGTTGTCCAAATAATTGCTTCTTGTGTTTCATCATTATAAGCATCTCCTACCAAGCCTTTGGTAGCGCTTCCTGTAAGCAATACTTTGCTGTACGGATTTCTACGATGGTCATTTACCATTTGTAATACTGCTTGTACAAGTTTACTTTTATCTGTTACCGACCAAGCGGCTACTTTTGCTGCTTGGAAAGTAGGATGACTCGATTGAATATGGGTTTGAAAGCTGGTAAGCGTGTCTGTTTTTAATTTTACATTTTTGCTTTCTTTGGTCGTTTCTTTTGCACTCAGAAGGTGATTGATCAATGCTTTTGGGGTAGAGTTCTCAAAGATATCATACGCACTAATGTCTAATTGTAAAGCGTTACTTAACCTGCTACTCAGCTCTAGGGTGGTTAACGAATCGATTCCGAGATTGTCAAATGAAGTATCTGGTAATACATTTGCTGAATTTTTCATGTTGAGTAGTTGAGCTACTTCATTTTGGATGGTCTGCAATAGGTATGCTTGGTAATTGTTGGAAGAAGCATCTTGCTTCGGAAGGCTCTGATCGTGTTGAGAATTTTCAGTCACCAGTTCAGAGGATAGCTCAATAGTAAGGTTCGCTAATTTTTTTCTGTCTAGCTTATCGTTAGGCAGTAGTGGTAGCTCTTGTACTTGTTTCACAATCTGTGGAACCATGTATTTTGGCAAGTGTTTTGCCACAAAAGAGCTAATATCAGAAAAATCTATTGGTTTGTTTTCATTACTGATTACGTAAGCGACAAGTATTTGTTGACCAATACTTCCATCGGCAACTACGGCAGCGGCTGTATCAATATTTTCCATGGTTTCGATAACCGCTTCAATTTCTTCGAGTTCTATTCGATGTCCTCTAATTTTAACTTGTTGATCGGCACGTCCTACAAATTCAATCTCATTGGTAGGAGTCCAACGACATAAATCGCCCGTTTTATACAAACGAACACTGTTGTCGTGGTTATCAAATTGTACGTTGATGAATCGTTCTTTGGTTAAATCTTCATCAAACAAATAACCACGTGCCAATTTATTTCCTGAAAGATACAATTCACCTACTTTTTCATCGGCGACGGGTTGTAGTTGTTCATCCAAAACATACGCACGTGAGTGGAGTACAGAGGTACCGATGGTAATTACCGCATCTTCTTTGTGTATCTTAGTGATGGTTGAATACACCGTATCTTCAGTTGGGCCATAAGCATTGAAGATAGTTATGTTCGGTTTTTGCTCGTATACTTGTTGTACCAGCGAACGTTTTAGTGCTTCGCCACCGAACACCAAGCATTGTAAGTTTTTCGGTAATTTTTGTGAAGCGATGATGGCTTGCACTGCTGAAGGAACCATAACGAACATCGTTACTTGGTCGACTGCCGGAAGTGAGGTAAGCTCTAAGGCATTTTTTGCCAAGATGATGGTACCTCCTAACGATAAGGTACCAATAATTTCCATCACAGAGGTGTCAAAACAAACCGATGCGGCTGCAACCATCCCTTTTAACTGATCTTCAGTAAATAACTCATTCATCGATGCTACCAAAGAAACGATACCATTATGTTCAATAGCGACTCCTTTAGGGCGACCAGTAGAGCCAGAGGTATAAATGACGTACGCCAATTCATCTGGAGAGGCATTTATGGTAGTATCTGTATGTTTGCCTACCGTATGTATCCATAGCAACTCTTTTACTTTGCTGCATAAATTTGCGGCATCTTCGGAGTCGACAAAAACAGCCGAAGTACGAGAGTGTTCGAGCATATACTGTATACGCTCTTTTGGGTAAGCGGGGTCTAAAGGCACATAGGCGCATCCTGCTTGCATAATACCTAGTAAAGTCGCTACTAACTCCCACGAGCGGTGCATACAAACGCCAATGAAGGCTCCGGGTTGTATTCCTCGATTTTGAAGTTCTCCAGCTACTTCATTGCTACGTTTTAGTAAGGTTTTGTAATTGATATGCGTTTTCCCATCGATGATGGCTGTTTGCGCTGGATGAGCAATCATTTGTTGGTGTATAAGTTCACAAACTGTCGTAGATTCGGGGGTCTTCGATACATTCATTGTAGTTGATTTTTAATTAATTGTTAATAGTCTCTCTTATGCGAATTCGCTTTGGATAGATAACGTCGTTTTGATACAAATCATATCTTTATAAATAGTTTAATGGATAGTAAATATACATATCTTTTTGATTTTCATTGTATTCGAAGCTCCTTCTTCCTTTTGTAAAGAAAAAAAGGGATACTACTTTGGGGTATATAGTCATAAAAAACACCTTCAAATTTTTGGAAAAATAAAGGTGTTTTAGCTAAAAGGTTTGGGTAATTTTTTAAGCTTACAAATCATGTTTCAATTAAAAAGAAAGCATGCAAAAAAATATTGAATGATATTACTTAATTGAAGAGAGAATATACAAAATAGCAGTTATTTTATTTGTAGTATTGTTTGATATAATTGTTGAATTACTAAACTTATTTTTTCTAAATCTAAAGTCTCTATAGTGTCTTTATTAGTATGATAATTTTTGTTCCTGTAGAAAGCGGTGTTTGTAATCATAACAGCATCATAATTAAACTTCCAATAATTCAAATGGTCAGAGAAATCAACTCCTTCAACTTTAGAAGAACCTTTATAGGATTTTGTTTTGATAAATTTTTGTTCTTCCATTAAGTTTTTAACTTGGTTGCTAAAATTTCCTGCTGAACTATTCTGCACTACCGTGATAAAATCCCCTTTATTTCCATATAGTAAACTCATGCCTTTTATTGGATATTCTTGTGAGTTAGTTTGTTCATTATAATACCCGATAGTTTCTAGGCAAATCATACCTTTTATAGATGTTTTGTTATCATACATGTTTTTTGCATGTATATAACTTCCCATCTGCTTGGTTCTGAAAAAAGGAGGTTCTTCTAATGTGTAAGCAACAAAATCTATCCTATAATGTAAATTTTCTTTCGAGAGCATTCGTACCAACTCTAGTAAGGCAACTATACCACTAGCATTATCATCTGCTCCATTAGAGTCTCCAAAAACATCGTAATGTGCACCAATTATAATTCGTTCTTTGTTTTTAATGCCTACAGATCCAATAACATTTTTATATTCATTGTTATTAATAGAGTAAGGTTGATAATAAACAGTATCACATACTTTTTTAAAAGAGTCTTTTATATAATTGGCTACATAGTTTAACGTCTCAATATTCTGATAATTTCTTGGTTTTGGTGTTTTTGTTATTATTTCTAAATCATTTTTGATTCTATGAATCATTCCTTTAGAAATATTAGAGGTTTCTCTTTTTTGAGAAAAAGTATAAGAGAAAAACATAGTCAAAATAATATAAAGAAGTGGTTTCATTTGTTATTTCTTTTAATTAAAAACAGAATAGAGAAGACAATAAAAATTAACAGCAATATTGTTAACAAATTTACTTCGGAATCAAAAGTGTTTGGACTTATCTTTTTCATGTCTATTTTTATGCGTCTGACATTTCTTTTAGGTTTGGTCTATAATTCTACAAATTCATTTAACTCTAAAAGATATAAATGAGATGTCTTTTTGATAATCCATATGAATTTCCAAAAGAAAGTTTTGTTTATCCCAAGTTATAATTAATGGATTATCTTCAAAATGACAATTTAATGTACTACTTTCATAAGCCATAGAAGTATATGCATCATTAGAAAAATTACGCACTTCTTTTAATTCTTCCATTTTTATCATTTGACTTGGTAAACCATATTCTTCAACAAGTTTTTCATAAGATTCTACACCTATTTTAGTTGTAGTACTAAAGAATATCGATTTAATTGAATCATTATTATCTGCACTAACACGAAGACTTTTAAATTCTTTTGTACAAAATAAAAGAGTACTTTTATCAAAATAGTTGCTAGAGTATGTTTTGTCATGTGAACTTATGGTTCCTTCTACCTTGATTAACTTAAACTTTTCTAAACTTTCAATACTTTTATTTAGATATTTTTCAGGACTTATTAGATTTATTGCAATCATTAATTTGAAAATAAAATTATTCATAAACTACCATTACCCGCAATTTGATTTAAACCAACTTGTCGTATATGGTGCAGGACTTCTTACTGTAAAGAGATTTTTAGTTCCTACTGTACCGCCAAATATAGCCATTTGTGACTTCATATTTGCCATCCAAACTGCTTGTAACTCATGTTCATTGGCTGTTGGATTGGATATAAACCAACTCTTTGTTAAATCTATCGAATTGTTTAAAGCTTCAGCTGTTAGTGTGGCAGCTCTTCCGTTTGTCCATTGAGAAGGCATAGTAAAGAATAAACTAGGATATGTTATGCTAATTGCAGACAACTTAGTTGTTGTTGGACTTGTTGTGATATATGCTGTAAACATATTATTAACACCAGTAGTTTGAGCTCCTTTTACACCATCCACATTTGCATATTCAAAACTAACACAATTAGGATAAGGCCAAGTTAGGTTTTCTTTGACGTATTCTTCAAAAGTACCTGCCAGTTCATTTACCAATGCCTCAATTATTTCTTTCGCAAAAGCTTTCGCTTCTGCGGTAGTATTTTCGATTAAGAAAGTATCAATTTTAGCAGCCTCTGTAAAGTTAGCTTCTAGCCATGCTATCTCTGCTTTGGTTAGGCTATAGTCTAGCTTTTTATTAATTTCTTGCGCTTGGGCTTTCTCTGGTGAGGTGGTAGGATCTGAGCCATCTTCGTTTATCGGGGTGGTATAGGTTTCACCAGTAGTGGTATCGTTTGTAGTAGTACCTCCGCCTGTTGTAGGGTCAGAAGTACCCGAACCTGTTCCTGCGCTACCTCCTCCAGAAGTTGTTGAATTGGTTGGAGGGGTGTATGTACCACTTTCGCAATGCGAAAAATCGATGATCGTAACAATATTGGTTCCTGAACAAGGATTGTTACAAGGGGTATTACTGGTGCCATGTATTGGCGGGTAATCTTGACAGGCATATTTTAAGGTATGGTATCCTCCTTGGTTACAGGGTTCAATTTCTGTATATACCGTTCCTTCACATTCATCGTCTGACCCACCCTCTGGCGGTGCCCAATCAATAAATTCATCCTTAGCAGATAAATTTATGTTTTCTAAGCTTAGGTATTTTTCTGGTATTTTATAAGAAATGGCTTTGCCGTACGGGTTTTCTAGAGCAACCTCAGGTTTTTGTTGGTACGATATTAAAAAATAAGTAAAAGTATTTTGGTACTTTTTAACCAGAAAGTTTTCAAAATACGATGCTGTTAAAACAGGCTTTTTAATTTGAAAGGTCCATGTAACAACGTTTTCGGTAGTTATTTTAGTTACTTTTTCTGTAAGAATGTTTAAGCCCTCAGCGATTTCTTCTTCTTTGTATTGTTTGCTGTTTGAGAAGTTTTGTTCTAAAAGAGGTAACGACTTCTGAATTTCGGTATCTTTTAATAAATCGTCATAGTTAAGTTTTTCTAGCGTATAGTTGGCAAGTCCTTTTTGTTCTTGGCTAAAAGCTACTTCTTCTTTTTCGCAATTCCATAGCAATACCGAAAAAGCGAATAGTAATGTGGTAAATTTAAAAAAATGGGTCGTTTTCATAAAAATTTATTTTTAGATTATATGACCACAAACCTATTTATAAAGAGGGTTTTAAGTGTCCTGAATATTTAGAATCTAAAAAAATTAGGACATGTTTTCTTTTCGATACTGTGTGGGGGTTACGCCAACTTCTTTTTTAAAATTATGATAGAAAGTAGATTTAGAGTTAAAGCCTGCCTCTAAACC
Source organism: Tenacibaculum tangerinum (assembly GCF_029853675.1). Lineage (NCBI taxonomy): Bacteria > Pseudomonadati > Bacteroidota > Flavobacteriia > Flavobacteriales > Flavobacteriaceae > Tenacibaculum > Tenacibaculum tangerinum. The sequence continues at coordinate 2,710,746 of NZ_CP122539.1, read as the reverse complement.
AATAGCAACAATCGTATAATTTTTAAATTGACTGTTCTTTAATAGTTTTAGTGCCTCTTCTACGCGTAGTTTATTAACATACTCTGAAAAATTAATAGAAGAATTTTGGTTGAAAATATGTGACAGATAACTTTCACTTAAGTCGAGTTTTTTAGAAAATAGGGAAAGACTAAACTGTGGGTTTAGGTATAGTTTTTGATTTTTTATTATTGCTTTAAAATCCTCAACTTGTTGTTTACCTTTTTCAGAACTAGGTCTAGTTTTTATAGCTTTATTATCTATTGTTTGTTTTCGTATTTCCGTTCTTTGATTAAAAATTCCGTTATAGTATATTCCGTTATATCCTAACCAATACACTAAAAAAGAAATACTCAACCATAAAAAGTAGGTGTTATTAGTTTGTAATTGATAGATGTTAAAATATTGACTAAATAAGGTTAGTAATATCCATAAAATAGAAATAAAAATACCAAAAAATAATAGGTTTTTCAGCCATTTAGTTTCCTTTTTTACAATTTTAGAAGAGTATTCTTTTGCGTTTTTTTCATAATTCTTTATAAAAGAAAACGTTTTAAAAATGACAAAAAGAGTAAAGAGAGCTGATAGATACTCTTCTGCGTAGTAAAAGAAATGGATGTTTTTTTGAGATATAATAAAGTGAGATGTAAAAAACAGTTTATATACTAGTAGAAAAATATGTGTTAACAAGCTGATAAGAAAAGGAACAAACAGATAAGTGGTTTTTTCTTTTATATTAAAATAACTAATAACGAAACAATAATAGCAAGGAAGAATCAATAAATTCAATGGAATGTATAAGTTTTCGTAATAAGGAATGTTTTGAGAAAGTCCAACATCAACGAACCAATAATACAAATTGTTTAAGGATAGGTATAAAACAACCTGAGCAAGAAAAAAATTAGACTTCGATTTGTGTTTGTTATATAATAAAACAACTGCTGCAAAGATAATTCCTTGTAAAGCTCCGCTAATAATTAAACTATTAAAAAAATTAAAATTAGTATTCATACAATTTTCACTGTGAATTTTATCTACTTCCCATTTCCTTCCTCATCAAAACGCTTGTTTAGTTCTTGTTCGGTTTTTATTACAGATACCGCTAAGGACAACAACATAATTGCCATGGGTTGCCAGGTTAATTCTTGTACGATAAACGCCAATACAAAGGCTGCTACCAACGAAATTGCTGAATACTTTAGAAATTCTTTAGTAAAAAAAGCATTGGCAAACTGCCAAATCGTGTCATTTTTCATGGTTTTGTTCGTGCGATACCCGTAAATAGCATTGATTTTTTTAGGTGGAAAAAAATAGAAAATAAGACTGAACACAAACAGCAATCCGTTTACTGAAAGTACGTAATAGAAAGGATTCATAGTTTAAGTTTTAATAGCATTTACAATTCCTTTTAGCAAGGTGTTTACATCTGCATTTTTAGTCAGGCTTGTACGAACTACGACCAACTCTTGACTGGGTAAAATAAATACATTTTGACCTTTATAACCGTTAAAAGAATACATATTTTTAGGTACATCGGGGTACTTACCTCCTGCGTTCAACCAGAGCTGTGCACCATACTTTCCATCAGAAGTTGCGGTAGGGGTCGTAGCATAGCTAACCCATTCGTTGTCAAATAAATGCTCTCCGTTCCATTCACCATTATGCAAGTATAGCAAGCCTAATTTTGCCCAATCTCTAGCCGTTGCCCAACCGTATGAAGAGCCTATATAATGATTGCTCATATCGGTTTCAACAAGCATAGAGTTCATGCCAATTTTATCAATCAAAGCGCTATACCAAAAATCGAGATACGCTTGGTGTGTGTCGAATTTTGTTCGCAAAATACCCGATAATAGATTGGTCGTTCCAGAAGAATAATTCCACGTTTCGTTCGGTTTGCCTATCAAAGGTTTGTGTACCTGTGCTTGGGTCATATCTTTTTCTAAAAACAACATTTTCGTAGCATCAGAAATACTGTTATAGTCCTCTTCCCACTCCAAACCAGAATTCATTTGCAGTAAATTATGAATGGTAATGTTTTTTCGTTCATCGTTTTTCCATTCTGGAAATAAGTTGTTTTGCTGAAGGTTAATTTTCCCTTTACATTTTAAAATTCCGAACAACGTACCTGTAATACTTTTAGTCATCGACCATCCCAATTGTCTTGAATCTTTGGTAAAACCCGTGTCGTACTTTTCAAAAATAATGTTGTCTTTGTATATCACTACGACCGAACGAGTTTTATTTTTATCGTTAAAAATGGTATCAATCGTTTCCTTCAGCTTTGCATAATCAATATTCGCAAAAACAGTGTCTTTTGGGTCTGCATTTCCGTAGGGGAAAGGAGTCGAATTATCAGGTTTTGAACGTTTTGGGGTGAGTTGCGGTTGGCTGCTATCAAAATCATCAGTTACCAAAACAGCGCCCAATCCTTCTCGGTAAATCGCTTTTCTTTTGTTCAGTCCGAGCACAGAACTCGCAGCCGATGCTTCGTCGGTGTTAATTTCATTAGAAGCAATGTTTACGGGAGTAAAATTATTGTCGTTTGCATCGGTAAAAGCCAAACTTCTTTTGGCGAGGAATACCGATGAAGCCGTATTTTTAGCAGCATATCCTGAAAGAAGAGTTAATTTAGGGTAATTGTAAAAAAAGGTTAGTACAAAGGCAACTAAAACAACTAACAGAATTCTTTTAAAAATTTTCATTTGAATGATTTATGACAAATGTAAGAATTTAATTGTTTGATGTTTGTATTTGAAATGCAAGTCCTACCTTTGTCTTAAATTTGATTTTTACATGTTTAGTATCGATAAAATTAGAGCTGATTTTCCTATTTTGAATAGAGAAATACACGGAAAAAAGTTAGTGTATTTGGATAACGGAGCAACTTCGCAAACCCCTCAGGTGGTTATTGATGCCATCGTGGATTACTATACGAATTACAATGCCAATATTCACAGAGGTGTGCATACCTTAAGTCAGGAAGCTACCGATAAATACGAAGAAGCACGAAAAAAAATTCAACAACACTTCAATGCAAAACATTCGTATGAAATCATTTTAACTTCGGGTACTACACACGGAATTAATATCGTAGCCTCGGGGTTTGCAGCTATTTTAAAGGAAGGAGACGAGGTACTTGTTTCTGCATTAGAGCATCACTCTAACATCGTACCTTGGCAAATGTTATGTGAAAAAACAGGGGCGATTTTAAGGGTAATTCCGATGGATAAAGAGGGTGCATTGCGAATAGACAGTTACCATGAATTGCTAAGCCCAAAAACCAAATTGGTTTTTTGTAACCATGTGTCGAATGCTTTGGGAACCATCAATCCAATAAAAGAAATAATTCATGCGGCGCATAAGTTTGGCGCCTATGTGTTGATTGATGGAGCGCAGGCAGTGCCTCATATCAAACCCGATGTTCAAGCTTTAGATGCCGACTTTTACGTGGCTTCTGCCCATAAAATGTGCGGACCTACAGGCGTTGGAATGTTGTATGGTAAAGAAGAGTTGTTACAATTGTTACCTCCTTATCAAGGAGGTGGAGAAATGATTGAAACAGTTACGTTTGAAAAAACAACCTATGCAGGATTGCCTCATAAGTTTGAAGCAGGTACGCCAAATATTTGTGGCGGTATTGCTTTTGGAGTGGCGGTAGACTATATGAATGCAGTGGGTTTTGAAAACATAGAAAAACAAGAAAACGAGTTGTTATCGTATGCTACGCAAGAACTAGAAAAAATAGAGGGATTAAAAATCTATGGAACTTCAAAAAAAACATCGGTAATATCATTTAATTTAGAAGGAATTCATCCGTATGATGTCGGAGCGATTTTAGATAAATTGGGGGTGGCTGTTCGTACAGGACACCATTGTGCACAGCCTATTATGGATTTTTACGGTATTCCAGGAACGGTGAGAGCTTCTTTTGCTTTTTACAATACGAAAGAGGAAATAGATGTGCTAGTGAATGCGGTTAAAAAAGCACAGATGATGCTGAGTTAAGCAAGTAATAACTTGTTGTTATAAAAAACCTGAAAATTACCAAGTACTACATTTATTGATATTTAATACGATTTATCTTTTATTATTTCGCATTTGAGGTCATTATTACTTCGAAACAAAATGTCATTACGAACGAAACGTAGTGTAGTGACGTAATCTCATGAATAATAGTAACTCAAAACCTTGAAATCTCTCAAAGCCATTCGAGGTGACGGTAATCAAAAACAGATTGCTTCGTCCTTCCCTCCTCGCAATGACCATACGAAAACCTTATTACGAGCAAAAATGGCAAAAGAACTAAAATTTGAAGTTGTTGTAAGTAACTGATATCTGTAACGATAATGGTAACTAGCCGTACATGGAAAAATTATTCGTAAACCTCATAATTACTTTAAAAAAAGTTTACAACAACCCTTGAATTGTTTTTGTAATAGAGGTAGCATCTATCTTACAAAGTTCTTGTAGCTGCGGAATCGTTCCGTGATGTATGAATGCATCAGGAATGCCTAGTAGTTTGATATGCCCTTTATAGTTTACCTCAGAAGCATACGCTAACACCGCACTTCCGAATCCGCCCTTAATCGTACCTTCTTCAATAGTGATAATGGTATCAAACTTTTTGAAAATAGTCTCTAAAAGTTGGGTGTCTAAAGGTTTGATAAAGCGGAAATCGTAATGAGCAATGACCTCTTTATTCTCAAGTTGGTTCATAGCTTCAGAAACATTATCGGCAATAGTTCCTACAGATAGTACTGCTAGTTGAGTTCCTTCCTGCAAACAAATTCCTTTTCCGATGGGAATACTTTCAAAAGGAAATTGCCACTGCCGTAGTTTGCCCTTTCCTCTTGGGTATCGAATAGCTATAGGTTGTTTAAGTCCTTTTTGTGCAGTAAACATGCTATTTCGTAACTCAATTTCGTTACGAGGTGCAAATACAATTAGGTTGGGTATGCAACTCAAATACGCCAAATCGAAAACACCGTGATGCGTTGCGCCATCTTCTCCTACCAATCCTGCTCTGTCTAAACAAAAAATTACAGGTAGGTTTTGCAGGGCAACATCGTGGATTACTTGGTCGTACGCTCGTTGTAAAAAAGTAGAATAGATGTTACAAAACGGAATCAGTCCTTGGGTAGACATACCCGCAGCCAAGGTTACAGCATGCTGTTCGGCAATGCCTACATCAAAAGTGCGCTCAGGAAATTCTTGCATCATCAATTTTAACGAGCTTCCTGTTAACATGGCAGGGGTAATTCCTACAATTTTTTCATTTTGTTGCGCCAGTTCAACTATGGTTTTACCAAAAACATCTTGAAATTTGGTGTACTCACTTTCTTCTTTGGGTAGCACTTCTCCAGAAATTTTATCAAACTTTCCAGGAGCATGGTAGGTTACTTGGTCTTGCTCTGCTTGTCGCAACCCTTTCCCTTTGGTGGTAATGACATGCAAAAACTTAGGTCCCGAAACTTTTTTCAATCGCTCTAACTCTCGCAACAACTCTTCAAAATTATGTCCGTCAATAGGTCCAGAATAATCGAAGTTTAAGGCCTCAAAAATATTGTGCTGTTCCACTTTTAATAGAGGAGATTTAATTTTGGTTAAATACTCCTTTAAAGCACCTACCGAAGGGTCAATCCCAATCGCATTGTCGTTTAAAATAACTAAGATATTTGCATTGGTATCTCCCCCATGGTTCAAGGCTTCAAAAGCCATTCCGCTTGCGATAGAAGCATCCCCAATAATGGCAATATGATGTTTTTCTATGCCTTGCAATTTCGAAGCAATTGCCATTCCTAAAACGGCAGAAATAGCGGTAGAAGAATGCCCTACACCAAAGGTGTCATACTCACTTTCAGAACGTTTAGGAAATCCTGAAATACCTCCCAACTGGCGGTTGGTATGAAAAACATCTTTTCTTCCTGTTAAAATTTTATGTCCGTACGCCTGATGTCCCACATCCCAAACCAACAAATCGTTTGGAGTATCAAACAAATAATGGAGTGCTATGGTTAATTCTACGACTCCTAAGCTAGCGCCTAAATGCCCTTCTTTCGCAGCAACTACCTCAATAATAAATTCACGTATTTCTTTCGCTAACTGCGGAAGTTGTTCAGGTGTTAACTTTCGTACATCTGAAGAGAGGTCGATATTTTTTAACAGCTTTTGTGGCATAACACAAATGTAAGAAAACTTTGTTGTAGCTTTGTGGTATGAGTACATTGTATTTGGTGCCTACACCCATTGGAAATTTAGAAGATATTACGCTACGAGCATTGCGTATTTTAAAAGAGGTAGATTGTATTTTAGCCGAAGATACACGCACTAGTGGTAAGCTGTTAAAGCATTACGAGATTACTACGCCCATGCAATCGCATCACATGCACAATGAACACAAAACGGTCGATACCATTGTAAAACGTTTGCAGGGGGGAGAAACATTTGCGTTGATTTCTGATGCGGGAACTCCAGCAATTTCTGACCCTGGTTTCTTGTTAACACGGGCTTGTGTACAAAACAATATTGAGGTGGAATGCTTGCCAGGAGCTACTGCTTTTGTGCCAGCATTGGTAAACTCGGGTTTACCAAATGATAAGTTTGTGTTTGAAGGTTTTTTACCTGTAAAAAAAGGACGTCAAACACGATTACAGTTCTTGGCAGAAGAAACACGGACGATGATTTTTTATGAGAGTCCGCACAAGTTATTAAAAACCCTCACCAATTTTGCGGAGTACTTTGGAGAAGATAGACAACTTTCTGTTTCTAGAGAATTGACAAAATTGTTTGAAGAAACCAAACGAGGAAATGTAAAAGAAGTACTATCATATTATACAGAAAAACCAGCAAAAGGAGAAATTGTAATTGTGGTGGAAGGGAAAAAGTAATAGAATTACGAATTTTTAATGTTTAGTTTTCTTTAATTACAATAATTCTAAATTTTACAATCGTAATCTTCTTACCTCATTACCTCATTACCTCATCACCTCATTGAATCATTACCTCATTGAATCATTAAATCATTAAATCATTGGTTTATTGAATCATTCAACCATTAGATTGTTCGCAATTTTATATTCAGGATACTGTTCTTGGAGTAAAACCTCTGCTTTTTTTGGAATGATTACCAATGTGATATAGGAATAAACAATTGCTAAAGTTATCAGTAACGAAATACTAAAAGCACCTAAGTTAGAAGGAGTTTTTTCAGCATAGGTAAACAGTTGAGGTAAGTTTGAGGCGACTAAAATTCCTCCAAAAGAAGCCACGTTAAAAATGAGTTCTTCAAGCATCCATTTTTTATGATTTTTTCGGGTTCTTTTTTTAAACTCTTTTTTTAACTGAAGCACCCAATAGAGGTTAAGAATGGCTAAAATGAGTAGTGAAACGCCAAGTACATAAATTCCAATAGAAATTTGCATACAGTAATAGAAGAAGAAGAAAACACCTATGGTTAGAATAATTTTAGGAAGTCTGAACCATTCTTTAACATGCTTCCATAAAATAGTTCGGTACTTTTTACCGAGTTGTTTTTGTTTTTCTTCAACAATATTCATAAATCCGAATACTCCAAATTTTTTAAATGAGGCATCTCTAGCCTGTTCAAAAGAAAGGGTTGGTTTTTCTTCCCATAGTTGTTCTATGTCGTTAGCGAGATGATCTACCAATTCTGTTTGTACGTCGTAATGTTCTACATAATGTTGACGTGTAAATGTATAAAGCTCTTTTATATGTTGATCGGTGAGTTTCATAAGGTCAATTCTTTTTTCATTTTTTCAACTACAGTAATAGCTGTTCTATAAACCTTGTACCCAATGTAGCTAAAAACCCAGAAAAGAGAGACTATAATAATAATGCTTATTTTTTGAAAATCCTCAGTAAATTCTTTAATGAGTTGTAAGGGAAAATTTATCATTAAAAAAGGAAATAAAAAATAGAACATACCGTAATCTACATTTACAGATTTTCCGTACTTTTTCATTAATTGTTTGGTAGTTAAAAAAAGAAATATAACCAAAGGAACTAAAAACATTGCTAGGCTTAGCTTTTTGAAATCGTCAAAATTTAAGTGTTTTGAAATGAGATAGTATACAAAAGAAAAAAAGATAAAAGTCGACATATTTTTAATAGACTTAATAAAGTGTAAAATTTCTTTAGCATATTCTCTTCGATATTTTCTATTCACATTTTGCCACCCTTCTTGATTCTGTTTATGTAAACTTCCTCGCCAGCCTAATTTATCTAAAGACTTTTCAAGTGCCACTTTAAAATCATTAGATGTAGCGTTTTCTTCTATGTCTGAAACAATATGATCAACCATTTCAATACGCAAATCCCAATAGTTAATACCTTTTCTTTTTAACCGATTATCTATTTTTTTAATTTGTTCTTTCGTTAATTCCATAACTATAAATTTTACTCCAAACTAAATTTAGGATTTACCAACTGTTGCATGGTATTTAAAAACTCTTGCATTTCAGAAAGCCGATTTGCCGTTTCTGTCGTGCCATTTTCGGTAAGCTTGTAGTATTTTCGTAAGCGATTACCAACTTTAGCGACTTCTACATCTAACAATCCTTCTGCTTCTAATTTATGTAGGGCAGGATACAGGGCGCCTTCAGTAATTTTTAACTCACCTTGGGTAAGTTCTTTTACTTTTTGAGTAATCTCATACCCATACATTTTATCATGCTCAGCTAATAATTTTAATATAATAGTTTGTAACGATCCTTTATACAGTTTTTGGTTTCCCATAATGATGCATTTTCTTATGCCTAAGTTTTTTAGGTATACAAATATACATAATTTTCTTATGTATAAAAATCTTAGGTATATATTTTATAAAAACCCTCACTTTTGTTCGTACTGAGTTTGTTATTTTTGTCATTCAAATTAGACCGTATGAGTACTTTTTATAAACTAACAATTCAGCAAATCATCAAAGAAACGAAAGACGCCGTTTCAATCTTATTTAACGTTCCTGACAACTTGAAAGACACGTTTCAATTTATGGCAGGGCAATACCTTACTTTAAAAGCAACCATAAAGGGAGAAGAGGTACGCAGAGCGTATTCTATTTGTACTTCTCCACAAATTAATCGATTAAAAGTAGTTGTAAAAGCTGTAGAAAACGGAAAGTTTTCAACATTTGCTACCACCGAGTTAAAGGAAGGTGATGTGTTAGAAGCTGCTGCGCCAGAAGGTAAGTTTATTCTAACTCCACAAGAAGGAAAAAACTACATTGCATTTGCAGCAGGAAGTGGAATTACGCCAATTTTATCAATGATTACATCGGTTTTACAAGATACGTCTTCTACATTTACTTTAGTATATGGAAATAGAAGTATAGCAGATACCATATTTTACAATGATTTAAACTTGCTACAACAAGAGTACCCTAAACAATTCAACTTGCATTATGTGTATAGTAGAGAGCGTCAAGACAATACCTTGTTTGGTAGGGTAGATAAAGGGCATGTAAATTATTTTGTAAAAAACCTGTATAAAGAAACTACTTTTGATGCTGCTTTTTTATGCGGACCAGAAGCAATGATTAACATCGCTTCTGAAACGCTACAAGAGAGTGGACTTGATAAAAGCGCGATTTACTTTGAATTATTTACGGCTTCAACTACCGAAGAAAATACTGATCAAATAAAAGAAGGAAATACAGAGATTACGGTTTTGTTAGATGATGAAGAAACCAGCTTTACTATGAAGCAGACCGACACGATTTTGGCAGCGAGCTTACGAAATAAATTAGATGCTCCGTATTCTTGTCAAGGAGGGGTATGTAGTAGTTGTATTGCAAAAGTTACGGAAGGTAAAGCAATAATGACCAAAAATTCTGTTTTAACAGATGCGGAACTGGAAGAAGGCTTGGTACTTACCTGTCAGGCACACCCGACAACACAGAAAGTTGTAGTAGATTTTGATGATGTTTAGGTAAAAGCGTAACTTTATAAAATGGATTTTCACGACTTTAAAAACGCATTCTTTGTAGGTGTTTTCATGGCTTTTATGATAGGTCCTGTTTTTTTTATGTTGATTAAAACGAGCATTTTAAAAGGTGCTCGGGCAGCTATCGCTTTTGATTTAGGTGTAATTTTAGGAGACATTTGTTTTATGCTAATTGCTTATTTTGGAAGTAGAAGCTTGCTAGAAAAAATAAAAGATGATCCGCGTTTGTTTCTTATCGGAGGGTTGGTACTTATTGTTTACGGATTAATTACGTATTTAGATAAGAGCAATAAAAAAGAAGTACAAGCAGCCGATGTTGTATTGCTAGAAAGTAACAATTACTTAAAATTACTACTCAAAGGTTTTTTTTTAAATTTTATCAATATAGGAGTACTCGCTTTTTGGTTGGGTTTAATTGTGGTTATAGGGCCTACGTATGATATGAATCCGAAATACTTAGCTTGGTATTTTGGCACTGTAATAGCGGGTTATGCGATTACCGACTTAGGAAAAATACTACTCGCTAAACAATTAAAAAGTAAACTTACCCCCTTGGTAATTTACCGAATAAAACGCGGAATGGGGGTTTTGTTAATTGTTTTTGGGGTTTTGCTAATGTTAAAAGGATTTATACCCGAAAGTAAAATCGATAACCTAATCGAACAAGTAGAATCGATCGATTAAAATCCGATAATCATTTTTGCAATCGAGAAATAAATTAAAATCCCAAAAATATCATTGCTAGTAGTAATAAAGGGTCCTGTAGCAATAGCAGGGTCAACGCCTCTTTTATCCAAAAACAAAGGAATAAAAGTACCTACCAAACCAGCGACGATTATAACGGCAAATAATGAAATTGAAATAGCTAAAGAAATTGTTACATCTCCCTTCCAACCCCAAATAAAGAAAAACAAAATAACGGCTAAGGCAAATCCGTTTACGGCGGCTAAAGACATTTCTTTCAATAATCTATTCGCTACACTTCCTTTTACATCGTCGTTCGCCAAACCTTGTACAATAATTGCCGAAGATTGTACACCTACATTTCCTGCCATAGCGGCAATAAGAGGTGTAAACATAAAAAGAACAGCATTTTCTTCTAAGGCACCTTCAAAAAAGCCCATAATTCTTGCGGCACCAATACCTCCAATTAACCCTAAGAATAACCAAGGTAATCGAGCTTTGGTTAATTGCAAAATATTATCTTCAGAGTCTACATCTTTTGTAATACCCGCTGCTAATTGATAATCTTTTTCTGCTTCTTCTTTAATTACATCTACAATATCATCGATGGTAATACGACCTACCAAAACACCTAATTCATCTACCACAGGAATGGCTTCTAAATCGTATTTACGCATGATATTCGCTACATCTTCTGCTTCATCATTTACATTTACAGAATCTACTTTTGGAATATACACATCAGAGATTTTAGCTCGTGTAGATGCCATTAATAAATCTTTTAACGACAGGCGTCCTTTTAGCTTACCTTCGTCATCAACAACATAAATAGAGTGTACTCTGGTTACTTCTTCTGCTTGTAGGCGCATTTCCTTTACACAGGTAAGTACATTCCAGTTTTCATTTACCTTCACAAGTTCCTTTGCCATTAAACCACCAGCAGAATTTTCGTCATAGCGTAATAACTCTACAATTTCTTTGGCATGTTCTCGGTCTTCAATCTTCTGAATTACATCTTGTTTTCTTTCTTCTGGAAGTTCGGCAATAATATCGGCAGCGTCATCGGTATCAAGTTCATTGATTTCTTCGGCAATTTCCTTGGCAGAAAGTTGTTCAAAAACTTTTTCACGCACCTCTTCATCAACCTCCATTAAAACATCTGAAGTTGTTTCACTATCTAACAAACGAATAAGGTAAACAGCCTCTTCAAAAGACAATTCATCTAAAACCTCTGCGATATCTGCATAGTGGAATTCTGAGAAAAGTTTGGCAAGGTCGGTGTCTTTTTGATTTCTAATCAGTTCCTGTACTTTTTCTAACAAGTCTTTAGTAACTTCTGTTGCCATAGTTTACAAATTTTACTCGATAACCGAGGATTGAATATTTCAAAATCTAATTCAGTGCTTGTATCAACTTATCTCAAAAAGATGAATCGTTGTCTTGAGCTATTTTTTGCGTCAATTCAATGAATCTTTGTACCGATAATTGTTCTGGACGCAGCGCAAATATAGGGTCTTCTTTTAAGCTATCCGAAAGATTAAATGATTTTAAACTTGAACGTAACATTTTTCTTCGTTGATTGAAGGCTGTTTTTACCACCCTGAAGAACAACTTTTCGTTAACAGGAAGTGTGTAGTTTTCTTTTCTGATGAGTCGGATTACGCCAGAATCTACCTTTGGAGGCGGGTTAAACACCGATGGAGGTACGGTAAATAAATATTCAGCATCATAAAAAGCTTGTGTGAGTACCGATAGTATTCCGTAGGTTTTACTTCCTTCTTTCTCGGCAATTCGTTGGGCTACTTCTTTTTGAAACATTCCTGAAAACTCAGGCACATAGGCCCTATTTTCAATAGCTTTAAAAACAATTTGTGACGAAATGTTGTACGGAAAATTACCAATAATAGCTACTTGTTGGTTGTTAAAAGTCTCTGTAAAGTTTTTCTTTAAAAAATCATCTTCAATAATGGTAAATTTCTCTTTCGAAGTATTCAGTTTAAGATGTTCAACAGGAAAGGTTTCTTGTAAATAGGCTACAGATTCAGAATCGAGTTCCATTACGGTAACTTTCAATTCCTTTTCTAACAAGTATTTTGTTAAAACACCCATGCCTGGACCGATTTCTAGCACATTGTCATATCCTTTTTCGGTAAGGGAATCAGCTATTTTTTTAGCAATGTTTTCGTCGGTTAAAAAATGTTGTCCTAAATGTTTTTTAGCTCTTACGGTCATAGCTGTAAAGATACAATATAGTAATGGGTTGAAGTTCGTTTTTATTGTTTTCCTACCCAAAGTTGAAACTCATTTCTTAAACTTCTTTCTAAGTTCGTAATCACAAACTGTAAAATTTCTTTATTTTCTAAAAAAGAATCCATCTCTTTTAATTCATAATAAGCTACTGAAAATGTACTGTTTTTTTTCAGTTCATGCCTATCTTTCAACTTTAAACCATAGGTTGTTTTTGGAAAATCATGAAAGCAGTGCTCTTTAATTCGTTTTCTTAAATTTTCTGATTTACCCATATAAAAGTTATTCCATTGGTTGTGGATGTCTTTGTTTTTATGAAATGATGATGAAATATTGGGGCACTTTATGTTTTTGTAGGATTTCCATTTTTTTGAGAAAAGTTCTTTTGAAAAATTTTCGTTTGGTAAGATTTCGAAAATATACACACCAAAACTCGAAGGAATTTTATGTAAGAAAGAATCATCTTCAAAATCAATTTCTATCTTATTTTTAAACGATTTTTTTGCTTCTTTTACCAATTGAGGTAACAAAATTTCCCAATTAGAACGTAGTGTATTTAAAAAAGAAGGTAATGTCATTAATTACTAGTTACAGTCGGATAAAACTCATTAACCACTTTTAGCTCAGTACGAAAAGCCAACATTTTATCAGCAAATTTTTTGAGTCCGTCATTACGGAGTTTATCAGCACTATACTTGTAGTAATTATCTAAATCTTCGCGTGTTTTTGCAGTATACTGAATCGAATAGGTAATGCCACCCATTTCTTCTTCAACCAGTACTTGAGTCATTTTAGCACTTAAAAAGTGTCCTGTTGCTAATACTTCTGGTATGTGACTTTCTATCCAAGTTAACCACTCGGCGTGTATACTTTCGTCTATATTTACAGTTACGTTGTATATGTACATAATTTTTAATGATTTAATGAACCAATTATTTAATGAACCAATTATTTAATGAATCAATGATTAAATGAGACAATGATTAAATGAGACAATTAGTTAATGTAAAACTTCAATGTGTTAGTAAAGTAAATTGCTTCATTTTTTACACTAAATCACTAATCTATTAAATCATTAACTCATTGTTTCATTAATTAATATCGTCTCCTCTTAGTTTTCTATATTTTTTCCGAGCTTCAACTAAATAAATACTCGATGGATGGTCAAAAATAATCTTTTGATAGTATTCTTTGGCTTTCTCTGTGTTCTTTAATTCGTTGTTATACAATTCTGCCATTTGGTAGTATACATCATCAATGTAAATACCTGCTTCATCTAAAGCAATAATTTTAGCATAGTTTAAAATAGCTTCGTCGTATCGTTTCTTTTTTACAAATAACTGGGCTTGTTTAAATAGGGCTTCATCTTCAATAGACTGTCCTTTGTACTCATTTATCACAGCATCTAATATAGCAATTGCCTCGTCGTTTTTATTTTGAAAAGCTAATAAATCGGCTTTGGCATATTCTTTCAATCCAGAAGAAATACTGTCTTTCGGTTCATTGTCTGAAATAGTTAAGAACAAATTAGCAGCATCGTTGGCAATGAGTTGTGTGGCAGATCCTTTTAATACTTTTAACTGAGCCTTTGCCCAAGTAAAGTCGTTTTTAAAATAAGAGGCTTGTGCCACTTTAAATCGAGCTTCTTGACCCAAAAAATGATTTTTAAATGCGGTTTGAACTTGAGAATAGTTAATAAGTGCTTTGTTAAATTTTGCCATATATACATACACATCGCCAAGCTTTAGTTTGATAGTTGCTTTTATAAATTTTGAATTGGCAAAATCTAAAGCATCTTTTAAAATAACAGAGGCTTCCTCTGGAGTATTTTTTGTAAAAGTTAAATAATTGGCATATTCTACTTGTGTAAAAAGAGTTTTAGAATTGATTCCGTATTCTTTAAAGATAGCATTAAAAAGGGCATCAATATTGGGTTGGTTTGTTGCTATAGCAATTCTTAAATTGTTATTTATGGCATTAAACTTATCTCTTGGATAATTGGTGTTTTCGATAACTATTTCAAAACATTCTTTGGCAGTTTCATAGTCTTTGTTTTTAAAAGCAATTTCGCCTAATTCATTTATCTTACCTAAATTGTCTGAGTTTCTTGCAAACAACGCCTTGTTTTGAATGAGTGCTTTGTTGTATTGTTTTTGCTTTATAAATAACCACGAAAGTAAATTATTCCAAATATCTTTGGGTTTACTAACAGATCTTCTTAACAATGCTTTTTTAAATAAAATGTTATTTTCGTTTTCGCCATCATCTGTTAAATACCTACTGGCATAACGTTTCACATTATTCAAATACTCCTCATTTTTATCTACCAAATCAATATACGAGTCAAACATCAGTTTAAAGTCGCCTTTTTCACCATAAATTTGGGCTAGTTGGAATTCGTAGTTAGCCTCAGGGTTGATTTTCATGGTTTTGTTAAAAGCTTCAATAGCCAAGTCTAACTTGCTGTAATTTTTAAACAATCCAGCGATTAAAGAACCATAATTTGCTTTTTTGTTAATAGATTCAAGAGCTTTTTGATAATAGTTATTTGCCTCTTCAAGTTTTTCTTGACGTTCAAAATTATAGCCTAGAATTACATATAGGTAAGATAAATTAGGTTTTTCTCTTAACTCTTGAAGGAGTAGGTTTTCAGCAGATTCAAATTGTTCAGTTTCTTGATAGGATGTAATTAGTTTTTTAAGATAACTAGAATTGTATGGGCTCTGTTCATATAGTTTTTTATATAACTGAATTGCTTTTTCATATTCATTATTTCTAAAATAATTTTCAGCAATGATAAATTCATTTTGCTGAGCATTGCAAAACAAGCTTAAAACCAATAAATTACAAAAAACAATGATTTTTTTCATTTTAGAAAAGTTTAAGCGTTGTGCTTTATGATTTATTCCTGTTAAGGAGTTTCATCTACCAAAAATACAGAAGATAATTGTTAAAATACTATTAAAAGAGCTTGTTTTTTGAAAAGTGTTGTAACATTTTGGCATGAACTTTGTCTATATAATAAAACAACTAAACAATGTATACTATGGGAAACTTTACTACACAATACGAAATCGCAAGACAAAATGCCAATGAATATATGAGAAAAGGTCAAATAGCTCAGTATTTTCAAGCACTGCTAGAAATGAATAAGTACAAGAAATTAATGGTAGCCGTAATTGCCAATTAAACATATTTTTTTTCAATGGGGATTGATTAGATTGAAACCCAAGCGTCGTAATCGAGGCTTGGGTTTTTAATGTGAATTATTTTGTTAAAAGCAAACGGTGTGCTCCTTAATCAATCATGTCAAAACCACAGTACGGAACTAAGACTTCTGGAATTTTAATTCCGTTTTCCGTTTGATAGTTCTCTAAAATTCCTGCCAGCACACGAGGCAAAGCTAAAGAACTAGCGTTTAGTGTATGTGCTAGCTGACTTTTGCCTTCTTTATTTTTGAAGCGTAATTTTAAACGATTCGCTTGAAAAGATTCTACATTCGATGCCGAACTTATTTCTAACCAACGATTTTGTGCTGTAGAATATACTTCAAAATCAAATGTTAAGGCTGCCGTAAACCCTGTATCTCCACCACATAATCGTAAAATGCGATAAGGTAATTTTAACTCTCTTAATATTCCTTTAATATGTTCTACGATATTGTTTAAGGCGTTGTATGAATTATCAGGATGCTCAACACGTACCAATTCTACTTTGTCGAATTGATGCAAACGATTTAATCCACGCACATGAGCACCATAACTTCCTGCTTCTCTTCTAAAACAAGGAGTGTATCCTGTATATGCTTTCGGTAAATCGCTTTCTTGCAATAAATCATCTCTGTGCATATTCGTAATAGGTACTTCAGAAGTAGGAATTAAATACAAGTCATCTACCGTTACATGATACATCTGTCCTTCTTTATCAGGTAATTGCCCAGTACCATAACCAGAAGCTTCATTAATTAAATGAGGTACTTGTACTTCGGTATAACCTGCGGAGGTGTTTTTGTCTAAAAAATAACTAATCAATGCACGTTGCAAGCGAGCCCCCTTTCCTTTATATATAGGAAAACCAGCTCCAGTTACTTTAGCACCTAATTCAAAATCGATAATATCGTATTTCTTTGCCAACTCCCAGTGAGGTAAGGCATTTTCTCCTAAATCAGGAATAATTCCTTCCTTAAAAATCTCTTCATTATCCGCTTCATTTTTTCCCGCCTTTACTGAGGTATGCGGAATGTTAGGAATTTGGTATAATAATTCATCTAATTTAGTAGCAGTAGCGTTTAGTTCTTCTGTTAGTTGCTTAGACTGCTCTTTTAATTCGCCTGTTTTTGCTTTTAATTGATTGGCTTCTTCAATTTTACCAGTCTTAAAAAGGCCACCTATTTCCTTAGATATTTTGTTGGATTCAGCAAGAATGTTATCTAGAGAAACTTGTGTAGCTCTACGCGTTTCATCAGTAATTAATACTTTTTCAATAATTGTTTCGGCATTGGCAAAATTACGTTTTGCCAAACCTTCTAAAACAGTTTGTTTGTTTTCTCTAATAAACTGAACCTGTAACATTTTTTTAATTTTTAAGAAAGGCAAAGATAAAAGAAGCGGTAGACTTAAACAATGCTATAGGTTAATTGTTTTTAGATAATTTAAGCAAGCCTCTTGGTCTTTTTTAAGTTGAGAAATTAGCTCAGCAACTGTATCGAATTTTTGCTCTTCTCTAAGATAATAAAGTAACTTTATAGTTAGCTTCTTACCGTACAAATTTTCTTTGAAATTGAAGTAATGTACCTCAATGGTTTGATGTTTTCCGTTAACCGTAGGTCGGTTACCAATATTCATCATTCCATATACTGTAGTATTGTTAAGTATAGATTTGATGAGATAAACTCCTGTTTTAGGAATTAATTTATACTCTTCTGCGATGTGAATGTTCGCTGTAGGAAATCCTATTTTTCCACCTAATTTTTTTCCATTTACCACCGTTCCAGTAAGTGAAAAATGATACCCTAAATACTTGTTAGCAGTTTTTAAATGTCCGTTATTAAGTGCTTTTCTAATTTTGGTAGAGCTAACAGCGACTTCATCGATATCTTGTGCGGGGATTTCTTCAACGGTAAAATCGTACAAATGAGAATACTCTGTTAGTTGTTCTATGTTTCCTTCTCTATTTTTTCCGAAATGATGGTCGTAACCAATAATTAGTTTCGAAATATGTAATTGGTTAACTAAAACATCACGAACAAAATCTAAAGCGGTTAGTCTTGAAAAGTCTTTGCTGAATGGATGAATAATTAGATAGTCTAATTGTAATTTTTCGAGATATTGAGCTCGCTCATCAATAGTGTTGATAAGCTTGATAGTAACATCTTTTTGCAGCACCATTCTCGGATGTGGAAAAAAGGTAAGTAATACCGATTTTTTATTGTTTCGTTTTGCCTCACTAACTAACTTTTCAATTATTTTTTGATGTCCAATATGAACACCATCAAAAGTACCAATGGTTACCATTGTTTTCTGAGTAGGAATTAAATCAAAAATAGAATGTATAATTTCCAATGTTACTAATAAATTTAGGCAAAAATACAATTTGTAAAAGGATGATAAATAATAAATATAAATAAAACCTAAAATTAGGTTTTATAAATTACTAGGTATTCAAATTGCAGTAACGGTAAAAAAAAGAGTAAATATTCAGCAAATGAAAAAAAATTGTATTTTGCACTACAGTTAACAAATTATTAAACATTATGATAAAAAAACTATTACTTATTGCATCCGTGCTATTTGGCACGGCAATAATGGTTGCCCAGACCACCATAACAGGTACGGTCAGTGATGCATCTTTTGGTGAACCAATACCAGGAGCAAATATTAAAGTTTCGAGAAAAGCGGTAGGTACTTCTACTGATTTCGACGGTAAGTTTACCATGAAGGTAACAGATGTTCCGCCATTTACCATTGAAATTTCTTCGTTAGGATATCAAACAAAAACAGTTGAAATAACAAAAGATAATCAAGTTGTTGAGGTTAGTTTAATAGAGAATGCAACGGCTCTAGATGAGGTTGTGATATCTGCGTCAAGAACACCAGAACGGGTAATGGAATCACCTGTAACTATAGAGCGTTTTGACTCAAGAGCTATAAAAAATACTGCTTCTGCATCGTATTATGATGGATTAGAAAACTTGAAAGGAGTAGACGTTAACTCTGGAGGGTTAACTTTTAAAACTGTAAACACACGTGGTTTTGCTACATTTGGTAACGAGCGCTTTGTGCAATTAGTAGATGGAATGGACAATGCTTCTCCTGCCTTAAACTTTGCCATTGGTAACTTATTAGGGATATCTGAAGTAGATGTAAAAAGTGTCGAAATTTTACCAGGAGCAGCTTCTGCCTTATATGGTGCCAATGCATTTAATGGTATCATGCTAATGCGTAGTGAAAACCCATTTAACGAACAAGGTATTAGCGTAGGGTTAAAAGCTGGTTTAACAAGCCAAGAAGCAGCAGGAGATAACGGATACTATGACACAACAATAAAAATGGCGCATGCTTTTGATAATTATTTTGCAGCAAAAGCAAGTTTTTCTTATTTAAAAGGAGAAGAGTGGCACGCTACAGACCGTAGAAATACCACGGGTATTGGAGGTACTTATATCCCAGGAGTGAGTCATGCAGACGACCCTAATTACGATGGAGCTAATGTTTATGGAGACGAGGTTTCTGTAAATTTAGGAGGAGCCATAGGAAGAGTGAGTAGAACAGGATACGATGAGGTAGATTTAATGTCGAATGAAGCGAAAAGTGTTCGATTCAATGGAGCTTTACATTATCGTCCGTTAGGAAATGATCGTGTTGAAATTATTTGGAACTCTAAGTTCGGTACAGGTAATACCATTTATCAAGGACAAAACCGTTACAATCTTGCAAACTTCTATATGGAACAACACAAATTAGAAGTGAGAGGTAAAAACTTCTTCGTAAGAGGATATTATGCTGGCGAAGATGCTGGAGATTCTTACGATACACGTTTTGCAGCAATCAATATTAACAGCAGATGGAAATCTAATACTAAATGGTTTGGAGATTATGCAGAAGCTTATTTAGGTGCAGTTCCTAATGTTGAAGCTTCAAATCATGCAGCGGCGAGAATTTATGCTGACAGAGGTCGTGCTGTGCCAGGTACACCTGAGTTTACAAGATTGTTTAACGAAGTAACCTCAGACCCAGATTTATTAACAGGTTCGAAATTTAGAGATAATACAAGTTATTACCATGCCGATGGTAATTTGAACTTACGTGATTATATTGATTGGGCAGAAGTACAAGTAGGAGGGTCTTACAGACAATACAGATTAAATTCTTTTGGTACCATTTATACCGATGCAGATGGTCCTATTAAATATGGAGAGTATGGTTTGTATACGCAACTTCAAAAGAAAATGATGGATGATCGTTTAAAGTTTACAGGATCTATCCGTTATGATAAATCAGATAATTTTGACGGTAACTTTACACCAAGAGTATCGTTAGCATATGCAGCGGGTGAAAATAAAAACCATAACTTTAGAGCCTCTTTCCAAACAGGTTTCCGTAACCCTACAACGCAAGATCAATATATTGGTTTAGCCACAGGAGCTGGATTTATCTTAGGAACAGCACCAGATAATATCGAACGTTTCTCATCTACTGCTGTAACTACTACAGGAACATTTCCATTAACAGGAAACGATGTATTAACAAGAGGATATTCTGCAGCTTCTATCAGAGCTGGTGCTCCTACTTTAGCTGAAACAGATTTGGTACAACCAGAAAAAGTAAAATCTTTTGAAGTAGGATACCGTGCGGCTGTTCCAGTAGGAGAAAATAATTTATCGGTAGATTTTAGTACTTACTATAATATGTATTCTGATTTTATTGCTAACAAAGATGTGGTAGTATTAGTAGACCCTAATACAGCAGCTACTGTGAATAATTTAACAAATAGAGATTTAGTAAGAACATTTAGTGTAAAAACAAACTCAGCGGTTGATGTAGATTCTTATGGAGTAGGCTTAGGATTAAATACTAAAGTTTTTAACGGATTTGATATAGGTGTAAACTACACATGGTCTAAGTTTAAGTTTGATCAATCACAAGATCCTGATTTTGAAGCTGGATTTAACACTCCAGAACATAAGGTTAAAGTACAGTTTGGTCACTCGAACTTGTTTGAAAACTTTGGATTTAACATCAATGCTCGTTGGCAAAATGATTTTTATTGGCAGTCTACCTTCTTAGAAGGTACTGTAGATGAAAGAACTGTTCTTGATGCGCAAATTAACTATTCTGTTCCTTCAATCAAATCTACGTTTAAGTTAGGAGGAACTAACTTAACAGGGCAAGAATACTTAAGTGCACCAGGTGTAGGAGCAATAGGTTCTCAGTACTACATTTCTTGGACGATCAATAACTAAAAAAAGAAACAATGAAAAATACAATTAAATATACTTTTTTATCTGCTTTATTTTTAGGGTTTACTGCCTGTGATGTAGATAATTCATTACCAGAAATAGAAGGCGAAGCCGAAAATACCATAGCATTACAAGCAGGAAGTGCAGATTTCTCTAACTATGTAGCCATTGGTGCTTCTTTTACTTCTGGGTATACCGACGGAGCGCTATTTATGGCAGCTCAACAAAATTCTTTTCCAAACATTTTAGCTAGTAAGTTTGAAATGGTAGGTGGAGGAGATTTTACGCAACCTATGATGGATGATAATATTGGAGGACTTGTAATGGGACCTAATGTGATTCAAGAACCAAGATTTTATTTTAACGGTTCTGGTCCTGCAAGGTTATCAGCAACACCTACTACCGAATTAACGAATATAAAGGCTGGGCCTTATAACAATATGGGAGTTCCAGGGTTAAAAAGTTTCCATTTAGGATTCGAAGGCTACGGCGCACTAGCCGCTTTGCCTAATGCCAATCCGTACTACATAAGAATGGCTTCTGCACCTATGTCTAGTGTTATCAAAGATGCTTTAATGCAACAACCAACATTTTTTACCGTATCTGAAATTGGCGGAAACGATGTTTTAGGATATTCTATTGCTGGTGGAGCTGGTGAAGATCATAATGAAACTGGAAATATAGATCCAACTACCTACGGAACAAACGATATCACAAATTCAAATGTTTTTGCTGCTGTTTTTTCAGGCACTGTCGATGCATTAACTGCAGCTGGAGCTAAGGGAGTTGTAGCTAATTTGCCGTATGTTACATCGTTACCATACTTTACAACGATACCTTACGCACCATTAGACCCAAGCAATCCTGATTTTGGAGCACAAATACCAACATTGAATAGTGTTTACGGTGCAATTAATGGTGTTTTTGCAGCTATCGGAGTTCCTGAAAGAGCTATTGTGTTTGCTACAGACGCTGCAAGCCCTGTAGTAATTAAAGACGAGTCTTTAGAAGATAAAACAGCTCAAATTGTGGGTGCTTTATTAGCAAGTCCTACTTTTCCACCTTTTGTAGCAAGTTTCGGCTTACCTACTGACGCTACTACTTTACAAAAAGTAGCAGGTTTATTAGGTACGTATTATGGTCAAGCAAGACAAGCAACTGAAAACGATTTGATAGTATTACCTAGTAGTAGGATTATTGGTACTGTGAATACTAGTTCGGTTGGATTTTTAATGTCGCAAGGTCTACCACAACAATTAGCAGGAATGTTTTCTGTAGAAGGAGTGTCTTTACCGCTTGAAGATAAGTGGGTATTGACTGAAGATGAAGTAGGTAGGGTAAAAACTGCAACAGATTCTTACAACGCCACTATTAAAGCTGTTGCAGAGGCAAAAGGATTGGCCTTTGTAGATTTTAAAGCTGTTTTACAAGAAGCTTCTACAGTAGGATTAGAGTTTGGAACTTACAACTTAAATACAAGTTTGGTAACAGGAGGTTTAGTTAGTTTAGATGGAATTCACTTAACTGGTAGAGGATATGCATTGATGGCTAATGAAATATTGTCTGCTATCGATGCCACTTATGGTTCTAACTTTACCGTTGGGAAAGATGGTTTAGCAATGCCAGATGATCATCCTACAAACTATTCACCTACTTTACAATAAGTAGATAATTTAAAAGAATATAAAAAAGCTGAAGATTACTCTTCAGCTTTTTTTTGTCTTTATCAGAATTTATAATGTACTTTTTATACTTACCATCCCTATATCTATAGTAGATAAATAAAGGCATTAAGATAAAAGACATATACAAAACGCCCAACCCTGTTATTACTTCTGCTTTTGGATGTTCAATGTTCAAAAAGTACGCGGCGATTACCATCCAAAGCAAAAAAACAAGAAATAATATTTTTAGTGCTGTTTTCATACAAAAAGCATTTAATTAAGTGATTTCGGGAAATCATAGTGCCGATTTTAAGTTTTGTATCTCTAAAACCCATTTAAAATGTCATTCCGAAAGAAGAGAGCACTCATCCTTCATAATTCATTCTATCGACATGACAAACTATTGACTTTCATCAATATTTTATCCCGAATTCATGTTTAATACTGCAAAAATAAAAATCCTAAACGGTTAGAGGTTTAGGATTCCTGTTTTATTTTGTTGTGTTACGATTTATGCATCCATTTTTTGTAGCCAATAGCGTACATCTACCTCTTGTTTAATGATGTTGCTTAGTTCTTCTATTTTAACACGTTTTTGTTCCATAGTATCTCTATGACGAATCGTAACAGTATTGTCTTCTAATGTATCATGATCTACTGTAATACAGAAAGGAGTACCAGCAGCATCTTGACGGCGATACCTTCTTCCTACAGCATCTTTTTCATCATAAACAACGTTAAAATCCCATTTTAAATCGTCTACTATGTTACGAGCTATTTCTGGTAAACCATCTTTTTTAACTAGTGGTAAAATAGCGGCTTTGGTTGGAGCTAAAACTGCGGGTAATTTTAAAACGGTTCTTGTTGAGCCATTTTCTAACGCTTCTTCTTGTAAAGAATTAGAAAAAACTGCCAAGAACATTCTATCTAAACCAATAGAAGTTTCCACTACATAAGGTACATAGCTCGTATTGTCTTCGTGATCGAAATACTGTAATTTTTTACCAGAAAATTTTTCATGTTGACTTAAATCGAAATCGGTACGAGAGTGTATACCTTCTAATTCTTTAAATCCAAAAGGAAAATTAAACTCAATATCGGCAGCAGCATCAGCATAGTGAGCTAATTTGTCGTGGTCGTGAAAACGATAGTTATCGGCGCCCATTCCTAAAGATAAGTGCCATTTTAAACGAGTTTCTTTCCATTTTTCATACCATTCTTTTTGCGTACCTGGTTTTACGAAAAATTGCATTTCCATTTGCTCAAATTCACGCATTCTAAAAATAAATTGACGTGCTACAATTTCGTTACGAAACGCTTTTCCTGTTTGTGCAATTCCGAAAGGAATTTTCATGCGTCCAGTTTTTTGCACGTTTAGGAAGTTGACAAAAATACCTTGTGCTGTTTCAGGACGTAAATAGACTAATGTTGAGCTGTCTGCCGAAGCTCCTAGTTGCGTTCCGAACATTAAGTTAAATTGCTTAACTTCTGTCCAATTTTTAGAACCCGAAACAGGGCAGGTAATGCCTAAATCTACAATTAAATTTCTAAAACCTTCCAAGTCATTTTCTTCTTGAACTCTTTTAAGTTCAGCAGTAATCTCGTCAATTTGTTGTTGACGTCTTACCACGTTCGGATTTGTACTTCTAAACTCTTCTTCATTAAAAGCTTCACCAAAACGTTTTTTGGCTTTGGTAATATCTTTTTGAATTTTTTCGTTGATTTTTTCTCTGTAATCTTCAACTAAAACATCAGCTCGGTAACGTTTCTTTGAGTCTTTATTATCTATGAGAGGGTCGTTGAAAGCATCAACGTGACCTGAGGCCTTCCAAGTAGTAGGATGCATTAATATCGCAGCATCTATACCCACAATATTTTCGTGCATTTGCACCATTGCTTTCCACCAATAATCACGAATATTTTTCTTTAATTCTGCTCCGTTTTGAGCGTAATCATACACAGCACTTAAACCATCATAAATTTCAGATGATTGGAATACATAACCGTATTCTTTTGCGTGTGATAATACCTTTTTAAATTGATCTTCTTGTTTTGCCATGTTGCAAAAATAAAATAAGGATTTGAACTATGGGTATGTAAAAAAGAAAAAAGTGAAGAATTAATTAAACTCTTCACTTTTTTTCTTATTAGTTGCCTTAAAATGGTTGTTACTTAAGTTTTATAGTGGTATTTCCAGAGTACACTCCATCTACAAAAGTACTTACAATATATTTTCCTTTTTTAATATCATCTCTGTTAACAAGTACTAAAGAAACAAGGCTTAGGCGATTGTTGTTGTAGTTAACTTCAAGAGAGTCGGTGTACTGAATTTTTTGTCCGTTTTTTAAGTTCGTTTTTCCTTTGGCAGCTACTACCTTTTTATTTTCATCAATAATTTGGATGAACACAAGTTTTTCACCTGCAGTAGTGATTGGGTTCTCTAATAAATCAAAATTAATTCTAAAAGCATCCGTTCTATTTGACCTGCTTGTAGATGTTAGTTTACCACTACTTCGTTCTTTCATTGCGACTACTCTTACAGGGCTTGTTTTAATAATTCCCCCAACAGCTACCTTTGCCTTGAGCTCTTTGTTTTTTTCTGCTAAGGTTTGATTAATGCTGTCTTTTTGTTGCAGTATTTCGTTGGTGATTACATTTTCTTGTGTCAACGCTTCGTTGACAGTATTCAAAGAATCTACTCTGATAAAAAGCTTTTTGTTTTCTCTTTCTAAACTTCTAATTTTTCTTCGGTATTTTCTTATTAGTGTATAATTATCAGATTTCAAGTCTTTTATCGAGTCTCTTAAACTCTCCATTTTTTTCAATTCAATACTTAGTCTGTCTGCCAAACGTTTTTTTCTAACAATAACATCAGTATAATCTTTAATTATTTCGTCAAGATCTTGTTGTAACTCCATTTTTTCTTCTGAGAAAATTTTTTGAAGGTTTTGGTTTTCGCTTGATTTTTGAAAGGAGTAAAAGAATAAGAAAACAGCTAAAATAGCTAATATGATTATTAAAATGTTCTTCTTTTTTTGATTGTTCATAATTTAAGGGGGGATTGTGTAGGTTAGTTTTTGTTTTAAAGTTGATTGTTATTTTAAGGTTATGAATTTTTTACCTGTATGATTTCCATTTACAAAAGTGTTTACATAATATATTCCTGATTTCATTTTTTTATCTACATCAACAAATGATACTACAGACAATTGTTGGTTGTTATATTCTGTGGTTAAAACATCACTACACCATATTTTTTTATTGTCTCTCAAGGTTACTTGCTTTAGAGGTGAAACGACATTTTTATCTTTATCTGTTATTTGAATATAAATTTCTTTAGTTCCTGGGGTAGTTATTTTATTTTCTAATAAATTAAACTCGACTTTAAAAGCATTTACTCTATTCGCTCGATAAGTGGAGGTAAACGCTCCATTTCTTCTTTTTTCATAGCTTCAAACTTAATAGGTGATATTTTAATTATTTCGGCTGTAGCTATTTTTTCTTTTAAAGCTTGTTGTTTCTTATTTAAGTGTCTATTTATATTTTCGAGTTTTGTATTTTCCTTTTCTTGAGTAGCTAACATTTGCTTAACACTATCGTTTTTTGATATGAGCTCATTGTTTATAGTGTTTAAATGATTTATTTGATTGAAAAGTTTTTTATTTCTTTCAACAAGAATTCTAATTTTTTCTCTGTAGTGTCTAATTAGTTTGTAATCAGATTCTTTTAAGTTTGTAACAGAATCTCTGAGTGACGTTATTTTGCCAAGCTGATCTTTTAATTGTGAAGAATATTCATTTTTTCTATAATCTGCTTCTTTATAATCTTTAATGATATTGGTTAACTCATCTTCCATTTCTTTTTTTTCAAGCTCAAAAAAAGCTTTAAGTTCTGAGTAATCGCGTGCATTTTGATAAGACAAAAAGCTTATAAGCAGTATTAGTAGAACTAAAAAGGCAATAAAGCCATTATTTTTTGTTTTCGAGGCAGTTACCATCTTAGGGGATTATAATGAAAGATTGTGCTCTGTGCTAATATACTATTTATTTTAACACACTTATAAATAAATGCAGTAGTAAAAATTTAATGATTCAAACCCAATCTAATAATATTAACCAATGCTTTTCTTAATTTTTTATAGTAAATAGAACGGTATTCATATTGAATAAAGTCGTCGTTATAGTTTAAAGAATCATTGCAACTTATAAGAATTGAGTATGATACTCCTTTTGGAATAATTATTAAAGACTAGAAACGATATAATCAGCTTTAGTGTATCCTAATTTTTCTATTTGAGCTTTAATAGCCTCTACCAATGCTTTTAAAACAATTAATTGAACGGACTTTTTCTTAAACAGGTATTATGCTATAGCTCCGTTTTCAGCTCCTACTCTATAATTACTTCAGCAGTTGTAAGAATCAATTTACTTTAACATTTTAACAACTAAGTACCTAGAAATAGGAATTACCATACCCGATGTTTTATAGATTCTTAGAAAAATTAAACTTTTACCCAAAAGACGACGCTGTGTTGTTTTTTTGTATCTTTCTCTACAAAAAATGCTAGTAAAGATGAAAGCCTTAAAAGATATATTCTATTTATTTTACCCCAATATATGTATAAACTGCGAAGCAGTATTACTACAAAATGAAAAACACTTATGTACTATTTGTAAGAATGACTTGCCAATTATAAATGACAATGAGCACACAAATGTTACATTAATGTCAAATTTTTACGGAAAAATACCTGTCCAAAATGTAAGAGCGTTTCTTTTGTATCAAAAAGAAGGGATTGCCCAAAAGCTCATACATGAATTAAAATATAAAAACCAACCAGAAATAGGAATATTTGTAGCCGAATGGTTTGGTGAAACGTTAAAATCGTTAGGTATATTTACTGATGTAGATTATATTGTTCCAGTACCATTGTATATCCAAAAGCTCAAAAAAAGAGGCTACAATCAACTAACCATGTTTGGTAAAAAGCTAGGTGATGTGTTGCAAATTGAATATAAACCAAACATCCTTATCAGAACCTCTTTTACTACAACACAAACACAACAACAGCGTTTTGAACGCTTTTCTAATAGCAATACAAAATTTAAACTTACCAATACCCTAATTTTTGAAAACAAACATGTATTACTTATCGATGATGTAATTACTACAGGGGCGACCTTAGAGGCATGTGCTACCGAACTGTTAAAAACAAAAAACATAACAATAAGTATTGCTGCGATGGCTTACACACAGAAAAATTAATACAATCCATCTTAATTTACTACTTTTGAAATTGGATTCTAAACCATTGTTTTGTGAAAAATAAATACCTTATTTTACTTACTTTCTTTGCTTTCGTTTTAAGTAACTGTGCTCGGAAAGGACGACCAGAAGGAGGACCGAAAGATGAAACAGCACCCATCATGGTTACCGCAAATCCACCCTACGAAACCATTCATTTTGATGACGATAATATTCGTATTTATTTCGATGAATATGTAGTGTTAAAAGACTTACAAAAGCAGTTGGTGATTTCTCCTCCAATGAAAAACCCACCTTTAATTACACCGCAAGGCACACCTAGTAAATTCATCAACATAAAAATAATAGACACGTTAAGACCAAATACCACGTATACATTTAATTTCGGAAATGCTGTACAAGACAATAACGAAAACAATAAATTAGAAAGCTTTAAATATGTGTTTTCAACAGGAGACTATATAGATTCTTTAAAAATTAAAGGAACAGTAGCCGATGCTTTCGGTAAAGATAAAGTAAAAGAAGTAAGTGTGCTATTGTACAAGATAGATAGTACTTACAACGATTCAGTTATTTTTAAACAAAAACCAAACTATGTAACCAGTACGTTAGATTCTACAAATTTTGAATTTAGCAACTTACGAGAAGGAAAATACCTAATGCTCGCTTTAAAAGAACCAGCTAGTGATTATATTTTTAATAGTAAAACCGATAAAATAGGTTTTGTAAAAGATACCATTACATTACCAAAAGATACTATAGTAATCGATCCTATTCGTTTTTTCAAGGAAACTCAACCCTATGAATTTAAGAGAGGAAAAGAAGTTTCAAAAGGAAAGATTCAATTTGGTTATCAAGGATATCAAGAAGATATGAATGTCGAATTGTTATCTGAAGTTCCTAAAGACTTTAAGTCATTTACACAATTCGAGACCGATAAAGACACGCTCAATTATTGGTTTACACCTATCGAGAGAGACTCATTGAGGTTTGTAGTTCATAATCAAAATTTTAAAGATACCATAACGGTAAAGTTGCGTAAAGAAAAGATAGACTCCTTATCCGTAACATCAAGTGTAAATGGAGTTTTAAACCTAAAAGACACGCTGTTTATTAAAACAAATAATCCGATAGTTTCTTTTGATAAATCGAAATTTTCATTGATAGATACAGATACTGTAGCTGTTGATTTTGAAATGAAAAAACAAGCCATTAATAAATTAGCAGTTTTGTTTGAAAAGAAACCCAAATATGGGTACTTTTTTAAAGCGGTTCCTAAAGCAATAACCGATGTTTATGAAATCACTAACGATAGTTTAGATTACAAGTTTACAACACGTACAGTTGAAGATTACGGAAGCATTATATTAGACGTTCAAAACAAGACCAAACACCCTGTTATTATCGAGCTAATAAGTAGAGATAAAGTGTTAGAAAAGAGGTATGTAAATACTACTTCTAAAAAAATAGAGTTTACGTTGTTAGAACCCCAAGAGTACAATGTGAGAGCTATTATCGATGTAAATAACAATGGTCAATGGGATACGGGCAATTTCTTAAAACAACAACAACCAGAAAAGTTAATTTATTCAGAAGCAGTGTATAAGCTAAGAGCCAACTGGGTTCAACCAGAAATATTTGTCATTGAATAATTTAAGTTCATGTGTATAATGTAGCTTTTAAGGATGTGCATTTACCCACACCTCACCATCTTCAAAAAACTCTTTTTTCCAAATAGGAACGGTTTCTTTTAACGTGTCAATAGCAAACTGGCAAGCTTCAAAAGCAGCTTTTCTGTGGGGAGAAGAAACGGTAATAATTACTGGAATATCGCCAATAGCCAACAAACCTTCAGCATGATGAATCGCAATTTTTGTCACCCCAAATTTTTCTAAAGCGGCAGTCGCAATTTTTTGCATTTCCTTCATTGCCATAGGTTTGTAAGTAGAAAAATCGAGTTGAGTAACCTCTTTATTTTTTGTAGAATTCCTTACAGTACCTACAAAGACAGCAATTCCGCCACAAGAAGGATCGGCTACAAAATCGTAGCACTCTTGTAAATTGAGTTTCTCTGAGGTTATTTTTATACAGCTTGTTTTCATAAGAATAAGTACGTTTCGCAAATATAAGATTGAAAGCTGAAAAAGAATAGGTTCAATCAGATTTAAATAATTATTTTTGTTTTTTTAAGAAACAAAGAAGATACGTAATATGAGAACATTAAACGATTTCAATTTTGAAAACAAAAAAGCATTAATCCGTGTAGATTTTAACGTGCCTTTAAACAATGCTTTTGAAGTAACTGATGATACCAGAATTCAAGCAGCGAAACCAACAATTTTAAAAGTTTTAGAAGATGGAGGAAGCTGTGTTTTAATGTCGCACTTAGGGCGTCCAAAAGGAAAGGAAGATCAGTTCTCGTTAGGTCATATTGTTCGTAAAGTAACTCAAGTATTAGGTGTACAAGTAAAATTTGTAAATGATTGTATAGGCACAACTGTTGAAGAAGCAGTAGCCAATTTAAAAAGCGGAGAGGTGTTATTATTAGAAAACTTACGATTTTACCCAGAAGAAAAAGCAGGAGACGTTTCTTTTGCAGAACAATTGTCGAAATGGGGAGATGTATATGTAAACGACGCCTTTGGTACGGCTCACAGAGCGCACGCTTCGACGGCAGTAATTGCACAATTTTTTCCAGAAAATAAATGCTTCGGAAAACTATTAGCAACAGAAATTGAAAGTATTGACAAAGTATTAAATAATTCAGAAAAACCAGTAACCGCTATTTTAGGAGGCGCAAAAGTATCGTCTAAAATAGGGGTGATTGAAAATATTATTGAAAAAGTAGATCATATTATTGTTGGTGGTGGAATGACGTTTACATTTATTAAAGCTTTAGGAGGAAAAATAGGAAACTCACTCGTAGAAGACGATAAATTAGACCTAGCCTTGGAAATTTTATCCAAAGCAAAAGAACATCAAACAGAAATTCATTTACCAGTAGATGCGGTTATCGCCGATGCTTTTTCAAACGATGCAACTACGCAAGTAGTAGCTACTAATGAAATTCCTGATGGATGGATGGGACTAGATTGCGGACCTAAAACTGGTGAAAAATTTGCTGAAGTTATCGCAAAATCGAAAACTATTTTATGGAACGGACCCTTAGGTGTTTTTGAAATGGAAAAATTTGCACAAGGAACCATCGGTTTAGGAAATGCCATTGCAGAAGCGACTAAAAACGGAGCGTTTTCGTTAGTAGGTGGAGGAGATTCAGTTGCTGCAGTAAAACAATTCGGATTTGCCGATAAAGTGAGTTATGTGTCTACCGGAGGAGGAGCCATGTTAGAAATGCTAGAAGGACAAACCTTACCAGGAATTGAAGCCATTTTAAAATAAAAGTTTAAACGTGTAATAGTTGAAATGTGTATTGGATTACCATGTAAATAATTTCACGATTCAACAGTTAAACTACAAGATAAGATGAAATACACCACATTACCCAATACCGATATAAAAGTTTCAAAAATTTGCTTAGGAACTATGACTTGGGGGCGACAAAATACCGAGGCGGAAGGTCACGAACAAATGGATTATGCGTTAGAACAAGGGGTAAACTTTTTTGATACTGCTGAATTATATTCGGTACCAGCAACACCAGAAACATACGGAGCTACCGAAAAAATTATAGGTTCTTGGTTTAAAAAAACAGGAAACAGAGATAAAGTAGTATTGGCTTCTAAAATAGCTGGGGGAGGTGATTATACAGCACATATAAGAGCAGGTGGACTCAATAAAAAAAATATAGCAGAAGCGATTGAGGGGAGCTTACAACGCTTACAAACCGATTATATTGATTTGTACCAATTGCATTGGCCAAATCGTGGTGTAAATTGCTTCGGAGTACGTGATTATCCCTATAAAACCTCTGACCAAGAAGCAGAAAATCATGTAGAGATTTTAGAAACCTTGAACGATTTTATAAAACAAGGAAAGATAAAACACGTAGGCTTATCGAACGAGACGCCTTGGGGAACAATGAAATACTTGCAAACAGCCGAACAACACGGTTTACCTAGAATGGTTACCATTCAGAATTCCTACTCATTAATTCACAGAGGATATGAAGTAGGAATGAGTGAGGTTTCGATGAGAGAAAATATTGGACTGTTAGCCTACTCTCCGTTAGCACAAGGAGTATTAACAGGAAAATATATAGATGGCAACGCCCCAGAAGGCGCAAGAGGGACCTTATTTCCGAGGTTTATAGCTAGGTATAAAAACGAAGGTTCAGAAAGAGCGGTTTTAGCGTATCAAAAAATAGCAACTACATACGGTTTGACCTTAACAGAATTATCGTTGGCTTATATTAACCAGTTGCCATTTGTAACCAGTAATATTATTGGAGCGACTAAGATGAGTCAACTAAAAGAAAACATCAACTCAATTCATGTTGAATTGTCAGAAGACATTTTAGCTGAGGTAGAAGAAGTACACAAGGCAATTCCAAATCCAGCGCCGTAATTTGAATAAAGAATATAACAAAAAATCCGAAGTCAATCTTGACTTCGGATTTTTATTTTATTAAAATATAGTATAACCTATATTTAAACTTAAAGAATTATAATCAAATAACCAAGGAGTATAACTATTCGCATATAAATTTCGACTATTATATCTTAATTCGATACTGTATTTGTTATATTCATATGCAGTTGCTATAACCAAACTACTTCCTCCTCCAATTTCTAAGAAATCAAAAGTAGTTCCATCTTTCCTTTCAATAACAATGGTAGAATTTATAGGTGTATCTTGTAAATAACCTAAAGCTATTGCTATTTTAGATTTTTCATTTAAAAAGAAATAATATTTTAGACCCAAAACAGCTTCTATTGATTTGTAGTCGGTTTCATGAATCAGTACTCCACCAACCACAAAGTCACTTTCAGTAGTTTTTTGTTTTTTAAAATATTGATAACTACCCTCTAAAAACAAACTCCACTTGTTTCTGTTAAAAGGTAAGATAAGCTCTCCCTCTAAACCAAAACGCATACCTGTTTTTGATCCATAATTAACACTTCTAGTATTTCTATTATTATCGTTATAACTTTCGTCATTAGATTGTAAAGAAGAGTTGTTTAAACCTATTTTAGCAGTTAATTCAAATGAACTTTTGTTTTTATTTTTGTTAAATTGTTTGAATTCAGCGTTTTTGCATTGGTTGTACTTAATGAAGAAATTGCTCAAACTACTTTCTTTATATGATAAAGACTCGATTTGTTTTATGGAAATTTTACTGCATTTAAAAGAGTTGGAAATTTGTTGTTTATATCTCTCATTAATATGTATACTACCTGTTTTAACACCACCATTGGAGGACAGGTATTTTTTATGAATAAACTGTTTTATTGTGTCATTATCTTTTTTAAAGAAAAATCTTTTTAAATTACGATTACCGTAATAAAACAAACTTGCATCACCTTCAATTAATACTTTTAAAAACAAGGTTTCTTTTTCAAATATTGGATTTCTAACATCTGAAAAACTCTCAGGCAGATCACTAGATTTATCGATATTTACATACGCTTTGATATATTTCGAAAAATTATAAACTCCAAATTCTTTAACATAGTTAATTTTGTTTGTTTTAGGAGAAGAAGTAGAGGTTTCTTTATATATAAATTCTTCTGGGCTATCTTTCCAGTCTACATTTTTAATTAAACATTCAACTCTTTCTCCTTGATTGGAGATAAAATATCCTTTCTCAAAGGTAATCTGAGCATAGCAATTCATGGTAGCAATAAAAATTGCTAAATAAGATAAAATTCTTTTCATAATAATTTTTCTAAAATTTAGAATTTTGTTTCTATACGGCTAAAAACTATTCTTCCACTATTTTAAAAGAAGAAGCTTTAAAACGATTGCCTTCAATTTTTCCAGTAACCTCAGCTTTTCTAACGACATTACAAAACCCTATATTTTCATCGTGCGCATCACCAAAATCATCAATTTTAGCACCATCAACAAAATAGGCGTTTCCATCTATTTTTACTGCTAAATCACATCCATTTTGGCTATCTAAACCAAATTTACATTGACCGCATGAAGCTTCTACTAGTTGTGTTTTTTCTTTAGGATTAGCACAGGCTAGTATTCCTAAGAAAAAAATAAAAATTAATTTTTTCATAATTTAATACTGTTTTAACTTTTGTTCTGGTTTCTCTTCTCTAGAATTAATATCCAACTTTACTTCGAACTCTTTTTAGTACATCGTTGGCAACGATACGAGCTTTTTCTGCTCCAACAGCCAATGCTTCGTCAATTTCATGACGATTTTCCATATAGTGATGGTACTTAGAGCGTACATCAGCAAATTTTTCTACAATCAATTCATATAAAGCTTGCTTTGCATGTCCGTAACCATAATTTCCACCTTCGTAATTTGCACGCATTTCAGCAATTTGCTCATCAGAAGCGAGTAACTTATACAACGCAAAAATGGTATCGGTATCAGGGTCTTTAGGGTCTTCTAAAGCTTTGCTATCCGTTTGAATACCCATAATTTGCTTGCGTAATTTTTTATCTGGCAAGAAAATATTAATAAAATTATTTCGAGACTTACTCATTTTTTCACCATCCGTTCCAGGAACTAATTTGGTGTTTTCATTCACTTTTGCCTGTGGCGGAACTAAGGTGTCTCCTACAATATTATTAAATCTGTTAGCCACATCGCGGGTCATTTCTAAATGTTGTAACTGATCTTTTCCTACCGGTACAATCTCCGCGTCGTATAATAAAATATCGGCAGCCATTAACATTGGGTAGCTAAATAAACCAGCATTTACATCAGCTAAACGGTCGGCTTTGTCTTTAAAACCGTGTGCTAGTGTTAAGCGTTGGTACGGAAAAAAGCAGCTCAAATACCAAGTTAACTCCGTAACTTCAGGAATATCGCTTTGGCGATAAAACACCGTTCTGTTAATGTCAATACCACAGGCAAGCCAAGTAGCAGCCACACTGTAGGTGTTTTCTCGCAATTCATTTCCGTCTTTAATTTGAGTTAAAGAGTGCATATCGGCAATGAAAATAAACGATTCGTTTTTCGAATCATTTGCCATTTCAATAGCAGGTAAAATGGCTCCTAATAAATTTCCTAAATGTGGGGTTCCTGTACTTTGTACACCTGTTAAAATTCTTGACATAAATATGTTTTGAAAAGGATTTAATAAATACTTTTAAGCAAGCAAAAGTAAGGTTAAAATTTATCAAACAAAAGAAATTACTACATTCGCATCTATGATTAGATATCTACTTTTTCCACTTCGATTGGTTTGGCGTATTTGGTTTTACTTACTTATAATTATTACGGTACTTATCATGGCGCCATTTATGCTCATTCTTACTTCGAGTGAAAAATATTATCCTATTTTTTGGAAAGTGGTAAGAGCGTGGGCTTTTCTTCTGATATACGGAATGGGTTTTCGTTTAAAAGTTGAAAAAGAGCAGGAAATACACAGCGATAAAAGTTATCTGTTTTGTGCGAATCATGCCTCTTTGTTAGATCCTTGGGTGCTGATAGCGATGAGTAAAAACCCCATAGTTTTTGTAGGAAAAAAGGAATTGGAAAAACTACCCATTTTTGGGTTTTTTTATAAGAAAGTCGTTATTGTGGTGGACAGAAGTGATGCAGAAAGCAGAAAACAGGTATATGAAGAAGCACACAAAAGATTAAAAAACGGAACCAGTGTTGCTATTTTTCCTGAAGGCTTGGTGCCTACTGAAAATATTATATTAGCTCCCTTTAAAAACGGAGCGTTTAGTTTGGCTATAGAACATCAAATACCCATTGTGCCTCAGGTATATTACGATTGTAAACGCTTGTTTTCTTGGGATTTTTTTAAAGGACATCCAGGAACATTCAGAGTAAAACAATGTAAATTTATTGAAACCAAGAATTTGGTTATGAAAGACAAAAAGAAACTCAAAGAAAAAACCTTTAATACCATATACAATGAATTGATTAATGATGAGTTGTATATGAAAGATACCAACCGATTACACAATGACCGAGAATTTAAATCACCGTTATAGCAAAGAAGAAGAAAGACTGAATATATTAACGCACGGACTTGGTTTATTGTTGAGTATTGTAGCGTTTCCCTTTCTTGTACAAAAAGCACTTAGCTATGCTAATTTTTGGCAAGCAGCCAGTTTTTGTATTTACGGATTAAGTTTATTAATTCTCTACGCAGCATCTACTTTTTACCATGCTGCTAAAGAGCCAAAACGTAGAAGAAAGCTAAATATCTTTGACCATGCAGCTATTTACGTATTAATTGCAGGAACTTATACGCCCTTTTGTTTAGTGGTATTACCGCCAAAATTAGGAGGGTATATGTTTATTCTTGTTTGGCTGTTTGCACTATTGGGTGTTGTTTTAAAGCTTTTTTTTACAGGAAAATTCGATAAACTTTCAACAGTGCTGTATTTATTAATGGGGTGGCAAGTAGTTTTTTTTATCAAACCCTTAATGAAAAACCTATCTAGCGAAGGATTACAATTTCTTTTTTTAGGAGGTATTTTTTATACCGTCGGAGCTATTTTTTATTCCATCAAAAGGCTACAATACAATCATGCTATTTTCCACGTTTTTGTGTTGTTAGGAAGCATAAGCCATTTTATAGCTATTTATTTTTATGTGTAAACCATTGGGCATAGGGGTTTTTACTAAGGTTAGAGTTGTAGTATTTCGCAACTCCTGTAACTTCTTTACCTAGCCATTCGGGTTTGGTAAAAAACTCATTCTCATCTTGTAACTCCACTTCCGCTATTATCAATCCACTATTTTCTCCTAAAAATTCATCGACTTCAAAAATGTGATGATCTACTTTTACTAGGTATCGGTATTTTTCAATATGTCCTTTTTCACATAAACTAAAAAGATGCTCAGCATCGTTTTTATCAATCTCTTTTTCCCACTCAAAACGAGTAGTTCCATTGGCGTTTGAGGGACCTTTAATGGTTAAGAAACCTTCGTTATTTTTTATTCGAACACGAACGATACGTTCTTTATCTGAATTTAAAAACCCTTGTTTGATGTAGTTTTTTTCAAAAGCTTTTTTTTGAAGTCTATCGATGTAACTAAAAATTTTCGCTCTATTTCTATTGCCATACAAAACGGAATCAAATTTATACGAATGTACCATTTTTGTTGATATTAATGAATATCTTTGGGCGATGATTTTTAAAAAAAGTGTAGCTAAATGGCAGTTATTACCACAAAAGCCATTGTTTTAAGTAGCCTTAAATATGGAGATACCAGTTTAATTGTTAAGTGTCTTACCTTGCAAGAGGGTATTAAATCATACATGATAAAAGGAGTGCTAAAAGCAAAAAAAGGAAAGTTAAAACCAGCCTATTTTCAACCACTAACACAACTAAACCTTGTAGCAAATCATAACAGTAAAAGTTCGCTAAACGCTATTAAAGAGGGGCAGGTAGTATATCCTTACGAAACGGTTCATACTTCCGTAGTAAAACAAACGATTATGCTATTTTTGTCAGAGGTATTGTCTTCTATTCTTCAAGAAGAAGAAGAGAATGTACCATTGTATAATTATATCGAAACATCATTAATTTGGTTAGATACACACAGTCATGTAGCGAACTTTCATTTGCTGTTTTTATTGAATTTAACCAAGTATTTAGGGTTCTATCCAGACACTTCTAACATTGAAAAAGAAACATTTAATTTGCTAGATGGAAGATTTACCAATGTTGGATATGAAAAGTTAACACTTTCTGGAAAAGAAATAGCTCTTTTTAAAAGTATGTTAGGCATAAATTTTGATACAATAAACTCAATATCGTATTCAAAAAAAGAAAGACAAACAATTCTCCAAATCATAGTTGAGTATTACGAATTACATTTGGAAGGATTTAGAAGACCTAAATCACTAAACGTTTTAGAAACTGTATTTAATTAATATGAAACACAGAATTACTGTATTTTTTTTACTACTTGTAAGTACCATATTTTCCCAAACAATAACTATTTTCGATGCAGAAACAGGAAAACCTGTAGAGGGCGTTGCGGTATTTAATACCAACAAAACGATCTCGGCGGTAAGTGATAGGATTGGTAAAGTAAATGTTTCTCAATTTAAACAAAACGAACTGCTTATTTTTTCTCATGTATCGTATGCAGAGTTTAAAGAGAAAAAATCGGCTATAAAAAGTAATAACTACCATGTTTTTTTATCTAAAAATTCTGAACAGTTAGATGAGGTGGTTGTGTCAGTTTTTAAAAATAAAGAGAAAACAAATCGCATTGCAGAACAAATTGCGGTAGTTTCTTCAAAACAAATAGAGAAATTATCACCACAAACTTCGGCAGATTTGCTATCGGCAGTACCTGGAATTAAAGTACAGAGATCACAGTTTGGAGGAGGGAGTCCTGTTTTACGAGGTATGGAAAGTAACCGAGTGCTTTTGGTCGTTGATGGTGTTCGTATGAACAATGCCATTTACCGAAAAGGACACCTGCAAAACTCGATTACAGTAGCTCCAAATTTATTAGACAGAACAGAGGTTGTTTTCGGGCCGTCTTCAGTAATTTATGGTTCTGATGCATTAGGAGGGGTGATTCATTATTACACGAAAACTCCCAAACTATCGGAAGAAGAAAGTGAGGTTACAGGAAATACATTTTTACGATACAGCTCTGTAAATAATGAGGTAACCAATGTCGTTTCTACAGAGTTAAGATTTCAAAAATGGGCTTCTTTTACAAGTGTAGCTTACAGCAATTTTAATGATTTAAAAATGGGAAAAAACCGCTCACATGGTTTTAGTGATTGGGGAAAAGTTCCTTTTTATTCCAACAATACCAGTAGGTATTATAACGATACCCCTGTGGTAAACACAGACCCAAACTTACAAAGAAATACGAGCTACAGTCAAACAGACGTATTACAAAAATTCTATGTTCCTTTTTCAGAAAACACTGATTTTAAGTTGAATTTACAGTATTCAATTTCTTCAAATATACCTCGATTTGATAAGCTAACCGAGTTAAAAAACGGAAGTTTAAATTTTGCCGAATGGTATTATGGTCCGCAAGAACGCTTGTTAGTTTCTCCGCAATTACTTATCAATCCGAAGAAAAAATGGATGGAAAGCGGAACGATTACTTTAGCGTATCAGCATATAAAAGAAAGTCGTATTCAACGAAAATTCGGGAGTTTAGACCGGTCTTACAGAGAAGAAGCTGTTGATGTTTTTAGTTTAAATGGAGACTTCTCTGTTCCGTTAGCAGCGCATAGAAATTTAGGATACGGAATTGAAGTCGCCTACAACGATGTTGCCTCTACTTCTTACGGAAAAACATTGCGATTTAAAGATCATAAAATTATAGGTTTTGATGGCGATTTTACCGTGCAGTCTCGTTATCCTGATGGAGGAAGTAGTTATTTAAGCACTGCATTTTATATAGACTATCGTCAGGATATTAACAATAAATCAACCCTAAATACAGGTATTCGAGGAACCCATACAGTGTTGGAAGCAAGGTGGTTAGACGAAACGTTTATCGATATTCCTCAAAATCATATTGAGCTAGACAATCAATCTATCACAGCTACGATAGGTTATGTATATAAACCTACGAAAAATTGGCAATTAAACACCGTGTTGTCCTCTGGTTTTCGTTCACCAAATATTGACGACGTTGGGAAAATAAGAGAGAAAAACGGAAGAGTAACCGTACCGAACACAGGCCTAAAACCTGAGCACGCATACAATGCTGAAATTGGAGCTCAAAAATACTTTAACAATAAAAAGTTTAGAGTGGGAGCCAATGTGTATTATACCCTGTTGAATAATTATATTTACAGAGAGAATTTTCAGTTGAAAGGAAACTCAACTATCGAGTATGATGGAGAAGAGGGAGAAATTGTCGCAAATGTAAATAAAGGACAGGCTTATGTAACGGGTGCCACCTTAAGTTATCAAGGAAAACTACACAGAAATTGGAATACTTCAGGTTTTGTTACCTACACCTACGGCAAGGCGTATGACACCAACGAACCAATGTCGTCTATACCACCCTTATTTGGTCGTTTTGACATAAGTTATGCAAATAATAAGTTTGAAGGAGGAGCTAACTTAGTTTTTAATGCAAAGAAAGATATTTCATCGTATAATATTACTGAAGGTATTGACAACCATGAACAAACACCCGTTGTAAACCCAGAAGCTACCGAAGACATTAATAAATATTACGGAACTCCTAGTTGGATGACTGTTGGGTTGTATGGGAAATATCAATTCACAAAAAATATTGCTTTACAAGCTCAATTATCTAATGTGTTTGATGAGCATTATAAAGAATTTGCTTCGGGAATTTCGGCTCCAGGGCGTAATATTTCAGTATCTTTGCTAACCAATTTTTAAGAAAAACACCCATGATTAACTTTTTTAGAGTCGTAAGCTTTTTAGAAGGGATTTCTTATATTTTACTGCTTTTTGTTGCAGTGCCAATCAAGTACCTACAAGGAGACCCAACGTATGTTAAAATGTTAGGCATGCCTCACGGATTGCTATTTGTTGGCTACATTGTGCTAGCCATTATGTTAAAATACGAGCTAAACTGGAATACTAAAACCTTCGGAATTGTATGTTTGCTCTCTGTATTACCTTTCGGAACGTTTTTCGTAGGCAACTATTTAAACAAAGAAACAACTTAATTGCAGGTCGATAGCCAAGGGCTTAATTCCCTCATGCTTACCTCGGGGTAATTTATTTTTTGGGTTTTCACTTAAAATGATGCTATTTTTAAGGAGTTCTATAAAACTTTAAAATGACTGAAAGCACCCCAAAAATAAACTCTCGCTATTTGGTTAAAAAGCTACTATCTGTGCCAGATAATACCCTTTTTAATCATGTAAAATTTCATTTGGTAAACGATGTATTGGTGTCTTATAATGCTAAAAGGTTGAATATTTTAGAATTAGGGTGTGGTACAAAAACCACCTATAGATATCTTAAAAACCTTGGATGTAATTTTGACT
The DNA here is from genome assembly GCF_029853675.1 of Tenacibaculum tangerinum. NCBI lineage: Bacteria > Pseudomonadati > Bacteroidota > Flavobacteriia > Flavobacteriales > Flavobacteriaceae > Tenacibaculum > Tenacibaculum tangerinum. The sequence goes on along the minus strand of NZ_CP122539.1, from coordinate 2,669,377 downwards.
ATTTCGGAGTCGATTATGAAGCTTCTTTTGCACCCGATTTTGTTTGTGATTTACTCAACCCCAAACCTATTCAAGAAGTACTTCCTTGGAAACCAGATTTTTTATTACTTTTAGATGTACTTGAACACTTACATGAAGATAGTCATGTTTTAGAAAAAGTAGTACTCGAAATAAGTGATTTAATAACAACAGATACCAAAGTAATCGTAACACTGCCACAAATGTATCGATTAGATCGATTCAAATTTTCGCACTTGCATTATCCTGAGCATAAAATAAGACTTACACATAAAGAATGGAAGGCGCTGCTTTCAAAGAGCTTTTTTGTAGATAAAGTTCAAGGTGTAGGATTTTTATCAATCATTCCTTTTCTCCCCATGTTTTTTAAATCCTTTACACCAGAGAATAAACTCGGGCGTTTGTTTATGTACTTACGAAAAAATGTGATGGAATGGTCTTATTTTAAACCGATTGATTTATGGTTGTCTAGAACACTTGGTAAGGTGAAACCATTTTACTACTATTCGAATGATATTCTTTTTGTGTTATCCAAGAAAAAAGAGAATCGATAACCCCCGCGCTCAAAACAACGTAACTTTTAGATACATGAATACATTTCATCCACCATTTTTAAATGAAGTAAGAAGAAGAATAGGTCTAAAAAAATATAAAAATGTAAAACAATTTGTAGTCCAGCATTTATACCCAGATACTTTGAGACTATTGTTGTTATTACATGAATACATCCCTATTAGTGTTGTGGTTAGTATCAGTTATTCTGGATCTGATGAAGTAATAGAGGCCCTTAGAAATAAAGGAATTAAAGTAGTAACTCCCGATTTTGACACCCTAGATACTGTAATTATCAACGAACTCAAGAATTGTTTTAAAGCCTGTGAAACGGAAAAACATCAGCTTCTTATTCATGAAGTGGGGGGGTATACCATTCGAATTTTACATGAATTTTTCGATACTTATTTGCACCATGTAATTGGTGCTGTAGAAGTTACCAAGCAAGGTGTTTGGGAAGCAAGAAAACTTAAAAAATTAAAAATTCCACAGCTTAATTGTGCCGAAACCAAGTTAAAGGAAATTGAAGGAAAAATGGTAGGCGAGTCGGTAGTTGCTTCTTTAGATTACATTCTTAGAGATATTGGTTATGCCATGGTGGGTAGAAAGGCGTGTGTTTTTGGGTATGGATGGGTTGGTAGCGGTGTAGCTCATTCTTTAAGAGCAAGAGGAATGGCTGTGACGGTTTATGATACCGATGTTATCAAGCTAGTAGAAGCTGCTGTAAACGGATTTCAGGTGTTGAAGTCTACGAGCGACGTTGGAACTTATTCTGTAATTATAGGAGCTTCTGGTACGCTTTCTATCTCAAAAAATGTTATTGATGGCGCCTCTTCTAGATGCTTTTTAGTAAGCGGAAGTTCTAAAGATAAAGAAATTGATTTGACATATTTGAAATCGCAACAGAAAGAAACACGAGCAATTCACCGTCATATTAACAACCATATTCTAAAAGATGGAAGACAAATTTTATTGGTAAATGAAGGATATCCTGTTAATTTTACAGGAAGTAGTGTTCCAGATGAAATCGTAGAGTTTTTGTTTGCAGAGCTTATTATACTGATAAAAGTATTGCTTGAAGAAACCCCTTCGCCAGGAATTTATCCGCTAGATAAAGAACTCGAAAAAATACCTGCTACCGTTTGGTTAGAAATGCGTTAACCTTTAGCCTCCACTCACTGGTGGAATAATGGCAATGACATCATTTTCTTTTATAAGAATATCGTCTGTAGCATAACTTTCGTTAATAGCCACGGCATACGAACTCATTTTTTGTAGTTCAGGAAATTCTGTTAAAAGAAATTCTTTAAAACTAGCCACAGAACTTTGGTTAGGAAGCTCCATTTCTTGTGAAGAACTGCCTATTAAATCTGTAGCAATACCAAAAAAGAGGATGTTTATTTTCATAGTACAAATTTACAATTTTATCCCGAAAACGATGCGGTTTTCATGTTTTCCGTTAAAGTAAGAGCGCGCGAAATCTACCCGTAAAAAGCGCCATTTTCCAATACCAACATTATCCAATCCAATCGCAAATTCAGTATACGGCTTGTTTCCTGCGGTAAACAAACTTTTAGCTCCCGTAACCAAATGAAAGTTCAGTTGGTTTAGTAACGGAACTTTACTCAACAGTGCTCCTTTAAAATTGTATTCTCCGTGAAGTTCGGCGTATGTATCGTTAGAACTTAATTGATAATACGGAAGCATGTAAAACATGTTTAAATAGTTGTCTTTTGGAGCTATTAGCAAGCGATTTCCGTTAAAATGAGCATAATCGATAAACGGAATATCTTTTTTCTCTAAAAACATTCCTCCCTTAGCTTTGTATGCAAAATCACCCCAGTTGCCCAAGCTAATTTGTTGGTAAAGTTGAGAAAAAATGACGTCCGAATTCCATTCAGAATTTCCAGAGCCAAAGTTTTTTTGATACCCTAGGTATAGCGACGGATACTTGCGATTAGGAATGTTATATTTTCCGTCAGGATAAGACAGGTATTTTTGTCCAAAATTAATGTTCGCCCCTATCGAAAAAGTCCACATTTGGTGCGGTGTAAAACCTGTTGAAAAATCAGTAGGATTCTTTGGGTTGTTAGAGGTGTAATCGACATCATCTTGCGGAAACATTACATAATCAGTAGTATTGAATAGCGGTTTTCTATCGGCAAATTCTAGAGAAGAAAACAGTCGTATCCCGTTCGTTACTTCTTGTGAAAAGGTTGTTTTGGCAAACGTTTTTTCATAAATTTTTAGATAGTTTCTTTCAAAACCAATAGAGCTTATCGTGTTCCAAAACCTAGAAATAGGTTGTTTTGCATTGAACTGAGGAGTAGCAATTCCTCCAGAAAAGGTTAAAACAGGTCGTGTCGTATTATTCCAGCGGTAGTTAAAGTTGGCAGTAGGGCGCAGTTTTTTTTCTGAAAAACCATAATTAATGGCTGCACCGATACTAAAACGCTTTCCTTTGTTGTTGAGCGATTTTCGATAATCAAGTCCCAAAGAAGTATTCCAACCTTGTACAGTATTAAAGTTGAGATCTTCAATAGGAGACGAGGAGCTCAATGACCATTTGTCGTGCGAATTTCGGTAGGTATAACCCGAAAGAATATCCATTGGTTTAAATCGGTTATTTTTAGTATCTACAGAATCTAAATACTTTTTCGATTTTCGAATGGTTTTAATACTGTCTTTTAACTTATAGTCTGCAACTTCTTCTGAAGTTAAGCTAACAGGGCGAATTTTATTCCAATACACCGAGTCTTTTTCAGTAGCATTTTCGGCAAACGAAAGCACTTCATTACCAAAGGTTTTTTTAGTAAAATCAGGATTGAAATTGTAATTAGAATACGCTGCAGAGAAGCGTCCGTTGAAGTTAAATCCGAACAAACCCGCTTTAAAATCTATGGTTTGCGTAACGGGAATCCAAGCCTTGTTTTTAGCAGAGAAATTATAGTTTTGTTTGATGTGTAACGAATCTACCATGGGCAAACTTATTTGTGCACCAGTAACAATTACATCGGCACCGTACACAGCCCAATCGTCTTCAACAATATAAATGGACCCACTAAAAACCCGATCGTTCTTTCGTTTAGGTAAGAGCTGAATTTTGTTAATGAGTTTTCCGTTTTTATCGTAAAAGACACCGGTTAGTTTATAATTATAATACCCAAACGCACCATTAGCTATCGGAGAAATAACCTGAACATCAGCTAAACTAAAAGAGTTTTCATAAAAGTTAAAATTGACTTCTTCTGCCTGATTAAAACTAATTCCGTTATCCTGCCCACTTACTTTTGAAGCGATAATATGCTCTTTAAAATTTTTTGGTTTTTTTTGAAATGCAATTTTTGAAACAGTTTCTGAAAGGTATACTACACCAGTTCTAGTAGAATCCAATCCCCCACCCATATCGCCAATATCTTGTCCTAAAAATTTCTTGGGCAAGTCTTTTACCTTAAACAACCCACGAGAGTAAAAATCGGCAGTATACTCAGCAAATTTATCTGTGTTTTTGGCTTTGCTAGCAATGGCATTTCTAATGATTTTGTTGGCAGGATTTTCTTTTGAAGAAACAACCACTTCATCTAAAGTAACCTCTTCTTCAGGCAGTGTGATGTTCAGTGTAAACGGAAAAGCACTAATTGTAACTGTTTTTTTGAGTGTTTTATACCCCAACATTTGAAAAATTACGGTGTATTCTCCTTTATGTGTAAGGGCTAATTCATACTCGCCATTCGTATTGGTGGTGGTGCCTGTTATGGTATTTTCTAGGTACACACTTGCTAAAGATATGGGTTGATTTTTAGCATCGGTAACTTTTCCAGTAATTTGAGAAAAAGCAACTGAAGTGCATACGAAACATAAAAATGTAGTGATGGTTTTCATAGTAGTAAATTATTCATAACAAACATACAAGAAGAATTTTATAACGTATATGTGAGAAATGTTAAATAAGTTGCAAAGTTCTATTAAAAAGGAGGAGAAATGTGCACATTACAATAGTTTTTAGTGTTTTTCTGAAGTATATTTAAAGAGACCTTTGCAACAAACTCTAAAAATTCTATTTTTCTATTAGAATTTGTAACTTGTGTTAGATGATTTATAAATTTTAAAATAGAATACAAATGGGTTTTAGTGATATGTATGCGGAGTGCGTATCTATAAGAATACATTTTTCAACAGGTAAAACAACTAATAGATTGGGTTCCTACAGAGAAGTAGTTAAAAAAGGTTTATAAAGCAGGCAAGAAAGAACTAGAAACTAAAGCCATTGCTATTATTTAAGATGCAACTAATTAGTATTTGGTTAGTGTCATTTATAACTAAAATTCCTAAATCGCAACATAAACAAGTAATGGCTTACAAAGGTTACAAAAGCAAATCTAATACCAAATGCTTAAGGATAAAGGAAGCAAAAGCAGCATCATGCATAAAGTATACCGTAATAAAACTATTAGTAAAACACGTTGGGTAGTAGAAATAGCATTTGGCAGTCTAAAGAGATGGTTTAGTTCTAGAGCTACTAAATTGAAAGACAAGGATAAAGTACATTCCATACATGTGTTAGAAGCAATAGCACATAATCTCAAACGTTCTTCAGGATTGGAGTGTCAAATAACCAAAAATTGAGTAAAATAAAGAGGAAGAATGCTGTCGAAAGGAAAGTAGAACCAATAAAAATCATCAAAATCTAAAAAATCCGCTAATTTTTCAAAGCTTGAAAATCAAAATACTGGAATTAAAATTCAAACGTGTTTTTTCAAAGGTCTTATTCTAACTTCTAGGCATTGATTTGTTAAAAAACAGCCCACCAAATGGTAGGCTGTGCTAACAAAAAATAAAAATGTATGCTCATTTTATAATTATCTTCCGTTTTTTATTAAAAACTCTTTAAAGTCTTCTAATAGCTTTAAAATTTCATCTAAAGGAACCGTAAACAGTTCTTTGGTATCTCCATGTTCGTCTAAAGTAAAGGAATCAAATACTTGATAGCCTCCTTCGGGAAACTCACTAGCTGTCGCATCTGGACCAAAGGCATGCCCAATAAACCCTGCTTCGTTCCCCATGGTATACCCTTCTTCTAGCACTCCTTTTTTAACTTTTTCAATCTCGTTAATTGAATAGGTTAGTTCTTCACTTGTTTCGTCTCCTTCAAAAATTAAGGATAGCCTATCATAGGGTTTTTCAACCTGAACCATCATATATTCATAGGTTGTGGGTTGCCATTTGTATAACTTATATTTCATAAAACTTTTTAACACCTCTTTAATTTGTATTTTCTTCAATAAAGCTTTTGAAGTCCTTCATAAACAAAATGAAATCATCGTGAGATAATTCTAGTCCAATCTTTTCGCTATCTCTTTCTCCATAGCGTATGGCTATTTCATCAATTAAAAATACTCCATGTTTATTTGAATACAACGTTACATCTTCATTTGCCCAAATATATTCGTCTTCTTTCTCCTTTTCTCTACTTAACTCAATTTCATCAAGTAGTTCTTGAGCCTTTTCAGGTGTCCAATTAGACTCACTTAACCTACCTAATGAATAATATTTCTCATTATCTAACTCTATAAAATAATATATTGATTTCTCAATATCTAACTTTTGTGTTTTAAACTTATAATTCATCATTTCTTAATTTAAATTATTGGATAAGCTGTTCATTATATTTCCTTTTTTATCTACTTCAATTCTTATTTTAAATCCGCCAGCAGAAATACCTTCGTATTTATCGAACTTATCATATGCCTGTCTTGGTCTTTTATTAATGTGAGCTAGAGACTACAAAGTGTTGATTTTTAAGTTTTTGTCTTTAAAAAAATAAAAACATTATTCCGACCAGAGGTAGGAATATTATTTAAATAAGTAACTTATATCATTGAGATGTCTCATCACTCATACTTCACTCTATCGACATAACACGCTATTTATTTTTAGGTAATTTAATTTGATATTGTATCACTAACTCAAGTTTATTAATATCCTAATTTTTAATTTCTAGGCATTTATTTGTTAAAAACAGTCCGCCAAAAGGCGGGCTGCTCTTACAAAACACAGAAATGTATGCGCATTTTTAAGTTTTTAACTTCTTAAAAAAGCTCTCCATTCCTTTAGTATATTAATAAATTCTTCTAAAGGCATTACTATTCTTGGAGCATCGGTTAATTCTTTATCTGGTTCAAAATAAGCAGTTGTTCCTTCAACTTCAAAATACCCTAAGCCTAAACCACTTCCAAAACTCCAATACACTTCTGGGTCTTGAATATCATCAAAGGTTTTTTCTCCTGACAATACCAATTCTAAATTTTCAATGGTTTCGTCTTGCAAGTATGGAAAATTATGCTGAAAATCATTTAAAAAATGAAAAATTAATCTAAATTTATCATCATTAATTTTTACCCAAGCAGTACCATTATCTCTACTAAATTCTATTTTTTTCATTTTATTCAAAAATTAAATATGCTGTATCTATTTCTTTTGTTACTCTATCTATTCTAAATTCTACCTTATATCCCTGTGAAGTTTTACCAACAAATAGATTATCATAATGCTCTAAAATATTATTAGAAGCTTCCTTAATAACTGCTTTATTTTTGTTAATATACTAATTTATAGGTGTTTATTTGTTAAAAAACAGCCTACCAAATGGCAGGCTGCGTTAACAAAAAATAAAAATGTATGCTCATTTTTAAGAAAATTTTAATCTATGAATGAATATTCAATCTCCATACTATAACTAGTTTCTTCCCATTCCCCTTTTAACATTAAAATAAGAGTATCAATTATTTTAATAATCTCAGTAGTTTTTATAGGCTTAGGCCATTTGGATGCCATTTCCTCCTTCTTTTCTTCATATCCATTTAACTCATCAACTTCAATATAATCTCCTTTGGATTCAAGTATTTTTTTTGCTCTGTTTAAGAGACATATCATTATTTTTTCATCTTCATCAGTTTTAATAAAATTAAACCACAATAAAGTTAACATCCCTTTACCATAAGCATTAACAAAAAAATTAATATCTTCTTTTAAATCATCTTTAAAAGGTATTATCTCTTCGCTGTCTTCTAAAGCCTGTAGTATATATTCATATGTTAATTCCATATAAATTTCTGCTATCCAAAAACCTTTACCTCCTTTATAATCTATTTTTGTTTCTGCCATTTTTGCGTTTGAAAGTAAAAGAGTTTAAAAGTTGGAAAGTTTTGGTTTTGTATGAGTAATTAAAAACAGCCCACCAAAATGGCAGTCCGCGCTAAAAAGTATGCTTATTTTATAATTATCTTCCTTTTTTTATTTCCTAAATTTCATCTTCATGAATTCCTTCTATAAACTCATCAAACGTCTTGGCTAAAAGCTTAGGATTCCATTCAGAATAAGCCACATACACACTTCCATAATCTTCTTCTTTTAATGACATATAAATGGTTCCACTTGTACTCCTTGCAAAAGGCACTTCCTTACCTTTTAATACATTACTTAAATTATTCATAACCCTTTCTATAGTCTGATTACCATGCTTTATTGATAAAAAGGAATCGATAGGTATATTAAAGTCTCCAAAATACATATCTAGTGATGGATATCCTCCATTATATTTCAAAATATGTAACTTATATGATTCTGGAAATTTTATGTTAAATTTTGTTTCAAACTCTTTTATTTCTTGAACTGAAACAGGTTCTTTAGTATTTTCAAAGTGTATCATTTTTATAAGTATTCTTCTGTTATTTTTAATAAATTATTAAACTGACCTGCTGAACCCAAGTGTGTTAATATTGCTTCATGAGCATCTCTAATCACTAACTGCATTGTACATTTAAGGTTTTCATTTGAATAGCATCATACTTTATATTTCTAGCAAAAACAGCCCACCAAATGGCAGGCTGCGTTAACAAAAAATAAAAATGTATGCTCATTTTTAAATTTTTAACTTCTTAAAAAAGCTCTCCATTTCTTTAGTATATTAATAAATTCTTCTAAAGGCATTACTATTCTTGGAGCATCGGTTAATTCTTTATCTGGTTCAAAATAAGCAGTTGTTCCTTCAACTTCAAAATACCCTAAGCCTAAACCACTTCCAAAACTCCAATACACTTCTGGGTCTTGAATATCATCAAAGGTTTTTTCTCCTGACAATACCAATTCTAAATTTTCAATAGTTTCGTCTTGTAGGTAGGAGAAATTATGTTGAAAATCATTTAAGAAATAAGTTAGTAGTAAAAATGCTTTATCTTTAGCTCTACAAACTTTATCATTATATTCTTCTAAATCAATAAATTCTATTTTATTCATGTTTTAAACTTTTAAATATGCCGTGTCTATTTCTTTTTTTACTCTATCTATTCTAAATTCTACCTTATATCCCTGTGAAGTTTTACCAACAAATAGATTATCATAATGCTCTAAAATATTATTAGAAGTTTCCTTAATAACTGCTTTATTTTTGTTAATATGCTAATTTACAGGTGTTTATTTTTTGAAAAACAGCCCGCCAAATGGCAGGCTGCGTTAACAAAAAATAAAAATGTATGCTCATTTTATAATTATCTTCCGTTTTCTTCCAAAAAAAGTTTAAAAGACTCCATAAAATCCAAAAACTTTATTGTTGTCCATCTGAAATCTTCATCAATAGTTTCTGTTCTCCAGTCAAAAAACAAAACGTATTCGTTATCAATACAAATTCTTAATTCGCTTCCTTCTACGATATAATCAAAATAATCTTCTCCTTCCAAAGATTTTGTCTTGTCTATGAGATTCTGAACTTCTTTTACTGTCCATCCTCCCCATCCTATCTCTATTAAAGATTTTTCTCCTTCAGGAATTGAATCATATTCAACTCCATAAAAATTATTTACCCCTTTTTGTTTATATGGGTTTGTTGTATACGTATATTTCATTTTTATTTTATATTTGGATATGCATTTGTTAAATTACCATAATTATCTATTTCAATAGTTATCTCAAAACCTGTAGAACCTTTACCTGTATATTTATTATTTGGAAACTTTAATTCGAACCCTTCCTTAATCATTTTATCATAAATCAAAGCTATTTCTTCTTTAACTCGTTTTTCATTCCAGTTTTTTGGAAACATACTAGATTTAGCCTTTTTATCAATCCATTGTCCATTTTTATACCGAACACTTATTAAAGCATCAAAAGGTTTGTCGTCTACTGGCTCTGTTAAATATCTTCTAATCCTAATATTTTTATCAATTACTAGATGATTATGTCCTCCCGTACCTCTTAAGACCTGAGTCCCATCTCTTCTGCTCAATCTTTCAAGTTTTAATTCTCCATCAAAATGCAAATGGAATTTTTTCTCAAATTTTTCTATCCATTTAATATATGCAGCTTTCCTAAGGTTTCTAAATCTAACAGATTCTGCCAATTCATCCAAATATTTATGTGGACTTATTTTTTTTGCTCTAGACTCTTCATATACTTTCTTAAAAAAGTTTTTATAATCTCCCGTTTTTTCTTTTGTGACCAGTTCTACACTATTCCAGGTTAATACCTCCTTACCGTTTTTTGTTAAAAAAAAACAGCCCACCAAATGGCAGGCTGCACTAACAAAACACAAAAATGTATGCGCATTTTTAAATTTTTAACTTCTTAAAAAAGCTCTCCATTCCTTTAGTATATTAATAAATTCTTCTAAAGGCATTACTATTCTTGGAGCATCGGTTAATTCTTTATCTGGTTCAAAATAAGCAGTTGTTCCTTCCACTTCAAAATACCCTAAACCTAAGCCACCTCCAAAACTCCAGTATACCTCAGGGTCTTGAATGTCATCAAAAGTTTTTTCTCCTGACAATACCAATTCTAAATTTTCAATGGTTTCGTCTTGTTGACTCGGGAAATGTCTACCGTAATCTCCTAAAAATTCACTTAATAAAAGATAATTAATGTTTTTAGGCTGAACCCAATTAGATCCTGTTTTCGTTTTTATAAATTTCAATTTTTCCATATTTTATTATTTTACATTTAATCAAAATATAAATAGGCTGTAGTAATCTCATTGGTTAACCCATCTATATAAAATTCTATTTCATACCCTTCTTTTGATAGACCTCTAAATTTATTGATACCATTAAACTCTAAAATATTATTAGAAGCTTCTTTAATAACTTCTTTGATTTTATGAATATCCCAACTTTTAGGCCACATCGTACTTGCATCATTTTTTAATTTCCATGTATTGGTTTCCTCAATATAATATTCTAATTGCACTTTTCTAACGGTTTCTCCTGTTGGCAATTTATATGTTGCTATGTTGCCAGACAAAGTACTTTTTGGACTTGCTATTCTAACATTTATGTTGTCTATATTTGTTAAAAAATGGGTTCCTCCCCAAGATTTTATTTTATAAACTCTACCTTGCGCTAACCCATTAGCACTCCTACCTCCTTTACCTACCAAATATTCATAAGCTTCCTCTAATCTTTTGGGGTTTGGTGAACCATCAGCTAGTCTTCTGGGAACTGAGTTATTGATTACTTCAACTCTTATATGCCCAAACTTTAAATGATCGTCAAATCTATTTGAGAACTTAAATACACTAAATCCAAACCTCTTTAAATTAAGCTTTCTTTTGAAATACTCTTTAACAGAAATCCCTTCTTTTTTGGCAGCTTTTGTATAGTCATCTATTTTATCCGCTACTACTCTTTCACTTAAATTGGTATCTAAGATATTTCCCTCTGCATCTGTTAAATCAAATTTTCCTGTAGGCTTCCCAAAAAACAGCCCACCAAAAGGCGGGCTGCGTTAACAAAAAATAAAAATGCATGCTCATTTTTAAATTTTTAACTTCTTAAAAAAGCTTAGAGTAGTTAGTTATTTTAATTTTTTTATTGCACTGCGCTCTATTTTTATCTGAAAAAAGAGTTTTAGAATAACATCTTATTATTTTTTTGCTTTTTCCTACAACAGACAACAAACCATTGATACAATTCACTACACAACAATAGATCAGACTTCCATTTAAGGTATTTATATTATAAACTTTAAATCTCTCTAACCTCTATACCTTCAATAAATTCATTAAATGAATTAGCTATTTTATATGGATCTTCATCAGAAAAATACACATATATCTCTCCTTTATTCTCCTGTTGATATCCCATAGCTATATACCCCCCTGTAATAGCTCCTATTGGTAACAAATTTGGGTATAAGAAATCATGCTTGTGTCCAAAATATGATTCGACATTGTCATCACCATATTTTAATTGATGAAAACCTTCCAAAGATAATTCCCTTTTATTATGAATAAAAATATATTCATACCATAAAGGGATACTCCCTCCATTATATTTTAGCATATGTTGTTTGTAATCTTCAGGTAACTCACTACCTATTAATTTTTCTAAGTTTTCAATGTCCTCTTGTTTTACAGAATCATAATCTTTATCAAATATTATCATCATATTTATTTATTATTTTAATTGTTTATATACTTCTAACAACTGTGCATGGCTTCCCATGTGCTTAGTAGTCAATTCGTGTAATTCCCTATCAACTAATTGAAAAGTGCTTTTCAAACTATCGTCTAAATCATCTAAATGATGCCATGTTAATTTTAATTTCTTTCTAAGAGACTCGTATTTATTAATCAATTTTTCATCAGTTACTCCCATAGCACGCCAACAATTTTTAAAATCTGATGGGCGGTCACCTGTCACGTAGGTTCTTATCTCACCTTGATGTTTTATGACAAGTTGTTTCATATCACCCACAAGTTTCTCTGCTCCTTTAGGTACTATACCATTTCCAAATTTACCATTTTTTAAGTATGCTTTCATACCTTTGAATGTAGGGGATGTTCCAAAATCACTATAAGGCACTTCAGGCGTATCTTTATTATTATATTTCAAATGCTTCTTTTTGGAGTCGTTTTTCAAAGCCTTTTTACTTTTCTCAATAAGTTCATTCCTTTTAGGATACTTAATAAGCTTTTGATATTTTTCAATTAAATCATCTCCAAATACTCTATAAAAACCTTTAGAATCAATTAAAGCATTGTTTTTAGAAGAAATGGCTATACGTTTTAAGTTATTTATTTCTGCCAATTCATCCAAATATTTATGTGGACTTATTTTTTTAGCTCTAGACTCTTCATATACTTTCTTAAAAAAGTTTTTATAATCTCCCGTTTTTTCTTTTGTGACCAGTTCTACACTATTCCAGGTTAATACCTCCTTACCGTTTTTTGTTAAAAAACCCATACAGTTTAAAATGAGGCTGGTACTTTTTTTAAACTTAATTTTTAAATTAGGGTTTTTTAACAGCGCTTCTCTCTTCTTTTTTTCTCTGTACAAATTGAGAACGTATCTAATTATCTTTTTCATATAGCTACTTTTTTATAGGACACAAGGTTAATAGTGAATTTTCAAATTTTGTTGGTGCTAAATTCAATTTTCGCAACCAATACTTCTCTGTGAAGTTAAATAGACTGTCAAATTTTTCAGTCGCCAACTGCCTCGTGGTTTTTATCCATTGTTGTATCCAAACAATCAGATCGTCTATGAGTTTTACCACATCTAATTGCTTTAACTTTTTAAATAACGCTATAAGTGATTGTACAAAGTCTGAAGCCTTGTTCACTACTATGTTGGGCGTATTTTTTATCGTACGTACTACTTTTGACAATCCTTCTACCGTTAACTTAAAAGCACTTGCAATGGTTTTCGCACCTCCTGTTGCCAACGCCGTTAAAATTTCCTCTATTACAAAGCCTACTACATACCCCATACCGTAACCTAATCTATCTATTTTAGTCGCTGTATAGTTTACCCCATCGGCTAGCTTAGAAACAATGATGTCTGGGTTTTCTGACAAGTACATAAATACTTTTGCAAGCTTAATTATTCCTGAATAGTATGCCTTGATATTTTTTATAGAGAATATTTTTAAAAAGGTTTCTATGGCATTTTCTAACAATTCGCTACCTATCGCTATACTTTGTGAAAATGTTTTTTTACTTGTTTTCATCAGGTAAGAGGGTAGGTTTAAAATATGACCTACTAGGGTAATAATGCCTCCTATAGCTTCTATGACACTATTGTACACCCCCACAAACAACGCATTGAAATAGATATGCATGCTTTTTGAGCTGATGAGTTTTTGAAAACTTTGGTATAGGTTTTCTAACTCGTCTAGTAGTTTGTGTATAAAGTTCAGTTTTTGAACTAACAATTTTCTAAAAGCCTCGTTGGTTATTTTGTTGGTAGCCTTATTTAGGGCTTCTTTTACGGCAGTAAGCGTACTTGTTAAAGCGCCCTCTTGTGTGCTGCTTTCTTTTTTCTCTTCGGATTTTAAAAATTCTTTAAACTCTGGAATAAAAGGTGTAAACTTTTTGCTGACACTTCCGTCTTTGTTATAGTATTGCCAACGGTTTGGATTGGCTTTAAATACTTTTGAGAATTCGTTACCAATCAATACCAAAGGGTCTCCCAACAAGCCTCTTAACACCTCGCTTGTTACTTCAAATACATAATTTCCTACCTGATACACAATCGTAGTTGTACCTTCTTTTTCAGTAGTAAAGTGTATTTTAAAAATGTTTTCTACATTCTTTTTTTCTATGGCTACGCCCATTAATTGTGCGAGTTTTGCAATGGCATCAAAGGGTAGCTGCTTATCTTTTGTGATGCCTTGTCCTACTTTAATTTTTGCTACAGAAATAGGGTTATACAAGCTTTCTTTTTCTAAAAAGAATACTATTTCATTAGGTTCTATAGTATCTATACTTGCATACGCCTTTTCTAATACGGCTCCGTCTTCGGTAAAAAAGAAAATGAGTGAAACAGAGGTGTCTTCTAAAATTTCTCGCAGCTTAATATCTGCTAAGCCAAAAATTTTAGGTTTTCTATAGCCTTTGTTTCTAGTAGCTGTTATTTCGACTTCTTCTAAGTGTTGTGTTCCTGTTTTTTCGGTTCTTACATAAAAATTCCCCTGATACTCATACACCTTTACATACGCATTGGGAAGCTCTTCCAACGTATTGTCTTGTGTAATGGTTACATAATTGTTTGGAATTAAAAAATCTTCTACCGTATCGGCATCTATTGTTTTAGGATTGGCGAGTTGTGTATACTTTTTTTCTGATACCTGAGCCACTTGTATGTACCTAAACAAGCTAGGAACGTATTCGGACTGGGTATGTTCTTCCTCGTCTCCATCAATAATATATTTGTCGTTAAATACAACGCAATTGGATTGGGGTTGGTACTTTACAGAAAAGTGCTTCAACCCATATTCATAAGCATTCATACATTTAGTTTTACATTAAAAAATTCTTGGGTAGCAAAGGCTACGATGTAATTCTGAAAGCTTAGGTGGAATTTTAAAGAAGTATTAAGGTAAAACTCCAAAAACCTAACATTTGTTTGATTCTAATAGCTATTCGACTCAACTTTTATATTGAATCACGCTACAAAGATACAATAAATTTACATATTACAAAATATAAACATAATTATTTTGTAATAATTTTAATATTTATGTAAAATGATTTATTTTGAATTTTTATTATAGATAGGTAAGCACACAAATGCTAGTCCGCCAAAGACAATAATCATAGCGGTTTGAGCGGTCCACATAATCCACCCAAAAGCGGTGGCGGGTTCTTCTGCAATTCCGAATAAAGCCAAGGCTCCGGCAACTGCCACAGGGTATAAGCCTATTCCTCCATTGGTAGCTGCAATGGCAAAACCGCCAGCGATAAATCCGATGAGCACCCCTCCTAACGGAACCTGCAGTCCGTCAATTGCTGGAATGGTTGCCCAAAACATGAGTACATACATTACCCAAATGAACACCGTATGAAAAATAAACGTCCATTTGTGTTTCATTTTAAAAATACTGGTCACTCCTTCAATCAATCCTACAACAAAAATCTTGATTTTCAGTCCGATACCAGATGTTGCCTTTTTTACAAAGCGTGTAAAAATCATAAAAATCAATACCAAACCAGCTAAGAGGATTCCTATTTTAAGTGGGTCGAAATTTTTGGTTAGTAGTTCATATATAAAATCGAATTGTAGAAAGAGGGTAATTAGTATGATGCTCAGCATCATGAGTAAATCTGCCATTCGTTCGGCAACGATGGTTCCAAAACCTTTTTCGAACGGAATGTCTTCATAATTTGCCATCACTGCTGCTCGCGACACTTCTCCTGCTCTTGGTACGGCATAATTTACTAAATAAGCCACCAAAACCGCCATCACGCTATTCCCAAAATCGGGTTTGTATCCCATGGGTTCTAGTAAAAATTTCCAACGATAGGCTCGCGATAAGTGACTTAAAATTCCGAAGAACAACCCTAATGCTATCCATAAATAGTTCGCATCTTTAAAATACTGTACAAGGGTTTCTACTGAAATTTTTGATAAGGAATACCAAACTAAAAAACCTCCCAAAATGAGAGGTAGTATTATTTTTATGATTTTTTTGGCTGGTGAACTCAAACTATTCTAACAAGTTGGTTTCTTCGTTCGGAAATACTAATTGTGGTTTGAATTTCTTAGCCTCTTCTAGCTCCATAAAAGCATATACGATTAAAATAAGCACATCGCCTTTTTGAACTCTCCGTGCTGCCGCACCGTTCAAAGTAATCTCACCGCTTTTTCTCGGACCAGGAATTGCATAGGTTTCTAAACGTTCACCGTTGTTGTTGTTTACAATCTGAACACGTTCTCCTTCAATAATACCTGCCGCATCCATTAAATCTTCATCAATGGTAATGCTTCCTATATAGTTTAAATCCGCATTCGTTACTTTAACACGGTGTATTTTAGATTTTACTACTTGTACTAACATGCTGCAAAAATAGTTGTTTTTTAATGAATACTATCTTGTTTTTTGATGATTTTAACATTTTAAAAACGTCACTTTTACCTATATAAAGTCTTGTTATTTAATTCTTCAACCCTATATTATCAATTAAGCGAATGTCTCCTGCAAAAACAGCGATAAAAGCACGGTACTTTTTATTGGACTCTATATCGGTTGCTGTTTGCAATGTTTCTTCATTGGCTATGGTAAAATATTCGAGTTTTAATAACGGATGTTTCTCAAACTGTTTTTCTACCCATTCTGTTACTTCAGTAACACTTTTTGTGCCAAACTTCTTTCTAGCTTTTTTAAGCGTTTTGTAAATAAAAGGTGCTGCTTTTCGATATTCTGTAGTTAAACGCGTATTTCGAGAACTCATCGCCAATCCGTCTTTCTCTCTAAAAATTGGCATTCCTTTTATGGTAACAGGAATGCTATATTTTTTGACTAGTTTTTTAATGATTTGTAATTGCTGAAAATCTTTTTTTCCGAAGTAAGCAGTATTAGGCTCCACTATTTCGAATAAGGCTTTTACAATCGTTCCTACACCATCAAAATGTCCTTCTCTAAACTTTCCTTCCATTTGGTGTTCTAATCCGTCAAAATCAAACTTTTCAGAAGCGATGTTTTCAGCATAAATTTCTTTTACTGAAGGAAAAAATAGCACATCACAACGAACAGATTCTAATAATGCGACATCGTTTTCGTATGTTTTGGGATATTTTTCTAAATCTTCTTTATTGTCAAATTGTGTAGGATTAACAAAAATACTAGCTACAGTAATATCGCTTTTTTTTTTGCTTTTTCGATAAGCGAAAGATGTCCTTGATGTAATGCCCCCATGGTTGGGACAAATCCAATAGACTTTCCGTGTTTTTTTTGAGTTGATAAAAATTCTCTCAACTCGAATTTTGTGGTGAAAACTTTCATTGTTTATTAATAGGAATGCGTGCAAAATTAGTAATTTAACACGATTTTTGCATTAATTTTCGTATTTTTGCACCTTTCAACAAAAGAGATCGATTAATGAAGGATAAGAGAATTTTATACGTTTCATCAGAGGTAATTCCTTATTTACCAGAAACAGAATTATCATCTACCGCATTTAACGTTGCTAAAAATGCACATTCTAAAGGAATTCAAACCCGTATTTTCATGCCTCGATTTGGGGTTATTAATGAGCGAAGACACCAGTTACACGAGGTAATTCGCCTATCGGGAATGAACTTAATTATTAACGACATGGATATGCCTTTGATAATTAAGGTTGCTTCGATTCCTAAAGAGAGAATGCAAGTGTATTTTATTGATAATGATGAATACTTTAAGCGTAAAGCGGTGTACTCTGATGAAGATGATAAGCTGTTTGACGATAACGACGAACGTATGATTTTCTTTGCAAAAGGTGTGGTTGAGACGGTTAAAAAGCTCAACTGGGCTCCAGATATTATTCATGTTCATGGATGGATGGCTTCACTATTACCTTTATATTTAAGAGAATTTTATAAAGAAGAACCGTTGTTCACTGAAAGTAAGATTGTAACTTCGCTTTATAATAGTACTATTGAAGATTTGAATAACGAGTTGGCTAATAAAATTCGTTTTGATAAAATTGAAAATGCTAAAGTAGCGACAATCGAAACACCGAGTCATAATAATCTTTTAAAGAGTGCTATTGAAAATTCAGATGCTATTATAAAGGGCAGTGAGAGTTTACCCGAAGAAATTGAAGCTTTTATTGAACAAAGTAATGTTAAAATTTTAGACTTTCAGTCAGAAGAAAACTTAACCGAAGCATACATAGAATTTTATAAAGAGAACGTTTTAGAATTAAGCGAATAATGATTAGAAAAATTGGAGCCATTGGTATTAGTTTGCTATGTTTAGCAGCTAATATAGCTTGTGAAAAAGACTTTAGTGATGTAGGAACAAACGTCATTAACAACGATAAATTTGAAACAGGAGAGTTTTTATTAGATGTAGAAATAACTCCTATTAACATTGACAGCGTACAAGCCGATAACATCAACGCTAGTATTAGCGAATATTGGTTGGGAGTATATAACAACCCTAATGCAGAAAAAATTGAAGCTTCTATTGTTTCTCAAGTAGGATATGTTGCTGGATTAAAAAACAGTGCTAGTAATGATACTATTGTCGATTTAGATAAGGTTATACTAAAACTACCTTATATTTCGACTTCGCAAGGAGAAAATGCAGACGGAATTACCACCTATAAATTAGATTCTATTTTAGGTAATGTTGATGTGGGTACCTCTGTTATGGTTAAACAGAATAACACGTATCTAAACACACTAAATCCTAGCGACCCTTCTAAAAGAAACTCGTTTTTCTCTAACTTCGATTACGAAAGTATTCAAGTTTTAAACGAAACTTCTGATTTTACCTTCAAACCATCAGAAAAAGATACTGTTTTTTCATACGAAAGAATAGATAG
Source organism: Tenacibaculum tangerinum (assembly GCF_029853675.1). Classification (NCBI taxonomy): domain Bacteria; kingdom Pseudomonadati; phylum Bacteroidota; class Flavobacteriia; order Flavobacteriales; family Flavobacteriaceae; genus Tenacibaculum; species Tenacibaculum tangerinum. Next base: position 2,650,506 of record NZ_CP122539.1, on the reverse strand, counting down.
GTTTAATCCTTCTAAAACCTATGAAGAGATTGTAAAAGCAACAAGAACAAATAATGGCGAAACTATCGCTGTACCTTTTTTAGCGATTCCGTTAGATGTCTCGAAAATGAAAAGTCTTTTTTGGGACAAATTTGAGAGTTCTGAATTTTCATCGAAAGAAGAATTTGAAAACTATTTTAGAGGTCTTATTATTGAGGCTTCTGGCACAGATGGTTCTTTAGTTCCTTTCAACTTAACAGCATCTCCTGGTCCATCATTAGAATTTCATTATACGAAATATTTAGTTGATGCTTCTAATACAGTAACAGACACTATAAATAGAAAATATAATTTCCCTTTATCAGGTATACAAAATAGTGTATATAAAATGACGCCTTCTACTACCTCAACTGCTAACAGCTTTGTAATTCAAGGAACAGCGGGAAGTATGGCAGAGGTTAAAATTATAGATGATGTAAAACTTCAAGAATTAAGAAGTAATAATTGGCTTGTTAACGACGCTTCTCTTACGTTTTACGTAAACAATGAAATTAGCGATGATGCAAGTATCCTGCCTCAGAGATTGTTTTTATATCAAAATAAAGAAAACGAGTCAGGAGGTACTTCTCCTACGCAACTAATAGATGCATACATTGAAGCTGTAAATTTTGGAGGAAACTTAGAGAAAGAGGACGATAGCCCCGAAAAATATACATTTAGAATCACTAACTACATTTCTAATCTTTTATCTGGTGAGGAAGACACAACTGCAGAACCCTTAATTTTAAAAGTTTACAATCCTACAGACACTCCTGTAACTAGTACTTCTGTTAGCACCTATAACTGGAACCCTAGAGCAGTAAGGTTATTTAATGGAGACATTACAGCTAACGAAACCAAAAGAGCTGTTTTAAAAATATCATATTCAAAAGAAAAATAAGAATTATTATGTGTGGAATCACAGGGTATATTGGACACAGAGAAGCTTATCCGATTGTAATTAACGGACTCAAGCGTTTAGAATACAGAGGTTATGATAGTGCTGGAATCATGATGTATGATGGCGAAACGATGCACCTATCTAAAACCAAGGGTAAGGTTTCTGATTTAGAGATTATTACGAATAGAGAAGAGCAACGAAAAAAAGGTAACATAGGTATTGGACATACTAGATGGGCAACTCATGGAGTTCCTAACGATGTAAATTCTCATCCTCACTTTTCTGAGTCTGGAGATTTGGTAATTGTTCATAACGGTATTATTGAGAATTACGACACCATTAAAAAGGAACTAACCTTACGTGGTTACCAATTTAAAAGCGACACAGATACCGAAGTTTTAGTAAATCTTATTGAGGAAGTTAAAAAGACCGAAGGGTGTAAATTAGGAAAAGCAGTTCAGTTAGCATTAACCAATGTGATAGGTGCTTATGCTATTGCTGTTTTCGACAAAACAAAACCCAATGAATTGGTTGTAGCTAGATTGGGAAGTCCTATAGCAATTGGTGTTGGAAAAAATAATGAAGAATTTTTTGTGGCTTCAGATGCCTCTCCTTTTATTGAGTACACAAAAAACGCCATTTACCTAGAAGATGGTGAATTGGCAATTATAAAAAGAAATAGAGGAATTAAAGTTCGTAAAATTGAGAATGATAAAGAAATTGATGCGAACATTCAGAAATTACAATTAAGTCTTGACCAAATTGAAAAAGGTGGTTACGATCACTTTATGCTGAAAGAGATCTATGAGCAACCTAAGGCCATCAGAGATACTTACAGAGGTAGAATGCTGCCAAATGAAGGTTTAATTAGAATGTCTGGTATAGATGATAATATGTCGAAGTTCTTAAATGCTGACAGAATTATTATTGTAGCTTGTGGTACCTCATGGCATGCCGGACTAGTTGGAGAATATCTTTTTGAAGATATGGCTCGTATTCCTGTTGAAGTAGAATATGCTTCTGAATTTAGATACCGTAACCCTATTATAACTCCCAAAGACGTCGTAATTGCGATCTCTCAATCTGGAGAAACCGCCGATACCTTAGCCGCTATTAAACTGGCAAAATCTAAAGGCGCCTTTGTGTTTGGAGTTTGTAATGTAGTGGGTTCTTCTATAGCTAGAGAAACTCATGCTGGGGCGTATACCCATGCTGGTCCAGAAATCGGAGTTGCTTCAACTAAAGCATTCACCACACAAATTACAGTGCTTTCTCTAATTGCTTTAAAGCTAGCACAAGCTAAAGGAACACTGTCTAAATCTGCCGTAAATGCCTATTTACAAACTTTACAGCAAATTCCTAATCAGGTTGAAACACTGTTGAAAACTAATGAGCAGGCTAAAGAGATAGCCAATGTATATAAAAATGCCAAAAACTGTTTGTACCTAGGTAGAGGATTCAATTTTCCTGTTGCCTTAGAAGGAGCTTTAAAGCTGAAAGAAATTTCTTACATCCATGCTGAAGGGTATCCTGCTGCTGAAATGAAACACGGACCGATTGCTTTAATTGATGAAAACATGCCTGTTTTTGTAATTGCAACAAGCAAAGGACATTATGAAAAAGTAGTCAGTAACATTCAAGAAATTAAGTCTAGAAGCGGTAAAATAGTTGCAGTAGTTACTGAGGGCGATGAAACCGTTAAAGAAATAGCCGATCATGTTATTGAAATTCCAGATACTGAAGAGGCTTTTACGCCTTTACTAACTACAATTCCTTTACAACTGTTATCATACCATATAGCAGTTATGTTAGGCAAAAATGTAGATCAACCTAGAAACTTAGCAAAATCGGTAACTGTTGAATAGAAATAACTGATTTTGAATGTAAATATCAAAAAATCCTGAGAATATTTTCTCAGGATTTTTTTAACTGTCTTTTTCAAAAATAACATACACAGGAAAATGGTCGGAAAAGCCGCCTTTATAAAAAGGACCAATGTAGGTTCTAAACGGACTTCCTTTGTATTTTCCTCTATATATTTTTAACCAATCTGTTTTGAATATTTTTGCTTCTAAAAAGGTATGCTCACTCTTTTCAGTATCGAAAAAATCTCTCGAAAAGATAATCTGGTCAAACAAATGCCACTCCTTGTAATGAGTCGTAGTTCCCATTCCCTTTTCATATAAAGGTTTCATAGGGTTATACAAATCGCCCGACATCAAATGATTTTCAATACTAATACTTGTGGGATCGTCATTAAAATCTCCCATAATAATAAACTTTGCATTCTCTTCTTTTTCTTGTATAGAATGAATCGTCTTACGAACTAATTTTGCAGCTTTTATCCTGTTTTCTTCTGTTTCTGTTTCTCCTTGTCTACGAGAAGGCCAGTGGTTTACCAAAACATATACTACTTCTCCATTCAACATCCCTTTTACTTCTAATAAATCGCGAGTGTAATCTATTTCTCCTATTTCATCGGTTAATAACAAATGATGTGTTTTAGATGAAATAACCTCAAAAAAATCACTATTATAAAGTAGCGCAACATCTATTCCTCGTTCGTCAGGAGAATCGTAATGGACATATTTATACGTGTATTTTGACAAATTTTTATGAGTAGCTAAATCTTTTACAACTTTTGCATTTTCAACTTCTACCAATCCGATAATAGCGGGTGGGTATATAGACTTATTGCTTCCTAATTGACGAATAACCGATGTTATTTTTCTCAACTTATGTTGGTACTTTTTTGTATTCCAACCCAACCTACTTTTAGGCGTAAAATCATCGTCATGTGTCTTAGGATTGTCAAAGGTATCGAACAAGTTTTCTACATTATAAAAAGCGATGGTATATCTATCTTTTCTTTTACTCATTACTATTTGATGACTTATTTATCTGTCGAAAGTACAAAATGTAAGAAGCTTATCGCTAAAAAATGCTTACAAATTACACAAAACGAAAAAGCCTCATAGAATTTTCTATGAGGCTTCAGCTTTATTTTATAAACTATTATACCACTCCTTGGTCTAACATTGCCTCAGCAACCTTTACAAAGCCAGCAACATTTGCACCTTTCACATAGTCAACATACCCGTCTTCTTGCGTACCATATTTTACACAAGCTTCATGAATATCGTTCATAATAGTATGTAATCTAGCATCTACTTCTTCACGAGACCAAGACAAGCGTAACGAGTTCTGAGACATTTCTAAACCAGAGGTAGCTACACCACCAGCATTAGAGGCTTTTCCTGGCGAAAATAAAATCTTTGCTTTTTGGAATACCTCAATAGCCTCTGGAGTAGATGGCATATTGGCACCTTCAGCAACACAAATACATCCGTTATCTACTAATGCTTTTGCTTCCTCTCCATTTAACTCGTTTTGAGTAGCACATGGCAATGCTATATGACATTTTATACTCCAAGGTCTTTCTCCTTTAAAGAATTTAGCCGATGGATATTTTTCAACATATTCACTAATTCTTCCTCTTTTTTCATTCTTTAGCTCCATAACAAAAGCTAATTTTTCAGCATCAATACCCGCTTCATCATAAATATATCCTGAAGAATCAGACATGGTAACTACTTTACCACCTAATTGGGTTGCTTTTTCAGTAGCGTATTGCGCTACATTTCCAGAACCAGAAACAACTACTATTTTTCCTTCAAAAGAATCTCCTTTTGTTTGTAACATGTTTTCAGCAAAATACACATCGCCATAACCTGTAGCCTCAGGACGAATTAACGACCCACCCCAAGTTCTTCCTTTACCTGTTAAAACACCTGTAAATTCGTTACGTAAGCGTTTGTATTGACCAAACATATAACCAATTTCACGACCTCCAACACCAATATCTCCAGCGGGAACATCTGTATCAGGACCAATATGACGCGCTAATTCGGTCATAAATGATTGGCAAAAAGCCATCACTTCACGATCTGATTTTCCTTTTGGATTAAAATCAGACCCACCTTTACCTCCGCCCATAGGCAAAGTTGTTAATGAGTTTTTGAAAACTTGCTCAAACCCTAAAAACTTTAAGATTGACAGGTTTACCGAAGGATGAAAACGCAATCCTCCTTTATACGGACCAATAGCCGAGTTGAATTCTACTCTATATCCTCTATTAACTTGAGTTTCTCCATTATCATCAACCCATGGTACTCTAAACATAATCGTACGTTCTGGTTCTACCATACGCTCAAGTAATTTCTTCCCTTGATATTTCGGATTTTCTTCTATAAACGGAATTACAGTTTCTGCTACCTCATGTACAGCTTGCAAAAACTCTGGCTCATATGTATTACGCTCTTTTACGTAATTCATGAATTCTTGTATCTTAGATTCCATAAACATTAGTTGTTCTGTTATATTAAATTTTAACAATTTGTTCGTGCAAATATAGTTAATTTACGATTTGTTAAATTTGATTTTTTTGTTTATTTTATAGTTTTCTACAACGTTTTCGTTATTACATAAAATACCTTATTGTTTTAACTAAAAAAACGTAAATTTGCTGCTTAACTTTTTTGAAAAGATTATGTTAGATAAGGTAAAAGAATTAATCGGAGAAGTACACGCTTTTAACACAACTTCTAAAGAAGAAATAGAAGCTTTTAGAATAAAATATTTAGGAAGCAAGGGCTTGTTAAAAGACTTATTTGCCGAATTTAAAAATGTGGATGCTGAGTTACGTAAAGACTTCGGAAAAGCATTAAACAACCTAAAAAAGTCTGCCGAAAATAAAGTTACCGAGTTAAACGATGCCTTAGAAAGTGCCATTGAAGATACAGGAGTTTATGGTGATTTAACTCGCCCATCTGAGCCTATCAATTTAGGATCTCGTCACCCAATTTCTTTGGTTAAAAATCAAATTATCGAAGTGTTTAATCGTATTGGTTTTACTGTTTCTGAGGGACCAGAAATTGAAGATGATTGGCACAACTTTACGGCCTTAAATTTACCAGAGTATCACCCAGCACGAGATATGCAGGATACTTTCTTTATTGAAAAGAATCCTGATACTTTACTAAGAACACATACCTCATCAGTTCAGGTACGTTATATGGAAAATAACGAACCTCCTATTCGTACTATTTCTCCGGGTCGTGTATTTAGAAATGAAGACATTTCTGCCCGTGCACACTGTATTTTTCACCAAGTAGAAGGGTTGTACATTGATACCGATGTGTCTTTTGCCGATTTAAAACAAACCTTGCTATACTTTACCAAAGAAATGTTTGGCAAATCTAAAATACGTTTGCGTCCATCTTATTTTCCATTTACTGAGCCAAGTGCTGAAGTAGATATTTATTGGGGATTAGAAACAGAAACCGATTACAGAATAACCAAAGGAACTGGTTGGTTAGAAATTATGGGATGTGGTATGGTAGACCCGAATGTGTTGAAAAACTGTAATATCGACCCAACAAAATATAGCGGTTATGCTTTCGGAATGGGTATCGAGCGTATTGCCATGTTATTATATCAAATTCCAGATATTCGTATGTTTTATGAAAACGACAAGCGTTTCTTAGAACAGTTTAAATCGGTGATATAACGGTAAAAGGTATATGATTAAAGTACGTTCGTCTTTTGCATAAAACCTTCAATCTAATTTTATGAGGAAAGATATTGAAATTCCTAAAGTAACAGGTGTAGAAATTGCCGTAGTATTAGAAACCAATCCGATTGACAACAAAGAAGATTGGAATGTGTACATTCTAAATAGAAAGGATGTTGATTTAGAAATGGTAGTCATCGTTTCTCAAGGATTCTCAGACACGAAAACTACTTCTGTTTTCCGAAGAAAAATAGACAAACTTCCTGCAAACAGTTATCAGAAGTTTGAACTCATGCAACCTGAATTGTTTGCTCTAGACAACCGTTTTCAGGTAACATTTTTTGAAAATAATAGGTTACACGATAAAACCTTTATTTTTCAAGCAGAAACCATTCAAAAAGGCTTTTTAAGAGATATTGAGTTCTTAGGAAAGAAGGGAATTTTAATTAAATAATGAACCAACTTTAAATTCTTGATACGTATGAAAAAAACAGTTTTTACTTTTTTGTTCGCAATTTGCGCTTCGTTTTTTGCCCAATCTCAACAAATAGAAAAAGAAAAAGTTTTTGGAGGATATAAATATTCTATCAATGGAAAAGCTGTTTCTATGAAAGAGATGGTAAACCTAATGGAAAGTGATGCAAAAGCAATGGCATTAATGAAAAAAGCTAAATCTAATACTACCTTGGCAACTATTTTAGGAGGAGCAGGAGGAGCTTTAATAGGATTTCCTGTTGGAGCAGCTATTGGAGGAGGTGAGGCTAATTGGACTATAGCAGGTGTAGGAGCAGGATTAATCATTGTGGCAATTCCGATTGCCTCTGGAGCTAATAAAAAGGCCAACGAAGCAGTAGATTTATATAATGCGTCTTTAGATGCAACTTCTTACAATAATTTTAAACCACAATTTAATATGTTGATTAATGGTAACGGTGTTGGAATTTCAATGAGTTTTTAAATAAAATAAGATTTCATACATAGGCTGAATAGTTCTGTACTATTCAGCCTTTTTTATTGCTATTATTTCCGTAATTTTGCCCAGCTAAAATTTCTAGATTTCGAAATACTTTCGGAATCACAATTTATAGGAAATCTCGCTATGCGAGAAAAAAAGGTTTAAAAATGTACAGAACGCATACTTGTGGCGAGTTAAGAGCCTCGCACATTAATACAGAAGTAACCCTTGCAGGATGGGTACAAAAATCACGTGACAAAGGGTTTATGATTTGGGTAGATTTACGTGATCGTTACGGAATTACACAGTTAATTTTCGACGAAGAACGTACTTCTAAAGACTTACTAGAAAAAGCCAAAACTTTAGGGCGTGAGTTTGTGGTACAAGTAACGGGTAAAGTTATTGAGCGTCAATCAAAAAACGTAAATATCCCTACAGGTGCTATAGAAGTTTTAGTATCGAACTTAGAAATTTTAAACGAGGCGAAATTACCACCTTTCACTATTGAAGATGAAACCGACGGAGGGGAAGACATTCGTATGAAATATCGTTATTTAGATATTCGCCGTAATCCTGTTAAAAACAGCTTAGTTTTCCGCCATAAAGTATCTATGGAAGTCCGCAAATATTTATCTGACAAAGGATTTATTGATGTTGAAACTCCTTATTTAATCAAGTCTACTCCAGAAGGAGCGCGTGATTTCTTAGTACCGTCTCGTATGAATGCTGGTCAGTTTTATGCCTTACCACAATCTCCACAAACCTTTAAGCAGTTGTTAATGGTAGGGGGTATGGATAAATACTTTCAAATTGTAAAGTGTTTTAGAGATGAAGATTTACGTGCCGACCGTCAGCCAGAATTCACACAGATAGACTGTGAAATGGCATTTGTAGAGCAAGAAGATATTTTGGAAGTTTTCGAAGGAATGACTCGTCATTTATTAAAAGAAATCAATGGCGTTGAAGTTGATAAATTCCCAAGAATAACCTTTGATGAAGCCATGCAAAAATATGGTAACGACAAACCAGATATCCGTTTCGGAATGGAATTTGGCGAGTTAAACGAAGTAGCACAACACAAAGACTTCAAAGTTTTTAACGATGCTGAGTTGGTCGTGGGTATCGCTGTTCCAGGAGGAGCTTCCTATACACGTAAAGAAATTGATAAAATAATCGATTGGGTAAAGCGTCCGCAAGTAGGAGCTTTAGGAATGGTATATGTAAAATGTAATGAAGACGGAAGCTTTAAATCGTCGGTAGACAAGTTCTACGACCAAGAAGATTTAGCAAAATGGGCTGAGGCTACCAAAGCGAAGGCTGGAGATTTAATTTGTATACTTTCAGGAAGTACAAACAAAGTTCGCGCACAGCTAAGTGCCCTACGTATGGAACTAGCAGAACGTTTAGGCTTACGTAAACCCGATGAGTTTGCTCCGTTATGGGTAATCGACTTCCCTTTGTTAGAGTTAGACGAAGAAACGGGTCATTACCACGCCATGCACCATCCATTTACGTCACCAAAACCAGGTCAGTTAGCCTTACTAGATTCAGACCCAGGAGCCGTGAAAGCGAATGCCTACGATTTGGTATTGAACGGAAACGAAATTGGTGGAGGTTCTATCAGAATTCACGATAAAGAAACGCAAGCCATTATGTTTAAACACTTAGGGTTTACCGAAGAAGAGGCAAAAGCGCAATTCGGATTCTTAATGGATGCCTTTGAATACGGTGCACCACCGCACGGAGGGTTGGCTTTCGGACTGGATAGACTGGTAGCAATTTTAGGAGGACAAGAAACCATTCGCGATTTTATTGCGTTTCCTAAAAACAATTCAGGTCGTGACGTTATGATCGATGCACCTGCCACGATAGATAAGGAACAACTCCAAGAATTAAATATCCAATTAACTCAGAAAGGATAAGGTAACTCCATTTTTAGTGGTTTTCACAATATATGAATCCTGTTCTGACATTCAGAGCAGGATTTTTTGTACTTTTAATGTTATGAAAAAATTAACTTTTCTTTTCGCTTTATTTTTAGCAACGGCTGGAGTTTCACAAGAGCTTTCAGGAATAGAATTGTTAGAAAAATCCATACAATACCACGACCCCAATAATAACTGGGAAACATTCAACGGAACCTTGTTAGTAACTATGGAAACTCCTGATAAGCCTAAAAGAATTAGCGAAATACAAATCAATCTTCCGAAAGAATATTTTTATGTAAAAGCTACTCGAGGAAGCAATACCACAGCATATACCGTTGATAAAGATACCTGTAAAGTTAGCTTCAATGGAAACGACAATCCATCTGAAGCAACCTTAAAAAAACACCAATTAAGTTGTGAACGGGCTAGGTTGTATAAAAACTATTATACGTATTTATATGGACTTCCGATGAAATTAAAAGACAACGGAACCATTATTCATAAAAACGTAGAACGAAAATTATTCAAAGGAAAAGAATATTTAGTATTGAAGGTTACGTACGATGAAAAGGTGGGCACTGATACATGGTTTTTTTATTTTAATCCACAAACCTATGCTCTAGAAATTTATCAATTTTTTAAAGATTCTCCCAAGAGTGGGGAATATATTTTACTTTCAGAAGAAGAGGTTATTAATCGTATTAAAATGCCAAAAAAAGAGCCTGGTACTACAACTCAAATGATGTCTACTTAGGAACTGATATTTTAGAAAAAAAATAAATGTCTAAACTTACAAACTTCTATAAAAAAATACTTATTTGGAGATACAAACATATCTCTGAGCGACAGTTTGTATATGTTCTTAGTGTATTGGTTGGTTTTTTAGCAGGTATAGGCACCTTACTTCTTAAAAACCTTACGTTTTATTTTCATCAAATTTTAGAAGACGGACTTATTAAAGACTATCATCATTCGCTATATTTTATCTTCCCTATCATTGGACTTTTTTTAGTGTATTACATTAAAAAATACCTTATTAAAAAAGATATTGGTCACGGTATTTCTACCACGTTACAATCCATTTCTAAAAAAAGCGGAATTATAGAACGTTACAAAATATATGCTTCTTTAATTACAGCACCTATTACTGTTGGCTTTGGAGGTTCTGTAGGGTTACAAGGGCCTGCTGTAAGTACAGGGGCTGCCTTGGGCTCGGGAGTAGCTCAATTGTTTCACATGAACATGAGAACTCGTATGCTACTCATTGGTTGTGCTACGGCCGGAGCGATGTCATCAATGTTTAAAGCCCCCATTGCTGCCATTATTTTTGCCGTAGAAATTTTTAGTTTAGATCTTGCCTTTGCTTCGTTAGTTCCGCTACTATTAGCGTCTGTTTCTGCCGTAATTACTTCGTATTTTTTCTTAGGAAAAGATGTATTATTTAGTGTTCGACTACAAGAAGCTTTTGAAATTAACGACCTTGCTTTTTATATAATTTTAGCTGTTTTTACAGGGTTTTCTTCGGTGTACTTTTCTAAAATATACTTTAAAATCATTAATTTTTTTAGAAAATACACCCCTTTTAAGCGCTTGCTTTTTGGAGGAATAGCTATCGGAATTATGCTATTTTTAATTCCACCGCTATTTGGTGAAGGGTATGGCATTATTAACAACTTGTTATCTGAAAATGCTGGTGCTGCATTAAAAAGTATTCACTATAATATTGATTTTGACAATGTTTGGATGGTGATACTCTTTTTGCTAATTATCGGTGTTTTTAAAGTAATTGCGATGACCACTACTTTTGCGGCTGGCGGGGTTGGAGGAATCTTCATTCCAACACTGGTAATGGGAAGTGCTTTGGGGAATGTTACAGCCAAAATAATCAATCAATTTGGGTTCGATGTCTCAGAAACTAATTTTACGTTGATTGGTATGACAGGATTAATGGCAGGGGTTTTACACGCTCCTTTAACAGCCATTTTCTTAATTGCTGAAATTACCGGAGGCTATGATTTGTTTGTTCCGTTAATGCTTGTTTCTGCCGTTTCTTATGCCATTACGAAATACTTTATTTCTAATTCAATTTATACAATTGAATTAGCTAAACGAGGTGAACTCATTACACACAATAAAGACAAGAATGTAATGATGATGATGAACATTAGTAGCATTATTGAAAAAAACTTCGTTAAAATTAACCCCGAAATGAGTCTTGGCACCATGCTAAAACAGGTTGTCTCTAAATCGAAACGTAATATTTTTCCTGTAGTTGATGAGCACAATATGTTTTTAGGAATTGTTTTATTAGACGACATTCGCCCCATGATGTTTAATCAAGATTTGTATGAAACAACTTATGTTGAAGATTTTATGAAAATCGCTCCTGCCATTATTTTTTATGAAGACGATACAGAAAAAGTAATGCAAAAGTTTAAAGAAAGTGGGGCTTGGAACTTACCTGTAGTAAAGAATGAAACCTATGTTGGTTTTATTTCTAAGTCGAAATTACTATCGGTATACAGAAGTAAATTGATTGAGGTTACTGTGTAGTTTAAAACAATTTTATACTCTCAATTCACATTCTGTTGTAAAAAAATAACTTCCTTCTTTAGATTTCCTAGGCACTCTGTTATCTACACACATATAACGTAACTCACAATCTTTGCATTCGTCTATTATATCTTTATGAATGCTCCAATACTTTTGGAATTGTTCTGAATCTATAATCATTTCCAAGTTCTCGTATGAGGTACTTGTTATGTTTTCAAACACCTCTTCTGTTTCTGGAGCATTCAGTATATCTCCACTTCTATTTATAAAAATCTTTTTATTAAAGTACGTATTATATTTTTGCGACTCAGTAAATAAAGTAAGGTTTACCGTAAAAAAACAGTCCTTTTTATCTACAAATTTCTCAGGTGATGTTATAAGAATTTTCGAAGACGACGTTTCTAATTCTTCATCACTTAGAAGAAAAATGGTTTCTATTCGTTTGTTTTCAGTAACAAGGTGCTCGTAATCAACTATTTTTTCATTTTTATTAAACTTTGTTTCAAAAACAACAGAAAAAATAGAAGAAGTAGTTAACTTTTCTATAATATCTTTAATAACAATATAAGATTCAGCAGTACGTATTTTAATATATAAGTATTCACAGCCTAATGTGGTAAGATAGGTTACTATTTTCTCGAAAAAAGGATATGTTATTTCGCTTATTTCGATAATTGCATTTGAAATTTTGCCTGGTGACGTCCATTTCATACTCAATTTAGGAAATAACTCTAGCTCGTCTTTAGCTAAAAAAAATATAAGCTCTTTAGCTATTAAAAACTGAAAATACTCTTCTACTACCTCTTTATTATCTTTACCACACAATTCAACTATTTCTGAAATTGTATGTTCTTCAAATAACTGAATAAACTTGTACAAATCGTTAGGTATAGTAAACATTTGTTTTCTTTGTAAATCATATATAGCTGATTTATTTCTCCCTAAAACAGGAATGCAATTAGAAAACATTCTTGCGTATTTATCGCTGTTATTCATTTATAGGATGTTGTATTGTGATTGGCTTGTAAAAGTTTCTTTTTAAAGCATACCTATCGTGATATTTATCTATTGATATCCTGTTGCGAATTAATGACATTGAACTATTACTAATCATTTTTATTTCTGATAAATAGATTATTACGGGTAATTTTTCTTTACACTCTTCTTTTGTTTTATCTAATAACTGCTGAGCTTCTTTATGAGAGACCATAATTTTTAAGTTTGTGTGCTATTTTTTCTTCTAAATAGTAATTACATGGATAAGAAACCATACCAAATTGCCCGATAGGGTTTACCTCTAAGAAAACATACTGTTTATATGGTGTATAAATTAAATCGAAAGAGCAACTGGTTAAATTTAACTTTTCTGCTAAGGTTTTTAATTTTATTTCTATGTCTGAAGGTAGGTTAAACGGAATGGTTCTATTGGGTTTTTGATTGTTATAACATCTAAAATCTGTTTTAGTTTGTTCATCTAATTGAGAAAAGATTGCCATTGAATAAAACTCTCCATCCAAAAAATAACTGCGTATTTCTAGTATTTTTTTAATATTTTCTTGAAATAAACTAATTCCGAAACAATCATTAAATAAATCCGTTTTTTTTATATCTATTGATGTTGTATAAGTAGGCAGCCAATATGTATCACCATACAAATTAATAGGATTATTAATAGGTTTTGTAATCAGCGATTTATCTTTTAACTCTTCTTCTAAAATATTTTTTTGATTTGTAATTCTGGTTTCAGGAATACACAAACCCAACTGTTTCGCTATTGTTAAAACAATAAGCTTATTAACTTTTTTAACGTTGTAGTTATTTATGGAAGGTTTTTGATTCAATAAAAAATGTAAGTATTCAAATAAAGCTTTTTTTTCTTCATTAAAAAACTTCGTTATTTTATGTCCGACAAAATCTTTTAACTCAATGCTATCGTAAAGAGTAAAGTTTCCTCTTCGATACCAAACCGAGGTAACTTCATTAAAATTTACCGTTACATCTTTAGTAGTGATTAGTACTTCAGAAGTATTTATATTTACCGTTATACTATTAATAAACTCAGTAGTATTCAGCAGTATAAAATCTTCTTTTAAATGATAAAGCCATCTTATTACATCAATGGTACTTTCATCTTGTTCTATCGATAAAATTAATATCATAATTCAACTATGTAACCCATTCTGCACAAAATAGAATTAGCAAAATGGGTTATTAAGAACTAATTAATCTTCATAACCATCAGTTCCCATATTAATACCATCTACGTAGGTTCCAATACTAAAACTTCCTACATAGTCTTCTTCTCTCTCGTCTCTCCAATAAACTCCAGATCCGTAATAAAGCCCCCCTTTAGTTGTGTCCATTTCATTTTGAGTCATTTCAAACTCTTTTAATGATTTCATTTTTGAATTCATAATAAATATTTATTTAGTTACCTACTCTGTTTACTATAGGATTTTCGGCTTACTCCTCTTTGTCTCCATATCAATTAGAAATGTTTTCGTTCACTTTTTTAAATGAATTAAAAAGAGTATGTAGATTACTTTTCTAATTATGTTAGATACAAATATTAAATTTTAAGTAAAGTAAAATTGACGTAAAAAGGAACTATTTATAAAACATGACGGTACTATTTAAGAATAATAACCGCTTAAAGAAGCTGTTTTTTATTGAGATATTACAACATCTTATAAACTTAAAAAACTATTTAAGATTTCGTTAAAACCCTTATGTAGCTTGATAAAAAAGCATTAATTCCATTTAAGTATTTAGCAATTCTGAAATAAATTAAGATGCAGCAATCTCTTCTTGATAGCATTCATTGATAATAAGCTAATCACTTAGCTAAAAATTGCACCATTTTATCAGGAAAATCGGTAAAACCACCATCTGCATTGGCTTCAAAAAGTACAACTTGCATCATTTCTTCAAAAGAAGAAAACTCATCTAACTGATCGGCTCTAAAAGTATACGGATGTACTTGCAGTTTTAGCTCATGAGCTTCTTTAACCAAGGCGGTAAACTGCCACTGATTTCCTATTTTCTTATGTAAAATTTGTTTGTACCACGGTCCTATTCCGTCTGCATAAGTTGCAAAATGGTTTAGTTTTTGGGTTTCTTCGGGAAACTCCATCAACTGAACTAAAAACAATTCTGATTTTAGTTCTTTTCGCACTCTTTCTAACTCTTTTGCATCAAAACATTGAAACATACACTTATCGTTCTTAGTTTTGTAACCGTAGTCAGCAAGAATCTTTAAGGTAATTTTAGCAATATCTTTTTTTTGTTGGTGGTGAAACTCAGGGTTTTTAATTTCAGGATATATTCCGATATTTTTTCCTGTGGAAGCATTTAAACCTTGAATCAGCGCTATTTCTTGTTGTAAAGAATGTAATTTAAAGTTTCCTTTTCCCTTCGGAAATCGATTCGGGTATATTTGTGCTCCTGTTTTCGGGTTAAAACGTTCAGTAACATTTAACTTTTGTAATTCTTCAAAAGTAAAATCGATTACATAAAAACGTTCATCCTCTCGTTTTCTTTCTGGAAATTTTTCAGCAACATCCGTAACATCATCCAAATAAATATCATGAATTACGACAGGAACATTGTCTTTACTCAATACCAAATCTTGTTCAATATAATCAGAATTCATAGTATATGCCATCGCTTTGGCTTCCATAGTATGTTCTGGCAGATATCCTGATGCTCCACGATGAGCAATTACAATTTTTTGCTTCATATTGATTGATTGTTTATTTGGCTGACAACCAAAGAAAAGAGTTGAAAAAAGAAAAATGTATGCACGATTCATCTATTACAAATGCATTTTACTAATTAACAGTAACGTTATAAAAGTAAAAAAACCAAGAGACATACACCTCTTGGTCTTATTAATAATTATAATAATTATTGAGAACGTCTTTTAAAAGACTACTATTGGTTTCTTAGTTTATCATTGAAGCTCTAGCTCCTCCTGGTTGGAAGATAGCTCTCATTCTGTTACGTTGACCATCTGTAAACATATACATACAAGCATCGTACGTGTAATCCATATAGTTCATTGTCATGTCAGCAGACTTACAAGAAGTACTTGGAAAGGTAGGACATCCACCATTAGAAGAATCGGCATTTGGAGTATCAGCTACGAAATCGTCTTGACGACATCTTCCGTCTCCCCAAATATGACGTAGGTTTAAATAGTGACCAACTTCGTGAGTTGCAGTTCTTCCTAATCCATAAACTCCACCAGTATTTCCGAAAAAGTCTCCTCCTAACACGATACCGTCAGTTGATTCTTTTCCTCCTGGAAATTGAGCATATCCTAAGATACCTCCTCCTATTTCACACACCCATATATTCATGTGAGTAGAAGGTGTAATTGGTGGGTATGCTGCTTTTACAGCATCGTTAGTTCCCCAAGAAGATTTTGGATCGTTATGCCTAAAAACTCCAGCTAGAGAAAAGCTAAAACCAGCATCCGTTGCATCGTTAGCGAAAGTAGTACCTGAAGGTAATTGATCTACGTTCGTATCTCTAAAATCAGCATTTAAAGTTGCCATTTGAGAATTAACTTGAGCATCAGAAATACTATTTGCATTTGGATAAACAATGTGAATGTAAACTGGAATATTAATAATTCCTAAACCATCTTCGATTGGGGCAACATCTACATCCGCTTCACCACCAGTGTCTCCACCACCGCCGCTTCCGCCACCTGGCTTTCCTTTGGCATTTAAAAATCTACGTGTAGCATATTCAATATCGTACATTTTCTTGTACAATCCTGGATTTTCTTTCACCTGTCTGTTTAAAACCCTCATTGATTGACATTGTTCTGATTCTCCTTTAAAAGAAACCTCTTCTGTTTCAACATAGAAGTCACTCATGTCAATTGATTGTTGAGGGTCTAACGCTTCATCTTTAGCGTTTTCTTGACACCCTACCAAAACTGAGGCTGCTACAGCTAGTGTTAAAAAAATTCTTTTCATGTTGTGAAATTAAAAAATTAGTTAATTAAAAATTACTCTATAGTAATCGCTTTGTTAAAAAAACTGAAGAAAGTAACTTCTTTCAATCAATCTGTTAAATACCTATTGAATTAATAAATATTCAAATGTTTTTTTAACGATACGCAATATATCATTTTTTTTTAATGCTAAAAAAAAGTTAAAAAAAGGTTAAAACTCTAGGTTTTATCACTTGGGAGTAGCCAAATTTAAAAAAAACAAAAGTGTTGAAATTTAACACAACCATTAAAAAAACGTCAAATTTAAACACATTAATTCATAAAGTAAGCAATTTTTAGTTTGATGTGCTGTGTTTTTAATAGCGTAAACCATTTTTTCAAAATTTACTTTTGTATAGGTAAAAAATAATATAAAAAAGACGACTAAAATACTTTTAAAAGTGCTTTGTATATGAGTCTCGTAATTTTATAACCGCCATCTTGAGTGACAAATTGATTGTAGAAGAAAAAATGCCTATAAAACTACTATTTACAGCTAATAGCATCGATTTATTGATAACCATTGTTTTGTAAAGTTTGGCTTTAATAGCGAACACCAATAACCTGTTGTATTAATAACGTGAGTTCGGGATAGTTTATCCTATTCTTTGTAAGTTATCGATATTGATATTAGGTTTAGTTGGATAAAACGAATAAGCGATTAACCCTGCGACTAAATTTAAGATAAAGTTATCGAAGCTTCTGTGTCTTGTATGCTCTATTTGACATACGTTTTTCAAAATATCATTCACACTTTCAATAACAGCCCTTTTTCTAAGCATAATTTTATCATAGATATGCATAAGAGTATTTTTCATATTCTTTCTAATTTTTGTAACCAAATGTATTCCATCTACAAAAAGCTGTTCAAACAGTTCTTTACCTACATACCCTCTGTCGGCAAATATTTTTCCGAACACACGATTATGAAAGGCTTTATCTTTAAGTGGTTGTCTGTCATCTATATTACCTTGCGTAATTAAAAAGTCAACGATATCGCCCTTTTCATTGATAATAATATGAAGTTTAAAACCAAAGAACCACCCCATGGTTCCTTTCCCTTTTTTTGCGGTGTTTTTAAAAACTTTGTTCTGCTTTTCTCTTTTATAATGACATACTTTAATAGTGGTAGAATCTAAAAAGGAGATCCCTGTACATTGACCTAAACAGTGCATTTGAAGAAACAGTATCATAGGCACTGAACAACGCTTTTTCAATTCAACAAATCGGTTATAGGAAACTAAATCTGGAAATTCTTTTGACAAGTGTTTGCTAACATATTCGATATAAAAGTGTTTAAAACCACTAAAATGGAAAAGCACCATAATTGTGATTATTTCACTTTGGGTGAGTTTAGGCTTTCTTCGTCTAACTATCTTTGAACAGGTTTCTAAAGCATTTTTATCAATAACTTGATTAATTTCGGTACAAAAATCATCAATTAAACAGAAAAATTCAGTAATTTTAAAATCAGAAATCATAGTGGAAAATTTAGTTACACAATTAAAAATCAGTACTTTAATTTACTAAATTTTTCGCTTTTTTTCGTGTAATTAAAAAACTTTTTTATCCCGAACTCACGTTTAATAGGATGATGTACGCGTAATGATACATTTCACTATAGGGACTTATTGCTATGGATGAGATTCCTCTCTCTGTCGCTCGAAATGAAGTTCTTAAATGAGCTTTAGAGATAAAATATTAACTCTACACTATAAGACCGAAAAATCACATTAGAATAGCTCTCTATTGTTTTCTTTTTATAAGGGTTAGTATAACGACTTTGAGCATAATGGATAGTTTTGAATACTAACTACAAAACAAAAGCGACCCAAGATTGGGTCGCTTTTGTTTTTTATATCACTTCTCAGAATACTTCTGAAAAAGGTCTTTTCTTAGTTATTTAATGCCTCCGCACCACCTACAATCTCTAAGATTTCGTTGGTAATCGCTGCTTGACGTGCTTTATTATAGGTTAACAATAACTCATCACGTAACTCTGTAGCATTATCGGTAGCTTTGTGCATCGCCGTCATACGAGCCCCGTGTTCGGCAGCAAATGAATCACGAATGGATTTGTATAATTGCGTTTTTAATGACTTCGGAATTAACTCTAATACAATTTCTTCTTTTGAAGGCTCAAAGATATAATCTAAATTTACATCTGCATCACTTTCAATCGGTTGTATAGGTAAGAATTGCTCTACCTGAGGTATTTGGGTCGCAGCATTTTTAAATCGGTTGTAAATGATTTCTATCTTATCATAAGAACCAGCTACATATAAATCCATTAACTGTTCAGCAATCTGAGCAACATTATCAAACGTTAAATCATCAAAAATATCGTTTCTGTTTTCAATAACGGTATATTCTTTTGATAAGATATCGTTTCCTTTTTTACCGATGGTTAGTAAATCAACCGTAGCAGAGTTGTATTTTTCGTTGATTGTTTTAACTGTTTCTTTAACAATAGAAGAGTTGAAACCACCACATAAACCTCTGTTAGAGGTTATACTCACTAATAATACTTTATTTACTTCTCGTTGAGTTGAATATACACTGCCTGCATCGCTATCTAAAGTAGCACTCAGGCTTTGTAATAACTCGGTAAGCTTTGATGAATACGGACGCATTGCTGTAATTGCATCTTGAGCTTTTTTCAACTTAGCAGCCGATACCATTTTCATGGCAGAGGTAATCTGCATTGTCGATTTAATCGAAGTAATTCTGTTACGTATTTCTTTTAAGTTTGCCATACTTTGTAGTGTTTAGCATTGAGCACTGAGTATTGAGAAATTTAATCTCAATACTCAGTACTAACATCTTTTATTAAGCTGAAAATTTAGCTGAAATTTCTTTCGCAGCGTCTCTTAAAGTATCAATTACTTCGTCGGTTAATTTTCCTGCTTTTAAGGTATCTAAAGTATCCCTGTGCTTTGCATTCAAATACTCTAAATAATCTTTTTCAAATTCTTTTACTTTGTTTACAGGTACATCTTTTAACAAGTTTTTAGAACCTGCAAAGATAATAGCTACCTGATCTTCCACAGTATAAGGGTCGTTTTGAGCTTGCTTTAAGATTTCTACGTTACGCTTCCCTTTTTCGATTACATTCATCGTAGCAGCATCTAAATCAGAACCAAACTTCGCAAACGCTTCTAATTCACGGTACTGTGCTTGGTCTAATTTTAACGTACCTGCTACTTTCTTCATCGATTTAATCTGAGCAGAACCTCCTAC
Organism: Tenacibaculum tangerinum; assembly: GCF_029853675.1. Taxonomy (NCBI): domain Bacteria; kingdom Pseudomonadati; phylum Bacteroidota; class Flavobacteriia; order Flavobacteriales; family Flavobacteriaceae; genus Tenacibaculum; species Tenacibaculum tangerinum. The sequence continues at coordinate 2,630,334 of NZ_CP122539.1, read as the reverse complement.
ACGAGATACCGAAATACCTACGTTAATCGCTGGACGAACTCCTGAGTTAAATAAATCTGATTCTAAGAAAATCTGACCGTCTGTAATCGAAATTACGTTGGTTGGAATATATGCTGATACGTCTCCTGCTTGTGTTTCAATAATTGGTAAGGCAGTTAGCGATCCTCCACCTTTAATTTTACCTACCAACGAAGCTGGTACGTCATTCATTTGCGCAGCAATTTTATCATCGTTAATTACTTTTGCAGCACGCTCTAATAATCTTGAGTGTAAGTAGAATACGTCTCCTGGGTATGCCTCACGTCCTGGTGGTCTTCTTAATAATAAAGATACCTCACGATACGCTACTGCTTGTTTTGATAAATCATCATAAACGATTAATGCTGGTCTACCCGTATCACGGAAATATTCTCCAATAGCAGCTCCTGCGAATGGTGCATATACCTGCATTGGTGCAGGGTCTGATGCATTTGCAGCAACAATTGTTGTATATGCTAAGGCTCCTTTTTCTTCTAACATGTTAGCAATAGCTGCAACTGTTGAAGCTTTTTGACCAATAGCTACATAGATACAGTACACTGGTTGTCCTGCATCGTAAAATTCTTTTTGATTTAAAATGGTGTCGATAGCAACAGTTGATTTCCCAGTCTGACGGTCTCCAATAATTAACTCACGTTGACCACGACCTACTGGAATCATAGCATCGATAGACTTGATACCTGTTTGCATTGGTTCTGTAACAGGCTCACGGAAGATAACTCCTGGTGCTTTACGCTCTAAAGGCATCTCAAAGGTTTCTCCTTCGATAGGTCCTTTACCATCGATGGGTTGCCCTAACGTATTTACAACACGTCCTACAATTCCTTCTCCAGCTTTTAAAGAAGCAATTCTTTCTGTGCGTTTTACGGTAGATCCTTCTTTTACATCGGTAGAAGCTCCTAACAATACCACCCCTGCATTATCTTCTTCTAGGTTTAATACGATTCCTTCTAATCCGTTACCGAATTCAACTAATTCACCGTATTGTACGTTTGATAATCCGTACACACGTGCAATACCATCACCTACTTGTAATACCGTCCCTACTTCGTTTAAGGAAGCTTTCGACTCGAAATTTGTTAATTGTTCTTTTAAAATTGCTGATACTTCAGCTGGTTTAATTGCTGCCATCTTTTTTTATTTGCTTTGTTAGCTTTTAGCTTTAATTAAATTTTTGGAATGTAATGACCGTTGTCAAACTCTTTCCTTAACTCATTAAATTGGTTAGAGATACTCGCATCGTATTGCACATCTCCTACTCGTAAGATAAATCCTCCTAAAATATCGGGATTTACTATATTTTCAATACTAGCGCTATTTCCTGTAAGTGCTACAATTTTTGCTTGTATTTTTTCTTCTAATTCTTTTGTTAAAGCCACTGCAGTAGTAACTTTTGCAACTTGCATGTTTTTATGAGAATCGTAAATTACCGTGTATTGCTTCGCAATATTCTCTAACATAATCATACGCTTATTTTCCTCTAATAAATTAAATAACCCTTTAACGATGTTATTTACTTTATCTCCAAAAAGTGCATTTAAAACATTGCACTTATCTGCAGCTTTGATTACAGGACTTTTAAGCATGGTTTGCAAATCGTCACTTTCGGCAATAGTTTCTACGATTAACTTCATGTTATCGTTCACTAAAGCTTCACTTCCAGAGTCTTTAGCTAAATTTAATATTGCTTTTGCGTAACGTAATGCTGTTCTTGCTTCTTTCATCTGCTGATTAGTTTAAAGTAACCTCTTCTAACATTCCTTCTACAAGCTTCAATTGATCTTCTTGAGAAGTTAATTGTTTTTTCACTACTTTTTGAGCGATTTCGATTGATAAATCTGCTACGTTCTTTTTTAACTCAGCAATTGCTGCTTGTTGTTCGTGTTTAATCGTAACTTTTGCATTTTCAATCATAATGGTAGCTTGCTCTTTTGCTTCATCTTTTGCTTCAGCAATAATACTGTCTTTTATTTCACGTGCTTCTTTTAACATTGCATCTCTCTCTGCTCGTGCTTCTTTTAACAATCTATCGTTATCGGCTTGTAAATTTTGCATTTCTTTACGAGCATTTTCTGCTTGGTCTAATGCATTTTGAATTCCTTCTTCTCTCTCATTTAAAGAGTTTAAAATAGGTTTCCAAGCATACTTTGCTAACAATACTAATAATACGATAAGGATTACCAATTGCATTACAAATAACCCTGGAGAAAAATCATTTAATAACTGATCCATTATAATCTAATTTATTCTTTTAAAATTCTTTTTTGTTTAATTTGAAAACACTTCCTGTAACCAACCGTTACAGGAATGTGTTTTACTTCTGTTTTTTAAGATGGATTACCTAAGATTAAAGCACCGAATGCTAATCCTTCTAATAATGCTCCGATGATGATCATCGCTGTTTGGATTTTACCAGCAGCCTCAGGTTGACGAGCAATTCCTTCCATTGCTTTTCCACCGATTTGACCTAATCCGATTCCTCCACCGATTACGATTAATCCTGCTCCAATTAAATTGTACATACTAATTGATTTATATTAAATTAAACAAATTCTTATTCTTAAATAAAACGAGTGTCTTCATTTCCAGTACCTTCTGCGTTGTGTGCATGGTCATGGTCGTGCTCTTCTACTGCCATTCCAATAAACAAGGCTGACAACATGGTAAAGATAAACGCTTGTAAAAACGCTACTAACACTTCTATTATCATGATAAATGTTGCCAATACGAAAGACATTCCTGTTGAAGCAACAGGTCCGAACGACTCCTTCATTGTAATCATTAACGCTATTAAACTCATCACTACGAAGTGTCCTGCTGTAATGTTCGCAAACAAACGTACTAATAGAGAGAATGGTTTAATTAAAACAAAACCAACCAATTCTATTACCGCTAAGATGGGTCTTAATATCTTTGGTACACCTGGCATCCATAAAGTGTGTTCCCAAAAATCTTTACTTCCGTTTGTTAAATAAATAATCGCTGTAAATAAGGCTAAACATACGGTTACTGCGATTTGACCTGTTACGTTAAACCCTATAGGTGTTAAACCTAATAAGTTTAAGATCCAGATAAAGAAGAACACCGTTAACAAATACGGCATAAATTTCTTGTATTTCTTCTCACCAATGTTTGGTTTTGCAATTTCATCTCTTACGTATAAAACTAAAGGTTCTAACACGCGGCCTACTCCTGTTGGAATGGCTCCTTTTTTATACCCTCTAGCCAATGCACCAAACCCTAATAACATTAACAAACCTGCTAAAAGCATACCGAATACACTTTTCGTAATCGAAAAATCTAACACTCGATGAGCATTGGTTGCATGATGTGATTCATCAAAAGAAACTGTGGTTTCTCCTTCGTTTAATTCGTAAATTTTACTGTGAATCTTTACTAGCTTTACATCTCCTTTCTCTACAACCACTGTTCCATCATCATTGTGATGAAAAGCTGAAGACATAAAGGTTTTTAAGCCATTACTTGTCCAAACAATTACTGGTAACGGAAAACCAACATGTTTACGCTCACCTGCATCGTTTGTATACGAAAACAACGTAAAATCGTGCGAGTCTGCTAAGTGATGTTTGATATATCCTTTTATTTTTTCTGGTGTATTAACTTGCCCTTCTTTTTCTGAAGAACCACCACCTCCTGCGAATGCAGTGAACGAAGAAAATACTATTGCTAGTATTGCTAAAAACTTGATAGATTTTTTTGCTATCATCATACCTTTACTAAATATAGATTATGGTCTCTAAATTTCCGTGCAAAGGTACACAATTAATTAAAACTACAAACCCTTTTTTTATCTTACTTTTTTTGGTTTTGTTTTTTTAAATTTTTCTAGTTCTTATTTTACAAAACTATTTGTTATTCAGTAGTTTTGAGACCCCTATTGCTTCAGTAATTAAAAATAGGAATAGTGGTATTACCAAAGAAATTCTTTCAGCTTTGGTAAGCTCTATATTAGCAAAAACTGTAGCCTGAAAAATCAACACGAAAAAACCTATCTTCAAAAAAATAGAAGCTAAATAGGCATATCCTGCCTGATTGGGTAGCTTTTGAGCAACCAACTCAACTATACTATACACTAATATGGCTGAAGTTACATGAAATGTATATACTTGTATGAGTGAAAAAGAGGTATGTATATTTTTTGCCGTTAAAAGGTAGTCGTGCAAAAAAAAACTAACGACAAACAGTGCTAAAGCAGTAGCAATAAAAAGAAAAATACGTTTAATCATCTTTGGTAAGTTGGGTTACTTGTATGATTACGGAAAGCATGGCTGCAAAAACCGCCACCAATGTGCAAATTTTCGTGTACAATTGGTTCTCATTCGGGTAAGTGGAATCTAACCATTTACCTAGCATACTTCCTAGGTAAATGGTTAATCCCATTTGTAGTGCGATTCCTGTGAATCGTATGTATTTGTTAAGCGGTTTTTTCTTTGAGTTTTTGCTGCTCATTCTTATTTAGTTCTTTTACCGCTCCTTTCATAGTACAAGTCGCATTAAATGATGCTCCTGGTTCTACAGAAAGTTTTCCGATAACTACATCTCCATTAATATTTGCTGAAGATTTAACAGTTAATGTATTGGAAACGAACAGTTCTCCTGAGAACTTTCCTTCTACATCTGCGTTGGCACATTCAACTTTACCTTTGATAAAGCCAGAGCTACCTACTACTACTCTTCCTTTTGTTTGTATTGTACCATCTAAAGTTCCATCAATTCGAAAATCTCCATCAGAGATAATTTCTCCAATTATTTTTGTGTTTTTTCCAATAATGTTTCTTTCTGCTACTTTACTTTCGTTTGTTTTTTTGCTTTCTTTACTGAACATAATAGGGGAATTTAAGGGAGTTTATGTTTTATTTAATTGTTTTATAATTTCTTCTGCTTTTTTTCCTTCTTCGGTTGTTGCGTAACTAACCGCAACATATTGTAGCGCCTTTTTGTAGTTTTCTTTGTCTTGGTATTTACCAATTGCCAAGGCCTTTAGAAGTGCAAACTTAGGAATTAATTTTGAATTTTTCATAGATAATGAAAAATTATCTATCTCATTAACAGCTTCTTCAAATTTATTTTGTTTGTATAAATAGTATACTTCTTTGTATTTTTTTAAAACCTCGTCTTCTTTTTTATTTTCTTCTAATTTCTGATTTGGATTTAAAATAATTTGAGCAAAGTTTGTTTCTGGATACTTTTGTAAGATCACATTTTTATTCTCATTTGCTTTCGCTGTGTTTCCTTCTTTTTTGTACAACTGATACAAATGATAGCTTATAGGTAACTCGAGCTCGTCGTCTTTCTTAAGTTTTTTTAATCGCTCTAATTTTTTTATAGCAAGTGCTGTATTGGTAAACTGTTCTTTATAAATTAAGCCTAATTGGTATAACGCATCGTTGCGTTCTAAAACTAACGCTGTAATTTCTTTTTCATCTGTAGGTATTGCATCTACATAAGTTGAGAGTTCGTATTTTTTATTTATCTTAGTTGCATCCTCATCTTCTGTTTCTTTAGTATCTGCAATAATTGATTTATCTGACAGTCGCCAATTATCTTCTAAAGGTCGATTTCCCCATATTTTTTGAAATTCTGCTCTTCCGAACCCTAGTGCTTGGGTATTGTAAAAATACCACTTGCCTTTGTTATTTCTGTTATTCATAGAGGAACCTCCTCCAAAACCACTTCCAAAGTTTTGGGCATTGAGTAATTGCTGCTTTTTTTCTTCGTCTTCTTTTTTGAGTTTTTCAATATGTGCTTCAAAAAAAGTAGTTCTTTCATCGGGTGTCATGGCTACCAGTTTAAGAATACTATCATTCTTTTTTAACGTTTCTTCATAGGCTCTCAATCTGGTAAGTCCTTTATTTTTCCTACGTATTCTTCGAATTCTCTTTTCTTCTTCAAATTCTTTAGAAACTACTTGTAGTGTACTATCGTAATACGAGCCTGCTAGCAAATAATTTTCTTTTTCAAAAGCCATGTCTGCTAAACGTTCGTAGGCAAACGTTTTTTGATAATTGTTGTTGTATTTGGCTTTTAACGATTTTTTGTAATACTCGGCTGCTGCTTCTGAATTGTTTCTTCCTTCTTGAATAACTCCTGCTTGATAATACAATTCACTTAAAAACTTTCGGTTGTCTGAATTTTTAATTAGTTTTTTTAATCTTGCCAACATCAATATTGATGTGGAATCGTTTGGTGTATTTTTAGCCAACTCAATATTTGCTCTAATGCGGTACTTATCTGGAGCTTTTTTATAATCTGCCAATTTTTTAAACACCATTCTAGCTGAATCTTTTCTTTCTAATTCGCTATAAATTTGCCCCAAAACAAACATATTTCTAGCCGATTGCTCTTTGTTGTAACTTGTTTTGGTTGCTAATTTTAAATTGTCTATTACTTTTTGAATGGTATCTGTTTTTTCATACGCCATGGCCATAGCAGTATAGGCTTGCTCTTTTACAGCTTTGTTTATTTTCTCTTTTTCATCTAACACCTCTAACAACAATTGTAAGGTTTCAATGGCTCTTTTTTCGTTATCTAATCGGATGTTCGTTTTCGCTCTCCAAATTTTTGTCTCGTAATTTAAGTCGGCGTTAGGGTAGTTTATGATAACATAATTAAACGCTTCAAGTGCAGGTACAAAACGTTGTGTATAATATCTTGCTTTTCCTAATAGCAAATAAGCATCGTCTATTTGTCGGTTTCTTTCATACCCATTGATATTCATAGAGTGTGTTTCAACAGCTTTAAAGGCTTTTTCTTCTGCTTTTTCGAAAGGAGTCAAGCTCTTTTTTTCCTCTTCTTCATCGTTGTCAAACCCAGTCCCAGGACTAAATACTTTGGCGGTTATTTTACTTTCGTCGAAGGTAATTGGTTCGATTTGTAAGCGCTTCCAAAAATTATCTTCATGCTTTTCTTGAATCTCTTCAAGTCCTTTTTGGTAGGCTTGTTCTCCATTAAAAAGTACGTTGTATTTCGTAGTAACTGCATGATAATTTCTGCTTAAAAAGGTATCTTTTTTCACACTGCAGGAATACACGGAAGCTACTAAAACACTGAATACTATTATCTTGAACCGTTTTCTCATATATTACTTTCTTACAGTACAACAACGTTACAATTGTGTTTTTTGTACGTAAAGAGGTAAAAATAATAATTATATGATGATTTTTGCCTTGTTTTATGCAGAAAAATAGCTTTCAAGTTCTTTTAATGTTTCTTCTGACGTGTTTATGTCTTTTACCAAGTTTCCTTTGTCTAATACAACTATTCGCTCGCAAACTTCTGTTACATGACTTAAATCGTGACTTGATACTAGTACTGTTACATCGTTGTTTTCTGTGAGCTTTTTAATTAGTTTTTTTAATCTAATTTGTGTGGTAGGGTCCAAATTAGCAAATGGTTCGTCGAGAATTATTACTTGCGGATTTCCCATCATAGCTGCGACAATACCTACCTTTTTTTGGTTTCCTTTGCTTAAGTTTCGCAAGTATTTTTTCTTGCTTAAAACTTCATCGTTAAAAAACTCATTAAATTGTGCTAAAAAAGCTTTTACATCAGCCTTATTCATTCCACGCAGGTCTCCTACAAAATCAAAATATTCTTCTGGAGTCAAATAACCTATTAAAAAGGTTTCATCTATAAACGAACCTGTAAACGTTTTCCAGTTTTCACTTTTATTTACTACAACTTCATTATTTACGATTTCTCCTGTAGTAGGCCTAATTAAGTCTAATAACAAGTTGAACAAGGTTGTTTTTCCTGCTCCGTTATTTCCAACTAATCCAAAAGATTGTCCGCTGGGAATTTGTAGTTCTTCTAGGTTTAAAACTTGTGTTGTTCCGTATGTTTTTGAAATATTATGTATAGAGATCATTTTTTTATTTTTTTGGTGATTATGATTTTTGACTGAATGCGTGTATCGCTGCATACTTGCTTTTAATGTATCGCTTTTCTATAAAATTCATAAGGTGATTTTTAAACGCAAGGGCTAGTATTCCAACAATCGCGATTGATAATACTCCTGCATTAAAACTAACGAAATTTTTAAAAATAGCGAATAATAGCATTGGTATGCCCATTACTGGAATGATGATTAAAAATTGTGTTGCGCTTGTACCTTGGTAGTTTGAAAATCCGCTTCTATTTAAGTCTATACGCTTTCTGTTAAAAGATCCTGCAAATAGTAAAAAGAGCGAGTTAAAGCCTATATTAAAAATAGCTCCTGCTGTAATTATTAAAAAAATATCTAATCCGTAAAAGTAGGCATAGGGAATACTGAGTAAATAAAGGGTTACTGTTACCACCACCATTAAATACCACTTACTTTCTAAGAAGGTTCTGTAGCGAATATTCTGGCTCATAATCATGTTATAGTATTCGCTATCCCAAGCAGGGATAAACTGTCCGTAATTTAATGTAAAACCTCCTGTAACAAAAACCGCTGCAAAGACTAAAATAGCAGGCATTTTTTCTTGATACATTTCTCTGCCAAAGAAAATAACTCCATAAAAAAGAAATAAAAACGACATCAAAAATACTGTTTTAGTACGCTTATTTCTCCAAATTTGACGGATATCGTTTTTAATAAATGGTGAAACGTCTCCTAGTTTATCAACAAAAGACAAGTTGGATGCCATAGCTACCTCTTCTTTATTCTTTATAGCGTCGTCTAGGTATACTTTTTCTTTTAAGAATATAAAGTTTACATAGTATAAACTCACCAATAGAACTACGCCTATAAGTGATAAAACAGGAAAGTTATATACCGATTGAAAAACAGGTGCGAATACCTCGCTTACATTAATCAACTGGTATTTATTTGCAAAAAACAACATCGCTAGTATAGCTGCCATTACTGCGAATGCATACTTGCTTTTATTAATTAAGAAGTTAATGTAATTGGTGCTTAGCACTAATGTGAACATCAAAAACAACCAACCTAAAACTCCTAAAACACTATAGCCTTGATTCATTAAGACCACCGAAAAGGGCACATAAAAAAACAAGGGCATTATATTAAAAAATGATGCTGCCGATTTTACCAATATAAAATGTACTAGTTTTTCTTTTTTTACAGGTAAATTAAGAAATGGTTTGATATTTAACACAGGAAGTTTATGCATTAAATAGCGGAAGATTAAATCTCCTATGAGTACATAAATAATCAACCCGTTTACAAAAAATAAAGGATCGGTAGTTGGATATTTATCTTCAATAATAAAATAGGCCCCGATACCTACCATTAAAAAAGAAGCTAGCATGTACAACGCAAAAAGAGCCATAACAATTTTTAGTGCGATACTTTTTCCGAAGTAAGAAGAACGAAAAAATTGTTTCCACTCTAATTTTAAAAAATGTGCAATCATTTGGTTATGTGTTGAATTGTTTGCTTTATAGGTCTACTTGCCTGCCATTTTGTTACAAAAAAAAGCATTAAACTTTCGTTTAATGCTTTGGCTTATTAATTCTGAGAATCTTTTTTATTTGACCTTTAATGATTTTCCAATTGCTTCTAATTCAAAAATAAAATCTCTTTTGTTTACTGATGGAGCATAGGTGAATCCTTCGAAAACAATTACTCGTTGGTTTTCTTTGTCAATGATTGAATAATTTACAAATGGTCCTGCCATAAAATCATTTTTAACTTCCCATTTACCACGTGTTTCATAGGCTTTTTTACCATCAATTTCTGCGTCAAAAACAAAAGGTGTATAGGCTTGTTCGGTAATCATATACATTCCTTCTTTGCTTCCTGGTATGTATTTTTTACCAATGGTATCTCTCACAGCCGTAATGTTATCGGCTATATTATTTTCATCTTCTAAAGGATAGCTATATACTAAAATGTTGTTAGTTCCATCTCCTCTTGCAATGCCACTTTTTAAGTGTTGACGTAACCATAAAAAGCCTTCTTTATCTTCTACCATATTAAATCTTTTAGGAATGGTTAGGGTAATTCCTAGATTTTTAATGGTTTCAAATTGACTTTCGTCTATTTTTTCTTTTTTAAAGATATTTTGAATGAATGTGATGTCTTCATCTTTGAATAGTTTGATTATTTCTTTTCCTCTATTGCGAATTAGGTTTATCAAACCTTCTTTATTTTTAGCCGTTGCATATACGAGTATTTGAGGTCTGGCATATTTATTTTTGGTAACTGTTATTTGCTCTTTCTCTCCTTCTCTAACAACTAAAACTGCTTTTGAATTTCTCATAAAACCTTTAAATCCTACTGGATCTATTTGACTTACCGATAGTAGGGTTTCTGGTTGCGGCAACCCTACTTGATGTTCTCCAAAAACAGAACGAATTTCATCTCCTACACTACCTTCCCAATCGTTTCCTTTAATAACTACCAATATTTTATTGGTGTTCCCTGTTGATGTTGGTAAAATATAATCGCCCTTACCTCCTGTTTTACAAGAAATGGTAATAAAAATAAAGGCACATAAAGCTATTAATTTATTCATAGTTCGTATTTTTTGGGCTAGTTGTTAACTTTTAAAAATTTTGAGTTTCATTCCGGGTTTCAAACTCTTAACACTCCAAATATTGTTCCACTTTTTAATTTCTTCTATAGAAACTGACGGGTATTTTTTTGAAATGGTCCACAGTGAGTCTCCTTCTTTAACAATATACACTTCGTGCTTTCCTTTTGGTACTTTATATTCCTTCGTAGATACTGCTTTTGGAATCGCCATTTTCTTAGGGTAAATACTTAAACGTTGCCCTATTTTTAGATGATGATTTCGCAAGCCGTTCCACCGCTTAATATCACTCACTCGTACCCCAAACTTATTGGCTATTTTACCTAGATAATCACCACTTCGTACTTTATAGCGAATGCGCTTGTCCATCTCGAAGTATTTAGGTAGCGGTTTTTCTCGCTTGGCATCGTCTTCATTTGCCAAAGCATAAATTTCTTCTTCCTTTTCTAAAAAATCTACCATGTTTCTTCGAGGTAATCGTACTGCATAGTTTTTTTCTTTAATATACGGAATAATATCTAGTTTATATGACGGATTTAAAAACGAGAGCAACTCTGTATCAATACCTGTTTTTTCGGAGATTTGATCGAAACTAATCGTTCTTTTTACACGTACTGTATCGGTTTCAAAGTTGAAAATTTTTGGTGCTTCTGGGTATAAATGATGTTTGTCGGCATATTCAAAAATATACATCGTTGCGTAAAACGCAGGTACATAGCCTGCGGTTTCTCGAGGTAAAAACGGACGAATATTCCAATAGTTTTTATAGCCGCCTGAACGTTTGATGGCTTTAGATACGTTTCCTGGTCCTGAATTATACGCTGCCAAAGCTAAATCCCAATCGCCAAAAATTTTATATAACTGACTCAAATACTGGCACGCTGCTTTGGTTGCTTTTACGGGGTCTTGACGTTCATCGACGTAGGAGTTTACTTTTAAATCAAACTGAATTCCTGTTCCATACATAAACTGCCACAAACCTGTGGCTCCTACCCTTGAGCGTGCGTCTGGTCGCAATGCAGATTCTACAATAGCCAAATATTTCATTTCTAACGGAATATCATACTGGTCTAAATACTGCTCAAACATTGGAAAATAATATTGAGCACGAGCCATCAACGCTGGATAATACTTCTTTCGATACTTTAAATATCCGTTAATTACCTTTTCTAGCGCTGGATTATACGCTAAATGAAAAGGGGTTTTTACGTCCAAATCACGTAGCCTTTTCTTTAGTAAATCTGTGGTAAGTATGGTGGTGGTATTTCCAAGAATATCTTTGTCGTTAATTACGTACTGAATGCTATCAAATAATGACGAGTTGAATTTTTCTTCTATCAATAAGCTATCAATCATTTTTAAATCGGCGGTAGAAAATAATGCTGGATTTTGTATTGGGTTGATAGAATCATTAACAATTGCAGTTATATTGATACTGTCTTTGGGTACCAAAAGACTGTCTATAGGTTCTTGTGCAATGATTGAGCTTGTAAAAAGTAGTAGTAGTATTTGTAATTTGTTCATGACGGTTTATACATCTAGTTCAACAGCTATTGGGCAATGGTCTGAATGTTTTGCTTCGGGTAAAATATAGGCTCTTGAAATTTTATTTTCTAGCGGTGCTGCTACCATATTATAATCGATACGCCAACCCTTGTTGTTGGCTCTGGCATTGGCTCGGTAACTCCACCACGAGTATTCTTGTTTTTCGGGGTGTAGGTAACGGAAACTATCGATAAATCCGCTATCGATAAATCTCCCTAGCCATTCGCGTTCTTCGGGTAAAAATCCGGATACTCCCTTCATTTTGGGATTGTGAATATCTATTTCTTCATGACAGATATTATAATCTCCACAGATTACTAAATTCGGAATTTCTTTTCTTAATTCGGTTGCATATTCTAGGATTTCGTCCATGTACTTAAATTTATATCCTAAGCGTGCATCGTTGGTTCCTGAGGGTAAATACATGCTCATAACCGAGAACTCATCGAAATCTACTCGTAAATTTCTTCCTTCAATATCCATCGACTCGATTCCTGTTCCATACTCGACATGATTGGGTTCTCTTTTACAAAAAATTGCTACAGATGAATAGCCTTTTTTTTCTGCTGAAAACCAATAATGGTAAGGGTATCCTGCCTGTTCAAATTCGGTTACATCTAGCTGTTCTTTATGTGCTTTGGTTTCTTGAATACAAATTACATCTGGATTTGCTGCTTGCAACCAGTCGATAAATCCTTTTTTTAATGCGGCTCTTATTCCGTTTACGTTGTATGAGATTATTTTCATCTGCTTATGTAAAATACAAAAACGTAAAGCAGGGAGCTTTACGTCTTTTTTTAGTCTTATAATTTTGTTAAATATCCATTTCTGGGATATCTCCTTCTACCACCAAAGTTCCCTCCGTCGCCGCTTTAATTTCTTCAACAGAAACTCCTGGGGCCCTTTCTAGCAAGTAGAACTTATTGTCTTTGACTTCTAATACTGCCAAGTTGGTTACAATTTTAGTAACGCACCCCACGCCTGTTAAGGGTAGCGAGCATCTTTTTAGCAGTTTCGATTCTCCTCGTTTGTTGGTATGCATCATGGCTACAATAATATTATCGGCTGATGCTACTAAATCCATAGCACCTCCCATACCTTTTACCATTTTTCCTGGAATTTTCCAGTTAGCAATATCGCCGTTTTCAGCAACTTCCATCGCTCCTAAAATGGTTAGGTGCACATGCTTACCACGAATCATTGAAAAACTCGTAGCTGAATCGAAGAAACTAGCTCCGGGTAACGTAGTGATGGTTTGTTTTCCTGCATTGATAATATCGGCATCTTCTTCTCCTTCAAAAGGGAAAGGCCCCATACCTAACACGCCGTTTTCTGACTGAAATTCTACTTCGATATCGTCGCGAACGAAGTTGGCTACCAAGGTCGGAATTCCAATACCAAGATTTACATAGTATCCGTTTTTTACTTCTTTTGCGATTCTTTTCGCTATTCCGTTTTTATCTAACATATTTTAATTTGAAAATTTAATAATGTAACAATGTACTAATGTAGCAGTGTAGTAATGGGTTACTTCTTGTTTTTAATACTTGTACTTAATATTTTGTATAAAATTAACCCAAGTTCGTTTATTTTTTCTGATAGAACTATATTTACAGGGTAACTTTTTGATTTTTCACAAAGAATCATCCAGTATTTCGTTTCTTCTAATTCTTTAGCAGCAATTTTTATTTTATGAATAAAATCTGACTTGCTTTCAGCATTTTGCGCTTCATGAATATTTGCTCCAATACTTGTTCCCGATTTCAATAGTTGACGAGCAATTACATATTTTTGTTCTTTTTCTAATTGCTCACAGTATTCAATAACCAACAGTGCAACTTCAATAGATTTATCGACAGCAGGTTTTTTCATAATTACCTATCTAAATTAACACATTGCTACATTGTTACACTGTTACACTTTTACATTGAAAAACTAGTCTCTTTTACGAACGGTTCGTTGTTCAATTCTTTTCTCGTATCGTTCTCCCTGAAAAATACGTTGTACAAATATTCCAGGAATATGAATTTGATTTGGGTCTAACGCTCCTACAGGAACTAATTCTTCAACCTCAGCTACTGTTATCGTCGCAGCACCACACATATTCGGGTTGAAGTTTCTTGAAGTTCCTTTAAAAATTAGGTTTCCTGCGGCATCACCTTTCCACGCTTTTACAAAGGCAAAGTCTGCTTTAAAGGCTGGTTCTAGTACGTACATTTTTCCGTCAAACTCACGTGTTTCTTTTCCTTCTGCTACTTCTGTTCCGTACCCTGCAGGAGTATAAAATGCTGGAAAGCCTGCTTGTGCTGCTCTACATTTTTCGGCTAGTGTTCCTTGTGGTGTTAGTTCTACTTCTAATTCTCCAGATAACATTTGACGTTCGAATTCATCGTTTTCTCCTACATAGGAAGAGATCATCTTTTTAATTTGACGATTTTGTAATAACAACCCCAAGCCAAAATCATCGACTCCTGCATTGTTAGAAATACAGATAACATCTTTTACCCCCATTTTTACTAACTCTGCAATCGCATTTTCAGGTATTCCGCACAAACCGAATCCTCCCAGCATAAGAGTCATCCCATCTTGTACGCCTTGTAATGCTTCTTGTACGTTATTTACTTTTTTATTTATCATTATAGTTGTTGTTTTAAAACTTCACTCTCTGTAACAATTTTAGTTACTTTTTATCAAAGATGAATCGTATTAAAAATCAGTATCATCAGGAGTATCTTCCTTATCTTCTCCTTCTTCTGCTTCTCCTTCTTGCTTAGAACAATCTAGATTGATACTTATCTTCTCGGGCTTTTCAAAATTTTCTTGACTAACGTTTAAGGTCTTATCTTCGTAACATTTTTTCATATATAGCGCCCAGGTAGGCAACGACATGGTGGCTCCTTGTCCGTATCGAATTCCTGCAAAGTGTGTTGCTCTATCTTCACCACCCGTCCATACTCCTGTGGCTAAGTTCGGAACAACCCCCATAAACCAACCATCGGATTGATTTTGAGTGGTTCCTGTTTTTCCAGCTATTGGATTGGTAAACTGATACGGAAAACCAGTAACGGCATCTCCTGAACTCGTATAACTAGAACGTAAACGAGCTCCCGACCCTGATTGGGTAACCCCTTTCATTAAATCTAAAATTACATAGGCAGACTCTTCGCTTAATACTTCTTTTGTTTGGGGTACAAATTCTGCTAACACTGTTCCGTTTTTATCTTCTATTCGGGTAATCATTAACGGACTTACACGCAAGCCTTTATTGGCAAAGGTCGAATAAGCACTTACCATTTCCATCAACGATAATTCTACGGCTCCTAAGGCAATCGACGGATTGGGTTCTATTTTCGATTGTATTCCTGCTGATTCAGCTAATCTTACTACGTTAATTGGTGATACTTTATCAATCAACTGTGCTGTGATTACATTTATAGAACCTGCTAGAGCTTCTTTTAATGTCATTTCACCTCCATACTTACTCATCGCGTTTTCAGGAGTCCAATCTTTCGGCATTCCATACTTTTCTTTCGGAATAGTGTAGGGGGTGTTGGGTAATTTGTAACACGGTGACATTTTTAGCTGGTTAATAGCTGTTGCATACACAAAAGGTTTAAATGTCGACCCTACTTGACGTTTTTGCTGCTCTACTGCATCGTACTTGAAGTACTTGTTGTTAACACCTCCTACCCAAGCTTTTACATGACCTGTTTGTGGCTCGATAGATACCAAACCAGAACGTAAAAATTGTTTATAATAACGAATGGAATCATACGGAGTCATTACGGTGTCTCGATCTCCTTTCCAGGTAAAAATACGCATATCGGTTGCCGTATTAAACACCTTATCGATCTCCTTCTCTGACTTTCCTTCTGCTTTCATTTGTTTATAACGGTCAGAGTTTTGTTTGGCTCTTCTTAATGTTCTATTTATTTCTTCTTTATCGATATCATAAAATGGAGCTGTTTTATTACTCTTTTGTTCTTTATCGAAGAAAGACTGCAAATTTGCCATGTGTTCTTTCACTGCTTCTTCGGCATATTGCTGCATTCGGGAATCAATCGTTGTATAAACTTTGAGTCCATCTCTATAAATATTATACTCTTCACCGTTGGGTTTCGGGTTTTTTTCCACCCATTCTTTCAGTACATTTCTTAAGTGCTCTCTAAAATAGGTTGCTAATCCATCGTTATGACTTTCGGGTGTGAAGTTGATTTTCAACGGAAGCTTTTGCAGCGAATCTTTCTCTTTTTGAGTTAACAATCCGTTTTTTGCCATTTGCGCAAATACTACATTTCGTCGCTGTAGTGATTTTTCTTGAGAAATTTTTCTATGCGGATTGTATTGTCTTGGATTCTTTAACATGGCAACCAAAATTGCCGATTCTTGTAGGTCGAGTTCTTTGGGTTCTTTACCGAAATAAATTCGTGACGCCGAACGAATACCTGTAGCATTGAATAAAAATCCTTGAGTGTTCAAATACATCGTCATTATTTCTTCTTTGGTATACTGACGTTCTAGCTTTACCGCTACCACCCATTCTTTTAACTTTTGAACAAGTCTTATTAATTTATTACTTGCCCCTCCTTTGTTAAAGAGGTTTTTGGCTAACTGCTGTGTAATGGTACTGGCTCCACCACCTGCTCCTAACTTTACAACTGCTCTTGCCGTTCCTTTAAAATCAATCCCTGAGTGTTCATAGAAACGTTCATCTTCAGTGGCTACTAAGGCTTTTATTAGATTTTCTGGTAAATCTTTGTATTTAATAGGTGTTCTATTGGCTTTGATATAGTATTTCCCTAATGTTTTACCGTCTGAAGAGATTACCTCTGTAGCTAAGTCGCTTTTAGGGTTTTCTAGTTCTTCAAACGTTGGGAGGGCTCCAAAAACTCCCCAAGAGGCAAGTAAAAACAAAAGGCATACGAAAAGAAATCCTCCTAAAATAATGCCCCAAAACCACTTAATGTACTTGCTAAAATTTGTTGTTGCTTTCTCTGTCATTCTTCTATTTTTTCTATTCTAAATCCTACATGGGTAATTCCTTCTAGCTCTTCGATGCCTGCTATTGCTCCATTTTTTCGCATTGCTTGTCGAACTTTAAAAGTGTATTCTCCTGTGTTAGGAAATATAATATTTTCTTTGTAAAAAAGTTTGTTTTCTTTAATATCTGAAAAACCTTCTCCTAAAAATTTCCCTGTAACATCAGCCATATCATACTCTAAGGTATCTGTAATTACATTCCCATCAGGAAAAATCATCTGGGTAATTAAAAAAAGATTACTGTATGCATAATCTTTGTTGTTTCTTACATTTATAAAGAGATTTTTCTTGTTAATAGAATCATTTATTGGAAATGTAAATTGCAAGGTGTTCTTTTTATTCCACGCACTATTTGGAAGTGCTAGGTAAGCATCAAAATCACTATTTGAATTACATGAAACAAGCCCTATTATAGCTACTAAAAAGAAAAGCCCAATGTTACTTCTCATTATTGGTGTTATTTTTACGGTCGCTGTTGTTTTTTTTACGTTGATTGTTATTCCTTCTTTGTTGGTTCTTGTTATTTTTAGGCTGACCTTTTTGTTTTTCAGCATTTTTACCTTCTGGTCTAGGTTTTCTATTTCTTGGGTTGTTTTTAGGTTTGGACTTCCTGTTATCAACTCTCTTGGTTTCTGTTTTTGATCCCGCTTCGGGTTTTACTGATTTTCTTTGAGGTTTTCTGTTTGGCCTTTGATTATTAGAAGGTGTTTGATTTGCGTCTTTCTTGTTTGTAGGTTTTTTGTTTGACCTTTGATTATTAGAAGGCGCTTGATTGGCTTCTTTCTTATTTATAGGTTTTCTTTTTCTGCGTCTACTATTTTTACGTCCTTTTTTGGGCGCATCGAAACGGGTTAAACTATCTTGTCCTACCACATTTTCAAAATTAACAGAAACCTCTTCAGTTATTTCGAATTCATACTCTTCTAACGGTAATGCGAGTTCATTATTTTTATTTAATTCTATAATTTCTTGAACTTGCTCTAACGATAGTTTATACCATTTAAAGCTTTCTTCTTTATACGTATACCAGAGTAATTTTTTGAAGATATCCATCTTTACAAAAACAGCTTCTCCTTTTTCTGTATTGAGCACTTTATCTTGCTTCGGAAAGCTTTGTAGTGCGTCTAAATAGGTGTCTAATTCGTAGTTTAAACAACATTTTAGTTTACCACATTGTCCTGCTAGTTTTAGTGGGTTTAATGATAATTGTTGGTAACGAGCAGCTGCTGTATTTACTTTTCTAAAATCGGTTAACCACGTAGAGCAGCATAGTTCTCTACCACAAGAACCTATTCCACCTAAACGGGCGGCTTCTTGACGCATTCCTACCTGACGCATTTCTACTCTGATTGAAAAAGCACTGGCTAAATCGCGAATTAACTGACGAAAATCTACACGCTCATCGGCAGTGTAGTAAAACGTAGCTTTGGTTCCGTCTCCTTGGTATTCAACATCAGAAAGTTTCATTTTTAAGCCTAAACGGCTAATAATTTCTCTTCCTTTTCGTTGAGTTTCTAGCTCCCTTCCTCTAGCTTCTTGCCACACATCGATATCTTTTTGAGAGGCTTTTCTGTAAATTTTCTTTACATCATCGCTATCAGCGGCAACTTTTCTTTTTTTCATTTGAACTTTTACAAGTTCTCCTGCTAACGAAACAATGCCTACATCGTGCCCTGAAGATCCTTCTACAGCAACCACATCTCCCATGGAAATGGTTAGGTTCTCAGAATTTTTATAAAAATGTTTTCGTCCATTTTTAAAACGGACTTCAACAATATTAAATGGTGCTTCACCTGAGGGTAAAGTCATATTTGATAACCAATCAAAAACAGCGAGCTTATTTCCACTTCCACATGTACCTGTAGCACAATTTCCGTTACTCTTACAGCCTTTTGGCACACCGCTTTTGTTAGTTGCGCAACTGCTACAACTCATACAATCTTATATTTTTTTGAACTATTTTTTAAACCTGTGGTATTTA
The DNA here is from genome assembly GCF_029853675.1 of Tenacibaculum tangerinum. Classification (NCBI taxonomy): domain Bacteria; kingdom Pseudomonadati; phylum Bacteroidota; class Flavobacteriia; order Flavobacteriales; family Flavobacteriaceae; genus Tenacibaculum; species Tenacibaculum tangerinum. The sequence goes on along the minus strand of NZ_CP122539.1, from coordinate 2,611,227 downwards.
CAGTATCAAAAAATATTTTTATAATTTGATTTTCAGCTATATAAAATTTACTTTATAACAACTATCCTTAATCTGTAAAGATACATATTCTAATGAAAAGGGAAAATTGAATTTTTTGTTAAAAAAACGCTGCTTTTCAATTGAAAAGCAGCGTTTTTTATGGTGTTTATATTTTTAGAGATTACTTGTTCTTTTTTGCCCAAGTATCGCGTAGTCCAACCGTTTTATTAAATACTAAATTTTCAGGGGTTGAATCGTCATCTACATTAAAGTACCCTAAGCGTTGGAACTGAAAACGGTCTCCAATTTTTGCTGTTTGCAAGCTTGGCTCGACATACGCCGTAATTTTTTCTAATGAATTCGGATTTAAAAACTCCATAAAGTCTTTGTCTTTATGACTATCTGGTGCTTCGTCTAAAAACAGCCTATCATAGGCTCTTACCTCAGCTTTTACAGCATGTTTTACCGATACCCAATGCAAGGTTCCTTTTACTTTTCGCTTGCTTTCTTCGGTACCACTTCCTGATTTTGTTAAGGGGTCGTAGGTACAGTGAATTACGGTAATGTTTCCGTTTTCATCTTTTTCTACACTGTTAGCTGTGATGAAGTATGCGTTTTTTAAACGGACTTCTTTACCGATACTCAAACGGAAATATTTTCTGTTGGCTTCTTCTTTAAAATCGTCTCTTTCAATGTACAGTTCTCTTGAAAATGGTACTTCTCTTGTTCCTGCATTTTCATCTTCTGGGTTGTTTTCTGCAATGAGAATTTCTTCTTTATCTTCAGGATAATTGTCTATCACCACTTTAACAGGGTCTAAAACTGCCATTACACGATTGGCTGTTTTGTTCAAATCTTCACGGATTTTGAACTCTAACAACGCCACATCAATTACATTTTCTCTTTTAGAAACTCCTACGGTTTCTACAAAACTGCGAATAGCTGCTGGCGTGTACCCTCTTCGTCGTAGTCCTGAAATGGTTGGCATACGCGGATCGTCCCACCCAGAAACGATTCCTTCTTCAACCAACTTCATCAGTTTACGCTTACTCATTACTGTATAACTCAAATTTAAGCGTGAGAATTCACGTTGTTTTGGTGGTAATGGGTATGCTGATTTACTATACTCGTACACATGATCTCTAAACCAATTATACAGTTCACGGTGAGGTTTAAATTCTAATGAACATAACGAGTGCGATATTTGTTCGATATAATCACTTTCTCCGTGCGTCCAGTCGTACATCGGGTAAATTACCCAATCGTTCCCTGTACGGTGATGTTCTTTCTTTAAAATACGGTACATAATTGGGTCGCGCATTAGCATGTTAGGCGAGGTCATGTCTATTTTTGCACGTAGTACATGCGCTCCTTCATCAAACTCACCGTTTTTCATACGTGTAAATAAGTCTAGGTTCTCGGCTATACTTCTATCACGATACGGACTAGCGACTCCTGGTTGTGTGGGTGTTCCTTTTTGTATCGCCATTGCTTCAGAAGTTTGGCTATCTACATAGGCTTTTCCGTCTTTAATTAACAACACTGCCCAATCGTACAATTGCTGAAAATAATCGGAAGAATAACATTCGTTTTCCCATTGATATCCCAACCAAGCAACATCGTTCTTAATCGCATCTACATATTCTTGCTCTTCTTTTGCTGGGTTGGTATCGTCAAAACGGAGGTTTACGGGTGCATTGTATTGCTCTCCTAAACCAAAACTAATTCCTATGGCTTTGGTATGCCCAATATGTAGATATCCATTTGGTTCTGGTGGAAAACGAAAACGCAAATTTTCTTTTGACATTCCATTTGCCAAATCTTCTTCAATAATTTGCTCTATAAAATTCAATGATTTCTTTTCTTCTGACATCTTTATAAATTGTGTACGGTATTCTATTTACAACTTTTTTGCAGCTCTCTCTTAATACGTAATTATTAAAGAACTGCTTAAAAAGGTTTAAACGACAAAATTACATAGAATCTGTGAGATAATAACACAAAGTGAATTACGGATTAAATTTTGCACTAAAAAAACGGAAAACCTATATAGATTTTCCGTTTTTGGTATTTAATATATCGTCTGAATTTACTTCCCGTACGAGTTGTTTGCTTGATTGATATCTGCCATTAATTTTGATGGATCAATTTCAACCGATTTTACCTCTTTACTTGTGGTAAAAGTATAGGTTGGGTGTGCAAACGTCCAATCGGTAATAACCGTAGCACTCGTTGGTTTTTCTCCTCGCATCATGCGTAACGGAATATTGAATGCTTCTTTTGAACCGTTTGTATAGGTTACCTCAACATCTATGGGCATGGGCATTTTTCCGATACGCTCTAACGTGATTTCTTTTCCGTTCACGGATTTAATTCCGTAATCAATAGTATGCGTTGTTTGTGTCCACTCATTCAAATACCAATCTAACTGAAGTCCTGAAACTTTTTCAGCAGTACGTTTGAAATCATTAGGTGTTGGGTGTTTGAATGCAAAATCTTCAAAGTATTTCTTGAGTGTTTTTGCTACATTTTCCTTTCCGATTACATATTCTAACTGTGATAAGAATATGTTTCCTTTTGAATAACTCGCCACTCCGTAAGCCGTATTGGTATGGTACCTGTCTGCATGCGTCGTTAAGGGTTCTTCTAAATTGTTATTTACTACATAATTGTATCCTCGGTAAGAACCTGTATGTGGATTTTCTTTTCTTGCTCCTGAGATTTCATTTTCTGCTTTGTTTGAAATGTAGGTGGTAAATCCTTCATCCATCCACGGGTGTTTGCTTTCGTTCGTTGCTAATAAAAACTGAAACCAAGTATGTGCCATTTCATGGGCAGTAACTCCAAACAAACTACCCAATTTACGTTCACCTGTAATTAAGGTACACATGGCATACTCCATTCCGCCATCTCCTCCTTGAATAACTGAGTATTGCTTGTATGGATAGGCACCGATATGGGTACTGAAATACTTCATCAACTCCGCTGTTTTAGGTTGTAATTTTTTCCAGTTTTCTAAATATTCAGCCTCCATTGTTTTTTTATACAAGAAATGTAAATCGATTCCATTCTCCATGGTGTAGGTATCATGCATAAAATCTGGGTCGGCTCCCCAAGTAAAATCGTGTACGTTTGGGGCTGTAAACTTCCACGTTAACTTCTCTCCTGATGGAAGGTTTAACGGTTTTGTTTTGTCTTCATATCCATGCCCTACTTCTTGTGGGTTTTGCACATATCCCGTTCCTCCAACCACATAGTTTTTATCAATATGGAGAGTTACATCAAAATTACCCCAAACTCCGTGGAATTCTCTTCCTAAATATGGCGGGGTGTGCCACCCTTCAAAATCGTATTCTGCCATTTTAGGGTACCACTGTGCCATTGACAAAGCTACTCCTTCAGCATTGTTACGGCCCGAACGACGGATTTGTTTGGGTACTTGGGCATCAAATATCATATCGAAGGTTACACTTTCTCCTGGTTGAATTGGTTGGTTTAACGTAACTTCTAAAATGGTTCCGACAGTTTCGTGTTTTACTACCGCTCCGTTTTGTTTTAGTGAATTAACTTTAATGTATCCTATTTCTGATGGTGACAATTTACTAATACGGTCTCCTACTCTACTGTCTGGATCTTGTATGTTTCTAGAGCGAACGTCCATTTGAGAATTTGGCTGAAATGCATTAAAATACAGATGATAAAACACTTTGTTCAATACATCTGGTGAATTGTTGGTGTACACTAGTTTTTGTGTTCCTTTATACTGATATGTTTTTACATTCATATCAATATCCATCGTATAATCAACATGTTGCTGCCAATAGGCTTGGCTCAATTCTTTGTGAACTTTTGTTTTGGTTACAGTATTTTTTTGTGTGCTATTTACCGTAGCACAAGAAATAAGCGGAAACAACAAAAGGCTTGCAATTATTTTCTTCATATTAAATTGTTTTAATTCCCATTGAGATTAGTGTTTTCTTAAAATTAATTAGTTCTTCCTTATTTTTTAATGCAGGAAAACTTCGTCTTTTTCCATTATGTAGCTTTAGAAAAACTCGTTCTTTTCCGTAAAGATTTCTAGTTTCAACTCCTTCAATTTCTTTAAGCAAATATTTTGATTTCCAAGATCTTTTTAGAGCGTAATAACATATAACTACCAAAGAAACTATGGCAAGTAACAACATAAAAATAAAAAGAACTTCATTGTTTTTATAATTCATTGTATACAACTGAACTCCCATATTAATTCCATTAATTGCCATTAAACAGATAATTAACCATGAGTGCATTGGCACTTCGTCTTTAATAGTTAACTCTCTTGTATGCTTGTTGAATTCTAATTGCATAATGCTCGTTAAAACAAAAAAAGAGCATCTTATTAATGCTCTTTTTTTATTTGTTCTATTACTATTATTTTCTTCCGTTTATCATTCTATCAGCCATTCTAACTGCATTGTATGCATTTACCACACGTCCTGATACTGATAATTCTGAAAAAGGAACTTTTACAGGCGCAGTACCATATCTAGCTCCTGTTCCTGGTTTATTAACTTCTAAGTCTATCTTCGTTCCTGAATTCATTACAATATGCTTCACTTGACTCGCTGTTAACTCAGGATAGTAAGAACGTACTAATGCAGCAACTCCAGCAGTTGCTGGTGAAGCAAATGATGTTCCATCTAACTTTTTATATTCATTATCAGGAGTTGTCGAATATACTTGTACTCCTGGTGCAAATACATCTACATTCTTTTTACCATAATTAGAGAAGCTTGCTGGTAACTCTTCATTGTACTTAGCACTCATTGCCCCAACAGTTAATACATTGTCTGCTATTTCATCTACTAAGTTTGGTGCATCATTAGGGAAGGTTTTCTCTACGTCAATATTTTTACCATCGTTTCCTGCTGCATTTACAATAAGCACATCTTTAGATGCTGCATACTTAATTGCATCGTACACCCATTCTTTATTGGGAGAGAAACCTTTACCAAAGCTTGTATTAATTACTTTTGCTCCGTTATCAACTGCATAACGGATACCCAAGGCAACATCCTTATCATACTCATCTCCTTCAGAAACAGAACGCACTGCCATAATTTTTACATTATCTGCAACTCCATCCATTCCTTTGCCATTATTACGAGTAGCTCCTACAACCCCTGAAACATGTGATCCATGAAGCTCTCCTTTTTCAGAGTGACCTGTATTCCCGTTTCCATAGCCTGGCTTGTCGTTAATGTCATACGCATCGTCTCCCACAACCGTACGGTAATCTGTTTTTAAATTATCACCATCAATAGTTTTCTGAGCTTTTTTTATCCCTTTCTCAAAGTATTCTTCCGCTTCTTTTAATGTTTCAAAGTATCCAAACATTTGAGTAGCAAAGCCTTTTGCTTGACTTAACGCTGCATCGCTTGTGTTAATGGCTTCCACCTCTTCTTTCGTATATGAAGGCTTACCAAAATATTTTGCCAATAATTTATCAGATTCAATCGCTCCAGTTTTTAAGTTACCATAGCGATTTATGGTGTTCTTCGCTTCTTCAACCTTTTCTGCTTGATAGGCTTTTACTTCTGCCAAGGTTTCAGCATCTGCAATTTCTGGTCTCATTAAAATACGTTCGTATTCTAAATGTTCTGCATAAGAATCTCCTAAGAAGTTCCATCCGTTGATATCGTCTACATATCCATTTTTGTCATTGTCGATTCCGTCTCCTGCTACTTCTTTGGTATTTATCCAAGCAACATCAACTAAATCTTCATGTTTTAAATCGGTACCTGAATCAACTACACCTACCACTACTTCTACGCTCTTTTTTCCTTTTAAGAAATCGTAGGCTTTGTTCACACTCATCCCTGGAATGGTGTCGGTGGCTAAGTCTAAGTGTTGCCAGTTTTCTTGTTCGTAATCGGTTAATTCCGCTTTTTTTGCTGGAATATTCACTACAGTATTACTTCCTGCTGGCACAGGGATTTTGCTTATTGTTTTACAGCTAGCTAAGGTAGCTACTGCAATCGCCGAATACAATACGGGCTTTAAAACTCTCATAATCTCTATTCTTAATTAAAAATATCTGTAAATTTAAATGTTTCTTTTAAGCGAACTCCTTTTTCAGTGTGTTTTACGGTAATTACCTCGTTATAAGCATCGTGCTCTAAAAACAGGTAAAATTCGTTATCGGCAGCTTCTTTTAAAAACGCTTCTTTTTCTTTTAGAGTAAGTAAGGGTCTAGTATCGTATCCCATAACATAAGGTAGTGGAATATGTCCTGCCGTGGGCAATAAATCTGCCATAAAAACTACCGTTTTCCCTTGATATTGTATTTTCGGTAGCATTTGTTTTTCGGTATGTCCGTCTTTAAACAATACGTCAAAACCAACGTAATCTTTTGCGTTTAAGTGCAGAAAGTTAAGTTGCCCGCTTTCTTGAATTGGCAAAATATTTTCTTTTAAAAACGAGGCTTTTTCTCGTGCATTTGGGTGTATTGCCCAATCCCAATGACGTTGGTTACTCCAAAAACGGGCATTTTTAAAAGCGGGTTCGTATCCTGTTCTGTCTTTATTCCATTGAATTGCACCTCCGCAATGATCGAAGTGTAAGTGCGTTAAAAACACATCGGTAATGTCATCTCTATGGAAACCGTGTTTTGCTAAAGAGGTATCTAGTGAAAAGTCTCCGTATAGATAGTAATATCCAAAAAACTTATCGGATTGTTTATTTCCAATACCCGTGTCTATTAGGGTTAAACGATCGCCATCTTCAATAAGCATACAACGCATACCCATGGAGATCATATTATTTGCATCGGCAGGATTAGTTTTTTGCCAAATCGTTTTCGGAACGACACCAAACATAGCGCCTCCGTCTAATTTAAAGTTTCCTGTTTCTATCGGATAAATTCGCATAGCTACAAAGATGCAGATTTTTAACGAATTATTTTGTTAAGGAATGTAAAAAGTATTCAATTTATAGAAATACTATCTGCCATGATTAGTGCATTGTATGCGTTTAAAACTTTTCCTGATTTTGATAGTTGATTAAAGGGTGTGGTTTTGTTTTTATCTTCTTTGGTTGGGGTGCTTACTTCAAAAGTATATTCTAAACCAGAATCCATTAAAATATGCTTTACTTGAGAGGCTGTTAAGTTAGGGTAGTATGCATAAATTAATGCGGCAACCTTTGATGTTAATGCCGCTGAGATTGAAGTACCACTATCTATTTTTCTTTCTCCATCAGGAAATAAAGAATATACTTCATATCCGGGAGCAAAAAGGTCTACATATAATCTACTGTAATTTGAAAAGTATGCTTTTAAATTTTTATTTAAATTGTAAGTTGATGCTCCTACCAATAGGAAATTATCAGAAATTTCTTCTTCTCTATCTAATTTCTGATCATTTGGATATTTATAAAAATTTTCATTCAATTCTTTTCCATTATTACCAGAAGAGGATATAATTAACACATTTTTTTCCTCTGCGTATTTAATAGCTTTATGAACCATTTCTGGATACATCGAAAACTCTTTCCCAAAACTCATATTAATTACTTTTGCTCCATTATCAACAGCATAACGAATTCCCAATGCTATGTCCTTATCATGAGCATCTCCATGTGGTTCTACTACAACTGGCATTACATCTATTTCATCAGCTTGGTTGTTTACCATATTAAGAATAATACTAGTCATTCTAGTGCCATGGGTATAATTATTCGCTTTGTTAAAAAGAATTTCGTTACCATAGCTTCTATTACCAATTTCATCCAAGCTATCTTGTAAAATTCCACGTGCATTATAATTTATATTTAAACGATATTTTATATCATTTTTATAATCATTCAACACTCTTCTCATATTTTCCTCGGAATCGTTATAATCTAACAAGGATTTTATTTCTAAAACATGCTTAGACAAGCCATTCCCGATAGTATCTATCTCTTTCAATTTTTCATAAGTATATTTTCCTTCAGGAAAGTATTTCTTCAAAGCCTCTTTAGCATTTAAAAAATCTTGTAAGATTATTTCTCCAAATTTTACTCTTCTAGTTTTTTTAGTATACTCAGATTCAAGTGTAATCCTAGCTTTTTCATATTTTAGAAAGGTCGGTAATAGTTCTTGATCTATTTCTGATTCTTTTTTATTCCTAAATTGGTTATTATACTTTCTAACAATTCTTACATATTCGTAATTAGCATTTGTAATATTACTCCCTTTGGTATTCCCTAGAAAATTCCATCCATGAACATCATCAATATAGTTATTTCTATCATCATCAATATTATTCCCTAAAATTTCATTAGTGTTAGTCCAAATATGCCCCAAAAAACTCTTATTATTGATATCGACCTGGCTGTCTAAAACTGCAACAATAACCTTTTTAGGTTGTTTGTTTTTCAATATTGTTGTGTAGGCTTTTTCTAAACTAATTCCAGGCAGGGTATCAGTTTCTATGTCTTTGTATTCCCATTTATCTATAGTTTCTTTATCAATTTTTCCTTTCTCTTTCAAATTTGAAATACTAGAAATTTTTATTAGTGCATTTTTTTTGGTTGACAAACTACAAGACATAACAAAAAATATAATTGAAATCAAAAATATAAGTTTTTTCATTATCTATTTAACGTTTTAAAAAGAACACAAAGGAAGATATATCTTCCTTTGTAATTAAAGTCATACTCCTTTGGGTCTATCTAAACAAATTTTTGATGAAACTGGTAAAATAGTATCACCATCTGTACCTATACTCCCGCCAAAAATATGTGAAATATTCCTATTATTAAGTTTAGAAATTGTAAACTTTTAAATACCTAATTTTTTTCTTTTTGTTTTAAATCAATACTGATAAGTGAATTATAATCTTGATAAGTATAATTTAACAAAAATCGTTTACCTCGGTCTTTACACTTCTAATGTTCTTTCTTATTTTAAAAACCATTTCTAACAGTTTTCCCTTGACATTTCGGAGATAGCAATTTTTCCATGTCCTAATTTTCTACACTGCCAAATCGTTTTTCGTATAGCTACATGGATAGAGATTTTTAACGACTAATTTTGTTAAGGAATGTAAAAACTGTTTTAGTTTCTAGAAATACTATCTGCCATGATTAGTGCATTATATGCGTTTAAAACTTTTCCTGATTTTGATAGTTGATTAAAGGGTGTGGTTTTGTTTTTATCTTCTTTGGTTGGTGTGCTTACTTCAAAAGTATATTCTAAACCAGAGTCCATTAAAATATGCTTTATTTGAGAAGCTGTTAAGTTAGGGTAATACGAATAGATTAATGCTGCCACACCTGAAGTGATTGCTGCACCTGATGATGTTCCGCCCATATAACCATTTTCATTATTTGGATAAGTCGTATAAACTTTATATCCAGGAGCAAAAAGATCGACTTCTTTCTTTCCATAATTACTAGATGAATATTTCAACTTCTCATCTAAATAAACTCCTGATGCTCCTATTTTCAAGAAATTATCTGAAATTTCAACACTGCTGTTATGATCTTGGTCTGTTGGATAATTTTGATTTTCATTTAAGTTAAAGTCATCATTCCCTGCACAGTTAATAATTAAGACATTATTCTTTTCTGCATATCTTATAGCATCATCAACCCATTTTTTGTTCAAGATAAACGTTTTATAAAAACTCATATTAATGACTTTTGCTCCATTATTTACAGCGTACCTAATAGCTAAGGAGATATCTTTATCATGCTCATCACCATAAGCGGATATAGCTAAAGGAATTATTTTAATCTCTTTGTTTAGACCTATGTTGGTAATTATACCTGCAATTTTAGTTCCATGGTCTAGTAATGAGGTGTTAACATTAAAATTAGGTGTTCCATATTCAAGATCGTTTATATCTTCTGAATCATCTCCTTGGACTTTTCTGTCATCGAAATTGGTATTTAGTAGCTTGCTTATTCTGCTTTCTGCTTTTAACTTATAATCTTCAATATAATCATCTGTAAATCCGTATTTAATAAAATTAGATTTTCGATGTATTGCAGTTTGTAATTTATCATTTTTAGGATAGATATTTTTCAAGCTATCCAACCTTTCTAAAGTTTGCTTTTCAATAGTAATAAACTTTTCAACAGTATGCTCTGCCTCACTTTTCCATTTTGAAACATTAGTAATGTATGTTGAATCCTCTTTGGCATATTTTAATCTATTAGTATGAGCTTCGAGTGCTCTTTTGTATTTTACAAAAAGTAATGAATCTTCAGACCTAACCTCATTGATTGTTTTATTTTGAAATTTTGAATTATACTTTTTTAAAATCCGTGTGTATTCATAGTTTACAAATTCATTATTTTCTCCTGTTTTATTATTAAGGAAATTCCAACCATTGACGTCGTCAATATAACCATTATCATCATCATCTTTAGTATTATTTGGAATCTCATCAATGTTAACCCAAATATGATTTTCTAGTTCTTTGTGAGTTACATCTACAGCCATATCAATTATAGCGACGACGACTTCTTTTCCTCTTTTATGTATCAACAGGCTGTCATATGCTCTATTCAAACTTATACCAGAAATTGTATCGATAATGACATCCTTAAAATGCCAGTTTTTCAAATTATCTTTTTCTAACGGTTTTTGTTTGTTTGATATAGTGTAGGAAAGCTGAATTCTAGAATATTTCTTTTTTTCACATGAAAAAGCTAATAATATTACTAATACGAGAAAAGCAGTTCTTAAAAACTTTTGGAATTTCATTATACTTACAATTTATTGATGTACTAAATTACTTTAAAATAATATTTTATTTTAAAGTAATTCTATTTTTAACAAAAAAGCTCATCAACAATTGATGAGCTTTCTTTGAGGTGCCGAGCGGATTCGAACCGCTGTAGATGGTGTTGCAGACCACTGCCTAGCCACTCGGCCACGGCACCCTATACTAATAAGGACTGCAAATTTACAGTTTTTATCTTTTTTTGCAAGCTTTTTTTACTTTTTACGCACATCGGATAACACAATAACTACCTCAGCAACATTACCGCCTATAGGTGGATTGATTTTTGCCACGCTAACTTCCACCTCGTCAACGAGTTGTATTTCTTTAAAGATTCTATCTATAATCCGCTGTGCTACATGCTCTAAGAGTTTAGAGCGTATTGCCATTTCTTCTTTTACAATTTTATTCAGATGCACATAGTCTACCGTATCAACCAATTCGTCTGTTTCTGCCGACTTTTGTAAATCGGCTTTTACCTCTACATCTACTCGGTATTCAGAACCTATTTTCGCTTCTTCTTCTAAACATCCGTGATTGGTAAATAGTCGGATGTCGTTTACACGTATAATTCCCATACTACAAAAATAACAATGTTTGCTTAGATAAAAATAGCTATTACACGATATCTTTTTATGACTCTTCTGATATTTTTAGTTTTAAATAAACTACCCCAATGCAAGAAATTATTAAAGAATTTCGAGGCAAGCCTGAGTGAATTGAAAGCTTGGTTATCGACCCACAATTAAAACGAATACCCAATAGCAAAGTTAAGAACTGACTTATCTGCTTGAAAATCCCATCGTTCTTGTTTGGGTAAAGACGGATCGTGTAAAGGCACCGCCAAATCAAAACGAACCACAAAACCTTGCACGTCTATGCGCAATCCTGCACCTGCCCCAATACCTAGCTCATTTATAAAATTCGACGAAAAGGTGTCTTTTCCGTTAAACAACGGATTGGGCTTTGAATTCCATACATTCCCAGCATCTACAAAAAAGGCTCCTTTAAAAAAAGAAACTATAGGAAATCGGTATTCGGCATTAGCCTCCAAACGAATGTTTCCTGTTTGGTCGAAAAAAGTACCATCGCTTAGCTCATCTTCATTTTCATTGTAGGTTCCCGGTCCTAAAGATCGAATTCTAAAAGCTCGCACACTGTACGGACCTCCCGAAAAGTATTGTTTCACAAAAGGAACCACGTCAGAATTTCCGTAAGCCAATCCGTATCCTGCAAACAATCGAGTAGCAAGGGTTTGACGGTTATTCTTTCCAAAATTGAAATGAAGTCTAGCATCTACATCTAATTTAGCATACTGAGCATATTCCAACCCAAAAACTTGCTTCGGTTCTCCCTCATTTTTTTGCTTACTTAACAAGCTAATCGCATTTCCAGCAACGTCTAGAGTAGTCTGCAAATAAAACGGCGTTTGCTTATTTGCATCTATCATTTCGTTGTAGATATAGGAAAATGTCAATCCGAAAATAAATTGCTGCTCAAAACTTCGCTTTAAAAAAGGGTTATTCTCTAAAATAGTTTCAAACTCTTCGCTCGAATTCAATAAGCTGGTATAATTCAAAGATATTGGGTTGAATTCGTAGGTAGTATACCGATTGGCATCCCAAGTATACCCAAAGAGTGCGTTAGCAGAAAGCAGCTTATACAGTTTACTTCGACTTAGATAATCTAATCCCAAACTTGTTTTGGTTTTAGGTATTGCATACTTAAAAGCTGCATCGTTAATACCAAAGGGCTCTATGAGCCGAGGAAAAATAAGTTCTCCCTTTAAACCTAATTCGATACTGTTTAATCCCGCATCGCTACCACTAGCAAACTGAGTTTCATACCCAATATTGGTGCTTATATTTAGTGTTTCACCTCCTTTAAACAAATTGCGATTGCTGTACGTTAATGCCAAATTGGGACCTGTAAAATTATTAGATTTCGTTACCACTTGCAATTCTGCTTGCAGTGCTCTTTTGGTTAATGGTGATAAATAGATGTTGGCTTCAAGGCTAGCAATACTGTCGGTTAATAAACTATCTAATTCGTTGTACTGAATATTAACGTATTTGTAAGCACCTATAGAGGATAGTCGGCGTGCTGTGTTTTTAGAAATCTCTGGGTCGTACAACATTCCGTTTTTTAAGGTGATGAATTTATCAAGGTGCTTTGGTTTAAAAAACAAGCTGTTTTGAAAATAATTCTTCTCATGAAAGCGCTCCACTTGCATTTTAGTCGAGTCTTGAACGTTCTTGTTGGTGTATATATTGATGTTTTCTAAGCGATAAGGAATGATTGCTTTTTGGGGCGTTTTTGCCTTCAGCTTTAAAAACAAATCAAATTTTCTGTTGTCATACCGATTGGTGTCTGCTTCAAAAACGAGAAAATCAGGATTGAAATTATAATAGCCTTTCTTCATTAATTGACTATGAACACGCTTTCTTTCTTGTTTTAACGAAGACAAATCGAAACGCATCCCGTTTTTTATAGGTGAATTAACCAGAGCTTGCTTCACATCGTTATATATAGGTAAGGGTAAAGTATCTAACTGAAATGTTCCTATGGTATAGGGGGCTGGTACTTTAATCTTATAACTCACCTCAGCTTCTTTTTCTTGCTCTTGAAAAGAATTGGTAATACTACTGAAGAAAAAACCTCTGTTATACAATCGGTTTTGCAAAAGATCTTCAACCTCATACGTTTTAACATCTGATTGATATACTGGTTCTTCTCCGAATTTTTTATACAACCAACGATTGATAAATCCAGTTTTCTCTTGTTGATTTTTGTAATAATAAAACAAGCCTAGCCGCATACCTAAAAACGTTGAATTGGGCTCTGGTCGCAATACCTTTTCTAGTTCTGTTTTTAACTCATCTACTTTTTGTACGGTTGAGTCTGCTTCAATAGTAATAGCTGCCCCTGTATACAAACGTTCATTTTCGGGTATATACTTTTGTACACTACACGACCCTAAGAGTATCGCTAAGAAAACAGTTTGTAGATAATATGTGAGGTGTTTCTTCAAATTGAGTTGCGTTTTATTGTTTCGTGTTTGCGTTCTTTTCTTTTTTAGATTTGAAAAGGCTATTCCAAAGTTCTTTAAATTGATTAAATTCTTTGGTAAATAGCAAGCCTATGCCACTAACGATGGTTTGCCCATCAATTACATTTTCAAACTCATTTTTTCTAAAGCCTTTTAGGCGGTAAGTTCCATCTTCAGAAAGCATGTACTCCAAACTTACGTTACCAATAAGCGGCGTTGCTTCACCAGAGGGGTCGCTACCTTGTATATCTACCTCACTACCAACCCTAACAATGAGCCTATCGTCTAATAATTTTTTCTCAACGGCAATGTCTAACTGAGTCCGCTCGGTGGCGGTATTTCCTTGATAATCGGTATAACTGTCAATACCAAAGTCGAGTTCAATGCCCGATTTGCCTAGTAGTTTTTCAGAAAAGCGGTTGAGTTGCTGCGATATCGCATCGTTCACATTGTTGCGCGCCAAGGTTTCAAATCCGCCAGCACTACCATCGCTTACTGAGTTTGAATAAAACCTGTTGAATAATAATAAAGAAAATACCTGTTGATTGAGTTCTGCTTTTTGTTGATTCAGCTCCTGAACGCGTGCGTATATTTGACCACCGAGCGCACCGTGCTCTTCTTCTGGCATATCTAAACCAAATGAAATTTTTGGGCGCAATAGCTCACCGTCTATATTCAGGAATACATTAAATGGCAGTACTGTTTTATAGGTGTTTTGCACCGAAGATCCTGCACTAGAAACACGAGAAGCCATGAGTCCTGAAGCCGAAGCTTCTACATTATAGATAGCACTTACATCCAGTTTTGCACCAAAAGGATCGCCAAGCCAAGTCACTCGACTTCCCGGCGACATTAAAAATTTTCGCTTTACAATATTGTACAAATTAAGCTCATAATGCCCTTGTGATGCTTCATAAACTCCTGAAAGGTTGATAGCTCCATTAGGCGACATTTTTAGGTTTAAATCTCCCTCTCCTGCGACTTTAAAATTATCGCCTGTATCTTTGTTAATAATTACTGTTGCTGCTGCACCTCTATTGAGTTTTAATGCTGTCGCAATATCAAATCCTTTTACTGTTGCTGTTTCTTCTGTGGTTTGTGTAAGTATAGCGTCTGGGTTTTCTCGGTTTACAAATACCACTACCCCATCACGCTCTTCGATATTGGCTACTGTTGAAGGTAGTACGTAGGTAAGGTTTGTTCGCTCATCTACGGTGATATCGGCACGTAATTTCGGAATTTGTAAATCACCGCTTAGTGTTGCGTTTGCATCAAAAAATGCAGTACCATACAATGTATTGTTATCTTTTTTACTGGCATTGAGCACTTGAAAATCAGTTGCTTTCAATGTTAAGTCGAAGGTTGGATTCATAAAGCTCTCGGTTCCAATTTTTCCAGAGAGTACGAGCGTATTGCTATTGGCATCTTTTAGCGTAAAGTTCGTCATCGCAATACCACTATTGTCTATACTTAGGGTTTCGTCTTCCATTGTAAATGGGGTATTGAACGCAGTAAGTGTAAATCCGGCATCGCTAAACGCCAAAGTGCCTTCGTACTTCGGTGCAGATGTAGTACCCGAAATTTTGAACTTTCCTGAAAACTGACCATTACCCTCTTTAATTTTACCCAAAGACAAGCTATTGAGAGCTTTCATCTTAAAAGTATTGATGTTAACGTCTATATCTAGTTCTGATGCTTTCTTTTTGATGAAATAATCACCTGTCAAATCAAGATCAACATCTCCTTTTTTAAGCCCCGCGTTAAAGGTGTAATGATTTTCTGACCGTGGGTTTCCGCTAAGATTAAATTCACCTAGATTTGTGTTGAGTAGTTTAAAATTAGTGATGCCTACATCTGCTACAATACCTGTTCCTGATGAAGTGTTTTCGAGTACAAAACTACCATTTAACGCTCCCGTTGCGAGTTGAATTTTCGGATTGAAATAGTCAAGTAACTCACTGAGCTGAAATTTTTCAAAGGTTATGGCGGAATGCGGTTTCGTAATATTAGGTAGTTGGTTGGTTAATTCAATAGATTGCTTTCCTTTTGAAATTTTAAAATTATGAAATGATAACTGCTCGTTAGATAGTACTATTTCGTTATTTTTAGGTATGGTCCATTTATTTTTGTTGATGGTTAAGTTATCTGGATTTATATTCAACGCCAAACGTTTTCTATTACCTGTAATTTGAGCGTTAATTTCGGTAAGTTTTGCTTCTTCCGTATAGGCTAAAAATTTTAGGGCTAGTTCGTGATTGTTTTGTTCGCCTGTGATCTTTGTTGTAGGAATCTCAAATACGCCAGAAGTAACACCTTTGATTCCTAAGTTAAACTTAAAATCTTTTGGGTTGGTATCCATCGCAAACACCAAGCTGTCTAAAGAATTGTTACCATATTGTATGTGTGGTGCGGTGATATTGGTTTTAAAACGTCTCGCCTTTTCATCAAAATTTATAAAAACAGAAATGGTATCTAAGTCTTTTGCGTTTACGAAAAAAACATCTTTCAATACTGGTGATTGCGATAGTTTACCTTCTAATTGTAACTTTACAGGGTTTTTAACCGAATCTAATACTTCAACGTCTCTGTAAAAGTAACTTAAGATATGCCTTTTCAGTGCTTTGGTAAATGCTTGCGGATTGCTGTTCGATTTTAAATCTAAATTCAACATTTTATTCCGAACTAACACCGAAGTTGTGTCTTTTGTCGTATGAGCTCTTGCATTAAAATCGTCTAAAATATAGGTGTTGTTATCGTACACGATGGTACCATCGGTAATTTTTGTAGTGGCATCAAAAGCGTTTACGTTGCCTTTAAAATTGGCATGAATCTTCATCGCTGTTTTAACGTCTCTTTGCATTAATCCTAGCCTTTGTAAATTGGCTCCAATAAGGTTTAGCTCGGCTTTAATTTTTGGCGCTATACTGTCTAGTACCACAAAAGAATCTAGCGTAAAGTTGAGGTTTTTATCTTTGTATGTGGATGTTATCTTCCCTTTACCTCTTTTAATTTTTCCATTGATGGCAAGGTCTTTTATGCTGTAGTTATTCAGGGTTAGTTTCGAAATATTTGTGTCTAAAAATACATTGAGGTTATTTATGTTCTTTCCACTACCACTGGATTTTAAACTGAGGTCTAAAGCACCTATTTGTGGATTGTTGAAAAGCGTACCCAACTCTACATTATGAGTCGTAAGTGAAGCATCGTAACGAAAGGTATTTTGATTTGATAGTTTAGCAGTGGCATTGACTATACCTTGTGTAGTGGTTAGTGTTGCTTCTGTTACTACATTGTTCAGTGTTCCTTTTGCATTTGCTTTAAGAGAGATGCTATCTGGAAAACGAATATTCAACTTCTTTTCATCGGCAAACTGTAAAAAATCTGAACGTGTTGAAGAAATTTGTAAGGAAGGAATCGTAAATTCTAACTCCTTCGGTCTTATCATATTTTCTATGGTCGCAGAAGCTGTGATACGTGTGTTCTCTCCCCAATTTAATTGTGTGTTTTCTACATGCATCCTAAGAAGGTCTCCAGAAACTTCCAATTGTCCTGATAATGGCTTCTCGCTCAGCGTTTTTAAATAGTCGTTGTTTTTTAATTTGGGCTGCAATGCCAATACCTCTTCTATGTCTAGTCGGATAACAGGAACGGACAGCTTGTACATAGCTTTTTCTGGTACTTGCAAAAATGCTGAAACAGAGGGATATTTTACACCTGCTTTTCCTTCTATTACATTATTATTCATTTGCAATTTGAGGTTGTTTAGGTGTAAGTGGTTGTCATCCATATCTAAGCTTACACCGAACTGTTTTAAGTTAAGGCCCGAGGCTTCATTGAATCTAAATTTATTGAGTGCTAGTGACGCTTTTTTTTCTTTGAACAGCAAATCTGTGAGGTTCAGCGACAAATCACTTAACTTAATGTTATTAACATCAAAAGAGGGTGCTTTAGAAATCGTATTGGCTACACGATAGCTAAATTGGTTATTACTAAAATCAATCTTTGCAATGTTTAAGGTGATTTCTGGCCATGTAAAGGGTTGTGGATTTTCCGCTTTGGATGTAGTACTACTATCTTTAGTTGTGGCCGAGGTTTCTACATTGAATTGTGAATCTTTGAGTAGTATATCGTTTATAGTAATCTCCTTATCCTGTAAGTTTAAATTCGGTTGTATTATTTGAAAATCTGAAAAATTAAGAGCTGTACTAATTTTATCAGGCTGTGATTGGTAATACAACTCCGTGTTAGTTAATACAATACTTTCAGCTGAAAACTTGGGTAAAATGGTAGTTTTTGGACTCTCTTCTTTTTCATCATTTTGTCCTTTTTTGTTTTTAATAAGTTTCACTCGTGAATCGCTCAACACCATGTCCGAGGCTTTGAATACCATCTTTTCGATATCTGTCGTTTTAAAACGGGTTGCAAATTCCCCTACATAAATCTCACTATCAATACCTATAACGTCATCTTTAAATACAATGTTTATATCTGAAAATCGTAATTTACCAATGTTTACCTTAGGAGGGCTTTTAGAAATCGTGTCTTGCGCAACTACGATAGTATCTTTTGTTGTAAAAGCATCAATTAAAAATTGAAAATTGTACCCTTTCACCTTGTCTTTTCTAGTAATGTTCGCCTGTAAACCTTTCCAATGCAACATCTCAACACCTATTTCGCCGTTTTTTATTATTTTCCATAATTCTAAATCGGCTTCCAAGGATTTTGAAAACACAAGTGTATCGCCTTTTTGGTCTTTCAAGAAGAAGTTTTCCAACTGTAAATTGCCATCAAAAGTGATAAACAATCGGTCAATATCAATTTTGGCATCTGTTTTTTTAGCAATATAGTCACTAATCTTATCAACAATGAAACTTTGCCCCCATTGACTTTTCAGAAATAAAAGACTTAGAAAAATGATGAGAAGTAATCCCAAGATTACTCTTAAAATACGTCTTAACCAACGGTATTTTCTTTTCTCTTTTTTTGGTTTGTTTTCCATGTCATTAGACTCGTTCAGGACTTGAATTATCTGTTACTTTTTATTTATTCTCAGATGATATGCTTTTCTAAACTAAGGTACACGTACCTATCGTATAGGGTAACCTCACTTTCTTTCTGTAAGGTTTTACCTTATTTCGAATATGTGGTAATGATTTTGTGACCTTTAGTGAGGGAATTCTTACGGAAATAAATGCACCGCATTTTTTGAAACCTATCCCTTAAAGATTTCTTCTTCATTTTGCTAACATCGTGCATAAACAGGCTTTAACAAAAAAACTGACCTCCCCTTTTATGTATATTACACTTCGCACGCTTGCTACCATAAAATACTAGTGATGAAATGCTATACTTACCAAAGATATGAAAAATTCAAACCAAAGTCTTTGCTGTTAAACAATTGATTTTACTTCATTTGCTAAATGAAACTGCTCCGATACTAGGGTACTGGGTATTCAAAAAAATTATTGAAGAATTTCAAGGTAAACTTAGAGTAGTTAAACCCTTGTCTATTGGCTGCGATTAAAATAAGCGGTATCAACTTCTTTAACATAGCAGTTAAGCATTCACTAAAAAGCTAAATGAGATGTATATGGGTTACTACATAAGTTTTTGTGAGGTTTTTTAAAATTAGTTTTTGTCTGTAATTTATGTTCCACTTATTTTTTTACCTTTATCAAAAAAATACTATGAACAATCCTGAACAAATGATTTATTGCGAACAATGCAAAAACAGAAAACTAGATATTGCTACCAACATCGTTTTGTGTTCTTTAACTAATCAAAAACCTAATTTTGAACATGATTGCGATAAATTTATAGCTAATCCAGAAAATAAAACAGAATTAAAGAAAGAAAATAAAGTCCCCAAAAACTATTCTAGAGATATTATTGCAGTTATCATCTTTTTTGTTGCCTTGTACAGACTCATTCGTTTATTTTTTTGATATCAATGACTCATTTTAACTCGTAAAGAAATCAAAAATATTACTCAATGCCCCTGTTTTTGCCTTGTAAAACTCGGTATAACTACATCTTTTGCAGGTTACACTGGTAAATTTTTTGTTTTGAACATCAAAAATTTTAGACAAGGTACCTCCTGTAGCTCTCATTTCTGCTACTTCGTAGGTATTGTTATGACATTTCGGACAGGTGTAGTTTAATGGCTTATTCATAAATGACTCTTTGTTTTATGTATAAGAGTCTAAAAAATCAAAAATGTTACAGTTTGCCCGCTAAGTTAGGTTTAGTTTTCCGATACTTTTAACGAGTTTACTCTATTTCAAATGTTTGGTTAAATTCTCCCATCACTACTTTATAGATTCCTTTAGGTAAGTAGTATTGGTCGTTTTTTGCTTTTTTAATACTCGCGTCTTTGTGCGCTTTTAGGTACTCTTTTCTGCCTTTTTCTGAAAAAGTAACGTCGTATACTACTTCATTAAATCCTTTAGATGCTGCTGTTTTTACCGTGTTGACTAAAACATCTTCAGCATAAATTTTTAGTGTTACTTCTCTATTACTATTTACATAAAACGGAATGGTAAGTTTTGGCGTGTTGGGTTTTAACCATTTACTCCAAGTACTTCCCCAAGAAGCATTCTTTCTCATATTTTCGATGCTAAACAAGGCTTCTTTGTCTTTAAATTCTTGTAAAGCTGCAATGTTGGCTTTGTATAAACTGCGTCCGTGTGTGCCCACTATTAAATGTTTTGCGCTTGGTTGAATTACCAAATCGTGTACGGCAACATTGGGCAATCCGTTACTAAAAGCTTCCCATGTTGCCCCTTGGTTGAAAGACACATACAAACCGTTATCCGTTCCTACATACAGGATGTTTTCTTTTTCGGGGTCTTCTTTAATTACATTTACAGAAGACATTGGTATTGTGCTACTGATATTTTTCCATGTCTTTCCGTAATCATCAGAACGATACACATACGGCGTAAAGTCGTCAAAACGATATCCGTTTAGCGTCACGTACACGCGTTCTTTTTTATGTTTTGAAGCAATTACGCGACTTACCCACAAGTTTTGAGGTAAGGTATTTGAGATGTGCTCCCAGCTTCCACCCCCGTTTTTCGTTATATGCACCAATCCGTCATCAGAACCTACATAAATCAAACCAAATTGAAACGGACTTTCAGAAATGGTGGTTAAGGTTCCGTAGGCTACATTTCCTTTTTTTCCGCCTTGGGTTAAATCGTTAGAAATAGCTTCCCAATCGTTTCCTTGATTTAGAGAACGGTGTAATTTGTTTCCGCCTAAATACAAAATATCTTGATTGTGTTTCGATAAATGAATTGGGGTTTGCCAATTAAATCGGTACGGGGTCTCTCCTAGCTCATGTTTTGGTTGAATGTATGTACTTTTTCCTTTTTCCCTATCGATTCTGTAATAATTTCCGAATTGATATCCTGTATATACGATATTCGGATTTCTATCATCTACAGCTACTTGCATGCCATCACCGCCCATAATACTTTCGTAAGGGTTTTTTCCTGTTTGATGCCAACGCTTATCTATTTTCGCATTGTGATTCGCTACCCAAACTCCGTTATCTTGTAATCCGCCATACACTTTGTAGTTTTTTTGATTGTCGGCATATACCGAGTAAAATTGCCCTACTGCTGGTTGATTGAGCTTTATCCAACTCTCGCCGTCATCGTACGAAATATTTAATCCCCCATCATTTCCATCAATCAAATGTCCTTGTTTTGTAGCGTTTACCCACAATGCCTGATGATCGGCATGTACATTTTCTTTACTGATAGAGGTAAATGTTTTTCCGCCATCTTTCGATTTTAAGATAGGAACTCCCAATACGTAAATCCCGTTCTCGTCTTGTGGGTCTACACGAACCTCTCCGAAATAATATCCGTAAGAATAATATAAATCGTCTAAATAGCCTTGGTGTGTTTTTTTCCATGTTTTACCACCATTAGTGGTTTTAAAAACTTCTGCGCCTACTACGGGAGTATCAAATAATAAGGCGTTGGCATCTTCTAAATACTTTGCCAAATCGATAGGTTTTACCGTACCTGAACGGACCATTTGTTTCACATTTTCGGCACGATATTTTTCTTGAAAACCATTCATTTTTAAATAGCTATTCAGTTTTTTGTCTTGTAGGTTTAAAAACTCCGTTACCGACATGGTTTTAAAATCTTCCTTCGTTAACGCATTAGAATCGTCTTCTTTTTTGTCGTCTTTTTTTCTTCGGAATTGACTATCGTGAAAAGCATATACAGTATTTTCATCATACACTGCTAAGCCTATTCTTCCTACCCCATCTCCATTTGGAAATCCATTGTTTTCCGATATTTTTGTCCACGTAGTTCCTGCATCGTTAGATTTATAAATTGCTGAATTTTTTCCGTCTCCATCAAAATTCCAAGCTTTACGTTCACGCTCCCAAGCGGCTGCATACAATATGTTAAAATTATTGGGTGCGTATTGTACATCTATAATTCCTGTGTTTTCGTTAATAAATAAGGTGTTTGTCCATGTTTTTCCTCCATCGGTAGTTTTAAAAATTCCTCTTTCATTGTTTGCCGAGTACAGGTGTCCGATAACACCTACGATTACCTCATCAGAATTGTTGGGATTGATTAAGATACGACCAATATGATGTGAATCAGTTAAACCCATATTTTTCCAGGTCTTTCCTTTGTCTGTAGATTTTAAAATACCGATTCCTGCGTACGATGAACGAGAAGAATTGTTTTCTCCTGTGCCTACCCATAGCGTTCCTTTTTTCCAGTCTACCGCAATATCTCCTACATTTTGTGTAGGTGAACTGTCTAAAACGGGCGTAAATGTTGTTCCGTTATTGTTGGTATACCATAGCCCACCCGAAGCATATCCTACATAAAATTCGGTAGTGTTTTCTGGGTTTACATCAACATCCACCACACGACCACTCATGATGGTAGGCCCTATGCTTTCAAACGCAATATTTTTTACGGTAGAAGTTACTGTTAACTGCTCTTTTTGTTGCAATGCTTTGCGAATTTTTTCTGCGGATGTAGGTTGCTGTGCAATTACCGTAATTGGAAATAAAGCGATCAAAGCTTTGGTAAGAATTTTCATGGTTAGTTTTATTTTAGGCGAAGTGAAAATACTGTAAGTTAATGCTATTTCAAAAAAATTAACAAAATATTCAGATTCGTGTTTTAATAAGAATTATGTATTAGAACTTCGTTATAAGGGCTGTAAACGGAATAGATTTTCTAATACATCATGCAGTTTTCAAGACCAATTGCTTCTAAAAAAATTAAACAGGCATTCAGAAAAACATCTCTGAAAAGTTTCAATATGAACGATGTAGAAACATAAAAGCTCACTTAATGTATAAAAAATTAGTAGTTTTGTTTTACCTCAATTCTTAGTAGATGACTATTTTTATTCTTTCTGTTAGTGAACATATTTTTTCAACGCAAAGAATATACAAGGAAGCACGTCGTCGTGGACATGAGGTAGCGATTATAAACCCCTTAGAGTGTTCTGTAAAACTAAGTAATGGCAAGCCTGCCATTATATATCAAGGTAAAGATATTATTGACATTCCCGATGTTATTGTTCCTCGAATAGGTGTTTCTACCATGAAACACGGAACTGCGGTAGTACAACAGTTTGAAATGAATGGAAAGTATAGTACTGCTAGCTATTCAGGTATTGTAAATGCTCAAAACAAGGTTCGCACCTTACAAATAATGAGCCAGCACGGACTTCCGATTCCGCATACCGTCTTTTCTGTGAATACCGAAACTATTAGTGAGCAAATAGATTTGGTGGGCGGGGCACCTGTTATTATTAAGCTACAAGAAGGAACCCATGGTTCTGGGGTGATTTTAGCCGAAAGTAAAAAATCTGCTATCTCTATTATCGACACCATGCATAGCACCCGTAATAGCATTCTATTACAAGAGTTTATTAAAGAAAGTAATGGTGAAGATATTCGTGCTTTTGTAGTAGGAGATAATATTGTTTCGTGTATGAAACGCAAAGGGGTAGAAGGTGATTTTCGCTCTAACATTCACAAAGGAGGTAGTGGTTGTAAAATAAAGTTAACCCCAGAGGAAGAAGCAATTGCTATTCAAGCGACTAAGCATTTAAAGCTTGATGTTGCTGGTGTAGATATGATTCGTTCAAAACGAGGAGCTTTGTTAATTGAAGTCAACTCTACCCCGGGCTTACAAGGAATTGAAATGTATACAAAAGATAATGTTGCGAAAGCTATTGTTAAATTTTTAGAAAATAATGTTCGAACAAAACTTTAAAAATGAACGTATTGAAATTCGTGGGCAAAAAATTGGTTTGGGGGAATCTAAACTGATCAAAATACCCTTGGATAGATTGCCTACCGGAACCTTAATTGAAATTCCCGTTTATGTTTTTAATGGTAAAAAACTAGGCCCTACCATTTTATTACAGGGAGGTTTACACGGTGATGAGGTAAATGGTGTTGAATTAGTTCGTAGAATGTTAATTGACAAATCGTATAAAATTCGTAGAGGCTGTGTTATTGTCGTACCGTTATTGAATATTTTTGGGTTTTTAAACATGTCTCGCGATATGCATGGAAAAGACGTTAATCGTAGTTTTCCTGGTTCTAAAACAGGTTCATTGGCTAGTAGAATGGCGTATTACTTAATGAAAGAAATTACGAATAATGTAGATTTTGCTATTGATTTCCATACTGGTGGAGAGCAGCGAAACAATTTTC
This sequence comes from Tenacibaculum tangerinum, assembly GCF_029853675.1. Classification (NCBI taxonomy): domain Bacteria; kingdom Pseudomonadati; phylum Bacteroidota; class Flavobacteriia; order Flavobacteriales; family Flavobacteriaceae; genus Tenacibaculum; species Tenacibaculum tangerinum. The sequence goes on along the minus strand of NZ_CP122539.1, from coordinate 2,586,701 downwards.
CGCAAATACGATATACACCAAAAGACGAACCAAGCGTACAACTGGCTCATGTTTTTAATGCTCCTTTTATATTTGGTTCTAATCTTATTCCAAAATCATTCAGAAATCAATGTTATAAAAACAACATTCCTGTAATTGTGTATGAAGGAGGGGAATCTTTACGTTTAGAAGAAAATGCTATTCAGCAAGGTATTAACGGAACACTTCGCATTTTAAAACATTTTAAAATGATTAACGACAAGGTAAAAGTGCCTGAAAATTCTTCTTCAATACACATTACGAAGAGAAAATGGATAAGAGCCAAGGTTGCAGGATTGTTTACCGCCAAGGTAAAAAATGGTGAAAAGGTAAGAAAAGGACAGGTTTTAGGGCATATCATGGACACCTATGGAGCAACTCATTTTTCTATAAAATCTCCTAGCGAAGGCTATATCATTGCTAAAAATAATTTCCCTATTATTAACATGGGAGATGCTCTTTTTCATTTAGGGCAAGTATAACAATTTGATTTTATTTGTTTTACCCATTATTTTTTACTTCCTTTAGGTTCTTATTAACTATTAAATATATATACATTATGGATTTATTAATTAGCTTATTAATTGGTGCTGTTGGAGGAAATTTAGCAGGTGCTTTGTTAAAAAAGTATTCTTTAGGTTTACTTTGGAATTCAGTAGTAGGAATTATAGGAGGTGGTCTTGGAGCCGAAGTATTAGGAATGTTAAATGTTGGCATTTCTGGTATTGTAGGTAGCATTTTAGCGAGCCTTGTTGGTGGAGCTCTTTTATTGATTATCGTTGGGCTTATTAAAAGTGCCGTAAAGTAAGCAACTAAAAAAATTAAAACGCTTAAAAGACATCTGTATACAGGTGTCTTTTTTAGTAATAAACATCTCCAATAAAATAGCCGTATCTTTACCAGCTTATAGAGATCTCTTTTTTAGAGATTACCGAAGAAAGATATATGACATTTACATCGTTAGGGTTATCGAAAGCTTTAGTAAAAGCGGTAACTGAAAAAGGGTATACAACACCCTCTCCTATTCAAGAAAAAGCAATTCCCGTTATTTTAGAAGGCAAAGACGTATTAGCTTCTGCACAAACAGGAACCGGAAAAACTGCAGGGTTTACTTTGCCTATTTTACAAAACATATCCGAAAAAAAATCCGAAATATCGTCCAATTAAAGCATTGATACTAACTCCAACAAGAGAGTTAGCTGCCCAGGTTTATGATAATGTACGCGAATACAGTACGCATTTGAATATTAAATCTACTGCTATTTTTGGTGGTGTAAAACCAAGTTCTCAAATAGCAACCCTTAAAAACGGAATTGATGTTTTGGTAGCTACCCCTGGTAGGTTAATTGATTTACACGAACAAAATAAACTTTCTTTAAAGCGTGTAGATATTTTAGTTTTAGATGAAGCCGACAGAATGCTCGATATGGGTTTTTTACGAGATATTAAAAAAATCATCTCTTTTTTACCTCAAAAACGTCAAAACTTATTGTTTTCGGCAACTTTTTCTAAAGAAATAAAAAAATTAGCACAAGGTATTTTACACAACCCTGTATGGGTTGAAGCGACTCCTGAAAACACTACTGCCGAAAAAGTAAACCAAAAGTTATACAAAGTTCCGAAGAGCAAAAAAACAGAACTGGTTGGTCAATTAATTTCAAAAGGAAACTGGAATCAGGTATTGATTTTTACCCGAACTAAACACGGTGCCAATAGGTTGGCTGAAAAACTGGTTAAACGAGGAATTTCTACCGCTGCCATTCACGGTAACAAAAGTCAAGGAGCAAGAACCAATGCTTTACAAGGTTTTAAAAACAATTCTATTCGAGTATTAGTAGCAACTGATATTGCTGCTCGTGGGTTGGATATTCCTTTGCTACCACATGTTATTAATTTTGAATTACCAAATGTTCCTGAAGATTATATACACCGAATTGGTAGAACAGGAAGAGCAGGTGCTAGCGGAGAAGCAATTTCTCTAGTAGCCCAAGAAGAGGAAACGTATTTAAGAAGTATCGAAAAATTAGTAGGACAGAAAATTACTATTTCTGAATTCGAAGATTTTGATGTATCTACCCTAAAAAATGAGGTAATTACAGAACGTTCAAAACCAACAAATTCTGAAAAAAACACCTCTAAGAAACCATTTAAATCGAAAAAAAGAAACCTACAACTACTTCAGAAAAAACAAAAAAACACAGCCGTAGAAAACGAAATAACCTTAATAGAAAGAATAATTATAAGACACCACAATAATAAACTTATCTCAATCTCATTAATATGATTTAAGAATACGATAGTATTGATTTTTAGTTTTCAAAACCATTTAAAAGTATTCTTCCCAACAAAGGGGGAAACCGTAAGGTTCAGCAACACTAAATCTTATTATTTAGATGTCTCATCACTCATACTTCATGCTATCGACATGACACACTATGAGTTTTTAGTTTATTTAATTTGATGTTGAGCTTATGTTCATTAAATAATACTATATCTTTTTATAAACCTTGTTATATTTACTGTCTATTACAAAAACCAATAATCATGAAAAAAAATGTTTTACTACTTGTTGTATTAGCAACTTTTTTCACGGCATTTGTTAGCTGTTCTAAAGACGATTCTCAAACCTCTCAAGTAAGAGTTCGCTTAGTAGATGCTGCTGGAGATTACGATGAAGTAAACATCGACGTACAAGACATAATGATGAACGTTGGAAACGAAGAAAATGGTCGGCAAAGCCTCGGAAATGTCGTTCCGCAAGTATATAACTTACTTGAATTAACTGGTGGTATTGATGCTTTGTTAGTAGATACTGAAATTCCTGCTGGTAAACTTAGTCAAATTCGCTTAGTTTTAGGTAAAAACAATTCGATTGTAGTAGATGGAAAAACCTTTCCATTAGCAACCCCTAGCGCACAACAATCAGGATTAAAATTAAACGTACATCAAGATTTAGTAGGTGGTGTAGCCTACACGTTTATTTTAGATTTTATTGTTGATAAATCAATCGTAGTTAAAGGTAACGGTACCTACAGTTTAAAACCTACTATTAGGGTTGCTACTGAAGCTACTTCTGGTGCTATTTCAGGAATGGTAAATCCATTTGAATATCAAGTAGAAGTAAGTGCTGTTTCTGAAACCAAAGAAGCAATCACTACCTTAACCAACGAGAAAGGTAAGTTTATGTTACACGGAGTGCCTACGGGTACTTATACCCTAACTTTTACTCCTGATAAAGCTTCTGGATTGAATGCTAAAACAGTTGAGGGAGTTACCGTAGCATTGGGTGAAAATACCGCTATGGGAACAGTTGAGTTGGAATAACTCACTGACATAAATTATTATAAAGGATGCTGTAAAAAGCATCCTTTTTTTTATACTTTTAAGCTAAAATTTATTCCGCAAAAATGGAAGCTTCCAAAAATATAGTAGCACAACAACTTCAAAAAATTATAAATGACGATAGCTTGGATAATCTTATTCCTGAGATTCTCGATTATTTTAAAGAGCTTTCTTTGTCAAAAAACCAATACTTTGTTGAAACAGGAGAGGTTTGCTCTTATTTCTGTTTTGTAGAAAGTGGTATTTTACAACATGCGGTTTCTGTTTCTGGAGAAGAAAAAACTACCTATTTGGCGTTAAAAAATAGTTGTACCTCATCGCTAAAAAGTTTTTTACAACAAACTCCTTCACCAAAAAGTATCAAAGCCTTAAGTGCGTGCAAGCTTTGGATTATTACCATTGATGATTTTAAATACTTAATGAAATACAACAATGCTTTTCATCAGTTTTATTACAATTTAGTAGAACAGCAAATTTTTTTAATTGATGATTACCGTATTGATTTGCTAACCTTAACTCCTGAAGAACGTTATAAAAAATTACTTGTAAATGAACCAAAGTTACTTCAAGAAGTTCCGCTACATTATTTAGCTTCATTTTTAGGAATTTCTACCCGCCACATGAGCAGAATTCGAAAAAATATAAATTAGTGCCAAATGGCTCATATTTCCACCATTTCTTTCCGTATTTTTGAAGGAATCTTATCCATTTAACTGAATTATTATGAAGTACGACGCAATAAACAGTCAATTATTTATAAAAAACCGTAAAAACTTTATGGCACAAATGAAGCCAAATAGTTTAGCTGTTTTTAACTCAAACGATATTTATCCTGTAAGTGCCGATAGCACTCTACCTTTTGAACAACACCGCGATATTTTCTTTTTAAGTGGAGTTGACCAAGAAGAAAGTGTTTTAATTTTATTTCCAGATTGTCCGAAAGAAAATTTGCGTGAAGTCTTGTTTTTACGTGAAACGAATGAGCATATCGCCGTTTGGGAAGGGGAAAAACTAACCAAAGAAAAAGCATTTGAAACTAGCGGAATTAAAAACGTACACTGGTTACAAGATTTAGAAAAAGTATTGGCTGAAATGATGGCGTTGGCAGATACTGTATACATCAATACCAACGAACACTATCGTGCTACTGTAGAAACTGAAACTCGCGAAGCACGTTTTACCAAATGGTTATTAAACAAATATCCTGCCCATTCAGTAGCAAAAAGTAATCCTATTTTACAACGCTTGCGTTCTGTAAAAGACCCTATAGAAATTGATTTAATTCAAACGGCTTGTAACATTACCGAAAAAGGATTTAGACGCGTATTGGGCTTTGTAAAACCTGGTGTTTGGGAATACGAAATTGAAGCAGAATACATTCACGAATTTATTAGAAACCGCTCTAAAAAATTCGCTTATACGCCAATTATCGCTTCGGGTAACAACGCCAACGTGTTGCATTATATTGAAAACAACCAACAATGTAAAGCTGGTGATTTACTATTAATGGATGTTGGTGCTGAATACGCTAACTATGCTTCTGATATGACGCGTACCATACCTGTTTCTGGTCGTTTCTCTGACCGACAAAAAGCCGTTTACAATGCGGTGAACCGTGTAAAAAATGACGCTACTAAAATGTTGATTCCAGGCACGCTTTGGGCTGAGTATCATGTAGAAGTTGGTAAGTTAATGACTTCGGAATTATTAGGCTTGGGCTTATTAGATAAAGCAGATGTACAAAACGAAGATCCTAACTGGCCAGCCTATAAAAAATATTTTATGCACGGTACTTCTCACCACATGGGCTTAGACACGCATGATTACGGATTGCTACACGAACCCATACAAGCGAACATGGTGTTTACGGTAGAGCCTGGTATTTATATTCCTGAAGAAGGTTTCGGTATTCGTTTAGAAGATGATGTAGTAGTTCAGGAAACAGGAGAACCATTTAACTTAATGCGCAACATACCGATTGAAGCAGAAGAAATAGAAGATATTATGAATATGTAGTATCATTTCCCATATTTAAAACGTCGTTAAACCTTCTTTTATAGAAATTTAATGGCGTTTTTTTGTTATATTTACTCCATGTAGTTATGAACTAAACCAGAGATTAAACACGCAATTAACTACTTTTATAATATATTAATAATATTTTGTAATTTTGTCGTAGATTGCTTATATTAAGGCGACTAAGAATTTTATATGTAAAACAAAGACTAATTATGGCTTACAGCCCTACAACCGTAGCAAATTATTTTGTACAAGAAAAAGCTAAATTTGGTAAATTAACCTCTATGAAGTTAATAAAACTAGTTTACTTAGCTTACAGCTGGTACATAACCTTAAATGGTCAGGAACAACCTTTAACTACTGAGAAACCCCAAGCTTGGAAATATGGTCCTGTCTTTCCCTCTCTTTATAAAATAATTAAAAAAGAAGGTAAGATTGAATTATCTGAACCCCTACCAAATGATGTAGAGGAGGTTATTTCTAATGAAGATACAGCGTTTTTAGAGAGAATTTGGGATTTATATGGAGAATACAATGGTATTCAGTTAAGCGCAATGACACATGCTGAAGGCACTCCTTGGAGAGAAGTTTATAGTATAGGGAATAACTCTGAAATTCCTGATGAATTTATAATCAATCATTACCAACCTAGATTAAAACCAGCATCGTAGTTGATTGATTTAAGTAGACTTCCTGATCAAAATCCAGATGAATATAAAGACGCAGACATTGATGAAGCTGTATCTGATATTAAAGATTGGAATAAAGATATTACACCTGAAGAAGAAAGATTTAGAGGAGAAACCAAACTACGAGAAAATTTAGCAGTTACATTTACCATTATTATAGCTTCCTGGTTATTATCTGTATTATTGTTGTTAGTTGGAAATGAAAATTACTATAAGTTAAGTGATGGGGTTTTAAAAACCCTTTTAATAACCACTACTGCCAATGTAATTGGAATGATGACCATTATACTTCGTAATCTCTTTCCAAAAAGAGACACAACAAAACAATAATCGAATTATTACATATAAAACTCCCTTCATGAAAAATCTATTGTATATAGTCGCTTTTGCACTGATTTCATGTGCTTCTAGCCAAATACAAAATATTAATAATTCTGATTTCGTTGGAATATGGAACTGGACCAGTACCGATGGTGGTTTTGGAAATCATATTCATAAAACTCCCGAAACATTGGGTAAAAAAGTACAACTTTCCTTACAAAAAAACGATCAGTTTTCTATTATTGAAAACGGTAAAGAGGTTTCAAAGGGCACCTATACTTTGACAATGAAAAAAGCAATTTATTCAAATACACAAGAACGATATATACAGCTTTCTAACGATGAGCATTATGATGGAATTGTACTTTCAGGAATTATCAGGCTTGTAAAACCAGCTACTTTAGAGATTTCTGATAATAATTATGACGGATTGGGAAGTAGCTTTGTAAAAGTGAACTAAACTACCCCGATGCAAGCATACTAGGCATTCAAAAAAAATAATAAAAATTTCGAGGTAAGCCTTCTAGAATTAAACCCTTGCCCATCGCCCCAAAACTAAAAAAGCCCTGGTGTAGGGCTTTTCTCATAAGTATTCGTCAATCTATATCTTTATTTTACCGTTAAAGTATATTCTGGTGTTGGGTTTAACGGACAAAAGTACACGTACTCTCCTTTGGTTAAGGTCACTTTTTTAGAGTTCGACTTGCTATTGTTTTTTACCAAAGAAGTAACATAGGCATTTTTTATATGGTGCTCCTCATCAGTCTTTCCTTTAGGTGCTAATACAAAACCTACATCGTGCCCTACATTGTTATTTGAAATTTCAAACACATAGGTTCCTTCAGAAAGAGTTAACGATTGTTGTGTAAACTTTCCTTTGGTTTGCTCTAAAGAAACCGTTTTTGTTTTTTGCGCATTTGCCGTAAATGCAAATCCTACGAATACTATTAAAATAGCTACTACTTTTTTCATGTTTATTAATTTTTATGGTTTTACTTTTTATGAAAAACAAAATAGCCTTGTAGCCAAAACAATCTCACAACTACATATCGTCATGCAGCTACAAAAGCTATTCGTTTTTTATGCGTTTTGTATGAACTTTCCTGCTTCTACTTTAGGAAAGTCAATTTCGGTTTCTGCAATATGGTTTACATAATTCGTTAAGGTATTCGCTACCACATTTAATACAATCTCTAAAATATCTCCATCTGTATATCCCGCTGCTTTTACCTGTGCCAATTCTTCAGAAGTTACATTCCCCCTATTTCTGGTAACACTTTGTGCAAATTGCAACCCTGCTTTGGTTTTTGCATTAGAAGCTTCTGCTTGTCTGTTTTGCTCAATTTCTTCTTCTGATAAACCACTGTTTTTTCCTATGGCTGTATGTGCAGATAAACAATAATTACACTCATTTTCTTCTGCAATAACCAACGCCAATTGCTCTCTAAACTTATTTGAAAAGTTGCCACTTCCGTTTAATTCTCCTATACTCAAATAAGATTGTAACAATGCAGGCGAGTTTCCCATTACTTTAATTAGATTGGGTATAAACCCTAATTTGTTTTGAACGGCGTCAAACAATTCTTTTGATTTTCCTGTCGTGGTTTCTGGGTTTAATGTTTCAATTCTTGTACTCATAATTGTAATATTTTCTAAATTATTTTTTCACAGTTACACAGCTCTCTTTCTGAGAACTGTTCGTCGTATTCTTGATATCCCCAACAATTAGGACATTGATTTACTTCTACTCTCATAATGTGTGATTCAAAATTCTGATACAAAGATGCGACAGAGATGCTCCTTGAAAAATGGACAAAAGTTCTTAACGTTTGGACAGTTTTGCATTTATTAACCTATGTTAACGCATTTCTTAACCTATGTTAATTACCTGATTTAAAACTAGATATATATTTGCAGCGTAGTTTAGATTAGTTTTTTGTATAATTCCCCTCGAATGAATAGCCCCCCATTAACTCGTAACAATTATTTGTTGCGAGTTTTTTCTTTTTGAAATTTTTTTGGAGACATTCCGGTACCTTTGGTAAAAAATCTTGAGAAGTAAGCAGGATCGTTAAACCCCAGATGAAAAGCAATGTACTTTACCGTTTCATTTGAATACAATAATTGCCTTTTGGCTTCTGTGAGCAAACGGTTTTTTATATAATCGCTAGGAGTTTGTGTTCCTAGTTTTTGAAAATGTTTGGTTAACGACTTTGGTGAAATTCCCAATCGATGTGCATAATCGGTAACACTGTGTAGTTTTTTAAAGTTCTGCTCTACCAGTACACTAAAATCTTTGAAAAGCTTCGTTTCAATATCTTCTTTTATCACATCCTTTTCTTTTTTAATACGAACAGTGTATACAATAAACTGTTTCAACAACGATTGCAACATATCGTATTGAGCAGTTGCCGCTAATTCAAACTCTTCGATGAGACTTTGCATGATAAAATCTAATTTCAATATTTCTTTTTCTGAAGGCACAACAAAAGGCGTTTCGTAGATATTGTTAAATAATACACCGTTACACGCTACCTCAGCATCGTGTGCTTGTATGCAATAAAAATCTCTAACAAAGCTTAGTTGGTAGGCTTCCTTAATTTTTTCAGAATCCACAGAAAAAACTTGTCCTGGCGATAAAAAAAACAAGACTCCATTTGCAAAAGAGTAGCTTTTAAAATCGACTTTATACACCCCTTTTCCTTCTTTTATCCAAAATATTTTGTACTGATTTATTTGTTGGGGTGTATTCACCACACACGATTTTTCAAACTGTACTGTTTGTAACGAAAAAATATTTTGAAAAGAATAGTGTTGAATATTTTGTACTGCCATGTATGCACCATTTTATGCTTCGTCGAAAAAAATAAAGAGAGTTAACAAGTTTTTTAGACGAATTCAATAGCGTATTTAGAAAATAACTCGGCTCTCTTTAAAGTACACATCTCTAAACTTGCCTTGTAAAGTGCCTCGATGCCTTATTGTTGCAAAAGCAAGGTGCTTTTAAGGTGTTGTCTCAAGCTTATTCGTAGCAATTTAGACGGACTTCTCTAGCTTTCAGTAGCGTTTCTAAAAGTCTTACTTCTTTGTTAACATTCGTTTAATTTCATTCAGCTTCATAAGCGCTTCAATAGGTGTTAGCGTATCGATATTCGTGGTTAAAATTTCTTCTCGAATATCTTCCAACAAGGGGTCGTCTAACTGAAAAAAGCTCATTTGCATGTCTTTATGCTGAGTTTCTTTCAAGGTTTCTTTTACCTCTTTGTGTGCATGTGAGTCTTCTAATTCTTTTAGAATTTTGTTTGCTCTATGAATTACCATGCTTGGCATTCCTGCCAATTTTGCTACATGAATTCCAAAACTATGGTTGCTTCCTCCTGCTACTAGTTTACGCAAGAAAATAATGCTACTATCTAACTCTTTTACCGATACGTTAAAATTCTTAATGCGTTCAAAAGTCGACGTCATTTCGTTCAATTCGTGGTAATGTGTGGCAAATAAGGTTTTTGCTTTTGATGGATGCTCGTGTAAGTATTCGGCAATAGCCCAAGCAATAGAAATTCCGTCGTAGGTCGATGTACCACGCCCAATTTCATCTAACAAAACCAAACTACGCTCAGAAATATTGTTTAAAATAGATGCTGTTTCGTTCATTTCTACCATAAAGGTCGATTCTCCCATCGAAATATTGTCACTTGCCCCCACTCTGGTAAAAATCTTATCTACCATACCTATACGAGCATTTTGTGCGGGTACATAACTTCCCATTTGTGCCAGTAATACAATTAAGGCGGTTTGACGTAAAATAGCTGATTTACCTGACATATTCGGACCTGTAATCATAATTATTTGCTGCTGATTACGGTTTAGCACGACATCATTGGCGATGTACTCTTCTCCAATAGGTAGTTGCTTTTCAATAACAGGGTGGCGCCCGTTTTTAATTTCAATATCGGTGCTCTCATCTAGTAACGGACGCACGTAATTGTTTTCAGTAGCTAAGGTTGCGAAAGATTGCAATACATCAATCTTGCCTACATTTTGTGCATTTTGTTGTACCAATGGTACAAATTTGATAATATCGCTGACTAGTTTGGCAAAAATCTCGTTTTCTAACTGTTGTATTTTTTCTTCTGCTCCTAATATCTTTGCTTCGTATTCTTTCAGTTCTTCAGTAATATAACGTTCGGCATTTACTAAGGTTTGCTTACGAATCCATTCTTCGGGAACTTTGTCTTTGTGTGTATTTCTAACTTCAATATAGTATCCGAATACATTGTTAAACGCGATTTTTAAACTCGGAATTCCTGTACGTTCGGTTTCTAGAGCGAGCATGGTATCTAAATATTCTTTTCCTGAGTTTGAAATCGTACGTAGTTCGTCTAACGCTTCTGAAACACCAGTAGCAATCGCGTTTCCTTTATTAATGTTTACAGGAGCTTCTTCTATAACAGTGTCGGTAATTTTAGCAATCAACACCTTACAATCGTGCAATTCTTTTCCGATTTGTTGTACCGATGTATTGGTGCTTTTTTCTGCGGAATCTTTTATAGGAAGAATGGCTTTTAGCGAGTTTTTTAACAAGATAACTTCGCGTGGAGAAACCTTACCTGTAGCTACTTTCGATATCAGGCGTTCGATATCAGAAATTTGTTTGAGTTGGTAGCTCACAGTTTCAGAAAAAGCGTCGTTATCGATTAAGTATTTTACCCACTCGTGTCGCTGTTGAATTTCTGCTACCTCTTTTAATGGAAGTGCTAACCAACGCTTTAACAAACGTCCTCCCATCGGAGAGATTGTTTTATCAATTATATCTAATAACGAAACTGAGTTTACCGAATTACCCCCGTATAATTCTAAGTTTTTTACGGTAAAGCGATCCATCCACACATACTTGTCTTCCGCAATTCTGCTAATAGATTGTATGTGTTCTATTTTGTTATGTTGGGTTTCCGACAAATAGTACATCGCTGCACCTCCGGCTACAATACCTTGTTCTAGCTCTTCAACACCAAATCCTTTAAGCGTTTTTACCTTAAAATGGTTTCGTAATAATTCCTCACCATAATCTTTTTGAAACACCCAATCATCTAGGTAAAACGTGTGAAAACGGTTGGTAAAAATTTCTAAAAATCGCTGTTTGAATTTTTTTCAACCAAAACTTCACTTGGCGAAAAGTTTTGCAAAAGTTTATCGATATACTCCTCATTTCCTTGTGCAATGAGAAACTCACCAGTTGATACATCTAAAAAAGAAACCCCCAATAATTTTTTTCCGAAATGAACGGCTGCTAAAAAATTGTTCGATTTCGATTGTAGTACCTCATCGTTTAAAGCTACCCCTGGCGTAACCAACTCCGTAACCCCACGTTTTACAATCTTTTTGGTCATTTTTGGGTCTTCCAACTGGTCGCAAATAGCCACTCGTAACCCCGATTTTACTAGTTTTGGAAGGTAGGTGTTTAGAGAGTGGTGCGGAAAACCTGCCAAGGCCGTTTCACTTTCGCTACCATTCCCCCGTTTCGTTAAAACAATGCCCAAAACTTCCGATGCTTTGATGGCATCTTCTCCAAAGGTTTCATAAAAATCACCTACCCTAAATAACAACATGGCATCGGGGTATTTTGCTTTAATCCCATTGTATTGTTGCATTAATGGAGTTACCTTTTTTGCCTTTGTTTTTGCCAAGTTTCTAGATTTTTTGGGTTAGTTTTGCGAAGATATAAAAGTTTAGAGTTTCTTTTGTTTCAAGTTATTCACAACTTTAAACTTTTGAACCTGAAAACCACTTTATGAGAAAATTAAGAAACAACGAACTCGGCAGAAAAACGGTTGAAGAATTTAAGCAAACTCAAAAAACACCTGTAATCGTAGTGTTAGATAATATTCGTAGCTTGAATAATGTGGGTTCGGTATTTAGAACTTCGGATGCTTTTTTAATTGAAAAAATTTATTTGTGTGGTATTACCGCCACCCCTCCTAACAAAGAAATTCACAAAACGGCTTTGGGTGCTACGGAATCGGTAGATTGGGAATACGTTGAGAATACATTACTTCTGATTGAAAAATTAAAAGATTCAAAAATTAAAGTACTAAGTATTGAACAGGCTGAAAATAGTACCATGTTAGATACGTTTGATCCTAAACCCAACCAAAAATATGCAGTGGTATTTGGCAACGAAGTAAAGGGAGTACAGCAAGCTGTAGTTTCTGCTTCTGACGGATGTATTGAAATTCCGCAATTGGGCACCAAACATTCCTTAAATATATCGGTAAGTTGCGGTGTGGTGTTGTGGGATTTTTTCACAAAACTAAAGAAGTGATATCGTTATGAAGGAAATACTGGATCAAGTAATTTATCTGTTGAAACTAAATACTTAAAGCTTCTTTCATTTACCACTTTTACTTCGCTCAGCATCCAATCGAAATTACGGGTGGCTACCGTCATTGCTTTTATACCGTCATTGCGAATGAAGCGAAGCAATCTTTCTATTCAGAGTTCCCAAGAAACAGATTACTTCGTCGTATCCTCCTCGTAATGAACTGTTCAATCTTTAAGCATTAGGATAAAGGGACAAGCATTTCGAACTGTTTTGGAAACTAATGACGGATTTTTGCCTTGTTCTTTATCCTTTCTACTAAAGTTTATAAATATATAAATTCAATAGAAAATCCTAACAATACAAACATAGGATGAACCATAGTCAAATTGAAGCAATATTTGTTAATCAAAGTATTCTTGGTCGTGTATTCAATTCAGGCTCAATAGAAATATCAGGTATAGGTGGAACTAGGGAACGGTTTCATCAAATCGCAAATCCATTAATATTTAGAAGAGTATTTCAAGAAACTACTTCAAACAATTAATTATGTTTTTTAGGAAAAAGAAAGTTATACATATAGAAAAAAATCTTAATTTAACCTAAAACCTATCTAAAAGAAAGGGGAATATTCAATTAATATCGATAACCTACAAAGAATATGAAACTATCCCGAACTAACGTGATATTAGGTTTAGTTGGATAAAACGAATAAGCGATTAACCCTGCGACTAAATTTAAGATAAAGTTATCGAAGCTTCTGTGTCTTGTGTGCTCTATTTGACATACGTTTTTCAAAATATCATTCACACTTTCAATAACAGCCCTTTTTCTAAGCATAATTTTATCATAGATATGCATAAGAGTATTTTTCATATTCTTTCTAATTTTTGTAACCAAATGTATTCCATCTACAAAAAGCTGTTCAAACAGTTCTTTACCTACATACCCTCTGTCGGCAAATATTTTTCCGAACACACGATTATGAAAGGCTTTATCTTTAAGTGGTTGCCTGTCATCTATATTACCTTGCGTAATTAAAAAGTCAACGATATCGCCCTTTTCATTGATAATAATATGAAGTTTAAAGCCAAAGAACCACCCCATGGTTCCTTTCCCTTTTTTTGCGGTGTTTTTAAAAACTTTGTTCTGCTTTTCTCTTTTATAATGACATACTTTAATAGTGGTAGAATCTAAAAAGGAGATCCCTGTACATTGACCTAAACAGTGCATTTGAAGAAACAGTATCATAGGCACTGAACAACGCTTTTTCAATTCAACAAATCGGTTATAGGAAACTAAATCTGGAAATTCTTTTGACAAGTGTTTGCTAACATATTCGATATAAAAGTGTTTAAAACACCTAAAACCACTAAAATGGAAAAGCACCATAATTGTGATTATTTCACTTTGGGTGAGTTTAGGCTTTCTTCGTCTAACTATCTTTGAACAGGTTTCTAAAGCATTTTTATCAATAACTTGATTAATTTCGGTACAAAAATCATCAATTAAACAGAAAAATTCAGTAATTTTAAAATCAGAAATCATAGTGGAAAATTTAGTTATACAATTAAAAATCAGTAATTTAATTTACTAAATTTTTCGCTTTTTTTCGTGTAATTAAAAAACTTTTTTATCCCGAACTCACGTTAATTAACTCACTCACTATCTTTCCACTCTAAAGTTTCCATCATGTGAATCATATCTTTTTTAATGTATTCAACAGCTGGTAAAATGGAGTCGTAATTAGGCTTGGTATAAAAAAACAACGAGCCTTTTAAAAAATGCTTCGTGCTATCGGTGGCATGAAATTGTACTTGAGAAGCAGCATTTCCGAGAATTTGATATAAACTTCCGTATACTTTTGTATTAGGATTGGCATACTCTACTGGGGCAGTAATTTGATCGGCTTTGATAGCGTGCTCAAACACTAATTTTTCAGACTCTATAAGCAGCTCTCTCAAATTTCCCTCTATAGCACGGTATGTAATATCTACTGATGCTTTTAGAGCAGGATATTCAACATTCATCCAGTTTTTCGGCAAGTCTTTAGATTTGGCAATATTATTTATTTCAAATATATAAGGCCTGTATAAGTTTATTTTTTTATAAGCTTTATCGGGGTATTCTAAACTTAAATATCCTTTAGGTTTTGGTAACGTTTCTTCCCCACAGCTTATTAAAAACAGGATTGATATCAATAAAAAGAATTTACGCATTTCGGGTAACTTTTACTTGTTTTATACGTTTTTTAGCCAAGGCTTCAATAGTAAACGTATAATTACTAAAGTTTATTTTTTCGCCCTTTTTAGGAAATTTTCCTGAGACTTCTAAAATAAAGCCTGCTATGGTTTCACTTTCTCCTTTAGCCTCTTCAAATTTTTCTTCGTCTTCATCTTCTAATACGCGACAAAAATCTTTAATGGTTATTTTTCCTTCAAAAATATAATTATTCTCATCTAGTTTTGAATAGGTTAGGTCTTCATCATCAAATTCATCGTTAATATCGCCTACAATTTCTTCTATGACGTCTTCTAAAGTTACAATTCCGCTGGTGCCTCCATATTCATCAACCACCACGGCTAAGTGTTTTTTCTTTTCCTGAAATTCTACTAATAAATCATCTAATTTTTTGTTTTCTGGCACAAAAAATGGTTCTCTTAGTAACTTTTGCCACTTAAACATTTTTTTGTTTAAATGCTCTAATAGATCCTTAGCATATAAAACCCCAACTATATTATCAATATTTTCATGGTATACGGGGTTTCTTGAATATCCGTTCTTTAAAATTGTTTTCAATACCTCTTCATAACTAGCATCGTCAGCAATCGCGCATACGTCGGTTCGAGGCTTCATAATTTGTACTGTTTCGGTATTTCCAAAGCTTACAATTCCCTCTAGTATTTTTTGTTCTTCTTTAGTCGTTGCATCATCAGAAGTAAGTTCTAATGCTTGCGACAAACGCTCTACAGAGAGGTTGTTATTTTTATTTCCTAATTTGTTTTCAACAATACTTGTAAGTTTAATAAGAGGTGAACTTAATGGAGTTAATACCGTGTTTAAAAACTGGATAGGTTTTGCCATGAATGTTGCAAACTGCAATGATTTTCGACTTGCGTATACTTTAGGAAGTACCTCGCCAAATAATAAAATTAAAAAGGTAATAAGTACTATTTCAGTTAAAAAAAGTACCGATACTTTAAAATATCGAAAATCTAAATCATAATCTAAATTTGTAAAAAGTACTTTACCAATACTCGCAAAAAGCAATACAATAAGAATGTTAATAAAGTTATTGGTAATTAAAATAGTTCCTAATAATTTCTTAGGATTTTCAAGTAGTTTTACTACGGTATTTTTTTCTTTTGAGTTCGTTGAAAGCTCGTGTAACTCGGTTTGTGAAATAGAAAAGAAGGCAACTTCTGTTCCTGAAACCAATGCCGAGCAAATTAATAATAACAATAAAAGCAAACAGTTGACGAAGGTCAACCAATCGAAACTTAATAATAATAAAAGTATAGGTTCAGGTTCTGGATCCAATTTTTAAAATTTAATTAAACTAAAATGGTAAATCGTCATCTTCTTCTTTGGCTATACTAGTAGGTGGTATAGAATTGTTTTGTGTTGCAGCTTCGCTAGATGACGTATTATTTGGGTCTTTTTTTGTTGATAAGAACGTCATGTCTTGTACCTGAATTTCTGTAGCATATCTTTTTTGCCCATCAACTTCGTACTGACGTGTTTTTATTCGCCCTTCACAATACACACGGTCTCCTTTGGTTAAATATTTTTCGCAGATTTCAGCCAACTTATTACGCACTACAATATTATGCCATTCAACATTCGTTATTCTTTCTCCTGTTTGTCGGCTGGTATACGTTTCATTAGTTGCCAAGGGAAAACGGCCTATAGAATTTCCTCCCTCAAAATAGTGCATTTTAACCTCATCTCCTAAGTGCCCTATTAAAATAACTTTGTTTATTGTTCCTGCCATAGCATTAAAATTTTGTGTACAACCAAATATACAAAAATTAAGATTTCTCGTTTAAGTATTCTTGTAAAAACTTATCAATAAGCACTGGTACTGGGTGTTTTTTAACCTCTGCCCAGTTTATCATTTCTTTGTTTACTATCTCCGTTTTCACAATCCAAAATCTCGTAATTAAATGTTGGTGAGATAATTTGTGAACAATGTCTTTGTTGTAAAATAAGGAAATGGTGGTTTCCTTCGGAAAAAGTGTCGTGAATTGTTTACTTTCTATCAATTCTTTTTCGCCTATTTTCTTAGTAGTTTCTATTAAAGGAAACTGATACAATCCTTGCCAAATACCCTTTCCTTTTCTTTCTTCTAAAACAGTTTCGTTCTGCGGTGTAACAGGTACTATATAATTAAAGTATCGTTTTTTTATTTTTATCGTTTTTTCTTTTACAGGAAGGTTTTTTACCTGATTTTTTGCCAACGCTACACAGCTGTCTGCGAGCGGACACTCATGACACAACGGATTTTGAGGTTTGCAATGCAATGCTCCGAAATCCATAATTGCCTGATTATATACGCCAGGTTGTGAGGTATCTATTAAGGTTTGTGCCAATTCTTTAAATTCCTTAACCCCTTTGTTGGAATTAATGGGGGTATCTATCCCAAAAAAGCGCGATAAAACTCTGTATACATTACCATCAACTACTGCTACGGGTTCATTATAGCATATAGAAGCTATGGCAGAAGCTGTATAATCTCCCACTCCTTTTAAAGTAAGCAACTCTTTATATGTTTTAGGAAATACCCCGTTTAATTCTTCTGCTACATACTTAGCTGTAAAATGAAGGTTTCTTGCTCTTGAATAATAGCCTAAACCTTGCCATAATTTTAGCACCTTGCTCTCGTTTGCTTTTGCTAAATCGAACACGGTCGGAAATTCTTTTGTAAACGCCAAAAAATAGGGCAATCCTTGGGCAACTCTTGTTTGTTGTAGCATAATTTCACTTAACCAAATATGATACGGATTCTTTGTTTTTCTCCAAGGAAGTTCTCTTTTATTTTTTAAATACCAATATATTAATTGCTTAGCTAAAACCATTTATGTAAATTGTGGCTGCAAACTTAGTACATTTAATTTAGATATTTTTGCTCTTATTTTTTTCGGAATAGATTAATTATCATATATTTGCACCCTCAATTTTTTAAAGAAAACAAACAAAAAAATATATTTAAAATGACAAAAGCAGATATCGTATCTAAAATTTCAGATAAAAGTGGAATTGAAAAAGCAGATGTTTTAGCGACTGTTGAAGCATTCATGGAAGAAGTAAAAGATGCATTAGAGAATGGAGATAATGTATATTTAAGAGGTTTTGGTAGCTTCATTATTAAAACCAGAGCAGAAAAAACTGGTAGAAATATTTCTAAGAATACAACTATCAAGATTCCTGCACACAATATCCCTGCTTTCAAGCCTTCAAAAGTGTTTACCGAAGGAGTGAAGACTAAGGTGGCTGTAAAGTAATTAAAAAAATATTAACCCAAAACCTTTATTTTTAAGGTTTTACAAAAACATTTTAACTATGCCAAGTGGTAAAAAAAGAAAGAGAGCTAAAATCTCTACACACAAAAGAAAAAAACGAGCGAGAGCAAACCGTCATAAGAAAAAGTAAGCAATAGCTTACTTTTTCGTTGCTTTTATAAGCTAAGTTCATTGACATTAAGGTTTTAACACCTTAAAATGGTATAAAATAATATACCTGTTTACAAATTTTAATCCGTCTTCGTAATTCTACGTTGGCACAAAACTATATTCAGAATGAAAACAGAATTAATAATTCGTTCCAATTCTTCTGATATTGATTTCGCCTTACTAAGAGATGGTAAACTTATTGAGTTAAACAAAGAAACAAGCGACAATAATTTTTCAGTCGGAGACATTTTTCTAGCTAAAATAGGAAAGGTAATGACTGGATTAAATGCTGCTTTTGTAAATGTTGGATATCCAAAAGATGGTTTTTTACACTATCACGATTTGGGACCGCAAGTGCAATCTTTAAACAAATTCATTAAGAAAGTAAGCACAGGTAATTACAAAGAATTCACTTTAAAAAACTTCCGATTTGAAGAAGACATCAACAAAGATGGAAGTATTAACGATGTACTAAAATCAGGTCAAAATTTACTAGTACAAATTGTAAAAGAACCCATATCTACCAAAGGTCCGCGCATTAGCTCAGAGCTTTCTATTGCAGGTAGATTTTTAGTTTTAGTTCCTTTTTCTAACCGTATATCGGTATCGCAAAAAATAGCAGATCCGAAAGAAAAGGAACGTTTAAAAAAATTAGCAAAAAGTATCAAACCAAAAGGGTTTGGACTTATTTTACGTACTGTTGCTGAAGGTAAAAAGGTAGCAGAACTTGATAAAGATTTACAAAATTCACTCGAGCGTTGGAAAACGATGTGCAAACGCATAGCCAACAACAATACACCAACTAAAATATTGAGCGAGTTAAACAGAGCATCGTCTATATTAAGAGATGTAATGAACGATTCTTTTACAAGTATAGTAACCAACGATGAAACCTTAAAGGTTGAAATTAAAGAGTATTTACAAGAGATTTATCCTGAAAAGGAAAAAATTGTAAAACACCACCGTTCTGATGTTCCTATTTTTGAAAAATATGGTATCGAACGACAAATAAAAACATCGTTTGGTAAAACAGTTTCGATGAGCAAAGGAGCTTATTTAGTTATTGAACATACCGAAGCTTTGCATGTTATCGATGTAAACAGTGGTAATCGTTCAAACAAATCCTTAAATCAAGAAGAAACAGCTTTAGAAGTCAATTTAATTGCTGCCAGTGAAATAGCTCGTCAATTACAGTTACGAGATATGGGCGGAATTATCGTAGTTGATTTTATCGATATGAAGTCTGCCGAAAACAGACAAAAGTTATATCAACATTTAAAAGAAGCGATGTCTTTAGATCGTACGAAGCATAAAATTTTACCTCCAAGTAAATTTGGTTTAGTACAAATTACAAGACAACGTGTACGACCTGAATTAGAGATAAAAACACGTGAACCAAACCCAAATAAAAATGGAGAAGTTGAGGCTCCTATCGTTTTATTAGATAAAATAGAAGCCGAACTAGAACGCATTTTAAACAATGGCAAAAACTATAAAGAGATTACGTTAAACGTACACCCATTTATAGCTGCTTATTTGACAAAAGGCGTGAACTCAATCCGTTTTAAATGGTTTGTACAACACAAAAAGTGGATTAAAATATTACCTAGAGATGCTTACCAATACTTACAGTACAAATTCTACTTAAAAAAGAAGGCATAAAGTAAGTAAGGCAATCTTATTATGAAACAAAAATCCCATATCGACTGATATGGGATTTTTTTATTTCTAAAACCAAAAACCCAAGTTAAATAACCAGTAGTTTTCGGTATGATCTGGCGACCAACTGTATTTTAATTCGATGGGGCCTAAGAAAGTTTCTAAACTATACCCAAGTGCATAACCAGATTTGGCGTTTTTAAGCAGGTTTACACCCTCGAAAACATCTTCTTCTACTCTCGCATAATTTGCAATGAACACTGCATAATGCTTTTTATAAAAATTGTAACGAAAATTAAATTCTGATCTTAAATACGATTGGTTGTTTAGTCCTCCTGTATCGTAACCATACATTGGAATAAAGTTGTTTATATAATTTTGATTATACCCTCCTAGGTGATAATCGAAAATTTCAGATTCTTTTTTTCCTAACGTATAGCCTATCTGCGAGGTGTATTGAAGCGTTAATTTATTAAAAAAGGTGGTTGCAAAACCAACACTACCTCCTATTTGAGAAAATTGTTGAAAAGAAGCACTGTTTTCTATTAATTCATCAAGCCTATTATTTCTATCAGACCACAAAAACCAGTTAAAACCTACGTCTACATAAAATCCTTTTGTAGGAAACATTTCTTTGTTATACGTATCTAACTTTATAAAAGAGTATGCATTTATATAGTTACTTTTATCAAAAAAATCTTCTTTTCCTTCTGCTGAAATATTTTGTGTACTCGCACTTATGTTTTTATGTTCGACACCAACTCCTACGGCAAATTTTTTATCATAGGTTGTTTGCAAGTATAGCGAGGTAGAAAAATCGGTGTATTCTCCATTTATGAAATCAGAACTATAAATAAAGTCGCTACTAAAAGTGTTGTATCGTGTTCTAAAACCATAGCTTGGTAACAAACCATTGTCTACAAAATACTCTAAATTATACCTAATCTTATCTCCTATGCCAATATCGAAAGAAAAATTGTCGTTTTGAAAAAGTAGTTTTTTATGGTTATAGTTTAGCAATACTGCCGATTTGTATAGTAAATCGTAATGTAAGCCTAATCTTAAATAAGAGTTTATCTCATCTTCTTTTACACTAATTTCTAACTTTCTACCTTGAAAAGATTTTTCAAAATGGTAATCAATTCTCTTAAAGTTTTTCGATGCTGTTAGGGTGTTAATTTTTTTAGAAATTTGTTTGTAAGACACGCTATCTCCCTCTCTTAGTTGTAATTTTCCTAAAATGTAATTATTGGTGTAATTTTTATTTCCTATAATGTTAATTCTATCTACAATAAATTTCTCTTCTTTAGGAGTTATTTTAGGCAACTTTTTCTTGTTAGGTTGCATTTTGGCAATACTATCAAAAACAGCTCTGTATGGCTTTGCTATTCTTTCTCCTTCTGCTAAAATTTCATCTTTTTTGTCGAAAGAAATCACACTATAATCAACAATATCAGGTCGAATATAAATATCTAATAGCTTTACTTGTTTATCAGATTTATCGTACATCTGAAAATTAATTATTTGTGATAAAAGTGCTGCTATAGAGGTTAATTCCTCTCTTTTTAACAGTTCTCCTTGAACACTAACCCCTATGATGATGTCAACCTCTTTTTCTTTCATTACATCGACTGGGAAGTTGTTTACAACGCCCCCATCTATTAACAGTTTATTACCTATTTCAACAGGGTTTAATAGTGATGGAAATGCAGCACTCGCTCTTACAGCTAGGGGCAATGACCCGCTTTTTAACACCTCTTCTTCTCCTGTTTCAATATTGGTTGCTATGCAGTAGAAGGGTATAGGCAATTTTGAAAAATCAGTAATATCGTCAACAGGTGCTAGGAGTTCTGTTAAGAAATTAAGCACATTTTGACCTTTCGATAGCCCCAAGGGGAGTCCTAAACTTCCATCTTTTATGGGTAAAGAAATTGCATATTTTTCTCCGTATTCTTTATTGAAAAACGGTTTTTCTCTTCTCGGAACTTTATCTTGTAATAGATACATAAAGTTTGTTTCAAGAATTTTTTCTTCAATTTGTGCTGCCGTATAACCCGATGCATACAAACCACCAATAACGGCACCCATACTTGTACCTCCGATATAATTTATTTCTACTCCCGCTTTTTCTATCTCTTTTAAGATACCTAAATGCGCAAATCCTTTAGCTCCGCCACCACTAAGTACCAAGCCTACTTTTGGTTGGTCTTGTGCCAGTATGAAAGCTGGAAACAGTAGTAAAAAAAGCAATTTTTTCATTTTTTTTATTTTTGATAATAGGTGTATATTTTTTGAGCTCTTGCATTTCCAACGACTTCTTTTAATTCTTCTAAACTGGCTGCTTTCACTCTTTTTGCTGATTTAAATTTACGCAATAAATTGGTAATTGTTTGCTTGCCAATATCAGGAATTTGTTCTAACTCCGATTGAATGGCACTCTTACTTCGTTTGTTTCTATGGAACGTAATTCCGAAACGGTGTGCTTCGTTACGTAAATATTGAATTATTTTAAGCGTTTCTGATTTTTTATCTAAATACAACGGAACTGGATCGCCTGGATAATAAATTTCTTCCAATCGTTTTGCAATACCTATAATGGCTATTTTTCCTCTTAAATTTAAGGCTTCTAAGCTTTTCAAAGCAGATGACAACTGCCCTTTCCCTCCATCAATTACAATTAGCTGAGGTAATGGTTTTTCTTCGTTTAGCAGTCGTTTGTATCGTCGGTATACGACTTCTTCCATCGAAGCAAAATCATCGGGGCCTTCTACGGTTTTAATATTAAAATGGCGATAATCTTTTTTACTGGGTTTTCCGTCTTTAAAAACTACACAGGCAGCTACAGGATTGGTTCCTTGAATGTTGGAGTTGTCAAAACACTCTATATGACGCGGTTCTTCTTTTAATCGTAAGTCTTTTTGCATCTGTGCCATAATTCGTTTTACATGACGGTCTGGGTCTACAATTTTTATTTGTTTAAATTGCTCTTGTCGGTAAAACTTCGCATTTCGCTCTGATAATTCAACAATTCTTTTTTTGTCTCCTAATTTAGGTACCGTAACTTTAACATCGTTTCCTACTTTTACTTTAAAAGGCACATAGATTTCTTTTGACAACGAGTGAAAACGCTGACGGGTTTCTATAATAAATAACTCTAACAGCTCTTTATCTGTTTCGTCTAATTTTTTCTTAATTTCTGTAGTGTACGACTGTACAATGGCACCGTTCATTACTTTAAAAAAGTTGGCATAGCCATGGGTTTCATCAGAAATAATTGAAAACACGTCTACGTTGTTAATTGATGGATTTACTATAGTTGATTTTGCTTGATAGTTTTGTAACGATGCTAATTTTTCTTTGATTTTTTGGGCTTCTTCAAACCGCATATCGGCTGCAAAATCGAGCATAATTTTTTCAAGTTGCTGTAAACTTTCTTTAAAATTTCCCTTAATAATGTTTCGGATTGCCTTAATATCTTCTAAATAATTTTCTTCCGTTTGGTATCCTTCACAAGGTCCTTTACAATTGCCTAAATGGTATTCTAGGCACACTTTGTATTTGCCTGTTGCAATCTTTTCTTGACTTAAATCATAATTACACGTTCGTAGCGGATACAACTCTTTAATAAGGTCTAACAGCGCATATACTGTTTTTACATTGGTATAGGGCCCAAAATATTCTGAACCGTCTTTGATAACTCTTCGTGTAGAAAATATTCGTGGAAATCGCTCTTTTTTAATGCAAATCCACGGATAGGATTTATCATCTTTTAAAAGTACATTGTACCGTGGTTGGTATTTTTTTATCAGGTTGTTTTCAAGTAGCAGTGCATCTGTTTCTGTGTCTACTACGATATGTTCTATTCGAACAATTTTTTTACCAACACTCGGGTTTTTCCATTTTCGTGATTTTTGGTAAAATATGAAGAAACTCGCTTTTTTAAGTTTTTTGCTTTCCCTACATAAATAATTACATCGTTTTTATCAAAATACTGATAAACGCCTGGTGAATTAGGTAATGTTTTTATTTGAAGTTCAAGTGATGTTGGCATATAACGAAAATACGGTTTTTTAAAACTATATTTTCGTGATCTTGTATATTTTGTTTTGTATAGGTTAGTAACCGATATAAATTAAACTGATTCCAAGGTTCTTTGTTTGTAATACATGATATAGTGACTGTAAAGAGGTTAAACCATACAATTCTCGAAGAGTTCTTCTATATGGTATTACTTAAACCTAATCTATACAGGCTGATACAAATGTTTCTATAGTATCGGCCATTTTAGTATGCTTAGAAAATAGCATAAGGTTTTAGAGGTTTCTGTTTAATTCTATTTGCACGCTATTTCCAAGTATTTTCTGCTTCGGTACCATTCCAAATTACGGTTGCTAAGTAAGGATTATCGATGAATGGATTTCTGTTTCCTTGGTCGTTCGCTACTACATTATTACGTTGTTTTTCTAAATCTGATACTGGATCTTCTGCATTCCATTCTAGTAACAAGCTAACCATATTACTATCAGACGCCACGGCAGATCCTACAGCAACATTTTTGGGCAAGCATTGGTTTCCGTAACGCAAATACATATACATCATCATACGAGCTACATCGCCTTTCCATTCATCGCCTGGATACCAGTTTCCAGAGACGTCTCCAGCATTTCCTGAGCCCGCCGCAAACAACTTACTTCCTCTTTGAGAATTAAAAGTTACATCTGATGGTCTTAAATGGTGTGCATCTGCTCCTGGACCAGAAGTTCCTAAATTAGGATTCCCCAATGATTTAGGGTATACATGTTCTCTATTCCAATCTGTTCCTGCTGTGCCTCCATTAGCATCTTTACTACGGGTTCTATCAGTTACATAGTTTCCGTCAGTATCATCATATCCATAAATTAAAACAACTTTACTATTATCCGTAATATCAAGGTCCGATTGTTTTAAGGTATTCCAAACACCTGGCGTATAGTCTAAAAAAGTGGTATGTGTGCCAATTACTGTTGTTGCTAACATATCTTTTAAAGAGCTTCCTGTTAATGTAAAATCAACATTTTTATAATAGGCTGAAATTTCCGAAGGAATTGAAAAACTCCCTGGGTTACCTGTGGTTGTTGCTTTTACAGTAATTACTACGGTTGCTGTAGCACAACTATTAGTATCAATAGTACTGCAAATTGTATACTTAAAAGAATCTGCGCCTACAAAGTCTTTTGCTGGCGTATATGTAAACACATCGTTGTTTCTTACAATAGTTCCGTTTCTAGCTGAGGTTGTCTCAAACGTTACTTTTACCTTTCCTGAGGTATAGGTATCATTTGCTAAAAAACTTGGCAATGCTGTTTCTGTATTCTCGTTTACTTCAAAAGAATCGTTAACAGCAACTACTTTATCTTCTTCAACAGGGGGTACTACTTCGCTATCACTACCACCACAATTCATAAACAATACTAACATTGCCATGAGTCCAATTACTTTTTTCATAATCTTGTTTTTAATAAATACTTATTCTGTTTTATGTTTATCATGCACTTTAGTCGGTACATGTTCATTCCATATTGTTAAAATATCGGTTGCAACACTGGCTCCACTTCCTGCTGCAATAGCAAATTGACTTCTCCAACCTGCTAACGTTCCGCAAACATAGAGTCCTTCTTTAATTAAGTGGTTAAAGTTACGCAACTGTATTCTGTCTTTCATAGCGTTTGCTCGAATATGACGTTCTACATATTGTTCTAAACCAGCAATATCAAAGGGCTTTGAATAGTTGAGTGCTATAACTACTTTTTTACTATGATACTCTTCTTTGTTACTCACTATTTTATACCCTTCATTTTCGTCTAATACCGCAAGAACTTTTTCGTTCTCTATCTGAACTACTTTTGGATATAATTGTTTTAACTGTTTTTTACCTTGCACTAAAATATCTTTTCCTAAGGTTCCGGGAGCTAAGCCTAGAACATTATTAAATAGTGCATCTTGTAAATGTGAGGAGCGTTGGTGCAGTATGATGCCTATTTTTTTTCCTTTAGCGTATGTTTTAGAAAGTGCAGAGCCTAAAACTAAGGCACATTGCATGCCTGAAACGCCTCCTCCAACAATAAGCACATCATAAACCATACTTAGTTAATTAACATTTTAAAATTAGCGGCAAACAGTTTTACTGCAATTGCCAATAAAATTACACCAAATACTTTTCTTATGATTTTAATTCCGTTAGGACCTATGGCTCTTTCTATTCTAGAAGATGTTTTTAAAACGATATAAATTACGATTACGTTTAGCAACACTGCTATGATGATATTTTCTAATTTAAACTCTGCTCGAAGCGAAAGTAATGTTGTTAAGCTACCAGGACCTGCTATTAATGGAAAAGCTAATGGAAAAACGGTTGCGCTTAGCGCTTCTTCTTCATCTTCTTTATACAGCGTTACTCCTAAAATCATTTCCAAGGCGATGAAAAATAAAATAAACGATCCTGCAACCGCAAAAGAATGCACATCGATACCAATTAAGTTTAATAATCGCTGACCAACAAATAAAAACAAAATCATAATAAAACCAGCTATAACTGCAGCTTTTTCTGACTGTATGTGTCCTGCCTTTTTTCGTAAATCAATGATAATGGGAATATTTCCAACAATATCAATTACAGCGAATAATACCATAAAGGCTGTAAAAATCTCTTTAAAGTTAAAATCCATAATTGTTTTATTTTCGCCTGCAAAATTATATAAGTAATGTTACAATCTACTACTTTTGCAATCAAATTTACATGAAGTTACAGCAAACTTCAAAATTTAACTACAATTTATGTTTCAATTAGGTAAAACAATCGTATCTGAAGATATACTAGAAAAAGAGTTTGTATGTAATTTATCAGCCTGCAAAGGTGCTTGTTGTATAGATGGTGATGCAGGTGCTCCTCTTGAAAAAGAGGAAACAACGATTTTAGAAGAAATCTACCCAAAAATAAAGCCGTTTTTGCGAAAAGAGGGAGTAGAAGCTATTGAAAATCAAGGAACTTGGGTAACCAGTGATTTTGGTGAGCTAGAAACTCCTTTAATTAATGATGCCGATTGTGCTTATGTTATTTTTGATGATAAAGGCACTGCCTTATGTGCGATTGAAGAAGCTTATAATCAAGGCATTGTTGATTGGAAAAAACCTATTTCTTGTCATTTATACCCTGTTCGAGTAAAAGATTTTAGCGAATTTGCCGCTGTAAATTACCATAAATGGGAAATTTGTGACGATGCTTGTTCTTTAGGGAAGGAATTACAAGTTCCTGTGTACAAATTTGTAAAGCAAGCTCTTGTGAGAAAATTTGGTCAAAATTGGTACGATGAATTGGAAAAAGTGGCTGAAAAGCAATTAAACAAATAGTTTTATAAAACCAAAAAGCGATGCTGAATAAGCATCGCTTTTTTACGTTAAATTTTTGTGTATTTCTTTAATTTACGGTAAAACTCCAAATTTGTCCTATTGATTTTGCTCCAAAGTTATCTTTGGTATTAACTTTCCAATAGTAGGTTTTACCTGTTTCAAC
This sequence comes from Tenacibaculum tangerinum, assembly GCF_029853675.1. NCBI lineage: Bacteria > Pseudomonadati > Bacteroidota > Flavobacteriia > Flavobacteriales > Flavobacteriaceae > Tenacibaculum > Tenacibaculum tangerinum. Next base: position 2,559,113 of record NZ_CP122539.1, on the reverse strand, counting down.
AGATACCTCAAGAGTATTCGTGTTTAGGTTTTCTTGTTTTAACGTAGTTGGATTCGCTTCTTCACCAAAGTATACATCGTACGTTAATGTATCACTGGTATTTGAGTCTGCTCCTTTCCACTCGAGAATTATTGTAGCTCCAGATATCGTTCCTTCATCTTCAGGTTTTACCAATTCGGCTGTAAAGGGGGCTATATTTGTTTCTCCTTCACCTTTTGTATAAAAAGCAAATACTTCTGATGGAGCTCCTTCTTTTCCCTTGCTATCTACTGCTGTAACCCTCCAGTAATGAGCTTTCCCTTTGTCCAAGAGAATCGTTGCTGTCGAGGTCGTCGACGTTTGAGATTTAACGATATTTGTTAGTTCTCTATTGGTTGCTATTTCAACTTTATAGCTTATATTATCTTGATTTGGATCAGTAGCATCGCTCCAGTCAAAAGGAATCGTATTATCAATACACAACAGATTTTGTGTAGGATAAGTTAAGGTAACTTTGCTTGGTGCTTCGTTAACAACTTCTTCATTTCCTCCATTACCACTTCCTCCTCCACAATTAAATAAAAGTACTGTTGTAGAGAACAACCCTACTATTTTGAGTATTCTTTTCATTATTTTATTATTTTAAATGTAGTTGTTTCTTCTGTTCCTAATTTCAAAATGTAAATTCCTGATTTGAATTGACTGAAAGGAATAGATAATTCATTCCCTTGCGTATTCATCTTATCTTTTATCACCATTTTTCCTGTAACATCATACACCGTAATTTCTATAGATAATGTTGTATCATTAGGAACTAATAAGTCAATAGATTCTGAAACAGGGTTTTTCTTAAGGAAAATATTATCGATAATCGTTTCGAATTTTCCTTCACATTCTTTCGCTGTCTTAACTTCTAAAATACCGCCTCCTTGAACATTGATGTCGAATGTTGAGGTATGATATGTATCAATCCATTTCCCGTTTAAATACACGTTGTAAGGTGCTGTACCCGAGGTAACATTGATTGTATATCCTTTAGACGCATTGTTTTTAGCAACTTTTAAAGAAACTGGGCTAGATGCTGCTATCGTAACCTCAAAGCATTGAATATAGTCATCTCTGTCATTTACCTTTACACATACCTCGTATGTTCCTGGTGTTAAGTCTGAAAATGTTGTTGACGCAGTTGTTAATTGCTCAGATACCTCTGTTGATGCTCCTTTTAGTGTTACTGTATAACTAACAAAGGTTTGCTTCACATTTACTGTTATTTTTCCATCATTTTCATCTGTACAAGTTTCCGAAGTCGTTGTGATAGAAATATTATCTGGATTTTTATAACTTGTATCGCAAACATCGCCTACTCCATCGTTATTTCCATCTGCCTGATCTGGGTTCGCTGTGTTCGGGCAGTTATCAACATTATCCATTACTCCATCTCCATCAGTATCTTGACAAGCATCTCCTATTTTATTTCCGTCTGCATCTGCCTGGTCTGGATTTGAGGTAGTAGGGCAGTTATCGTTGATATCTAAAATACCATCTTCATCGGTGTCTTGACATACATCGCCAATTCCATTATTATCAACATCTGCTTGATCTGGGTTTGCAGTAGTAGGGCAATTGTCTACTCCATTTAAAATACCATCTCCATCTTCATCGCCATTTGCATCGAAGGTAAATTTTCCTGAGAAGACCCCTCTTCCATAAGTAGCAGCAAAAACGGTATTATCGTCTCTTAAATCTAAATCTAACACCGGTACGTTACTCATTCCGTTATACGATTGACTCCAGTTAGGAGAAGTGGTATTAAAATTATTGGTTTTCCAAACCCCTAGGTCAGTTCCTATGATTACTTCATTTTTACTCAACGGATTTTGCAGGATTGCTTTTACTGGAATATCTGGCAAATCACCTTCTTTATTCACCCAGTTTAGACCTCCATCATTAGAGTACCAAACATTTTTTACACCATAATTGTGCATGGTAACAAAAATTTGATTTTCTGTTTCTCCAAACTCTATATCTGATATTGAACCAACAAAATCAGCACCTGTAATATCAGACCATGTTCCTACCCCTACATTCGCATTTTCTACTTTTAAAAGTTTTCCGTTTTTTAATCCTACAAATAATGTACTGGAAGTTGTAGTATGAGGAGAAACTTTTAAGGCTGAAGGTTCGGCATTCATTAATACATTGGTTAATAATGCTTTTTCTACTGAACCATCTACTAATATATTTGAATACCTTCTTATCCCTTGAGTTATCGAAGCAGAATAGTTTGAATACAAAATGTTGAGGTTAGAGTCTAATTCTTCTTGATTAATGAAATCTCCATTGGCAGAGTTCTCATCGTTAATAGTAACCCATTGATTGGTTGCATAATTATATAAATAAATACTTTGATTGTACACATAATTTGTGATAAAATAAGTATCGGTTCCGTCAGTGTCAAAAAAACTAGCTGCTCCATCACCCGGTGCTACTTTTAATGAGCTATTTATTCCTTCAGATGCTTCTTGGATTAACTGAGTTCCATTATCTTGTGCCCCTGCTAAAAAATATTCTTTTCCTTTAAAAGCAGTCGTCGGAGCCACCCCAAGCGTGTAAAATTGTACTGTATTATAGTTGTTATTTCTGGCACTTATAGCAGATCCTGAATTATCAGAAAAATACACTCCACCGTCGTTACCAAATACCATTTTATTAGAAGAAGCAAACGCTAACCCATGCTGGTCGGAATGTACTAAAGGAACTGCTAAAGATGATAGAAGGTTATTGTTCGACCATTTTGATATTTGTTGCCATGTTTTTGCTCCATCTATAGACTTGAATAAATCTATCCCTCCTACATAAAGGGTATTTTCATCATTAGGGTCTACTTTTAGTAGCAAATTAAAAAAAGTTTGTCCTCTCGTAAAATCATTAGCTGGTATGCCGGTATCTGCATCATCAGGTAATGCCGTTTCAGCTACTGTGGTAAATCCATCGGTGGTTTTTAAAATTTTTACAGGAGTATTGGAATCGTTAATGTCTACTAGTACATATACAACATCTGGATTGGTAGGTGATGTGGCAATTTCTGTTCTGAGTCCTTTTACTACAGAATAAACTACGTTAAAATTCTCTCCATCGGTTGATTTTAAAATAGTTCCTCCTCCATCTCCAAAAGTAAAACTTCTTGCTGTACTTAAATAGATAGCGTTGTCTGAAGTAAGTTCTAAGTTGTTGGGTTCGTATGGATTACCTCCTAAAGTTTTTGGAAGATTCAATTTCGTAAAGTTTGTGCCATCTACCGATTTATATACTCCTATGCTCTTTCCTCCTAAAGAGGAAGCTGTTAATCCTGCTATATGCATTGATTCTGCAGCAGCTACATATACTTCAGATATGCCTCCATTATTTCTTACTATTACATCATTAATATGTTGTATACCTGGAACTAAATATGATCCTGTAGCACCTTCTTCTCCTTTAGTTAAGTTAACATTTACTCTTTCAGAAGACAACGTGTTTATTATTGACTCTCCTAAACTTTTTGTAATCATTAAAACAGGAATTTTAATTGTTGAATCAGATCCATTTATTCTGACAGGGTTTCCTGCTTCATTATTAACAATAATAACTGCGATGGCTCCAGCATTTTGTGCTTTTTTTGCCTTTGACGTATACTCACACAAACCTCTTCTTATAACTGCTATTTTTCCTGTTATTTCTGAAGTGTTAATAATTTCTTCACATGCATTGTCTGCAGGCTCTTTGCCATCATCAACAAGAGCCAAATCTCCTGTAACAGGAGTTTCCAAACCTCCTCCCCAAGCGATAGACAACAAAGCTGAGTAATCTCCTACTAATCCTATTGGTGAATTGATTGTTAATCTAGAGTTAAAATCTACAAAACTTTCTCCTGTGACTCCTCCGAATACTTTTGCCCACGAGTTCCCTCCATCGGTTGATTTCCACAAACCATCGCCATTTACATCGCCATTTACGTACGATTCTCCTGTACCTACATAAAAAGTTTTAGAGTCGTTGGGGTCAACTGCAATACACGACACTGCTAAGTTCTCAGGTATTCCAACACGAACCCATTTTGATTCTGAATTTGAGATATTTGTATTTTTCCATAAACCTCCACTAACGCCTCCTGCAAAAACTGTTTCTTTGGTAGCATCATTGGGGTCAAAAATAACTGCCCTTGTTCTTCCTCCTACATTATCAGGACCTCTCTCTACCCAAGCGTTATCTGCTTCTCCTGGCACTTTCTGTGCTGCTCTTTGTTTGCTTAATTGCTCTTGGATTTTGTAAACGTTTTCTTTGTGTGTTCGTCCTGTACTAGGATTGATTTCACTCAAGTACTTTTGCTCAAAATAAGCATTGGGCGGCAACCCTTGTGCTTTTCTTTCTTTTTTAGGAAGTTTTCTTGTTTTTTGAAAAGGGTGTTCTCTTAAAAATTTTGCGTGCTGCTCTCGTAACCTATCGGTTTTTGTTCCGTTAGTTATATAAGCTTTGAGAACAATACCACAAATAGCTATAATTAAAACGCTAAAAAAAATATTTTTTTATTCATGTTAAAAAGTAATTGATACATATTATAACAGGTAATTTACGATTTACCCTAACTACCTTATCTAAAGGTACAATAAACGACTTGTTTTTTAGGAAGTTGTGTGTTTTTTTAACATTTTCTAAGTGATATTTCCCATGAGTTTTCTGTGTAAACGGATAGCATACCCATCTGATAATCCTGCAATGTAACTCGACACCTGCATGATTCTGTCATACAACTTTTCTTGTTCTTGCTGATATTCTTCTGGTAATAAGTTTAATACTAATTTGTCGTAATTAGATTGACTCCCTTCAAACTTAGTGTTCAAAGCGCTTACAAAAACATCTAACAAATCTGCAATAATTTTATAACCTGCAACTTCTTTTTCAACCACTTCTTTACTTCTATAAATTTTATCGACACTTATTTTTATAATATCGTTAATTTGTGCTTCATACTTGCACTTATCTAACAATCCTTTATCGAATTTTCCTTCTAAAATAGCGTCTTCATTTTCTAAAAAAATAGCTACTGCTTCGTTAATTAGTACTCCTATAGCCAACGCTCGTAAATAGCTTACACGATCTTTGGTGTGTTGTAATGAATGGTATTTTTTACTATCAATTACATCTTTTACCAGTTTAATCATGTACTCCAAGGCATAATCTTCCTCTATTAGTCCTAAATTAATACCATCTTCAAAGTCGATAATGGTATAGCAAATATCGTCTGCTGCTTCTACCAAATAAGCTAACGGATGTCGGTAGTAAGAAACTCCTTCAGCCTGCTTTTTTAATAAGCCTAAATCTTGTACTACATCTAAAAAGGCTTCTTTTTCTGACTGAAAAAAGCCGTATTTCTTATCTACTATGTGGTTGGTTGGTTTCTTTGGAAGACTTTCTTTAGGGTACTTTAAAAAAGCTCCTAGTGTAGCATACGACAAACGCAATCCTCCTTGAATTCCTTCTCTATTTTCTGTAAGAACTTTAAATCCATTTGCATTTCCTTCAAAATCTATTAAGTCTTGGTATTCTAAGTCGGTTAATTGATTTTTATACTGGTGTCCTTTTCCTGTTTTAAAGTATTCTCCAATAGCTTTTTCTCCTGAGTGGCCGAACGGTGGGTTCCCAATATCGTGCATTACTGATGCAGCCGCTACTATGGCTCCAAAATCGTTAAACGTATATCCTAATTCCTTTAAGTTTGGATGACGCTCTAACAGCTCTTTACCTACTCTACGCCCCAAGGTACGTCCTACCACAGATACTTCTAAACTGTGTGTTAAACGCGTATGCACGAAATCGGTTTTTGAGAGTGGAATTACCTGTGTTTTGTCTTGTAGGCTACGAAAAGCAGACGAAAATATAATTCTATCAAAATCTACCTCGAAACCTAAGCGAGTTTCGTCTTGTTCTGCACGTAAACGTTTTTGGGTATCGCCAAAACGTTTTAAAGAAAGGAGTTGTTCCCAGTTCATCATCCGTTAATAAAATTTTGTCGAAAATACTAAAAAGAGAAGCCTTTCGACTTCTCTTTATCACTTTTAATTTTGCTTCGACTATGCTCAGCAATCATTTAGATAATAAATAATTAAAACTAATTTTTAAGATCCACACATTAAACAATCGTCTGGACCTGCATTTTTAGAAGCGTCAACCATTGCCTTAAATTCTTCTGGGCTCATTGGTTTGTCTTCTTCTTTCTTTTCTACGTTTAGTGTAAATTGCTTGGCATTTACGGCAGATTTTGTTCGTAAGTAGTACATTCCTGTTTTTAATCCAGATTTCCATGCATAGAAGTGCATAGAGGTTAACTTCGCATAGTCAGGATCTTTCATAAATAAGTTTAGCGATTGAGATTGGTCGATAAAGTAACCTCTATGGCGTGCCATATCGATAATATCTTTCATACTCATCTCCCATACCGTTTTGTATAGATCTTTTAACTCTTGTGGAATGGCTTCAATATGTTGAATAGATCCGTTTGCACGCATAATATCTTCTTTCATATTATTGTCCCACAAGCCTAATTCTACCAAATCTTCTAGTAGGTGTTTATTCACAACAATAAATTCTCCTGATAATACTCTACGTGTATAAATGTTTGAGGTATAAGGTTCAAATGCTTCGTTGTTTCCTAAAATTTGAGAGGTAGATGCTGTAGGCATCGGTGCTACTAATAATGAGTTTCGAACACCGTGTTTTTTAACATTCTTACGAAGTTTTTCCCAGTCCCATCGTCCGCTTAATTCTTCATCTTTTATTCCCCACATATTGTGTTGGAATTCTCCTTGTGACATTGGAGACCCTTCAAAAGTTGAGTAGGCTCCTTTTGCTTTAGCAACTTCCATTGATGAGGTTACCGCAGCAAAATATAGGGTTTCAAAAATTTCTTGGTTTAGTTTCTTCGCTTCATCTGAAGTAAATGGTAAACGCAACATAATAAAAGCATCTGCTAGACCTTGAATTCCTAAACCTACTGGTCGATGACGGAAGTTTGAATTTTCTGCTTCTTTTATTGGGTAATAGTTACGATCGATTACTGTATCTAAATTTCGTACTACCTTTTTAGTTACTTTGAATAGTTTTTTATGGTCAAAAAACTTATTTCCGTTTTCGTCTTCTGCTACAAACATGGGTATTGCAATCGATGCTAAGTTACATACGGCTACTTCATCTTCAGCAGTATATTCCATGATTTCTGTACATAAGTTTGAAGAGCGAATCGTACCTAAGTTCTTTTGATTTGACTTGCGGTTGGCTGCATCTTTATACAACATGTATGGCGTACCTGTTTCTATTTGCGATTCTAAGATTTTCTCCCATAAATCACGTGCTTTGATGGTTTTTCTTCCTTTACCCGCTGCCTCGTAGCTTGTATACAAACGTTCAAACTCTTCACCATAGGTGTCGTATAAGTGAGGACATTCGTGCGGGCACATCAACGTCCAATCTCCATCTTCTTGCACGCGCTTCATAAACAAGTCAGAAATCCACATAGCATAGAATAAATCACGCGCACGCATTTCTTCTTTACCATGGTTTTTCTTTAAATCTAAAAAGTCGTAAATATCGGCATGCCAAGGCTCTAAATACATGGCAAAAGAGCCTTTACGTTTTCCTCCTCCTTGATCTACGTAACGTGCTGTATCGTTAAACACACGTAACATCGGTACGATTCCGTTAGAGGTTCCGTTCGTTCCTGCAATATAACTCCCTGTAGCACGGATGTTATGAATAGACAACCCTATTCCTCCTGCCGATTGTGAAATTTTTGCTGTTTGCTTTAAGGTATCGTATATTCCATCAATACTATCGTCTTGCATTTGTAATAAGAAACAAGATGACATTTGTGGTTTTGGTGTACCTGAGTTAAACAAGGTAGGTGTAGCATGAGTAAAATATTTCTTACTCATTAACTCGTAAGTGGCAATGGCTTCGTCGATATCTTCTTTATGAATTCCTATAGCAACACGCATTAACATTTGTTGCGGACGCTCAACAATATTTCCGTTCAATTTTAATAAATAAGAGCGCTCTAAGGTTTTAAAGCCAAAATAATCGTAGTTAAAATCACGGCTATAGATAATGGTTGAATCTAGCTTATCAGCATTATCCATAATAATCTTGTAGACATCATCTGCTAATAATGGTGATTTTTTTTCGGTTCTTGGGTTGATGTACTCGTATAAATCGGTCATCGTTTCCGAAAACGACTTTTTGGTGTTTTTATGTAAGTTTGATACGGCAATTCGAGCGGCTAATTTCGCATAATCTGGGTGTGCTGTTGTCATGGTTGCAGCAATCTCAGCGGCTAAATTATCTAATTCAGACGTAGTTACTCCATCGTACAATCCCTCAATAACACGCATAGCTACTTTTACTGGATCAACAATGCTGTTTAATCCATAACACATTTTTCTAACCCTTGCTGTGATTTTATCGAACATCACAGGCTCTTTTCTGCCGTCTCTTTTTACTACATACATATTTGATCTTATTTTTTTGGTTAATGGTGTCGTAGAAACATAGTTGTTTCTTAGACAACATGAAAATGTTACTGTTTATTTTGTTGTTTCTTTTTTTGAAACAGATTATAACAATAAAACACTACTCTTACTTACTGTTTGGTGTTTTAAAGTAATTACTGCATGTAGGGGAATAGCAGTTTATTAGGTCCTAGAAATCTGCATCAAAGCTGATGCTTCCTGTACCTCCAGATTTTACTCCAGCCTTTTGATATTCTGATACTCTCTTTTCGAAGAAATTCGTTTTTCCTTCTAACGAGATCATTTCCATGAAATCAAATGGGTTGGTAGACCCGTATTCTTTTTCACATTCAAACTCTAAAAGTAATCTGTCGGTAACATACTCTAAATATTGTGTCATTAACGTAGCATTCATACCTATTAAACTCACAGGTAATGACTCTGTAATAAACTCTCTTTCAATATCTAAAGCTGAAATAATTATTTCTCTAATTCTTTCTTTAGGCACTTTATTTACTAAATGATTATTGTGCAGGTGTACTGCAAAATCACAATGCATTCCTTCATCACGAGAAATCAACTCATTTGAAAAAGTTAATCCTGGTAGCAATCCTCTCTTTTTTAGCCAAAAAATAGAACAGAAAGACCCTGAGAAGAAAATTCCTTCTACAGCAGCAAAAGCAATTAGTCGTTCGGCAAACGAATCTGATTCAATCCATTTTAATGCCCAATCTGCCTTCTTTTTAATGGCAGGAAAAACTTCAATGGCTCTAAACAATTTGTCTTTTTCTTCTTCATTTTTAATGTAAGTATCAATTAGTAATGAATACGTTTCAGAATGGATATTTTCCATCATGATTTGAAATCCATAGAAGAATTTTGCTTCTGAATACTGAACTTCGTTTACAAAATTTTCTGCTAAATTTTCGTTTACAATTCCATCAGATGCCGCAAAAAAGGCTAAAATGTGTTTTATAAAATAACGCTCATCATCTGTTAGCTTAGAATTCCAGTCTGTTAAGTCTGAATGTAAATCAATTTCTTCTGCAGTCCAAAAACAAGCTTGCTGTTTTTTATACCACTCCCATAAATCGTTATGTTGAATTGGAAAAATTACAAATCTGTCTTTGTTTTCTTGTAAAATTGGTTCAATCGATGCCATGCTTTTTGAGCTCTTTTTAATGTTCTTTTTGTACCTGCGTGAGGGTGAAACAAAGATTGGAAAAAATGCTAAATTTTAAAAGCTATACTTATTCACAAATCCCTTGAAGTTTTTAACAAATTGCTTTTTTATGTCGAGATTATAAAAATTTTGGCTTTTTGTAAAAAATTTAAAATCAATAGTTTAAAAAACTGAAAATAGCTTGACAAGTGATATTCACTGAGTTTCTTGTTTCGTGTCTTTTTATAAAAAAAGTGACACTTTTTATGTCACTTTTTAACAGTCAATTTATTGGGTTTAGACACTATTTTTTTACCTTTAAAACATCTTCAATAATTTGTTCAATTTGTTTTTTTGGCAATGCCCCATGAGCCATTTGAGGTTCTTCGTTAACTGGGCAAAATAACATAGATGGAATACTTCTAATGCCGAAGGCTGCAGCTAATTCTTGCTCTGCTTCAGTATCTATTTTATAAATCGTTACTTTTCCTTCATATTCATTACTCAATTCTTCTAAAATAGGAGCAAGCATTTTACAGGGGCCACACCAATCGGCATAAAAATCAATTACAGCCGGTAGCTCTCCTTCAAACTTCCATTCTTTATGTTCTTCATAATTGAACACTTTTTTTAAAAAAGCTTCTTTATTTAGATTCTCTGTCATGTTTACATATATTTAATTGTATAAATGTAGTCGTTTTATTTCAATGGCTTTACAAACGTGTTTTTGTTAAAATCGTCTTAAAATAATTAATCATCGGTGTTTTTCTTCTAACTTTGATAAAATTAACCAATTTTTTAATCATGAGAAAAATACTTCTTCCTATTATTTGTGCAGGAACGATCTTCGTTTCTTGTAAAGAAGAACAACAACCTAAAAAAAATATTAGTGTGAATTACCCAGAAACAACCAAAAAGCCTGTTGTAGATGATTATTTTGGCACCAAAGTAACCGACAATTATCGTTGGTTAGAAGATGATAGAAGTACCGAAACCGAAGCGTGGGTAAAAGCAGAGAATGAAGTTACCTTCGATTACTTAGACAAAATTCCTTACCGTGAACAATTAAAAAATCGTTTATCAGAATTATGGAACTACGAAAAAATAGGAACGCCATTTAAAGAAGGTGATTATACTTATTTTTATAAAAATAACGGATTACAAAACCAGTATGTTTTATACAGAAAAGATAAAGAAGGTAACGAAGAAGTTTTTTTAGATCCTAATACCTTTGCCGAAGATGGAACGACCTCATTAGGTTCTGTAAATTTTACTAAAGATGGAAAAACTGTAGCCTATGCTATTTCTGAAGGAGGAAGCGATTGGAGAAAGGTGATTGTAATGGATGCTGAAACGAAAGAAATTAAAGGAGATACGCTAGTAGACGTAAAGTTTTCTGGAATTTCTTGGAAAGGAAACGAAGGTTTTTACTACTCTAGTTACGATAAGCCTAAAGGAAGTGAATTGTCGGCGAAAACAGACCAACACAAATTATACTTTCATAAATTAGGAACTCCTCAAAGTGCTGACAACGTTATTTTTGGAGCTACGCCAGAAGAAAAACATCGTTATGTTCGTGGATATTTAACAGAGGATAACAACTATTTAATAGTATCTGCTTCCACCTCAACTTCAGGAAACAAATTGTTTATTAAAGATATAACCAACCCAAACAGTAAATTAACCCCTGTTATTGATAACTTTGATAGCGATACCTATGTAATTGATAATAGAGGAAGTAAACTGTATTTAGTAACGAACTTAAATGCACCGAACAAAAAAATAGTTACTGTAGATGCGGCGAATCCAACTCCAGAAAACTGGGTAGATTTTATTCCTGAAACAGAAAATGTATTATCTCCATCAACAGGCGCAGGGTATTTCTTTGCAGAATATATGGTTGATGCCGTTTCAAAAATATTACAATACGATTTTGACGGAAAATTAATCCGTGAAGTAAAATTACCAGGAGTAGGCTCTGCTGGTGGTTTTGGAGGAAAAACCGAGGCAAAAGAGTTGTACTTTTCTTTTACAAACTACAACACGCCTGGTTCTTCATATAAATTTAATCCGAAAGATGGAACCTATGAATTATACTGGAAACCAGCTATTTCTTTCAATTCAGAGGCTTATGAAAGCAAGCAAGTATTTTATACTTCAAAAGACGGAACCAAAGTTCCTATGATTATTACCTATAAAAAAGGATTAGAATTAAACGGTAAAAATCCAACTATTTTATATGGTTATGGTGGGTTCAACATCAGCTTAACGCCTAGTTTTAGCATTGCTAATGCTGTTTGGATGGAACAAGGAGGCGTGTATGCAGTACCTAACTTACGTGGGGGTGGTGAATATGGTAAAAAATGGCACGATGCAGGAACACAGTTAAAGAAACAAAATGTATTCGACGACTTTATTGCTGCTGCTGAATATCTAATTAAAGAGAATTATACGTCATCTGATTATTTAGCCATTAGAGGAGGATCAAATGGTGGTTTATTAGTTGGTGCAACCATGACGCAGCGTCCTGACTTAATGAAAGTAGCGTTGCCTGCTGTTGGCGTATTAGATATGTTACGTTACCACACATTTACAGCTGGAGCTGGTTGGGCTTATGACTACGGAACTTCTGAGCAAAGTAAAGAAATGTTTGAATATCTTAAAGGGTATTCTCCTGTTCACAACGTAAAAGAAGGAGTGCAATACCCTGCAACTATGGTTACCACAGGAGATCATGACGACCGTGTAGTGCCTGCACACAGTTTTAAATTTGCTGCCGAATTACAGGAAAAGCAACAAGGAAACAATCCTGTATTAATTAGAATCGAAACCAATGCTGGTCACGGAGCAGGAACTCCTGTAGCAAAAACTATTGAGCAGTACGCTGATATTTTTGGATTCACCCTATTTAATATGGGATTTGAAGCATTACCAAACTCAACAAAATCTAAAATTAAGAGTTAAAAACTGTAACATTTCTGTAAAAACAGGCTCTTATTAAAGTAATATAAACTACCTCGAGGTAAAACCCTCGAGGTAGTGTGTTAAAAACTAACATTCATTTAAAAAATAATAAAATGAAAACCATTCACAAAATGTTGTTTACTACTGCAGTTGCCTCTTTGGGGGTTATCGCATGTAAAACAGATAAAAAGCCTGAAGAAAAAGTACAGGCAATTGTTTTAGAAAACATGGATACTTCAGTAAAACCTACCGATGACTTCTTTAGGTATGTTAACGGTTCTTGGGTTGATAATACTGAAATTCCTGCCGATGAAACGTCTTGGGGAGGATTTAATGAATTGAGAAAAACGACCACAAAAGACGTGTTGACTATTTTAAACAAAGCTATCGAAGAAGGAAACTTCCCAAAAATAAAAGATGCCGAAGGAAACGAAATAGATTCTGACCAAGAAAAAGCGGTAAACTACTACGAAACCATTATGGATACTGTAGCTAGAAACAAAACGGGTAATGCACCTGTTCAACCTTTTCTTCAAAAAATAGAAGAAATTAAAGATTTAAACGACGTACAAACATTTATTACCAACATGGCTCCTTATGGTGGTGCTGGTTTTTATGGTTTTGGCGTCTACAACGACCTTAAAAATAGTAGTATGAATACTGGTTATATGGGAGCTGGCGGACTTGGTTTATCAAGAGATTACTACGTCGATGAAAAAGTGAAAGACAAACTTGAAAAATACGAGGTGTTTGTAGCTAAAATGTTACAAGAGTTTGGTGATGATGAAGCAACCGCCAAAGAAAATGCAGCCACTATTGTTGCTTTTGAAAAGAGTTTAGCTGAGCCTAGAATGACCAAAGAAGAGCGTAGAGATACTCGTAAAATTTACAACCCAATGACTCTTGCTGAATTAACTGAACTAGCTCCTATAATTGATTGGGAAGCTCATTTAAAAGGAATTGGTGTTGATCTTGAAGGACTAGATGATGCCAAAGGTCTTGATAAGATTATTGTTACAGACCCAGGGTATTTCAAAGCAATGAATGACATCCTTAAAAATAGCCCTATTGAAACGGTTAAATTGTCATTACGTTGGAATGCTATTAACAACTCATTAGGTTTATTATCAACCGATTTAGAAAAAGCTAATTGGGAGTTTTATAGTAAAGAAATGCGCGGAGCTAAACAACAACGCCCAAGAGACGAGCGCGCTTTGGCAAACTTAAATGGAGCTATTGGTGAAGCTTTAGGTAAGTTATATGTAGATGAAAAATTTCCGCCAGAAGCAAAACAAAAAGCTAAGGAGATGATTGATAACGTTATGTTAGGTTTTGAAAAACGTATTGCACAATTACCTTGGATGAGTCCTGAAACTAAAGAAAAAGCGTTGGAAAAATTACATAAACTTACGGTTAAAATTGCGTATCCTGATAAATGGAAAGACTACTCAACTTTACTTGTAAAAGGATTAGATGAGGGTGGTACGTATTTTGACAATGCTGTAAATGTTAGTAAATGGAACTTTGAAAAAAACATAGCTAAATTAGGTAAAGAGGTAGATAGAACTGAGTGGGGAATGTCTCCTCAAACAGTAAACGCTTACTTTAATCCTGTAAACAACGAAATCGTATTCCCAGCAGCTATTTTACAACCTCCTTTTTATAATTACAAAGCCGATGAAGCTGTAAATTATGGAGGAATTGGTGCCGTTATAGGGCATGAAATTTCACACAGTTTTGACGATTCTGGATCTCGTTTCGACGGTGATGGAAACTTAAAAAACTGGTGGACTGAAGAAGATTCAGAAAAATTTAAAGAAGCAGGTGCTAAATTAATAAAACAATACAGTGATATTGTTGCTATCGATAGTATGCACTTAAATGGAGAATATACGCTAGGAGAAAACATTGGTGATTTAGGAGGTGTGCAAGCTGCTTATGAAGGATTGCAAATTTTCTTAGAAAAAAATGGTCGTCCTGAAAAAATTGACGGATATACACCAGAACAACGTTTCTTCCTTTCTTGGGGAACTATATGGAGAACAAAAATGCGCGATGAAGCATTAAAAAACCGTATTATGACAGATACACACGCTCCTGGAATGTACAGAGCTTATATGCCACTTAAAAATGTAGACGCTTTTTATGAAGCTTTTGAGGTTAAAGAAGGTGATGAAATGTACCTAAAACCAGAAGACCGCGTTAGAATTTGGTAAGTTATAATAAAAATAAGTACCTTTAAACCAGCGTATATACGCTGGTTTTTTATTTTTAAAACAGGTATTGTATATTTCAAAAAATAGTAAGTAATTCGCTCTCCTTAACTTTTAAAATAAAATGAAATTAATTGGAAGAGTTGAAAAAATATCCTTTTTAAGATGGGATATTGAAGATTTACCTGCTAAAATAGATACAGGTGCATATACTTCTGCAATACATTGTAAACATATTGAAGAAAATGATGGGCTGCTGAGCTTTATACTCTTATGTCCAAAAACAGAAAAATACAATAACAAATTGCTACAAACAACCAATTATGAGGTAAAAAAAATACGAAGCTCTAATGGTAAAAAACAAAAACGATATGTTGTCTCTACCTCAGCTGTTTTTTACGATAAAAAATATAAAATAAAGCTATCTTTATCAGATAGAGGTAAAATGAATTATCCTGTTTTGATTGGCAGAAAATTTTTAAACAAAAAATTTATAGTTGATGTTTCACAGAAAAACATCGCTTCAAAAGAAATAAAAAAATGAAAATCGTTATTCTTTCTAGAAACTCAAAATTATACTCAACCAAGCGCTTAGTTGAAGCAGGAAAAAAAAGAGGGCATGAAATGCTCGTATTAGATCATACCAAATGCGATCTTATTATCGAAAAAAGGAGGCCTGCTATCGTGTATAATCATGAGCTTGTAACCGATGTTGATGCCATCATTCCACGAATAGGTGCTTCTGTTACATTTTATGGTACCGCTGTAGTTCGTCAATTTGAAATGATGAAAGTGTTTTCTGCCGTAGAATCTCAAGCTTTGGTTCGTTCTAGAGATAAATTAAGTAGCTTACAAGTGCTTTCAAGAGCAAATTTAGGGTTGCCAAAAACGGTTTTTACAAACTACTCAAAAGATACTTCAGAAATTATTAAAAAAGTAGGAGGTGCGCCTCTGATTGTGAAACTTTTAGAAGGAACACAAGGCTTGGGTGTTGTTTTAGCTGAAACCAAAAAAGCTGCTGAATCTGTAATAGAAGCTTTTAATGGTTTACAAGCCCGTGTAATTGTTCAAGAATATATTAAAGAAGCCAAAGGCGCAGATATTCGTGTTTTTGTAGTAGATGGCGTGGTAGTTGGTGCTATGAAACGCCAAGGTAAAGAAGGAGAGTTTAGATCAAACCTCCATAGAGGAGGAACTTCTGAAATTATAGAATTAACAGACGAAGAAGAAAATGCTGCTTTAAAAGCTGTTAAGGTAATGAAGCTGGGTGTTGCTGGGGTAGATATGTTACAGTCTGACAGAGGTCCGTTAATTTTAGAAGTAAATTCCTCTCCTGGTTTAGAAGGAATAGAAAAAGCCACAGGAAAAGATGTGGCTAAAAGTATTATACGTTATGTAGAAAGAAGTGCTTAAAAACAAAACCGATGCATTGAGTATCGGTTTTTTGTTTCTCTCAAAACAGTTATTTTTGTTGCTATGCTACATGTAAATAATATTTCATTCACTTATCCTTCAAAAGAAAAAACGCTAGAAAATATTCAGTTTACAATGCAAAAAGGCGAACACCTTTGTATTATGGGTGAAAGTGGCTGCGGAAAATCTACCCTTTTAAAAATAGTGTACGGTTTGCTCGATGTTGATAGTGGTGATTTGTATTGGAACAACACGCAAATTTTAGGACCAAAACACAACCTCGTTCCTGGTGTTGCGTTTTTTAAATATGTGGCTCAAGACTTCGACTTAATGCCATTTACCTCGGTAAGTGAAAATATAAAAAAATTCTTGTCGCGATTCTATCCAGAAGAAGCAGAAAACAGAACTCAAGAATTGCTTGAAGTTATTGAAATGACCGAACTTGCTCATGTGAAAGTTAAAAACTTAAGCGGGGGGCAACAGCAACGAGTAGCGATTGCTAGAGCCCTGGCAAAAGAACCTGAATTGTTGTTGTTAGACGAACCGTTTAGTCAAATAGATAATTTTAAAAAAAACGCATTAAGAAGACGCTTATTTACCTATTTAAAAAAGAAAAATATTGCTTGTATAGTTGCCACACACGACGGAAATGATGCGCTTTCTTTTGCTGATATGATGATGGTAATTCGTAACCATCAAATCATTGCATACAACAGTCCATCAAACCTGTATAAAAATCCGAAGCAGAAGTATATTGCCTCTTTATTTGATGATGTAAATGAACTCACGATTAACGAACAAACATTACTACTATACCCTAGTTTGCTTGAGATTACTCAGCAACCATCAAAATTCAAAGGAACTGTTTTAAAATCTTATTTTAAAGGAGGGTATTGGTTACTAGAAATTGCTTACAATAATCGATCTGTTTTTATAAATCATTTTGAAAACATTGAGTATAAAAAAACAGTCTCTTTTAAATTAAAAAAGACTGTTTAAAACCAATAATAACTATCTCAATTATTATTATTTAATTATATTACAATAAACACATTTATAAAAAAATACACTCTCATCGTCTAAACACCAAAAGATAAAAGTGTATTAATAGGTTCTTTTTCTAAATGGTTATAACAACCTTTCCTTACTATATAAACAGTTATCTTTTTGTTTACCCTACCTATTTTATAGAATTTTTTTAATTTTATAGAGGTCAGTAGTTAGTTACTTATAATTTTGGACAGATAAATTTTATCACTATTGACCATTCTGGTTATTAAGTTATTGAATATTGAGTTCTTACTTTGAGAACGGTTCATTCTAAAACAAAACTCATTGAAATAGCGATTAACATTAAAATCACTTACCCAAGAATGAGTTGTTCTTATCCATGATTTTAGTTGATGTATCATTGTATGGATAGCCTTGAAGTTAAGTCCCTTGTTGCTTTCTACTTGTGTAATATTATATGCCTTTGCAATGGGTCTGTAACCTCTCCATTTGTCCGTTGTAACAGTTGCTTCTCTGTTAATATGGTTTACAAAAATATACTGTAGTGACCTTGCTGAAAAATCCTCAATGCGCATAGTGTACATACGTTTTATCTTGCCATCATCTGTTAGTTGCACGGCTGTGACCGCTTTCTTTTTCTTGGCATCGTAACTACGTCCTATTTTACCTTGTTCATGACCTCCCAATACGAACTCGTCAACATGAACATTGCCGTCCATAGGGTTGTTTCCGCTAGAGGACATGGCCTCTCGTACCTTAAGCATAAACAAACGTGCTGTCTTTTCTGTAACTCCATAGCGAACGCCCATATAGCTAGCTGAAAGACTCTTAGTACTTGTCGCCATCTCAAAGCAGATAAAAAATGCTTTACGGACTCCAAACTTGACCTTGTGGAAAAGCGTGTTTGCCGTAGCTCACTCTATATGATGACAGATATTACATTGCCTTGAAAAATCCTTGCGAACTTGACATGCTTTATGCCCACATTTTAAACAACTGTAGGCTGTATTTGCTTTTAAATAAGCCAGATATTCTTTGCAATCTTAGTCCGTTTTAAACCGTTCAGCAAACTCTAGAAGATTTTGACCCTTAAATATTTTCATAAGAACCTTATATTTCCTGAAATCTAATATACGTATTTATCTACTGACCTCTATAAATTTAAATTTGGTAATTTCAGATAATGTAGAAAAAACTGATTATGGTATCATTTTCTTTTACAATAGTAAAAAGCATATAGAAGCTGGGGAGATAAGATATGCTCTTGCAGGAAATGCTCCTTTTCTAGTAGAAAAAGAAACTGAAAAAATAGTGGAGTTTGGTACAGCACTTCCTTTGGAAGAGTACATCAAAGAATATCAGGCAAATCTATAGTAGATATTAAAAACCCATATTCAAAAAGTGAGCATACACTTGTAAAAAGTCGTTATTTCGGTAACGGCTTTTTTGTTTGCTACGTTTTGGCAAAATATATTAAAAGGAGTGGAATATGCTGTAGATATTGTAAGTACACTTTCAGGGGTAGGAAACCTTCTTAAATCAGGGCGTTTGGTACGCTTACTAAAAAATGGCAAAACCTTACTCTTCAAAACCAAACAGCTTACTACAGCCATTACAGCGACAAAAGCTGCAGTAGGTTTTATAGAAACAAGTGCAGGGAAGGTAAACATCTTGTTTAAGCTTACAGGCATTGAAGATACCGAACTAGGTAAAACCATTACCAAATACCTGTTTTACCTAGAAATGGCATATTTAGCAGGGGAGGTTTCGGTGTTTTTAAAAGATAAACTGGCTAAAACAGCGAAAGAAATTGTAGATAACCCTAAATTTACAAAAGCGTTGGATAATTTGGTTGAAAAAGGGGAACTTGATGAATATGGTAAAAAAAGAATAAATGAGAAAATTAATGGAATTGCTTGAGATATACACCTCTCATCTAAAGCAACTATAGACCCCGTAAAGGTAAAGGCATTTGAAGAAGGGTTGAAAAAGCTTTCTAAAATTAAGCCTGAAGAAGCGTTACCTTATTTTAACCATAAAGTTTTACATGGAGAAATAGTACAGGTTTCAGAAACGAATTGTGTAAATATAGTCCAAGTATTGGAAGATTTTTTAAGAACAGGGAAAATCAAATTAGCAGAATCTTTGGGTTTACAAAGTATGGACATATTAAAAAACGTGAGTTCGGGATAAAAAAGTTTTTTAATTACACGAAAAAAAGCGAAAAATTTAGTAAATTAAAGTACTGATTTTTAATTGTATAACTAAATTTTCCACTATGATTTCTGATTTTAAAATTACTGAATTTTTCTGTTTAATTGATGATTTTTGTACCGAAATTAATCAAGTTATTGATAAAAATGCTTTAGAAACCTGTTCAAAGATAGTTAGACGAAGAAAGCCTAAACTCACCCAAAGTGAAATAATCACAATTATGGTGCTTTTCCATTTTAGTGGTTTTAGGTGTTTTAAACACTTTTATATCGAATATGTTAGCAAACACTTGTCAAAAGAATTTCCAGATTTAGTTTCCTATAACCGATTTGTTGAATTGAAAAAACGTTGTTCAGTGCCTATAATACTGTTTAGGTCAATGTACAGGGATCTCCTTTTTAGATTCTACCACTATTAAAGTATGTCATTATAAAAGAGAAAAGCAGAACAAAGTTTTTAAAAACACCGCAAAAAAAGGGAAAGGAACCATGGGGTGGTTCTTTGGCTTTAAACTTCATATTATTATCAATGAAAAGGGCGATATCGTTGACTTTTTAATTACGCAAGGTAATATAGATGACAGGCAACCACTTAAAGATAAAGCCTTTCATAATCGTGTGTTCGGAAAAATATTTGCCGACAGGGGGTATGTAGGTAAAGAACTGTTTGAACAGCTTTTTGTAGATGGAATACATTTGGTTACAAAAATTAGAAAGAATATGAAAAATACTCTTATGCATATCTATGATAAAATTATGCTTAGAAAAAGGGCTGTTATTGAAAGTGTGAATGATATTTTGAAAAACGTATGTCAAATAGAGCATACAAGACACAGAAGCTTCGATAATTTTATCTTAAATTTATTCGCAGGGTTAATCGCTTATTCGTTTTATCCAACTAAACCTAATATCAATATCGATAACTTACAAAGAATAGGATAAACTATCCCGAACTCACGTTAATGTATATAAATGTATCGTGTTTTGATATAATACAATCCCCATTAACCCAATCAATAGACTAAAAATTATGGGTTTGATAAAATTTGATTTTCTTTCAATTACTATTTTTTCTTCATCTTTTTCAACAGCGACGATAATACCCGTGAATATTTCTAAAAATTTCTCTTCAGAGTATTTTTCTTTTTTATGGTTAGCGTCGTAAACGAAATAGGCTAGCTTACTTCTTTGAACAACCACTAAATCTTTCCCTTTATCTGTATTTATTTGAGCTAGAAAACAATCTGGTAATTGTATAAGAGTAGAGTTGTTTACGGGTACATCTGCAGCAATATTTTCGATATTAAAGTAATCTAGCACGCCTGTGATAGCATGTAAACTAGGATATGAAGGATGGCTTTGAATTTGAAAATCCAGCTCTTCTTTATCAAAAGAGATGCTGTTGTTTTTAAGTAGTCTTTGTACTGAATTGTTTAATGCTTGTTTCAAAATTAAGGTAAATTAGAAGCACAAATCTTCAATATAAAAAGCAATAAAAAAAGGGAATGAGGTTGCCGTTTATAAATCGAGGGGGGCGTAATTTTAAAATTGCGACCCTTTAATTGAATAGTTAACAAATTGACTTATAGAATTTTATAATTATTGTTAACGGTTTTAAAATAACCCTAAAGTAATCTTTTCATTAAAAGATATAATTTAGCCAAACATTAACTTTATTAAAACTATAAAATTATGAAACAATCAATTGAAGCATTGAGATATATGGAGATGACAAAAGTAGAACAACTAAATGTTATGGCTAAAGGAGGAGGAGTAGTTGGTAAACATGATACAGATGGAGAGGAAAATTGTAAAAAACTACAACCTTTTAACTCTGGTGAGTATTCTAAAGAAAAGTTACGAAATTGGCTAGAACAGTGTATTGATATTGATTTACCTCTTCATCTTCCAGTTGTTAAGTTTTAGTTAACCTTTAAATACTATTCTCCTTACTAATTTTTTCTATAAATTGGTAAGGAGTTATTCCTGTATAGTTTTTAAAAATACGAATAAACGATTTTGCATTTTTGTATCCTCCTATTTCACCTATTGCCTGTGTGGTATATGCTCTTATTTTTCTTTCTTCACTTAACCTACTAATAATATAATTTATTCTAAGTTCATTTGTATATTCACTAAAGCTCATTTGCTTCCACTCCTTTATTCCTTTTGATAGGTAAGTAGTATTGGTTCCTATCTTTTTAGCTACATTATATAAATTGAAATCGTCTTTTAGAAAGTCTAAATTTTCTTCAATTTTTAATAACCCTTTTACAATCTGTTCTTACTTTTCAGTTCTAATTTTAATAGTGTTCAT
Organism: Tenacibaculum tangerinum; assembly: GCF_029853675.1. Classification (NCBI taxonomy): domain Bacteria; kingdom Pseudomonadati; phylum Bacteroidota; class Flavobacteriia; order Flavobacteriales; family Flavobacteriaceae; genus Tenacibaculum; species Tenacibaculum tangerinum. Next base: position 2,537,301 of record NZ_CP122539.1, on the reverse strand, counting down.
ACTAATAGTTGAAAAATCTTTTTCTTTTTTAGAAACTTTAATCAGTAGCTCTTCCAGTCTCTTTTTTGCTTTCTTTTTTTCATTTTTGTTTTTTACAACTAAGAAAATTATAAGTATAAGACTTATAATTAGACTAATAACCGCAATGTTATAATAATAAGATTTTTTACTAATATTGGTGTTTAACGTGTTGATTTTCTTGTTAAAATCAACTTCTTTATCAATTTTGTAAATATCCTTAAATTCTTGTCTTTCTCTTTCAGATATTCTATTATATGCGTTTAAAAAAACATTCAAATAATATGCTGCCGAATCACTCTTTTTTTCATTAGAATAAATTTTAGCTAAGAAATTATGTATGTTTATATAGTTATAATCTAAAAGAGTATCATTTTTTATGTTAAGGGCTTCTAAAAAACTATTTTTTGCATTTTTAAAATCATTTACCATATAGTAGTTTACCCCTATGTTGTAATACCCTTTGTATAAATGAGATTGCAGCTTGTTTTCTTCGAAAATTTTTAAACTTTTTTCAAGAAAAAGATTTCCTTTAGTATAGTCTTTTTTCAAACTATATAGGGTTCCTAAGCTGTAATAAACTCTACCTAAATTATATGAATTCTCTTTATACTTATTATTATTAAGTACTGAGTTATAGTAATACATAGATGAGTCTGCATAATTATATTTTCCAGTATCACTCTTATATAATGTAGCATAAATAGCACCAATATTTAAAGAAGTTTTATTTTTATGAATTAAATATTTGGCTCCTAGTCGTTCTTTATTTTCTTCAAGAATAGAATCTTTTTGTTTCATTTTATATATAGCTTCATTTAACTCATTTATGTCTTGATAAATTAATGCTATATTTCCTTTTATCTTGATAATCCGTTCAATGTCTTTTGCCTTAATAGCATAATTTTCTGCCTTAATGTAATGAAGTAGGGCCGATTTCATTAAACCTCTTCTTTTATTTGTATTTCCTAAAATAATATGGATATCAAATAAAATAGTATCGTTTTCTGGTGTTTTACCTATCTTAGGAAGGTATTTTGTAATACTATCTTTAAAAAAAGCAATATCTACAGGTTGTTTTTCTCTCGTTTTTAAATACTCTATCGCTGTGTAGGCAAACGTTTTATATGCTACTGCATCCGTATTTACCAGTCTGTGCATGTAGTACAATGAACTATCAACTCCAATTTTTCGATTTGCGTAAAATTTTTTTATACTCTTCTAATTCAGCCTTGTTAAGGTTTTGGTTATAACAAGGAATCTTTATAAAAAAGAAGATAAAAAAAGAAGTAGAAATATTTTGACATATACTTTTTGAAGTTAGAGTATAATTACATCAAAGATATAAAATATTTAAAAGAAGACTTATTACATACTTTTCAATGGGTTTTCCATAAACTTATCGCAGATAATTTTAGCTAAAAACCAAGACTTTAGTCTACTTAAAGTCTAACCTTCCTTTACTAATGTAATAGCACTCAACATTGAACTGTAAAACACCTCCTGAAAAAGAATTAGAGATTAGAATTGGTAAGTAAGGTTTAAACAGCAATCACCCAAGCAGGTGCTTATGGACTAAGACCATTGCAAAAGCTGTGTTTTTTAGGGTACTGTCTCAGGATGTTTTTTACGTGTTTATTTTTGCAATAGAAAAGAAAAGCCTAAGTTTTAAAACAACCTAGGCTTATTTATTTCACCCTATAAGGTGATTTGATTAATTTACGATAGTCCCCCACAGATTATCATATGCAACAAATATAATTAACCTGCTACCATCTTTTGTATTAAAAGGCATAAGTGTAGTATGATTGAGCATGAGAGGTAAAAATAAAAACCGAAGCTTAAGACTTCGGTTTTTTTTAATATGTATAAGACTTTATTTTTATCCTTTAAAACTTGCTTTTAAAAACTCAGAGTTCATACGAGCAATGTTTTCTAAAGAGATTCCTTTCGGACATTCAACCTCACAAGCTCCTGTATTGGTACAGTTACCAAAACCTTCTAAATCCATTTGCGCAACCATGTTTTTAACACGCTCTGTAGCCTCTAATCGTCCTTGAGGTAATAAAGCATATTGAGATACTTTTGCTCCTACAAATAACATTGCAGATGAGTTTTTACAAGTAGCAACACAAGCACCACAACCAATACAAGTTGCCGCATCCATAGCTTTATCTGCATTTTCTTTAGGAATTAAAATGGCATTCGCATCTGTGGTGTTTCCAGAAGTATTTACTGAAATGTACCCCCCTGCTTGTTGAATTCTTTCAAAAGAACTTCTATCAACAACTAAATCTTTAATTACTGGAAAGGCAGCAGCTCTAAATGGCTCAATCGTAATGGTATCACCATCGTTAAACATGCGCATATGTAATTGACAAGTTGTGATACCACGATCGGGCCCGTGTGCTTCACCATTAATATACATAGAACACATACCGCAAATTCCTTCACGACAATCGTGGTCGAATGCTACGGGTTCTTCACCTTTATTTACTAGTTGTTCATTTAGTACGTCCATCATTTCTAAGAAAGACATATGTTCAGAAATATCGGTCACTTTGTATTCGACCATTTTTCCTTTATCACTTGCGTTTTTTTGACGCCAAATTTTCAGTGTTAAATTCATATTCATAATCCTCTTCTTATTTGTATGAACGTTGTTTCAATTCAATATCGTTAAACTCTAATTCTTCTTTGTGTAAAACCGCATCGCCTGGTTCACCTTTGTATTCCCAAGCAGCTACGTAAGCAAAGTTTTCATCATCTCTTTTTGCTTCTCCTTTTTGAGGTCCGTCTAATTCAACAGATTCTTCTCTAAAATGTCCTCCACAAGATTCTGTTCTGTTTAGAGCATCTTTTGCAAATAATTCTCCTAATTCTAAGAAATCGGCAACTCTACCTGCTTTTTCTAACTCTGGGTTCATTTCATTAGCACCGCCAGGTACCGTAACATTTTTCCAGAAATCTTCTCGTAATTCTTTAATTTCAGCCATGGCTTCTTTTAAGCCTTGTTCGTTACGAGACATACCACATTTGTTCCACATGATATTTCCTAATTTCTTATGGTAGTAATCTACCGAATGCGTTCCTTTATTGTTAACAAAGAAATCAATGCGATCTTTTACTTCTTTTTCGGCTTCATCAAACTCAGGGGTATTTGTCGGAATCTTGCCTGTACGAATATCATCAGCTAAATAGTCACCAATGGTATAGGGTAATACAAAATACCCGTCTGCTAAACCTTGCATTAATGCAGAAGCCCCTAAACGGTTCGCTCCGTGGTCAGAGAAATTAGCTTCTCCAATAGCATACAGCCCAGGTACTGTAGTCATTAAGTTATAGTCTACCCATACACCTCCCATAGTATAATGTACTGCTGGGTAAATCATCATAGGCGTTTCATACGGGTTTTCATCCACAATCTTCTCGTACATCTGGAATAAGTTTCCGTATTTGTTCTTAATAACTTCCTTTCCTAATTTTTTTACTAAACTAGTATCATTTACATCTAAGCCTTTAATTGTTGCTTGCTCTTTTCCATAACGTTCGATGGATGCAGCAAAATCTAAATACACGGCTTCACCTGTAGCGTTTACACCAAAACCAGCATCACAACGCTCTTTAGCAGCACGAGAAGCTACATCACGAGGTACTAAGTTACCAAAGGCAGGATACCTTCTTTCTAAGTAATAATCTCTATCTTCTTCAGCAATTTGAGTTGGTTTTAATTTACCCTCTCTAATTGCCAGCACATCTTCCATTTTCTTCGGAACCCAAATACGACCATCGTTACGTAACGATTCAGACATTAAGGTTAGTTTAGATTGATAATCACCTGAACGAGGTATACAAGTAGGATGAATTTGTGTGTAACAAGGATTTGCGAAAAACGCTCCTTTTTTATGAATTTTCCAAGCAGCGGTTACATTAGAACCCATAGCATTTGTTGATAAGAAATATACATTTCCATACCCCCCAGATGCTATGACTACAGCATGTGCTGAATGACGTTCAATCTCTCCAGTAACCATATCACGGGCAATAATACCACGTGCTTTTCCATCGACAATAACTACGTCTAACATTTCATGGCGATTGAACATTTCAATTTTACCACGAGCTATTTGACGGTTCATTGCTGAATAAGCTCCTAACAATAACTGTTGCCCTGTTTGACCTTTCGCATAGAATGTACGAGATACAAGTACCCCACCAAACGAACGGTTATCTAACTGCCCACCATAATCACGAGCAAAAGGAACTCCTTGCGCAACACATTGGTCGATAATATTAGAAGAAACTTCTGCCAAACGATACACGTTTGCCTCACGAGAACGGTAATCTCCCCCTTTTACAGTATCGTAAAATAAACGGTAAAAAGAGTCACCATCTCCTTGGTAGTTCTTTGCTGCGTTAATACCTCCTTGTGCTGCAATAGAGTGCGCACGACGAGGTGAATCTTGGTAAGCAAAGGCTTTTACGTTGTATCCTAATTCTGCTAACGTTGCAGAGGCAGAACCACCTGCCAAACCAGTACCCACTACAATTACGTCAATTAAACGCTTGTTAGCAGGGTTAACCAAGTCAATTTTATCTTTATAAGTTGTCCATTTATCTTTTAACGGACCTTTTGGAATTTTTGAATCTAAAGTTGCCATACTTGTTGTTGCGTATTAATGATTGAAATGATGAAATAATGCAATAATTACGAATCCTAACGGAATTAAGATTGCGTAAAGCTTACCAAAAGTTTTCAATCCTTTAGTATATCTATTATTTGCTCCTACTGATTGGAAAGCAGAATCAAATCCGTGTAGTAAATGCAATGCTAAGAACACAAAAGCAATTACGTAAGCACCAACTCTAACGGGGCTTAAGAACTTGTGTTGCAACTCATGGAAGTATCTAAACTCACCATCGTGTAACCCACTCCAATCTCCTTGAATAAATTTGGTATTGATTTCTGGAAACCAAAAATCAATAAAGTGTAATACAATAAATGCTAAAATAGCAGCTCCGGTCCAAATCATGTTTCTACTCATCCAAGTAGAGTTTGCAGCTCCATTATTTTTAGCATAACTAACTTTACGTGCACTGTTGTTTTTAATTTCTAAGACGAATCCCATTACAAAGTGAAACACTACCCCAAAAATTAATATGGGTTGCATTACATATTGAATTAATGGATTTGTTCCCATAAAGTGCGACACTTTGTTAAATGTAGCTCCGTTATCTGGAAAAATCGAAGTAAGGTTAATAGCAAAATGTTGTAATAAGAAAAACATCAGGAAGAATGCCGAAAGTGCCATGGCAAACTTTCTTCCGATAGAAGATTTTAGTAATCCGCTCATTATTTTGTTTGTTGATTAAATAGTACCACAAATTTAAGAGTAACACAGTACTTGAACAAACTTTACGAATTGTTTTCTTAAATATTTAGAATGGGTTTAAATAAAGAGCAGAAAAGCCTTTTTCTAGTAGGTAAAACTATACAAAATGCTGTTTGTTTAAAAGTTAGATACGATTGAGGATATTAAAAACCGTATTTTCTAAAAGTTAGATTAATTCTTGGGTTTACATAGATAGAATTTTTTGGTAAACTGTGTTCAAAGTATTCTTGGCAACCTTTTTTCATTAGTAACAAACTTCCATGTTTTAAAAGGAATTGTGTTTCTTTTTTTGTGCTGTTTTCTCTTACACAAAAAACACGTTCTTCTCCTAAACTTATGGAGGGAATAACATCAGTGTCTCCAAAAGCTATTTTATCTGAGTGATAACCGACACCAGAGTTCCCGTCGGGGTAATAAATACAAACACAAGTTTTAAATTCACAACCTGTAAATTCTTCAATTTTCTTTTTTAACGGCAGTATAAATGCTGGCCATTCTGTAGTATTTCCCCATAGTGCTTTTGGAAAAGCATTTTTTTCTATTAAATCGCGGTCTAAGAACATCAACTTACCAAAATTGTAGGTAATAGTATCTGCTTGGGGAACTTTATTTTTATGCATATTAATAAGTTCAGGAAACTGCATTAATTTTTGAAATAGTTTAGTAGCTTCCTCTAAGCTTAAAAAGTTTTGATTATACCGAATAACGTGGCTTATTTTAGTAGACATTTTACAGAAGAATGAGTTAACTTGTTTTGAATTTATGTAAATGGTGCAAGATGGCAGCTTCTATCTTTTTATATGCTGTTTGTATTAACCAATGTCCATCATCTAATGCTATAAATTCATAATATCCCTTTACATATTCGTGTCCTTCTTCTACGGCATAACTACCAATTGCCATGTCTTTTTTCCCCCAAATAAATAATGTGGGAACAGTAATAGTACCAAGTATGTTACTTGTTGTCGCCTTTTTAAATAAAGCATAATTACTTCTGTAATAGCTTATTGCAGCAGTAAGTTGTTTTTTGTTTTTGAAAATAGATAGATAATTTGCAACCTCATCAGCATCACTATGTACCCAAAGTTTTTTGAACAAGGCAAAATTATTCTTTCTAATTTTAAGTTCAGGAAGAAAAGGGAGTTGAAAATTTTTTATGTATTGACTCTTTTGTTGTTGTTCGGCATCGTTAAAAATGGCAAAACAAAAAGCTTGTATGTGCGGAACAGAGAGCGCTGTCCAGCTTATAATAAAATCTTTATAATCATGCGCTACTTTCCAACCAATTGCTGCTCCCCAATCGTGACCAATTAAATGAAATTTAGCAGTGCTAAAGTGCTTGGCAATACCTACAACATCAGATACTAATTTGGTTAGCGTATAGTGTTTTTTTCCTTTAGGGCACGCATTTTTGCTATACCCTCTTAAATTTGGAGCAACACAATAAAACCCATTGTTAGCAAGTACTTTCATTAAATCTCTCCACATATAAGAAGACTCTGGAAAACCATGTAAAAGTACAACTAGTTCGTTTTTTTTATCTCCTTCGATTAAACAATCAAATGTTAATTGATTAACAGTAACGGTTGTAGTTTGTTGCATAGTAAAGATATTTTAAACCAAGTTATTGAAAAAGAGTGGTAACATCAAATTAAGTTTAGTAAAGAAGTCAACTCCTTATGTTTTTCTAACGGAATCATGTGTCCGCAATTTTTAATCATTGTGAATTTTCCTTTTTTAGTTTTGTTGGCAAAATCTTTAAGTTTTTTAGGATTTACAAGCACATCGTTTTCGGCAGCAATAAAAAATATAGGAATAGTAAGTTCTAAGATTTTTTGTGAAATATTCAGTCTAGATGAAGTTGCTTTTAATTGACGAAGCAATACTTGTTTTCCTAAATCGGCATCCATTTTTTTTATGACAGCAACAATTTCAGAATTGTTATAAGCATCTGGATGAAGAAACTGTTGAATTCGTGCTTGTGAAATTCCTTTATACGAATGTTTTTCTAAAAAATCAATAGTGCTTTTTCGCAATTTAATTTCCGAGTCACTCAGTCCGTCGGTATTGGCAGCTATGACAACTAATTTTTTTACTTTTTCAGGATAATGAATCGCAAAATTCATTGCAGAAAATCCGCCTAAAGAAAACCCGAGAAGTATTGCAGGTTCTTCAATATGATTCAGTATAATTTGATTGATTTCCTCGAAAGAAGCCGCTGGAGCAATATCGATATGAATAGGAAATATAGTATTCAACTTAGGAAAAACAAATTGCCATAAATCTACGGTACACATCGTACCTGAAAGCACATATACCTTTTGCATTTATGGGTTGTAGTTAGAATCGACTAAACATTTATCATTTTCCCATGTTCCAATAAGTGTTTTTTCAGGAATAAGTTTACCGCTACAGGTTAAAAAGCGCCCCAAAGTATCTTTTTTAATTACTTTTAACTTTCCTTGATGTAGGGCGTTAATTACCCTGTAAATTAATCCGTTTTTTGGAAGATTACCCCCTTCCTTAGAAAGAGACAGTCCAACTTCGTTATTAAACAAATCCATTTTCGAAGAAATTTGATCGGGAACAACACCGTCTTCTCGTTTTTGTTCTTTATACGTTTTGTAATTGTCTTTTTCATGCGCTTTCCCAAGCGAGCGAGCTGCTTTTTCTCCTATTTCTTGTTGTAGCAAGGCCATCCAAAAGGCATGACGAAAGGCATCAACTTTCCCTCCAGCTGCATCTCCGTCTAGTAGGGGAGAAACTTTTAGAGAGTCACTTATTCTAGACACTTCAAGTGAAAGTGCATAGGCTTTTTTCGCTTTAAAAGGATGCAGTAAAACCCACGTTTTTTGAGCTCCTTGTAGTTTTTTAAATGCTTGCCAGTTCGATTGGGCATTTAGGCAAGCAGGAAGTATAAGAACTCCAAGCAGTAATTTTTGAAGCATACAACTAATTTTTACTGCTAATTTGTTCTTCCAATTCAACAATTTTACTCTCTAAATCGTGAAGCCTATCGTAAACATCAATCGGTTCGGGCATTTGCTTAGAAGCAAACATGGTTACATACCAAACCTCCATAATTTCTTCTGCATTAATGGTATAGGTAGGGTAGTTGCCGTCTTTATTATCACTTTTTAAAATAAGCTTTCCTCGTTCTTCAATTCTATTAATAACACGTTTTAAGACAATACCATCATTTTTACTCACAATTATATATACCCGACCATCTTTAATATCGCGGAGGTCTTCTACATACTTTCCAAACACCAAATCTCCATCAAAAAACGTACGCACCATAGAGTTTCCTTGTACTTCAAAACAACGAAACGTACCGTTGGTAAGATGCGGCATGTGAAAAGAAGGCAATTGTTCTATATAATTCGAATCACCATACCCATTCAAATACCCGGCTCTTGCCTGTATGGGTACATATACCACATTTTCATTTCCTGAAGGATTGACAGAAACTACCTGAGGTACTCCAGAATATGTTTGAATATTTGCGGTTTCTGATTGTAACATCACGTCACTCTTTCCAAATAAATAATCGGGATTGATGTTAAATTCATTAATAATTGCTGTAAGCACATCGTACCCTGGTTTGGTTCTTTTTCTACTGCCATCAGGCTGCGGCCTACCATTAACAATGCTATCTACTGTGGTTCCTGTAACACCAATTCGCTTTGAGAACGAAAAATTATTCAAATTAAAAGCATCTCTAATCGCTGCTATTTTTTCAGATATTCCCATAATTACTTGTTTTTTACATATTGCAAAAAATATTCAACTTTTGTTTGTTTTATATTGTAATATGTTATATATTTGTCCCGTTAATGAATGGCTAATATACAAAAAAATTGTGATTATCAAACATTTGTGTAGTTTTAGCGATTGCGTTTTTAAGATTTCGACTTGAATTTCTTCACTTTTTTGAAATCTATACTCGTTTATTCAAACATTTTTTTGAATAAAACCAAACATCAAGAAAAAAAGAACTGTTAGAAAAGCATTACAACAGGGCTCTTTTTGAGCTTGATTAAGAATTAATTAAAATTTTATAACGATGAGTAAAAAACCAATCAAATCAAACCTTTTTAGGTTTGTAACATTGCGTAGTCCGCAATTAATTGAAGACAAAGAAATGGGATTTGTTTCCATTCCAGAAGAAAAGAAAGCACAAAGTTTAGCGTTTCAATCGGTAACAGGCGTTACCACCGATGCTGAAAGAAAAACAGCCTTAAAAGGAGCGTACAGCACTAGCACTGGTTTTACCCCAATAGCGAGCAGATTTGAACTTAAAAGCATGCACCCAGCATTGTATACTTTTTCGAGTTGGTTACAACGTAACAAAGCAGTGTTGTCGTATGCAAGCATTGAGGCTAACCTAGCAGGAGCTCAAGAACTTACCACCGATGAAGAATTTGTATTGTGGGAAAATTTATTTTACCAAACAATTGACAAACAGTCGGTAGCTGTAAGAGAAGCCTTAATTCAGGTATTGGTAGCCAATAAGTTTTTAAAAGCATTTAATGTGTTCACCAATAGCTTTTCAGCAGGTACTGAGGGAGAAATTGTATTTACCGAAGAAAACGAAACAGCATTTGTACGCTTAGCCAATGCAAGTGTGATTGTACCGAAAGAAGTAATTATTGCTGCGCAAAATGAGTTTTCGTATACGGCTCCTACAGTATCTAAAACGTCTCAAGACTATATGCAAGCGCAGTTGGATGTAGCTCTGGCAAAAGATAGAATTCAATTACACGAAGCTGCATTGAAAGATTTAGAATATGCAGAGACGGTATATAGAAAGGCTGAAAGCCTACGATATGAAACAGCGTTGAAGGCGTACGATGCGAGTATTGAACAACTGCAACAAGAGGCAGTGCCTGAAGTTCAAAGAATTATTAACGAAGACGGTTTTTCAAAAGAATTAGTTGTTTACCCTGATTTACAGTTACCGAAATTTGAATTTGAAAGTGCTCTAGAAATTGACAGAGACGTAGCAACTACAAGCTTATCTACAGAAACATTGAACCTGTTAAATACTAATAGCTTAAGCGTGTACGACACCTACAACGAAATAAAGCCAGTTTTAAGAGATCGAATTAAAAAAGATTACCAGTTTATATACGATACGACACCGCAAGAAACTCAAAAAATTAGTGTAGGAGATACGACTGTAACCCTTAGTGCAATGAAAGGAGCACAGTTATATTCGTATTCGGGAAGCATACAATCCGCTACTTTAATAGATCGTTTTGTAATTTCTATGGGTATCCATGTAGGTTATTCAAATGCCTTTGTAAAATCGGCAACTTATACCTTGCAAGATGCGCTTGGAAATACCATGACAGGAAGTACTGTAAAAAGATTGGCAAGCGCTGACAATCTTTTAAACCTTCAGTTTTTCTCTCAAGGAGAAGTTTTTACATTGGGAGACCATACCTTTTCAGGAGAATTAACATTGAATAATGGTGTAACCGTACAGTTTAGTTCGTCGTTATATATTACAGGAAATTCACCGAGTTTTGAAGACAGGTACTTTAACCCTATAGAATTAGGAGATTTGGAACGCCGAGGGGTGTATTCAGGAGTTGCTACTAAAACAGGAGATACCTCTACAGGAGGAACTGGTGAAGGAGCTACAACAGAGGAAACTACCAATACTACAGAAACTGAAAACACAGTGTTATACGGAGTTTCTCAGTTGGGAATTGCCGATTTTAGACGGGTAGAACAAGAAGTATGTTGTTATGTGCCAGGCGAAGTATCGCATATCGAAAACATTATGGCACGCGAATACAAAGAGCGTTCAACGAAGGTTAAAGAATTATCTGAGCAAACTACGGAAAGAACTTCAGAAAAAGAAGTAGAAAACCTAACCGATACCACTTCTACTGAGCGCAATGAATTGCAAAATGAAGCGTCGTCTATTGTAAATAGCGACCATGCGACCAGTTTTGGGGGCAATGCAAGTATTACTAGTAAATTAGGGTTTGGAACGTTGACAGCAGGTACAAACTTTAACTCTTCTTCTGCCAATTCCACCTCTAATTCTAACCTACAAGCGCAAACCTATGCACAGGAGGTTACCGAACGAGCGTTGGAGCGCGTGGTACAAAAAATCAGTACCAAACGTAGCTCACGTGTCTTACGAGAATACGAAGAAAACAATACCCATGGCTTTGACAATCGTAAAGGAGACAAGCACGTTACGGGGGTGTATCGTTGGGTAGATAAAATTTACAAAAACAAGTTAATCAATTACGGAAAACGCTTGATGTATGAATTTGCCTTACCCGAACCCGCCAAGTTTTATATAAAATCGTATTTTGAAAAGATAGAAAATGACGATAAAACTTCAGAGGGATTAATTATTCCAAAAAAACCAGTTCATCCTGAAGATTTGATTAATGGTAGAGTTAGTAATGCTAGAGAAATAAATGAAAGCAATTACCAAAGAATATCGTCTATTTATGGAGCAAATGTTAATGCGCCTATTGAAAGTAATATAAAAATAGGTAGGGCTTTTAAAAAGGATGACAAGGATTATACATCTACAGGATTTTCCTCAAATGAGATAAAGATACCGAAAGATTATGCCGCATATAGAGGAACAGTGTATTGGGCTATTACTCATAAAGTAAAAGAAAGCACATCATTGACTATTGGGTTAGGAGATTCTTTAAAAAAGGTAGTAGGAGATAGTTCAAATAAAACTGCTGACTATGACTTTTCAGATAAATATGTAGAATCTGTTCCATTTTCATATCGTGCGTGGGAGATACATTCAGGGAGTTTTAATGTGACTATTCATTGTCAAAGAACAGATGAAGCCTATCAAAAATGGCAAAATGAAACCTATAAAGCGATTATGAATGCTTATCATGAACGTTTACAGGAGTATAATAATTTTATTGCCAATCAAAACATAGGAGGTGAACCATCTGAAAAGAAAAAAGAATTGAGTTCTCAAATTAACCGTAGCATAGAAAAGCGTGAGTTAAAGCGTATTGCAATTCAGTTAATGAAGCATGAAGGTGTTGAAACCGCTCGTGATAACTACGATGGTGAAAGTTCAAAAGATATTGCAAAAAATTCCAAGTTTCAAGAACATGCTGAAACAGTTAAATTCTTTGAACAAGCCTTTGATTGGGAAATTATGGCGTATACTTTCTATCCATATTTCTATGGAGCTGAAGATAGTTGGGATGCTAATTTTGAGTACAACGAAGGTAGCGACCCTATTTTCCAAGCCTTTTTACAAAGTGGGATGGCAAGAGCTGTGGTACCTGTACGTCCTGGTTTTGAAGAAATGGTAAACTGGTATATGAAAACTGGTGAGATTTGGTACGGACAAGGCATGGTGACCGATATGGACAATGATTTATATGTTTCAATTGCTGAAGAAATGCAAACCATTGAAGGCGAAGTTGAAGGTACTTGGGAAACGCGTGTACCTACCACGTTAACGGTATTGCAAGCAGATTCGGTAGTGTTGAATGAAGGTGGCTTACCGTGCAATCCAGATTGTGAAGGGCAAGGTTTATTTGATGTCAGCACCTATAAAATTGGTGACGGACCAGATGGAGTAGATTACGATATTGTGGGTGATACCAACAACGTAGCATAAGTGCAGTAAGAGACTGTACCTAAAAACCAGCCAATTATTTTTTAAGCATTCAGGATAATCGCTTTTTTAGGCAGTCTCTTCTTTACACACAGTCACAAATCTTTCCCGTAAAATTCAACGAACATTTTTACGATGTTTTTATCCCCTCCTCTTGGTGTTGTGAGGAGGGTTGGGAAAGGTTTGTTTTTAATCGCAAGGCGATAGCCAAGAATTTAACTATCAAAGGCTTGCCTTGAAATTCTTAACTAATTTTTTTGAATACCCAGTATGCTTGCATCGGGGTAGTTCATGTAACACGTAAAACACAAAAATTATGCATGCCCATGAATACGGAAGCAAACACTTTAAACACAAAACCAATTTTGAAGGTTTGGTGGTGTTTTCAGATGTTCAGCAACAAAAAATAAAGGAAACAGAAAATCCGAGTCCCAATATCTATGTAGAAATAGAAAAAGGAGTACAAAATCCCAACAAGTGGTTTTTACATATCAACAGCACTTTATCAGGAGAGTATGGCGATTTCTTTTTGCAAGAGAATCCGCAACCTGTAGGTGAAATCGTTAATGACTTTGATTATGATATCAGTCCAGAGAACACAGCTTTTATAGAATCATATTACGATTTTAATCTAGGAGTCATTTCCTATTATAAAATCCATGAAAAGTTTTATATAAAGCTTTGGGGAGACATCCTTAAAGAAGAAACTTTTTTCGAGATTCAGAACAGCTCAAAGTCAAAAACGAAAGAAGAAATCAGTATCGAATACGATGCGTTTATTACCCTATTTGTATCCGATAATGGTGCAAAGCTAGAAAGGGCATATCAACGCATTACCAAAGTCAATCCACACCAAATAGTCGTGTTTATAGAGTCTGGTGGGGGCACCAATGCCTTGGGTACTGTATTTAGAATTCACAAAGGAAAAAACGTACAAACCTTACCCGAAGTAGATAGGTTTACCCTTGCCAAAGTAGCGCGTGCTTTTGGAGTAGAAGTACAAGCCAATGACTTTTCTGAAATGGTACGAGAAGAGTTAGCAACAAAAGACAGCCTATTTTATTTGTTGGTCACCAAAAAGTTCCTCAAAGGAGGAAAAATTATACGATGGTCTGCTAATGAGGTTTTTACCGACATCTCAGGTGATTTAAAAAATACCAGTAGGCAAATAAACGAACTTAAATTAAAGGAACAACGTTGGAATACCGCTTTTAAAGATAAATCAGGCGCTGCCTACGATCCGTTACTACCCAAATTACGAGGAAAAGATCGTTTGTTTGATGCAGAAAAATTTAGCAACGAGGTGTACAAAACACACCTACAACCAGTAGCTACACAAGCTAGCTCTATAGCAAAGTTGTTGCTTACCAAAAGACAATTTGCTAAGTTGATACCGTTTGATATCAGCAAGTTTATAGAAGTATTAGATGCCATTCCTAAACTATTGCAAGATTTTTTTAAGGAAGTATCGAACTATTTAGTAGATTTATATGAGTATATTAACGGACTCATCGTTGGACTCATTAATAGCATTATTGAGTTTATTAAATCGTTTGTTGATATTTTAGCCATGCTGTTCGATGTGCTCAACGCAGCCATACAAAGCAGTACGTTCTTTGAAAATCCAGCGAGTTACCTAAGTCTTTTTGCAGAGAGTTTTGAAAACCTTATCGATGGTTTTGTAGCGCTGTTTAGTTTAGAGAATCTAAAGGCGGTTGTTGGCTTTTTAGCCAGTGTACCTATAGAAACGGCTAAACTTTTAGTACGCTTTTTAGCGTCTGATACAAAAGTACGTATAGACCCCGGTGCTTTAGGCTATTACATCGGATTGATAGCAGGGTTTATTGCTTCAGAGATAGCCATGTTCTTTTTAACAGGAGGTACAGGAACGATTGCAAAAGCGGTCAAAGAAACCTTACGCTCGTACAAAGCCCTAGCTGAAATACCCGCAAAAGTGGCTGACAATGTTGGCAAGTTAATAGAAAAGACATTTAAGTTTGGTATCGATACTTTTGTAAAACTGGCAGAGGTGATTGCCGATTTTATAAAAAATATTCCCAAACATTTAAGCGACCTTAAAAAATGGATAGGGGAGTTTTTTGAAGGCTTGTCTAAAGCAGTCAGAACTTTTTCGGATGAGGTCTATACTATTTTTGAAAAGTTAGGTGTAACGATTAAAAAAGTACCCCAACCACCTGTCTTAGCAAGTGGGATTCCTGTACCTATAGGAGACAATGTGTATGCTTTAGTAAAAGACGGTAAAGAACTTTTTAGAGGCACTAAAAAGGAAGTAGAGGAATTTTCAAAGCTTTTAGATAAGATTGATGAGAAAAAACAAAATAAACTCATTAAGAGGGTTTTACAAAAAGCAAAAAAATCCATTAAAATAAGTAAACAAGGACTTTTAAAACTTGATATATTTGTTGATGAAGCTTTGCAAATTCATATAGATAGAAGACCTGGAGCTGCTGCAATTTTAGAGGGAACAATTAATGGGAAATTAAAAACTATTGTAAGTTATTCATCTAAAGGATTGAGTAGAAAAGAAATAAGAAATAGTAGACATAAACTAGTGGATGAATGGTTAGAAGTAATTGCTAAAAGTAAGTACCCAAAAATATATAAAAGGAAAAACCATGGGAGATGTGCAGAGCCGAATAATATTTCTGAATGGTTATTTCAAGTAGAAAAATCATTAGGAATTAAAAATAATAGTATATCGATAGAACAAGCAAGAGTTGCTTTTGCCGATGTGGTTTCTAAAGCAAAAAGGATATATAATTCAGAGAAAAGTAAATTAGCGCACGGGTTACATAAAAGTGCTTGTGACTCTTGTAATCCTCTCTTAGAATATTTTAACATTAAAGAAATTTTTTAAAAATAAAAATTATGAAGTTTAAAAAAGAAGTGCAAGAATTATTTAAAAAAGCTGGTTGGTATGAAGGTAGAAATGTACAAGAAACTTTCGACAAAATACCAAGATTTAACGAGTACCCAGAATTTTTAAAGGAGTTTTTATATGAATACGGAGATTTAAAAGTAGAGACTGATACTGAATTTGCAAAAGCATTTTTAGATTTTACGGTTATCCCTTCAGGCTTTTATGAGATAGAGGAAAGTTTAGATAATCCAAGATATTATGGTGATATTATGACTTTTCCTTTAGCGGATTATCATTTAGATTCAGCAGCATTAGAGTGTGACTTGGAAGGAAAAGTATATATGGTAGGAGACTTTCCTACATTAATGTCAGAGGATTTTAAAACAGGTATAGAAAAAGTAATTATGGAAGATTATTCTGATACTAAAGAATGGCATCCAGATGTCAAAGAATGGAGAGAAGAACCGTATTAATTATTATTTAGAAGCACCCGATAGTGCGGATTTGTAATCCGTGCCAAGGATGATAAGCAAAACAAGACTAAACTTAAAAACTACCTTAGTATAAAAATTAAGGTAGTTTTTTGTTGCTTTTGAAAGCAATTGTTTTTTCTTAAACGATAGGCACAGTAACGATTGCAAAAGCGGTCAAAGAAACCTTACGCTCGTACAAAGCCCTAGCTGAACTACCCGCAAAAGTGGCTGACAATGTTGGCAAGTTAATAGAAAAGACATTTAAGTTTGGTATCGATACTTTTGTAAAACTGGCAGAGGTGATTGCCGATTTTATAAAAAATATTCCCAAACATTTAAACGACCTTAAAAAATGGATAGGGGAGTTTTTTGAAGGCTTGTCTAAAGCAGTCAGAACTTTTTCGGAGGAGGCCTATACTATTTTTGAAAAGTTAGGCGTAACCCTTAAAAAAGTACCCCAACCACCTGTCTTAGCAAGTGGGATTCCTGTACCTATAGGAGACAATGTGTATGCTTTAGTAAAAGACGGTAAAGAACTTTTTAGAGGCACTAAAAAAGAAGTTGAAGAGCTTGCTGAAAAACTAAAAAACCTAAGTGATACCGATGCAAGAAAGTATTTGGATGAGTTAAGTAATGTGTTAATTACTTTAGAAGAAGCGTATAAAAAAGGATATAAATACAGAAAACCTTTTTTGCTCGAAATTGATGAAATAAGACTTTTATTTGGCGAAAAAGGAGTAGATTTATATAGTAAAGTTACAAGACGAGTAAGAGGTATTAGAAATACTACATCTTCTAATAATAAACTTAGAGATATAGTTTTGGTTTCTGGGATAAGAAGTAAAAAGCATATTAAAGAGGTTATATTACACACGAATTTTCCAAATAAAAAGTTAGAAAAGTTTTTATCAAAAAACAATATAAATAGACAGAAATCTTCTTTGGAGGATATTAAAAAAATTTATAAGTATTTTCTTTCAGAAGGACACATCAAATATGATATGCACCCGTTTATAGAAAAAAGACTAAGTATACATTTTGAAAAATTAGGAGATTTTCACAACGGAATAAAGCATTCTGCAAACTACAGATGGAGAAGAACAGGAGACTTACCAGGAATTCATGCTGAAGTGTTATCTTTGAATGAACTTTTATGGAAGATGGAAGCGAAGGGGCATAAGATTAGTAATGATATATTAAAAGAACTGATAGGGTTTAATAGGAATTTATTGTATAATGATGTAATGGTTAGATGTGGAGATTGTAATTTTATTACTCATGGTATCAGGTTTTTAGAAAAATTTATTTAAAAAAGTATTATGAATCAAGAATTAAAAAGATCAGAAAAAACAAGGATGTTTTATGAAGACTTAGAAGCTAAGGGGTCTGGAAAGTATACGGGAGTGGAGTTTTGGTACAAAGGGAGACCTTTTACAGGGTTTGTAGTGTTTGCTTACCATGATAATGGATTTGTAGCTTCTGAACAGGAATATGTAGATGGGCAAACCATGGGTTGGGCGGTAGATTATCACGAAAACGGAAAAATAGAATACGAATCTTTAAGGTATGGAGCTTCTTCGGTAGTTTTTTACGAATATGATGACAAAGGAGAACAAACCGATGGAGGTTTTGTGAATACAAAAGCCTTATATAACTCAGTTGCTCGTTGTACAGGAATGCCAACAATAGATGAATATGGATATACCGATGAGTAAAGAGTTATTACTAGCCATAGATGTTTATTATTATGAGCAAAGCGCCAAGGTAGTTGGTGCTTTGTTTTCATGGCAAGACAAAACTCCAAAAGAGATAATTATAACGATTAAAGAGGAAGTAGAGGCATACCAATCAGGAAGTTTTTACAAACGAGAACTTCCTTGTATTTTAAAGCTGTTAACCTTAGTCGATATGAATAACTTAGAGGCTATTATAGTTGATGGGCATTGCTATACAAATAACCAAAAAGAGCTGGGTTTGGGTGGATATTTATGGAAAGCGTTGGGAGAAAAAGTCCCTGTTATCGGCGTTGCAAAAAACAAATTTCACAATACCGAAAAGGTCTCTTTTCCCATTTACAGAGGAGAAAGTAAGAAACCATTATACGTTTCATCTATTGGTTACGATATTGACAAAGCAAAAAACAACATTCTTACAATGAAAGGAAACTATAGAATCCCCGATATTTTAAAAATAGTAGACCAAAAAACGAGAAATTAATAGCGACATTAAAAGCTATCTTTTTGATAAAATATTATGAATAATAAAAAAGTAGATATCCATTATTTAATGATACCCGATAGCTCGGATTTGTAATCGGTGCCAAGGATGATAAGCAAAACAAGACTAAACTTAAAAACTACCTTAGTATAAAAATTAAGGTAGTTTTTTGTTGCTTTTGAAAACAATTGTTTTTTCTTAAACGATAGGCACAGAAACGATTGCAAAAGCGGTAAAAGAAAACTTACGCTCGTACAAAGCCCTAGCTGAAATACCCGCAAAAGTGGCTAACAATGCTGGCAAGTTAATAGAAAAGACATTTAAGTTTGGTATCGATACTTTTGTAAAACTGGCAGAGGTGATTGCCGATTTTATAAAAAATATTCCCAAACATTTAAACGACCTTAAAAAATGGATAGGGGAGTTTTTTGAAGGCTTGTCTAAAGCAGTCAGAACTTTTTCGGATGAGGTCTATACTATTTTTGAAAAATTAGGTGTAACGATTAAAAAAGTACCCCAACCACCTGTCTTAGCAAGTGGGATTCCTGTACCTATAGGAGACAATGTGTATGCTTTAGTAAAAGACGGTAAAGAACTTTTAGAGGCACTAAAAAAGAAGTTGAAGAGCTTGCTGAAAAACTAAAAAACCTAAGTGATACCGATGCAAGAAAGTATTTGGATGAGTTAATTAAATTATCTAAAAGGGAAAAATTAAACGTTTCAAACATAGATGATTTAGGTAAGTTAGGAAAAAATGGAGCTCCTGTAAAGTTAAGTTTAGTAAATACTTTAGGTAAAAAAGTTGGAGAATTAACGAGAAACCTTAAAAACAATAATTTAATTTACTCCTTGAAATTGAATAACAATAAAAGAAATGTTCATTTAGAAGTTTCGTTATTTGAAAAATCTAACCCCTATAATCTACCTGTAAAAGAAGGAGAAAAAATACTATACGGAGACTTATTTATTCCAACAAAAATTACCGATGAAGTGACTGGAATTGGAAAAATAGTATTAGACGACTCTTTAGCATTTTTTAAAAACCACTCTAATTTTGGTAAGGTAGATGGTAATTTTGGTGTATGGTTAAAAGATGATGATTTGTATAAGACCTATGGTGGAGAATCGATTAATTTGAAAAAGTTTTGGCAAGCGATGTCTAAAAACAATAATAATGTAGAAATATCAGCTTTCGAAACATTTACAGGGAAATGGGCAAAGGAAAATGGGTTTACTAAAGTTTGGTATAGACCTACACAGGATATTACTCCTGATGAAGTAATAATAAAGTTTTTAAAAGAATAAGTTATGAGTGAAGTATTAATAAGTAATGTTAGTTTTTATGATAAGGATTATTTTAATGAGTTTTTGAAAAATAATAATAAACATTTTTCAATAGGAAGTCCTGCAGATTTTTGGGTTTCCTTCTATAAAGATTTACTAAGAGAGGTTATAAACGATGAAGTAGATGAAAGTTTTAGAGATAGAGAATTGGGTAATAAACAAATTAAACAGATTCAAAAAGTTTTTGAAAGGGAGTTAGAGAACAAACTTCCAGATATTGAGAGTATTCCTGAAGCAGGAGGTCCGATAAATGAAGTAATTGAATGGAAAGGACAAGAATATCGTTTATGTCTTTCTTTAACAAAGCCTATAAGTAGGCAAGTGTCAGATTTTTATAAAATAATTTCTATATGTAAAGAGTGTTTATTAGAGAGCAAGCCGATGTACTTGTCTATAGAGTGAAAACACGCGATAGCTCGGATTTGTAATCCGCGCCAAGGATAAGTAGGCAAAACAAGGCTAAACTTAAATACTACCTTAGTATAAAAATTAAGGTAGTTTTTTGTTGCTTTTGAAAGTAATGGTTTTCTCTTAACCGAGAGGCACAGGGACGATTGCAAAAGCGGTCAAAGAAACCTTACGCTCGTACAAAGCCCTAGCTGAAATACCCGCAAAAGTGGCTGACAATGTTGGCAAGTTAATAGAAAAGACGTTTAAGTTTGGTATCGATACTTTTGTAAAACTGGCAGAGGTGATTGCCGATTTTATAAAAAATATTCCCAAACATTTAAACGACCTTAAAAAATGGATAGGGGAGTTTATAGCTAGTTTAAAAGGTTTTGTAAATCAGATTTTTAAAGGTTTAGAAGCGACCCTTGATTTATTATATGATTTAGGAGTTATTATTACTCAAAAAATTGACCCTAACACAGATAAAGTAATTACTCAAGGTGCTGATGGAGTTATTTATACCATTAAACAAGGCGATAAAACCATTCTTGAAGGAACGGAAGATGCCATTCGAAAATTTGCTCAAAAAATTGATGAAATTCGTTCTAGTGGAGGGAATACTCGAAAAAAAGTTCAGAGTTATTTGGATGAGTTGGCGGAGAGTTTGAGTTTAAAATATAGTGACGTTCTTGAGTTTAGAAGTTTAAAAGTAATAAAAGAAAAAGGAGCTAGGTCTAATATTTCAGTTTTAGATAAGGAGGGAGATGTTGTAATGAAAGGAAAGCAAAACGACATTGAACTATATCTTCAAATGATGAGGAAAAGTGATAAGGAAATATTATCAAAATACGATGAGCTTCTGGAGTTGGCAGTAAGAACAGACAATAAACGTTTTAATCCTTTTAAAGAGGCTTTGGAAGAATTTAGGAGAGCTGGAATTAATATTTTGCCTAGTGGAAAAAAAGGAGGTGTTATCGGAGGAAAAGGACTTGTTCCTGATTATCTGCATAATCCTGAGTTCTTATTCAACAAAGATAAAAGGTTCGGTTCAATAAAAATTAAAGTTACAGGGGTTGACAGAGATGATTTTAAATTATGTAATGAGATTGCAGAAAAAATTAGCCCGGGGTTTAAAAGTAAAATAAGTAAAGGAGCGGATAAGCCAGATGGATATGCCTGGCACCATATGGATGATTATAACCCGTTGACTGGTGAGTGTACTATGCAGTTAGTTTTATCAGATGTTCATACTTCATGCTTTCCGCATAAAGGAGCACCTGGTTTAATTGAACTATTATTTGGGATTAAAAGAATTAAATAAGATATAATTATGAAAGAATTAACTATTAGAAAAAGTGAAAAACCAATAACTAGAGAAGAATTAAATTTGTTTATTGATACATATAATTTAAAATTACCTAATTCGTACATTGAGTTTATACTAAAAAACAATGGAGGGTATTCTTCGGAATCACTATTTGGTTCTTCTATTGAAGAAGGGGTTGTTATAGATTCATTTTTTTCAATACGTCCAAATCTAGGAGATTTTTCTAATAATCTTGGTAGATTGGTCAATGTAAAGAAAATTCTAGAAAATAATATTAAAGATAAAGATTTACCTTTTGATATTTATCCTTTTGGAGATGGAGGAGGAGGTACTTTTTTATGTATTTCAATGAATAATGAGAGCTTGGGAAAGATTTATAAATATTACTGGGATGGTAGTGGGCTGCAGTATGTTTGTGATTCCTTTGAGGAATTTATAGAAGGATTAGAATAGTTTATCAATTAAATATTGAGAAAAGTATAGTTTTTTTATCGGCGCTCATATAAAGTGAGCGCCTTTATATTTTAGTTACAGGTGACTTATTAGATAAAATTATGATTAGTAAATTGAGACCTCATAGATAATTATAATACAATAACTGGTGAATGTACTATGCAGTTAGTTTTTAAAGCAACTTATAAGCATTTTGGTTCAGCAGGGCAGTCTGTATTTTCAATATTATTAACAAAATATTTAACATGATTAGTTTTATTTTAGCAGAGAAAAGTATCAAAAGTGAAGATTTAGTAGCTTTTGAAAAGAAATTTGAACTCATTTTACCTGAAAGATACAAGGAACATATGTTGAAATTTAATGGAGGTTTCCCCGATAAGGATTATTATAAAGGCGTAAATATAGCTCATTTCAATCCAATCAAATATGGAGATGATACCCTAGAACATAATATTTTAGATTTACAGGATGTTTTACCTGTCGGTTATCTTCCCTTTGCATATGACCTTGGGGGAAATCAAATATGTATGGATTTAAATGAGGGAGAAAATTACGGCAAGGTGTATTACCTACCTATGGATATGGGAGATATAAGGTCAGAGTTTCTCTCAGATTCCTTTGAAATTTTTTTAAATGGACTTTCAGAAGAAAATGATTATTAAAAAACAAGATACCCACTTTAAAGAGTACCTTTTAGTCTTAATTACAAACTTTTAGAAAGGTTAAGTGAATATTTAATAACAATGGAAAAACAAGGAAAAGTATCTCTTTGGGTTGGAAAGTTTGACTCAAGAGAGGTTTTAGATAGTTTCTTAAATGAGACATATGATGAAGATGGAGAGTTATCTTCTGATTTCATGAATGAATTTGAAATTGATTTTATTGATAATCAATTTCAAGAGGTTTATTTTTATGAAGGAATATCTGATAAAAAAGAAATTTTTGATGGATTTTCGTATATAGATTCATTTATTAAGAATATACCTGACATGAACTGGGCAGAGAAAAATACTATCTTATTGCTATATAATTTTGAATACTCTAAAAAGATAGATGATAAAAAAATAGAGTTTATTGATTGTTATGATTTTATTGAAGATTAATTTTTTTAATATTACAAAGATTTCAAAACCACCGAAATTTCGGTGGTTTTCCTTTAGAAAACATTCCGATTTCCATGATAAAAACAAGTAAAAAAGAATAAAATTTAAGCAACAGTTTTCACGTAAGGCTGTTGCTTTTTAATTACAGCACAGACTCTATGAATAAGTTTGTTTAGGATAGGGGAGTTTTTTGAAGGCTTGTCTAAAGCATTCAGAACTTTTTCGGATGAAGTCTATACTATTTTTGAAAAATTAGGTGTAACGATTAAAAAAGTACCCCAACCACCTGTTTTAGCAAGCGGTATTCCAGTCTCTGTAGGAGACAATGTGTATGCTTTAGTAAAAGACGGTAAAGAACTTTTAGAGGCACTAAAAAAGAAGTTGAAGAGCTTGCTGAAAAGCTAAAAAAACCTGAGTGATACCGATGCGAAAAGTATTTGGATGAAATACTAGATGTAAAAAAAATCACAAAAAACTTTGAAGAGTTAGATAATTTTAGAATAAATAGAAAGCTTCCAAAGTATAGCATCAAAGATGGAACAACAGGAACTACTGCAAAAGTTGAAGTTAATAATCAATCATTTTTTGGAATTAATTCTTCATTTGTTCCTGAAAGTTTGGATTTGCGAAGAAAATGGTTTAATAAAATAAAATGGGTACCACCCAAAAAGAAACAACCAAAGCATTTAGGGCAGGCACAAGCTTTAACACATGCAGAAGCTCATTCTTTAATGAATGCACATGAAAAATTCGGAAAATTACCTAAAAAAATAGTTATGTATGTAGATAGACCGACTTGTAATATGTGTAAAGGAGAATTACCAGCATTAATGAAAACAATGGGAATAGATGAATTAATAATATTTAGTGGAGATAAAAAAATCCCTCTAATTTTAAAAGTAAATTTTTAATTATGAAATATATTTTAACAGATAATTACGGTAAAGAAAAAGAAGAAAATGACATCAGCGTACTTAATGACTTTTTAAACCAACCTTTCGAATATTGGCAAGAAGGAACAGGAGACTCCTCTATTTCAATTAAAAAAGATGAAATGATAATTTTCTTTAAAGTTGAGTCAGGTGTTTTTTTAATGCAGCATCCTGATTATTTAGCACCATTGATTGATAATGAAAATGATGGTGAAATAACGCATTATGTTGGAGGACAAGAGATGATCATACCTAAAAAGTTTATTATTAGTGATGTTGAAACATCATTTAAAATCCTAAAAAGGTATATTAATGAAGGGCTTTTTTCAAATAAGTATGAATGGAAAGATATTTATGAGGAAGAAATAAAATGAAAGATATAAAAATAACAGAAAGTGCAAAACCTGTTAGTTTAGATGAGTTTAATAGTTTTATCAATAAATATAACCTTAAACTACCTGAGACCTATAAGAGTTTTATTTTGAAATACAATGGAGGTTATCCTAAACTATCAGCTTACGGAAACCCCTATGAAGACGGTTCTGAAATTGATAGCTTTTACAGTGTAACTTTGAAGGATAATAATGAAATTGATGATTTAATTATTTCATCAAGAGATGTGATTAAAAGTCATCAAATAATGGAAGATAATATACCTTCTCATTTTTATCCTTTTGCCGATGATTCAGGAGGAGCGAAGTTTTGTTTATCAATGAGACAGGAGGATTTTGGGAAAATATACTTAGTGTTTTTAGATGGAACTTCGAATGAACCAACTTTAATATGTGATTCTTTTGAAGAATTTATTAACGGATTAGAAGATATAGAAAAGTATGAAGAAGATTAGTTTTTTTAAAGAAAAACCCAATAGCGCGGATTTATAATCCGTGTCAGGCATAATATGCATAGCAATACTAAATTTAAAAGCTACCTTAATGATATATTGAGGTAGTTTTTTGTTTTGTAATTTCTGAAGCAGCTACTTTCTTTTTAAAAGGAGGAATTGGAACGACTGCAAAAGCGGTAACGCTAACCGTAGAAACCTTTTTTGCGGTAATTAGAAAATTGAAAGAGTTTGCTAAAAGTTTACCGAAACACTTAAAGGACCTTAAAAAATGGATACGAGAGTTTTTTGCAAAACTAGAGGCGAAAGCTTTGGTAATAGATAATGCAGCGTATTCTTTTACAGACCCAATAACAGCTTTAGGAAAAACCTTTTTCGATATTGTAAGAAAGAATGCTTGGAAAAAGCTCAATAAGCTTGGAGTAAACATGCTA
The DNA here is from genome assembly GCF_029853675.1 of Tenacibaculum tangerinum. Classification (NCBI taxonomy): domain Bacteria; kingdom Pseudomonadati; phylum Bacteroidota; class Flavobacteriia; order Flavobacteriales; family Flavobacteriaceae; genus Tenacibaculum; species Tenacibaculum tangerinum. Next base: position 2,511,859 of record NZ_CP122539.1, on the reverse strand, counting down.
AAAAATGAAGAAGGGTTGTATTCATTTACTTATAATGGCAAAAAAATAGAAGATAATTTGTCTATTAAGGAAGCTCGTGAATTTCTAGAGGAATTACTAGGGGATGTGAATACATATTCTAGAGAAAGTATGCTTGAATATTTAGATGAATTAATTGAGGTAGCTAAAAAATCTAGAATAAGTGGATTTAAGTTAAAACCCATGTTAAGAAAGTATTTAGGGGAAGATATTGGAATTCATCCTTATACGGGAAAGCCGAGTGAGTTTAGCCCATTCAAAGTCAGTTATTTGAATAAAAAAGATTTAATAAAGTATGAAATAAAGGTAAAAAATGGTAAGTTGGTAGATTACAAAGGAGAATTGTTTGATTCTATGGATGTGTCAAACATAACAAACAATGGAAAAGCAATTTTTGTAATGGATGAAGTAGGTAAAATTTATGCTTCAAAATATCCTTGGATGGGAGAATTCCATCATTCTAGTTTTTTAGGAGGAGGTCCAGTTGTAATGGCTGGCGAACTAGCAGTTTTTAATGGTTTATTAATAAAAATAACAAATAGTACAGGTCATTATAAAACAAAAGAACGTCATTTGAACCAATTTCTAGAAGTACTAAAGAAATTAGGTGTAGACACAAAAATAGTAGATCTTAGTGAAATATTTAAATAACGAATAAAATGAAAGAAAATGAAAATTTATTAATGTCCCCATTGTGGATACTTCATAATAAAAAAAAGGAGGAAAAATTAGATAGGAATATTGCAGAGCAATTTAAAGATATACATGAATTGAAAATCAGAAAGATGATTTATGATTCTTTAAAATGGGCAGAAAAAAATGCTTCCTATGAGTTTTCTAAAATTTTCGAAAGAATGCCGAACATAATTAAAACGAAATATGATAATGCTTTTATATATAATTACCTGATAAGGTTTAAAGGGTTTATGGAAAACGAAGAGTATGGTTTGTTAACAGATGACAGACCTACTAATAAACCCTGGGAGCAGGAATAATTTATATGATAAACCCACCGAAATTTCGGTGGGTTTTCTTTTGAAAGCCTTTCCAAACATTTAGATACACTAAAAGGTTGGATTGATGAGTTTCTGACAAACAGCTTGCTTCGCTCGTTCCTCGCTCGCAATGACATTTTTTATATTTTCTGCAACGTTTCTAACGCCTTGTGTACACTATCAATTTTTATAAAGGTGATGAGTAAACGCAATCCGTTTTTGGTTTTCTTTTCTTTCATTACACAACGTTGAGGATGTTGCTGTACATACTTCAACATCTTCGTAAATGCTTCGGTTTGATAAAAAGCACTTTGCTGATCAGACACAAAATACCCAATCATGCGTTTTTGCTTTAAAATCACCTTTTCTAAGCCCAGTTCTTTCGCTAACCATTTTATGCGAACGCTGTCTAATAAATCGGCAACTTGGGTAGGATATTCCCCAAAACGGTCGATAATTTCTCGTTCAAAATTTTGCAATTCCTCTTCGGTGGTTAAAGTGCCTAATTTGTTGTACAAACTCAAGCGTTCGGTAACAGAATTTACATAATCGTCTGGAAACAGAATTTCAAAATCGGTATCAATCTGCACCTCTTTTACATACTCTTTTGGCGCATTTTCATCCGTAGGATATAAGTCTTTAAACTCATTCTCTTTCAGTTCTTCAATAGCTTCCTGTAAGATTTTCTGGTAGGTATCAAATCCAATATCGTTGATAAATCCACTTTGTTCCCCTCCTAACAAATCTCCTGCACCACGAATTTCTAGGTCTTTCATGGCAATGTTCAATCCGCTACCCAGATCAGAAAACAGTTCCAACGCCTGAATTCTTTTGCGGGCATCGTCGGTCATATGATGATAGGGTGGCGTGATAAAATAACAGAACGCCTTTTTATTCGAACGTCCTACACGACCTCGCATTTGGTGCAAATCCGACAGTCCGAAATTATTGGCATTGTTGATAAAAATGGTGTTGGCATTCGGTACATCCAAGCCACTTTCCACAATCGTGGTCGACACCAATACATCGAACTCATTATTCATAAAACCAAGCATGAGTTCTTCTAACTTTTTTCCGTCCATTTGTCCGTGCCCAATTCCAATTTTTGCACTGGGCAACAAGCGTTGTAGCAATCCGGCTACTTCTTTGATATTTTCAATACGATTATGGATAAAAAATACCTGTCCCCCCTAGAAATCTCGTACGAAATGGCATCGCGAATGGTTTCTTCGCTAAAGCGAATCACATGGGTTTCTATCGGATGACGGTTGGGTGGCGGCGTTTTAATGACCGATAAATCTCGCGCTGCCATCAAACTAAATTGCAAGGTACGCGGAATCGGAGTTGCCGTTAAGGTAAGGGTATCTACATTCTCCTTAATCGTTTTTAGTTTGTCTTTTGCCGCGACCCCAAATTTTTGTTCCTCATCAATAATGAGCAGTCCTAAATCTTTAAACTGAACGGCTTTATTCGTTAACTGATGCGTTCCTATGACGATATCAATACTTCCATCGGCGACGCCTTCTAAAACAATTTTACGCTGTTTTGCGGTCTTAAAACGGTTGAGGTAGTCAATCGTGACCGGAAAGTCTTTTAAACGCTTAGAAAAGGTTTTAAAATGCTGAAATGCCAAAATCGTGGTGGGTACCAACACGGCGACTTGTTTTCCATTATCCACCGCTTTAAAGGCAGCTCTAATGGCGATTTCTGTTTTTCCGAAGCCTACGTCACCACACACCAAACGGTCCATGGGTTGTTCTTTTTCCATATCGGCTTTTACCTCTTGGGTAGAAGAAAACTGATCGGGTGTGTCTTCGTATAAGAAACTCGCTTCCAACTCGTGTTGCATGTGCGTATCGGGTCCGAACGCAAATCCTTTTTGAAGTTTGCGTTTGGCGTATAGCTGAATAAGGTTAAAGGCAATATGCTTGACACGGGCTTTGGTTTTTTGCTTGACTTTTTTCCAAGCATTTGAACCCAGTTTGTATATTTTAGGCGGCTTGCCGTCTTTTCCGTTGAATTTAGATATTTTGTGTAGCGAGTGAATGCTCACATACAAAATATCACGGTCGCCATAAATTAACTTGATGGCTTCTTGCTTTTTGCCTTCTACATCAATTTTTTGGAGTCCGCCAAACTTTCCAATTCCGTGGTCGATATGGGTTACGTAATCGCCTACCTCTAATTTGGTAAGTTCTTGTAGGGTGATGGATTGCTTTTTGGCATAACCGTTTTTGAGTCGGAATTTGTAATATCGTTCAAAAATTTGATGGTCGGTATAGCACACGATTTTGTTGTCGATATCTACAAAGCCTTGGTACAACGGAAACACGATGGTTTCATAAGATACTTCTTGTTCTCCATCGTCAAGAATATCGTGAAATCGTTGTGCTTGCTGCTCGTTAGAGCATAAAATATAATTGGTAAATCCTTTTGCTGAAAATTCGTTGAAATTCTCAATCAACAAATCGAATTTTTTGTTGAAAGAGGGTTGAGGGTGGGTGTTGAAGTTAATACTTACGATACTTTCATTGGTGAGATTTAGCTTCGCTGAACCTTGCGGTTTCTCACCACGTTCGGAATGACGGTTGTTACCAATGTCGATAGTGGTGAATTCTTGTAATTGATTTCGAATCAGCTCGCCGTTGCAAAACAATTCTTCGGGTGTGGCGTGTTTGATTTCGGTGGATAATTTGCTAAAAGACTCCTCGGCTTTTTGGTAGAATTTGTCCAGCGAATCGCTTAATAAATCTATATTCTTAACAAAAACAGCCGTTTTAGACCAAATGTATTTTAAAAAACTTTCTCGGTTTTCTTGTAACGCTTTGTTTTCTACATTGGGCAGAATGCTTACTTTCTTTAGTTTTTCTTTCGATAGCTGCGTTTCTACATCAAACGTTCGGATGCTGTCTACCTCATCGCCAAAAAACTCAATGCGATAGGGTTCGTCGTGAGAAAATGAAAATACGTCAATAATACCCCCACGTACCGAAAACTCGCCCGGTTCGGTCACAAAATCGACCCGTTTGAATTGGTATTCGAACAGCACTTCGTTGACAAAATCGAGCGATACTTGCTCGCCCACTACCAGTTTTAGCGTGTTTTTTTCCAACTCTTTTTTGGTCACTACTTTTTCAAATAGCGCCGTAGGGTAGGTGACAATAATCGCTGGTTTTTTACGAGAATTGATACGGTTTAACACCTCTGAACGCAAGAGTACATTGGCATTGTCGGTTTCTTCTATCTGGTAGGGTCTGCGATACGACCCCGGATAAAACAGCACATTTTTATCGCCCAACAACTGCTCTAAATCGTTGAGATAATAGGCAGCTTCTTCCTTGTCATTACAGATGAACAAGTAGGGTTTATCGGCTTGTTTAAAGGTTTCGGAAATGACAAAAGACAACGCAGAACCGACCAAATTCGTTATTTGAAAATGGTTCTGTTCCTGTTGAAGCTGTGTAACAATCTGTTTTACCTGCTCAGATTGTTGGTAGTGGTTTACAATAGCTTGCTTGCTCAACGTACAAAAATTTTGTGCAAAGGTACGAAGGTTTATTTTTTTGTGTGGGGAGCGTTTAACAGATATGTTTCGAACATATCTTTAAAAACCCCTTTTTCACTCCATTTCCGATAATAATAGTAAACCGTTTTGCAAGAAAATAGCAACTTACAACACTCTATATCAATAAATAAGAAGCTCCATTGGTAACCAGTCTTGAGTTTGTGAACGATACATTTGAAAATATCAACCATATCAAAACTACTGGAAATCCTCTCTTATTTTTTGGAATAAAGCATAAAATGTGTTTTTCTATTAGCTCTTTTTGTAAATTTGTGTACTTACAATTCGATGAATTGTAATTGATTGGTTATCAACTCTAAATTACTAATTTTAAACTGCTTGTTTTTTTATAAAAAGTTTAAATTACTTCATTAAATAAGTAGTGAATATATACGAACCAATCAATGATGAAATAACTCCAACAATAAAACTTATAATTATAGTTTCTTTTCTTCTTTTACTAACTGTATAATCATTATTTGAGTTTTCAATTTTGCTATTTCCTTTAGCTACTTGTGAGCCTTTTATCTTGTCACCCATTATTATTCATTTTTTGATTTATTAATTGTTGAATTTTCTTTAGCTACTTGAGAATTAGTGATTATATCTCCATTAACTACTGTTTTATTACTAATAAGTTTTTTTGCTGTATCTCTATCCAATATTTCGATATCAATTCCATCTACTTCTAAAGTGTTGGATTGTAGTTCAAATTTCTTAATGTTTTGTAAAGAATATACTACCATTTTACGCTCTCCGTTTGTGTTTTTACATAATTCAACGAAAAAACTTTCATTGCAATCAATACCATCAAGATCTACATCAATTTTTTCAAATGATGAAGGTGAGAATGACATTAAGTCTAACCAAACTTTTACATATTCAAGATTTTCTTTTATGTTCTCATATTTTTCAATAACTAAACTTTTTTTATCTTTCGTTACTTTATGGTCATTGGTTTTACTTGTGAATACCATTAATAAATCAGAAAAATATATAAGTTCATCTTTCTCTATATTTTCTAACAAGTCAGAAGAAATTGTACAAACCATAGTTTATTGATTCTTTAAAAATTCAGTAGTGTCTTTAAGAAGTTCTCCGCCATAAAATTCTAATGGCCATTCAAAAAAGCCTTTCTTTTCTATCTCTAAGTTTTCGATGTAAGCTGGTTTGTCTTCTGAAAAAGGATGAAACAAGCATATACTAACATCATTTGATGATATTTTGCCCTCTGAAATTCTTCTTCTAAGTCTTTTCAGTAAATATTCACTATGAGTTTCAATAACTAATTTTTTCTCTCTATTATTTTTAATTATATCAATAAACAAGTCGGCTAGTTCTGCTTGTATTTTGGGATGAAGATGTATTTCTGGTTGTTCAATAATAGTGGTAGAGTCATTAGAAGAAAGGAAGCCTTGTATAATTACAGGTAAAAGTTGAGAAATTCCAAAACCTACATCAGTGATATCTAAATCTAAATTATTCTGTTTTATTTTTAAGTGATGAATTACCTCTTTAAACTCTTCAACGTTAACTTGAAGTTTAAACTTTTCCAACCAATTGTTTACTTTCTTTTTTATGTTTGAATTATCTTTTAATACATCAGCAATTGCATCACCATCAAGTGTATCAAGAGTTACATTTATTTTATCCTTATCTAACATATAATATCTTTTTGGATGAGCTCTTAAAGGACTTACATAATTTATTTTTGACTCTGTAAACTCCTCTCCAAGTTCTTTTAAAGAATAATTCAAGACTTCTATCAAAACTTGAGCCAACGATGAATGTATAATTTCACTTCTTCTAAAATTAAAAATTGAAAAAATAGTATTGTAAGGATTAAAAACTTCTTTTATTTCTTTAATAACAAAATCATCTATTTTGATAAGATCTGATGTAATGTTAAATTCTTCTTTATTTTTTATTGAAATTAATACTATATCCTTTTGCTTTAGAATTAAATCACTGACATAAAAATTATTATCACTATGCGTGATTTTAATTGAAATATCAAAAGTTTCTATTTTAGAATTTTTTGAGAGTAGGTTCAAAAATTCATATGTATTGATTAAATCGTTTTTTGTTTTTCTATTAATATTACCAATTCTGTAAAATGAGCGATTATCTAATAACCATTTTACTTCCTCTATAAAGTCTTTAGCGTTTTGATTTTCTAAGAGTTTAATAAAAGCATCTATAAAAAATTTTAAGTCATCTACTGAATTGATTTTCTTGTTTCTGATGTCTTTAAAAGCTGTAACAGGAATATATCTTGGAATTGACTCAAAATTATCTACAAAACTTTCTAATAATGCTTTGCCAAAAATATTTTTGAGCTTCTTGCTTCTTAGTTCAAATTCCAGTTTAATATCACTCTTTTTATCTTTATTGTGTATTAAGTTTATTGAATCCCCAAGATTCACATAACCACCGTAAAGTTTAAGTGCAGATTTATAAGATTTTAAGCTCTCTTTGCCTGTTTGTTGCAATAAAAGAAGTAATTGTATAATAGAACTTTTCCCAACACTATTAGCTCCCAGTAAGATAGTTATTGGTTTAATTGGTATTTGGGCAGTTTTAAAGGCTTTATAGTTTTCTATTCCTATTTTTTGTAACATGTTTTTCGTTTATAATTTATAGATATAAAACTCAATTATCACTCATCTAAAAATATTTTAGACTCTTATTTGAGTACCAAAATTAGGTGTATACAACCACAACCCTTTACGGCAACCCATAAAGACATGTTTGTTTTACTACAACCCATAAAAATAGTTGAGATAAGGGGACTATTTTTTTAGTGTGTTAAACATAATAAAAAAAGAGGAGGGAAGCAAGTTTTTTTTGTCATTACGAGGAGGATACGACGAAGTAATCTGTTGGTTGGGAACTCAAAAGTGAAAGATTGCTTCGCTATCGCTCGCAATGACGGTTTGAATTGCAATCACGAAGAAATATACCGTCATTACGAGGAAGATACGACGAAGTAATCTGTTGGTTGGGATTGTCCTTGTAAATGTTCCATATTTAACTATACGGAATATCATCTATATACAGAAATAATGAAACCCGTTTTTAAGTAAAGAAGAGGGGTTTTTGAGACAGTCTGACGGCAACGTATAAATTTAGTAAGGAATTTTTAAGCTATTGGTTTCTGTTTGTATATAGTCTTTACAAATACAAAATTGCCCTAGTTTTAAGCTTCAACCCCTTATTGAGTTTATACCTTGTTATGAGCAGTTACTGTTTTTCGAAAGTCATATATTCTTGCTCTGAATAAAAGATTTTTAATATGTTTCCTTGCGCTATTTCATAGGGGTTTTCCCAATTTTCAGTTTGCTCATTATAATTTGAGTTTAAACTTTGATAAAACAAATTTCCCCATTCAGTTTCATTAACCTCAGTCGTCGAAAAATTTAAAAACGTAAGTAGTTCTTCTTTTTGATTGATAGAATAATTCCCTGAAAAATTATTGATAACCGTATTTCCAGTAAAGTCTAATTCTTGATTAAAAGTTATTGTTATTTCATTAGAATTTAAAAAATCATTAGGAACTAATATGCTGCCATTGGACTCATTGACAATGGATGTAAGTTTCCAATTTCCTAAAATAATTGTTTCTTGAGACTTTGTTTCATCTTCATTACAGCTGATTAAAGCTAGTAGTAGAATTAAAAATATATTTTTCATGATTTTAAGTTTTTATTCAACAATTATATGGTGTGTTTCTTCTTCTTTTGTTCCGTAAATTTTTAAAATATATCTGCCTTTTTTCAGGTTGCTTACATTTATAATAGCTTTATCATTAGTAATAAAATCTTTATAACGTGAGTTCGGGATAAAAAAGTTTTTTAATTAGAAGAAAAAAAGCAGAAAATTTAGCATGTTAAAATAATGATTTTTAACCATATAACTAAATTATCCACTATGGTTTCTGATTTTAAAATTACTTGATTTTTCTGTTTAATTGATGATTTTTGTATCGAAATTAATCAAGTTATTGATAAAAATGCTTTAGAAACCTGTTCAAAGATAGTTAGACGAAGAAAGCCTAAACTCACCCAAAGTAAAATAATTACAAGTATGGTGCTTTTCCATTTTAGTGGTTTTAGGTGTTTTAAACACTTTTATATCGAATATGTTAGCAAACACTTGTCGATTTAGTTTCCTATAACCGATTTGTTGAATTGAAAAAGCGTTGTTCAGTGCCTATGATACTGTTTCTTCAAATGCACTGTTTAGGTCAATGCACAGGGATCTCTTTTTTAGATTCTACCACTATTAAAGTATGTCATTATAAAAGAGAAAAACAGAACAAAGTTTTTAAAAAACACCACAAAAAAAGGGAAAGGAACCATGGGGTGGTTCTTTGGTTTTAAACTTCATATTATTATCAATGAAAAGGGTGATATTGTTGAATTTTTAATTACTCAAGGTAATATAGATGACAGACAACCACTTAAAAATAAAACCTTTCATAATCGTGTGTTCGGAAAAATATTTACCGACAGAGGGTATGTAGGTAAAGAACTGTTTGAATAGCTTTTTGTAGATGGAATACATCTGGTTACAAAAATTAGAAAGAATATGAAAATACTCTTATGCATATCTATGATAAAATTATGCTTAGAAAAAGGGCTGTTGTTGAAAGTGTGAATGATATTTTGAAAAACGTATGTCAAATAGAGCATACAAGACACAGAAGCTTCGATAACTTTATCTTAAATTTGGTCGCAGGGTTAATCGCTTATTCGTTCTATCCAACTAAACCTAATATTAATATCGATAACCTACAAAGAATAGGGTAAACTATCCCGAATTCACGTTAAAATTAATTTTCTAATAGGTGAAGATGGAGATATGGTAAAATATTTTTCGTTTTCAAAAATTAACAAACTCACACTTATAAAATAATTGATGGTCTAGCTGGTTATAACCACACTACCTAGACAAACATTCGTTGAGTTTACTTTTGTATCAATTTTTGCCAGTGTTTCTTTCATTTGAGCAATTCCTTTCAGTTGCTGACTTGCTTTTTCCATTTCTAATTGTAGCATTGCTCTACCTGTTTCATGCTTGTCTTCAGCAGAGCTTTTTGTTTCAGATTGCAGTGATTTTTGATAGGATGAAATCGTTTCTTCTACCGTTTGTAAACGCTTGTTTACATACTCTTCACATTGCTTGTATAGTTCTTCTTTAATACTCATTTTTTACCTCTGTAAACAATATTAATTGATAAGTTCTGCTAGCTCTTTTCCTACCAAACTTCCTATAGCAACACCCATTCCTCCTAATCTTACGCCACAAAATACATTATTTGAAAGTTGTTTTACAATAGTTTTTTTCTGATTTCCAACCCCCATAATTCCGCTCCAACGATGGTCTATTTCAACTTTCGTATTCGGTAAAATTGTTGTTTTTAAAATTTCTTCTAATTTGTTTTGAATAAGCGCTGTTTGCCCAAATTCAGTAGTTTCTTCACCTTTAAAATCGAGATTTCTACCTCCTCCAAACAAAATTCTATTATCAATATTTCTAAAATAATAATATCCTTTATCTAAATGAAATGTTCCGTTAATATGTAAATTTTTAATTGGTTTAGTAATTAACACTTGTGCTCTAGCAGGTTGTATATTTTCATTTAAAAGCTGTTTTGCAAATCCGTTTGTAGCAATAAATAACTTTTTTGTGTTAAATGTAATTTGGTTCGTTTCAACGGCTACCTGCTCATTATTTTCGGTAAACTTTTCAACCTGAATCGTATTGATAATTTTTATTCCCAACGATGTTACTCTTTCTAACAATTTTCCAGCCATTTTACCCGTATCTATCTGACCTTCAAACTGATTCGTTATGTAATTTTGATGAATATTTTGAAAATAAAACTTATTGTTATCTACCGTAAAAACATCTGAAGAGAATAGGGGCTCTAAAAGCTTGTTTATCTCTCTTTTTCGATACAAACAACATTCATATAGTTCGGTTGTTAGAAATAATTCGTATCCTTTATTTTGTTGAAAGTCGATGTTTTTATCTCCTAAAATTGTGCGTAAAAGCTTCAAACCTTCCCAACGTTTTTTTACCAAGCTAAAAACCTCCTCTTCGGTGTGTGTTTGTAAATCATCTATTAATTCAGATAAGCTTCCAAAACAGGCGAAACCTGCATTTTTAGTACTTGCTCCTTGTGGTAATATTCCTTTTTCTATAACTATAATTTTTGCTTTAGGGTGTTTTTCTCGTAGTTGTAAAGCACAATTCAACCCTACAATTCCGCTTCCCACAACCGTAAAATCTACATTTGTAAACCATTCTTTTAATTCCCAATAACTAAAACTCAGTTTCATATAAATCTGATTATATTTGTGACTTGGCACGTTCCTTGAACGTCTAAATTTAAACATTAAAAAACAACTCCATGAAATTAATTGGAATCTTAATTTTAGCGTTAAGTTTTACCGAATGCGCAAGTGTAAAAACAGAAAATAACCATCCTTTTAAAGTAGAATCTGCAAATTACTCTTATGTAAGTGGAGGCGTAAAAGGAAGTTATAATTCAACGAACCTCATTATTTATTTTACTTCAAAAGAGCCTGTTGATTTTAAAAATGTTTATTTTCAGAATAGAATTACCAAAGCTGTTGTTGAACAGCATAACAATACGAACTATATAGCAGCTCGCTATAAAACCTCCTCTAATGATAAAGAAGATCTTGTTTTACATGCTAATCCAGAAGAAGAGTTTGGTAATACTGCTGTAGAAAATTTTCCTTTTGAATTAAAAGATGATGAAGCCATGATTTCTTATGCCTTAGGAGAGAAAATTTACTATGTGAAAGTAGCAAACATTGTGAAAAAAGATGCGGTTTTTATGCAGTAAAAACTTTAACATACCATAGTATGAACACCTCTTTTTGAGGTGTTTTTATTTTTGGCACGTAATTTGAAAACCTATAAGCATAACCATAAAACGAATGCTTATGAAACGTATAAAATTACTTTTACTACTGCTTATTAGTGGTGTAACCTTTACGTCGTGTGTTGTAAGGAATGAAATTGTAGAGGATAGTTTCGCACTAAATCAATATATTTCAAGTTATGATTTATGGTACATAGATTATCACAGAACAACAGGTAGCGGCGATGTTCCTTTTTTATCGAGAGCTTTTACCATTTCTTTTATTAATGGAACCATGTATGCGAACAATAATATTGTTGATATTGGTAAAACAGGAAATGGTTTAGGAATTGCGGTGGGAAATTACAGAACTTACGGAACCATATTAGAAGCGCGTCACGATATTGATGGTTATTATGAATTTGACATTGTGCAACTTTCTAATAACGAAATTAGAATTGACGACTTATCACAAAACGTAAGTTATTATTTAATTGGTTACCAGAGAAACACTTTTGATTACGATATGTTATTTTATGACAATATTGAATATTTCTTACAAGAGTTTGTTGCTTGGGAAAGAACCGATGCTTCTGGAGGTACTCCGAATCCTTTTGATGAAGAGCACTATTTACAGTTCACTCCTGAGAATAATGTAACCTTTTATTCGTCACATGACCCTTTTGGCACAGATGTTGATTACATTAATTGGGATTATGTAGGAGGCTATATAGTTCGAGACGTTCAAGGTGTTGAAGACCTAAAATATTTAACACTTAATTATGATAACGGAGATACTGAAGAATTTGATTTAACCGTTATAAATGATGAAACCATAGAGTTGTATCACGTAGGTTCTGAGACAACGTATGTTTTTTCTGGAAGAGGGTTTATACAATACCTCAAAGGAGAAAAAATAAGTACTACAAAACCGGCTGGAAAAAATAGCGGTAGAAAACGTACTAAGATAAAAAGACAAATAGTTCCGAAAAGGACATAAAAATAAAGTTTGGTTAGTTGATTTTTGGTTGGTGTAGTAGCCAACTAAAAGGAACCGCTCCGCTAGGGGCGGTTTTTCGTTTTATAATAATACCATTTATAATTTGAAATGGTATAACATAAAAAGTTTACCTTTATGCAAAACAAAAAACCATGCAACAAACTGCTTTAATTACAGGAGCAACCTCTGGCATTGGCAAGGCAACTGCTCAATTTTTTGCAAAAAACAACATCCGCTTAATTATTTGCGGTCGACGTATTGAAAAGCTACAACAATTACAACAAGAACTATCAGAATTTACCAAAGTACATATTTTACAATTTGATGTTCGCTATAACGAAGAAGTACAAAAAGCCATTAATAGCTTACCTAGTGAGTTTAAACATATTGATATTCTTATTAACAACGCTGGAAATGCGCACGGATTGAATAGTATTCAAGATGGAAGTATTGACGACTGGGATGCGATGATTGATGGAAATGTGAAAGGACTTTTGTACGTTTCAAAAGCCATCATTCCTCAAATGGTGAAACGCAACAACGGATTTATCGTAAATATCGGTTCTACCGCAGGAAAAGATGTGTATCCTAACGGAAATGTATATTGTGCTTCTAAGTTTGCTGTAAATGCCTTAAATAAAGGAATGCGTATGGACTTAAACCAACACAACATTCGTGTGAGTGCGATTCATCCAGGATTGGTAGAAACCGAATTTTCTGAGGTTCGTTTTAAAGGAGATACTGAAAGGGCTAAAACCGTTTATAAAGGTTATAAAGCATTGCAACCAGAAGATATTGCAGATATTATTTATTTTGTAGTAACCCGCCCTTACCATGTAACGATTGAAGATCTCATCGTATATCCAACAGCGCAAGCAAGTGCAACGATAATACACAAGGAAAATGACTAATTATTCTAACGTAATTGCTGGGTGTATGCGATGGGGAATTTGGGGTGAAAATTTAGATACACACCAAATGGTAAACCTAATAGAAGCCTGTGTTCAAAATGAGGTAACTACATTCGATCATGCAGATATTTATGGAGACTATACTACAGAAAGTTCCTTCGGAAAAGCACTTGAATCAAGTTCTATAAAACGAGAAAACATACAGCTTATTTCTAAGTGTGGAATTCAGCATACAGGAAATACCAGAACAAATAGAATTAAACATTACGACTATTCAAAAAAGTACATTATTTGGAGTGTAGAGCAATCTTTACAAAACCTAAAAACCGAATATTTAGATCTACTTTTGTTGCATAGGCCAAGTCCTTTAATGCACCCTGATGAAATTGCAGCGGCTATTGAAACACTCATATCGCAAGGAAAAATTAAAGATTTCGGGCTCTCTAATTTTACTCCGCTACAAACACAATTGATAGCAAGTAAAACCACCGTTTCGGTAAATCAAATAGAAGCTTCGTTAAGCCATTATACACCTTTGCTTAATGGAGATTTAAACTATATGCAACTTCATCATATTCAGCCGATGGCTTGGAGTCCGTTAGGCACCTATTTTACAGAAGATTCCACTAAAAATCTTCAAATAAAAGAAGAAATGCTTAGGTTGACTCAAAAATACAATGCTACCGAAACTCAAGTATTGTTAGCTTGGCTTTATCAACATCCATCACAAATAATTCCTGTCATTGGAACCACCAAAAAAGAACGAATAATCGAAGCGGTAGCTGCACAAAAAATTATTTTAGAAACTGAAGACTGGTTTGCTCTACTAGAGGCTAGCCAAGGGCATAAAGTACCTTAAAATGATTAACAAGCGCTTACTTATTAAAAACTTACTGTCTCATAACGATGAGAATAGTTTTTATGATAAAAAGCAGAAGTTATCTTTAGATTCTAAAGAAGGAAAAGCAAAATTTATTAAACATGTTTGCGCACTTTCTAATTCGAACCCTACCAATAATTCTTATATTGTTATTGGTATTGAAGATGAAGAAAATAAAATTGTTGGGGTAGATTTTTACGACGATAGTAAAATACAAAACTTGGTAAATGCATACCTGAACAACCCACCGAAAATAGAATATGAAAATGTTCCTTTTCCACGTTTAGAACGACATAAAGTAATCGGACTGGTAACAATTTATCCTACCAAATTAATTACCTCCTTAGCTAAGAATTCCTGGAAATATCGTAAAGGAACTATTTTTTATCGCAGAGGAAGCAACTCAATGCCTGCGGAAGAAAACATTGTTCTTAAAAACAATAACAAAGCCATTGTTGAAGCTATTGAAAAAAATGCTCGTAATAACATTCAACTTACCCTCGATGGTGTTTTTGATTTTATAAACAGGCATAAACCAGAGTACAATCCGCAATACAAGGTGTTTAACGAACAATTTGTGTTGTGTTGGGCAGGGAAACAGAAAAAAATTAACGATGAGGTATTTTTTACACGTGTTGATATTGAACTGATAAATGAGCAAGTCCGCTTGTTTTTTTCTTCGTTAGATGATGTTCAAATCAATTATAACGAACAATCATTCATTATTACCGAGTACATTGTTTTAGGGATTGACAAGAGTGAAAAACGCTATCCACTAGAAAAAACAATCATCAATTTCAAAGATAACGGAAAGCATGATATTGTTACCGAATTTCTATTTGAGGCACCTCAATACGATAGCAACATCTTACAGCATATATACAATAATAATAACAGCATTGTAGCAAAAATTGTAAACAACAAACCTCTTTCGGTTACCGAGCACGAAGATGTATATCGACTCCCTACTTCTTATTTAATCTGTTATTTAAACGGATTTGAAAGCGCTGCTCTACAACTTAAAAAAGCAAAATATTACATTAAAAACCTCGAAGATAAAACCACGTACATCAAATACAAAGAGGCCATGCGAGTAATACGTAAAGTGAAGTATAATTAATACAATCTCATAAGCAGGTATTAAAAAAGCTGTTGATTTCTCAACAGCCTTTAAAAATAGTAATAGTTTGAACTTTAAATTTAAATTACTTATTCTTGATTTTCAATAGCTTCTTTAATTTTATTTTCAAGCTCCTCCATTAGTTCAGGATTGTCTTTAATAACACCTTTTACAGCATCTCTACCCTGACCTAACTTCGTTTCTCCATAACTAAACCAAGAGCCACTTTTCTTTATAATTCCATACTCTACACCAATGTCTAAAACTTCTCCCACCTTTGAGATTCCTTCTCCATACATAATATCAAATTCTGCTTGTTGAAAAGGTGGAGCTACTTTATTTTTTACAATCTTAACTTTGGTGCTGTTACCAACTACTCTATCGCCATCTTTAATTTGTGTTCTACGACGAATATCTAAACGAACCGATGCGTAAAACTTCAAAGCATTACCTCCTGTAGTTGTTTCAGGGTTACCGAACATAACTCCGATCTTTTCACGTAACTGGTTAATAAATATAACCGTACAGTTTGTTTTACTAATCGTACCTGTTAGCTTACGTAAGGCTTGTGACATTAAGCGTGCATGTAATCCCATTTTAGAATCTCCCATTTCACCTTCAATTTCAGATTTTGGTGTTAGGGCTGCAACCGAGTCAATGACTACAATATCAATCGCTCCTGAACGAATCAAATTATCGGTTATTTCTAAAGCTTGTTCTCCATGATCGGGTTGCGAAATAATTAAGTTATCAACATCTACTCCTAAACTCTCTGCATAAAAACGATCGAAAGCGTGTTCTGCATCGATAAAAGCGGCAATTCCTCCTGCTTTTTGGGCTTCGGCAATCGCGTGAATAGTTAAGGTTGTTTTACCCGAAGATTCTGGTCCGTAAATTTCTATAATTCTTCCGCGAGGATATCCTCCTACTCCTAAGGCTAAATCCAATCCTAAAGAACCCGACGATATTGCATCTATGTCTTCTACTTGGCTGTCGCCTAACTTCATTACCGTTCCCTTACCGTAGGTTTTATCTAACTTATCTAGTGTAAGTTGAAGCGCTTTTAGTTTCGCTTCTTTCTCTTTATCTGCTGCCATAAATCGTGCTAATTATTTTAAATAATAAGAATGGCTAAGTTATGAAAAACTAGGCTTATTATCCTATATTTTTATGTTACATTTTGTAATATTGTACTTCTTAAAAAAGTAAGGATGTCAAATCATCGCCACTTCATGATATACAAGCCTTATGGTTTCTTATCACAATTTATTACCAATCAAAAAAAGGGAGGAAAACATAAACTGTTAGGTGAATTATACGACTTTCCAGAAAAAACCATGGCTGTTGGTAGATTAGATGCTAAATCGGAAGGTTTGTTGTTATTAACAACTGACGGAAAAGTAAGTGATTTTATTACCACCAGAGGTGATGTTGAAAAGGAATATTATGTACAATTAGATGGTGCTATTACTTCAACAGCAATTGAACAGTTAAAAAATGGCGTTGAAATTGGTTTCGATGGAAAAAAATATAGAACGAAACCTTGTAAGGTTCGTTTGATTGATGCTCCGAATCTTCCAGAACGTTCTAAAAAAATTCGTGATGCTCGTCACGGTCCTACTCCATGGATATCGGTTACTTTAACTGAAGGAAAATTCAGACAAGTACGTAAAATGACTTCCGCAGTTGGTTTTCCTACACTTCGCTTGGTACGTGTTCGTATAGGTGATATTTTATTAGGAAATATGCAAGTCGGGCAGGTTAAAGAGGTAGGGGAATTGATTTAGTTTTTAAAAATAATCTTTCAAATTTAACTTTTCAATTAACGTTTCTTTTGAATAATCCACAGCTAGGTGAGTTGAAATACTATATTCATCAATATAATCTTCACTTTTCTTTAATTTATCTGTCGCTATAAGATAATGAAAATATAATTTTTCACCTTCAAATAACTGACGAATCTTAGTTTCTAAACCAAATGGTAATATCTTCGTAATAGACTTTTCTTTATAACTTTTACTAAAAAAAGATTCTGATTTTATAATTCCTAAATTATCTTTAAATCTATAAGGCATCCAATCATTATTTTTTGCCCTAATTTTCATTATTTCACCGTCTTCTGTACCAATACTAACTACATATTTTTCGTCATTTATCCATACTGAATCCAAGTGTTCACCTGTGTCTGATTCAGAAGTAACTTTTGAGTTATTAGGACTTAAAATACAATCAAAACTCAATGCTCTTTTATGATCATTCAACTTATGTATTTTAAAAATCCAACCTATAGTTTTTTCAACTTCAATTTTATTCAACCAATTTTTAACATCATAAAATTTTATAATTTCAATTTTAAATGAACTTGATAAAATATTATAACCTAATTCACTAGTAATTATTTTAACTTCATCATCACTTTTAATGCGAAGTGATATTTCACCTAAATTAGTCAAAAAATTACTTATTTTCATTATTAATTCTTTACCATTCTTATATGCGGAATTCCATCTTCTAAATACCCTTCTCCTACTTGTTTAAATCCGTGAGATTCGTAGAACTTCTGTAAATAGGTTTGTGCAGAAATGGTAATTGTAGTTTCTTTATAGTTATCAGAAATAGCCTTGATAGCTACTTTCATCAAATCGTGTCCGTATCCATATCTACGTTCCGTTTTCTTTACGATAACCCTACCGATACTAGGCGTATTAAAATATTCACCACTGTTAAACAAGCGTGCATAGGCGATGATATTACCTTCTTTTACTCCTAAGACATGCAATGCTTTTTGATCTTTACCGTCTAAATCTTGATACACACAATCTTGTTCAACAACAAAAACTTCAGAACGTAATTGAAGTAAATCATACAGTTCTGAAGTTGTTAATTCTTGAAATCTTTTTACTATAAAATTCATTAACAGCAAGCTATCTTTTGTACTCGGTTTGCATGACGCCCACCTTCAAATTCGGTAGCTAAGAAAATCTTTACAAAACCTAGTGCTTGTTGTAACGATACAAAACGAGCTGGAATTGTTAAAATATTAGCATCGTTATGCTGACGTGTTAATGCTACCAATTCATTATTCCAACACAAGGCAGCACGTACCCCTTGATGCTTATTAGCCGTCATCTGTGCTCCGTTACCACTTCCACATAAAATAATTCCCATGGCTGCTTGTCCTGTCTCTACAGCTTCTGCAGCAGGATGAATAGCATCAGGATAATCCATACTATCCGTATCATTTGTACCAAAATTAAGTACTTTATACCCTAATTCTTCTAAAAGATTAACTATTTCGAATTTGTATTCGGTACCTGCGTGATCATTTCCTACAGCGATTGTCATAATTTGTTGATTTTAATTTAGTTGTGATTTACAAAAATACAGTTATTCACGATTATCAACAGTAATTAACAATGCTTTTTTTAGCATTCTTAATAACCTATTTAAAATTAAGGAGTTAAGCTATATTACCAAATTGTTAAGAACTCATAGTAGATTCTGAAAAGAAAATTTGATTTTCTAAATAAATTTTACAATACAAGAAGAACAATTACTTATGCAACTTTTTTTGTAAGATTTTAATGAACATTTATCAACATAAAATTAACCTCTTTTTTACATTGAGAATTAAATTAACTATTCATAATTTGTGGTGAATTACTGTTTATAACTTTTGTTAATAAGTACATCTTATAATTGATTTTTAAGATTTTATTTAACTCATAACTTGTTTATTTATTTTAATAAGTCACTTCTCCAAAAATAACCTCCATTTTTTATTCCATATATCAACACACTATTATAACAATCATTTCTTTTTTTAAATTTTTAAAAATCTTTTTATTAATAATATACTATGTTAATAACAATTTTAAAACTATAATTCTTAAGAATTCTCTTATATATAGAGTTGTGAGAATTTGAAGGAAACAAGTGTGATTTATATTTGACGTTTCCGCCTAGCGAAATTGCAAAAAATAATATGCAATTACGATGCTTGTTAATAACTGTTACCAAATAGTAATAAGGCTCAAAAGTTTTTTTTATAAGCTTTGATAAGGTATACTGTGTCTTGTTTTACAACTTTTGAAGGAATTTTTTTATTCAAAGCAGCATGAATACTCATTACAGTTACAATAATTCCTGTAATGAATATAAAAATGAATAGTGCTATTATTTTTCGTAAGTTTTTCATTTACAACCACCTTCTATTATTAAAGACGTGTGAGTTTGGTAAATGTTACAATTTTTTTAAGATTTCCTTAACTTTTTATGGTACAACAATTCGAATAGCACTTTTAACAATACTTACTTTTACTTTCCCCGTACCTATTAATTCTCCATCTGCTTGAATATAAGGTTTATTATCAATGTTTTTTGGAGTTATTAACAAAGAGTTAGAGCTATAAGTTTCTACCTTTTTATGTTGAAGTATTTTTCCGTTATACAATCTTTTTATTGAAACTAATACATCCCAAAAAGAAAGGTTTTTAGCAATAGTAATATCCAACAAGCCATTATTAGATTCTTTATAATCAGTTAATTGCATACCACCACCAGAATATTTACAAATACCAAACAGAGTCATTAAGCACTTTGTTTCAATAGAAATATCATCAATATCTATTTTTAAAGTAGTTTTTTTATAGAATAAAATTCCTGCTATTCCACTAATTAAATAAGCAATAGAGCCGAATCTTTTCAATTTATTTAACTTATTAACAACATAGCCATCAAAACCTATACCAGCAACATTATTAAAGTAAGTAGTAGTATTAGACAACTCTAAGTAACCTACGTCTTGAAAAATTGACTTTTCTTTTTTTATTAAATGAATAGCAGTTTTAATGTTTTTAGGTATATTATATGTTTTAACCCAATCATTACCAGTACCTAAAGGAATTACAGCAACAGTAATATCTTTTGAATTAATACTATTTTGAGTCATAATTCCGTTAATAATATGATGTAAAGTACCATCTCCACCTACAGAAATTATTTTTGTATACCCTTTATCAATAGCTAGTTGAACAATCGTTTTTTCACGTTTTGAATGTGCTGTTAAAGCATATTCATAAGCAATATTATTTATTTTTAATTCTTGTTGAATTTCATTCCAATATTTATTAAAGTTACCATTACCAGCTACAGGATTAACAATTAAAAACCAAGAACTATTCATATAAAAACTTTTGAATGAAGAGGAGAAAAGTACGAAATGAATTTATAACAATTATTTTAAATCACTTACATTAATTTTATTCGTACTTTGGCAAAAAATTAAATAAGACGAAAGATTAATGACTAGAAAGAAAAAAATCTATAAAAAAAAGGGAAAAGTTATTAAAAACCTTACCCGAAGCATTTTCAAAATACTTAACGAAGACAGTAATAAAAATTACAACTACAAGCAAATAGCTTCAAAAATGGGAATTTCTGATACCGATGGAAAAACTCAAATTATTAAAAAGCTAGCAGAACTTACAGCTAATAAAAAAATTAAAGAAGTAGACAGAGGCAAGTATCAAATAAATGAAGATCGAAAATATCATATTGGTACTTTAGACGCTACTTCCAATGGCAATGCTTACTTTATCTCAGACGATTTTGAAGAAGATATTTTTGTTCCTTCTGTTAATTTAGGAAAAGGACTGCATAATGATACTGTAAAAGCGTATGTATATAAAAAGAGAAGAAGCAATAAGTTAGAAGCCGATGTCGTAGAAATCATAGAAAGAGCGAAAATCGAATTCGTTGGTGTGCTACAGATGAATAAAAATTTCGGATTCGTTTTGCCCGATAATACGAAAATGTATGCCGATATTTTTATATCACAAAGTAAACTAAATGGAGCCAAACACGGTGAAAAAGTAGTAGCTAAAATAACGGATTGGCCCGAAAACTCTAAGAATCCGTTTGGAAAAATTACGCAGGTTTTAGGAAAACCAGGAGATCATAATACCGAAATCCATTCTATTTTATTAGAATACGGACTTCCTTATGAATTTCCTGAAGAAGTAGAAAAAGAAGCTTCAGAATTACCGATAGCAATTACCAAAGAAGAAATTGCCAAACGAAGAGACATGAGAGGCGATTTAACCTTTACCATCGATCCTAAAGATGCTAAAGATTTTGATGATGCGCTATCGTTTACCATATTAGAAAATGGAAATTACGAAATAGGAATTCATATCGCCGATGTATCTCATTATGTGCAACCGAAAACTATTTTAGATGATGAAGCTTATGACCGTGCAACTTCTGTGTATTTGGTAGATAGAGTAGTACCCATGCTTCCCGAAATGCTCAGTAACGGCGTATGCTCTTTAAGACCTAATGAAGAAAAGTTAACATTCTCTGCTGTATTTGAAATGAATGAGAAAGCACAGATTGTAAAGCAATGGTTTGGTAGAACAGTAACTTATTCTGATAAACGTTTTGCCTATGAAGAAGCGCAAGCAATTATAGAAACGAAAAACAATACCATACCTGCAGATGTTTCTCTTACAGGAGAAGCTTATGAAGTTGATGAACGTATTGTTGAAGCTACCCTTAAATTAGACGAATTGGCAAAGAAAATGCGCAAAAAACGTATGAAATCTGGTGCCATTTCTTTTGATAGAGTAGAAGTAAAATTTCATTTAGATGAAAATGCAAATCCTACAGGAGTTTTCTTTAAAGAAGCGAAAGATGCTAACAAATTAATCGAAGAATTCATGCTACTAGCCAATAAAAAAGTAGCACAATTTGTAGGATTATCTGCTGGCAAGCCAAGTAAGAAAACCTTTGTATATCGTGTACACGATGAACCCGATGTTGATAAGTTAGCAGCGTTACAAAATATTATTAGCAAGTTTGGATACAATATCAATACCGAAACACCTGAAAAAACGTCTCAAAGTTTAAATAAACTATTAAAAGATGTTCATGGTAAGGGAGAAGCCAATATGGTAGAAACACTCGCCATACGTTCTATGAGTAAAGCTGAATATACTACTCAAAATATTGGTCATTACGGATTGGCATTTGATTATTACAGCCACTTTACTTCTCCTATTCGAAGATATCCTGATGTGATGACACACCGTTTGTTACAACATTATTTAGAGGGTGGCAAGTCTCCAAAAGCAGAAATTTATGAAGAAAAATGTAAACATTCTTCAAAAATGGAAGAATTAGCAGCGAAAGCCGAAAGAGATTCTATCAAATACATGCAAGTCAAATACATGCAAGATCATAAAGATGAAGAATTTGAAGGCGTGGTTTCAGGCGTAACTGAATGGGGAATTTATGTAGAAATCAAAGCGAATAAATGTGAAGGTATGGTTCGTATCAAAGATTTAAAAGATGATTATTACATATTTGATGAAAAACAATATGCCGTTATAGGACAATCTACCAAAAATATGATTCAATTAGGTGATGACGTTGTTGTAAAGGTAAAACATACCGATTTAGAACGCAAACATCTTGATTTTGAATTAATTTCACACGAGTAAGCAATAAAATTACTTATTTTTCTTTATGGTATTGGTACAATTATTGAAAGTACACAATCAACTAATAGAATTTTATATGAAGAAGTTAGCAATTATAAGTTTGTTTTTGATGACTTTTACAGCTTCAGCACAAACGACCATAACAAAAGAATTAGAAAGTTTTTATCAACTAAAAGTATACAGTGGTATTGATTTGGAATTGGTAAAAGCTGATACTTCTAAAATTGTAGTTACTGGCGAAAAGGCAGATAAAGTAAAAATAAAAATTGAAGGTTATACCTTAAAAGTATTATTAAAATTTCCTGAAACTATTGCTGATGGTAAAGTAAAAGCAACTTTGTATTACAACGAAGATTTAGAAGTAATTGATGCTAATGAAGGTGCTATTATTACAGGAAAAGATATTGAACAAGAACAAATTGAAATTAAAGCTCAAGAAGGTGCTTTTATAAATCTTGTGGTAAACATTAAGCACTTAAAAGTAAAAAGTTCTTCAGGGGCTGTGATTAAGCTTACAGGGACTACTAAGAATCAAACAGTAGAGGCAAATTTGGGTGGCATGTATCACGGGTACAAACTTGAAGTAGCACAAACCAATATTGTTCAAGCTGGCTCTGGGTCAAAAGTGGAAGTACAAGCAGGTGAAACTTTAGATGCGAAAGTATCGTTCGGAGGAACTATTTTTTACAAAGGGACACCAGAAGTTTTAAGAGATAAAAAAGTAATTGGTGGGGTAATTGAACACCGAAGTTAATTTCGTATCTTTGTAGCGCAAAACTTAATAAAAATGAATGAACTTACTATATTTTTAGGGATTCCAGGAGGGTATCAAATTGTAATTGTATTAGTTGTTATTCTATTACTTTTTGGTGGAAAAAAGATACCTGAGCTAATGAAAGGATTAGGTTCTGGTATAAAAGAGTTTAAAGACGCTAGTAAAGCAGATGAAGATAGTACTGATAAAGTAGAAGAAAAAAAATAAGGTATTATCAATACATTATAAAAAAACCGAAACGCTAAAGTTTCGGTTTTTTTATTTTTTTACTTATTATTTATCACTTTTTTTTCCTGTGCTTTTTTCATGGCCTCACCTATCTGATTACTCGCAGTAAAACTAGCTACCATATCGTTTAGCATATTGCTTCCAGCTTGTGGCGCATTAGGCAGTAAAATTAAGTTACTATTGGTTTCTTCACCTAACGATTGTAATGTATCGTAATGTTGTGTAACTACAATCAAAGCAGAGGCTTCTTGGCTGTTAATGCCTACACGATTTAAAACTTCGACAGACTCTTCTAAACCACGAGCAATTTCACGACGTTGATCGGCAATACCTTGTCCTTGTAAACGTTTACTTTCAGCTTCAGCTTTTGCTTTTTCAACAATTAAAATACGCTGAGCATCCCCCTCATATTGAGCAGCAACTTTTTCACGCTCTGAAGCATTGATACGGTTCATAGCAGCTTTTACTTGTGCATCTGGATCAATATCGGTAACCAATGTTTTTATAATATCGTACCCGTAATCCATCATCGCATCATTCAACTCTGCCTTTACAGCAATGGCAATATCGTCTTTTTTCACAAATACGTCGTCTAACTTCATTTTAGGAACTTCTGCACGAACTACATCAAATACATACGAGGTAATTTGATCGTGCGGATAATCTAGCTTGTAAAAAGCATCATACACTTTTTCTCGTATTACTTTGTATTGTACCGATACTTTTAGTTTCACAAAAACATCATCTAAGGTTTTTGTTTCAACAATAACATCTAATTGTTGAATTTTTAAACTTAATTTTCCTGCAATTCTATCTACAATAGGAATTTTTAATTGAAGTCCTGAGTGACGAATACTTTGAAAGCGACCAAAACGCTCTATAATGGCGGCGGTTTGTTGTTTAACAATAAAAAATGAGGATAGTAAAATAATAATTCCGAAAAATATAATCGGATACATAAAAACAGGCATAGTTTTAAAATTTTAGTTAGTAATTTTTTTATAAAGATACTATTAAAATAGTACATACTAATAAGACTATTTTTTTTGATTTGTTACAATTCTTTTTTTAAAAATTATATTTGCAAAAAATCAACACATGGAACTTATACAACAAAGCATCACAGAAATTTTAATTCTACTTTTTTTAATAGTTACTTTTTTACAATCAGGAATCGATAAGGTAAGCGATTGGAAAGGAAATTTATCTTTTATTAAAGAACACTTCAAAAATTCTCCACTCAAAAATTCGGTGCCCATTTTATTGGCTATTATTTTAGTCATGGAATTATTAGCGGGTGGATTAATGTTTGTTGGAATTTTTCACTTAGCAACAACAGGTAATCATACTATTGCTTTAATTGGTGCAGAACTTTCTGCAGTAACGTTAATCTTCTTGTTAATTGGTCAACGTTTAGCAAAAGATTATGCTGGTGCAATGACGTTAGCAGTTTACTTTATTATTACAATTTTAGGGGTGTATTTATTAAATAGATAAAACTTATTAAATAATTATAATATAATTAATTTTAATTATATAAAAACCTGTTAAAATATACGTTTTAACAGGTTTTTATATTTTTGTAAGGTGTTTGTATGTTTTTATATTTTAAATCCTTTAAAATAGTTTTAAATTAATTTTACACACTTTTTAAGATATAAATTAAAGAAGAGTATTCACCAGATTGTTTTGCTTTTATATTTGATTTCAATCCGATAAAAAAAGCACAAATTGGTCGTATTTTTTTAGTTTTATTTTTTTCAGAAAGTAAGGAAACATAAAAAGAATCAAACTTCATAGGAATGGTCTTTTCAATTTTCATGTTAACAAATGAAAATATTTTAGAGATA
Source organism: Tenacibaculum tangerinum (assembly GCF_029853675.1). NCBI lineage: Bacteria > Pseudomonadati > Bacteroidota > Flavobacteriia > Flavobacteriales > Flavobacteriaceae > Tenacibaculum > Tenacibaculum tangerinum. Next base: position 2,486,117 of record NZ_CP122539.1, on the reverse strand, counting down.
GAAGTTCTTGAAAAATGCCATAAATGTCTTGGTACGTCATAGGCAGCCCAAAACTCTTTATAGTGTTTTGCATCAAAACTTTTATAATTTGGAACAGCGACGATTAAAGTTCCGTTTGGTTTTAGAAGTAGCTTAAGTTGTTGTATGTATTCTGCTAAATTAGGTACATGTTCTAATACATGCCATAAAGTAATTACATCGAATTTCTTTTGTTCAATTTCTGTTAAGTTTTCAAAAAGAAACACCTTTTTTTATTCGCAAATTCTCGTGCTTTTTTAGAAGGTTCAACCCCTGTTATTTTCCATCCATCATCTTGACAGACTTTTAAGAAATCACCAGTACCTGCACCAACATCTAAAATCGATTTATCTTCTGTATTAAAAGAATTAATTAATTTTAATTTTTTCTTTAACGTGTAGTTTTTAACTAACTGATAGGTTTTATCGAAAAGAGAAGTTTTACTATCTGTATGAGAAATATAATCGTCACTAGCGTAGTACTGTTCTAAATTATCTGGTACAGGAGAAGTAACCAACATATCATAATCTTCGTTTTTCATTACTTCATAGCTCTCAGAAGATACTGTGTAATCTATACAGTTTAGAAACGGGTTTAAGTTTATATATAACTCTTTTTCTGTAGTCAAGTTGATGTTGCTATTTATGTTCCATGTGGAACCTTTAATTTACAAGACAATTATACGTAAAAAAATAAAATGTTCCACATGGAACATTTTATTTTTTTATAATTTTAAATTGCTGTTTATCTACCCATATAAACCAGTAAAACAGAAATATCACTAGGTGAAACTCCACTAATTCTACTTGCTTGTGAAATGGAAGTGGGTTGTATTTTAGATAACTTTTCCCTGGCTTCGTACGACAATGATTTTACTTTACTGTAATCGAATGTCGACGGAATGGGTACGTTTTCTAATCTATTCAATTTGTCAGCATTGTTTTTTTCTTTTTCTATATATCCAGAATATTTTAAATGAATTTCAACTTGTTCTATAATTTCATCATCAATTGAATGCTCTTGTATATAGTTTTTAAGTTTGTCTATTGACTTAAAATCAGAAAAAGATAACTGAGGTCTTGCAGCAATTTTGTACAACTTCATAGATTGATTTATAGTTGCTAAATTTTTACGTTCTAAAATAGGATTGATATCTTCTTTACTAACACTTAAATCTTTTATAAAATCGATTAAGTTTTGAGTTTTCTTCTTCTTCTCTTCTACCCTATTCATTCTTTCTTCAGAAGCCAAACCTAATTTATACGCTTTTTCTGTAAGACGTAAATCGGCATTATCTTGTCGTAATAAGGTTCTGTATTCTGCACGAGAGGTAAACATACGATAGGGTTCTTCGGTTCCTTTGGTAATTAAGTCATCAATCAAAACACCGATATATGCTTCACTTCTTTTCAAAATAAATGGTTCTTTATTTTGGGTTTTTAAGGCTGCATTTACACCTGCCATTAATCCTTGTGCAGCTGCTTCTTCATAGCCTGTTGTACCGTTAATTTGACCCGCAAAAAACAAGTTTTCAATCAACTTCGTTTCTAAATTATGTTTTAATTGTGTTGGCGGAAAATAATCGTATTCAATTGCATATCCATATCTGAAAAATTTGACGTTTTCAAAACCAGGGATAGCTCGTATTGCTTTATCTTGAATATCTTCTGGTAGCGATGTTGAGAATCCGTTTACATAAATTTCTACCGTATTCCAGCCTTCGGGTTCTACGAAGATTTGGTGACGTTCTTTCTCTGCAAAACGATTGATTTTATCTTCTATAGAAGGACAATAACGAGGTCCTGTCGATTTAATTCTACCATTAAACATTGGCGAGCGTTCAAATCCTTCTCTAAGCAAATCGTGTACTTCAGGATTCGTATATGTGAGGTAACAAGAACGTTGTTTCGTTAAAGGCTTTGTTACGGGTAAATAAGAGAATTTTTCTGGAGTAGCATCACCTGGTTGCTCAGTCATTTTAGTATAATCTAACGAACGACCATCTACACGAGGCGGTGTTCCTGTTTTCATTCTACCAGCTTCAAAACCTTTTGCAACCAAATCTTCGGTTATTCCTGTTGAAGCCCCTTCTCCTGCTCTACCACCACCAAATGTTTTTTCACCGATATGAATTAATCCGTTTAAAAAAGTACCAGCAGTTACAATTACCGTTTTTGCTTTTATCTCTAAACCTAAAGCAGTTTTTACCCCTACAATCGTATTGCCTTCAAACAATAATCCGTTTACAGAATCTTGATAAAAATCTAGATTTTCAGTTTGTTCTAACAACGTTCTCCAGCACTCAGCAAATTGCATTCTGTCTGATTGTGCTCTTGGACTCCACATAGCGGGTCCTTTAGATTTGTTAAGCATCTTAAACTGAATTGCTGTTTTATCGGTTACAATTCCGCTGTAACCTCCTAAAGCATCAATTTCACGTACTATTTGCCCTTTTGCAATTCCACCCATAGCAGGATTACAACTCATTTGAGCAATGTTTTGAAGGTTCATTGTAATTAACAAAGTGTGCGCTCCCATATTTGCACTAGCTGCTGCTGCTTCACTACCAGCGTGCCCACCTCCTACTACAATAACATCGTATGTCGTATTAAATAAACTCATTTTTATAGTTAGTTCCACGTGGAACTCTTTTATATGTTATTTAAAATTTTTAAAAATTCATTTTCTTTAGAGCGCATTATTTGCTTCTCTTCATCAGTTTTATCTCGATATTTCATATAGTGCAAAACACCATGAATAATTACTCGGTGCAATTCATTTTCAAAAGAAGTATGAAATTCTTTAGCGTTTTCTTTTACTCTTTCTACAGAAATAAAAATATCGCCACCAACCAATTTACCCAAGGTATAGTCAAAGCTAATAATATCGGTTAAGGTATCGTGTTGTAAAAACTCCATATTGAGCTTATGTAAATAAGCATCGTCACAAAAAATATAGTTGATTTCTCCTAACTCAAAACCTTCTTTTTCGATACATTGTTGTATCCATTCAGAAGTGTTTTCTTCATTGTTTAATTGAAACTCAATTTCGTAATTAAATGTAATCATTACAACTTGTTTGTTTGAAAAATGAAACCTTGTTGCTTACGAGAATAACTAATAAACCTAAAACTATTTTTTAAAAAACAACTGGATTCATATTTAAAATCTTTAATTTCTTCTAGTTTTTCAATGTACTTTTTTTTGTCTATTTCTTTATACATCGTTTCTGGTAATTCTTCATTCAATAAGTTTCCTTCACTATCGAGTAATATTTCAAAATAACGTTTTTCTTCAGCGAATGTATAGGTGTTAAAATAGATGTCGTTTGGTTGCGAAGGACCAAAACCACTAGGAATAGTACGCATCATATTTTGTTGTTGCCACATCATAAATTGTTGATGATGCCACCACCAATTGTAGTGATACGAATAATCAATATTTACATAATCAACTCTGACTTTTATTTTATTATTCTTTGTTGGATTTGCTGTAATGGTTGTTTTGTGTTTGTTTTTACCAGCTTGTTTTAAAAATGCTGTTACACCAGCAAATGCATCATTTCCTTTAATTTTTGATGATAAACTATCATCTACATTAATAAGCTTACTTTTATTTGTTGTAATATGGTGTATTTTAATACTTCCCGTTTTTTTATCATTTCCAAATTGGTAAATTTTACTATCAAAATAAAAGGAAGTAAATTTTTTGTAAATTCCATCTGCTTTTTTATTGGTAAACGTTTTGATTTTTGAAGGAATAAAATCTTTTTCATCAAGTGGAACTGTTACTACATTTGTTATATTATCAGATGTACTTTCTTTGGTGAAAATAAGATGATTTTCATCAAAATACACTCGGAAATTGGCAGTAGAACCATTGGCAATAAATTCATTTGTTTTAATGGCTTCTAATTTATTTTCGTTAAAAAAAGTAGAGTAATCATCATTTTTTTTACGAAATGTATACGTGAATTTTTTTGGTTGATTAATTCCAATAAATTGAGAAATAGTTATTTCTTCTTTCGTTTTGTATATTAAAATAGATCTATCATTTTCTCTTATAGAAGAAAGATAATCTTCATGTACAAAGGGGGTTTCCTGCTTGATTTCTTTAGTGTTTAGGTTTATATCTACTCTCCTTATGTATTCTTTATTCTTTTCTTTATAACTCAGCAATAAGGAAAGGATTCCTTGTTTTTTGTGAAAGGAAATAAGACTATATTTTTCCACACTTTCAAAAGGTTGTAGCTCGGTAATGGTTTTGCCATCATAAATAAAAGAATGTACAGTGTTTTTTCTATTTTGTTTATTCTTTGAAAAAATAAGATGGAAAGATTCTTTCTCTGATAAATCTCCAGAAAACGTATCTTCTACTTTAAAGTGCTTTGGTAAGGTAACCAAATTACGAACTGTATTTGCATAGCTCATAGATACAAACAGAAAAAAGAATGAAAATTTTAAAAGTAAATTCATTTAATAATAAATTAAAAAGAGTTAATAGGTAATTAATTATTTATCCTTCGGAAGGCTAAAATACTCTTGCACCTTCTTCTTGTAATTTTGGCGCAAAGGTAGTGATTGTCTGTTTAATATCTCTGTTTGGTTATAAAACAACTTTTTAAATTTCAATTCTTTAGCTGTATTGTTATCAAACTCTTGTAAATTGGTGTTCGATTTACGTTGTTTATCTTTATTTTGTTCAAAAGTAGCATTGTCTAATTTTAGCAATTCATAGTTTAATTGCTGCATTCTATTTATACTTTCTTGTGTAAAACCTTTTTCTAAAATTTCATTTTCTAATTGTTCCATTTCTTTTAATGCCTTTTTAGCGTTACCATTGCTATCGTTTCCTTGCTTAATAGCATCTTCAAGTTGTTGTCTTAATTGTGATTGTTCTTTGTAAATTTCATACAATTCACCATCTAAATCATCATTCTGTTCTCCATTTTGTCCTTCCTTTTCGCCTTTCTTTTGTCCTTCTTTACCCTCTTTTCCGTCTTGTGGCTTTCCTTGATCTTTCTTTTGCTTTCCTTGCTTCATCTTTTCCATCAATTCATTTTGTTGTTGAATAATATCTGGCAAACTAAAAGACTTCCCCTTCCCCTTCCCATTTCCTTTGCCTGGTGTTGGATTTTTCATAGCATCTAAAGAATCACTTAACATGTCTGCTAATGTATTTGCAGAAGTCATTACATATTGTTGATTAGACAAACCATTTTGAAAATAATTATCGGCAAAGTTTTCTAAAGACTGGTCCAAATTATAATGTGCTTGTGCCAGTTCATCTTGAATTGTTGAAGAGATACTAGGAATACGCATTGAAAGCACAAACAAACTGTCATCTATGTGCTCAAAATAGGTTTTGAGTTGATATTGCTTTTGTAAGTTTTTTCCAAAGTCAGGATGCGATGAATCTGAAGAAGAAAAATCATTCATTAAGGCCTCTTGGTCAAAAGAAAAGATGATTAGATTCTCTAATATTTGACGTAATCCCTCCATATTTTCCTCTTCCATTTCAGCACTCATCGATTGCATAGATTCCTGCATTTTTTGACTCATTTCCTGCATTTTTTTAGCAGCTTCTTTTTGTTTTTTCTTAGCTTTAGCAGCATTGTTTTTCTCTAGGTTTTCTTCTGCTTTATTCAGTTCTTCTTGGGCTTGCTTTTCTAAATTTTCCATAGAAGGTATTTCCATGGGCTGTTTCAATTCTTCGTTATCTTTCTTTAAATTATCTAAGTCTTTTTTTACTTTTTGAAACTCTTTATTAATTTCTTGCTGTTCTTCTTTACTCGATTCTTTATTACTTAGCTCTTCTTGTTTTTTAGATAATTCATCAAGTTTGTTTGCCAACTGATTCATTTTCTGCTCGACATAAAAACGCTTCGTCATTTCTAAAATACGCTCTAAACTACGTTCTTGTTGTTTGTTTTGTTCTGCTAACTCTTTGGTTTTTTTAATTAACTCTTCTTTATTTAGTTTGTCTGCCAACTTCATTAATTCATCTAGCAATTTTTGTTGTTTTTCTAATTTTTTAAGTTCCTCAATACGTTTTTTAAGGTTCTCTTTTTTCTGTTCTAGAGTTTCATTTTCTTCTTTTTTTTCTGAAAAATTCTCTTGTAATTTTTGTGTCTGACGTTGCATCATTTGTTGGTACTGCTCTTGACGCTTTATTAAATTCTGAATTTTCTTCTGGTCATTCCAATTCACATTCTTTTTATTTTGTAAATTGAATTGAATTTTTTCTAAGTCCTTTTTACTTTTTTGTTGTTCGTCTAACGAATTGGTAATATTTTCAATATAGTTTTTTTGCTCTTGTAATAACTCCTCTTCTATTTCTTCTTCTGTTTTTTCTCGATAGCTAAATTTTCTACTCATAGCTTTTTTACTACCATTCACCAAATCATTATCATATACCTGAAAGTACATTTCATAATCTACACCTTCTTTTAGGTTTAAGTTTCCGGGAAATTCAAAATAAAAAGTCTGAATGCTTTCTTTATTTATTTTAATTAACTGATTATCAGTTTTTTGAATATTATTTTTATCGTAATAAACCAATTCTAATTTCTTAAAACCATAATCATCAGCAATTTGACCTACAAACTGTGCGTTACCACGAGAAATACTATCAATGTTAGAATTTACTCTAATGCTTGGGTATTCATCTTTGGTTACGGTTATAGAAAACTGAAGTTGTTCGTAATCTGTAAGATTTTTATTAGAGGTAGTTATTTGATAATTGGTATTGTTTATCAAACGTTTTGTAAACTCAAACTCATTGTTCTCTTTTTGTTTAAAAATGGTTCTTTTGTCTTTTTCAACAAAGCTAACGGTATCGGTTTCAGAAGTTTTAACATTCCATGTTACCATTGTTCCTTGTGGAACATGTAAGTTTCCTGTGTTATTAATTGTTTCAGAAGCTTTTCGTATGTATGACGGATACGTTAAAAGCAGTGAAATATTTTGAATAGATGGGGTATTGATTACAGCTATTTTATAGGTATCAGATTCAATTCCGTTGGCACTAGCATAAAAAGTAATGGGGTTTTGAACCTCAGAAAACGTATACGAGAACAAGCCATTTCCTTCATTTTCTAAAAAATATTGTTGCTTATTAAAATGAATCTTCGCTTCTTGAGGTATTACCTCTCCTTCGGTTTGTAAATACACTGTAATATCTTTTCCTTTAATAACACGCAAATCTTTAACTGTTAAATTAAAATAAAAAGGTGCTGGAGGGTTGTATGCAACCGAGTGGTTTACCACACGATTAAAACTCTGTGAAAGCTTCTCTGAAGCACCAGTAAAAAAGGAAATTAGCCAAATAAAAACAGGAATTAATACATATTTTAAGTATTTTTTATTCCCAGTAAAATCAATAGCTTTATTAAATGAAACAGGGTGTAATTCTTTCGATTTTTGCTCAATACTCGCCGCTAATAAATCTGATTGTTGATTATTTTGTTGTAATTGTAAAACATTTAATAATTTGTCTTGTACCTCAGGAAAGTGATTTCCAATAATTTTTGAGGCTTCTTCAAAGGAAATACCTTTTTGTAAACCGACAATTTTAAAAATAGGAAAACAAATAAAGCGGAAAAGCAAAAACAATTCAACAATAATAAACAACCAAAAAAGCACCGTTCTAGCCGTTGGTTTTAGCCACAAAAAATATTCGATAAATAGCGTAAAAAATAGATATATCAACCCTAACGAAACAAATAAAATGCTTCCTTTTATCAATTCATTCACGTAAAACTTTGTACTGAACTGTTGTAGTTTTTGTTGTATTTTATTAAAATCTTCCATATTCAAGTATAAAAATACGTGTTTTATAAAGAAATATTAGTTAAAGAGTTGTTTAAACCTTTATATTTCCTTCATAAACGCTCATAAACCGAGCATTTTATAGAAAAAATAAGGTTTTTCCATACTTTTTGTATGGTAAAAAAGGCATTTAATTTTCAAAGTTGAATTATTTTACAAAAACTAATTTTAAAAACATTAAATTATGCTACAAAACATTTCAAACTTAGGAACTTTGCTCGATAAAATAGCACAAAAAAATATTCAAGGTGGTTTCTTCTCTGGAAGCAGCGAATGTGATCTTACAGGCTGTCATGAAAGTTATCCAGGAGGCAACGGATATATTGGTTTTGGAGAAGGTAACCCGTGTGCATTCGATACACCTACAGGTGTAAGTTGTGTAGGAGTTATACACGATGATAAATGTTGTATAAGCTAAAGCAAAGCAGAAAAATGGATTCGAGCAGTATTTAATTAAATGCTGCTTTTTTTGTGAAGTGTAACTAAAAAAGGGATGTTAAATAACGTCAAGATAGCTTCGTAATGTAAATTTGATATGCTATATGCTTTCAATTTATTGAAGATCAATAATTTATTATCAAAAAACTGTTAAGTGTTTTACATAAAAAAAGAACCAAAACGTCTGTTTTGGTTCTTTTAAGTTTTTTTAAAATTAATGTTTATTGAAAATCAGCATCAGAAACCCCTTCGTTTATTTTGATTTCTTTTGTGATAAATTCCAACTCCATAGGTCCCATTTTCTGAGTCATTTTATGAGGAAATTTAACTCCATTTACCTCTTTGTAATCTGAAAATACAATAGGTAACGTCATTTCTCCTTGAGGTCCTTTAGCTTTTGTTACTTCTTTTACTTTTAATCCAGATTTTGCATCATAGAAAATTTCTTTTTCTCCAAACTTAATAACATAAGTATTGTTACCGTCAATAGGTTCAATTCTATCTAAAGTTCCAGTTTTATAGGCTTTGTCAGTAAAAGGATAGGATTCTTTTTTTACTTTTTCTAATTCCTCACCTGACAATTCTTTCTTTTGTCCTTGTCCTTCTGCATAGCCTTTGGTTCCGTCAAAAACCATTTTTTGCATCACGTTACCCATCATCGATACGGTTGTAGATGACTTGTTAGGGGCAGCAGATTTTTGAACTAAATTCAACTTCATTCCTTGAACTTCAGCTTCAGAAGTAAACATTACAGAGTTTATACTTGCTATTTTATCCTTTCCTCCAATCGCTTCAAAATAGTTATCTACAACAGTTGCAGCTGTTACACCATCGGGAATAGGTAAACTCATGGATGGCTTTTCAGTAGGGTTTCCGTTTTTGTCAAAATAGTTGATTTTATAATCAGCTGTATTTTCTAAGTTCTTTAAAACATCAATCCCTTTACCTGTAATGATAATACGAGCCTTATCTGCATTAAAATATTTAATCGCTGCGTTTTGTACATCGTCTAAGGTTACTGCATTAATATTTTTTAAGTAGTTTTTATAGTAATCAGCAGGTAAGTTGTTTGTTAAGATGTTTAAAGCATAAGAGGCTACTGTTTCAGGCTTTTCAACATTGCGAACAAAACTTCCAATGTATTTAGCCTTTGCAATATCTAATTCTTCTTGGGTTGCTTTTTGGTAGCGAATTTTGTTTATTTCTTTCATCGCTTCAACCATTGCGCTATCGGTAACCATATTTCTTACCGATGCCGATGCTTTAAAACGAGAAGCGTATCTACTTGATCCAATTCCCGAGTATGCACCATAGGTATATCCTTTATCTTCACGAAGGTTTTTATAGAGTCTACCTGTACCACCTCCACCAAGAATTTGGTTGGCTAATAATGCTGCATAATAATCTTTATCGTTCATTTTTAAATCTACTGCATTAATGATAGATAATTCAGATTGAACAGCATTAGGCATGTCGATAAAATTAATTTCTGTAGTTGAAGGGTTTTCAACTTTTGGTAGTTTTTGAACAATTAAATCACTTTTTTTCCATGCTCCAAATAAGTTTTCAACTTGTGATTTAATTTCGTTAAAGTTTACGTCGCCAATGATAACTAAGTAAGCATTATTTGGTTTATATGTTTCATTGTATAGGTCTTTAACATCTTGTAACGTAACATTTTTTAATGTTTCTTCAGTAGTAAATTCTCCAAAAGGGTGATTTTTTCCATACGTTAACGCATTCTCAACTCTACTAGCAATGGCTTTAACATTTTTAGCATCATTTTTAATTTCGTCAAGAAACTGCTTCACTTGCTTGTCAAACTCTTCTTGAGTAAACACAGGATTAAAAGCCGCATCAGCCATTAATCCTAATACTTTTGGGAAGTACTTTGATAAAGAACTAGCTCTTGCTCCTTCGTTCCAAAAAGAGATGTTGGCTCCTAAAAAGTCAACTTCTTCATCAAACGTTGCTTTTGGGGTATTTGTCGATCCTGTTCCAAGCATTCCGCTTAATAAGCCCTCAACTCCTTTTTTATTTCCATAAGACATTGGTGGGTTATCAATAGTTAATGTAGCAGATGCTCTTGGTAATTTATGATTTTCAACCACTAAAACTTGCAATCCGTTTGGTAAGGCAAACTTTTTAGGAGTTCCTAAGTTAATTTTAGGAGCTGGACCTGGTTTTGGTTGTTGGCTTCTATCAATCTGTGCTGAAACAGTTAATGATAGAAATACTATTGTTATAATTGAAAATATTTTCGTTTTCATTAAAATTCAGTTTAGATGATTATTTCTTTTTTGGTAAATATTCGATAACAACACGACGGTTTTTAGCCAAATATTTTTTAGCTACCGCTCTGATTTCTTCTTTGGTTATAGAGTTGATAACGTCCAACTCTTTGTTAATTTGGTTTGTGTCTCCAACTAACATATAATTTCTTGCTAATGAGTTGGCAATACCTTGTGCGCTAGAGTTTGAAGCAACAAATTGGTTTTCAAATTTATTACGAACTTTTTGTAGGTCTCTATCTGAAATTAACTCTGTTTGTAATTTTTCAATTTCTTCGTCCATTTCTTTAATTAAATCGTCTAACGACGTTTTCCCTAAAGGAATAGCTCCAATATTATATACACTATGTTCTTCTAAATTACGAGCAAAAGAAAATACTTGTAATGCCTTTTTCTTATCGTCAACTAATTTTTTGTACAATCTAGAACTTTTACCATTGCTTAAAATAGTAGAAATTACATCTAAAACTTTAGAGTCTCTTTCTTTCATTGAAGGAGTTTTGTGCGCTAATAAAATAGCTGGTAACTGAATGTTAGAATCGTACTCTTTTACACGTTTTTCTTGAGTTCTTTCGGGTTCTACTACGTTGTCTCTTTTAGAAAGGGTTCTTGCAGGAATTGATTCAAAGTAGTCTTTTATTAATTTTTTAGTTGATTTTTTTTCAAAATCACCTGCCACTACAAGTACGGCATTGTTAGGCATATACCATTTTTTGTAAAAATCTTGAAATTCTGCTAAAGTAGCAGCATCTAAATCTTCGATATAACCAATCATTGGTCTTCCGTAGTTGTGTTTGTCGAAAATATGGTTGTATACATCTCCGTAAATAATTTTTCCATAAGGAGCATTGTCCATACGTTGGCGTTTCTCTTCTTTTACAACTTCATTTTGTGTGTCGACAGCTTTTTGGTCGATAATTGGATGTAATAATCGTTCAGACTCCATCCATAAACCTAATTGTAAATTATTAGAAGGAAATGTTTCGTAGTAATAGGTTCTATCCCAGTTCGTATTTGCATTTCCGGTTCCTCCATTGGCAGCTTGAATTTTACTCCATTCACCACGACCAATATTTTCAGTTCCAGTAAATAGTAAGTGTTCATAAAAATGTGCCATTCCTGTTTTACCAGTTTCTTCATCTTTCGATCCTACATGGTACATTACCCCAACAGTAACTACAGGAGCAGAATTGTCTTGGTGCAAAATAACATGCATACCGTTGCTTAAATCGTACTCTTCAAATTCAACTTTTTGCGCATTAGCCGAAAGGCCTACTAATAAAGCTGAAGCTAGAGTGATAACTCTTTTTCTCATTGGTTGATTGAAATTTAATTTTTAATGATTTTCATGTATTTGACGTGAAGTTATACTAATTGTTACAATTGAAATAGTAAAAAAAAATCTTTTTTGGGTTAAAAGAGTAATTTTCTGAGGAATACATTTTTTTTTGATGTAAAAAATGTATATTTGCACCCGCATTTTCAGTAAGAAAGTGCCAATTTAAGTATAAACGCAAAACAAATAGTATGTACGCAATCGTAGAGATAGCAGGGCAGCAATTTAAAGTAGCAAAAGACCAAAAAGTATACGTACACCGTTTACAAGAGGCAGAAGGATCAGAAGTAACTTTTGATAATGTAATGCTAATTGAAGATGAGGGTAATGTAACTATTGGCGCCCCAGCTATAGAAGGTGCAGGAGTAACTGCAAAGATTTTAGGTCACTTAAAAGGTGATAAAGTAATCGTTTTCAAGAAAAAGAGAAGAAAAGGTTACAAAAAGAAAAATGGACACAGACAGTATTTAACTGAAATCCAAATCGAAGGAATTACAACTTCAGGTGCTAAAAAGGCAAAAGAATCAACTAAAAAAGAAGCTCCTAAAGCTGAAAAAGTTGAGGTAAAAGAAGAGTCGAAGGATTTAAGTTCAATGACTGTAGCTGAATTAAAAGCATTGGCTAAAGAAAGAGGTATCACAGGATACACTTCTTTAAAGAAAGCAGAATTAATTGAAGCATTAAGTAAATAATAACTTTAAAAACTTACAAAGATGGCTCATAAGAAAGGTGTCGGTAGTTCGAAAAACGGTCGTGAATCGGAATCGAAACGATTAGGAGTAAAGATTTTTGGAGGACAAGCTGCTATTGCAGGTAACATTATTGTTCGTCAAAGAGGAACGCAACACAACCCAGGTGAAAATGTTTATATGGGTAAAGATCATACTTTACATGCGAAAGTAGATGGTGTTGTAAAATTCCAAAAGAAAAGAGATAACAAATCATACGTTTCTGTAACTCCATTTGAGGCTTAAGAAACTAACTGATTCGATAAAATTTAAAGCTCAAACCTACATGGTTTGAGCTTTTTTTATTTCTATAAAAATAAAGAAGCCTTAGATTTTATATAAAAAAACACCACTCTATGTTCTAGAGTGGTGTTTCATAACTTAATATCATTATTGATTAATCCCCCAATTTATCAATATGATTCCCCTTGTGTATTACACCACAAATATGAAACAAAAAACCCTTTTCAATAGTGAGATATGTATAACTGGTTCATTTTTTTGTGTAAATGGTAAAAATTTATGTTTGTTGAGTGTTTTTCGCTTTTTTTTAAACTAAATCAATATTCAATCATATTTTATTTTTAAGATATTATCTGTTACATTTGGTGTAAATGTATATAAAATGTTAAAAGCAGTTATCGTTGACGATGAACCGAAAGCAATACAAGGACTTTCTTGGGAACTTTCAACTTTTAGTGATGATATAGAAATCATAGAAACCTTTACCGAGGCAGAAAAGGCGATTAAATATATTAACGAAAACATCATTGATTGTCTTTTTTTAGACATAGAAATGCCAACGATGGATGGTTTTCAGTTATTAGAAAAATTACAGCATAAAGATTTTGCTATAATCATTACAACTGCATACAATGAATATGCAATTAAGGCACTTAAAAATCAAGCAATAGATTATCTTTTAAAGCCTATTGATTCAGATGATTTAAAAGAAACCATACAAAGGGTTAAAGAATATCATAACAAAGACAATACAGAGAAGGTAGAAAAAATCTTGTCGAGCTTTAATAAAAAATTTAATAGACGAAAAATTACAATTAGTACCGACGGAAAATTAGTTTTCTTGTCTCAAGAAGAGATTTTATTTGTCGAGTCAGATGGTAACTATTCAACAATAGTTACCACAGGTTCTAATAAAAAAATAGTAGTAACTAAAAAATTAAAGGAAATTGATTCTTTACTTCCTGACGACCATTTTTTTAGAATACACAATTCCTTCATTATTAATTTAAATAAAATTAAAGAATTTTTAAAGTCTGATGGCTACGTGGTGCTAGAAAACAACCATAAAATTCCAGTATCGAGACAAAGAAAATCAGATTTTTTAGAAAAACTTTAAACTCATAGCATGAAACAACTTGTAGTAATAACTATTTTCTTTTATGCAGTATTTTCTTGTTATGCACAAGAAGATAAGACAAGTATAAATAGTTTGATTTATGAAGCAAAAAAGAAGAAAATAGAAAATTATTATGAGCTGTGTCGTTTTTTTAAATTCGGAAAATTAGAGAAAGAAGAAATAAATCTTTTTTTAGAAGAAAGTAAAAAAAACAAATTCGAACCTGCGCAAATTTATGCTTATAACTTATTAGGTAGGCATTACAGAAACAACTCTTTATTTGATAAATCTATTGATAATTATTTAAAGGCTCTAGAACTGTCAAGAAAAATCAAAGATATTAACGCAGAAATAGTTACCCTAAACCAAATAGGAGTTGTATATCGAAGACAAGACAAAATTAGAAGTGCTTTGAACTACCATCAAATGGCACTAGAATTAGCCGATAAAATTAAGTTTCCTGACATTGATACTAAAATAAGCATAAGTATATCAAACAATAGCATTGGTAATATTTACTTGGCTCTTAAGCAATATCAGCTAGCATTAGAAAAGTTTAAAAAATCAATTCTAATACAAAAAAAAACAGGCGATAAAAGAGGCTTAGCCATTAACTATCAAAACATGGGCTTAGCCTTTCAAAACTTGGGAGATATTGATGCTGCGCTAGAGCATTACAAAAAATCTTTACAATATAACATAGAGACTAATTCAAGTATAGGAAAAGTTATTTGCCATAACAGTATTGCTAATGTATTGTTGTTACAAGGTAAGTATCATAAAGCTTACAACTATATAAGTGAAGTACTGCCCCTTTCAGAAAAAATAGGAGATCAGTATTACACTTCCGATGTATATATTACGTTTGGTAATGTACAATTGAAATTAGATAGCTTAGATAAAGCAAAAAAATATTTAGAAAAAGGCTTAGAGGTAGCTACAAAACATAAAATTCCATCAGAAGTTAACCAATCTAACTTGTATTTGTCTCAGCTGTACGAGAAAAAAAGGATTACGAGAAAGCGTATAACTTTTATAAGAAAGCTATTGAAGGAGAACGTAAAACGTTTAATAACAAAAACATATCTTATGTAAATAACCTTATTAATAAATACGATAATGAGGTAAGTAGAAACAAAATAAAAAGCTTAGCAAAAGAAAACGAAATAGCCAAGTTAAAACTCTTACGAAATAGAAACATATTAATCATAGCATTGGTTTCTATAGCGTTATTAGGGGTATTACTGTATTCTATTTACAGGCAACGTTTGTTGAATAATGAAAAGAAAATATTATTGTTAGAACAAGAAGCATTACGAATTCAAATGAATCCGCACTTTGTATTTAATGCTTTAAACTCTATTAAACTTTATATTATTAACAATGAGCAGAGAAATGCAGTATATTATTTAAACAAGTTCTCTAAATTAATTCGGAGTATTTTAGAATCGTCAACAGTAAAAGAGGTAACTTTAAGTGAAGAGTTAAAAACCATGAATCTTTACATGAGCATTGAAAATATTCGATTATCGAATGAGGTTAATTATGTAGAAGAAGTAGACCCTAGTATTAATGTAGAAAGAATAAAGGTACCGCCTCTAATCTTACAACCTTTTTTAGAAAATTCTATTTGGCACGGACTTTCATCAAAAAAAGGAGAAAAAGAAGTTTTAGTAAAAGTCACAAAAATAGCAGATGAATTTATACAAATTGATATTGTTGATAATGGAATTGGTAGAGATGCTGCTATGAAAATTAGAAAAAACAAATCACTGAACCGTAAGTCTATAGGTATAAATTTAACGAAAGAAAGATTACGAAACTTTGCCAATCAGTATGCAAATAATTATTCATTAATTTACACAGATATAATTGACGAAGAAGGAAACCCGAAAGGAACCAAAGTGTCGTTGAAAATCCCGATACTTTAAAAATCAAATCGCAACTGTACCCAAACAGGCGCTTTTCTTTCGGTATTCAAATTACTAAATGAAATTCCTAATAAGCGAACAGAATTATTAAGAGTATCTTGGTACAATAACTCTTTTACGATAGGATAAAAGTCTTTTTTTAGTTGAAGATAGCGGTTGGTAGTTTTACTACGAGTTTGTTGCGTAAAATCGCTGTATTTAATTTTTAAGGTTACTGTTTTTCCTTTGGTGTTCGATTTTTTCATGCGACGCTCTAATTCATCAGCAATTTTATCAAGTCGCTCTAACATAAAAACCTCAGAAGATAAATTTTCTCTAAAGGTAGTTTCGGCAGCAATCGATTTTCGAATACGATTTGGTTTTACTGAAGAATTATGAATACCTCGAACAATATGGTAATAATGCACCCCAGACTTTCCAAATAATTTAGAAAGCTCTTCTAATGATTTTTGCTTTAAATCTAATCCAGTAAAAATACCTAGATTATGCATTTTAGCAGCGGTTACCTTACCTACTCCATAAAACTTATTTACAGGGAGTTGTTCTAAAAACTCAAGAACTTCTTCTGGGTTAATTGTTTTCTGTCCGTTTGGTTTGTTAATATCAGAAGCAACTTTAGCAATAAATTTATTAATAGATATTCCTGCCGAAGCGCGTAACTCTAACTCCTCCCATATTCGCTGGCGAATCTCTTGAGCAATCATACTAGCTGATGGATTTGCTTTTTTGTTTTCAGTAACATCCAAATATGCTTCATCCAACGATAAAGGTTCTACCAAATCTGTATATTCATAAAAAATCTTTCTAATTTTAGCAGAAATTTCCTTGTAACGGTCAAATCTTGGCGGAACAAATATAATATGCGGGCATTTTTGTTTTGCCAGCACACCACTCATGGCAGAACGCACTCCAAATTTTCTAGCTTCGTAACTAGCAGCAGAAACAACTCCTCGTACCTCACTACCACCTACAGCAACGGGTTTTCCTCGTAACTCTGGATTATCCAACTGCTCAACCGACGCATAAAAAGCATCCATATCAACATGAATAATTTTACGAAAAGGAGGCTGTAACTGCATGTAAAAGTGTTTTTTATAAAAAGCAACAAGTACTAAAAACGTTTTAGCTAAAGATGATTCAATGAAAATAATTACAAAAGTAAATAGGATTTCAATATAAAAATACAATTTTTAAACCATCCTACTTTATTAAGTGTAAGGTGAAGTAAAAACAACACTTTACAAACGACTATTGCCAAATAGGTAATTTTTACAAAAAGAACATAATTTTGGTTTGATATTCTAGTGTGCAATCTTAACTTTTTAACAATTATGATATGCTTCCTAAGACGTAAATAACGTATTTTATTTTCAATATTAAGTCACCACCTTAAATCGCTAAAACTATAAATATAATAGAGTAGATGAATTTGTTAGAATTTATCATTGCTATTACGTTTTAGTAAAAATAAATCGGAATTATTTTGTTATTATTATGAAATATTCTAAAAAACAACACGTTATATGAAAAAATGACAAAAGTCATAAATCAAATTCTTTGTTTCATACTATCTTTACATATCTAAAAACAGAAGCATTATGTATGTTATGCTAGCCATATTAATCATTACAATAGCCCTATTTATTTGGGGTAAATATTCACCCGATATGGTGGCTTTATTATCTATGATTAGCTTGTATGTTTGGGGTGTTTTAGATGCCAAAGAAACGCTAAGTGGTTTTAGCAACCCTACGGTGGTTATGATTGCCGCTTTATTTATTATTGGGGAAGGCCTTTCACAAACAGGATGGACAGCACAAGCAGGTAAAAAATTTGTGCAATGGTCTGGAAATAGCGTTTCTAAATTATTAATGATTATTACTGCAGGATCTGGAGTTTTGTCAGGATTTGTGAGTAATACAGGAACGGTAGCAACACTACTTCCTGTAACCATTTCTTCTGCTTGGAAAATGGGTGTTTTTCCATCACAATTATTAATGCCAGTAGCTTTTGGTTCTAACACAGGCGGACTATTGACTTTAACAGGAACACCACCAAACATTATTGTTAGCAATGCTTTAGAAGAAACGGGTCTTGAGGGTTTTTCATTCTTTGAGTTCGGATTAATTGGTTTACCTTTGCTCATCATTACCCTTGTTTATTTTAGATTTTTTGGAAAAAAACTCTTACCTAAAAATCACACCAATAACAAACCTGTAGATATTGCTTCTACCATTCATAATTGGATTGAAGCTTACAAAATTGAAGATAACTATTACCGCTTGCGTATCCGTTCCTTGTCACCTTTAATCAATACCACTTTTGCCGATTGGGATTTTGAACGTGAATATAATGTACAAGTTATCCGATTAAAAAGAAGACACCCTAATCGATTTAAAGGAACGGAACCATTTATTGAGTTTCCAACGCCAGAAACCGATTTACGCTATCACGATATCATTACAATAAAAGGTGAAACGGATGCTGTAAACCGATTGATGATTCACTTTAGATTAGGCTTATTACCCTTAGAACCCATTACGGACGAGTTAAAACACAACCTTATCAATCAAGAGGTAGGAATGACTGAGATGTTGGTTACACCAAAATCATTTTTAGTGGGTAGAAAAATTAGATTAGGTAATTACTTTAAACGCTTTGGGGTACAATTATTAGCTGCCTCAAGAAACAACAAGCCCTATTTAGAACCAGAAATTGAAGTAAAGGCAGGTGATGGTTTTATCATTCGAGGTACTTGGGAAAGTATAGATGGATTAAAAAAGCAGCACGAAAACCTAGTAATTGTAGGTAGTCCAGAAGGAATGGCTAAAGATGTAGAGAACTTAACCACAAAATCGTATATAAGTTTAGGAGCTTTACTATTGATGATTGGTCTGTTGTTATTTAAAATTGTTCCTGGTTCTATAGCAGCTTTGATAGCCGCAGGTATTGTAGTTTTAACAGGTTGCATACCAGCATCTAAAGCCTATAAAGCGGTAAGTTGGAGCAGCGTAATTATGATTGCTGCCATGATACCTATGGGAGTAGCCCTTCAAAAAACAGGAACGGCACAAATGATTGCGAGTAACCTAGTTACGTACTTAGGTCAGGCAAACCCTGTCTTACTTTTGGGAGGTATCTTTGTGCTAACCACAGCCTTTAGTCAGGTTATCAATAACTCGGCAACAGCGGTCTTGATGGCGCCTATAGCAATCATAGCTGCTCGAACCTTACAAATTTCTCCAGAACCCTTTATGATTGTAGTTGCTATTAGTGCCTCCACGGCGTTTTTAACCCCTGTGGGCACGACAACAAATGCTATGGTTATGAGTGCAGGAGGATACAAATTTATAGACTATTTAAAGGTAGGAGCACCCTTGTTATTTATTTTTTTAGTAGTAACCCTACTACTAGTTCCTATAATATGGCCATTTTAAAAAATTATAATAAACCACAAATTAATTAAACATGAAAAATACAATTGTTCCAAAGAATGGAAATTTAGAGAAGTATGGATTAAAAGATGTTACTGCACATTGGAATCTTTCTCCAGAAGAATTACAACGCATTACTCTTGAAAAAGGTATGGGTAAAGAAACTAAAAATGGTACTTTAGCCATTAATACAGGTAAATTTACTGGACGTTCGCCACAAGATCGTTTTTTAGTGAAAGACGATTATACTAAAGATAAAGTTTGGTGGGGAAAAGTGAACAAACCCGTTTCACCAGAAAATTTTGATAAATTACAAACTGCAATTGAAGACTATCTTTCTGGTAAAGAAATCTTTGTAAGAGATGGTTACGTTTGTGCAGATCCAAAATACAGACTTAACGTAAGAACAGTAACAGAGTACCCTTGGTCTAATATGTTTATTTACAACATGTTCTTACGTCCTGAAGAATCAGAATTAGAAAACTTTGATGAAGACTGGTTAATTCTTTGTGCGCCTGGTTATGTATGTCCAGATCCAGAAGGTCATGGAATCCGCCAAGGTAACTTTTCTATATTGAACTTTACTAAAAAAGTAGCTTTAGTAGGTGGTTCTGCTTACACAGGAGAGATGAAAAAAGGTATTTTCTCTGCCCTAAACATGATTTTACCTACCGACAAAAACGTGTTACCAATGCACTGTTCTGCTAACGTTGGTGAAGATGGTGATACTGCTATTTTCTTTGGATTATCAGGAACTGGAAAAACAACCTTATCTGCCGACCCAGACAGAAAATTAATTGGTGATGACGAGCATGGTTGGACTTCAGAAGACGTAATCTTTAACTTTGAAGGAGGTTGTTACGCTAAGGTTATTGACCTAACAGAAGAAAAAGAACCAGACATCTTTAGAGCTATTAAGCCTGGTGCCATCTTAGAAAATGTTATTTTTAATGAAGATAATGAGGTTGACTTTGAAGATGCAAGCATCACACAAAATACACGTGTAAGCTATCCTATTTATCACATCGATAACATTCAGCAACCGTCTTATGCAGACAATCCTAAGAACATCTTCTTCTTAACTTGTGATGCATTTGGTGTATTGCCTCCGGTTTCTAAATTAACACCAGGACAAGCGGCTTACCATTTTATTTCTGGTTATACTGCTAAAGTGGCAGGTACAGAGGCTGGTATTACCGAACCAGTACCATCATTCTCAGCATGTTTTGGTGCGCCATTTATGCCATTACATCCAACAGTATATGCTGAAATGTTAAGCAAAAAAATGCAAGAAGCTGGGGTTAATGTATGGTTAATTAATACAGGATGGTCTGGCGGACCTTACGGTGTTGGTTCTAGAATTAAGCTTAAATACACCAGAGCAATGATTAGTGCTATCTTGGAAGGAAAATTGGAAGATGTTGAATTTGAACAGCACCCTATTTTTGGATTGTTCATGCCAAAATACTGTCCTAATGTTCCAACTGAAATGTTAGATCCAATGAATACTTGGTTACAAAAAGGAGCCTACATTAGTAAAGCGATTAACTTAGCACACTCGTTCCACTTAAACTTCGAGAAGTTTGCAAACCAAGCTTCAGAAGAAATTATGGAAGGTGGTCCGTTAATTGATGAACACCATCACTTAGACGATCATATGTAACAGGATGTTTAAATTTTAAGTAATAGAAAGGGAGCTAAAAAACAAGCTCCTTTTCTCTTTTTAGAATGTTAAATATTACTCTTAGTTAAGGCCTATGATAATAATGGTTGAACCTAAAAAGATGAAATCCCAGTGGGTTGTCTTAAACATTGCATTTGAATAAACAATACCAAGGGAACTGAAAAACACTTTTTTAACTAAACAAATCGATTATAGAAAACTAAATCTAGAAATTCTTTTGATAGATAATTTCTAAACATATTCGATATAAAAGCGTTTAAAACATTAAAATTAAAAAGTATCATAGTAGCGTTGATTTTAATGTTTTTACCTGTAGAATCCATTTAAATGCGTCATTCCTACCAGAGGGAGGAACCTCTTTGAAACAAGTAACTCATAATATTAAGATGCCGCATCACACAGACTTCCCGATATCGACATGAGACACTATTGATTTTTAGTGAACCCAATTTGATGTTTTATCCAGAAATCAAGTTAAAAAGTTACTATATTGCTTAACTAAGATTGCTAAACCTAATTAAAAACAGCCATCGCATTGCTACATTGCTACATTAACTCATTAACCCTCCTCGATTGCAACCACAAATAAAATTGTAGCCCAAATAAAAGAGCACCCGATAATAAGTGTACCGCTTGTGTTCCTAATGGGAATTCAGCATAATACATTAAAATACCTGTAATGGTTTCTAAGAAAATTAAAGCAACAATCCAGTTTACCAGTTTATACCCCAAGTTTTTCACCTGATTTAGGTACAGTAGCCCTAAGTTAACCAATACAATAGCAATAGTAAATGAGCGATGTATATAAAATTTTAAATTCGGATCCATTAAACTATACTGTTTGTTTTCAAAGCCGTGTAGTTTTACTTGCTCATCAATAAATTGACGTACTTGCGTGCCTAAAGCAATTTGTATTAGTGAAAATATAGCTGAAAGAATCACTAATTTACTAAATAATGAATTGTATGTATAAAATGCTTTCTTTTGGTCAGAGACGATGTAAAGTAACCATAATAGTAGTGCAATAATCACCAAACCACCCACCATGTGAATGGTGATGACAGTTGGTTTCAAATTAGAATCTACCACGATTTTACCTAGCCAAGCTTCTAATAATAGTAAAAAGAAAGCTCCGAACGATAACAGCGTAATTTGTTTGTTTTCTTTCCAAAATTTAAGTGAGATAACAATTAAAAATAGAAACGGAATTCCAGCTAATACTGAAGCCAATCGGTTGATGTATTCCGTCCACGTATGATATTTGTTAAATTTGGCATAGTCGTGTTTTGTATACTTTTTCCAGTTGGCGATATTAAATTCTTGAGTCGTTTTTATATCATTTTCCGCAACAAATAAGGCCTCATCTTTTACGATAATCATTCCTTCTTTATATTCAGAATTAGGCTGCCAAGTAATTTGTTCTTCCGAAGTAGGCGGAATGATGTATCCAAAACATTTTGGCCAGTCAGGGCATCCCATTCCCGACCCTGTCATACGAACAACAGAACCCGCTAAAAAAATAACATATACAGCAATTAACGAGATTTTTACAATAAGAGGAAAGTGTTTTTTCATCTAGTTTCAAAGTTTAGGCAAAGATACAACAAGCCTATAAAACAAAAGGCTTCCCAATTGAGAAGCCTTTTGTTTAAAATAAATATAAATTATGCTTTTTTGGTTTCGGCACAGCAAGCCATCGTACAGTCTTTTTTACAAGCGCTTTTTTCAGTTGTTGTATTTTTTTCACAACACTCCATTTCACAGTTTGCTTTTTCAGCATCTGTTTTATCTGCACAACATTTCATTTCACACTTTTTACTCGCTAATTCAGTGTTGCAACAAGGCATTTTACAGTTGGTTTTACAAGCCTTAGCTTCAGCATCTGTTTTTGCTCCACATTCTTTTTTACAATCTTTTTCGCAAATTTTACTGGTTTTATACATGTTATCTCCAATACCATCAACAAATGCCATTAACTCTGCTTTGTTTGTTTTGTTGGCATCAAACTTCACATTAGCAATGCTATCGTTAAACACTACGTTAGCTTCTAAAACACCCTCTTTTTTATTTAAATCTGAAGCTATTTTTTTAGCACAGCCAATCTCACAAGTCATTCCTGAGATAGCAAAACTAGCTTCTTGTATATTTGCAGCTACCTCTTGATTTTGTGGAGTTTCTTCTTTTTTTGCTTCATTGTTACATCCAACAGCTAAAAAACTTACCAAAGTTAAAGCAACTACTATTTTCTGAAAATTCATCATTTTTATTTATTAAGTTATTCCGCAAATTTATCAATAAAATCAAAAACAAAATTAAAAATAGACGATTTTTGCGCTTAAATTGATTGATAATGAACAACCAACAAAGAAAATGGCTGTATTTAGTAGTGCTTTCACTGGTTTGGGGGAGCTCTTTTATTTTAATGAAAAAGGCATTAGTCGGATTAAGCCCTGTTCAAGTAGGCGCATTACGAATGCTAATTACAGCCATTTTTTTATTGCTAGTTGGTAGTGAGAGCTTGAAAAGAATTCAAAAAAGACATTGGAAATATGTCGCAATAACAGCTGCGGTAGGAACGTTTTTTCCTTCATTTTTGTTTGCTTTTGCCATAAGTAATATAGACAGTTCTGTAGCCGCTATTTTAAATTCATTAACACCACTTAACACCTTTATTTTTGGAGCTTTGGTTTTTGGTTTTACATTTAAAAGAAAACAATTTTTTGGTATTTTAATAGGGCTTGTTGGCACTTTGATACTTATTCTAAAGGGCGCTGAATTGAACCCGAATCAAAACTATTGGTATGCAACTTTAATATTTATAGCCTCTATAGGGTATGCCTTTAATGTAAATATAATTAAAAAGTACTTATATGATTTAGATGCATTGGCAATTACAACAGGTAATTTTTTGCTATTAATTATACCTGCGTTTATAGTTTTGGTATTTTCTGGATTTTTTTCAACTTTTGAAGTAACTACAGAAACCGCTTCGGCATTAGGTTATATAACTGTGCTGGCTGTGGTGGGCACGGGAATGGCAAAAGTATTATTTAATAAGATGATACATTTGTCATCGCCTTTATTTGCTTCATCTGTAACATATTTAATTCCTATTGTAGCAGTTTTTTGGGGTATTCTTGATGGAGAAAAATTAAGTATTATTCAGTTATTAGCTACTGGAATTATTTTACTAGGTGTTTGGTTGGCAAATAAGTCAAGTTAGTTTCGAAATTTGAATTTGAATAAGTTTTAGGGTTTTAATAGTCTTAAAATTAATAGTGTCTCATGTTGATAGAATAAAGTATGAGTGATATATAAAACATTTCAATACTAAGAGCTACTTGTGCACATGAGATTTACTTCCGCTAAACCTTACGGTTCCTCCCCTATTCGGATTTTTTTAAATCAACACTACCATACATCAAACACACATATACTAGAAATAAAAATGCCCAGAAAAATAGCTTCTGGGCATTTTAATATCTTTTACAATGAAACTTAGTTAAGACATATCAAAGTAATTAATTTTTGTAATCATATTAGTTTCCTGATCGAACGCAATATTAATAAAGATATTGCACTCATCACATTCGGCATATAAAATACTTTTAGCACCGTTTCTACCAGTACTAAAAGAAACATCTCCTAACTTACTAATGGGGTCTCCAACAGTTACGGTATTTCCTTTTATAGTAAAAGTAGATTCGTTGGTTAATACATCTAAAGATTCTATGTAAGGCTTTTTTCCTGAAATAGAAAAGTCTAGCTTCAAACCATTGAACTTGAAATAGTAATAAAAGCCGTTTTCTTCATAAGAGTTGGCAGGGCCTAGTAAAGATTCTAATTTTGGTTGTTTTCCAAAGGTTTTTTTTATATCTGTTAGAGCAATATTGTTTATTTTAATATCATTAAAATCTGATTTGGTAATGATATTGGTTTGACTTTTCGCTACAATACTGGTCAGTAAAAAAAATAGTAGAACTAGTTGCTTCATTATTAAATACAAAAAAATTAATTATACAAAATCTTAAATTTAGTAGTCAATTTCCCAGTTGGCAAATATATAATAGTACACTATTAATAAGATAAAAAAACTAGTTAAAATTTACTGCGATATTAATTTTTTTGTTGAGTTCTTCTTCGTATTTCGATAGGGTTTTTTCATCCCAATTAAAACAAGCTGCAAATTCTTGTATAACGAAGTCTTTATATGCATCAACACTAGGCTTGTCAAAAAATAAACGACCGGTTCTACGCATAAAAAAGTCGGTTGGTGTACAAGCCATTTCATGTTTAACAGTAAACCAAACCTCAGCTTTTAACAAGCGTTTTTCTATATTCTCTTCGCTTAATTCATCAAACTTGTTTAAAATAAGTTCCGTTTGTTTACCATAATTGTGTACCAAATAGCTGGCATCTTTTTCGGTAAAACCAACTAATTTTATACGGTTGTAAATTTGATTGATATACAATTTTACAGATTTATAGTTTTGAAAAGGTCCTCCAGACAATACAATTTCTTCAGTTTGAATAGAATCGAAAGCTAGATTAAAACGACGTTTCATTTTTTTTGCAACAATGTCTACAATACGTTCTGCCATTTTTCGATAGCCTGTGAGTTTACCTCCAGCAATAGAAATTAACTTGGTGTCAGAAATAAAAATTTCATCTTTTCGAGACAATTCTGAAGCTGATTTTCCTTCTTCGTGAATTAACGGACGTAATCCTGCCCAAGATGACTGGATATCATCAATAGTTAATTGAATTTCAGGAAACATGTTATTTACGGCCTCAATTAAATACAAGGCGTCTACCATTGAGGTTTCTACAGTATCTTTATCTTGTTGGTAATTGGTATCCGTAGTTCCAAAATAGGTAATTTTTCCGCGAGGAATAGCAAACATCATACGACCATCTGGAATATCGAAATACACCGATTGCTTTACAGGTAGTTTTTCGTGCGGAACCACTAAGTGAACCCCTTTAGTTAAATGTAATCTTTTACCAATTTTTGAATTGTTTATTTGACGTAATTCATCTACCCAAGGACCTGCAGCATTTACAACATATTTTGCGTTGATATTGTAACTTTCACCTGTAAAAACATTGGTTGCTTTGGCACCTACCACACGTTTGTTTTCATAAATAAACCCATTAGCCTGAGTGTAATTAAGTATTTTTGCATCGTATTGGCTGGCGGTTTTTAACACCTCAATCGTTAAACGAGCATCGTCGGTGCGATATTCGGCATAAAAACCAGCACCTTTAAGAATGCTTTCAGGTAGTAAAGGTTCTTTTTTTAATGCTTCTGTTTTATCGAGCATTTTACGTTTATCATCACCTTCAACAGAAGCTAAAATATCGTAAACCTTTAAACCAAAAGAAGTTAGCCAAGAACCGTAAGTTCCACCTTCAATCAATGGTAAAATCATTTTTTCAGGAATTACTAGGTGCGGAGCTAGCTTATGAACAACAGCACGCTCGGTTCCTACTTCTTTTACCAACCAAAAATCAAACTGTTTTAAGTAGCGTAAACCACCGTGAATTAGTTTGGTTGATTTACTAGAAGTACCTGAGGCAAAATCGTTTTTTTCTATTAATGCGACTTTCATTCCACGAGAGGCTGCATCTAAAGCAATACCTGCACCCGTAATGCCACCACCAATTACGAGAATGTCAAATTCGGTTGTTTGTAATTCTTGTTGAATGTTTTTTCTATTGAAGGATGAGAAATTGTTCATAGAACTGTTTTTATCAATCAAAAATAAGTATAAAAAAAGATGATGGGTATAAAAAAAGAGCTGAATTTTTTTCAGCTCTTATAAAAATTTTACTTCTACAACTTTCAAATCAAATTAATGATTCCATTTTTTACAATGTATATCTGCCTCTTTTTTAAGTTTTTGAGAATTTACTTTTAATAAAAGGCAAAACAAAAATGTATATAGAAATATTTTGTCTTTAGTTATTTTGATGTTTTAGTTCTTCCCAATTTTTGTCTCCTTGAACTTGTAAATTTTCAGTATTACCATTTTTCCAGTCATCGAGCTTGTTAGAAAACCAAGAACTGTAAAAAAGGTACAATTTGCCATCTCTAATTTCATAAGATTCTGCATCGATGTTCATTTTGGTTTTTTTAGCCGCTATGGCATACGCACAATATCCGCCATATTGAGGAATATATTTTGTCGGATTTTCTTTGAAGAGCGCTAAATTTTTTTCTGAAGAAAACACAAACGTTGCTTCATCATAGGTTGTTTGATACTTTTTTTTACCCTCAACAGGTTCGCTGTTGGTAAAATAAGAAACAACATCATAGCCTTGAGCTACAAACCCTTTTTTATCAGTGTTATAATCTGTCTTTTGAGCATACAATACAGCAGAAGCCGTTATTAAAAATAATGTAACAAAGTTTTTCATTGTTTATAATTTTAAGAATAGTCGATAAAAATAAAGAACATTACAGTTTGAGAAAAAAATTAAAGTTTGTCTTTTTTAAAAGACCATAAAAACGTTGTTTATATTCCTCATGATGTAAACTAGTTACCTACAAAACCATCAAATTACAGCCACGTATGTCAGAATTATCAAAGCGACCAATAATTTCGAAGCTATTGTCTTGGTGCACTTTTCCTAAATCTTGTGTAGCGATAAAAGAACAAGAATTGTAGTTTGCTAAATCAATTACATTCATTCCACCCGATTTTCCCTCAGGCAATATAGTTAATGCATCTTCAGTATCGCGAGTTAATACTCGCATCCAAGGCGGACAGTTAAAAATACCGTTTCCTTTGGAATACGCTTGGCTTAATAATTCGGTCATTCCATATTCAGAATGAATCATATCTACACCAAACCCATTACATAAAAGCGCATGTAATTCGTTGCGAATTAGTTCTTTTCTTCTTCCTTTCATGCCACCAGTTTCCATAATAACAGTATTAGATAGGTTGAATTGATAGCGTTCTATCAAATCTAATAAAGCAAAAGAAACACCTATAAGTAGTACTTTTTTATGCTGTGTATCTAACTGTATGAGTTTTTCAGCAAGTTCGCCGAGATTGTTGAGGTAAAATCCACTTTCAGAATGTTTAGAACGTTTTATCAAATCGTTCACCATATAAATTAAAGAAGAACCGTTACGTTCTAAATAATTTGGTAACAAGGCGAGTACTACATAGTCTTCTATATTTCCATAAAAATGCTCAAAACCTTTTATATAACTGGTTTCATACCAAGATATATCGCTAACCAAATGCTTGCTAGTTGTACTTCCTGTAGTTCCTGAACTTGTAAAAGTTTCTTGAATGGTATCGGTTGAAGAGAGGACTTCTCGAGTTTTAAAAAATTGAATAGGTAAAAACGGAATTTCTTCAACAGCTTTTACATCAGAAGGATGCACATACAATAAATCGCAAAAAGAGCGATATACCTTGTTGTTGGTAAACTGGTGTTTAAAAACCTGAAGTGCAATACTGTCGAAATCTTTAGCCGATTGTATGTTAAAAATGATGTTTTTCATAAACTTATACAAAAATAAGAGTATTCAACGCAACCTCTCTAATTTTTTTTCATCTAACTTATAAATGAACAAATTATGAAGAAAATAATACTCCTTTTTATTACGATTTTTAGTTTTTTTTCTTGTACTGAAGACAGCACCTCAATCATAAATTCTGATAATTTATTACTTGGATATTGGTCAAAAGCTCAGTTTAAAAATGAGGAATTAACCTTTACAAGATTAACCTCATTACCAGATGAAGAATATGGAGTCTCTTTTAAAGAAGATGGAACCTTTATCGAAAGAACTTCGGGTTGGTGTGGTACACCACCATTGATTTTTTTTAATGTAAAAGGAACATGGAAAGCTTCTGATAAAACAGTAATTGAAGTCTCAACACAGAGCTATCTTAGCAGTTTCAATTGGCAAATACAACTGTTAACCGATGAAAAGTTAGTGGTAAAAAGAGTTCTTTCAGAACAAGAAAAAGATCATAGAAAACTACTAGATTTATTTATTGAAATACAGAATTTAGTTTACGGGGTTTCTTGCACAGATTCAAGTAATTGGACGTTTACAGCGTATGGTTCTAATACTTGTGGAGGACCGAAAGGGTATATCGCTTATTCAACAGAGATTGATACAGAAAATTTTTTACAAAAAGTGGCAGCATATACCGAAGCAGAAAGGCTGTATAACATAAAATGGGGGATCTTTTCAACATGTGATACCCCGTCAAAACCCATTGGCGTAGCCTGCCAAAACGGATACCCTGTTTTAAAATATTGATAACCCCCAAAATTTATGGTAGTATGAAAAAAAATTTAATTCTTTTTGTAAGTGTTTGTACGCTTTATTCTTGTTTAAATGATGACAGTCCTAATTTTAGTTACGAGTTTTTAAAGGTAGACAGTGCGACCACTCCTGAAAGTTTCACATTTGGAGAAGTAGATACTATTAAAATAAAGTATACGTTGCCAAATGGCTGCTACACTTTCAACGGATTGTATTATCAAAAAATAGATACAACCAGAATTGTAGCCGCTACAGCAATAGTGGCACTTAAAGATGCTTGTACAGAAGAGATAAGGCAAGAGGAATATGCTTTTCCTGTAGAAGCACTTCAAGAAGAAGACTATGTATTTAAGTTTTGGAAAGGTAAAAATGAAGAAGGAAAAGATGTATACGAAGAAGTGGTAATACCTGTAAATTTGTAGCATCAATTTAGAAGAACTCATATAAGAATGCTGTCGTCAAAATATCACAGCACAGGCTCAAGTTTATCAGCTATTTTCTGGTAAACTTTTTGCGCTTTGCTTAAAGTATTCTCGTAATTACCAAGATGCTGAAGATACGTTACAAGATAGTTTTTTAACTATTTTTAAAAAGATACCTCAGTATAAACATACAGGTTCTTTTGAAGGGTGGATGAAAAGAATAACCATCAATACTGCATTGCAAAAATACAGAGAAAAATCACCTTTACAGTTAGTCTCAGAAGCACCTATTGAACAAATGGAAGAAGATGTAGTGCTTGAAGCTGAAAATGTGAATATTGATATCTTATTAAAGTTGATTCAAAACTTACCAGATAGGTACCGTTTGGTTTTTAACTTGTATGTATTAGACAAATACGAACATAAAGAAATAGCAGGCTTATTAAATATTTCTGAAGGAACATCAAAGTCAAACTTATCAAGAGCAAGACAACTACTAAAGAGGGCGATAGAATCATATCAAGCAAAAGAAAAAAAGCATACTAGATGGAAGAAAACAATATTGATACATTATTTCAAGAAAAGCTTACAGATTTGGAGATTGCTCCGAACGAAAGTGTATGGAATGCTATTGAAGGAAAATTACAAAAAAAGAAAAAACGCAAAGTTTTTCCGATATGGTGGTTTTCTGGTGGAGCTGCTGCGGTTTTTATATTAGGCCTTTTTCTTTATTCGAATATGAATGAGTCAAAAAACACAGAAGATGTAGAGGTGATTGTGGTTGAATCGCCAACACCTACTTCAGAAGATAAAAAAAATAAACAACAAGAACTCAAAGACAATGTAGTAATTGAGTCAGCAAAAGAGAATACGATAGAAACCATTATTGCTAAAGAAGAACTAAAAAACAAAAAAACAGTAAAAGAAAAACCTCTTAAAAAGGATGTTTTGAGTCCTTATGATGTTGTAAAAGTTAGCGAAAAAGAGATGCCGGTAAAAAAAGATCATAATACGATAGGTAAAGTAATTGAGGGGGCTTTGCTAGCTAAAAACGATGTTACGAAAGAAGAAGAACAAGCTGGCAAGCTTAAAAACAGCTTGCCAGTTATTACAAGAGAGGAAGCACTTTTAAAAAGAAAAAAAGATACCGTAAACCAAGGTTTAAAACCTTCAGAAGACTTTATGGCTACGGTAAATAAAGAAGAGTTTGACGAAAAACAACGTCAAAGGAAGGTATGGACTATCTCACCAACAGTGGCGGTATTAAATTCAAGTTCTTTTTCAAAAGCATCTCCAATCGAGGCCAGTTTATCAAATTCAACAAAAGGTGAAACAAGCTATTCTTATGGGGTGCAAGTTGCGTATCAATTCAATAGTAAATGGACACTTCAATCGGGAATTCACTTGCAAGAAATGGGATATTCCAACCATAATGTTGCTGTAAATCCTGTAAACTCTAGTTCAGCAAATGTTGCGTTCAGTTCAGGAGAGAGTTTTGAATTAAGCGATGCTTCTGAATTAAATTTTGGTCCAGACTTTATATCTTTAGATTTGGGTAGTTTAGATGGTATACTGAGTCAAACGTACGGGTATATCGAAGTTCCAATCGAAGTTAAGTACAACTTGTTGGAAGTAAAAAAGTTGAAAACGGAAATCGTTGTCGGTTTTAGTTCCTTGTTTTTAAATAAAAATGAGGTGAATTTAAGCACGACTTACTTTTCAAATACAGGAGAAGCCAACAACTTAAACAAGATTAATTTTAGTGGTAATTTTGGTGTCGATTTTAACTACCAGATAACTAAAAAATGGTCGTTAAACGTCAACCCGATGCTAAAAACCCAGTTGAATACATTTAAAAACGATGCCAATGGGTTTCAGCCTTATTTCATCGGTTTTTATACTGGTATAAATTATCAGTTTTAATCCTTATAAATTTTAATCACCATATCACCTTTATCATTCATAGATGCCCTGTACATTCCAGCAGTATTGAATTCAAAAGCCATATTTCCATTTTTGTCTAATGCCACAACCCCACCAGTGCCACCGAGTTTTGTTAACTTGTTATGAATAACGTCGTTTGTAGCCTTTTTTAGTGATTTTTGTTGATATTCCATTTGTGCAGAAATATCATAAGCGACTTGCGCACGAATAAAATATTCGCCCCAACCCGTAGAAGAAACTCCACACGTTTTGTTGTTTGCGTAAGTGCCCGAACCAATAATAGGAGCATCGCCAATACGCCCCCAACGTTTGTTCGTCATTCCACCGGTAGAAGTACCTGCGCTAATATTTCCTTCTTTATCTAAGGCAACACAGCCTACTGTACCAAACTTACTGTTTTTAATAGTAGCATCATAAAAAGCCGCCTTTTTATCATCATGATCTAAGGCCGTTTTTTCTTTGTCTTTGATTCGTTGTAAAGATTTAAAACGACTTTCAGTATAAAAATAGCTTGGGTCTACAATTTCTAATCCCTGCTCCTTAGCAAACTGAGAAGCGCCAGTTCCCGAAAGCATGACATGGTCAGAGTTTGTCATCACTTTTCTAGCGGCTTCAATAGGGCTTTTAATATCTTTTACTCCCGCTATAGCCCCAGCATTTAATGTTTTTCCATCCATAAAAGAAGCATCTAGTTCATTTGTTTCTTCATGCGTAAAAACGGCACCTTTGCCTGCATTGAATAACGGAGATTCTTCAAGTACCTGAATGGTTTTTACTACAGCATCACCACTAGAGCCACCTTTTTTTAAAATTTCATATCCTGTTTTTACAGCTTCTGCTAGCTTAGCTTTGTAAGCAGCCTCTTTCTCTGGTGTCATATTCTTTTTTAAAATAGTTCCCGCTCCTCCGTGGATAATAATGGCGAACTCATTTACAGGTATGTCTTTTTGCGAATTAGAAGGTGTTTTAGAGCTAGGACTGCAAGCTGACAAAATCAGCATTAAAGAAAGTAAGAGATGAATGTTTTTCATGGTGTTGTTTGTTTTTAAACAAAGACAGTTGTTTTTGTTTAATTTATTAATTTATTCGTAGTTTTGAAACCTAAATTTAAACAACTAAAATTACAATATAAAATATGGCAAATTTTGGTATCGAAGAAGCTTTAGAAACGTTAGGCTTACAAGAGATAAACGAAGGAAGTTCAACAGGTTCAGTAAACTTTTCAAATGGTGAAATTATAGCATCATATTCTCCAGTAGACGGAAAGTTAATAGGAAAAGTAAAAGCTTCTACCAAAGAAGATTACGAAAAGGTAATGACTACTGCTACGGCAGCATTCAAAACATGGAGAGCAATCCCAGCACCACAACGTGGAGAAATTGTTCGTCAGTTTGGAAACAAATTACGAGAATTAAAAGAACCTTTAGGTAAATTAGTTTCTTACGAAATGGGTAAATCGTACCAAGAAGGTTTGGGTGAGGTGCAAGAAATGATTGACATTTGTGATTTTGCTGTAGGCTTATCGCGTCAGTTAAACGGACAGGTAATTCCGTCAGAAAGACCAGGACACGTTATGAGAGAGCAATGGCATCCATTAGGCGTTGTAGGTATTATTTCAGCATTTAATTTCCCAGTAGCTGTGTGGTCTTGGAACACCGCTTTGGCTTGGGTATGTGGTAACGTATGTGTATGGAAAGCTTCTGAAAAAGCACCGTTATGTTCAGTAGCTTGTCAAAATATTATTGCCGCTGTTTTAAAAGACAATAATTTACCAGAAGGAATTTCTTGTATTGTAAACGGAGATTATAAAGTTGGGGAGTATCTTACTGCAGACACTCGTGTTGCTTTGGTATCTGCTACGGGTTCTACAAGAATGGGAAGAATTGTTGGAGCTAAAGTTGCTGAGCGTTTTGGTAAATCGTTGTTAGAGTTAGGAGGAAATAATGCCATTATCATTACACCAACGGCAGATTTAAAAGTGGTAGTTCCAGGCGCTGTATTTGGAGCGGTTGGTACCTGCGGACAACGTTGTACATCTACACGCCGTTTAATTATTCACGAATCTGTTTACGATAAAGTAAGAGATGCTATTGTAGGCGCTTATGGTCAAATTAAAATAGGAAACCCGTTAGATGAATCGAATCATGTAGGACCGTTAATTGACAAAGATGCAGTGAATACTTATTTAGCAGCTATAGAAAAAGCAAAAGCTGAAGGAGGAAAGGTATTGGTTGAAGGAGGCGTTTTAGAAGGAGAAGGATACGAAAGCGGTTGTTACGTAAAACCAGCTATTATAGAAGCTGAAAATCATTATGAAATTGTACAACACGAAACATTTGCACCGATTTTATACTTAATGAAGTATTCAGGAGATGTTGAAAACGCTATTGAATTGCAAAACGGAGTTGCGCAAGGATTGTCTTCTTCGATCATGACCAATGAAATGAAGGAAGCTGAAAAATTCTTATCATTTGCAGGTTCTGATTGTGGTATTGCCAATGTAAATATAGGTACCTCTGGTGCTGAAATTGGAGGAGCTTTCGGTGGTGAAAAAGAAACAGGTGGTGGGCGTGAGTCTGGATCTGATGCTTGGAAAACGTACATGCGACGCCAAACCAACACGGTAAATTACTCAGACGAGTTGCCATTGGCACAAGGAATTAAATTCGACTTATAGTAAACCACCTTGGGGTATCATACCCTTTGGCGGTGCTAATAAATAACAACTACTAAATCAAAAGAACCTCAGCGTAAGATGCACTCTTAGCTGAGGTTTTTTTAATGAGTAATATTCGCTGGTTTTTACTTTCAGTATTTTACTTCGTTAAGATAAATATGTATCATGTGTCACCTCGAACGTATGTGAGAGGTCTGCGTATTGCTTATATACATGCTTGATTTATGGACTTATAGTTCATATAATATCAACTTGAAATGAAGTCAACCAAAGAACGTTTTACATTGAATAAAGATTACTTTAACAAAACTATACAACTCTATTAACAGAGTTTTAAAACATATGTTGGTATTTTAGTTGTCTACTTAACACAATTGCAAGAAAGAAAGCTATGAAAAATCCAATAACAACAAACGAACGATTATTCAAAATCAAACGAAAAGGAAAGGGTGTCGACCTTTCAGAATCGATGTCAATCGTTAATGGAAAGGCATCCACAAAAAATTTTGAAACAGAAATATACCAACTTACATTTTCAGCACAAATAAATCAAGAAAGAAAGCAATATACACTTATGGTTACTGCTAATGAGTGTATTAGCGAAGAAGACAAAGAAAGCTTGCAAAAACAATTAGGAGTGGTGATTGAAGGTAGTGGAATGTATTTTGAAATAAGCGGGTACACCCATTCTTTTTCAATCCAAATTGATACAGTTGCCAGTGTATTTATAGATACAGACTCGGTACAAAACGGATTCATTTTATTTTGTCGATAATAGTTTAGAACGACTTTAAAATACAACATTATACAAAATAAATTGTATTTTGTTTTGTTTTTATATGTAATATGTTGTATTTTTGTCTTGCTTTTCTAACAGTTTATTGTATTTATGAACCTTATAATGTAAGCAGAAACAAAGTAGTGATGATGAACCCTTTCAGGTAGAGAAAAAAAGAAAAAGAATCAACAACTCAATTGTTTTGTCTGTGAACGCTTAAAAAATTAAACAATTGTATGAATAATTTAATATCAGTAGCATTATCGCAATATGGAGTCAAAGAGGTGAAAGGCTCTAAAGATCACCCTCAAATTTTAAATTACTTTACCTCGTTAGGTTTTGACGGAGGTAAGTTGAAAGACGAAACCGCTTGGTGTAGTGCCTTTGCAAATTGGGTAGCGAAACAAGCAGGATATGAACATCCGAATAAGTTAACAGCTCGCAGTTGGTTGTCTGTAGGAAACTCAACCACCAACCCACAACCAGGAGATGTGGTGGTTTTATGGAGAGAACATCCTACGAGCTGGAAAGGGCATGTAGGTTTTTTAATTAAAGAAACCAAACGCTATGTGTACTTACTCGGTGGTAATCAAGGAAATAGTGTAAGCATAAAAGCCTATCCTAAAAACAGGGTATTGGACTTTAGAAAATTGAAAAAGAATGGATAAACTTTCGCATTTTATTTTTTGGTTGCTCGCATTATTGTCGCCTTTAAATGGAGTGTTAACTACCATGATGTTTCTAATAGTCGTCGATTTTATTACAGGAGCCTATGCCTCTTTAAAATTGCATGTACCTATAAAAAGTGAACGTATCGGGCATACCATTTCTAAATTTGTGATTTATAATTTGGTTATTATATCTGCCTATTTTTTAGAAAAACACATCGTGAGTGAAGTCCCTTTCTTAAAAGTCATAGCAGGCTTTATTGCGATTACCGAAATAAAGTCAATTTTAGAAAATTATAACAAAATTTATGGAGTAAACCCCTTTAAGGCATTGCATACCTTTTTAAAACAAATCGGTATACATAGCACTCTAGAAAAAACAACCGAAAAAAAACAAAAAAACGATCAAGAAAAAGTTTAGCCCCTAACAAGTACAGTATTTAGTGGCTCTTTTTTATCAAAAAACAATTTAAAAACAGGTGAGTTCGATAGGTTAGTTACCGACTTTCAGTTGTCATTTCGAACGAGGAATGAGGAGAAATCTACTATTGGTAAGATGTCTCATTACGCATTCTTCTTTCTATCTAAATGACATGATACTGGTTTTAAACCTATTGAATGTGGTTATTGATATCGAACTCATGATAAAAAAGAACAAAAATGAAACAAAACAAAGAAACCTTAAAGCAATTTTTTGAAACAGGCGATAAGCCTACACAACAACAATATGGCGATTTAATCGACAGTTATGTAGATGCGCAACAAGAAGCGGGAGAAGCCAATCGCCGATTTGTGATAGATGAAGCAGGAGCGGTAAATGTAACTTCTGAACAACAGATACCCAACTATCAAGCTGGAACAAACATTTCGATTGATAGTACTAATCCTTTACAGCCTGTGATTAGCGCTACAGGATCTTCTGTAACAATTCAACAAGGAAGTTATTCGCCAACATTCAGTGGACCAAACTCTACTTTTTCTGCAACAGTATCTTCGGCAGAATATTATCAGATAGGAGACAGGGTGTTTGTAGACATAAAGTTAACAGGGGTAAATTCTGACGGAAATGCTTCTGGAGGTTATATACAGGCAAATATTCCTTTTAGTGCACCTTACAAAGCAACTACAGGTATTGTTACAAACCTATTAGATTATACGGTTTACTCTGGAGCATATATTCCTGATGGTTACAACCAAGTAAGAATTAAAGACACTGCTATTGTCAACGGAAGTTTAGCTATTTGCTTTAGTTACACTACTGGTGGGCCTCAATATTAATCGTACAAAAGTCTAGCACCTAGCAAATAAAGTTTTTAGTGGCTCTTTTTAATCAAAAAAACAATTTAAAACAGGTGAGTTCGATAGGTTAGTTACCGACTTTCAGTTGTCATTTCGAACGAGGAATGAGGAGAAATCTACTATTGGTAAGATGTCTCATTACAATTCTTCTTTCTATCTAAATGACATGATGCAGGTTTTAAACCTATTGAATGTGGTTATTGATATCGAACTCATGATAAAAAAGAACAAAAATGAAACAAAACAAAGAAACATTAAAGCAATTTTTTGAAACAGGCGATAAGCCTACGCAACAACAATATGCCGATTTAATCGACAGTTATGTCGATGCGCAACAAGAAGCAGGAGAAGCCAACCGTAGGTTTGTTATTGATGAAACGGGAGCGGTAAGCGTAGCTTCAGAGCAGCAAGCTCCTGAATATACTTTATCACCCATTTCAGGAACGAATACGGTCGATTTATTAAAAGACGGCGTAAGCGTCTCTCAAATTGACTTAACACCCTATTTGGATAATACGAATTTAGCACGATTGGTGTCAGGAACAGTAGATGTGAATGGTTTGGCAACCTTTACTCGAGACGATAATTCGACATTTACAGTAGATTTAAGTAATTTGAAGGATAATGTTCCAGTCTATCAAGCAGGAACCAACATTACGATTGATAATACAAATCCTTTATTACCTGTAATTAATGCAATTGGAGGAGGAGATACAGCAGGTTATGTTGCTGGATGGACAACAGAGAGACAATCCGGCAGTTCTATTACGATAGGTAAGGGTGTTGGGAAATTACGTTTAACAAATGGCTCGTCTGCTGTTGTAGGTATCGACGGTGTTGATTTTACTAATACAAGTAGTTTTGATTCACCTGCTTATTATTATGAAGCTACTATATTTTTGCCTGACGGAAGTTTTAGATACATTATTTTTAATAGTTTTACAGACGCCACAAATGGAACAATTGGTTTAGTTTCAGATGTACCGGGAGGAAGTCCTTCTTTAGGTTCCGTTTGGGATTTAGCGACTGGAGATTATGATTATTATGCTCACTCCGCAGGAAAAGCAAGCGGAGAACTCTCACTAGCAGGTATTTACTCTACTGCTTCTGGAGTGTTGTCTATTGCTTTAAATCGTGGTATAGCATCAGGTCAAGGATCCTTTGCCTTTAATGGGTCTTCTACGGGGTTTAATTCAGTCTGTTTTGGAGGATCATCTTCTGGGTTTTCTAGTTTTTCTCAGGGCATATCTACAGCTTCTGGTCGTTATTCATCGGCTTTTGGTATGTCAAACACATCTCCTTCTCCAGGTGAATCTTCTGTAGGTGCTTTTTCGACTAATTACACTCCTTCAAACATCGTTCAAATAGATCCAAATGACAGAGTCTTTAACGTCGGTAACGGGCTATCAAGTTTTAGTCGATCAGATGCTTTTACAATATTAAAAAGCGGAGAAACAGGAGTTGGAATTGATAACTTTGAAGCAAACACAACAGGAGAATTACTTCAGGTAAACGGCTCAATAAAATCCTCAGATTTAAAACTAACTGCATTACCTACATACGCTGATGACACAGCTGCTGGCACGGGAGGCCTTGTTGTGGGTGAAGTTTACAAAACAGCAACAGGAGAACTAAGGATAAAACTATAACAGTTTAATAATAAAAGTCTAGCCCCTAGCAAAATACAGTATTTAGCGGCTCTTTTTTATCAAAAAAAATTAAAAACAGGTGAGTTCGATAGGTTAGTCACCGATTTTCAGTTGTCATTTCAAACGAGGAACGAGGAGAAATCTACCATTGGTAAGATGTCTGATTACTCATTCTTCTTTCTATCTAGATGACATGATGCTGGTTTTAAACCTATTGAATGTGGTTATTCACATCGAACTCATGATAAAAAAGAACAAAAATGAAACAAAACAAAGAAACCTTAAAGCAATTTTTTGAAACAGGCGATAAGCCTACACAACAACAATATGCCGATTTAATCGACAGTTATGTCGATGCGCAACAACCCGCAGGAGAAGCCAATCGCCGATTTGTGATTGACGAGACAGGAACGGTAAATATAGCTTCAGAGCAGCAAGTCCCCGAATATACTTTATCACCCATTTCAGGAACGAATACGGTCGATTTATTAAAAGATGGCGTAAGCGTGTCACAAATTGACTTAACACCCTATTTAGACAATACGAATTTAGCACGATTGGTATCAGGAACAGTTGATGCCAATGGATTGGCGACATTTGTTCGTGAAGATAATTCAACTTTTACAGTAGATTTGAGTAATTTAAAGGATACGGTTCCTCAATACCAAGCGGGAACAAATATAACTATTGATAATACAGATCCTCAAAACCCAATAGTTAAAACATCAGATTCATTTGTGAATCAAGTACAAAGCATAGAAACTACTTTGAATAATAAATTAGATGTTAATGGGGGTGGTGATCAATTAACAAATGTAGATGCTGTAACTTTAAATGGAAAAAGTGATACTGATTTTTTAACAACTACGGGTGTACAAACTGTTTTTGGAAAAAAAACATTTAGTGTAGGTCAAGATTTCAACGGTGGTCTTGAAACTAGAAGAATAACATTTCAGCCGTCAACAACAACATCTATATCTTCTTCAAATGCGGGAATTGAATTAGATGTTAACAACAACTTCTTATTTTATACACCATTTAATATAAGTACAAACTTTGCTTTTAATAACAATAATTTAACTGCAAAAAGAACGTATGATTTACCTGATTCAGATGGAGAAATCTTATTAAAAAATATAGCGGATAATACTTATTTACCTATTGTCGGTAATACAGGAGGAATAGATATTACCGCTGGAGATTTTGTTACTATTAATAGTCAAGATAAAATTACTTTAAATGGGGTAGCAGGAGTTGAATTCACCAGTCCTGCTAATAACATCTTTACAGGCAATGTTATAGGAAATAGTAGTTTTTTTACTAAAAACATGGTTGTAGATCCTTTAGGTTCTAAGACAAATATAGCAGGATCTGTTTTTACTGTAAAAAAGCAAAGTACTGAGACTTCAACTAATGTTGCAGAGTTCATATCTGTAGATAGGCAAGCATCAGCCACACCAGGTAATACTAGTACAAATAGCTATGCTTTAGTAGCTCAAATCAAGAATAACTCTACAGTTGACGATGCCGGATTTACTGCTGCTAATTTAACAGGTAGTAGTTATAGTACTAATAATTATAACTTTTTATATGGGTCTTTGAATACAGCGACAGCTATAGGTACTGGAACTGGTAATTTCGTTGCAAGTACAGTAAATCGAAGTAAAATAACAGGTGCAGCAGTTGTCGACTATTTGAGAGGAAGTAGTTCAACAACTACTGTTGATAATGCTAGTGCTACCGTTAATTACATGCAAGGTTCTCATAATTCGCTAGTTTTTACTAACGGTACGGTAGGAGATGCTACTGTAAGCTATTTAGATATAGATAATGGAGCAGCTACTGTTACAGGAGATTTAGCATACATAAGAGCAGGAAATGATCCTTTACCTACTGTGTCAGGTAACGCTTATTTTATAAAGTCAGAGAGTGTACTTCCGTCAGAATTTTCAGGAAGCTTACAAACAACTCAATACAAGTTGTCTGCTTTAAATACAGCTCCCTCTTCTTCTTCTGATACAGGAACGGAAGGAGAAATTAGATACACCGCAGATTACATTTATGTATGTGTGGCAGCAAACACTTGGAAAAGAACAGCGTTATCTACCTGGTAAAATTTTGTAAAAAAATAAAAAACAAAACAATGGAAAAAATAAAAAAAGAACAAAAAGAAGCGATAACTTTTTTAATTAAATGTACAGAATATGCGCAAAGTAAAGGTGTTTTTAGCCTATTAGAAGCTCAAAACGCATTCAATTCCATAAACACACTACTTCCTTTGCTGGAAGAGAAATAGTGACAAACCAAAAAGTCTAGCCCCTAGCAAAAACAGTTTTTAGTGGCTCTTTTTTATCAAAAAAACAAATTTAATAACGATAAAAAAGAACAAAAATGAAACAAAACAAAGAAACCTTAAAGCAATTTTTTGAAACAGGCGATAAGCCTACACAACAACAATATGCCGATTTAATCGACAGTTATGTAGATGCCCAACAACCCGCAGGAGAAGCCAATCGCCGATTTGTGATTGATGAAACAGGAGCGGTAAGCGTAGCTTCAGAGCAGCAAGTTCCAACTTATCAAGCAGGAACTAATATTACAATTGATGAAACTGATCCAAATAACCCTATTATTAATGCTTCGGCTGCAGAATCTAATGATGTAAGTAATTTAGTGCCTTATGTAGGGGCGGTTAATGATTTAAACCTAGGTAACCATTATGTGAATTTAGGAAAAGAAGTTACTGTTGAGGGGAAAAATAAATCAAAAACCCTTTTAACATCTGATGAAGTTCCTTTTTTCAAATTAGGAACAGAGAGTTGGAATGGAGAGTCTTTTGTTCAAGATTATAACAGAAGTATAGGAATAGGTAGAGAAGCCTTGGATAATTACAAAGGAAGCGCAAACCTAGGTTTTGGAAGAAGAGCAGGGTATAACTTAGATGGTACAGGAAATTATATTTTAGGTATGAACGGAGGGGAAAACCTTAAAGGAAATTATAATCTTGCATTAGGCTATGAAGCCGCTAGAAATTTAAGTGGGCTTTATAACGTTCAGTTTGGAAATCAAACGGGATCAACAACCACAGGAAACCATAACATAGGAATTGGTTGGACTACTGCCTATAGTCTAATGGGAAATTATAATGTTGGTATAGGTAGTTATGCTGCAAATGCTTTATTAGGAGATTATAATACATTAATTGGTAGAGGAGCAATTGGCTATGAGACTCCGAGAGATTTAAGTAAGAAGTATATAGTAGAAGCTTCAGATATAGCTTCAAATGCAGAAATAACAATTTTAGAGCATGGTTTTCCCATAGGAAGTAGAAAAATGTTTTACTATGAAAAAGATTCAACGG
Source organism: Tenacibaculum tangerinum (assembly GCF_029853675.1). Classification (NCBI taxonomy): domain Bacteria; kingdom Pseudomonadati; phylum Bacteroidota; class Flavobacteriia; order Flavobacteriales; family Flavobacteriaceae; genus Tenacibaculum; species Tenacibaculum tangerinum. The sequence goes on along the minus strand of NZ_CP122539.1, from coordinate 2,443,972 downwards.
ATCCTACAAGTGAGACTTTAGTTAATATTGGTTGGAGAAATACTAATGCTTCTATTTGGGAGGTTATTGATGCGAATACACTAAAGTGTTTAACAGAGACCTATGTAGGAGATGCAGTTGGAAGACAGACTTTTACCGAGTTTTTACCTATTAACAATTCAACAGCAATAGGTAATGGAGCTAAATTAACTAAATCAAACCAAATGGTATTAGGTGATGATGATTTAGAAGAAGTAACAACAAAAGCAGAATATAAAAGTGTAGGTGCGGGTAAAGGTGTAGTATTAACAACTCCTGATGGGACAAAACAATATCGTATTAGTATTGATAACTCAGGGATCATTGTAACAACTTTAATTTAGGTATATAATGGATAAAGAACAAAAAGAAGCGATAACTTTTTTAATTAAATGTACAGAATATGCGCAAAGTAAAGGTGTTTTTAGCCTATTAGAAGCTCAAAACGCATTCAATTCCATAAACACACTACTTCCTTTGCTGGAAGAGAAATAGTGACAAACCAAAAAGTCTAGCCCCTAGCAAAAACAGTTTTTAGTGGCTCTTTTTTATCAAAAACAACTTGAAGTTGAATCACTCATATGATGTAGTTCTGAAACGAGTTTAGAACCTCATCAAAATCTATAGTGATTGCAACCAGTAAAAACAAATTTAATAACGATAAAAAAGAACAAAAATGAAACAAAACAAAGAAACCTTAAAAACATATTTTGAAACAGGAGACAAACCAACGGAAAGTCAGTTTATAGACTTAATAGACACCTTAAATACCCCTTTTATAGGGGAAATAAAAGCGGTAAGTTTTAACCTAGTACCAAAAGGTTGGGCAAAATGTGATGGGCAGTTACTTACGATAACAGAACATCAAGAGTTATTTAATTTAATAGGAAATAGCTACGGGGGAGATGGAGTATCAACCTTTGCGTTGCCAGACCTACGAGGAAGAGTGCCTTTGGGAGAAGGAAGTAACTCAGAATTATCAAACTACCCACTAGGTCAAAAAGGAGGAGAAGAAATAAATACCTTAACAGAAGAAGAGTTACCTCCACATAATCATTCAGCCTCTGGAACCATAAAAGCATCCAACACCAATGGTACTACAAATAACCCAGAAGGAAACTCTTTGGCTATTGGAATAGTACCCGTAAGCAGAACCTCTACTGAAGACGCTTATGTTTTTACGAACACTACTCCTAATATAGAAATGGCAACAAATGATGTAAGAATAACTATTAATGAAACAGGAAATGGACAGCCAATTAATAATATGCAACCCTACCTATCGGTAAATTATATTATCGCTTTGGAAGGAAGAATACCAACAATATAAAAACTTTAAAAACTAAATAAATTAAAGATATGAAACAAAACAAAGAAACCTTAAAGCAATTTTTTGAAACAGGCGATAAGCCTACACAACAACAATATGCCGATTTAATCGACAGTTATGTCGATGCGCAACAAGAAGCAGGAGAAGCCAATCGCCGATTTGTGATTGATGAAACAGGAGCGGTAAATGTAGCATCGGAGCAGCAAGCTCCTGAATATATGTTATCTGATGTGGTAAATAGTAAGCTATCTCTATTAAAAGATGGAGTTTCAGTTAAAGACGTAGACTTAATTACCTACACTCCTTCTGAAGTAGCTTTCTACAAATATTCAACAACAGATGATGTTAACAGTATAAATGGTATTCTAGCCACAACAAGTAATGATTTTTGGCAGATAAATCAAGTAACATTTAATAAGATCACACTAAATAATGTTGATACTGCTGATTTACACTCAAATGCTCATGCAGGACTATTGATAAGAATGATAAGTAAGTCAGATAATTTTACAAGCTATTTATTTTATTTAGAAAGCATAGATAGTAATACACCTTCAACAGTAACGTATAATGTTAAGCCTGTAAATCACTCTGGAAATTATACTTTTTCAGATAACACCAACTACGATGTTATTTTTGAAGTTGATTTGTATAAAAATGTAAGACCTGACTGGAATGAAGCAAATCCGAATAGCCCAGCATATATCACTTCAAAGCCGAATATTCCGCAGTATCAAGCAGGAACCAACATTACGATTGATACTACAGACCCTTTACAACCCATAATTAGTGCGAGTGGAGGGAGCATGTCAATAACAGAAGGAAGCTTTACACCCTCTTTTAATGTAAATGGTTCTTCTTTTAGCCCTTTTGATTGGGATGCTAATTATTATTCCGTAGGAGATAGGTTTTTTGTGGATATAAGGCTTTTAGAAGTAACCTCTAATGGCACCGCATCTAACGGGGAAATTGAAATCTCTTTAGATGATATAAACCCAGGAAGAGGAGCCAAATACACTGCGGTAGTCTCTGTATTTAATGGTAATAAACGGGAAAGTTATAATACTTATATGCCTTCAAGAGATAATATAATTTATCTAAAAGATGAAGTATTAGCTTCAGAAAACTTATACATTTCTGTTAATTATAGACAAGATATAAACCCTATTATAGCATAAAAAGTAGCGCTAGGATATCTTAAAAGTCTAACCACTAACATTCGTTTTTAGGGGTTCTTTTTCTATCAATTTTTAATGTTTCATGTCATTTCGACGAGGTAGTATCGAGCGGGTTGAGCGCAGCCGAAACCTAACTCCAAAAAACGCATCTCACCTTTTAACTGACAAACATTTTTCTAAACATTAAAAACAACAATATGAAATTTTTTAAAAATAACACCGATCGGTTGCTATTGGGAGTCGTTGTCGTGCTTTTGTTCATGAATCTTTTCAATAAAAGATACCAAAAAACAAGCCCACAACCCCCAAAAATAACCGTTGTTAAAGACACGGTTTGGCAAACCAAAATAGATACGTTTACCGTACAAACGGTAAAATATCAAAAAGTATATGTACACAAAAACGACCTCACTAAAGTGGTAAAAGACACCATTTTTATAAAAGACACGACCAATTATGTAGCCGCAAAAATATACCGAGATACGTTGAAAAATACCGATATAGAAATTTACAACTACGATTTGGTACAAGGAAAACTGCTAGACAGTCAGTTGTCGTACAAACTAAAAGTACCTCGAGAAATTACGATAACCAAAACCATTGAACACCCCAAAACCTATAGAAGTGGCTTGTATCTCTTTTCAGAAATAGGAGGCAATACACAAGGTTTTGACAACCTTAGTTTCGGATTGCAATACAACCGACAAGGAAGATGGTTTGCCAGTTACCGACTCAATATCAACCAATTCCGTCAGCCTACCCATAATGTGGGTGTTGGCTACCGATTGTTCAATTAAAAAAGAAATATGAAAAATGAAGGCAATCATAAACATAGACGACTTAATTAGCTACTTACAAGTTGGGAATTCAAATGGAAAGACCAACCAAGAAGTTTTAATTAACGTGAGTTCGGGATAAAAAAAGTTTCTTAATTATACGAAAAAAGCGAAAATTTAGTAAATTAAAGTACTGATTTTTAATTTTTTAACTAAATTTTCCGCTATGATTTCTGATTTTAAAATTACTGAATTTTTCTGTTCAATTGATGATTTTTGTACCGAAATTAATCAAGTTATTGATAAAAATGCTTTAGAAACCTGTTCAAAGATAGTTAGACGAAGAAAGTCTAAACTCACCGAAAGTGAAATAATCACAATTATGGTACTTTTCCATTTTAATAGTTTTAGGTGTTTTAAACACTTTTATATCGAATATGTTAGCAAACACTTGTCAAAAGAATTTCCAGATTTAGTTTCCTATAACCGATTTGTAGAATTGAAAAAGCGTTGTTCAGTGCCTATGATACTGTTTCTTCAAATGCACTGTTTAGGTCAATGGATTGGAAGAGGCTGAAAGTGACCTCCATATTTATTTTTTAACGTGAGTTCGGGATAGTTTACCCTATTCTTTGTAGGTTATCGATATTGATATTAGGTTTAGTTGGATAGAACGAATAAGCGATTAACCCTGCGACTAAATTTAAGATAAAATTATCGAAGCTTCTGTGTCTTGTGTGCTCTATTTGACATACGTTTTTCAAAATATCATTCACACTTTCAATAACAGCCCTTTTTCTAAGCATAATTTTATCATAGATATGCATAAGAGTATTTTTCATATTCTTTCTAATTTTTGTAACCAAATGTATTCCATCTACAAAAAGCTGTTCAAACAGTTCTTTACCTACATACCCTCTGTCGGCAAATATTTTTCCAAACACACGATTATGAAAGGCTTTATCTTTAAGTGGTTGTCTGTCATCTATATTACCTTGCGTAATTAAAAAGTCAACGATATCGCCCTTTTCATTGATAATAATATGAAGTTTAAAACCAAAGAACCACCCCATGGTTCCTTTCCCTTTTTTTGCGGTGTTTTTAAAAACTTTGTTCTGCTTTTCTCTTTTATAATGACATACTTTAATAGTGGTAGAATCTAAAAAGGAGATCCCTGTACATTGACCTAAACAGTGCATTTGAAGAAACAGTATCATAGGCACTGAACAACGCTTTTTCAATTCTACAAATCGGTTATAGGAAACTAAATCTGGAAATTCTTTTGACAAGTGTTTGCTAACATATTCGATATAAAAGTGTTTAAAACACCTAAAACCACTAAAATGGAAAAGCACCATAATTGTGATTATTTCACTTTGGGTGAGTTTAGGCTTTCTTCGTCTAACTATCTTTGAACAGGTTTCTAAAGCATTTTTATCAATAACTTGATTAATTTCGGCACAAAAATCATCAATTAAACAGAAAAATTCAGTAATTTTAAAATCAGAAATCATAGTGAAAAAATTAGTTATACAATTAAAAATCAGTACTTTAATTTACTAAATTTTTCGCTTTTTTTCGTGTAATTAAAAAACTTTTTTATCCCGAACTCACGTTACATTAGTAAAGCAGGTAGACTTTAAATAGATTAAAGTGTTGGTTTTTAGCTAAAATTATCTGCGATAAGTTTATGGAAAACCCATTTAAAAGTATGTAATAAGTCTTCTTTTAAATATTTTTGAGTTATTTGTACTTTCATAAGGATTTAAAAAAGAGAATCCATTTTTGAACGATATCACTAATTTTAAGAGCTTGTTTATTGATTTGGTTTACAAGTAATTATCCCATTTCTATAGCATTTAGCTATCGTTCAAGGGTGTAAGCCTGTCTTTTCTCTTTTGAATTACATTAGCTAGTATAAAACTTATAGCTGCAGGTAAAACCCAACCTAAATTTTTATCTGCTAACGGAAGATGAGTTTTTATATCTGTTAAAGAAGTATTATGAATAAAAAAGCCTAAAAAATCAGGAATACTAAATAGAAAAGTAACACCGATTACAATTTTAAAAACCAAAGGCGAGGCATATTTTACAGGAAACACATTCAACAAAATCAAAACAATAGTAATCGGATAAATAAACATCAAAGCAGGCAAAGCAATGTTTATAATGTGCCCTACATTTAATTGTCCCATGGCAACACCGAGTAAGCATCCTATAACAGCGGTAACAATAAATATTTTTTGAGAGTTATTACAAGCCCCTTTAAAATAATCGGCTGTTCCAGTAATAATTCCAACAGCAGTTGTAAAACAAGCCAAAGCGACCAAAACACTTAGAAAAACACTCCCAATATTTCCTAAAGTTTGATAACTCAACGAGTTTAGTATTGCTGTTCTAGTGGCGTTCTCACCAAAAGTAGCACTAAATAAAAAACCAATGTAAATAAGCCCCGTATAAATAATTAACAACCCCAAACCAGCAATAATTCCAGCCTTGATAATCACCTCTTTTTTCTCTTCAAAAGTTGAATTAGAATTAAAATTCATAGAAATAACCAACACACCACCTACAACAATAGAGGCAATCGCATCAAATGTTTGATATCCCTCCAATACACCATCAACAAAAGGATGTTGTAATGTCGTTGAATTTATTACGATTTCAGGAGCCGTAGAAATTCCCACGAAAATAATAGCTAATAGAATAACAATAATAAGAGGAGTTAAAAACTTACCTAGTATGGTTAAGACCTTTGAACGATTGATAACGAAAAGGAAAACAAGTCCGAAATAAATAGTACTGGTCAGCAAAGAACTACTCTGCTGAAAGTAAGGTGCGATTGCCATTTCATGAGTAACCGAAGCCGTTCTAGGCGCGGGCAAAGTAATACAAATAGCATATACTACAAAGCAATATATGAGACTAAAAGCAGGAGACACCTTTTTGCCAAAATCGTACATGGTTCCCTGTAATTTAGCATGTGCTAAAATTCCTATCATAGGAATAAAAACAGCCGTAATAAAAAAGCCAATAGTTACCCAAAACCACAAATCGCCCGCATTTTTACCCAAAAACGGGGGCAATATTAAATTTCCAGCGCCAAAAAACATTGAAAATAAAGCGAACCCGTTTATAAATATCTCCTTAGTTTTGTGCATTGCTTAACCAATTAGTAAGTGACGAATATACATTAAAAAATGATTGCAAAATTTAAGGAAACAACGGTTTTTTATACAGATACAGGCAAAGGAAGTTGTGTTGTGCTATTACATGGTTTTTTAGAAAATAGTAGTATGTGGACATCATTAACTAAAGAGATATCCAAAAGGAATCGTGTTGTTTGCATTGATTTATTGGGACATGGAAAAACAGGCTGTACAGGCTACATTCATACGATGGAAGAAATGGCAGAAGCGGTAAAAGCAGTGCTTAAAAAAGTAAAAATTCGTCGTGCTATTTTTATAGGGCATTCTATGGGAGGGTATGTTTCGCTAGCTTTTGCAAAAAAATATCCAAAAAATGTGAAGGGTATCTGCTTGATGAATTCTACTACTATGGCAGACAGTGAAGAACGAAAAAAGTTACGCAAAAGAGCCAATAACATGGCAAAAGAAAACTATGAGACATTAGTAACCATGTCTATTAGTAATTTGTTTGCTGAACACATGCGAACAAAACTTTCCAAAGAAATAGAAAAAGTACGAAAACAAGCTTTACAAACCCCTGTAAGAGGGTATATAGCAGCCAGTGAAGGAATGTGCTTGCGAAGCAATGAAGAAAAGCCCTTACAAACCATAGAAAAGCGGTTACTAATAACAGGAAAACAAGACCCTATATTAAATTATGATACAGTAGTAAAAGAAGCAAAAAGAACACACACACCTTTGGTCGAATTGCCTAACGGACACATGAGCCACCTAGAAGCCACAATAGAATTACATAAAGCATTAGCTAACTTTATAAAACCCCGATAAATTTCTGTTACTTTTGCAGAACAAAAAAAGAACACATTCATGAAAACGCACCATATAGCCAAACAAAATTCTATTCTTACTAAATTCCTAGCTGAACTCAGAGACGTTACAATTCAAAAAGATTCGATGCGTTTTCGTAGAAATATTGAGCGTATAGGCGAAGTTTTAGCGTATGAACTTAGTAAAGAATTAACCTACACCACTGAAGAAATAACCACACCCCTAGGAACGAAAAAAGCAACCTTGCCAAACAAAGATATTGTACTATGTTCAATTCTAAGAGCAGGATTACCCTTACATAACGGAATGTTAAACTATTTTGACGATGCCGAAAATGCCTTTATTTCAGCATATCGTCATCACCCCAATAACGATGAAGAATTTGAAATAGTAGTTGAATATTTTGCAGCCCCTTCAATTGATGGGAAAACACTATTGTTAGTAGACCCAATGCTGGCAACTGGTCGTTCGATGGTTGCCGTTTACCAAGGCATCAAAAAATACGGAACACCCAAAGAAATAATACTAGTATCTGTTATAGGCTCTGTTGAAGGCGTGGCCTATGTCGAAAAACATTTTCCAGAAAACACAAACTTATGGATTGCCGATATCGACGAAAAGTTAAACGACAGAGGATATATCGTTCCAGGGTTAGGAGATGCGGGTGATTTAGCTTACGGAATAAAATTGTAATATCTAAAACTTACTACAAAAGAAGTTATTAAAAACGCAATAAGTATAAGATTTATAAACCATTTTTTTTGAAAACTCTCAATTCCGTTTGCCAAAACAACAGAAACGGGAAAAAAGACATACATAAACTCAGTACCATTTTTATTTTCCACTAAAATTAAAATGAGTAGCGAAATAATAAGATTGGTAAGAATCAATATCCAGTTTCTTCTAAATTTATTCGATACAGAAAAGGCTTTAGGACTTTTTAAAAAGATAGAAGCAATTGAAAAGAACCCGATAAAAAGTATAGGAAATAAGTATTTATCGTTCGTGTAAAAACGTATATCTGGATAAAAATTCCAATTAAAAAGAGCGTAAAATTTCTCAACTTCATCATACCAAAAATAGTAAGTGAAGTACAAAAAAACAGGTCCAAAAACACCAATTAATGGAATTAATAACGTTTGATAGGTAAAACGTTGATGTAAAAATATTGAGGCGTAAAGCAACACGATTAGCAAAGAAGTATAAGGTTCTATTAAAAACGAGATTCCTAACCATAAACCTCCATCAAATAATTTATGAAGAACATTTTTAGGCGACTGTAAACTGTATACTTTTCTCAAAAAAAGTAAGATCGTTAAATTGGCAAAAAAAGTGTTGTTTGTGGCTATTGTATCCGGAAAAAATCCAAATAATAGCACAAAAAATAAGAAAGCAAACGAACTATCATAGGTCAATAAATTCTTTGTAAGAATAAAATTGTAAATAGAAAAAACAACCAAAAACCAACCCAACTCTTTTAAAAGGCTAAAAGACAATTCCCTAGAAAAAATATGTAAAACAAAATATCCTAAAAAAAGTACAAACAGCACAATAAAATTAATAGGCTTAGATTTACCGAAAAAATTGGCTAACATGGTTTCTTTTTATATTTTTGCAACTGTAAAGATACTTAAGATATGATAGCAGGCAATATTTTTAGATGGATTGGTAGTTTATTTACCGACTTTTTATTCTTACCTTTTGATTGGTTACGTTTAACAGTAGCGAAATCGCCAGGTGGTTGGTGGACTTCTAACACTATAAACTGGTTATTTTTAATAGTTTTATTAGTGTTATTCGCTTACTGGATGTGGCAATCATCTATTTTCTTAAAAGAAGGAACAGAAGATAGAGCCTAATTTCTACTAAATTTGGGAAGTAAAAATAAATTAAAGCGTTTCAAAGAAAATGAAACGTTTGCTAATGTTATTCAGCCTACACGAGAAGAAGTCATCAACAATTTTTCGTATCAAGGAAAATGGTACACCTTTTTTAAAAACGACAACCCCATAGTTTTAGAACTCGGCTGTGGTAAGGGTGAGTACACGATTGCTTTAGCTGAAAAGCACCCTGATAAAAACTTTATTGGAATCGATATTAAAGGAGCTCGTTTTTGGCGAGGAGCCAAAACTGCACTCGAAAACAACCTAAACAATGTTGCTTTTATCAGAACCCAAATTGAGTTGGTAGACCATATTTTTGCTGAAAATGAAGTCTCTGAAATTTGGATAACCTTTCCCGATCCTCAAATAAAATACAAACGCACCAAACATCGCATGACCAATACGGAGTTTTTAAAGAAATACCACCGTATTTTAAACTCAGAAGGAACCGTTAACCTAAAAACCGATAGTGAATTTATGCACGGGTATACCTTAGGCTTGTTACACGGAGAAGGTCACGAAATATTGCACGCCAACCACGATGTATATAAAAACGTATATAGTCCAGAAGAAGTAACAGGCACACAAACCTTCTACGAAAAACAATATTTAGAAATCGGAAAGCCGATTACGTATATAAAATTCAAACTTAATTACTAATCCTGTTTTTAGCAGGATTTTTTTTATGATTTTCTTAGGTCGATAGGTATTCGTTAAATGTCGTTATCTTTACATTATGACAAACAAAAACTTCTTCGAAAAAGTGTATGAAGTAGCACGATTAATTCCTTACGGAAGAGTAACCAGTTACGGAGCCATTGCCACGTATTTAGGAGCAGCACGTTCAGCAAGAATGGTAGGTTGGGCGATGAATAACTCTTCAGAAAAAGAAGTACCCGCACACCGAGTCGTAAATAGAAAAGGCTTGTTAACAGGAAAGCATCACTTTGAAGGAACCAATTTGATGCAACAATTATTAGAAAGCGAAGGAATCAAAGTAATTGATAATCAAATTCAAGATTTTGAAAAGGTATTTTGGAATCCGAGTGAAGAATTGCGCTAATTGTTCTTGCATTTTCAAAAGCCGATAAAAAACATTAAATTTTAGATGTCAGGAGTAATTTTCCGAAAGAAAATCATATCGAGAACTCATCTATAAAACCAACCTATCAGCCTATAAATATTCCCAATTTAAACACTTTATTTTCTGAGGGCTAAAACGTATCTTTGCAGTTAAGATTAAATAAAAATAAGCAAAAGAACATAGCATAGAGCATATTGCTTAAAGCATAGAGCCCAATGATAAAAAAACAAGATATATACAAAGCGTTAGAATCGATAACCGCACCCGGAGAAGGTAAAAGTTTAGTAGAAAACGAAAATATAACCAATGTCGTTACCTTTGGAGATGAGGTAATTGTAGATGTTACCATTGCCAATCCGTCATTACAAGCAAAAAAGAAGGTAGAAGTAGAGATAATGAAAGCCATTCACCAGCACGTTGACCAAAAAATCGATGTAAAAGTGAATGTGAAGGTAGAAGTTCAGCCAAAAGAAAAACCAAATCAAATTAGAGGTAAAGAAATTCCGAATATTCAAAATATTATTGCCATTGCCTCAGGTAAAGGAGGCGTAGGAAAATCTACCATTACCTCAAACATGGCAGTATCTCTAGCAAAAATGGGCTTCAAAGTAGGAGTGCTAGATGCCGATGTATACGGACCCTCGCAACACCTAATGTTTGATGTGGAAAAAGAAAAACCGTTAGCAGTCAACGTTAATGGACGTTCGAAAATGAAGCCGATTGAAAGCTATGGAGTCAAGTTATTGTCATTAGGATTTTTTACAGACCCAAACCAAGCAGTAATTTGGCGTGGACCAATGGCTTCCAAAGCATTAAACCAATTAATATTTGATGCCGATTGGGGCGAGTTAGACTTCTTACTAATCGACCTACCTCCAGGAACAGGAGATGTACACTTATCTATAGTACAAGCAGTACCCATTAACGGAGCAGTCGTCGTAAGTACACCACAAAACATTGCCTTAGCAGATGCTAAAAAAGGAGTAGCCATGTTTCAGCAAGAAAGCATTAACGTGCCCGTATTAGGTATCGTTGAAAATATGGCGTATTTTACACCAGTAGAACTCCCGAACAATAAATATTATATTTTCGGACAAGGAGGTGCTAAAAACTTAGCAGAAGATATTGAAACAAGTTTCTTAGGAGAAATACCCTTAGTACAGAGCATACGTGAAGCAGGAGATGTTGGGCATCCAGTAGCCTTACAAGAAAACACACCATTGGCAGAAGCCTTTACCGAGGTAACCAAAGAAATGGTTTCACAACTATTAAAAAGAAATGCAAACTTACCACCCACAGAAGTAGTACGAATTACTACCATGAGTGGTTGTAGCTCAAAATAAATCCACCTTTAAGGATGGAAAAGTGAGTATATGACATGGTTCATAAAATACCTAATGTGAATAAGAAATTATAAACGAAACTCAGATACCCTGTTTTGAGTTTCTCCTCAGAAGGGAGATTAAGAGGGGCTAGTTATGGCAACAGAAGATATAAGAAATAACGTAGAAAAAGCGTTGGAAGAAATCCGACCTTTTTTAGTAAGTGACGGGGGTAATATTAAGTTATTATCTATAGAAGACAGTACCGTAAAAGTACAATTAGAAGGAGCTTGTAGCGGTTGTTCAGTAAATCAAATGACCTTGAAAAACGGAGTAGAAGCAACCATTAAAAAATACGCACCCGAAATTACAGAAGTAATAAACGTAGCATAAATTAATAAAAATTAGATATTTAGCAAAAAAATATTTTAATTTTGGGCGTTCGGGCGTGCTTTCGTTACTCGCTTTCCAATTAAAAAATTGGAAGAGCTCAAACAAGCCACTCAATCACTAACGCATACATATTCCTGCTTTACTTTAAAAAGGCAGGAATTGTCAGTATAAAAAGACATAGTGTACTAACAATGATACAAACAGACATACTAATTATTGGAGCAGGACCCACAGGACTATTCACCGTTTTTGAAGCAGGATTATTAAAATTACGTTGTCATTTAATTGATGCTTTACCACAACCAGGAGGGCAATGTTCAGAAATTTATCCAAAGAAACCCATTTACGATATCCCTGCCTATCCAGAGATTTTAGCAGGCGATTTAACCGATAAATTACTAGAACAAATCAAACAATTTGAACCAGGTTTTACTTTAGGAGAACGTGCCGATACCATAGAAAAACAAGACGACGGAACCTTTATCGTAACTACCAATAAAGGAACCAAACACCAAGCACCTGTGGTGGCTATTGCAGGAGGTTTAGGAAGTTTTGAACCACGCAAACCACCCATTCCGAATATCGCCGACTTTGAAGATAAAGGGGTAGAATACATGATTAGAGAACCCGAAATGTATCGCGATAAAAATGTGGTCATTGCAGGCGGTGGAGACTCTGCCTTAGACTGGTCTATTTTCTTAACCGATGTAGCAAAATCAGTCACCCTAATTCATCGAAGAAACGAGTTTCGAGGAGCGTTAGACTCTGTTGATAAAGTACAAGAGCTAAAGAATGAAGGAAAACTAACCTTAATTACTCCAGCAGAAGTAACAGGAATTGTAGGCGATAGTAAAGTAGAAGGTGTAATCATTGAACAAAAAGACAAAGAACCATATACCTTACCGTGCGAGCATTTTATTCCGTTATTCGGACTCTCTCCAAAACTAGGACCGATTGCCAATTGGGGATTAGAAATTGAGAAAAATGCCATTAAAGTTAATAATGCCTTAGACTACCAAACCAATATCGAAGGAATTTATGCTATTGGAGATGTAAACACCTATCCAGGAAAATTAAAGTTAATTTTATGCGGATTCCACGAAGCGACGCTGATGTGTCAGAGTGCTTACAAACGCATTCATCCCGATAAAAAATATGTAATGAAGTACACCACGGTAGGCGGGGTTGATGGATTTGATGGAACGCGAAAAGAAGCACCAAAAGCAGTAGTTAAAGCGATTCAATAGTGAATTTAGATAGAACAGGCTTTATACTATACACCATAAAATATCAAGAATGTGTAGATTTTTATAAGAACATTCTTGAGCTACCTGTTTTATTTAAAGCAGAGAACCTAACTTGTTTTTCTTTTGGAAATGCCTATTTAATGATAGAATTAGATAAGGATTATCATGGAGAAAAAGAAAAGAACCAACAAAGGATACAAACGTGTTTAAGGATGAATGTTTCTCAAATAAGAGAATTATCCGATAAACTTATTTCAAAAGGAATTAAAGTAAATTATCAAGAACATTCTTGGGGAACAGTAGCTAAGTTTTTTGACCCAGACGGAAACCTTTGTGCTTTTAAGGATAGTGAAAAATTTGAAAAGCAAATTATTGGTTATAAAAAATGAAAAAAACACTGTACGATTTAACCAGAGAAGACTGGAACACCCTTTTCCCTATTGAATTATCGGAGCATAACCCCAACTGGAAATCTATTTTTGAAGCAGAAAAAGAACAAATTTTAGAGAACGTAGATAACGTATACCTCAATGAAATTGAACATTTTGGAAGTACCTCAATTCCGAATATCAAAGCAAAGAATTATATTGATTTGTTTATCGAGATTCCAAAAGAATTTTTGTTTGATAAAAAATTAATACAACAATTTGAAAAATTAGGCTATACTTTTTTTGAAGTGCCAGCTCGAGAAGATATAGAAGCCTATATGTCTTTTACCAAGGGATATCGTTTAGACGGTAGTAAAGAGCAAATTTTTCACATTCACATGTGCCCGAAAGACAATGAGATGTGTAAACAACTTACGTTTAGAGATTATTTAATTCAACATCCTAGCAGAGCCAAAGAGTACGAAACATTAAAAGTAGCATTGGCTTCAACATATAAAAATGACAGAGGCGCTTATGTTTTAGGGAAAACCAACTTTATAAAAGAAACCTTAGCTTTGTACCATAGTAAATAGAAATAGTGACGCTAACCCAATACATACAGCAGTTATCAGAAGACAAGCTATTGTACTTTGCCTTACCTGTTTTTTTTATTTCTATTTGGATAGAATACCGAATTGCGAAAGAAAAATACAACAGTAAAGATACCCGTGTATCCTTATTAATGATGGTATTTTCGGCAATGGTTGAATTCATTCCCAAAGTACTCGCTTTTATTGCTTTTTTCTATCTGTATGAAGTAAGCCCCTTAAAAGATATTGTACAACGTCAATGGTGGGCATGGATGTTGTTATTCCTCGCCGATGATTTTGCCTATTACTGGTTTCACCGCGCTAACCATGAAGTTCGTCTGTTTTGGGCAGGACATGTACCGCACCATTCTTCAGTATATATGAATTTAGGAACCGCACTGCGTCAAGGAGTAGGAGAACGTATTCATAAATTTTTATTTTGGATGTGGATTCCGTTATTAGGATTCGACCCCTTAATGTTATTTACCATGATGGGCATCAGTTTAATTTATCAGTTTTTTATACATACCGAATTGATTAATAAACTACCAAAACCTATCGAATTCATTTTCAATACACCCTCGCATCACCGAGTGCACCACGCCTCTAATATTCGATACTTAGATTGTAACCATGCAGGAATTCTCATTATTTGGGATCGTTTATTTGGCACCTTTTCCAAAGAATTAAAAGAAATAGAGAAACCTATATACGGGTTAACGGTTAATATTGAAACGTATAACCCTCTTAAGGTGGCTACCCATGAATACGCCGCTATTTGGAAAGACGTAAAAAGAGCCGATAGGTGGAGTGATAAACTCAACTACATATTTAACGCCCCAGGATGGTCGCACGATGGGGAAGATAAAAGAGCAAAAACTTTGAGGAAAAAGTTAAAGAGTAAAGAGTCGAAGGTAGAAAGGCTTAAGTTTTACAATAAAACGACTTAAAAAAACTTCCTAATACCCAACACCAAATACCTAACAACTAAAAAATATGAATCAAGATATTACCATAAAAATTACCGACCGTGACGGAGTAACACACGAAGTACAAGCACCAACAGATATGGCAATGAACTTAATGGAAGTAGTTCGTTCATACGAATTAGCCCCAGAAGGAACTATTGGTATTTGTGGTGGAATGGCTATGTGTGCATCATGCCAATGCTATGTTAAATCAGACCATGAATTACCAGAAAAAGGAGACGATGAAGAAGCAATGCTAGCAGAAGCATTTTATGTAGAAGACAATAGCAGGTTAGGATGTCAAATACAAATGACACCCGATTTAGAAGGCTTGGAGGTAGAATTAGCACCCGAAAGTTAATATAAAACAACACTTTTCTGTATATTTGTAGGGCAACAACTAAAGCGCTAGAAATGTATTGGTTAGATCTTTTATCTCATTTAAAATTTATGATAAAGCGCAACCCTGAGTAAGTGTTTTAATGTAACAGTTTGTCAACATACGCCAATGTATCAAATTACCTATTGTTACATTGTTACATTAATTCATTTAAAAATTAAAAAAATGCCTTTTTATCATAAACTTGGAAATATTCCACATAAACGACATATCCAGTTTCGTAAAGAAGACGGAAGCTTATATTACGAACAATTATTTGGTACCATTGGTTTTGACGGAATGTCTACCAATAGTTACCACGAATACAGGCCCACGATGGTCAAAGAAATTCGCAAGCAATATTCAGTTGCTCCTAAAATAGCCAAAGAAAATAATATTCAATCATACCGATTCAGAGGATTTCAAGTACCGCCAGAAAACGATTACTTAGAAAGTAGAAAGGTAGTACTTACCAATTCAGATTGTAATATCATACTATCTGCCCCAAAAGAATCGACTACAGACTATTTTTACAAAAATTCCGACGCAGATGAGGTGATTTTCATTCATAAAGGAACAGGAAAATTACGTACCATGTTGGGTAATTTAGACTTTAAATATGGAGATTATTTGGTCATACCTCGCGGAATCATTTACAAATTAGACTTCGATACAGAAGATAACCGGTTGTTTATTGTAGAATCGTATAGCCCAGTATACACGCCAAAAAGATATCGCAATTGGTTTGGTCAATTATTAGAACACTCACCGTTTTGTGAACGAGATATTCGCCGACCAGAAGAGCTAGAAACACATAATGAAAAAGGCGATTTTGTTATCAAATTAAAAAAACAAAATGAAATTATTGAAATGGTATATGCAACACATCCTTTCGATGTAGTTGGTTACGATGGGTATAACTATCCGTATGCTTTTTCAATTCACGATTTTGAACCCATAACAGGTCGTATACATCAACCGCCACCAGTACATCAAACATTCGAAACAGACACCTTTGTAATTTGTAGCTTCGTACCTCGTTTGTATGATTATCACCCAGAAGCGATACCAGCACCCTATAATCATAGTAATATTGATTCTGATGAAGTATTGTACTATGTAGACGGAGATTTTATGAGTAGAAACGATATCGACGCAGGGCATATTTCATTGCATCCAGCAGGAATTCCTCACGGACCACATCCAGGAGCTACAGAAAGAAGCATCGGAGAAAAGCTAACGGAAGAACTAGCAGTAATGGTAGATACTTTTAAACCGTTAAAGGTAACCGAAGAAGCGATGAAAATAGCCGATGAAGATTATTATAAATCGTGGCTTGAGTAATTTTAGAATAGAGAAAAAAGAGGAAAGAAAAGAGACTAATTCTCACGTTATGAAAAGACATAACTATAAAAACCTTAAAATATGGAATATTGGTATTGAAATAGTTGAAGATGTTTTTAAATTAATAGATAAATTTCCAAAGGAAGAAAAATTTGGATTAGTTTCTCAAATAAATAGATGTTCAGTTTCAATACCTAGTAATATAGCTGAAGGTTCTTCAAGAACAGATAAATCTTTTTCTCATTTTATTGATATCGCTCTAGGCTCATCATTTGAATTAGAAACGCAAATGATTATAGCATGTAAAAGAAATTATATAACACAACAAGAATTAACATTGATTGAAGAAAAGGTAGCAGAGTTTCAAAAAATGACAATGGGGTTTCAAAATAAACTCTAAATGTCTTGTTTCTCGTTTCTCTTTTCTCGTCTCTAAAAAAGAACAGAAATGTCAAAAGAAATAAAATCAGTAAACTACGGTTTAGAAAAAATATTTGAAGGAGCCCAAGACTTCTTACCACTCTTAGGAACAGATTATGTAGAGTTTTATGTAGGAAATGCCAAACAAGCAGCCCATTTTTATAAAACAGCTTTCGGTTTTCAGTCGTATGCCTATAAAGGACTTGAAACAGGGTCAAAAGATGAGGTAAGCTATGTGTTAAAACAAGATAAAATCAAACTAGTATTAACTACTCCATTAAACAGTACATCACCCATAAACGAGCATATTGTAAAACATGGTGATGGTGTAAAAGTAGTCGCACTTTGGGTAGAAGATGCCCGTGCAGCATGGAAAGAAACCACTGGTAGAGGAGCCAAATCATATATGGAACCTACATTGGAAAAAGATGAGCATGGCGAAGTGGTTCGTGCAGGAATTTATACCTACGGAGAAACCGTACACGTGTTTGTAGAACGCAAAAACTATAACGGAGTGTTCTTACCAGGTTTTCAAGAATGGAAATCAGATTACAACCCACCATCAGCAGGACTAAAATACATCGACCACATGGTAGGTAATGTAGGTTGGGGTCAAATGAACAAATGGGTACAATGGTACGAAGATGTAATGGGATTCGTTAACTTTTTATCGTTTGACGACAAACAAATTCACACAGAATACTCAGCACTAATGAGTAAAGTGATGAGCAACGGTAACGGACGTATCAAATTCCCAATCAACGAACCTGCTAAAGCAGCCAAGCGCTCACAAATTGAAGAATACTTAGATTTTTATGAAGGCGAAGGAGTACAACATATTGCTGTAGCTACCGACGATATCATCAAAACAGTAGCGCAATTAAAAGCAAATGGAGTAGAGTTTTTACCACCACCACCACAATCGTACTACGACATGATTCCTGAACGTTTGGGCGAGCACATGGAAATTATGAAAGAAGATATTTCGAAACTACAAGAACTGTCAATTTTAGTCGATGCAGATGAAGAAGGATACTTACTACAAATATTTACCAAACCAGTAGAAGATCGTCCAACATTATTCTTCGAGATTATTCAGCGAATGGGAGCTCGCGGATTTGGAGCAGGAAACTTCAAAGCATTGTTCGAGTCAATTGAAAGAGAACAACAATTACGAGGAACATTGTAACTAGAATTATAGAAAAAAGAGAAAAGAAAACAGGTGGTTTTGCTGTCTGTTTTCTTTTTTATAAAACAAACAACAACATGAGTAAAGAGGAAATATTAAAAGCAATAGAAGAAAAATACGACAAGCTAGGAGTTCCTGTTGAAGCAATGCTTGAAGGATTGCTTTGGAGCGAGCCCATAACCTATTGGGATTATATACAAACCGATGCGCTTTTAGGACTTCAAATACCCAGAACAACCTTGCCAGACGAAATGGTATTTATTATGTATCATCAAGTAAACGAGTTGTTGTTTAAAATGATATTATGGGAAATTGAGCAAGTAGCCAAACCCTCTGAAATAACAGCAGAAAAATTCTCAAAACACCTCATGCGTATCAGTCGCTATTTCGATATGTTGTGTAGTTCATTTACGGTAATGGGAGACGGAATGGATGTAGAACAATATCTAAAATTTAGAAACACCTTAACACCCGCAAGTGGTTTTCAAAGTGCCCAATATCGAAAAATTGAATTCGCTTCTACCGATTTAATTAACTTAATAGACGCTCGTTACCGAGATACTATCGATAGAAACTCATCGTTTAGAAATGCCTACGACCATTTATATTGGCAAGCAGCAGGGAAAAACTATACCACAGGTCAAAAAACAACACTTTTAAAGTTATTTGAAAAAAAATACATGGGCGATTTTATTGACTTTATGGAAGATTATAATGACTGCAACCTCTCTAAAAAATTCAAACAATTACCTAAAGAAATTCAAGAAAACGAACAACTAATCAAGGCGATGCGCCACTACGATTATACCGTAAACGTAAAATGGGTGATGGCTCATTACAATGCAGCAGGGAAATATTTAGGAGGAAGCGATGGAGATTTAGAAGCCACAGGAGGAAGTAACTGGAGAAAATATTTACATCCAAAATACCAAAGAAGAATTTTCTTTCCGTACTTATGGAGTGAAGAAGAATTAAAAAACTGGGGAACTTTTTAATTCCATAGAACCATAAACTAAAAGCTGTTTAATGAACTGTTAAACAGCTTTTTTAATTTTGGAACGGTAATTGTCAATCAATTTTTATAAGTTTGAATATTATGAGAAGAGAATATTTATTTTTTATATTATTAATCACTGTACAAACTTTTTTTGCACAAACGAATACCACAGCCTACAAAGCTGGAGAATGGTTACGATTTAACATGAGTTACAGTGGGTTTTTAAAAGCAGGAACCGCTGTTTTAGAGCTCAAAGAAAAAAAATTAGGCAATAAAAAAGTATTACATGCAGTAGGAACAGGAAAAACAACAGGAGTTATAAGCTGGTTTTTTAAAGTTGACGATAGGTATGAAAGTTATTTTGGAATAGACAAAGTAGAACCGTATTTGTTTAAGAGAAAAATAGACGAAGGTGGGCATAAGAAAAATCGCCAAATAACTTTCGATCATGAAAAAAATACAGCGTTTGTTCAAGACTTTCTTAAACAAAAAGACACCCTAATTTCGGTAAAATCTCCACAAGATATGATTTCTACATTTTATTTCTTAAGAAGTCATGATACTAAAAACATGAAAAAAGGAGAAGAAATTCAATTAGATATGTTTTTCGATAACAAAAGCTACCCCTTCAAACTACGATTTTTAGGATACGAAATTTTAAAAACAAAGTTTGGAAAAGTAAAAACACAAAAATTCAGACCCTTGGTGCAAGCAGGTAGAGTATTCAAAGCCCAAGAAAGTGTTACGATATGGATTTCAGCAGACGATAATAAAATACCAATTAAAATGAGAGCTTCACTAGCAGTGGGTTCGCTACGAGCCGAACTAGATGGCTACAAAGAGTTGGCAAATCCTTTTGAGGTGATAGTAGACTAAAAGTAAAAGGCTGTTTAAGAATTGTTAAAGTACAAGAAAAAAAACTATTTATTTGTATTTTTGCGAGCAAAATTAAACTTAAAACAGCTTTTTTTGAAAAAATTCATTCTTACATTTATTATTTTATGGTTTTTCTTTTCGTGTAAAGAAGAAAAGAAAGTCGTAGTGCAAGAACCAGTTACAATTGAAGAACCAGAGCCAGTTATAGCATACGGATTTAATTTAGATAACTACAAGGTAATTAACGACACCATTAAGAGTGGAGAAAGTTTTGGAGTTATTATGGATAGGCACCACGTTATGTATCCAAAGATTAACGAAATAGCCACCAAGATAAAAGATACGTTTGATGTAAGAAGAGTTCGCTCGGGTAGAGCATACACCATTTTAGCATCAAAAGACACCTTAGAGCAAGCACAAGTTTTTATATATAAACACAACAAGGTCGAAGCTACAATTATTGATTTTAAAGACTCTATAATTTCTGCATATAAACATAGACAAAAAATAAAGATTGTTGAAAGGGAAATAGCAGGTGAGATTAACGCTAACCTATCTGTAACTATGGATAGTCTTAGGTTACGACCAACACTTACCAATACCGTGGCAGATATTTATGCTTGGACGTTAGATTTTTATCGCTTGCAAAAAGGAGATACTTTTAAGCTGATTTTTGAAGAAAAATATATCAACGACACAACCTTTGTAGGATATGGTAAGATAAAAGCAGCTGTTTTTAACCACAATGGAGAAGATTTATATGCTTATAGATTTGTAGGCGATTCAATAAAAAAAATTCCTGAATATTACGATGAAAAAGGAAACATGCTTCGAAGAGCATTTTTAAAATCACCCATAAAATTTCAATACAGAATATCGTCTCGTTACAACTTAAGAAGGCGTATAAAATTATACGGTAATAGAGTAAGACCACATAAAGGAACCGATTTTGCCGCAAGATATGGCACCGAAATTATGTCTACAGCAAACGGTACCGTAATAGAATCGGCAAGAAAAGGAGGAAACGGAAATTATGTAAAGATAAAGCACAACGCTACTTACACAACGCAATACCTGCATATGAAAAGACGTAAGGTTCGAGTAGGAGATTATGTAAAACAAGGAGATGTTATCGGATGGGTAGGAATGACAGGAAATACTAGCGGACCACATGTTTGTTACCGTTTTTGGAAGTTTGGAAAACAGGTTGATCCATTTCGTGAAAAACTACCTTCAGCAGAACCTTTAGACCCCAAAATAAAACCAACATATTTAGAGTATATACAACCATTAAAAAGACAATTAGACGGCATACAGTTGCCACAACCAGAACCACTCTCATTTAAACAAAAAGAAATCTTAGCCACGAATTAATTATGCCACTTCAAAATATAAATCCAACAGAAACCAAAGCTTGGGAAAAGCTAGTAAAGCATTTCAATGAAGCAAAAGAGTATGAGTTAAAAGAACTGTTCCGTGCAGATAAAGACAGAGCAGATAAATTCTCTATTAACCTAGATGAATTATCTGTTGACTACTCAAAAAACAGAATCACTCAAGAAACGATAGATTTATTACACTCTTTAGCAGAAGAAGTAAATTTAAAAGATGCGATTGAAAAATATTTTTCAGGAGATAAAATCAATGTAACTGAAAATAGAGCCGTATTGCATACAGCCCTGAGAGATAGCTCAGATACCCCTGTTTTTGTAGATGGAAAAGATGTAAAGCCTAAAATTAAAACAGCTTTACGAAAAATGAAAACCTTTAGCAATAAGGTAAATTCTGGAAAGTGGAAAGGCTATACAGGCAAATCGATTACAGATGTTGTGAACATTGGTATCGGCGGTTCAGACCTAGGGCCCAATATGGTGGTAGAAGCACTTCAGTTTTACAAAAATAAACTAAACACCCATTTTGTTTCTAATGTTGATGGAGACCATGTTGCTGAGGTGTTAAAAAAAATAAACCCAGAAACTACCCTATTTGTTATCGTATCTAAAACCTTTACAACACAAGAAACATTGAGCAATGCCAATACGATTCGAGATTGGTTTTTAAAATCTGCTACAGTTTTTGATGTAGCCAAACACTTCGTAGCCGTATCAACAAACCTAAATGCAGTTGACAATTTTGGAATTGACAAAAAAAATGTGTTTCCTATGTGGGATTGGGTAGGTGGTCGATTTTCACTTTGGTCAACAGTCGGACTATCAATATGTTTAGCTTTAGGTTTTGATAATTTTAAAGAATTATTGAAAGGAGCAGAAAAAATGGATACTCATTTTAAAACTGCAGAATTCGACCAAAATATTCCAGTAATACTTGCCTTGATTAGTGTTTGGTACAATAATTTTTTCAAAGCAGAAACAGAAGCCATACTGCCTTACAGTCAGTATTTGGCGAACTTTCCAGCGTATTTACAACAAGCCATTATGGAAAGTAACGGAAAAAATGTAGACAGAAATGGAAATGAGGTTACTTACCAAACAGGAACGATAGTTTGGGGAAGCACTGGTACCAATATGCAACACGCATTCATGCAATTAATACACCATGGCACCAAATTAATTCCTGCAGATTTTATCGGATTTAAAAACTCTTTATACAAGCTAGAAGACCACCACAAAAAATTAATGGCAAATTACAAAGCTCAGATAGAAGCTTTGGCTTTCGGAAAAACAAAAGAAGCAGTACACCTAGATTTAAAAATTAACAATCAATTAGATAAAGTGGCAACTCTATTGCCCTACAAAGTCTTTGAAGGAAATCGTCCTAGCAACGCTATTTTATTCGACAAATTAACGCCTTTTACCTTAGGAATGCTCATTGCCGTTTATGAACACAAAATATTTACGCAAGGAGTTATTTGGAACATCTACTCGTATGATCAGTTTGGGGTAGAATTAGGAAAAGAATTAGCACAAAAAAATCTTGACAACGAATAATTTTTCATTAACGACACCTGTTTTAAATACTTTAACTTTTGGCTAGTTTTTGTTAACAACTATGTTGAAACATAATCTACTGACATTAAGTAGTTAACCATGTTTTTATTAAATTGTTGTGTCTTAATTTTTTGTTAAAACTTAACATTAATTTAATATTAGCCATAGGTAAAAGCAGGATATTTGCACCTGCATTTAATAACAATTAGATTAAAAAATGAAAACATTTAAAAATGTATTACTAGTAGCTTTGTTCTTTGCAGCGGCTACAGTTTTAGGTCAAACAAAACTTACGGGTAAAGTGGTTGACGAAATGGGAGAGCCATTACCAGGAGCGAACGTGGTAGTAAAAGGGACTAGCAACGGTGCGGCGACTGATTTTGATGGTAAATTTATGCTAAACGCCAGTACTGAATCTGGAGTTGTAGTAGTATCTTTTGTAGGATACTCGAACAAACAAGTTTCTTTTTCTGGAGCTTCTGATTTGGGTACTGTTCAATTAGAGCCTTCTAACGTGTTAGGAGAAGTAGTAATAAAAGGTTTAATTGATGTTGCCAAAGACAGACAAACTCCTGTGGCGGTCTCTACCATTAAAGCTGCCGAAATCCAAGAGAAATTAGGCTCACAAGAGTTTCCTGAGTTATTAAACAATACGCCTTCTGTATACGCAACAAAATCTGGAGGTGGATTTGGAGATGCTCGTATCAATATTCGTGGTTTTGATCAGAGAAACACAGCTGTGTTAATTAATGGAGTTCCAGTGAATGACATGGAAAATGGTCAGGTTTATTGGTCAAACTGGGCTGGTTTATCAGACGTTACTACTGCAATGCAAGTACAAAGAGGTTTAGGGTCTTCTAAATTAGCCATTTCTTCAGTAGGTGGTACAATTAATATTATTACAAAATCTACTGATAAGAAAGAAGGTGGATCTGCCTTAGTTTCTTTTGGTAACGATAATTATTTAAAAACTTTAGCAACCTATTCTACAGGGAAAAACGAAAATGGTTTCGCAGCGACATTCCTTTTTAGCAGAACTGCAGGAGATGGTTATGTTAATGGAACAGAGTTTGAGGCATATAATTATTTTGTTGGTCTAGGTTGGGAAATAAATGAAGATCATGATTTACAATTTATGTTAACAGGTGCACCTCAAGTCCACAACCAAAGAACAGGTAGTTTTTTCAATATGGCTACTTTAGGTGATTACTTAAAATATGGAACAAAGTATAATTATAATGATGGAACTCTTAATGGTGAAGAGTTTGGTTGGAGAAGAAATTTTTATCATAAGCCTGTTACTTCATTAAATTGGAATTGGGATATTAATGAAAACTCTACATTAACAACTTCTGCTTATGTCTCTTTCGGACGTGGTGGTGGAACAGGTGATATAGGGCGTTTAGGAGGAAATTTTGCTAGTTCAAGTAGATTTAGAGACCCTGCTAATGGTTTAGTAGAATATGATCAAATCGTAGCAGCTAACTCTGGACAAGGAGGAAACTTTAGTAGTGGTTATTCATACACAAACGTACCTGATTTTCAGACTGGAACATTTATAGTTAATGATGATGGACTATATAGCGGACCACCAAGACCATGGCAAGATCCTGCTGATAGATTAGACGGTGTAGAAAGAAGAAATGGATTTATCAGAAGAGCATCTGTTAACTCTCATAATTGGTACGGTTTATTATCTAATTTTAATACAGAGTTAAATGAAAATTTAACATTAGATTTTGGTATTGACTTACGTTCTTATACTGGGATACACTACAGAAGAATTGATAATTTATTAGGTGCAGATGGTTATCGTGATAATGATAATGTAAACCAACCATTTAACGTATTAACTACAGAGTACTCTTCTGATCTATCAAGCTTATGGAATGTGTTTAAGAGTACTGATGATGAAGAAAAAATAAACTATCACAATGATGGTAAGGTTCGTTGGTTAGGAGCTTTTACCCAATTAGAATATAAGAATGATGCTATTTCTGCATTTATTCAAGGAGCTTTATCAAACCAAGGGTTTAAGAGAATTGATTACTTTAATTATTTAGATTCAGATCCAGAACAAGAGACTGATTGGCAGAATATATTAGGAGGAAATATTAAAGGAGGAATCAACTGGAATATTGACGAAAATCATAATGTTTTTGCTAACGGTGGTTATTATTCTAAACAACCTTTCTTCGATGCTGTATTCTTAAACTTTGTAAATGATGTTAACGAAGATGTTGTAAACGAAAAAGTTGTAGGTGTAGAATTAGGTTACGGATATAGAACGAGTCGTTTCAGTGCTAATGTTAACTTATATAGAACAGAGTGGAGAGATCGTTTTGTAAGAATTGGTTATGAAACTGATTCAGAAGAAGGTACCGCGCAATTAAATGGAATTACTCAATTACACATGGGTGCTGAATTAGATTTTACTTATGATGTTACTGAAGACGTGAGGTTATTAGGTATGTTCTCTTATGGAGATTGGACTTATCAAGATAATATTACAGGTACTGCTTTTGATCAAGATCAAAATCAAATAGGTAATCCTATCGACTTGGATGTAAATAATGTTAGAGTTGGTGATTCACCTCAAACTACAGCTAGATTAGGTTTTGAAATTAAGCCTTGGAAAAATGTAAAGTTTGATCTAAATCAAAGATTTGTTGATAGACTATATTCTGCATTGGTAATTGAAGATGATTTAGATGATTCTGATGTAACAGAATTAAATCCAGCAATTAGATTACCAGGATATAGTTTAACAGATTTAGGTTTCTCTTATAAATTAAATCTTGATAAAGAAAAAGGACAAACTTTAAATTTCAGATTAAATGTTAACAACCTTTGGAATGAAGAGTATATTGCAGAATCAGCAACTAACTATGCTGTTGAGCCTGGAGATGATACTCATAGAGGAATTAATACTGATAATAAAGTTTTCTTTGGTTTCGGAAGAACTTGGAATTTCTCTTTAAGATATAATTTCTAGTATCACAGTTATAAATAAACTCAAAACCACCTCAAACGAGGTGGTTTTTTTATACAGAAAATTCAGTATTTTTACACGAATTAAAAAATGTATAAAATCATGATGAAAACGTTGCACTCTTATTGGGCATATATCGTATTGGCTGTATTAATTTATACTGTAGTAAATGCAATAATAGGATTAACTCAGAAAAAAGAATTTACACACAAAGAATTCCGCTTAGGGTTGTTTACCTTAATTACGGCTCATATTCAGTTATTAATCGGTTTAGGATGGTATTTTATGTCACCTTGGTACAAATCCTTAAAAACAAATGGGAGTGAAGTTATGAGCGAGCCAATGACTCGTTTGTTAGCCTTAGAGCATCCATTAACCATGATTATTGCGATTGTATTAATAACCATAGGATGGTCAAAACATAAAAAACAAGTAAAAAGTGAAGCGAAGTTTAAAACATTTGCCATTTTTTACGGACTAGCATTAGTACTAATTCTGACAAGAATTCCTTGGAGTACTTGGTTTTAAAATAAAATAATAGTCCCGCTTCTGCGGGATTTTCTATTTTTATCCAGTTAAAAAATTTATACCGAAATCCGTATTACGTACACCGATTTCGACGTATTTAAAATACTGAGCAAAAAACAAAACAACTAAATAGAATGAAGGCTTTAAGTTATATACTTTCATCAATCTTTGCATTGGTGTTTTTTTCTTTATTATTAATTTTTCATCCACTACAATGGTTAGGATTACACCTTTTTGGTCAAAAAGGGCATCAAAAAGTAGTCAATATCATGAATTGGTTTCTTATAAAATCATTATTAATTTTAGGAATTCGAGTTCAAGTTGAAAATAAACATCACTTACCAGAAAACACAACACTAATTTTCGTAGCAAACCATCAAAGTACCTTCGATATACCACCCATTATTTGGTATTTTAGAAAACACAACCCCAAGTTTGTATCTAAAAAAGAATTAGGAAAAGGAATTCCAAGCATATCATTCAATTTGAAACACGGCGGCGCAGCTTTAATTGATAGAAAAGATGCGAAACAAGCCCTGTCTGAACTAGCAAAGTTTGCCAAGAGAATCAACAAAAATAAATGGTCAGCAGCTATTTTTCCAGAAGGAACAAGAAGCAGAACAGGAAAACCGAAATCATTTTCTGTAAACGGACTTAAAATGATTGCGAAGTACAATCCTGAAGGATATGTAGTACCTTTGTCAATTAACAACTCTTGGAAAGTATTCAAATACGGAAAATTCCCGTTAGGACTTGGAAGTCCGATAAAAATTACGACTCATCAGCCAATAAAAGTTAATAGTTTACCATTTGATGAGCTAGTCGCTAAAACAGAAGCAGCTGTAAAATCTGCCATATATTAAACAAAAACAAACAAACAACAATAAATTAGAAACCCTTAAATTATGTCAATACAAAACATTAGAAAGGAAGTAATGCAAACGCTGGAAAAAAACATTGACAGTTTTGTAGACAAATTCTTAGTTCCCATCGAAAAAATTTGGCAACCAACCGACTTTTTACCCAACTCCCAACAAGATTCTTTTATAGACGAAGTACAAGAAATTCAAGAACTTTCTAAAGAACTCGATGATGATTTTTGGGTGGTTCTAGTAGGAGATACCATTACAGAAGAAGCACTGCCAACTTACGAATCTTGGTTATTAGATTTGGAGGGAATAAAGCAGAAACCAGACAATGGCTGGGCAAAATGGATTCGCGCTTGGACTGCTGAAGAAAATCGTCACGGAGATGTATTAAATAAATACTTATATCTTTCAGGAAGAGTAAACATGCGTGAGGTAGAAATATCTACCCAACATTTAATTGCTGACGGATTTGATATTGGTACGGCTACCGACCCCTATAAAAACTTTGTATATACCAGTTTTCAAGAGCTAGCAACCTATATTTCGCATTTGAATGTGGCAAAAATAGCGAAGAAAAAAGGACATAAAGCTTTGGCAAAAATGTCTCGTATTATTGCAGGAGACGAAATGCGTCATCACTTAGCATATACCGAGTTTGTAAAAGAAATTTTTAAAATAGATCCTAGTGAAATGATGTTGGCATTTCAATACATGATGAAACACAAAATAATTATGCCTGCCATGCATTTAAGAGAATCATTCGGTACTAAAGGAAGCTTGTTTAACGACTTCTCAACGGTAGCTCAAAGAATAGGGGTATATACAGGCTTTGACTATGTAGATATTTTGAAAAAATTAAATGAAACTTGGGAAATTGATAAGATTACCAATTTAACACCAGAAGCCGAAAAAGCACGTGATTTCTTACTGAAATTACCAGAAAGAATGTACCGAATTACCGAACGAATGGTAATACCCGATACCAAGTTCAATTTTAAATGGATGATTCCTGCGTAAAGGTTTCAGGGAGCGTCATTAAACGAGTACTGAGCGAAGTTGAAGCGACGTAAATGATATACATAAAACAGTAAACAAAATACAAATACTTATGAGTGAGATTCCAAAAAGCGCACAATTAGGTGAGCCAATACATCAAAGAGAATATTTAATTGATGGAATATTAAAAACATGGAAAGGAGCGACTACAGAAGTTATTTCAACCATTTCAAGCACGCCAGAGTATGCGCCTACCGTCTTAGGATCTATTCCAAGCATGGGAGAAAAAGAAGCCCTAGAAGCGATTAACTCTTCTCACAATGCTTTTAACAATGGACAGGGAGTGTGGCCAACCATGAAAGTGCAAGACCGTATTAAATGTATGGAAAACTTTGTACAGCAAATGAAGGAAACCAGAAGCGAAGTGGTAAAACTCTTAATGTGGGAAATTGGAAAAAATAAAGCCGACAGTGAAAAAGAGTTTGACAGAACGGTAGAATATATTTATGATACAATAGAAGAATATAAAGTGCTTAACCATGAAGGAGCACGCTTTACCAAAGTACAAGGCATCAATGCCATGATTAAACGCAGCCCTTTAGGCGTTGTACTATGTTTAGGTCCTTATAACTATCCGTTAAACGAAACGTTTGCCCTGTTAATTCCAGCGTTAATTATGGGAAATACCGTAGTGTTTAAACCTGCAAAGTTTGGTGTTCTGCTACTGTCTCCATTATTAAAAGCCTTTCATGCAGCCTTTCCGAAGGGAGTTATCAATATTTTATACGGAAGAGGAAGAGCTGTAGCAGCACCGATCATGAAATCAGGATTGGTAACCGTACTTTCTTTAATAGGAAACAGTAAATCGGCGATAGCGTTGCAAGATTTACATCCAAGTAAAAATAAACTCCGATTAATATTAGGATTGGAAGCCAAAAATCCGGCTATTATTTTACCAGATGCGAACATAGATTTAGCGGTTTCAGAATGCGTTTTAGGGTCGCTATCATTCAACGGACAGCGATGTACTGCCTTAAAAATTATGTATGTGCACGAATCGATAGCAGAAGAATTCAACAAAAAGTTTAGTGCTAAAGTAGATGCCCTGCCTTTTGGAAACCCATGGGATGAAAATGCCTTTTTAACACCCTTACCAGAACCTGACAAACCAGCGTATATACAAGGACTGATTGATGATGCACAAGCTAAAGGGGCAAACATTATTAATGAAAAAGGAGGAGAAAGAACCGAAAACTATATTTTTCCGGCAGTACTTTTTCCAGTAAATAAAAATATGCGTGTGTACCATGAAGAGCAATTTGGTCCAGTAGTACCTATTATGACGTTTAAAGACATACAAGAACCGTTAGACGATATGGCGGCTTCTGATTACGGGCAACAAGTGAGCCTCTTTGGAAAAGACATTCATACGGTAGCACCACTTATCGATGTATTAGTAAATTTGGTGTGTAGAGTTAATCTAAACAGCTTGTGCCAACGAGGACCAGATGTGTTTCCGTTCACAGGTAGAAAAGACTCTGCAGTAGGAACGTTAAGTATACACGATGCGCTACGCTCATTCTCAATACGAACTTTTGTAGCCGCAAAAGACAACAGCTATAACAACGAAATTTTACAAGAATTGTTAGATAGTAAAAAAAGTAATTTTATCAATACCGACTATATTTTATAGACCAACCGAAGGTTGGTTAGAAGATTAAAAAAAGCATTAAGAAATTAGTCTCTTAATGCTTTTTTTATGATCACTTCACCTATTCAATTCTACACGAACTCAAAACGATCTCTATCTGCTAAAAAGGAAAACTTAGTGCGTAAAGACTGCTGTTGTTCTTTATCTAAGGTAACAATAAGTGTCGCTGTATTACCACTATCACTTTTAGCCAAACAATTTCCTAAAGTGTCGTAACAAACGGTATTACCCGTATATTCATAGTTGTTGGCATCAAACCCCACTCTATTTACGCCTATTGCATAACTCATATTTTCAATAGCACGAGCTTTTAATAAGCTGTCCCAAGCTTCAATACGAGGTTTTGGCCAACTCGCTACGTAGAGTAACACATCGTAATTTTCGGTATTTCTAGCCCATACAGGAAAACGCAAATCATAACAAATAAGCGGACAAATTTTCCAGCCTTTATAATCAACCATAATTCTATCAGTTCCCGAAGAAAACACCTCATGCTCGCCTGCTAGGGTAAACGTATGCTTTTTATCATACGAATTAATTTTTCCTGAAGGATGCACAAACAACAAACGATTGTAAAAGTGATTGTTTTCACGAATGATAATACTTCCAGTAATCGCAGTCCCTTTTTTTGCGCTAGGTTTTGAAGCCATTGTACCGTTTCACCTTCCATGGTTTCAGCAACGGCAGCAGCATTCATGGTGAAACCCGTAGTAAACATTTCGGGCAATACAACTACATCAATATCCTCTGATAAAGCATTGATTTTTTCTTCAAATTGTTTTCTGTTTGCTGTCGGATTCTCCCAAACCAAATCCGATTGTATCAAAGCTACTTTTAAAGTATTGGTAGTGTTCATGAATTATACTGTTTGTAGTATCAAAAATAGGATAAAAATCGTACTTTCGGGTTAGGTTAAAGAACAAAAGATAAAAAGCAAACACCCTTTTACCTAGTACCTAAAACCTATTACTTACAACATGCAATCTTTTATTTCAGAAACGTTAGATACTATTTTACAACATACCAAGTCATTTGAAAATGTGGTGTTTGTATTGCCCTCTCAGAGAGCAGGCGTTTTTGTAAAAGAAACCTTTAAGCATAAAATTTCGTCAGGATTTTTACCAGAGATTGTCAATATTGGTGATTTTGTTGAAGGAATCGCTGAAATGAAAAAGATCGATGCGGTGCAACTCCTTTTCCATTTTTATACTATTTACAAAGAGCAAGAAGAAAATCCAGATACATTCGATGTGTTTTCGTCATGGGCATTTACCCTGTTGCAAGATTTTAATGAAATAGACCAGCATTTAATTAACACAAAAGATATTTTTGTGTATTTACGAGACATCCACCGGTTGCGTAAATGGTCGGTAAAAGGAGAATTCAAAGAAACAGAACTGATGAAAGATCATTTTTCTTTTATGGAAAAATTGAACAATTACTACGATGCCTTTTATCAGTTTTTAGTCGAAAATAATATCGGATATCAAGGAGTTTTATACCGAGAGGCAACCAAAAAAGTAGCAGATTATATTACTAAAAATCAGCAAAAAAACTATTTTTTTATAGGCTTTAATGCCTTAAATGCTGCAGAAGAATTACTGTTTGAAACATTTTTATTAAACGGAAATGCAGCAGCCTATTGGGATATTGACCGAACATTTTATGAAAGTAAACACCAAGCAGGAAGCTTTTTAAGAAAGTATACAACCCGATGGAAATACTACCAACAGCAGCCAATTCAAACAATTAAAGAGTACTTTTCAGAAAAAAAACATATCGAAGTCATAGGCGCTTCTAAAAACATAACACAGCTAAAATATGCAGGAGAAATTTTAGAAAAACTACCTAATTATCAAAATACAGCCTTGGTTTTGGCAGATGAAACCCTGTTGCCTGTTACCCTAAACTCGT
This sequence comes from Tenacibaculum tangerinum, assembly GCF_029853675.1. NCBI lineage: Bacteria > Pseudomonadati > Bacteroidota > Flavobacteriia > Flavobacteriales > Flavobacteriaceae > Tenacibaculum > Tenacibaculum tangerinum. The sequence continues at coordinate 2,411,675 of NZ_CP122539.1, read as the reverse complement.
TACCTAAAAGTGTAGACGCTATTAATATTACCATGGGATATCCGTTAAGAGATGTTCCCACCACAAGTTTAATCGCTGCTATTTTTCAGTTATTCATCAATCAAGAAAAGCTAGAAAAAAAGAAGACAACTTTTTTTACCATAAAGACGTCGTTCGGCTAGTAAAAGACGCTTCGATATACCGAGTATTACAAGTAGAGGAGCATACGAATCTTGCAGACACACTTTCAGAAGCCATTGCCAAAGAAAACAATACCTTTATCAGTCAGAAAAAAATTGATGTTTACCTCACGGCACTCGATAAAGAGATTAAAGAAAAAATAAGCCCTATTTTCAATCCGTTTGTATCAATTCATGAGTTTGTAAACAGAATTATTGAGTTGATAAACTTGCTTAAAGAGCATGCAAATGCCTTAGAAAAAGAATACCTATTCCGTTTTTATACAGCCTTCACTCAACTGCAAAACCTACACCATGAATTCGGATATGTACAAGATTTAAAAACCTTACATCAGTTTTTTAGGCAATTAATACAGTCGGAAAGTTTGTCTTTTCAAGGAGAACCGTTGCAAGGATTACAATTAATGGGAGTGTTAGAAACGCGGGTATTAGATTTTGAAAACGTCATTATTACTTCGGTAAATGAAGGTATTTTGCCAGGCAATCATCAACAAAACACCTTTATTCCGTTTGATGTAAAAACAGCCTTCGGACTCCCAACATACAGAGAAAAAGATGCGCTATTTTCGTATCACTTTTTTCGATTATTACAACGAGCAAAGAATATTTACATTTTGTACAATACCGAACATGACGTGTTTGGAAGTGGAGAAAAAAGTCGTTTTGTAACACAGTTAGAAATGATGCGAAACGATATTACCGAAACAGTAGTGAGTCCGAAAGTAGTAAGCATGCCCATTTTATTAAAAGAAATTCAAAAAGACCAAAACGTATTAATACGCTTACAAGAGTTGGCTGAAAAAGGAATTTCTCCATCAGCGATTACCAGCTACTTATACAATCCGATGGTGTTTTACAAGCAGAAAATTTTAAAAATTAATGAGTTAGAAGACGTAGAAGAAACCGTTGCAGCAAATACCATGGGAACGGTGGTACACGATACCTTAGAAGAGCTATACAAACCCTTTGAGGGAAAATTTTTGCAGGTAAAAGACATTGAAAAGATGCAGCAAAAAACAACCGAGTTGGTGACGTATTATTTTTCGAAACACTTTAAAAATGGAGATATTACTACAGGGAAAAACCGACTGATTTTTGAAGTTGCCAATCGTTTTGTAGAAAATTTTTTAAGTAAGGAGAAACACTTATTAAAAGATGAAAACAACCAACTAAAAATCATTGCCACAGAGCAAGAGTTGTCTTCAGAAATTAGAGTGGAAGGAATTGATTTTCCTGTAAAAATAAAAGGAATTGTCGACCGAATCGATGAACTCAATGGGGTGACCAGAATTATCGACTATAAAACAGGAAAAGTAGAAAGCACCCATTTAAAAGTACTCGATTTTGAGGCAATACGTGAGTTAAAATACCACAAGGCAATACAGGTGATGTTATACGCCTTTTTGTATACCCAACATACGCAGTTTCATTTTGAAAAACCTTTGGAGGCGGGAATTATTTCATTTAAAAACCTTAAAAGTGGCTTTTTGCAAATGAATTTTTCTTCCAATTATCGAACGCCAGACAACGCAATTACTCAAGAAAAGCTGGAGGATTTTATGACCGAAATCAAAGCAATAATACTAGAATTATACAACCCAGCGATCAATTTTGTAGAAGTAGCCAACTTACCGTATTAACGTGAGTTCGGGATATCATCTTGTTGATTTTAAACAGGTTATAAAAGCAGTTAAATTGTTATGCTATCTGAAAAAGAAAAGTGGAGCATATCGGAGTCGAACCGATGACCTTTTGACTGCCAGTCAAACGCTCTAGCCAACTGAGCTAATGCCCCATTTTTGAAGACTGCCAAGGTACTAAAATTTTATAAAAAAACATGCTTCAAATAAAAGTAAGCGAAATTTTTTATTGATCGTTTTATACCATACAGTTTATCTTAGTTATACCCCTCTATAGTTGCTAGTGGTAAAACGAATTCAAACTTTAATGCGCCTCTAACCAATTAGCACCCGTGTCAATTTCAACATCTAAAGGAACGCTCATTACAAACGCATTTTCCATTTCTTGCTTAATAATCGGTTTAATGATGTCTAATTCCTCTTTATGGGTGTCGAATACCAATTCGTCATGCACCTGTAGTAACATTTTTGATCGGAAGTTTTCTTGCTCAAAACGCTGGTAAATGTTTATCATGGCAAGCTTTATAATATCGGCGGCAGAGCCTTGTATTGGGGCGTTTACCGCATTTCTCTCCGCAGCACCACGCACAATTGCATTTCGAGAATTAATGTCTTTCAAATAACGACGACGGTGCAATACCGTTTCTACATAACCATGTTCACGAGCAAAATCTACCTGTTTAGACATATAATTTCGTAGCTTCGGGTAGGTTGCATAATAAGTATCAATTAACTCTTTGGCTTCTTTACGATTTAAATCCGTTTGATTGCTCAATCCGAAAGCAGAAACCCCATAGATAATTCCAAAGTTTACGGTTTTCGCATTGCTACGTTGCTCACGGGTAACTTCATCAATAGGCACATTGAATACTTTTGCTGCGGTAGAAGCGTGAATATCTTCTCCTTCTTGAAACGCTTTAATCATGGTCTCTTCTTCGCTTAAAGCAGCAATAATTCTCAATTCTATCTGGCTGTAATCGGCTGCTAGTAACACATAATTTTCGTCTCTAGGAATAAAAGCCTTCCGTACTTCTTGTCCACGTTTTGTACGAATTGGAATGTTTTGTAAGTTCGGATTGTTAGAGCTTAAACGTCCTGTAGCTGCCACCGCTTGGGCATATACGGTATGTACTCTTCCTGTTTTTGGGTTGATTTCATTAGGAAGCGCATCTACATAGGTGCTTTGTAACTTTTTATACTGACGGTATTCTAAAATATCGGCAACAATTTGATGGTCTTTCGCCAAATACGAAAGCACATCTTCCGCAGTAGAATATTGTCCAGTTTTCGTCTTTTTAGGCTTGTCAACTAACTTTAGTTTGTCGAATAGAATAGGGCCCAATTGTTTGGGTGAAGCAATATTAAACTCTTCACCAGCTTGTTCGTATATATTTTGTTCTAACTGTAAAATGTCTTTAGATAAGGCTTTTGAAAGGGTTTTTAAAAAGTCGGTATCTAAATTTATCCCCTCAATTTCCATGGCACTCAATACCGACACCAAAGGTGTTTCGACTTCGTTAAAGAGTTTGGTAACATTACCGCTTTCTAGCTCTTTTGAAAAATGTTCTTTTAACTGATACGTAACATCTGCATCTTCTACCGCATATTCGGTTTGTTCTGGCAATGCAACTTGTCGCATTGAAAGTTGATTTTTTCCTTTTTTACCAATGAGTTCTGTAATTGATACAGGTTGATAATTCAAATAGGTTTCAGCCAATACATCCATGTTATGGCGCATATCTGGATTTATTAAATAATGCGCAATCATGGTGTCAAACAATTTTCCTTTTACGGGCATGCCATAGTTAGATAGCACTTTGATGTCGTACTTTAAATTATGACCTATTTTTTCGATGGTTTCATTTTCAAAAAACGGACGAAATTCTTCTAAAATAGCAGTGGTTTCTTCTTGATTTTCAGGAAATGACACATAATAACCTTTACCTGCTTCCCAAGAAAAAGCGACTCCAATCAATTCAACTTCTAAGGCTTTTAATCCTGTAGTTTCTGTATCAAAACACACAGAAGTTTGTTGTAGTAATTTTTCTAACAACAATTTTCTTGATAGAGCGGTGTCTACTAATTGATAAAAATGATTGGTGTTTTCAATGGTTTTAAAGCCGTTGATATGGGTGTCATTAGCAGCAGTTCCGCTACCAGGAGTAGCAAACAAATCAAACTGACCTGAAGCATTTGTGCTTTGGCTACGCTCTGTACTCGCAGTTGATTTGTTTGAGTTGTTGTTTTGGTCGCTGGTAGTCGAAGCGACTTCACTAGTGGCGAATGTTTTTAAGAAATTCTCTGTTAAACGACGAAATTCTAATTCGGTAAAAATTTCTTTGGTGGCTTCGATATTAGGTTGTTCAAAAACCAATTTATCCAATTCTAGCTCTACAGGAACATCTAGCATAATGGTCGCTAGTTTTTTAGAAAGCAATCCTAATTCTTGATTGGCTGCTACCTTTTCTTTCATTTTTCCTTTAAGCTCATCAATATGCTCGAACAAGCCTTCCATACTTCCGTAGGTGGCAATAAATTTTTTCGCAGTTTTTTCACCAACACCGGGCAACCCAGGAATGTTATCAACAGAATCGCCCATCATTCCTAAAAAATCAATTACCTGCAAGGGGTTTTCTACGCCAAACTTCTCTTTTACTTCTTCAACACCCCATTTTTCGTACCCATTTCCCATACGAGGTGGGCGGTACATAAAAATATTATCAGACACCAATTGTGCAAAATCTTTATCAGGAGTTACCATGTAGGTTTGTAAGCCTTGTTTTTCAGCTTTTTTAGCAAGTGTACCAATAATATCATCGGCTTCATACCCTTCTTTTATAATCGCAGGAATATTCATCGCCTTTAATATTTTTTCGATATACGGAACGGCTAAACGAATGGCTTCTGGGGTTTCTTGTCGGTTGGCTTTATAAGCTTCAAACGCTTCTACACGATCTACACTACCCCCTTTATCAAAACACACGGCTAAATAATCGGGTTTTTCACGTTTAATAACATCTAGTAAAGAGTTGGTAAACCCCATAATTGCTGAAGTATCGAGCCCTTTAGAGTTAATGCGTGGGTTTTTAATAAACGCATAATATCCTCTAAAAATTAAAGCGTATGCGTCGAGTAAAAAAAGTCGTTTTTGATGTGCCATGCTATGTTTTAAGTCTGTTGAAAATAATCTATTGAAAGCGATTTTTTTACCAAAAAGCAGGTACGTGTTGCCAACAAATATTCTATCGGTAAAACTACGAAACTTTGCAGGATGTTGAAAATCAATTTTACAAATCGCAAGAAGATTGTTAAACTCTTCTAAAAATCAAATCGTTAAAATTTAAAAGAAGTAAATTTGCTAAAATTTTTAATATGCCACGTAGAGTCATCATTACTTTTGCCGTTATAGGTGTTTTACTAATAATCTCAGAATATTACACGTTTCAAGCGTTGAAGACAGCCACCAAAATTAAAGCGTTAAAATGGGTGGTGCTTTTTATTAGTTTGCTGATTTACGGACACTTTTTTTATACGGTTTCTTCAATGAATAGAGGTGACGGACAAACCGTTACGTTTCAATGGGCATTTGGTTGGTTGCTCATAGCTTTAGTACCTAAAATTGTTGTTATGCTATTGCTTTTTGGAGAAGATGTTGTGAGATGGGTACAACGATGGTTTTCTTTTTTTACTTCGGAAGTAAAGCCATTGACAGGGCGCAGGAAATTTTTATCGCAATTGGCGTTAGGAATAGCTGCCATTCCTTTGGCAAGTTTGTTATACGGAGTATTTAAAGGAAAGTTTAACTACAAGGTTATTAAATATCAATTAAAATTTAAAGATTTACCAGAAGCTTTCGACGGCGTTACGATATCGCATATTACCGATATTCATTCTGGAAGTTTTGATAATAAAGAGAAAATACAATACGGAGTTGATTTAATTAACGAGCAACAGTCGGATATCATCCTATTTACGGGAGATATCGTTAATAACTTTGCGTATGAAATGGACGATTGGATTCCGATGTTTTCTGAGTTAAAAGCGCCCATGGGAAAGTATTCAATACTCGGAAATCACGATTACGGCGATTATTCTGATTGGAAGACTCCCGAAGATAAGAAAGCCAATTTTCAAGGAATAAAAGATATTCATCCAAAAATAGGTTTTGAACTGTTGTTAAACGAGCATACGTATATTGAAAAAGACGGACAAAAAATAGCACTTATCGGAGTAGAAAACTGGGGGAAAGGGTTTAATCAAGCAGGCGATTTGGCACTAGCCTCTAAAGGAGTGCAGCAAGAGGATTTTAAAATTTTACTCAGTCACGACCCAAGTCATTGGGAATACAAGGTTAAAAAAGACGATTTTAATTACCAGCTTACGTTGAGTGGGCATACACATGGCTTGCAGTTTGGTATTGAAATTCCTGGTTGGATAAAGTGGAGCCCTGCAAAATATGTATACAAGCAATGGGCTGGACTTTATGAAGAGTTTGGTAGGTATGTGAATGTAAATAGAGGTTTCGGATACCACGCTTTCCCTGGTAGGGTAGGTATTTGGCCTGAAATTACTGTAATTGAACTAAAAAAAGCTTGATTTTCAGTATTTTTAAGCGTTTGATACTCATTACATAATAAAAAATTAGTAATTTTAGACACTTTACTGATAAAACTCATGCGAAAAATGACAAAGTTTGGTGAAATAATAAGTATTGACAAACCTGTATTGATCGATTTTTATGCAGATTGGAGCGAGGCTGAGCCTAGCCTAGATACGCTTCGTGATGTAGCGGCTGCTTTAGGAGATAAAGCCAAAGTAATTAAAATTGACATTAAAAAGAATGAAGTTCTTGCAGATGCTTTACGTGTGAAAGGGAATCCAACTTTTATGATTTATAAAAATGGTGAAATGAAATGGCGTCAAACGGGTGAGCAAGATGCGAACACGTTAATAGGTTTAGTGCAACAGTTTGTTTAAGTAATTGCTTTAAACTCATATCCTTGTTGCGAAAATTCTTTTAAAACTTTTGGTAGCACATAGTAAAGTTTTTCACTAGCTTTTATACTATCGTGAAAAACGACAATACTTCCGTTTGCTACATTTCTAAGCACGTTTTGCAAGCATTTTTCTTTTGATATATTGGTGTCGAAATCTGCCGATAATACATCCCACATTATAATTTGGTAGCCCTTTGCAAGAAGTTGCTTAGCTTGCTTTTTTTTGATTTTTCCGTAAGGAGGGCGGAATACTTTTTTTCTTGAGTTTGTTGAATTGTGTAATCGTTGTATTGTTTTTTCGGCCAACTCAACATTTTCTAGATAGTCCGTTTCATTGCTTTTCCATCCGTTTAAGTGATGAAATGTGTGGTTACCTACCGAATGCCCTTCATGAATAATTCTAGAGAAAACAGCCGAGTGTTTTTGAATGTTATCACCAATACAAAAAAAAGTAGCTTTTGCATTGAATTGCTGAAGTTGGTCGAGTACAAATTCGGTAACTTCAGGTATCGGGCCATCATCGAAAGTAAGGTATACTTCTTTTTGGGTGGTAAAAAAAGACCACGTATACTTAGCAAACAATTGTTTTAGCATACGTGGTGTTTTTACAAAATATAACCTCATTAAATTAAGGTTTAATGGTGTCGAGTTCTTGTGGCAACTCAGGTTCGTCTTCAGGCATTAAATGACTAAACAGTCGTGCATGAGTTAAATAATCTTCAAAAACTTTTTGCGGTATGTTTCGTCGTTTTTGTACATAAAAAGCACGGTTCTATGTCTGTGCTATTCTTCGCATAACAAAGCAAAGATAGAAGAAAGTAACCACATCTTAGATTCGATTTTCAACTACGATTTAGCAAAAAGTGTTTAGTTACAGTTTTCATTACAAGGTTGAGCATTTTCATAATCTTCTTGCGTTATCTTAAACAAATATTGCTCATTTCCTAAATTTTCATAATTACTATGCTTAAATAGATTTCTGTTAATTGGTTCTGAAAATGTATTGGTCATACTGTTAAAAACATTTGTATATATTTTTTCGTTGTTAAATATTACTTTTACAGAATCTGAGGAAAAAGCCAGCTTTGGATAATCTTCAGAATCATCAAATTCAATTGATAGTTCAACTTTATTAGTTATTTGCCCTCCATTACTTTCCAATGTCTTTGGTGAGTCATAATTTAAGGTTCCATTAGTTCTACTATAGAAGCTAATGTTTACTAAATAACCTGTTTCATTTTTGATTGTATAGTCTCGTCTATTCATATCGACCTCATTATCAGTGCATCCTAATACTGATAAAAAAGTAAGTAATATTCCTGTAGTTAATAATTTCATGAGTTTCATTTTATTCCCAATTATTAAAAAGTTCATCTACGTAGTTTTCAGTTGGATTATTACTTGTCTGAGCTTTTATATTGTCCCTCCAACCATGCCAGCTTGTTGCGCCACGAAGTGCGTTCTCTAGTTGATTAATTGTATACCCGCTTACACGGTCTAAAGGAAATAGTGAGCCATGTACACTTCTTTGGTTTATGTTGTCAATCATATCATAACCTAAAGAGGTGTAAAAGGGTTGTCGATAAGTTTCTAAGTTTTGTCTGTTTTCAAAATAATATTTATAGTTAGCTTGTCCAAACTTGTCTTTATATCGGCTATTCGCAAAAAGTATTTCAACAGTTGTAGCCCAAGTTTCTAAAGTTCTCACATCTCCAGGATGTGCGTTATTGAAAACCTCATCGGAAATGTAACCATCCCAAACAAGATTGTTATATGAGCTTCTGTCCACTGCCCAATGAGCAGCATGGGCGAGTTCGTGAATGGTAGTTCCAAATACCTGTTGGCTTTCTTCTCCCCATTTCTTTATATGTATTTGTGCTAATTGTATCCATCTTCTTTGGTGTACATGAGAAGAAGTTCCATTTTGTTCTCTGGCCGCAATTTTCATTTGTTTTCTCCAAGAGCCATTGGTTGGAGGTGAGGTAAGGCCAAATCGATTACCGTAGTAATACGTATGAGCAGCAGTATGTATAATACCATGATATTCGTCATCACCTCCTTTAATACTATGATTCCAAGAATTATCCGTCTTTGGTCCTCTAGTTTCTGCTTGAAATAAGGAACCGTTACGAATACTATAATGGTAACGCTCCCACTGTATCACATATCGTGCCTTTCCACGAACCGAGCCTGTTCTAAAGTTTCCATTGGCATCGGTAATTCCCTGCCTTATGGTAAACCACTGTCGCATCAGAACTTGAGCTCCCTCTAGAGGTATATATTTACCTTGAACAGTATTTGTGTTGTAGGTATATACTGCTCTTTTGCAGATATTATCATCAATTGGGGCGATTCTTACATACGGGTCTAAAGGGTCTGGATCAGGAGCTGGAGCAGGATCACCAGTATCACAATAGTAATATTCATAGTGACTAAATGTTTTGGTGGTTGTGGTTGAACTTCCTGCATTATCATCCCATATTTTCAGGTTGCCTGAAGGATACCATTTACTTCCAAAAATCCACCAGGTGTTGGTTAAATCACCTTCAGGCATTAACTCTTCCTCATTATCGGTTAAGGTATAGGCTTCCATGAGCAAATGGCGTAATAAATCTTCCCCATTGGCAATTTCCCCTTGCTTGGTATTTTCATCACCCGTAGTTCGAGCATAGCTTAAATTATCAAAAAAAGGATCTTCCTCGGGTATATATAGTTCCTCTAAAATTTCACTAGGAACGCCATCAGGTAAGGTTTGCCCAAGTACTATAGAAGTGTAGTAATCAGGTATGGAATCATTATCGGGTGTTCTGCTGTCTAAGTATTCGTCGGTAAACTCGTAGTCTAGAGGATAATCGAAAGCGTGAATGTTGGGATCTTCCTTTATCAATGCTTCTTGTTCGGCATTTTCAGGCCTTAAAAGCACATAATAATGGGTAGTACTAAGTTCGTAATTTATTACACCTTCCTCTAGTCTTTGAGCATTGTCACCCTTTACTTTGATTTGTTTGTCATACAATTTTTTTTTGATGTTCTCCCATGATTTTTTCATATTCTTTAAAGCATAGGGGTTTTTAAGTTTCTTTGCCCCTTTGGAATTAATTTCTTTTCTAAAAAGAATGCTTTTTGAAGCGGTAGCCTCCAAATTTTCTTCTGTATCTATAAAATCAATGTCTTTTTCACAGGACTGAAATAACATTCCAGTGAATAGTATTAAGGGTAATAGCCAATGGTAGTGTGTTTTTTTCATTGTGGTTGTTTTTAATTATAGAATAATTTTACATTTTTATATTCTCTCTATTTCCTACTTGCTTTTTCTTTTATTGAAACTTTAAATAGTTAATTTAAAGGTAAAATCGTTTTTTTGATTGTACAATACCCAGTTTCCCTATTTGTTTTTTTTTAGATAAGGGAAAACCCTTAGTTTTTTTAACATTTCTTTAACAAAAATATATCTAATCACTCATTAGGTAGCCTTAGAGATGATCTTGTTTGTTTGAAGTTATCATTGTGCGGCATATTATTCCTGTTATGATTTGATTTTGAAAAATGAATTCATTCGCTGTGATATATACTGGTATTATATGATAAAAATGGAAAGTCAAAATCGTATGAATTTAGAAACAGATAAATCATCAAAAGTGAGGTATATTTCTTTTTGAGTGGTAAAAAAAGACCACGTATACTTCAAACAATTGTTTTAGTATAAGTGGTGTTTTTACAAAATATAACCTAATTAAATTAAGGTTTGATAGTATCGAGTTCTTGTGGCAACTCAGGTTCGTCTTCAGGCATTAAATGACTAAACAGTTGCGCATGAGTTATGTAACCTTCAAAAAACTTCTTGCCATATTCTTGATCGGTATCGTATCGAGTAATTTGCTGAACTAAGTTTTCATACATGTACAAATTAGTTTCCAAATTATCGATAATTAAACCAATATCTTCAGGTTTAAAGGTACTGTAATACCTAAGTTTTTGCTGGAAAATATCAGCTAAGGTTTCCGCAGTTTGTCGAGCCTTATCAATATCACCGATACGATAATACAGTTCAGGATAGCCTAATGAAAAATTGTAATGGTCGAAATCTTTGATAGGCATTTTGTGTAACGATAAATCTAACACATCTTTCGCATTTACCGAATCTCCTTCTTGCAAGAACTCTTCAGACAAACGAATTAAATTATTACGTAACGAAATAGCATTGCGCTTACTTTGCTCATCTAAGTATATTTCACCATTATTAATGGTTTTCCAATCCCATTTTTTAACATTGTCATACATTTTTTCAGGGTCTATACGTCCCATGTCAAAAATAGTTCGTCCTTCAATTGGTGTTTTAATGGGAACTAATTTATAAGCCATTCCATCTAATTGCAAGTAATCTTTTAACCAGATGTATTCTTCATCAGCGTTAGCACCACCTGTAAAATAAATTGGACGTTTCCAGTCGAAATTATTTAAAATATCTAGCATTAAAATTCTAGCTTTCGATAACGCTCTATCGTCTACTGTAATGTCTATATAGTCTAGTATTTTATCTGCATCTTTCGGTGCTACCAATCCAGTTTTTAAGGCATTTTCTTTGTTAACAGGAATACGTATTTTATTAGTTGGATAGAACTTTTCTTTTGCACCGTCTCCTGCATCTAAATAGGTTGCGTCATTATCACTTGCTATCCATCGCATAAAATCTTTAATAGAAAGAATGGAATCTTTTAACTGCGGAATCGGATAGTAATATGCCATATCTAGTGTTCCGTATTTGTATTGGTCGTGTGTTAACTGCGACGGAATTGGCTCGGCATCGTACGTTTTCTTTTTCATTTGGTCGATATACCAATCTGTTTGAAAAAGACTGGTGTTTACAATCTTAATATCTCTACGAACACCTTCTACTTGTTGCATGTACCAAAGCGGGAAAGTATCGTTATCGCCAATGGTAAAAATAATGGCATTCGGATCGCAACTTTCTAAATAGGTTTGTGCGTTTAATTGTGCCAAGTAACGGTCTGATCTATCGTGGTCGTCCCAGTTTTGAAAGGCCATTAACGTAGGAACTGCTAGCAATGAAATGACAGAAACAGCAATAGCAACTATCTTTTTACTAGCGTATTTTTTAAAGTAATCATACAGTGCAAGCACTCCGAAACCAATCCAAATAGCAAACACATAAAACGAACCCACTACGGCATAATCACGTTCACGAGGCTCAAAAGGTTTAGGGTTGGTATAAAATATAATGGCGAGCCCTGTAAATAAAAAGAACAAGGTTAGTACATAAAAATTCTTTTTATCTCGATTAAGTTGGTACAATAAACCAATAAGACCCAAAATAAAGGGTAAAAAGAAGTACGTATTACGTCCTTTGTTGTTTTTAACATCATCGGGCAAGTTTTGTTGTGAGCCTAGAAAGAATTCATCAACTAAAGTGATACCACTTAACCAGTTTCCATTTTCATCCAACTGTCCTTGAATATCGTTTTGGCGACCAACAAAATTCCACATAAAATAACGCCCATACATATACCCGAATTGAAAATCAATCATAAACTTCATGTTTTCTAAAAAGGTTGGGCGTCTTTTACTACGTGCAGGAATACCCGCAATACTTTTGTATGCTTGTTCAGAGGCAGGATTTACCATACGAGGAATGAATCCTTTGTGTTTGCTTGAGTAATTAGGAAGTACATTTTTATATCTATTTACAATTACATACTTGCCATCTATTTTTTCGTACTTAGGTTTATCGTCTTTATATGGCTGCTCTGCATCTTGTTCTCGATCATAGGCTACAGAATAGTAATTGTCGTAAAAAATATTGGCATCGCCATATTGCTCACGGTTATAATAAGCTAATAATTCACGGGCACTTGATGGATTATTTTCATTGATAATCGTATCGGCATTGGCACGAATGGGTAGCATTAACCAAGATGAAAATCCAACCATAATAAATAATACAGAAAGCACCAACGTGTTTGCAGTAACCAAGTTCTTTTTACGGGTATATTTGAGTGCGTAAACAAACAATCCTATTAAAACAATGCCTGCAATAATGGTTCCTGAATTATAGGGCAATCCTACTTGATTGATAAAGAATAGCTCCGCAGCACTAAAGAATTTTAAAGTAAAAGGAAATAAAAATTTAAATACAAAAACTAGAACGAGTATTGAAATTAAGGTAGCTATGGCAGTTGTTTTTATTGTGATATTTTTATACGTTTTGAAAAAATACAGCATCACAATAGATGGAATAACCAAAAGTGATAAGATATGCACTCCAAAAGACAAACCAACCACAAAACTGATAAGTACCAACCATTTATCTCCTCTTGGAGTGTTCAATTCACTTTCCCAACGTAAACCTAACCAAAATAGTAAAGCCATTAAGAAAGAAGACATGGCATACACCTCTCCTTCTACCGCACTGAACCAAAAACTATCAGAAAAAGTATAGGCTAGGGCACCTACCAATCCGCTGCCTAGCACAGCGATGGCTTCGTTATTACCTAACTTTCCATTTTTTATAGCCATTTTTCTGGCTAAATTGGTAATGGTCCAAAACATAAAAAGGATGGTAAAAGCACTTGCTAACCCCGACATAAAGTTGACCATTTTTGCCAACTGGCTAGGGTCGCTCGTAAACATCGCAAAAAATGCACCTAGCATTTGAAATAAAGGAGCACCAGGAGGATGCCCGACCTCTAAGTTTACGGCAGTTGCGATGTATTCTCCACAATCCCATGAACTTACCGTAGGCTCAAGTGTTAGGGTATAGGTGATTAAGGCTATTGCAAACGAAACCCATCCTAAAATGATGTTCCACTTTTTATAGTTAAACTCAGTCATAGTTTTTTATCTAGATATAAAGTACGAATGTATTAATTCCTTATGATTTTTTATTGAAAACAAAAATATAATTTTGATATGATTTATAACGAAAGTGCTTTTGTAAAGTTCTGTTAAATGAAATTTTAGGTATTGAAAGCGGAGTGAATGAAAAAATGTATAAAAAATTTGTTGAAATAAAACTTTGTTTTATATTTGCACCCGCAATAAGCAATTGGCCCATGGTGTAATGGTAACACACCGGTTTTTGGTGCCGTTATTCAAGGTTCGAGTCCTTGTGGGCCAACAAAATCCTCACGAATTTCGTGAGGATTTTTTTATAAAAATTGTTTTTTTGATTTCTACATATAAAACTTTGTTTTTATATTTGCAGCATAGTCATTGGCCCATGGTGTAATGGTAACACACCGGTTTTTGGTGCCGTTATTCAAGGTTCGAGTCCTTGTGGGCCAACTAAAAAAGTCTTAACTAAACAGGTTAAGGCTTTTTTTGTGCTTATTATGAATCATTTCAAAAAGTTGTAGTTAGGCAACAATTTGTATTAATCTACATAAGGTAATTTCAAGATACCATAGCGTTAATTTTAAGATTTTACCTCTAAGACCCAATAGAGAATGTCATTTCTCGGACGACAGAGAGAAGTCTCATTCATATAAGTAACTCTTCAGAGTGAGATGTCTCATCACTCATACGTTATGCTATATACATGACACACTATTAATTTTTTAGCTCCTTCAAATTGATGTTTTATATCGAAGTTACGTTACTATAACTACGAAATTGAGTTTAGATGTAAAGAAAAAGTGCAATCACTGGAAAACGATACCTTAAAATCAGTGAAAACTGAGTTTTTGACACAACATATAATTATAAAAAGCAAATCGAAGACCTGTGTTAAACAAATCTTCGATTTTTTATCTTGAAATACATTGAATTAAGTTATTCTCTGAATACGTCTTTATAAATGTATTTTTCAATCTCTCATTTTGTTTGGAAACACCTCTTTTATTTGAGTTATTAAAAACGATATCCTAAATTTACACCGATTCTTGGCACAATTGAACGCGATTCTGAAGTGAACAGATTTCTTCCTAAACCAGCATAAACGTCAATAACAAAGCCTCCAGAAGACACATATTTTGAACCCACTGCTATACCTAAAGCTCCATCAGTATATTTTTTATAGGTATTAGTAGCCCCGTCAAGTTCAACTTCTCTTTCTCCTGTGTTGATTCCCATAAAAACTTCTCCAAAATGATTCCAATTACGATTGTTAGTAAAATAGTGACGAAAAAATGGAGTAAACATTTGTTGTTCGTTATATTTAAAGTCTGCCGTTCTTTTTTCAAAATTAAACAACGCTGAAACACCTATGGATGAACGCTCGGTTGTATAATACTCGTAAGAAAACTCTAAGGTTTTAAACGCTAAAGCGTCTAATAAATCTACTTTAACTTCTTGTTGCGCATGCACAAAAGAGCTGATAAAAACTACAACGACTAAAAGTACTTTTTTCATATAAAATTTTTTACTGATTATTTTTTCTTTATTTACAGAATATAAGACCACAAACATACGATTTTTGCGAAATGACACGAAAAATAGTTGTTGCTTTCTTATGAGGAGCAGTTACAATTAGTATTGCAATTTTTATCGCTCTTAGATTTAAATACAAATTTCTTGAGTAGGAATACTACTGCGAATATAACAACGATATAGGTTAGAATTTCTTGCATTAACTTAAAATTTGATAAGCCATAAAGGCAGATAAATAGGCTAAAACACCCATGCTTACTAATTGAATTAGAGGCCACTTCCAGCTTTTTGTTTCACGTTTTACAATGGCTAACGTTGCCATACATTGCATAGCAAAGGCATAGAATAGTAGCAACGATATTCCTGTTGCGAAATTAAATCGTTTTTCTCCTGTATCTGGATTGATTTCTGATGCCATTTTTTGTTTTATCGTTGAGGTGTTTTCCTCATCTGTTTCAACACTATAAATAGTTGCCAAGGTACCAATAAACACTTCTCTAGCTGCAAATGAACTGATGATTCCTATACCTATTTTCCAATCGTATCCCAAAGGCTTTACAGCGGGTTCTATTGCTTTTCCAGCAATTCCGATGTAGGAATTCTCCAATTTAGCAGAGGCTATTTTTTTGGATAATTCGGCTTCTGATAACTGTTGGTTTGTAGTGTTTTTAAGTACATTTTTCTCTGCGTTATCAAAAGATGACGGACCGTGTGATGCTAAAAACCATAGTATTATTGAAATGGCTAAAATGATTTTTCCTGCTCCAAAAACAAAGGCTTTTGTTTTTTCAATTACATCATACAATACATTTTTTATCGAAGGCAATTTATAGTTAGGCATTTCAACAATAAAAAACGAATTGCTTTTTATTTTGAGTGTTTTATGTAATATATATGCTGCCACAAATGCTGCTGCAAAACCTAATATATATAACGTTAACAGTGTTAGCCCTTGTAAGCTAAAAAAGCCTAACACCTTGGTATTGGGTATGGTTAATGCAATTAAAATTGCATACACAGGTAATCGTGCCGAACAGGTGGTAAATGGCGTTACTAAGATGGTAATTAATCGTTCTTTCCAGCTTGATATGGTTCGTGTAGCCATAATTGCAGGAATGGCACAAGCAGTCCCAGAAATTAAAGGGATAACACTTTTACCACTCATACCGAAACGACGCATAATTTTATCCATTAAAAACACCACCCTACTCATATATCCTGTTTCTTCTAATATGGCGATGAATAGAAATAAAATAGCAATCTGCGGAATAAAAATCACGACTCCTCCAATCCCTGGAATAACACCGTCGGTTAACAGGTCGGTAAACATTCCCGCAGGCAACTTCGCTTTGGTAAAATCGGCTATATTGGCAAAAAAACCGTCAATAACGTCCATTGGCGTAGCTGCCCAATCGAAAATAGATTGAAAAATCAGTAATAACAATCCGAAGAAAATAACATAGCCGAATATTTTATGAGTAAACACACGATCGAGTTTACTGCGTAAATCACTCGCTTTTGAAGCATCGACGTGATACGTCTTCTTTAAAATTGCATTGATTTTCTGATATCGGTATATGGTTTCTTTGTGTTGGTACTTTTTCTGTTTTGCTTCTTCGCCTTCAAAAAACTTCATTCTTTCTTTTTCTTCTGAAGAAAGTAACAGGGTGTGTTTTTTGGTAAGCATCATCCACAAACCATAGGTGGTAAAATCTTCTCCTACTTTAGCTAGTTTATTAAAATATGCGGGGTCTATTTTTTCTACTAACTCGTTAAAATTTGAGTGTACTTTTAAGCTTTTATAATTTGCTATGACACTTTTTAGATCGTCGATTCCCTCATTCGTTCTCGCCGACATTAGTATTACTTTCGTGTGTAGCTCTTTTTCTAAAGCAGGTATGTCTATAGAAATTCCTTTACGTTGTAATTGGTCTGCCATGTTTAAAGCTAACACGGTTGGAATTTCTAAATCTTGAATTTGAGAAAATAATAGTAAGTTTCGTTTTAAGTTTTCTATATCGGCAACGACCACAATTACATCTGGTGTTTCTTCTTTGTGTGCCGCCATTAAAGTTTTTAAAACAATACTTTCATCTAAAGAAGTAGGGTTGATGCTATAGGTGCCCGGTAAATCGGTGATAATAGCTCGTTTATCTTTAGAGAGTTTCGCTATACCCTGTTTTTTATCGACTGTAACCCCTGGGTAATTTCCAACTTTTTGGTTTAAACCTGTTAGTTGATTGAATAATGATGTTTTTCCTGTATTAGGGTTTCCTACCAATGCTACTCGAATACGATGACTCATCAATTATAATTTAAGAATTGAAATTTGACAAGCTGTTTCTTTTCGAATTGCTAAGTGACTGCCATTAACACAAATGTACATCGGGTCTTTTAAAGGAGCTATTTGAAGCAATTCTACCTCAGTTCCTGGTAAACAACCCATTTCTAATAATTTTAACGGAATTTTGTCTAAGCATTCTTCAGATATAATTCCTTTTTCTCCTATATGTAATGATGCAATTGTACTCAAAAACACGTATTTTAGGGTACAAATATACCAAACTAGAATCATTCTAAACAATATATCAATACAAATATCATTTATTTATAAGTAGGTTGTTCTCTTTGTTTCATGTCTTATATTTGTGGTATGACTTTCGACACAATTATTGGCCAAGAGCACATCAAAGAACACTTACAACAATCTGTTGAAAACAACAGAATTCCGCATGCACAATTATTTATTGGTAAAGAAGGTAGTGGAACTTTACCCATGGCAATTGCATATGCTCAATATGTGTTATGTTATTTTTCTAGTAGTCCAGAAGCGTGTGCTATAAAGTGTAATAAACTACAGCACCCAGACTTGCATTTTGCTTTTCCTGTTACCACAAACGATGCTGTAAAAAAGCATCCTGTTAGTGATTTATTTTTAGAAGATTGGCGCTCTTTTATCGAAGAACAGCCTTATGGAAGTTTGTTTAATTGGCTACAACATATTGGTGTTGAAAACAAACAAGGGCAAATAGGAGTTGACGAAGCCGAGGATATTGTAAAAAAACTACAATTAAAATCGTACGAAGGTGGTTTTAAAGTGATGATTATTTGGATGGCAGAAAAAATGAACACCGCTGCAGCCAACAAATTGTTAAAATTAATTGAAGAGCCCCCTAGTAAAACCATTTTTATTCTTGTTACAGAAAATGAAGAACAAATTATAAACACGATCAAATCAAGATGTCAAGCATTACACTTTCCTTCTTTAAGTGAAAGTGATATTGCTAATGCGTTGGTTTCACAAAAAAATAGTTCAGAAAACCAAGCCATTAACATCGCACATCAATCTGAAGGAAATTACAACAAAGCCCTACATCTTTTACATAACAATTCAAAAGACCTCATCTTCGAGCAATGGTTTATTACTTGGATTCGCGCTGCCTTTAAAGCCAAAGGGAATGCTGCTGTGATTCAAGATTTAATTAACTGGGCTGAAGAAATTTCTAAAACGGGACGAGAAACACAAAAACAATTTTTACAATATTGCTTACAGTTTTTCAGACAAGCACTACTGCTTAATTATGGTGCTCGAGACTTAGTGTTTTTAGAAACGAAATCTCAAAATTTTGAATTGGCTAAATTTGCTCCATTTGTGCATAGTGCCAATATCTTAGTCATTGAAAAAGAAGTAAGCGACGCACAATATCATATAGAAAGAAATGGAAATGCTAAAATTATTTTATTAGATTTATCTATCAAACTAACCCGACTTCTTCATACCAAAGAAGAAAAAGTACCTTCATAACTATGAAAATAGCATATATAATTACAGTATTGATTTTCGGAATGTTTTTTGTGGATTCTAAACAAGAAAAAAAGCATCAATAAAACTACTGTTAAAAAAACATTTGGTTGGAAATTGGGAAACAATAAATTTAAAAATTGAATTATAAAATTGCGCATTTTTAACAACATATCACTGCGAATTAGAATTTTCTTGTCAATGATTCTCTTAGTTTTATTGGCGTCTATTTTAATTTTAATCGTTACTATTTATCAATACGATGAACAAACTAAAGACTACAATATTGCTCGTTTTGAACGAAAAGAGTTTTCTACCAAACAAGACATTGAAATAGAATTAAAACGTAGAACTACGTATCCTGTAACTACAGAAAATCTAGCCAATATTTTTCAGGATAGAATTTACGATATTGCGTATGTTCATAAACTAACCATTTCGATATTCGACATGAATGGAAACTTATTAAAATCTTCCATTCCCTATAATTTCGACAAAAAAGAAGATAAAAACCTTAGCAAAGAAACCATAAGAGACTTAGCGAAAAACTCCAATCATAAAATTTTAAAGAGCAGGAGAGAAAATGGTGTTATTTATCAATCTTCATATACTTATTTAAACGATCCTCGTTTTAAACGAATTGGAATTTTAGAATTACAAATTGCTCAAGACAACGAAGAGCAAAAACACGAACTACGAGAGTTTATTTCTCGCCTATTATTGGTGTATTTACTAATGCTCATTGTTGCTATCATCTTAGCTTATTTTTTATCGAGTTATATTACTCGATCTATTAAAACTATTTCGCAAAAAATAAACGAAACACGCTTAAATAAACGAAACGAAAAAATTACACTAAACTCAGCAAGTTCAGAAATCAATTCATTAGTAGCCGCTTATAATAATATGATTGATCAATTAGAAGAAAGTGCTGTAAAATTAGCACAAAGCGAACGTGAGCAAGCTTGGAGAGAAATGGCAAAACAGGTGGCTCATGAAATTAAAAACCCACTAACTCCAATGCGCTTATCGGTACAAAGTTTTGAAAGGAGATTCAATCCAGAAGATCCAAAAATTAAAGAAAAAATGACCGAATATAGCGAAACACTCATTCAGCAAATTGATGTAATGAGTTCTATTGCTTCTGCTTTTTCTGATTTTGCAAAAATGCCAACTCAACGCCGTGAAAAATTAAATGTTATCGATGTGGTAAAGCATTCGTTAGATATTTTTACCGAAGATTACATTCGTTATTTTCCAGAAGAAAAAGAATTGTATGCTTACTTAGACAAAACGCAATTAATACGAATTGTTACTAACTTAGTTAAAAACTCGATTCAAGCAATTAAAGACACCGATAAAAATCCGAAAATTGAAGTTAGAGTTGCTTCCGAAGGAAACAATGTAAAAATTATCGTTTCCGACAATGGGAAAGGGATTAGTGACGAAAATAAAGAACTAATTTTCGAGCCTAAGTTCACTACAAAAACAAGCGGAATGGGCTTAGGACTCTCTATGATAAAAAATATAATTGAAGCGTATGACGGAACCATCTCTTTTACTTCTACAAAAGGATTTGGAACTGTTTTTACTGTAATTTTACCCAAAACATAAACATCGTATGAATTTTGAAAATATTTTAGTTGAACAAACTAACGGATTGGCAACCATTACCATTAACCGACCCAAAAAATTAAATGCTTTAAACAAAGCAACTATCGAAGAGCTTCACAATGCTTTTAAAGCTTTGGAAGAAGACACAACTATCAAGGTAATTATCATTACAGGAAGCGGAGAAAAAGCCTTCGTTGCTGGTGCTGATATTTCTGAATTTGCACATTTCTCTGTTGAAGAAGGAGGGTTGTTGGCCAAAAAAGGACAAGAAATCTTGTTTGATTTTGTTGAAAACTTATCAACCCCCGTTATCGCAGCAGTAAATGGTTTTGCTTTAGGAGGCGGATTAGAATTAGCCATGGCTTGTCATTTTAGAGTTGCTTCAGATAATGCTAAAATGGGCTTGCCTGAGGTTTCTTTAGGAGTTATTCCTGGCTATGGTGGTACTCAACGCTTACCTCAATTAGTGGGTAAAGGAAAAGCCATGGAGTTAATTATGACAGCAGGTATGATTTCTGCTGACGAAGCTAAAGAAGCGGGATTGGTAAACCATGTAACCTCACAAGAAGAATTAATGCCTTTAGCTGAAAAAATAGCTTCAAAAATTATGCGTAATTCTTCTGTAGCCATCAGCGCAGCTATTAAGGCCGTAAATGCTAATTTTAAAGATGGTGTGAATGGTTTTGAAAGTGAAATTACTGAGTTCGGAAATTGTTTTGGTACGGAAGATTTTAAAGAAGGAACGAATGCTTTTCTAGAAAAACGAAAACCTGATTTTCCTGGAAAGTAACAGTCCAGTTTTAGAAATATAATTCGCAAAAAAATAGCATCTAAATGAGAATTTTGGATGCTATCTTTTAAGTAAGGGGATTATATAATAATAAGGGGATTTTTGTCCTAATAACAAATATATATAAAATTAAATAATAACAAAATTTTGATGTTAATTTTTTGTAAAAAAATACACTATAGTTACTTTAATCATTCTTTTTTGCATTCCACTCATTATAAAACTGTTTTAAAAAACCTTCCATATAAGTGTGTCTCTGTTCAGCTATAGATTTTCCTGTTTGAGTATTCATCTTATCTTTTAACAACAACAGTTTCTCGTAAAAATGATTAATTGTTGGTGCTTTCGAATTTTTATACTCCTCTTTCGTCATCTTTAAATTCGGAGGAATCGCTGGATTGTATAGCTCACGATTTTTATAGCCCCCATAATTAAAACAACGAGCGATACCAATAGCTCCAATGGCATCCAATCGGTCTGCATCTTGAATAACTTCCAATTCAGCAGAAGTAAAATTTTGTTTAAAGTTTCCTCCTTTAAAAGAAATATTTGCAATAATGTTTTCTATATGAACAATAATATCTTCATCAACCTGTTGGTTCATTAAAAAAGCTCTTGCTTTTTGGGGTCCAACCGTTTCATCACCATCATAAAATTTACTATCGGCTATATCATGTAACAATGCTCCTAAAGAGACCACAAAAGCATCAACATTTTCATTTTTTGCTATTAACAACGCATTTTTATATACTCTTTCAACATGAAAAAAATCATGCCCTCCTTCTGCGCCTTTCAAGGTTTCTTTTACAAACTCAATCGTATTTTGTAGTATCTGTTTTTTATTCATACCCCAAAAATAAAAATCCTGCACTTACAAGCACAGGATTTTTAAAAGTATTGTTTACATGTTTAGGCAGTAACTGATGATGTAACTAAGTTATTAGCGATGAGGTATTCTGCTATCTGAATGGTATTGGTCGCTGCTCCTTTACGTAGGTTATCAGAAACAATCCACATATTTAACGTATTAGGTTGCGATTCGTCTCTTCTAATTCTACCTACAAAAACCTCATCTTTATTGTTGGCTAAAATAGGCATCGGGTATACATTATTTCGCACATCGTCTTGTACAATAACTCCTTCAGTATTATCTAACAATTCACGCACTTTTTCCAATTCAAAATCGTTTTCAAACTGAACGTTCACAGCTTCAGAGTGCCCTCCGGCTGTTGGAATTCTAACCGCCGTGGCTGTGACACTAAAAGAATCGTCTCCTAAAATCTTTTTAGGCTCTTTTACCAATTTCATTTCTTCTTTAGTGTATCCGTTTTCTAAAAACACATCACAATGCGGTAAGGCATTTCTTCCTATTTTATGCGGATATGCCATTTCTCCCTCGATTCCTGCCTCTTCATTGTCTAATTGACGAACCGCTTTAACACCGGTTCCTGAAACCGATTGGTAGGTTGAAACGACCACACGCTTCATTGTATATTCTTTGTGTAACGGAGCCAATGCCATTACCATTTGAATGGTAGAACAATTTGGGTTTGCTATAATTTTATCTTCACTCGTTAACACATCTCCATTAATTTCTGGAACTACTAACTTCTTTGTTGGATCCATTCTCCAAGCCGATGAATTATCGATTACTGTGGTTCCAACCGCCGCAAACTTCGGTGCCCATTCTAAAGAGGTGTCTCCACCAGCCGAAAACAAGGCAATATCTGGTTGCATCGCCACCGCAGTTTCTAAGCCAACCACCGAATAATTCTTTCCTTGAAATTCTATTTGATTTCCTACGGAACGCTCTGATGCAACAGGAATTAATTCTGTTACTGGAAAATTACGTTCTGCTAAAACTTTTAGCATCACATTGCCTACCATACCGGTAGCGCCTACAACTGCTACTTTCATTTCTTGAGTGTACTATTATTAAATACAAATATGCTAACAAAAATAATGTTAAGCATTATTTTTTTTAATATTTACCAAATTTTTTAGAATGTTTAATTTTTAACAATCTTGTTGATTAATTTGCTGCCGTATTCAAATTTTCCTTCTTTGTTTTTTGCGTTTTTAAAATCGATATTTTCATTAAAATAGCAACTATAAAAGCCAGTACAAATAATCCTGTAAAAATGAGCAGTGTGGTGTCTAGAGAGTTCGTTTCTTTTTTTACTACATCATAAATGGTTGGTCCTACCACTCCTGCAATAGCCCAGGCTGTAAGTACCATTCCATGAATTGCCCCTAGCTGTTTCGTTCCAAACAAATCGCTTAAAAAAGCTGGTAAAATGGCAAAGCCACCGCCATACATGGTTATGACACTAAACAGGAGGATAAGAAAAACGCTTTCGATTCCGGTTTTTGGTAAAAAATAAAATGCCAAAATTTGAAAACTAAAGAAGAAAATATACGTGTTCGCTCTTCCTAAATAATCGGATAATGAAGACCAAATAATTCTACCAAATCCGTTAAAAACACCTATCAATCCAACAATGGCAGCTGCCTGCATTGCCGTGTAGTTTAACTTTTCTTGCATCATTGGGCTGGCTGCTGAAATTACTGCGATACCACAAGCAATGTTAACAAACATCATAAACCATATATAGTAAAAACGTGGTGATGATAACGATTCGTTCGCCGTTACATTAGAAATATCTTCTTTAATTGTTTTACCGTTTGCTGAGTCATATCCTTCTGGCACGTATCCTTCTGGCGGTTTTTCCATATAGCTTGAAGAAGATACTATGAGTACCATGTAAACAATTCCTAACACATAAAAAGTGTTGGCGACACCTACCGTTTCAAAAAGTTTTGCCATTACAGGACCAAAAATAAGGGCAGAAAACCCAAAGCCCATTATTGCCATTCCTGTAGCCAGTCCTCTACGATCAGGAAACCATTTTACCAACGTGCTTACTGGGGTAATGTAACCTAAACCTAACCCAATTCCTCCAATTACACCATAAAATAAATAAAATAGCCACAGTGACTCTAGTTGTACTGCCAACCCAGAACCTAAAATACCAATTCCATAAAAAATACCTGCTGTAGTTCCACTAATTTTTGGTCCAACTTTTTCCACCCATTTTCCTAAAAAAGCAGCAGAAAATCCTAATAATAAAATAGCAATCTTAAAAGCCCACTTAATCACACTTCCATCTACATCGAAAATTTCTTTTACTGGGTTTGTTATTACAGAATATGCATAAACAGAACCTATTGAAATATGAATTCCAACTGCTGATAAGGCAATTAACCATCTATTTTTTAACTTTTGTTCACCCATACGTATGTGTTCTTTTATAAATTTTAATCGTTGCACAAAAATTTAGTGCTTTTTTAAATTTCTACCAAATAATCATCATCGCAATGAAACGGTTATTGGTAATAGCTGCAAAATTACCTTTTGATTTCTTACTATAACATGATAAAAGTTAGGCTTTGTTTTTTTATTAAAACACTCTCGTTACATCAATTGTTTTTTTTGAATTGTTCTTAAAGTTTTTACTCTACCCAGAGGTTGAGCGTCGAGAAACTCTTAAGATTAATTTATATACCTTTGCAAAAATTTTTGTTTAACTTAAAAAAGTATAGCATGCAACTGTACAACAAGTTAAGCGCAGAAGAGCGCGCTAAATTAATAGATGATGCGGGTAAAGACCGTATTACCATTTCATTCTATCAATACCATAAAATAGAAAATCCAACTTTATTTAGAAATAAACTATTTCTTGAATGGAACGAACTCGATGTTTTAGGAAGAACCTACGTTTCATACGAAGGAATTAACGCTCAAATATCTGTTCCTTCAGAAAATTTTTTAGCATTAAAAAAACAACTAGATAGCATTTCTTTTTTAAAGGGAATTCGCCTAAACGTAGCTATTGAACACGATAATAAATCTTTTTTAAAATTAAAAGTAAAGGTTCGTAACAAAATTGTTGCGGACGGATTAAATGACGATACTTTTGATGTGACCAACAAAGGAGTGCACTTAAGCGCAAAAGAGTTTAATGAAATGCTCGCAAATCCTGATACCATTTGTGTTGATATGCGCAACCATTACGAAAGTGAAATTGGGCATTTCGATGGGGCAATTACTCCAGATGTTGATACGTTTAGAGATTCGTTAGATCTTATTGAAGAAGATTTAAAAGACCATAAAGAAGATAAAAACTTATTAATGTATTGTACAGGTGGAATTCGATGCGAAAAAGCTTCTGCCTATTATAAACACAAAGGTTTTAAAAATGTTTTTCAACTTGAAGGAGGAATTATCGAATATACTCGCCAAGTACAATCAGAAGGCTTAGAAAATAAATTTTTAGGAAAAAATTTTGTGTTCGACCATCGAAGAGCTGAAAAGATTTCTGATGATGTGATTGCCAATTGTCATCAATGTGGAAAACCTTGCGATACGCATACCAATTGTGCCAACGAAGGATGTCATTTATTATTCATTCAGTGTGATGACTGTGCTGAAAAAATGGAAAATACTTGCTCTGCCGAATGCCAAGATATCATTCAATTACCTTACGAAAAACAAAAAGAATTGCGCAAAGGAAAGCATGCAAGCAATAAAATATTTAAAAAAGGAAGATCTGAAGTTTTAAAATATAAAAAATCACCATGCAACGAATAGAACTAATGGCTCCTGCTGGTAATTTTGAATCGTTACAAGCAGCTCTAGACAACGGATGTGATTCAGTATATTTTGGGGTAGAGCAATTAAATATGCGCGCTCGAGCATCTATCAATTTTACGTTAGATGATTTAGAGGAAATCTCTCGCAGGTGTGCTGAAAAAAATGTTCGTACGTATTTAACCTTAAATACCATTGTGTACGACCATGATTTATCGATTGTAAAAACCCTAATCAAAAGAGCTAAAGAAGCAAATATTACTGCTGTAATTGCTATGGATCAAGCGGTAATTTCTATGGCAAGAGCAGAGGGTATGGAAGTACATATTTCTACCCAAATTAACATTACCAACATCGAAACGGTTAAGTTCTACGCACTATTTGCCGATACGGTGGTATTGAGTAGAGAACTAAGTTTACGCCAGGTAAAAAAAATAACTGAGCAAATTGAGAAAGAAGAAATCAAAGGTCCTTCTGGTCGTTTGTTAGAAGTTGAAATTTTTGGTCACGGCGCTTTGTGTATGGCAGTTTCTGGAAAATGTTACATGAGTTTACACTCGCACAACTCCTCAGCAAATAGAGGCGCTTGCAAACAAAATTGTCGTAAAAAATATACGGTAATTGACCAAGAATCTGGTTTTGAAATGGAGTTAGACAATGAATACATCATGTCTCCAAAAGATTTATGTACCATCGATTTCTTAGATCAAGTTGCCGATGCAGGTATTAAAGTGTTGAAGATTGAAGGACGTGGGCGTGCTCCTGAATATGTGGCTAAAGTTATCAAATGTTATCGTGATGCTATTGATAGTTTATACAACGGAACATACGATAAAGAAAAAGTAATTAGCTGGATGCAAGAGTTGGAAAAAGTATACAATCGTGGTTTCTGGAATGGCTATTACTTGGGTCAGAAATTAGGAGAATGGAGCAAAGAACCGGGTTCTGCACGCTACTCAAAAGAAAGTATATTTAGGAAAAGGAATGCACTATTTTCCGAAAGCTGAGATTGGTGAATTTAAAATTGAAGCCTACGATTTAGCTGTGGGTGATACTATTTTAATTACAGGACCCACCACAGGTGCGCAAGAAATGGAATTAAAAAGTATGTTTGTAAACGACAAAGAGTCACAAACGGCTACCAAAGGCGATGAAGTTACCATGAAGTTAGACTTTAGAATTCGTCCGTCCGATAAACTATACAAAATTGTAAAAACCGAATTTGCGAAGAACTAATGGTGGTAATTACGCTACAAAGAAACAAATGTATTGGCTGTAATTATTGTGTAGAGCTGGCTCCAGCACAATTTCAAATGTCGAAAAAAGACGGGAAATCAGTTTTACTACATGCTACAGAAAAAAAAGGGTTCTTTACTATAAAATCACACGACGATAGCATTTTTGAAGCTTCTCATGAAGCCAAAAAGGCTTGTCCTGTTAAAATTATTGAAGTAAAACTACGTTAGTGTTCCATAAAGCTATCTTCATTTATGTTTACTCAAGAAACGTGATTTTAGATACAACACCAAATTGAATTTACTAAAAATCAATACAATGTTATGTCTGAGAGGCTTTGTTTTTTCATGTTCTTTCTTACCTTGGTGATGAGTTGAATTTCACCTTGAAAAATTAGTTCAGCTAAGGCTTTGGATGTGTCCACTTTATCACCAAAGAATTTTCCAATGACATTCTTTATTTTGGTTTTTATTATCTCAATGCTTCTACCATCTACATTACCTTTTGTAAGGTTAAAATCTATTTCCCTTTATCATTAATAATCAGATGAAGTTTAAAGCCAAAGAACCACCCCATGGTTCCCTTCCCTTTTTTTGCGGTGTTTTTAAAAACTTTGTTCTGCTTTTCTCTTTTATAATGACATACTTTAATAGTGGTAGAATCTAAAAAGGAGATCCCTGTACATTGACCTAAACAGTGCATTTGAAGAAACAGTATCATAGGCACTGAACAACGCTTTTTCAATTCAACAAATCGGTTATAGGAAACTAAATTTGGAAATTCTTTTGACAAGTGTTTGCTAACATATTCGATATAAAAGTGTTTAAAACACCTAAAACCACTAAAATGGAAAGGCACCATAATTGTGATTATTTCACTTTGGGTGAGTTTAGGCTTTCTTCGTCTAACTATCTTTGAACAGGTTTCTAAAGCATTTTTATCAATAACTTGATTAATTTCGGTACAAAAATCATCAATTAAACAGAAAAATTCAGTAATTTTAAAATCAGAAATCATAGTGAAAAATTTAGTTATACAATTAAAAATCAGTAATTTAATTTACTAAATTTTTCGCTTTTTTTCGTGTAATTAAAAAACTTTTTTATCCCGAACTCACGTTAAATAGGTAACATCATCGTTAGAAAGTATATTTTCAATAGAGCTTGGTTTGGTAAGTTCTTGTGAGTTTTGGTAGAGTTTTTCCCAAGCCTGAGCATTATGGATGTTATTCATTCGTTCGTTTTTATAGTTTTTATACGTAAAAATAAAGTATTATGAAGTTTTTTGTTTAAAAAAACTAAAGGAATTACGAAAGAGTGTTCGTTTATTGAAATTCATTTTTTAAAGCCGCATGCAATCTTTCGTATACTATATGTATTTCTCTTTTTTACCTTAAGTAATTCGATAATAACCTATCTCATAGCCTATATTTTCTCTATAAATTCTTTGATTACAACAAGAATCAATTTGTTGTTTTTTAGTTGTTTGCTTCGATTACCATGTTTGAAGTGCATTTTTGTGATCTGCTACTATTTGAAAACCTTTCCGTTCTCTATTAAACGAAAAAAATTGAATACGATAAAAACAAACTTAAAAGCACTATTTAAAATTACTATTTCTTATACAGCTTACTATAATTATAATAAAAAATAATACTTTATTTTTAACTAGAATTACTACCTTTCGACAGGTTATCATATAACTTTTAAAAAACGTCGTCTCTAAAGGAGTAAAACTTATTTTTTAATTATAAAATAAAAATTATGTCAATATCAGATTTATATTCAAGCGGAAAACACAAACAAGAGATTGGGCACTTTGCTAGTGTAGTAAAAATTGCCAAAATTGATGGAATTATCTCAGAAGGAGAACAAAAATCATTAGATAAAGCTGCTAAAAGATTGAACATTAGTGAAGAGGAATACAAGGAAATTTTAAAAAACCCTGAGAACTATCCTGTAAATCCTCCTATAGATTATGATGATCGCATCGAGCGCTTATATAGCCTAACTAAAATGATTTTTGCTGATGGAGTTGTAGACAAACATGAGGTGGCTATACTTCGTAAAATAGCTGTAGCTTTAAATTTCCCTACAGATAATGCTGAAAAAGTTTGTGATGAAGCTGTACATTTGATTTTAAACGGTAATGAATTAGATGATTTTACAGTAGCAATTAGAAAAGTAAATGCCGTGTAAATTTATACTAAAAACGAATAAAAACAGTTATTCCCCTTAAATACTTTCCCCCTATGAAGTACAATATTTTATTTATTGCGTTATTTACTTGCTTAACAACCTCTATTTTTTCTCAAAATTTGAATGACTCTTGGCAAATAGGAGTAGGCTTTGGAATCACAAAATTTAATCAAAGTGACGCCTCTTATATTGGCGATCAATACTTATTTCAAGTACCTACTTTGAGTTTAACAATGCCCATTGGAGAACGTTTTTCTTTAGATGGTGCCATGTCTTTTAATACTATTGAAGATGTTGGTTTTATTTCAAATTCCGTAAATTATTTTTCTATGGATGCATCTTTTCGTTATAATTTTGATGCGGTATTAAATAAATTAGCTCCGTATGTTTTTGTAGGAGGAAGTTTAGTAGATTCTGAACGAAAAATGACTCCAACTCTAAATATTGGTGGTGGTGGAATTTACTGGGTGAGCAATACTGTAGGAATTAATCCGCAATTGTATTACAAACATTCATTTGAAGGTTACGAAAGCATGCGCTCTCATATTCAAGGTACTTTAGGTATTGTATTTAAACTAAATTGGAACAATAGTGGTACTGGTGGTAATAACCCAAATGCAGCTAAACACTTAGGGGGCTGTATGCTTTAAACTATAGTATATTTAATAAGAAATCCGCTTAAAAAAGCGGATTTCTTATTGCTATGAAAGTTCTTGTATAGCGTTTTGTATTCTTGTTATGGTCGTTTCTTTGCCTATCATGGTCATAATTTCAAATAAATCAGGACCTGCTAATTTACCCACTAAGCTTAAACGAAGTGGTTGCATTACTTTACCAAACCCTATTTCTTTAGAGGCAATCCACCCTTTAATCTCTGTTTGTAGGTTTTCTATTGAAAAGTCTTCAATTTTTGAAATAACTTCGATTAACTCTTGCATTAACGAACCTGTTTCCGGCTTCCACTGCTTTTTAACTGCTTTCGCATCGTATGCTGATGGGTTTTTGAAGAAAAAGCTCGACAACTCCCAAAAATCGGCTACAAACGTTGCGCGTTCTTTAATTAAATCAACCACTTTTTCTACATATACGTCATTAAGAGGAGTGTTCGACGAAGTAATCTTTTTATTTGAAACAGATTGCTTCTCTTCGTTCGCAATGACAATTCCTTTTTCTTCTAAAATTGGTAAAAATAACGCAGTAAGTTCTTTATTTGATTTTTGTTGTAAGTATTGTTGATTGAACCATTTGGTTTTATCGGGACTAAACTTGGCTCCGGATTTACTTACACGAGATAAATCGAACGCTTTTACTAATTCTTCTAAACTAAAGATTTCTTGTTCTGTTCCAGGATTCCATCCTAACAATGCTAACATATTAATGAACGCATCAGCAAAATAACCATCCTCTCGGTATCCACGTGAAACATCGCCTGTTTGCTCGTTGGTATATGCTAATGGAAATACTGGAAATCCTAATTTATCACCATCACGCTTGCTTAATTTTCCTTTTCCTACAGGTTTTAAAATTAAGGGTAAGTGTGCAAACTTTGGTGCTTTCCAATTAAAAGCTCGATATAGTAACACATGGAGTGGAAGAGAGGGCAACCATTCTTCACCACGTATAACGTGTGAAATCTCCATTAAATGATCGTCGACAATATTGGCTAAATGATAGGTTGGCATTCCATCAGACTTAAACAATACTTTATCATCTAGGGTATTTGTCTCTACTTTAATTGTACCACGAATTTCATCTTGTAAAATCAAAGTTTCGTCTTGTGGTGTTTTAAAACGCACCACATATTTTTCGCCAGCTTTTATTTTTGCTGCAACTTCTTCTTTAGATAAAACTAAGGAGTTTACCAACCTTCCTTTTTCACGATTATGCCAGTTATAAATGAAGGTCTTTCCTTGTTCTTCATGATCTTTTCGATGTGCGTCTAGGTCTTCAGCAGTATCAAAAGCATAATATGCCCAGCCGTTTTCAATGAGCTGTTCTGCATATTTTTTATACAAGTCTTTACGTTCTGACTGACGATACGGTCCGAATTTTTCGTTTTTTTCTGGCCCTTCATCAAACGGAATATTACACCATGTTAACGAATCGATGATATATTGTTCAGCATTGGCCACATAACGTGTTTGGTCGGTATCTTCAATACGTAATACAAACGTTCCGTTGTGCTTTTTAGCAAACAAATAATTAAACAAAGCGGTTCTTACACCACCTATGTGTAACGGCCCTGTAGGACTCGGAGCAAAGCGTACTCTTACGTTTTCAGTCATTTTCTATGGATTTGAAAGCGCAAAGATAGGTGTCTATAAAGAGAAAAGAAAAAGGAGTGAAGAGAAAAAGAAAAAAAGCGAGTTTTACTCGCTTTTAAAGTATTTTATGAATTGTCTGGAACACAACCACAAACTCTATAATCATACTTATAACCTATATCGCAAGGTTTTAGAGGCTCACAGCCACTACCTTGGATTACTTTCTGTTCTTGTAGACTCAATATTGTACCTAAATTTGAAATTTTTTGTAACATCTTTAACGTTTTTAAAATTAGTACCAGCAATTTAGTTGAACTTTAAAAATTCATCGTTAATTTTTGCTTACAAAAAGTATGGGAAAACCTTACATTTTAAAATTTATGATACAATCCGAAACTTAAGGCTGGAGCTTTGGCAACATTTCTTCCTGACAATGCACCTCCGAAGCCGAGATTAACACCAAAATTATCCGTAAATTCTCCTATAAATTTGAATCCAAAAGCGGCATAACTCTGATCGTTTACATACAATGCTGTAGCCAAATTCTCTTGCGGTAAAACGACTTCTCCGTTTTTTAAAGAGGCAACACCGTCTAAAAATCCTGCAAGCCATAACCAATCTAATGCTTTGTAACCTACTTCACCTCCTAATTTATAATTAGAGCTATACCCATTGGTTCGAATATCAAAGCCTGTAAATGCTTGTATATACCATGAGTCAAAACCTCTTCCTGTTAAAAATAAGGGTGTGAATGTCCATGCATCGTAACCGCTTCGTATTCCTGAATTGCCTTTATACGTACTCGTGTTTGCTTCTACAGAAAGTTGTCCTGTAAGCAACCATGTATTCTTAGAGAAGTTATGTTTTACCCCTAATTGAATGTTTCCTAATAACGTTTCAGAAGCTTCATCAATGGTAAAAGAAGGAAAGATTGCTGACATATCTTGCGTAAAATCGCCTGTTTTTACCATTTTTAAAGGAATATTGGCAAATAGGGTTGTGTTGTTGGTTACACCGTATTCTGCGTATAGTTGCAATGTGTTGTCGGTTATTTCTCGTTGTGGCTCATAGTCTGGGTTACCAAAAATCTTATCATAGCTTCCAATGGTAGTGAATGATGCTTGAATATATGCTTCGTTTTTGCTTTTTGTCCACGGACTTTGAGAAAAAGCAGTAAGAGTACTTAAAAATAGTGCTGTTAAAACTAAGTGTTTCATGCTAAAAATGTTTTCCTACTTAGTTTGCAAAATCTTGCGTTCCTTACAAATATTATTCTTGTTTTTCGTGTTCTTCTAAATCTTTAGTTAAATCTAAGGTTCTTAATGTTGGATTGATGATTCCTGTGGTTACCACTGTAATTAAGGTCATGGTACCGCCAAAAACAACAGCAGTTACTGTTCCCATTAACTTGGCTGTAATACCACTTTCTAAAGCCCCTAATTCATTCGATGAACCCACAAACATTGAGTTTACCGAAGCTACTCTACCTCGCATATGGTCGGGTGTTTTTAGTTGTAAAATTGTTTGCCGAATAACCATCGATACTCCATCGGTAACACCACTAAAAAATAAAGCCGTTAAGGATACCCAAAATGTAGTAGATAAACCGAAAATAATAATACATATTCCAAAACCAAAAATAGCCGCCAAGAGTTTCATTCCAGCATTTTTACTTATAGGAATGTACGCCGTAACTAACATGGTTAAAAAAGCTCCTACAGCTGGTGCTGCTCTCAATACTCCAAAACCTTTTGCCCCAACTTCTAATATATCTTGAGCAAACACGGGTAATAGAGCGATGGCACCTCCAAATAATACCGAAATCATGTCTAACGTAATAGCTCCTAGAATTGCTTTTGTTTTAAATACAAAAGCAATGCCTTCTTTTAAACTCTTACCTATAGGTTCTCCTTTTTTATGGTTCATTATTGGTTTTTTCTTTATGAAGAAAACAAACAATAACGA
This sequence comes from Tenacibaculum tangerinum, assembly GCF_029853675.1. NCBI lineage: Bacteria > Pseudomonadati > Bacteroidota > Flavobacteriia > Flavobacteriales > Flavobacteriaceae > Tenacibaculum > Tenacibaculum tangerinum. The sequence continues at coordinate 2,377,954 of NZ_CP122539.1, read as the reverse complement.
TACTACAACTAATATGAAAACGATATTTAAAGAAAGTGGAACTCCATAAAAAGCAATTGTAAAACCAGCAAAAGCAGGGCCTAATACGCTTGCTACTTGCCAAGTACTACTACTCCAAGTTGCTGCGTTTGGATATAGTTTTTTAGGGACTATAAGTGCAATTAATGAAAAAATAGTGGGTCCGAAAAACGAACGTAACAATCCTCCAAAAAATACTAAGGCATAAATAGAATATAAAACGACATTAGAACCCCAATCTTCAACAAATTCTGGTGTAGTTAAAAAATACAATCCAAAACTAATTAAAGAAAATAGGGCAATACACAGTGCTAATAGATTTCGTTTTTCTTTTTGATCTACAATATGTCCCGCAAACAGTGCCATAGAAAAAGCGGGCAAAAACTCAAAAGCCCCTATAAGTCCTAAATTCCAAGGATTTTTGGTTATTGAATACACCTCCCATTCAATAATAATGAATTGCATAGACCAAGCAAAAACCAATAAAAAGCGCACCAAAAGAAAAATATTAAACTCTTTGATTCTAAGCGAAGCGTAAGGGTCTTTTTTTGTCATAAATTAATTCAGTTTCAAGTCCATTAAAATGGAAAATGTTTCATTAACCTCCCTTTCTTTTACGACAATGGTCATTTCATGGGTGGTAGAAATTACCTCTTGCACTGCTATATTAGCCCACGCAAACTGCTTTAATATAAAGTAATAAATACCTGATTGATCTTGGTTTCCTTTTGGAAGTTTTATCGTAATAGAAGCCAAGTCGTTTACATTGTTAATCAGTTCTTCTTTCTTAAAAATTTCTTCAACAAAAGGTTGTAGGTTTTTACTGGTAACAATATTGGTTTCAAAAATACCTTGAGAAACCGTTAAAAAGTAATCTTTACTATCGGCCGACTTACTTAAAATTTTAGCTATTTCTTTTAGTAAAGACGTCGTATTTTTAAATGTAAAGTCGCATAAGTCTGATCGAACAATAACATCTCCCAAATTTAGTGCAAGACGCTTAATGTTTTTACGAACTCTCAATTCATTCGCTGGAGACAACCTATTAATAGCCATCATAACTGCCCCTACTTTTACATCTTTTTTTAATAGTTTAGAGACTTCAGGTAAAATTTCTCTAGCTAAAGATGATACGTTTATTAGCTTTTCATTCAAAGCCTCTTCTATAAAAGGAGTTTTTCTGATTGTAATTTCAACAGCTTCTTGAATTGTTTTCATACTTGTTTAATTTTAAACTAAAAAAGTTAAAAATACAACTTAAAGTGAAATTATACTATTTTTAAAAAAGTAATAATAATTTATAAAAAACTTTATTAATCAGATTTTTAGACTAAATTTGTTGCTATATGTTCTTGTAACAAGACCTATACACAACTCAATTTTAGAAGCGATTGATGGGGCTTCTTAATTTATTAAGAAGGATTATTTGTACAAATGCAAACAACTAATCTAATCTATTTGTTAACTTTAAAAACTCATCTTTCGCTTCTTTCTTGTCGTACAAAACGTTATATACAGCGTCGATTATTGGAGTTTTAGCTTTGTTTTTTTGATTGATTTTATACGCACTTTTTGTAGCATAATACCCTTCGGCGACCATACTCATTTCTAACATGGCAGATTTTACAGTATAGCCTTTTCCTATCATGTTTCCGAACATTCTGTTTCTACTAAATGTAGAATATCCAGTAACCAATAAATCACCTAAATAAGCAGAGTTATTGATATTGCGCTTCATTTTGTGCACTTTTTTTATAAAGCGTTTCATTTCTCGAATACCATTGCTCATTAACACTGCCTGAAAATTATCTCCATAGCCTAAACCATGTGCAATTCCCGCTGCAATTGCATAGATGTTTTTTAACATTGCTGCATATTCGGTGCCTACAATATCGTCAGAAATTTTAGTTTTAATATAACGCCCAGCAATAGCATTACTTAACTGCTTTGCTTTTGTCTCATCTTGACAAGCAATGGTTAAATACGATAACCGCTCCATAGCCACTTCTTCTGCATGACAAGGTCCTGATACTACTCCAATATTCTCATACGGAATATTATATTGCTTATGAAAATGCTCTCCCACAATTAATCCTGATTCGGGAACAATTCCTTTAATGGCTGAAAAAACTACTTTCTTTTCTATAGAAACTGTAAGTTTTTCTAATTCTGTGCTTAAAAAGGCAGATGGAATTGCAAAAATTAATACGTCGTAGTTTTCAACAATAGCATTAATATCGTCCGATAAGTCTAGTTGTTCTGGATGTAGTTCAGCAGAGCTTAAATAACTAGGGTTATGTTTGTTGCGTTTAATATGTTCAATAGCATATACACTACGCATATACCAACCAATCGTTTCTAGGTTTTCAGACAACATTTTAACAATGGCAGTAGCCCAACTTCCACCTCCTAAAACAGCTATTTTAATTTGATTGTTCATAAGTAGTATTTGTTTGCTGCAAAATTAATAAATCTATAAACGACTCTCTAAACTTAAAGCTTATTATATTTGAAAACTGAAAAGTCAACCGCCTCACAGTCTATTCAAGAGGTATTGAAATAAAACTATTTGAAAAATTTCGACACCTATGTCGTAGTATTTATAAGATCGCGTATTAAATAAAATTATGAAAGTACAACTAATTAATAAATCGAAACACCAAATACCTACTTATGAAACTGAAGGTTCTGCTGGGATGGATTTACGTGCTAATATTGAGGCTACTATTACCTTAAAACCTTTAGAAAGAGCCATTATAAAAACAGGATTATTTATTGCTCTTCCTGTTGGGTACGAAGCTCAGGTTCGTCCTCGTAGCGGGCTGGCAGCTAAAAAAGGAATTACCGTTTTAAACTCTCCTGGTACTATTGATGCAGATTATAGAGGTGAAATAGGTGTTATTTTAGTCAACTTATCGAACGATGATTTTATAGTTAATAACGGTGAGCGTATTGCCCAACTAGTCATTGCAAAACACGAACGTGTAGATTGGCAAGAAGTGAGTGTTTTGGACGAAACGGAACGTGGAGCTGGTGGATTTGGTAGTACGGGTGTGTAATGATGAACGAACCTAATTTGCAACCTTTACGAATTACTTCTGGGTGGACTGTAGAGTGAAACTTATTTTACGAAGTAAACCCTTCGGAAGAAACAATTGGCTCTTAATTTAACGAAAGTTGAAAACCCTCAAACAAGAAAAGTTATACTATGAGCTTACTTCAAAAAACAGGGTAGAAATCGTTAAAGAAATTGAACGCCTCGTAGTTCAAATACCTCCTTGCAGACCTTAGCAAGGTTTGCTAAAAAAGTGAGAGTTCGGGATATAATATCAAATTGAGTTTACAAAAATCAACATAATGCCATATCGATAGCGAGAAGTATGAATAATGAAACATCTCACTATGGGTCAGATTCCTCCCTATCGTTCGGAATGACGGTTTTTTCCTCTAGTCGAAACAACATTTTTAAATGAACTTTAGAGATAAAAATCGTAAAATCAACACAAATGATATCCCGAACTCAGGTTTAATAGCATATCAGTTCTTCTGGAATGCACACAGACTGTTGACAGCTAAATTCTCGAAAACAACCAGATCCGTCATCTTCTACGGTATAATCATAACAGTCATCAGCTTTTCGACAATTGTTAGGATAGCCACCGTTAATTGATTTTTGTGCTGCCTTACTTAAAACGCTCCAGTTTTTTAAACTACTTTTTTTCATAATTTACGTTTGTTTAGTTAACGAACTAAATATAAGCAATTTAATTCATTTTTAATGGTTTAAAAACCTTCTTTTTAAACTTTTACGATGTTTAATTCCTCAATCAAAGGCTTGTTTAAAAAACGCAGTAATAGTTGAGCTACGGTTACCGTATCGCGTTCACAATACTCAACAATACGAGGAAGGTTTTTTTCTTCATAATAAACTCTAGCAACTTCACTACCATCAATATCTTGTTTGGGTGATGGAATTCCTAAAATAGCGGTCAATAATTTTAAAGAAGTGTAATGTTTATAATCGCCAAACTTCCATAAGTCCATTGTATCTAAATGCGGAACTTCCCAAGGTTTTTTCCCGAATAAATTCAGCTTATTAGGGAGCTCAATTTGATTGATAATCATACGCCTTGCGATATATGGAAAGTCAAACTCTTTCCCATTATGGGCACATAACAAATGGTTGTTTTGGTTAAAATGCGTGTCTAATAATGTTTTAAAATCGGTTAGCAATATAGCTTCGTCATCATCAAAAAAAGAAGTAACACGTAGCTGGTCTTTACCGTCACGCTTTATAAAATACCCCACTGATATACAAATTATTTTTCCAAACTCTGCCCAAATACCTGCTCGGTGGTAAAACTCTTCGGCAGTAAACTCATCTTTACGTTGGTACTGTGTTTTTAGGGCATACAATTCTTGCATTTCCGGAGATAAATTAGCAAACAATGCTACTTCAGGAACCGTTTCGATATCTAAAAACAAGATGTTTTTTAGGTTGATTTTATTGAGCATCTTTTTCTTTAATTAATATATAAGCATTGATGTTAGACAAGTGTTTTTCTGTGTTACTACTAACTTTAGATAGTTCTATATTTTGAAAAACAAATTTTACATTTAGTGTTTCAAAACGATGTTTAATAGTGAGTAAACGAGGTGCGATGTCGTAATTTCTTTCTTGTCTTTTAAGTTTTTGAATCATTTCAGCGCAATTTATCTCTCCCATAAGAGTATCTTCTTTAAATACTTTAATAACGCTTGTTTGGTTACCTAAAGAAAAAGTATACCCATTTATGGTAGCTTTTGTTCGATAGTTATTAAGAACTATCTTTTTTAAAACATCAAAATCTTTAGTATTAATAGTTAAGTTTTCCTCATCAATACTATAGTAATTATCATCAACTTCATTGATATCGTCAGGCTTCTCAATTACTTTAATAGCCAAACTATCCATCAGCCTGTTTTGTAGTTGCCAGTGACTTTCAGTTTTAAACGTTGTTTTTGGGTTGTAGCCTACAATGGTTTCTATGGTATGTAATTCTTCTTTGTTGTTTAAGTACCTAACAATAGAACGTAATTGATTTTTCTTTTCGAAAGAGGTGGTAAAATTGTCGTTTTTAATATCAGTATATACCTTCTCAAACTGCTTTATTTGGCTTTTAGTCGATACAGAGAAAGCACCCCAAAAACCAAAAGAAATAAGTAAGGCAACAATGGTTAAACTCAAAGGAAATACTTTAATTTTCGTATGCTTGCTAAAAAGCATGTACAAACTCATGGCTAAAATCCAACACGCCAAAACGAGAACAAAATAGCGGTTTTCGGTAATGCCGTAATCGTTAATACGCCTGAAAATTGCTACAAAAAGTAAAAAAATTAAGGGTAGTAAAAGATAATAAAACCAAGGATAAAATTTTCGTATCGCACGTGAATCAATCTTTTTTTGAATAGGGTTGATAAGTATCTGAATAATAAAGCCTAGAAAAGACAAGGCAATGACCAAATACGAAACCCATCCTTTAGGCAAATTCCAAAGAATGACTATTTGTAAGCTGTAAGCATATAAAATGATGAGGTATAAAATGACTAACGGAATTAAGATATACTTTACCAATACTTCCAGCGCTTTGGTATAGTTAATAGTAAGTTGACTATAAATATCTTTAGGGAAATCAGAAAGATACACCCATGTATTCACAATTCCAATACAAACAACAAAAACCTGAAAAAAACGCTCTCCTTTAAAATCTACATTAAATAAGTGTTTTATGGCTAATAAGGCTAGTACAATTCCTAAGTATAAAATTAAAGAGAAAAACAAGCTTCTAACAATTGCAGTAAACGCATCTTTTAAATAATTAAAATAAGCATCCTTATTCCATTTAAAAATAAAAGGAGCTACCATTACGAACAAATGACCTGCTATAAAGTAAAGAATAAAACGAATAATAGCGTTTTGATGAATTTCTTCATCGTTAGCACCAATGCTTAAATAAAACAGCGCTAGAAATCCGAAAGTCAGTAAGAATATCCAAGATGTATCTTTTTCAAATTGCCGTACTAAAAAACGTGTAGCTATTAGCCAGCTAACTCCTAACACAAAAATTAGAATAATTTTACCATAAAAAGCATCGTCAAAAATATCTTTTTCAATAGCAAATAATGTAAAAAGTGTACCAACGATAGCCCAAGTAAGTGTTATAGGAAACCGCTTGAAAGTTGCTTTGGTGTTAGAAGTAATTTCTCCAAAAGAAGGTATAAATTTCATAGAAATCAATTTGTATAAAGATATAAAAACTATTAAATAATCAAAGTAATGTATTGAAGTATAACTTGTTTAAGCGAAAGTTTAGTGAATATTAAAAGAATGTTAAGTTAATTGTGTATAGAAAGGGTTTATTATTTTATGATTACTTTTGAATAAAACAATATAAAAAATTAATGAATACTAGCGATATTAAAATTTTACTAGTTGATGATGAACCCGATATCTTAGAAATTGTAGGATACAATTTAAAGTCAGAAGGATATCAGGTATTTACAGCAAATAATGGGGTGGAAGCTGTAAAAACAGCTAAAAAAGTAACTCCGCATTTAATTTTGTTAGACATTATGATGCCAGAAATGGACGGCATCGAAGCTTGTGAAAAAATTAGAAAAATCAAATCTCTAGAAGAGGTGTTGATTTCTTTTTTAACAGCAAGAGGTGAAGACTACTCACAAGTAGCAGGATTTGACGCTGGTGCAGACGATTACATTACCAAACCCATAAAACCAAAAGTATTGGTAAGCAAAGTAAAGTCATTATTACGCCGTTTAAAGACGGAAGAAAAGGCAGATACCACGACAAAAATTGGAGATATTGTAATTAATAGAGATGAATACGTTGTTTTTAAAGGAGAAGAAAAAATTTCTTTACCAAGAAAAGAGTTTGAACTTTTCTCTTTGCTAACCTCAAAACCAGGAAAAGTATTTAAAAGAGAAGTTATTTTAGATAGTGTTTGGGGCAATGAAGTGGTGGTAGGAGGAAGAACCATCGATGTGCACATACGCAAACTCCGTGAAAAAATAGGAGATCATTATTTTAAAACCGTGAAAGGAGTTGGTTATAAGTTTGTGCTAGATGAATCAGAAAAATAATTTTAGAACTCAAAATTAATAGGTAGATTGCTAACGGCAATCTATTTTTTTATCTATGAAAAAAATAAAAAAAACATACCGATACGCACTTTGGTCGGCATTATATTCTACCTTATTGTCTGTAGTGATAGCAGTGCTATCTTATTTACTTCTTTTAAACTCTTTGGGTTTGGGTGCAGTTATTGTATTTGGGGTAGCGATGTTTATAGTCTCGTTTTTAATAATTCAGTATAGGGCAGAACGCTTTATTTATCAACGTGTAAAGAAGATGTATGAAGACATTTCAATTTTAGACGTGAACGATTTAAAAAGAAAAAAGTTACAACCGATATTGAAGCATTGACAAAAAGTGTACAAGATTATGTAGAAGGAAAGAGTGAAGAAATAGCTAATTTAACGCAACGCGATTCGTTTCGTCGTGATTTTTTAGGAAATGTAGCGCACGAATTAAAAACACCGCTGTTTACCGTACAAGGATATATTTTAACGCTTCTTGAAGGAGCCGCCAATGATAAAGAAATTCGAGATAAATACTTAGAAAGAGCGAACAAAGGGGTAGAGCGATTAACCTCGATTGTTAAAGACTTAGATATGATTGGTAGGCTGGAAACAGAGGGTATGAAAATGAATATACAAACCTTTAATATTATAGAGCTTATTCAAAGTGTTTTTGACCTTTTTGAAATGAAGGCTAAAAAAAGAAATATTACTCTACGATTTAATCGTATTTATGAATTTCCTTATTTGGTAAAAGGAGATGTTGAAAGAATTGAACAAGTATTAATTAACCTTATTGTAAACTCTATTAAATACGGTAGGGTAGGCGGAGTAACAACAGTGAGTGTTGAACCGTATAATAAAAATAAGTTTATTGTTAAGATTAATGATAACGGAGAGGGAATTAAACAAGAACACCTTTCTCGTTTGTTTGAGCGTTTTTATCGTGTAGACCAAAGTCGTTCGAGAGAACAAGGAGGCTCTGGATTAGGGCTTTCAATCGTAAAACATATTATTGAAGCACACAACGAAACTATTTTGTTAAAGAGTGTACATGGTGAAGGTTCTGAGTTTTCATTTACGCTAGAAAAGGCAATGAAATAAAAGGAGTTGAAATTTCAACTCCTTTTAGGTAATTATTATATTAAATCGAAACCGATATCTTTTCTATAATTCATTTGATCGAAAGCTATTTTATCGATGTTTTTGTATGATTTTTCAAGAGCTTCTTCAATTGAATTTCCAAAAGAAGTAATCGCCATTACACGTCCGCCGCTCGTAACTACTTTACCTTCTTTTAACGTGGTTCCTGCATGAAAAACAATTGAATCTTCTACAGTATCAAAACCTGTAATTTCTTTTCCTTTTTCGTAAGCTTCAGGATATCCGCCAGAAACCAACATTACGGTTGTAGCTGTTTGCGGAGTAACCTCGTACGATTTATCTCCTAAAGTTTGTGTAGCAACCCCTTCAAACAAATCGACTAAATCAGATTGAATACGAGGTAATACCACTTCTGTTTCAGGGTCTCCCATACGAACGTTGTATTCGACTACGGATGGATTTCCGTTGTCATTCATCAATCCTATAAAAATAAATCCTCTGTAATCAATTCCGTCTTTTTGTAAGCCTTCAATTGTTGGTTTAACAATTAACTCTTCTACTTTTAATAGAAAATCATCGGTGGCAAAAGGAACAGGAGAAATAGCTCCCATACCGCCTGTATTAAGACCTGTGTCGCCTTCTCCAATACGTTTGTAATCTTTAGCTGAAGGTAATATTTTATAATTTTTTCCGTCAGTTAATACGAAAACAGATAGTTCAATTCCTTTTAAAAACTCTTCGATAACTACCGTTGATGAAGCCCTTCCAAATTTTTGATTGGAAAGCATTTCTTCTAATTCCGTTTTGGCTTCTTCTACATCACTCAAAATCAACACTCCTTTTCCAGCTGCCAATCCGTCTGCCTTTAACACATACGGAGGCTCTAATGTTTCTAAGAATTTTTTTCCTTCGGCTAAGGTTTCGACAGTAAAAGATTGATAGCGAGCCGTAGGAATATGGTGTTTTTCCATAAACTGCTTCGAAAAATCTTTACTTCCTTCTAACAAAGCTCCGTCTTTTTTAGGACCAATTACAGGGATGTTTTTTAACGCATCATCTGCTAAGAAAAAGTCATGAACTCCTTCAACCAAAGGTGCTTCAGGACCTACAACGACCATATTAATATCGTGCTGTAAAACGGTTTCTTTTACCTGCTTAAAATCTGTCGGATTCATCGCAATATTGGTTGCTACTGCATTGGTTCCTGCATTACCAGGAGCTACAAAAAGCTTGTTAATTTTACTGCTTTCTGAAAGTTTTTTAGCAAATGCGTGTTCTCTACCGCCCGACCCTAAAATTAGAATATTCATTGTTGTGTGTTGTTGTATTGTGAGTGCAAATATAAAATAAGAAAAAGAGGAGGGCTAAAAAAGATTGAAAATTCGTCATTGTAAGCCTTTCAGCGCTAGCTTATTTTAATTCTCGTCTTACGCAAGAAACCACTAAGAAACCTTATAGTTGTGTGTTAGTAACAATACCAACAAACAAAGGCTTGTAAGTTATTCTTACAAAGCCTTTATTAATTGGTAATTGTTTTAGAATTCTACTTAAAAACCGATTCCTATTTTATATAATAATTCATCACGAACATACACAACTCCTCCAATGAGGGTAGTGCTTCTTCCTAGTCGAATTTTAAGACCTGCCTCAGGGTAAAAAGCCATTTGCTCTTCTCCTGTAACTTTATAAAATAAGGTTTCATTATTTTCTTCTACAAATCGTTCTTGATAGTTTACACCTCCTCCTGCATAAATCCAAACGGGATAGGAAATAGGGTAGGAAAACCCTAAACTTAAACTTGCCACCCCAATTTTTTCATTTTCTGGAACTAATTCTTCTGGTATTTCATTTTCAGGTTCTGTAAACTCAATATCAAATACTTGTGGGGTTACTCTTAAATTAAAGTAAAAGCCTAGCTTATCTTTATTAAGCTTACCAGAGGTAATTCCGAAAGCTCCTTGTGATTCATAGGTAAAACCAAAATAACTCGAAGAACGTTGTTTAGATTTATTGGTTGCCCTTTTAAACCTAGACTTCGCCTTATCGATGTTTTCTCCGTTAGGGAATCGGTTAATATAGTTTTGATAATTACTGGCTGCCTGACTGTAGTACTTGTTATTAAATGATGATTCTGCTTTATCAAACATATAATTTTCAATCGCTTTATTAATTTGTGTAGCGTATTTACCGTTGGGATAATTTCTGATATAGTTTTCAAAATCTGTTAACTTCCCGCTTTTAGTAGCAGCATATGCATCTTCTTCTTTTCTTATAGTTAATTGATTTTTTATTTGTCTTCTATATTGTCCGTTCGGGTAATTTGACAAATAGTAATTTAAGGCACTTTGAGTACCTTCAGAAGAAGCCTTATCATAGGCTACATTGTCCCATCTAATTATTTGTTGCTTCGCCTCATTGGCGTGTATTCCATTAGGATATTTTGCAAGATAGGCTTCATAAGCTCTTGTATTGAAGCCATTTTTAGCCATATCCCACGCATTTTCGTCTTTTTGATTTGATAATAACAAGCGAACTTCTTCTCTATATTTTCCATAAGGAAAGCTATCTAAATACGATTGCATGGTCGTAACCGATTTGTTTCTTTTTGCAGTATTGTACAAATCTTGGTCTTCTTTTACCTTTACATCTACCTGTCTGTCTATCGTTACAATTTCTTGATATTCTACAAGTTTTTGGTCAGGATTTAAACCGTAATAGGTGTCAATTTCAGTATTTGCTCTATGCCAATCCTGAATTTTAGCTAGTGATTTGATAAGCATCGGTTGTATTCTGATATTGGTGCTGCCAAGTAATTCTTTTGTTTTACTTAATAAATTAGCAGCGTCTGCATAATTATTGCTTTGGTACGCTTGCCTAGCTTTTTTAAATTTTTGAAAAGCTTCTTTTTCGTTTTGCTGTGCAAATGAAAAAGAAATAGTTACTAAAAGAAGAATAGTAAATAGATAGTGTTTCATAATTTAAGTTTTAATTTAGTCAAATGGTGCTGATATAATGTATTTATGGTTTTTTGATCCTGAAAAGGGTTTGCTAAACTCTCCGTCGTTAATTATTATTTTAAGTGCTGTTCCTTTACCTTTTTTACGATATAGCCTCAATTCAATATAATTATCTCCTGGTTCGAAAACAGTGTTTATCGTGGTGCTTCTCCCTGGCCTGTTAAAAACATCTCCAACGTATTTATCATTTACATATAATTGATAGTAATCGTCTTGAACGCTATTATGGTCGACAACTGTTATTTTTACATTTTTTGATGTTACCGTACCTTCTCCGTCTAGTTCTGGAACGAAGTTTACACTCATGTCCTTGGTTTTTAAAGCCGTTTTACCTGCCTTATTGGCAACCAACATTAACTGTAGTTTGTTTATGCCTTTCTGTAATTTTATTTCTTTTGAAAACTTACCACTGTTATCTATTTTTGAAAAGAATACTTCTTTACCGTGAATTATTTTAATGGTTAAGTTTTTAAAATACCTTGGTAATTTACCTCTTAGTTGATATCTTGGTGTTAAACTAGATAATTTCGAGCTAATTTTTATAGGTTCTTTTAGGCTTTTATATTTTTTACGTTGTTCAGCTATTACCGGGCTTCGCTTGCTTATTGTAGCTCTATTTTTTAATACTTCTTTTTCCCTCTTAACATCTGAAACGGTCTTTGCATTATCGGGGGTATCCCAAAAGTCTGTACTTTCTGTTTTTTCATCATTTTCTGAAGTATTCCAAAAATCTTCTGCATCCATTTTTTCTTCCTTTGCCCTTTTTTCTAACACTTGAAACTCTTCGATTAATGCCATCATTTTTTCTTCGGGCCAAATGGTTTTTTTAATGCGAATAGAAGTACTGTAATTCTTATACTCTTCACTACCTATCTTAATCCAATTACTTGTTAAATAGGTGTGGCTTCTAAAAAAATTAATGTCGTTACTATACTCAAAAGCGTATTTTGGCCAAGCTACACTTGTTGAGAATTGTTTTGCATACTCGTTAACTTCTTCATACAAACCAAGGTTTCTAAAGTAGCTCCAATTCATACCGTTGGTATAGGTAAAAAGTTCGTCCCATTTAGGGCTTGCGGGTAACGACCATTCTACAACTTGTCCAGATTTACCAATAACCTCTGGTATAATTTTAATTGTTCCTTTATCTGCGATGTATTCATCACCATTTTTAAAGTATAAAATATCGCATTCTAGCTCTATGTAAAGCGGCTTTATAGCATTCCATCGAGCTAATAGGCTTGGGTATTTTTTAAAATCTGCAATATGAATAACTTTGTCTCTAAGTACAGAAACGTATTGTGGGTAACCTGTGTACAAGGCATCGTCCCATTCCCAATAAAATTTATATCTATGCGCTGGTTGACCAGATAGTGTCCAAATATCATAATCGACTTTAAACAATCCTATTAAGTTCGTTTCTTGAAAAGAGCTACCTGACTGACTCATTTTACTAAGAGTTCCTTTTCCCCATATAACTCCTGAGTGTTTTCGGCTATTTGCCGAGGATACTGCCTTTTCTTTCTCTTTTCTTTTGGCATTTTCAACTGCGGCATTTTTTTCTTTCTCTTTACGTTCTTTTTCCTTTTTCTCTGCTTCCTCTTTTAGTTTTTCATTGATCGTATTTAGCATACTTTTAGCTTCACTACTGTTAGGATTCATTTTTAGCGCTTTTTCATATGCTGCCTTTGCTGATTCGTAATCGCCATTGTTGTATAGTTCTTTTGCTTTATTAAGTTGTTTTTTTAATTCGAGCTTTTCTTTTTCTGCCTTTATTTTTTGGTTGATTTCTTTTAGTTTGTTTTTTGCGTGCTCATTGCTATAATCTATCTTCAATGCTGCTTCGTATAAGCTCTTTGCATTTTCGTAATCGCCCGAATTAAAGGCTTTATCTGCTTCGTTAATTTTACTTTTTAAAGATTTTCTTTTTTCTAGTTCTTTGATTTTTCCTTCAAGTTTATAGTCTCTACTAGATACTGTTAAAAAGCGAATATTTTTTAATGATAAGTTGGCAAGTTTTTCTTTGTAATCAGAGTCTTTAAGTCCGATAAGCTTAGTAATATGATATGTTTGTCCAAAACAACCTCCAAGCCAATCTATTACATTGGCTAATTTTGCCTCTCCTAGTCTGTAAGCATTGTTGTATAAATCGACTTTTAAATCGGTAAGTCCGCATTCAGGTCTATTAAAAGCTTCCGCACCTAATTCTGATACTGTATATCTTTTGCCTTTGTAAATATAGGCTTGCGAAGTAATGTTTTTGCTGTTTTTTGTGATGGTTACGTGTACCTCACCATAACAATTAATAAATTTCCATTTAAAAGGTATGTTCAATTCAAAACCATTATCTGCTGGGGTATATTTTAATGTTGCACTCTGAACTTCTTGAGAAAAACCATTGAATATACTGGTGATTAAAAAAGTAACGATGAGGAATAATTTGTAACTTTTCATTCTTTGATAGATAATAAAACTTCTGCGTTGTATTTAAAAGACTCGTGAAATTGAATCATTGCTTTTTTTCTACAATCGTCATTTTTAAGACTTGATTCAATGGTGAAGCCTTCCATTGCACTATTCATTTTTTTTAGTTCTTCTCCTAATTTTTTCTGACTGTATTTGATACTTCTTATGATTTTTTCTTGTTCTTCTGTCGGAACGGTCATTTTTTTTGAGTTTTCTGGAGTATTCCAAAAGTCTTCACTGGCTAATTCTTTGGTGTTATTTTTCTTTGAATCGTTTGTGTTAGAAGAATTGATAATACCTAGGTCGGTAAAGTGTTTTTCTAATACAAATACATGACCTCTTGCATTTTCATAGGCATTTTCATAGGCATTCATAGGAGTACCCATATCATCTGATTCTAGTAGCGAGGTAATTACACCAAAGGCTTTAGATGAAGTGATTTTAAAGAGTTTTGCTGCCGATTTACTGTACTTTGAAATAAATTTAGCGATGTCTTTATCAAAAAATCCTGCGGTAAAACTGGCTGTATCATACGTATCACTGGCAATCTCAGATGCTGTATAAACTCCTAGTTTATCCAGTAGTTCTGCACAGTTTTTGTCTTTCTTACTAACTTTTTCTAGTTCTTTAAGATAGGTTCCTATCCAACCTTTTGAAGCCTTCATTTCTATTTTGGCATTCGAACTTTCGTGCCAAAAATCCCAACTACTCGTTTTCTCCCAATACAAGGTGCTTCCAAACTCAATGTTTCTTTCCAAACCATCAACTGCGATGTCGAAACCTACCCAAACTGGCTTGGTTTGTCCTTTAAGTTTGGTTTTTGATTTGAACCTAAAAAAATAATGGTATCGATTATCCATATATTTTGCAGGTTTATGACTTCGTTCTAAAGACCATATTATGGTAATTGGGTTTCCGTATTTAGAATTGAATGTGTATTCTTCCCAATCTTTAATTACTTTCTTATTCTGACTTATTAAATAGGAAGGAAGCATTAGTGAAAAGAATAAAAGAAGTACTATTTTATTTTTTGTCATTTTTGTTTAAGTTTTTTAGACCAAACTTGTGAAGAGGTGGTTTTTAATAAAAAACAGAAAAGATTTGGGGGGGTATTTTTTTCTTAGATTTCTAAAATTTTAAACATAGTAAAAAAATGAGAAATAAGCAAGATTTTTTCATTACTACTAAGGAAGTGTAGCTAAAATAATCTCTTTGTGGTGAATTCAAAATATAAAAATCGCTTCTCCCGTTCCGAAACTTCGGAATCGGGATTGCAATAAAATACAGTTTCTCTAGAGAATTTGCTCTAGTATTTTTTGTGTAATGGCATAAGTAGGAGTTACTCCGCTCATTCCGAGTCCGCCAGAGGCAAGAGTAGCACCTGTTTCTAACGGATTATCAGAGGCATAATAGGCATAACGTACTTTTACATTTTCTGAAATATTTCCTCTAATTCTTGAGGCAGATTGAATGGCTTTTTGGTAGTGTGCGCCTTCCATTTCTAACCCAATCACATTCCAGGTTGAATCGTAGAAAAATTTTAATAAATCTTTGTTTTGTAAGGAAGTTCCTAACACTGTAATCATGGCACCATCGAAAACTTGAACACCAAAACCTTCTAAATCTTCTTTTGATAGTTCGTTTTTAAACGGATAATTATCAGCAGTACCTTCAAAAATGTGTGAAGAAGGAATCATAACGTCTCCTTTACCTCCTTCTAAAATACCCGCTTTTCCCATAATAGAAATCGACTGAACATCTAAATGAATTTTTTTCCTTTGATTTCGTAAGGCTTTAATAACTCATCCATTGTTTCAAAGGCTTGTTCGCCAAAGGCATAATCCATAACAATAATTACAGGTTCTTCTCCAACAGAATTAACTTTGTTAAACGAGTTTGTTTCAAAGTCAATTTCTTTTGTATCAATTACCTGAACATTGATATTGGTTCCAGAGGTATCTTTAATATATATCAATCCGTTTTCTGAAGCATAGTTTTTAACAGCAGATTGCAAAGTACCACTATTAGTATTACTTAGTACCTCAAAGAGTTGAAAGCCTTTGTGCTTTTTAGCTTCTTTTGGCAAGGCATTTTTTGCATAAATACTATTCATTACACTGTGCATATTTGCACTAATAATATGAATAGGGCGCTCTAGCAATTCGTTATCTAACAACACTTTTTTAATGTTATTAGCCCAAATTTCTCCATAACGGTGTTGTCCGATTTCTTCAATTAGAACAGAACTGAATTTAATAGAGCGTTTTTGGTCGTATAAGGCTTCGTTAATAGCCAATTTACCTAACCAATAAATTAAATGAAAAAAGCGATTTGGGTTTTCTTTTGTTGCAAACGTGTTATAAACATCGTATACCTCGTCGTACGTTCTTCCTAAAATATTACCAAGATGCACCACAATTACATCTTTTTGTTTATCGGTAAGAGTTTTATTATGCAGTACAACATCTTCTAGTTGTAACCACTCACGAATAAATTTTCCTTCATTATTAACAACCACACGGTCTTTAATTTTGTGTGATTCTATAAACAAAAAGGTAAGGTGTGTAAGAATATCGTAAATTTCAGAGCGACCTCTGGTAATTTCAATATTCATTTGGTCTTTGTCAATACGATAACAGTTTCTTCTTCTTTTAGGAGGAATAATTGCTTTGAAATTTGAGTTACGATACCCTTCGTCGGCAGTTAAATAAATGAATTGACATTCTTCAATTCCTTCAGGCAAACGTTCAATAACGTATACCAATCCGTTTAACTCTGTTTTATTTTCGGCAATAGACCCATAAATTTCTGGGCGTAAAGACAACAGTGATTTACGTAAAGTTTCGCCAGAAACTCCCATTGGTTTGTAAAAACCGCGACTAAATAAGTGTCGCATTGAAATGTATAAACGTTCAATAGCGTTGGTAGATTCTTGGGCTCTTGTGCGTTCTTTTAGGATAGGTTTTGACATATGTTTTTAAAGAGCAAATATACAAATTCTGTTAAAGAAGCTATTTTTTTAAAATACGGTTATACTTTTCAGAGTCATGTAACAGTTTAACGGCATTTTTTATGGTAATATCATTTTTAAATAAATGCTTGTACATTCCTTCTTTGTAGGTATAACGTTCTATAATTTCATTTTCAATTTCTTTTGATAAAACATCTTCATTCACAGCAATTTTAGCAACATTAGCTGCTTTTAATTGTTTAATAATTGCAGTGTATTCAGAAGTTATTTTGTGATTATCTTCTACAGCTTCGTAGGCTTTTTGAAAGAGTTTTTCTTCTTTAGATACAAAGGAGGTGTCTTTTTGAAGCAAGTAGTTTTTAAATTGATGAAAATCTTTCGATGTAAAAGTATAATTTTCTGTAGGTAAATTAGGGTTTTGATGCACAAAGTTGGTAACAAAATTAAAAATAGCTTTCGATTTTAGAAGCTCATCGGTTACTTCTGTTTTTTCAGAAAGGTTACTTTTTACATCAGGAGTAATTCCACCTCCGTCATATACCTTTCTTCCGTTTTGCGTCGTGAACTCATTTACAGTACCCTCTGAAAACTTAGGTACATTTCCTGTTTTTGGGTCTCTATTGGCATAATCTAATTCTTGAATACAACGTCCGCTAGGAGTATAGTATTTAGAAATGGTTATTTTCATTTGAGTTCCGTAGTTTAAATCGAAATAACGTTGTACCAATCCTTTTCCAAAAGAGCGTTCTCCCATGATTACTGCTCGGTCGTAATCTTGTAAGGCTCCTGAAACAATTTCTGAAGCAGATGCCGATCGACCATTGATTAGTACTACGATAGGAATTTCAGCATCTAAAGGCTCTCTATTGGTTTTATACGTTCTGCTATTTTTTTGAATTTTTCCACGGGTATCTACGACATTTAATCCTTTAGGAATAAATAAATTGGTAATATTAATGGCATCAAATAAAGAGCCCCCAGGATTATATCTTAAGTCAAACACTAGCTTTTTCATTCCTCTTTCTTTAAGGTCTTCAAAAGCTTTAACCACACCTTCGGTAGCTTTTTGACTTATAAATCGGGTTAAAACAATATACCCTGTTTCGGCATCAATCATATCGTAAAAAGGAACAGGATCTAAAATAACTTTATCAAGTTTTATAGATATGTTTTTTATTTTACCATTGCTTTCTACCTTTAAGGAAAGCTCTTTTCCTGGTACTCCTTTTAACATTTGCGAAAACTGATTTTTATCTAATTCAGCCAGTTTTTGTCCGTTTACATCGATAATAATATCACCTGCTTTTAAACCTGCTTTATCAGCAGAAAAACCTTTGTAAATTTCGGTAACTACAATTCCTTTTTTGGCATAAAACGTAGAGATTCCAATACCTCCGTATTCACCTTCACGACGAATACGCGCATCTTCAACATCTTGCTCGTTAAAAAAATTGGTGTAAGGGTCTAAGTTTTTTAATGTATTTTTAATTGCTTTGTCGGTTAAATCACCTGGGTTAATTTCATCAATATAATTAATGTTTAACTCTTTAAAAAGGTTGTTGTAAATTTCAATTTGTTTTGCAATCTCAAAAAAACGAGACTGAAAAGAAAAGAAAAGACAAATGAGTATGAGAGAGCCAAAAAAAGGAATTTTCTATTTTTCATTTGGAGTAACTTCTGTAATAAACTGTGTTAATAATTGCTGCATTTTATGCTCAATATCGGCATATTTCCATTCATTTCTTGCAAGATAAGAAATCATAAACACATACGGTTTATCTACACTCTTATAAACAGTATGTTTTTCTTTACGGTAGGTTTCGCGAAGTAATCGTTTTATACGGTTTCTATCTACCGCTTTCTTAAAATTACGTTTAGGTACAGATACTCCTACTTGCGCAGGAAATTTAGAGGTGTGTTCGGTTTGTATATACACCATTCTTAGCGGAAAAACTTTTATTACCTTTCCTTCCTCATATAGTCTTCCTATGAGTTTTCTGCTCTTTAAACGCTCTTCTTTTCCTAAAGTAAATCTCATCAGTACAAACATACGTAAACCTACACGAATAACCATTTTTTTAAGTATTTTTGAATACGTTCTTTTAAGAAACCACATAAAACAAATCGCAATTAATTTTACATTTCTCTTATACTATTTCGTAAAATTAATTTTAAAATACATATATATGAAGTCTGATTTATTTCAAGCACCAGATTATTACCAAGTAGATGATTTATTAACCGAAGAGCACAAACTTGTTCGCGATACTGCTCGTGAATGGGTTAAGAAAAATATATCTCCAATAATTGAAGAATATGCACAACGCGCAGAATTTCCGAAGGTATTGATTAGCGGATTGGCAGAGGTAGGAGCTTTTGGATCGTATATTCCTGAAGCGTATGGCGGAGCAGGGTTAGACCAAATTTCTTACGGGCTAATTATGCAAGAGTTAGAACGTGGTGATAGTGGTATTCGGTCGACTGCTTCGGTACAATCTTCATTGGTTATGGGGCCTATTTATCATTACGGAACTGAGGAGCAAAGACAAAAATACTTACCAAAATTGGCTTCAGGAGAATGGATGGGAAGTTTTGGACTCACAGAACCCAATCACGGTAGCAACCCCGGAGGAATGGAAACCAAGTTTAAAGACATGGGAGACCATTATTTGTTGAATGGGGCAAAGATGTGGATTTCGAACGCACCCATTTGCGACGTGGCAGTAGTATGGGCAAAAAATGAAGAAGGACGCATTCACGGTTTGATAGTAGAACGTGGTATGCAAGGTTTTTCTACACCAGAAACGCATAATAAATGGTCGTTAAGGGCATCGATAACGGGTGAGTTAATTTTTGATGATGTAAAAGTTCCAAAAGAAAATTTATTACCCAATAAATCAGGGTTAGGAGCACCTTTGTTATGCCTTGACTCTGCTCGATATGGTATTGCTTGGGGAGCCATAGGTGCTGCCATGGATTGTTACGATACAGCATTACGTTATGCGAAAGAACGTACCCAATTTGGAAAACCAATAGGGCAATTTCAGTTGCAACAAAAAAAGTTGGCTGAAATGATTACCGAAATTACAAAAGCACAGTTGTTAACGTGGCGATTAGGAGTCTTAAAAAATGAAGGTAGAGCAACCTCTGCTCAAATATCTATGGCAAAGCGAAACAATGTAGATATGGCATTGAAAATAGCACGTGAAGCTAGACAGGTATTAGGAGCGATGGGGATTTCTGGAGAGTATTCAATTATGAGACATGCCATGAATTTAGAAAGCGTAATTACTTACGAAGGCACACACGACGTTCATTTGTTAATTACAGGATTAGATATTACAGGTTTAAACGCATTCAAATAAAAGAAGAAGAAGCACTCGAATGTTAAACCACTAACACATTATTTAAAAGAGTGCTTCTTCAATCAACTATTATAACTAAAAACGTATTTACTCTTTTTTCTTGCCACCATTAACAAGAATTAAAAGAGTTACAACTAAACCTATACAAACCAAACCGAAAACAAGCATCATAATGGTTCCATTTGTCCAAGATACCATCGGCATATTTATAAATTGTATCATTTCTTCTTATACTTAACCACCTCAAAAATACAAGCATAGTTTAATGTAAAATATGATTTTTATCAGGCTTTAAAAGTAATAGAGAATTTAACGGATGTGAGTTCGGATTCGGGATTTTATTGTGCTGATTTTAAAGTTTTTACCTATAAAATTCATTTAAAAATATCATTCCGAACGACAGAGAGAAATTTCATCTATATAGGTATCCTTTCACAGTGAGATGTCTCATCAATCATACTTCAGGCTATCGACATGACATTGTGTTGATTTTTGGTAAATTCAATTTGATATTGTATCCTGAAATCAAATCACGTTAACGGGTAAAATAGGTGCTAAATGTTATTATTTTAACGTGAGTTCTAGATATTTTATCTGATTTTTTGTAGGCTTATCAATGTTGATGTTAGGTATGGTTGGATAGAAGGAATAAGCGATTAATCTCAACACAAAAATATCAAGTAAGCATAAATATTCAGCAATTTTTGAAATCAGTAATCAGAATATAAGTTTAAAAATCAGCACTTTAATGTGATTGATTTTATGTTTTTTTAGGTGAAATGGAATTTTCTTATCTTGAATTTACTGTTAACTACACTGTTGATGAACTTTTTTATGCTTTCATTTGATTACAGTTTTTTAGCCATAAACCAATCATTATTAGAGTAAGTTAAAAATTAAATAGTGTTAGCTAAAATTTTAGCTATATATCTTCTATATTGCCGTTTTCAGACAAGAAAATGGCAATGCTTTTTGTTTTTTCAAACTGAGAAAAGATAATAATCATAATTACAGTAATAGGTACTGATAGTATCATGCCTGTAATTCCCCATATTTCTCCCCAAACAGCTAACGATAAAATGGTAACCAGCGGACTCAAATTAAGTGATTTTCCGAAAACTCTTGGCTCTACCACATTTCCTACGATTACTTGAATTGACCCCACACCAATTAAAACCATTAAAAAAGGAGAGAACTCTCCAAACTGAATTAAAGAAAATATAGCTGGAAAAACAGTGGCTACCAATGAGCCAATGGTGGGAATATAGTTTAATAAAAAAATAAGAAATGCCCAAAATGCGGCACCGTCTACCCCAGCAAACAACAACACTAAATAACTTAATAAACCTGTTAATAAACTTACATAGGTTTTTAATCGCAAATAATTAGAGATGGATTTTTCTATTTTTTTTAAAATAGCTTGAACGCCTTGTGGATTCTTCTTAGCGCTCATAAATACCTTTTGCAATTTCTCTTTAAAACTACTTTCCTCTAAAAAGAGAAATAAGGCATAAATTATAATCATAAAAGTATCTCCTAACAAACCACTAATTCCGTTTGCTATATTGCCTAAAAACAACCCATAATCAAAATCTCCCACAATTGATTTCAACGATTTCATTACATCAATGTTGAAATAATCATTAATACGATTGATAATTGCTTCAATATTTGGCTCGTATTTAGAATACGAAGCAGTAAGATCGGAAATACTACTGGTTAAAATTTGAGAAACAAAACTAAACCCGAGCATAATAAGTGTAAAGACTAAAACATTACCCAACCAAGTAGGAATAAAACGTCTAGCTAAGGGTAGCCTGTATATTGTTTTTCGTATTTCTCGTGTTAGAAACCAAAAAATAATAGCAAAAACAAAAGGAATTAAAATACCCTTACCCACAACTAAGGCAGCAATAATAGCTACCGTTACAATGATAAAGTTTGATGCGTTTTTCATAAGTTACTCACTAAATGAGAGTTAAATATATCGACTTCTGTCGAAACTTTTTAAACATTTTTCTTTAAAAGCCTCGTATGATTGCTCAGAGGTAATTTATTATGAACGAATCCACTGCGCAGGATTCAATCGGTTCCTATTTTTATACAACATAAAACTAAGTTGTGTTTTACCCGTTACTTTATCAGTAAATACTTTTCCTAATATTTCGCCTGTTTTTACTACGTCGCCTTTTTTTACATATACTTCTTTAAGTTTGTTGTATGCAGAAATATAATCACCATGTTGTACCAATACCGATTTTCTTCCGTCAGAATGTAACTGAATAACCAGCACTTTCCCGTTAAAAATACTTTTCACACTAGTGTTGGCTTCGGTGGCAATGTATAAGCCGTGGCTATTAATACTAATTCCAGGAAAAGTAGGATGTGGCTGTACACCATACTTTCTAGTAATAATACCTTTAACAGGCCAAGGCAGTTTACCTTTATTTTGTTCAAAGTTAGCTAAAAGAACCTTTTCTTCAGCATTTAAAATAAAACCTGCACTACTTTTTTTACCAGTAGCTGTTTTTTTTCCTTTGTTTGCTTTTGCAATAGCATCGTTAATTAATTTATCAATTTTAGCAGCAATTCTTTTCTCTTCACGTTGTTTTTTCTGTAAATCTTTTTTATATTTTTTTCTTCTTTTTTTATTTTTGAAAGTAATTTCTCTTGGTCTTTCTTATCTCCTTCAATTTCTTTTTTATGATTTTTTTCATCGGAAAGCAAGGTTTCTTTCGATCTTTTTTGAGCAATTAACGAGTCGTTTAGTTTTTTAACAAGCGTTGTTTTAGTCATAATTTCTTCTCCTTGCTTTTTTCTATACTCTTTATACTGCTGCATGTATTTTAATCGCTTGTAGGCTTGATAAAAACTTTCAGAAGAAAGTAAAAACATTGTTTTACTCTGTTGAGATTTACTTTTATATGATTTTACAACCATGTCTCGGTAATCGTCTTTTAATTTTGATAGCTCATCGTTGTATTTTTTTAACTGTCGTTCGTTTGATTTAATTTCTTTTGAGAGCAACCGAGCTTCTAATTCAATGGTTTCGATTAAACGTTCTCGAACATTTATTTTTTGAATTAAATCTTTCAAATCATCTAAAGCACTACTCTTCTTTTTCTTTGTGTTAAACAAAAGAGTGTTTACCTGCTCTATTTCATTTTTAAGTTTCTTTCGTTTGTTTTCTAACTCTTTTCTAGTCTGAGAAAAAGAAGAAACCCCTAAGAAAAGGAGGGATAGGAAAGAAATATAAAAAACAGCATTTTTCATCATTATAGTTTAATTTCTTTATATCCTGTAGGAATGTTAAAATCTACATTTAGTTTGGTGTCAAACTCTACTGCACGAGTGGTTATATCAATATTGGTAAATTTCGTTTTTTCTGTAGCTTTTATCGTAATTTTTTCAGGAAAAAAAGCACCTTCCTTTTTATCATACTTTGGGTAGCTAATACTTAAAAGTTGGTCTTTTAGTGAGTTTACAACCAGTTGTTTGTCGAGTTTAAAATGGGTTGGATTTATATAAAAAAACAAGTCGAACAACTCAGGTTGTTTTTTTGGTGATAGTTGATAGGATGTTTGTTGAATTTGAACTTCTTGACGTTCAGATTTTATATCTACTAAAGCTTCTCCTAGCAACATACTTTGTAATTGATTAAAATTAATATCTGTTCCCAGCAGTTTTTTAAGCATTGAAAAATCACCATCGAAATAATTTTTCTTATACGGAGAGTAAAACTGTACTTTGGTAGGGGTAATTTTCGCTTTAAAAATAGAAATTATTTTAGTGCCTTTTAACCAAATAACCTCGTCTTTTTTTATTTTCATGCGTACAGAAAACCCTAAATTTTCTTTATTATCCTCGTAATTTACCTTTAAACGGGCATCTACCGTTTTCTTGTCAAAATTTGTTGCTACATGTTTTTTGGCTACTTTACGTGCAGAAAGCTCTTTAATATAGGTGCTTCCAGTAACATTTTTAGTAGCTTTACAAGAAACAAATACTAAAAGGAGTAAAATAAGTAAGTGGTTGTATTTCATAAAATTAGTACTAACGAAACGTATTTATTTTAAAAATTTTTCAGCTTTGTTTTTATACATAGTTGCCTTTTTTGTGTCACCTAATCCTTGATAAGCTTTCGACATTTCTAAATAAAATTTTGCTTCAATTTCATGGTCATCAATTACAAAATCAATGCCGTTTTGTAGCGTGTCTAAAGCTTTTTTATAAGCGTTATTATAGTTAAGTGCTTTTCCGTTCATTAGGTATGCGAAAGGTTGGGCAGGGAATAGGGTTATACCGTATTCACTATACTTTAATAAGTCGCTATCGCTTTCTGAAGCTAATTTAATTAATAGTGCTTTTAAGTTGTCAAATGATTTTTCTTTCTCAAAAAGTGATTTAGCGTCAAGGTTTTCAGAAAGTTTTTTGGGCTCTTCTATTGCTGTTTTTCTAGCATTTAATTTTTTTTCAATCGCACGAAGTCTACCATTCAATAGTTTTGCATCTTTTAGTTCTGCCAACACCTTTTGGGCTGCTTGCCTGTCGTTATTTTGAAGGTGTAAAAAAACCAACAATCGCTTTTTCTTAGGGTATACCGAAGCTATTTTTTCTTGTGTAAGAATGGCATCGTTAAAATTAGCCAGCTTTCTTAAAATTAAAACCTTGTGCTCTAGCATCCAAATATTGGTAGGGTCTTCTTCCAATGCTAAATCAATATAGGTTAAAGCCTCAGGGTTTCTACCTAGTTTTTCATAGTTTTTAGAAAGCTCAAATAATACCGATTTATTATTAGAAAATATTCGATTACACTGCTCTAAATGCTCTATCGCTTTTTTGTAGTTAAAAGTGGCTTTATCAGACAGTGCCTTAAAGAAAGATTGTTGAAATTCAATATTCTTGTTTTCAGCAATAGTAACCGCAGCAGGAATACTGTCTTGAGCATATAAGAAGAAAGAATAAAGAATAAAGAAAAAAGACACTAGCGATTTAAGAAAAAATCTCTTTTCTCTTTTCTCTATTCTCTCCTTTGTTTTCTCTTTTCTCGAGTTTTTATGTAAGCTCTGTATAATCACCTATACTCACGGATGTATAATTAGCATTGTATTTTGCATGATTACCAATCATAGCATTGTCTAAATTGGCATTTGAAATATGAACATTTGTTTGTATTAATGAGTTTGTAATGGTTGAATTTTCAACAACACTATTTTCACCAATAGAAACGAAAGGACCTATTGTAGTGTTTTTTAACACGACGTTTTTTCCAATATAACAGGGCTGAATAACTTCAGCATTCTCTAATACAACGTCATCAGACACTAAATTGTTGCCATCGGCTTGCTCAAAACCTAGCACTTGTTTGTTTGTATCTACGGTAGCGTCTTTTTTGCCACAATCCATCCAAGAATTCACTTTACCTGGTATGAATTTTGCTCCTTGTTGTTTCAAAGACTCTAACACATTAGTTAATTGATATTCTCCGTTTTCTTTTAAGTCATTATCAATTAAATATTGAATTTCTTCCTTTAATTTATCTCCGTCTTTGAAATAATAAATACCAATAATGGCTAAATCAGACACAAAGTCTTTAGGCTTTTCTATAAAATCAGTAATAAAACCATCGGTTACATTTACCACGCCAAAAGCACTAGGGTCTTCCACTTGTTTTACCCAAATAGCACCGTCTGCATTGGTGTCTAAAGTAAAATCGGCTTTAAATAATGTATCTGCATAAGCAACTACACAAGGCCCCGAAAGAGAGTCTTTAGCACAGTAAATCGCATGGGCTGTACCTAAGGCTTGTTCTTGAACGTATACAGAACCTTTCGCACCTAATTTTTCTGCAATTATTTTAAGTTTTTCTTCTGTATTAGCGGGAAAACCTTTTGCAAGTGGTCCTATAACAAATGCAATTTCTTCGATAGGTTCGTCAATTACAGAAGCAATATCTTCTACTAAGCGTTGTACGATGGGTTTGCCTCCTATTACAGTTAATGGCTTAGGCGTTGTGAGTGTATGTGGTCTTAAACGAGACCCAATTCCTGCCATTGGTACAATAATCTTCATAAGTTTGTTTTCGTTTTTAACGGTGCAATATACCATTAATAACGCAGTGAAAAAAGTTATAGTCCTTTGGGAATTGCTTCTATTAATGTTTGTGTATATTTTGTCTTTGGGTTTCGGTAAATCTCGTCAGCATCGGCTATTTCTTCTATCCTACCTTTGTTCATTACAACCAACTGATCTGCCATATACTTTACCACAGATAAGTCGTGTGAAATAAAAATATAGGTAAAATTAAACTCTTTTTTTAATTGATTTAATAAGTTTAATACTTGTGCTTGTACCGATACATCAAGTGCTGAAACCGATTCGTCGCAAATAATTAATTTTGGCTGTAATGCAATAGCACGAGCTATTCCTATACGTTGTCTTTGGCCTCCTGAAAATTCATGCGGATAACGGTTAAAGTGAGCCGCTTCTAAACCTACTTTTTCTAATAAATTGCACACATATTCTTTGCGCTCATTAGTAGAACTTAAAACACGGTGAACTTGCATTGGTTCTAAAATAGCATTTCCAACAGTAATTCTCGGGTTTAAAGAAGAAAAGGGGTCTTGAAAAATGATTTGAATTTCTTTTCGAAGCTTTTTAAAATCATTTTTTGAAAGTTTGGTAAGATCTTTTCCGTTGTATAAAATACTTCCAGAACTTGCCTTTTCTAGCTGTAAAATAACTCTACTTAAGGTCGTTTTTCCACAGCCACTCTCTCCTACTAGTCCTAATGTTTCCCCTTCATAAATTTTAAAAGACACATCGTTCACCGCCTTTACAAGCGTAGGTTTTGAAAACCAAGAAGCATTGCTAATAAAATTTTTATGCAAATTAATAATTTCTAACAACGGAGGTTTGCTATATATTTTTTGATGGAAAGCAGCACGTTCTTCATCTGTATACACAGTAGTATCAATTGTTTTGTTTACAAAATCGTGAACAGTAGGTAAAATTTTAAGGCGTTTTTTAGTGTTAGGCTTAGAGTTTATCAACGCTTTCGTGTAGTTTTTCTTCGGAAATAAAAATACATCGCGAGCTTTTCCTTGTTCAATAATTTTACCTTGATGCATTACGACTACAGTATCTGCTATTTCAGAAACCAATGCCAAATCGTGTGAAATAAAAATAATGCCCATTTCAAACTCTTGCTGTAACTCTTTTAATAAAGAAATGATTTCTTTTTGCACCGTTACGTCCAATGCAGTAGTAGGTTCATCGGCAATAAGTAGTTGAGGTTTGCAAGCAATTGCCATCGCTATCATTACCCGTTGTTTTTGTCCGCCACTTATTTGATGTGGGTAGGCATTATAAATAGCTTCAGGTCTAGGAAGTTTTACTTTTGAGAATAGAGAAAGAACCTCCACCTTAATTTCCTGTTCAGAAAGTTGAGTATGTTGTCGTAACATTTCAGCAACCTGAATGCCACAAGACATGGTAGGATTTAAAGAACTCATCGGTTCTTGAAAAATCATCGCTATTTGGTTTCCACGTATTTTTTGAAAATCTTGTTCGTTAAAAAGAAGCAAAGACTGTTTGTTAAAAAGAAGCTCTCCTTTTACTTTCGTATTTTTTGGAAGCAACCCTAAAATAGCCAACGAACTTACCGACTTTCCACTACCACTTTCACCTACAATTCCTAGTATTTGATTTTTCTGTAAACTAAAAGAGATTTGCTGAACAACTGGAGGAGTATTTTTAAACGATATTTCTAAATTTTTAACGTCAAGCATTTATCATAAATTTCAATAAAAATACAACTATTATCCTCATTTTCTTTATTGAAAAGAATACGTTAGTGTAATCGTTTGACAATAAGCACAAAAAAAATAATTTTCTTAACCCTTTATAATCCTAGTGTTTTAGTGGGTTTACGGGTTTCTGTTTTCTCAAAAAAAATAAAAACAGCCGATTACTTATGTAAAACATATAAAATTTTGTGTTTTTTTATATATTTGCCAAAGTTTTAACAAATAGTTAATGATTTTTATTTTTAAAAAATCATACAAGAAGCCCTAGTTTTTAATAAATAGAATTTAAATCCCTTCAGAATGAAAAACAAAATTACTCTAGCACTTTTGTGCTTTTCTTTGGTGTTTGCTGCCCAATCTCAGCAAAAAACTACTCAAGTAAAACGTAACTGTAACGTTACCGAACTTTTCAATGCTAAAGTTGCAAAAAATCCGAGTCTCGCTAAACACATGGAACAAATAGAGTTGTTCACGCAGCGAAAGATTGAGGAAATGTCGAATAAACAAGGTAAAATTTCGGGAGATATTTATCAAATTCCAGTAGTTGTTCATTTATTATATACAAATTCTACAAATAACATCAGTGTAGCACAAATTCAGTCACAAATTGATGTTTTGAATGAGGATTTCAGAAGAACAAATGCTGATGCTACGAACAAGTGGTCGCAAGCAGCAGACACAAAAATTGAGTTTTATTTAGCTCAGATCGACCCTAATGGAAATCCTACTACGGGTATTACAAGAAAGGCAGTAAGCAAATCTACTTGGCAAACCGACGATAGTATGAAAAAATCTTCTCAAGGAGGAGTTAATCCTTGGAATACTGCTGAATACTTAAATATGTGGATTGTAGACAATTTGATAAGTGGGACAAGAACTATTTTAGGATATGCACAATTTCCATGGGATACAGATGCATCTACAGACGGTGTAGTAATGGCAGATCAATACTTTGGTACCATAGGTACCGCTCAAGCTCCTTTTGATGGAGGTAGAACAACTACTCACGAAGTAGGTCACTATTTCGGATTACGCCACATTTGGGGCGATGGAGGTTGTGGTGTAGACGATTTTGTTTCGGATACCCCAGAATCGGATGCGCCAAACTATGGCTGTGCGACAGGACACATTTCTTGTGGGTCAGAAGATATGGTTCAAAACTACATGGATTATTCGGATGATTCTTGTATGAATTTATTTACGCTAGGTCAAAAAAACAGAATGCACACCTATTTAGAAACAGGGGGGGCAAGACGTTCATTAGCCCTGTCAGATAAAACGAGTGGAGCTACTTCATGTACAGCAACCGTACCTACAGGAGTAACTATTTCAGGTGTTACTTCTTCAGGAGCAACGGTATCTTGGACGGCAGTTTCAGGAGCTACTTATGACGTAAGATACCGTCAAACAGGAACCTCGACATGGGCAACTAGTGCGGTTTCTGGAACTTCAACATCTTTAAGTGGATTATCCGCTTCTACTCAATACGAAGTACAAGTACGTAGCAAATGTTCTGACGGAACAACATCGGCATACAGTACCTCTTCAAACTTTACAACACCAGCAGTAACTATTTCGTATTGTTCATCAAAAGGAAATAGTGTGGCAGATGAATATATTGGAAGAGTTCAATTAGGTACTATTAATAATAGTTCAGGTGGAGGAAATGGCTATACCGATTACACCAACATTTCAACAAATTTAGCCAAGTCGACTTCTCATACTATTACCATAACTCCCACATGGACAGGTACAGTATATAATGAAGGATATGGAGTTTGGATAGATTACAATCAAGATGGAGATTTTTCTGATGCAGGCGAAACAGTATGGACAAAATCACCCTCACAAACAACACCAGTAAGCACCTCATTCACCGTTCCATCAGGAGCTTTAGAAGGAGCCACAAGAATGCGAATCGTAATGAAGTACAATGCAACTCCTACAGCTTGTGAAGCTACTTTTTCGTATGGTGAAGTAGAAGATTATACTGTAGTAATTGGAGCTGGCACAGCAGATACTCAAGCACCGAGTGCTCCAACAAACTTAACAGCAGGTAACGTTACACAAACGACTTTAACTTTAAGCTGGTCGGCATCAACCGACAATGTAGGGGTAACAGGTTACGATGTTTATAGAGGAACTACCAAGATTGCAACAGTAACAGGAACCTCTGCTAGTGTAACAGGATTAGCCGCTAGTACCACGTATAGTTTCTCGGTACGAGCTAAAGATGCAGCAGGGAACGTTTCATCATCAAGTAATACAATTAACGTTACAACTTTGTCTAATACGGTATCCTACTGTGGTTCTCAAGGAAACAACTCATCGTATGAGTGGATTGATAATGTAGAGCTAGGAGGTATGACAAATGCAACAGGTGATAACGGTGGATATGCCGATTTTACTTCAAAAACAGCAACCTTATCTCAAGGAAGTTCAAATCAAATGATAGTAAGTGCAGGCTTTAGCAGTTCATCATACACAGAATATTGGGCAGTTTGGATAGACTTTAACCAAAACGGTACTTTCGAGAGTAGTGAAAAAGTAGTATCGGGCTCATCGTCAAGTGCCAATAACTTAACCGCTACAGTAAATGTTCCTTCAGGAGCAAGCTTAGGAACTACTAGAATGCGTGTTTCGATGAAGTATAACAGTGCACAAACTTCTTGTGAAGCCTTTTCGTATGGAGAAGTAGAAGACTATACCGTAAATATTGTTTCTGGTGCAAGAGAATACAATGCTGTTAGTTCAGGAGAACGATTAGGAAATGAAAGTAATTTAGACCTAATGGCATATCCAAATCCAGCAGTAGATTACTTACAAGTAAGACTAGCTTCTAAGACTGATAAGATGACCTATAAAATTGTAAATACGATTGGTAAAGTAGTAAAATATGGACGCTTAAACAACTCAAACATAAATGTTTCAGGTTTACAAACTGGAATGTATATTTTAGAAGTAAATGACGGACAAAAATTATTGACAACCAAAGTGTTTAAAAAATAAACCTTCTTAAAGCCTGAGTTCTTTCTCAGGCTTTTTTTTACTAAAATAATTAGCTAAACCCTTCAAGAATGAAACACAATTACATTAAAAAAGCATTTTTATTTACTTGTTTGTTTACAGGTGTTTATAGTATAAACGCTCAAGAAAACAGAGAGTTAAAACACATTGAGTTTAACGAGTCGTCAAAGGTTTCTTTACAAAAAGCCCCAGATCTTATTAAGAAAAGACTAAAGTTATTCAAAGACGATCGTTTGCATAAACTAACATCCACCAAAGATGATATCGGTTTTACCCATGAAAAATATCAGCAAAAATTCAAGGGAGTAAAAGTTGAATTTGCTACCTATACTGCGCACGCTAAAAATGGTGTTTTAAAAAGTATGAATGGTGAGTTTTATGATGTAGGAAAAGTAAATACAACTCCAAAACTATCAAAAGAGCAAGCATTTAAAAAGGCATTGTCTCATACAGGAGCTGAAAAGTATTTATGGGAATTTCCTGAAGCTGCTAAAGAAATGGATAACTACAAAAAACCAGAAGGAGAATTGCTAATTCTTCCAAAAGAAGTTATTGGAAAAAAAGAACCAAAATTGGCTTATAAATTCGACATTTTTGCTACAAAACCACTAAGCAGAGGATATTTATATATCGATGCCCATACAGGAGAAACTTTGTTTTACAATGCCATAATAAAGCACGCAGATAAATTTGGGCATGTTGGTAATATTACGAAGTATGCAAAGAAAAGTAACAAAGCTGAAGCTGCAACAGCATTTGTAACAGGAACAGCACAAACACGTTATAGTGGTACTAAATCTATTGAAACGGCGTTAAGTGGTGGGAGTTATATTTTGAGTGATGCAGGAAGAAAAGTGTACACTAGAGATGCTAAAAATCAATCACCAGGAGCTACTTACCCATACATATCAAACTACAATCAATTTACCGATAATGATAATAACTGGACAACTGCCGAGCACAGTGCCAATAAAGATAATGCGGCTTTAGATGCTCATTGGGGAGCCATGATGACTTACGACTATTTTTTACAAAAGCACAATCGTAATAGTTATGACGGGAATGGTGCTCAAATCAGAAGCTATGTACATGTAGATGTTAATTACGACAATGCTTTTTGGAATGGTTCTGTAATGTCTTATGGCGATGGTTCTTCTAACGGACAAGAAGGAAATGGATATTTTGACGCCTTAACTTCGATAGATGTAGCTGCACACGAAATAGGACACGCTGTTTGTTCAAATACCGCCAACTTAGCATACCAAAGAGAATCGGGTGCTTTAAATGAAGGATTTTCTGATATTTGGGGAGCTGCCGTAGAACACTTTGCAAAAGGAAACGGAAACGATTTAAACCCAAGCCTTTCTGTATGGTTAATAGGAGACGAAATAGACAGACGTACTGGTTCTGCAGCCTTACGTTCTATGAACGACCCAAAATCATTAGGTCAGCCAGATACCTATGGAGGAACGTACTGGAAGAACCCTAATTGTGGTACTCCAACCCGAACAAACGACTATTGTGGTGTACATACCAACTCTGGTGTTTTAAACAAGTGGTTTTACTTACTAACTGCAGGAGGTTCAGGAAGCAACGATGTTGGAGATAACTACAACGTAACAGGTATCGGAATGGCAAAAGCTGCTAAAATTGCTTACCGAACAGAAGCCAATTATTTATCAGCAAATGCAACATTTTCTGATGCTAGAGCAGGGGCTATTCAAGCAGCTACCGATTTATACGGGGCAAATTCTCAAGAAGTAATTTCAACTACCAATGCTTTTTATGCTGTTAACGTAGGAGAAGAATTTGTGCAAGCTTGTGCTTTAGCAGCACCAGGTAACTTGAGTGCATCTAATATCGGAGATAATGGATTTACAGTGTCTTGGAATGCTGTTTCAGGAGCCGCTTCTTACGACGTAACCGTAGCAGGAAATACGACCAATGTAACCAGCACATCTTTTAATGTTACTGGACTAATAAGTGGTACTCAGTACGCCGTTACTGTTGTAGCAAAATGTGCTACTGGAGGTACAGGTACTTCTGCAACATTAAATGTAACAACCACAGGAAACCCTCCTCTAAACTATTGTTCATCAAAAGGAAATAGTGTGGCAGATGAATATATTGGAAGAGTTCAATTAGGTACTATTAATAATAGTTCAGGTGCAGGAAATGGCTATACCGATTACACCAACATTTCAACAAATTTAGCTAAGTCGACTTCTCATACTATTACCATAACTCCAACATGGACAGGTACAGTATATAATGAAGGATATGGAGTTTGGATAGATTACAATCAAGATGGAGATTTTTCTGATGCAGGCGAAACAGTATGGACAAAATCACCTTCACAAACAACACCAGTAAGCACCTCATTCACCGTTCCGTCGGGTGCTTTAGAAGGAGCCACAAGAATGCGAATCGTAATGAAGTACAATGCAACTCCTACCGCTTGTGAAGCTACTTTTTCGTATGGTGAAGTAGAGGATTATACAGTGGTAATTGGAGCTGGCACAGCAGATACTCAAGCACCGAGTGCTCCAACAAACTTAACAGCAAGTAACGTTACACAAACGACTTTAACTTTAAGCTGGTCGGCATCAACCGACAATGTAGGGGTAACAGGTTACGATGTTTATAGAGGAACTACCAAGATTGCAACAGTAACAGGAACCTCTGCTAGTGTAACAGGATTAGCCGCTAGTACCACGTATAGTTTCTCGGTACGAGCTAAAGATGCAGCAGGGAACGTTTCATCATCAAGTAATACAATTAACGTTACAACTTTATCTAATACGGTATCCTACTGTGGTTCTCAAGGAAACAACTCATCGTATGAGTGGATTGATAATGTAGAGCTAGGAGGTATGACAAATGCAACAGGTGATAACGGTGGATATGCCGATTTTACTTCAAAAACAGCAACCTTATCTCAAGGAAGTTCAAATCAAATGATAGTAAGTGCAGACTTTAGCAGTACATCGTACACAGAATATTGGGCAGTTTGGATAGACTTTAACCAAAACGGTACTTTCGAGAGTAGTGAAAAAGTGGTGTCGGGTTCATCTTCAAGTGCTAATAACTTAACGGCTACAGTAAATGTTCCTTCAGGAGCAAGCTTAGGAACTACTAGAATGCGTGTTTCGATGAAGTACAACAGTGCACAAACTTCTTGTGAAGCCTTTTCGTATGGAGAAGTAGAAGACTATACCGTAAATATTGTTTCAAGTACTTCGGTAGCAGAAGGATTATACGGTTTTTCAGCTGGCACAGGAGGAGAAAGCTTAGGAAATGAAAATAGTATCAGTTTTATGGCGTATCCTAATCCAGTAGTAGATTACTTACAGGTAAAACTAGCATCTAAAGCAGACGATATAACGTATAAAATTATAAATACGATTGGTAGTGTAGTAAAACAAGGACGCTTAAACAACTCAAATATAAATGTTTCAGGTTTACAAACCGGAATGTATATTTTAGAAGTAAATGACGGACAAAAATTATTGACAACCAAAGTGTTTAAAAAATAATCACATGCAATGAATATTTGAAATTCGTTAATTAGAACAGACTGAATTTTAAGTTAAAAAGCAAATAATTCAGAGATAAAGTTAAGGCTCTTCTTAAAGAAGAGCCTTTTTTAGTAATTCAATCTAACATAAGATTGTAAATGAAACCTGATAATTCAGTATAGAAAAAATTCACTAGGAGTATAGCTAAATTTTCTTCTGATAACCTATGTCTTTGGGATTTCTTTTTTAAAATATTTCGCTATACATTACAATTACTTAATTTTTCAGAGTACTAGAGGGGAGCTTTTGAGTTCACAAAACATAAAAACCATTTTAAAAAATTAACATACAAAAACACCTTGTCTTTTATAGTAAATGCAAAGACAAGGCGTTTTAAAAGGATGTAGTTATTTAAGGTTCTCTAAAAATTTAAAATTACAGTACTTATTTTTTCACCATTTTATATTGTTTGAAAAGACCACTGTCTGTATATACATTAAGTATATAAATTCCTTTTTTCAAATACGAAACATTATATTCTTTAGTGCTTGTTACATTCTTCCAAGAAGTTATGATTTTACCACTCAAGCTTACGATTTCAAAAGAAAAAATAGCACGGTTATTCTCGGGTAATTGAT
The DNA here is from genome assembly GCF_029853675.1 of Tenacibaculum tangerinum. Taxonomy (NCBI): domain Bacteria; kingdom Pseudomonadati; phylum Bacteroidota; class Flavobacteriia; order Flavobacteriales; family Flavobacteriaceae; genus Tenacibaculum; species Tenacibaculum tangerinum. Next base: position 2,342,885 of record NZ_CP122539.1, on the reverse strand, counting down.
AGGTAAAAGAAGTTGCCATAGGGTTAGGATAAGGGACGCTTTCAGTAGCTTGATTTAACAGCACTTCTTCAAGGTCATCTGTGTTACTTCCTGTTCTGGCAGATAAAGAGCAGATAGTTCCATCGTTTAACGGACTAAACGTTAAACCAGTGTATTGAGCATCAGATACACAAAATTGCACCGTTAAAGTTCCTTTGGCTGTTTGACTGGTTTGGAAATAAGCATTTCCGTTTCCATCGGTAGTCGCTTGTACTTGTTCGTTGAAAGTTCCCGAAAACTGTCCTGAAACCGTTGCATTCGATACTACTCCACCCAGATCATCTTTCAGGTTCACTGTAGCTGTTCCTATTTTTTGACCTTTTTGCGCACTTGCTTCACCAGTAACAATAGAAGCCACATAAAAAGTAGTTGCTGTTCCTGTTGTAGTCCCCGTAATGGTTATGGGTGTTGAGGTGGTCGTAAGGTTTTCATTATCGGTTGCTTTGGCGGTAATGGTATGTGTTCCTTGCGAAATATTCCAGCTAATGCTGTAGGGAGCCGTGGTATCTGAACCAATCAGCACATCGTTGTCGAAGAAAGAAACTTCAGCAATGCTTCCATCGATATCGTTTGCGTTAGCAGTTAAATCAATAGTACTTCCACTTGAAAAAGAAGCTCCGTCATTAGGACTCGTCATGCTTACGGTAGGGGCTTGGTTGACAGTGGTTCCTGTGTCGGCATTGTAACTGTCTAAATTGTCATAATAGTATACGTCTGAGGTAAAACTATTAGGATTCAACAGGATAATCATTTTAGTCAATGCTGAACCATCTGCACCAGGGTCGGGCGTGTCTAATAAAGAAAACTCAAGACGTTGCCATGCGTTTTGTTGCGTAATTTGAGCCACATAGCGACTATGCCTACCTACTGGATAATTGGTAGCAATGGCATCATTGGTTTCTAGTTGTATGATGATTTCTGTACCTACTGGGGCTTGGGTATATACATCTACATAAAACTTCTTTTCTTTGTTTAGGTACGGAGTTCCTGTGATTACGTTTGTAATGTCATACGTTATTAAATCGTACTGTTCTGTACTATTTCGTGTATACTTTCCACTCAAACTACTGGTATTAATTCCGTTTTGGGAGGGGTTGTTCGTTTCTAGTAAGTTTCCTGTAGCTGAGGTGAAACTTACTGCGGCCGGAGTATCAAAGTTTTCAAAAGAAAAATCTTTTACATACGGTGGTTCTACTTCTACAAAAATGCCTAACGATGTAGGTTCACATCCGTTATTAAAAGAAGCCGATACAACACCACTTTCTGAACCGAAGTCGATAACAACCGAAGCACTCCCTTGTCCACTTACTACGGTAGCACCCGTAGGAACAGTCCAGTTTACAGAAGTTCCAGGACTTAAATTGTTAAGGGTATAGGTAATTTGTGATGCTTGGTTTGATACCACATCGTTACCTGTTATGTGCGTTTTTACACCATCGTACACGCGTACATAGTCTACTTCCATAGTAGCAGGGAGCATACTATCGTTTACATTTCCTCCAAGGTTACCACCAACGGCAACATTGAGTAGCAAGTAAAAATCTTGATCAAAAGGCCATTGGTAAGGTGCCAGGTCTTCTGGTTTTTTTGTCGAATATAAAATTCCATCTACATACCATCTAATTTCACCAGGTTCCCATTCGATGGCAAACTCATGAAATTGATCTGGAAAAACTCCTTGTTTTAAGTCGAAAATGCTTCCTTGCGATTGATTGTTAGGATACAAATCTCCATAATGAATGTATCCATATACTTCCTTTTGACGAGAAGCAGTAAATTCCATGATATCAACTTCACCACTTTGTGGCCAAGAGCCGTAAACCTCATCAGTAGGAAGCATCCAAAATGCAGGCCATAAACCATCACCCACAGGGAGTTTTATAGAGGCTTCTATACGACCGTACGCAAAAGAAGCTTTTCCTTTGGTGTTAATTCTTCCTGAGGTATATCTTGATCCTCGTGTACGCTCTACTTTCGATGTAATTTTTAAGGTTCCATCACTTACAGTGATATTCGCTTCATTATACGATTGTAGTTCTCCGTTTCCCCAACCACAAATACCTTCGGCACAACCATCTCCGAGTTGCACATTCCATTTTGAGGCATCTAGTTGGGTACTGTTAAATTCGTCTTGCCAAATAATTGTAGGACATTGTGCTTGGGTCAAAGTCGTATTCCATACAAATCCTAAAAGAAAGAGCAGGGCTGTTCTTTTTATATAAAAATAAGTGTTCATAAATGGTTTGATTTATTGATTTGGTTTCAATATTAGCATAATTAACTGAAAGCCAATAATAATACACCTATACAAGACCTATACAACTATAAAAAAACAGCATTATAATAAACTAAAAAGATTGATTTGGGTAAAAGTTCGTACTTTCACGCAGGTTTGTTTCTTTTTTGTAGAACATTAATTTTTTAACAATGGCAACCATGTTTAAGAGTTCTAAGTGCCTCTACGAATTACATTTTTAAAGAATTTTGTGTCAGTGAGTCTTTTTTAGTGGAGGAAGATAAAAAGGAGCGTATAATGATCCCTATTTTGGCATCTTAGCCGCCTATACATATTTGTAACATAGTCTTTTAAAAACATAAGTACAACATAAATGCAAAACAACCATAATAAAAACCTCGCAGGTTTGGTATTGGCTACTTTTTTTATCAGTACCTCGGGAGTATTGGGTAGGTATATTGCTATGCCTTCGGAAGTTATTATATGGTTTCGATCGGTATTTGCGATGGTATTTTTATATGCATTCTGTCGATTTAAAAAAATTGACCTGACCATACAATCGAGAAGGCATTTGTTCCCATTTTTGATAAGTGGAATTTTTATGGGGGTGCATTGGATTACGTATTTCTATGCTTTAAAACTATCAAATGTGGCTATTGGCATGCTTTCTTTGTACACTTTTCCAGTAATGATTGCTTTTTTAGAACCTTTGTTTTTAAAAATAAAATTCAACCCAATTCACCTTGTTTTAGGTTTATTGGTTTTGCTAGGACTCTATATTTTAGCTCCTGACTTCGACGTTACAAGTACGCAGGTTCAGGGTATATTGTTTGGCTTGTTTTCGGCACTGTGTTATTCTATCAGGATTTTAATTTTAAAACAATATGTACAACAGTATAACGGAGTGATGCTCATGTTTTATCAAACAGTAATCATTACAGTGGTATTAGTTCCGGTTTTATTTTTTATGGATGTTTCAGGGTTTCAAGAGCAACTCCCATACCTATTACTTTTAGGGTTGTTAACTACCGCTATAGGGCATAGTTTAATGGTACACTCATTACAGTTTTTTTCAGCATCGACCGCAAGTATTATTAGTAGTATTCAACCAGTTTTCGGAATTATTTTAGCATATATTTTCTTAAAAGAAGTACCGACGTGGAATACTTTTGTTGGTGGAAGCTTGATTTTAGCAACGGTTGTTATTGAAAGTATTCGAAGTAGAAGATATTAATGTAGTTTTTGTTGTTGTTGAATAATGGTTTTCATACTTACGTCTTCGTAATTTCTACGAACAAAATTTAAGGCACTTTCCAAGACCTCTCCCATTCCGTCGCTATCTCTAAAATTAATATCACCCGTAAAATTAAAGATTTCAGCCTTTAGCTGTGCAATGTTTTTCGAAATAGAAATCGTGTCTGATTTCATGGCTTTTATCAAGCGACCTAAGCGAGCACGTGATCCTAAAATTCTCTTAGCCACAATCGAACGTTCTTCTAACTGGTATTGTTCGATAGAACTCGAGGTAAGCTTGTCTGCTACCAATTGCACCATCTTTAGGTTTTCCTTGAAAAACTGCGGATAATATACTTTAAACTTGCCTTCGTAACATTGTTGGTCGAAATCGATAGGACGTATTTTATACACCACATTCTCAAAATCGTGGGTAGGCACTACCACATAGTTATACGAACGCATATCGCCTAACAAACGAATCATACAACGCTCGTTAAATTTTACAAATTCTTTGGCTATCTGTGCCTTCTCTATGTCAATACAACTATCTAAGTATTCATTAATAAACACGTCGCCAGGAATTCCTGAAATATGCTCTTCTATTAGTGTATCTTCATATACCAAAAAGTTCAAATTATAAGGCGACAAAATATCTTCCAGCTCCAAACCATAAATACGAGAAGCATCGGTTTTTTTTACATAAAAATAGGTATAGTTGTCATTTAAAATATTTCGAACTTTTACTCGAAAAGGCTTAGAATTACCAAAAGTACAAAAGTCTACCGCATCGATATTTAGGTGTTGTATGCTAGCATTCGAGCCGTTAGAGTGTAAAATATTATATATCTGTTTAAGACTTAAATCTATTTCCTCTCGCTCAAACTCATTGTAATAAACACGAACCCACAAAGTATCGTTATCGTGTTTATCATACACCGATATAGCTCCTTGAAAACGTAACAAATCGTCATAAAAAATAGGAATTTGTATGGTTCTTTTATGCCTGTTCAAATAATTGGCGAGCTTTTTCTTAACAGGAAAAGCGGGTTTCTTTTGAGAAATGAGTTTGTTTTCTGAAGTCATTGAAAAACCTTTTTTCAAAGATACTTGAATTTATTTCTTTGGAATAATATTTGTTAATTCTAAACAAAACTATTTACTATGAAAAACTATAAACTTACCATTCCAAAACCTTGTCATGAAAATTGGGATGCAATGACGCCTAATGAGAAAGGAAAATTTTGTAGCTCCTGTTCAAAAACAGTAGTCGATTTTACTAAAAAATCAACCAAAGAAATTCAAGAATATTTAATAGCAAATAAAGAACAAAGAGTTTGCGGTCATTTTTACAGAAAGCAGCTTGATAGCATTGTAATTCAGTTACCAGAAACAATGTTTCATCAATCCTTAACTTTTCAAAAACTGTTTATAATATCCTTATTGTTTGCTATGGGAACAACCTTGTTTAGTTGCAAGACAGATTCAGGAAAAATTCAAAAGATAGAAAAGGTTGAAATAATTGACTCTATTGCAAAAACTGAAATAGGAATTGATATTTTAAAAAAGAATCACGATACTCTTATTCAGAAAAACAACTGTAAAGTTCCACCACTTTTAGCAACAACTGAGATAACTGTTATTGAAAATACTGGTAAAGTTTTAAAAAACCCCGTAGAACCTTTTGATATTGAAGAAGTAAATAAACTTCCTAAAAAGAAAGAAATAGAAGAAGCTATCCTATTACAACCAAAAGACAGTGTTCCTGAAGTTGTTATTGTTGGAGTCATTGTTGAAGGAGAAGCCGCCATGGAACCCATTGAACCGTATTCCTTTTTTCAAGTTGACAGTAAACCTAAATTCAAAAAAACTACTTCTGAATTTGAAGAAGAACTCAACAAATTTATTCGAGAGAGGTTTAGTAATGATTTGTTTAAAGATTTAGGAATAAAAAAAGGAAATACAAGAATGTATACACAATTTACAATCGACTCATTAGGGAATGTTTCTGATGTAAAAGTGAGGGCGGCACACCCTAAACTGAAAGAATGTATCAAAGAAATTATACATGAACTCCCTCAATTTATCCCTGCCAAAAAAGAAGGTAAAAATGTGAGTGTCAAATGCACATTACCAATTATTTTTGAAGTTGACTAAACTTCAAACATTTTTCCGGGTAAAGGTTTTATAACTCCTTTGAGTTCCATTTGCACTAAAATAGATGCCAATTGATAGGTAGGAAGATTGCATTTCAAGGCAATAACATCTAGCAATTGTTTACCATTTTGTTGTAAATAATCGTGAATTTTCTGTTCGTTATCATTCAAATCAACAAAAAGCTTGCTTTGAATGGGTATTGAAGCTCTCGGAAGATCCCAGTTGAGCATTGTTACAATATCTTCGGCAGAAGTTAACAAATGTGCCTGATTATTTTTAATGAGATTGTTACATCCTTTGCTATACACATCAGAAGCCCTACCGGGCAACGCAAACACATCGCGATGATACGAATTGGCAATATCGGCAGTAACTAACGAGCCTCCCTTTTTAGCAGATTCAATAATAATCGTAGCTTTTGAAAGTCCTGCCACGATACGATTCCGTTTTAAGAAATTTTCTCTTACAGGGGGTTCATCGTGCCAAAACTCGGTAATAAATCCGCCATTCTCATTGACTTGATGCATGTATTTTTTATGAGTTTTGGGATAAATTTCATCCAATCCGTGAGCCAAAACAGCAATGGTTTGTAGGTTGTTTTTTATAGCAGCTGTATGTGCACAAATATCTACCCCATAAGCAAATCCACTTACAATAATTGGATTGTGTTCTTTTAGGTCTTCAACAAGTTGATTGCAAAAATCACGACCATACGAACTCATGTTTCTAGTACCTACAATTGAAATTATTTTATCGTTGTTTAGTTGAATGTTTCCATCTTTAAAAAGCAAGATAGGCGCATCAATACAATGTTTTAAGTATTGCGGATAATCAGCATCTAAAAAATACGAAAAATCAAGGTTGTTTTGTTGAATATAGTTGAGTTCTTTTTCTGCCCTTTTCAAGTTGTCTTCATCAAAAAGATGTTGAGTAACATGAGTGCCAATTCCGTTAATTTTATGTAGGTTATTTCTCTTCTCTCGAAACACCTGCGTTACACTACCTGTAGCTGTAATTAGCTTTTTTGCTAAAACAGCTCCTATGTTTTTAGTGGCTTGTAGCCGTAACATGGCTAGCAATTTTTCTGAATTCATATAGCAATAATTTGACTATCAATATACAAAAAACGATTTATTAAAATTTACTTGGTTTATTAAATTTTAAATTTTAAAAACTATATTTGTAGTTATGAGATTAGCCGACTACATTAACGATTTATTATATAGATACGATTGCGTAATCGTTCCTAACTTTGGAGGATTTATAACGAATAAAATAGCTGCTAGTGTAAATACGACTACGCACACTTTTTATCCTCCCAAAAAACGACTTACGTTTAATGCGTATTTACAGCATAACGACGGATTATTGGCGAACTATATTGCTGCTACTAAAAACAGCTCTTTTGAAGAAGCAGTTGCTTTTATTACAGAAGAGGTTGCATTATGGAATGAAGAGTTAGCAACGACCACTATTCAAGTTGCTTCGGTAGGAAGTTTATCTTTAAATGAATCGAAAAAGTTAATTTTCGAACCCAATCCATCAAGTAACTTTTTAACGGATTCTTATGGGTTGGCTGAGGTTACCGTACCTGCTGTTGAAAGAGTGGAGCAAGAAAAAGTAGTTCCTATTTCAACAGAACAAGAAACGAAAACAATTCCGTTATACTTAAAAAGAGTTGCTGCTGCTGCAGTTTTTGTAGGTGTTGCTTATGTGGGATGGAACGGTATTCAAAATCAACAACAACAAGACGCATTAGCGAACCAAGAAGAGGCAGTTCAAAAGAAAATTCAATCGGCAACCTTTGTCATTGACAATCCGCTACCTACTATCAATTTAAACGTTCGTAAAGAGACAAAGAACTTTCATATTATTGCCGGGGCTTTTCAAGAAGTAAGTAACGCCAACAGCAAATTAGTAGCACTACAAGAAAAAGGATTTGAAGCTTCTATTGTTGGCAAAAACAACTTGGGATTAACACAGGTGGCTTTTGCAAGTTATACAACAAGAGAAGAAGCAAGAAAGGCGTTAGAAACGATTAAAGCTACAGCAAGCAAAGACGCTTGGTTGTTGGCTAAATAAACTACGATTCGTTTAGATAAATTTTTTTGTTGCCGTATCTTTGCGGCAAAATGTAATTGATGAGAGCAAAAAAGCCTAAAGAATCGTTAACGGTACTTACCGATTTAGTGTTACCTGGAGAAACCAATTATTTAGAAAATCTTTTTGGAGGAGAGCTATTAGCTCGTATGGATAGAGCTTGTAGTATTGCTGCACGCCGACATTCTAGAAGAATTGTGGTTACTGCTTCTGTAAACCATGTCGCTTTTACAAAATCGGTTCCTGTGGGAAGTGTTGTAACCTTAGAAGCGAAAGTATCACGTGCCTTTAAATCATCAATGGAAATTTATGTTGACGTTTGGATAGAAGACCGTCAATCGGGTGAAAAAACAAAAGTTAATGAAGGTATTTATACGTTTGTTGCCGTAGATGAAACAGGAAGACCTGTGCCAATTCCTCCAATTGAACCAGAAACAGAATTAGAAAAACAACGTTACGAAGCAGCCTTACGCAGAAAGCAATTGAGCTTGGTTTTAGCAGGTAAAATGGATCCTAGAGAAGCAATAGAGCTAAAATCTCTTTTTTTGGATTAAAAAAACTTACATTTCCTCTACATTTTTAGATTCTAGTCTTAACACAAGAGAATGGTAATAGTTTTCTTATCTCGATCTCCTTATAAATTCTTATTCTATAAAAAGGGTTAAATTTAAAAGCAGAAAAGGGTACACTATTCTGAGCTCTAAGCTTAAGCCTATAACTTGATGCAATCCTTTTCTGTTTTTATAGAATTTAAATAGAAATTCGGGGTTAAAAGCCTAATATTAACGTGAGTTCGGGATAAAAAAGTTTTTTAATTACACGAAAAAAAGCGAAAAATTTAGTAAATTAAAGTACTGATTTTTAATTGTATAACTAAATTTTCCACTATGATTTCTGATTTTAAAATTACTGAATTTTTCTGTTTAATTGATGATTTTTGTGCCGAAATTAATCAAGTTATTGATAAAAATGCTTTAGAAACCTGTTCAAAGATAGTTAGACGAAGAAAGCCTAAACTCACCCAAAGTGAAATAATCACAATTATGGTGCTTTTCCATTTTAGTGGTTTTAGGTGTTTTAAACACTTTTATATCGAATATGTTAGCAAACACTTGTCAAAAGAATTTCCAGATTTAGTTTCCTATAACCGATTTGTTGAATTGAAAAAGCGTTGTTCAGTGCCTATGATACTGTTTCTTCAAATGCACTGTTTAGGTCAATGTACAGGGATCTCCTTTTTAGATTCTACCACTATTAAAGTATGTCATTATAAAAGAGAAAAGCAGAACAAAGTTTTTAAAAACACCGCAAAAAAAGGGAAAGGAACCATGGGGTGGTTCTTTGGTTTTAAACTTCATATTATTATCAATGAAAAGGGCGATATCGTTGACTTTTTAATTACGCAAGGTAATATAGATGACAGGCAACCACTTAAAGATAAAGCCTTTCATAATCGTGTGTTCGGAAAAATATTTGCCGACAGAGGGTATGTAGGTAAAGAACTGTTTGAACAGCTTTTTGTAGATGGAATACATTTGGTTACAAAAATTAGAAAGAATATGAAAATACTCTTATGCATATCTATGATAAAATTATGCTTAGAAAAAGGGCTGTTATTGAAAGTGTGAATGATATTTTGAAAAACGTATGTCAAATAGAGCACACAAGACACAGAAGCTTCGATAATTTTATCTTAAATTTAGTCGCAGGGTTAATCGCTTATTCGTTTTATCCAACTAAACCTAATATCAATATCGATAACTTACAAAGAATAGGATAAACTATCCCGAACTCACGTTAATATTAAGGAGTTGAGTCCATTTTTAATCTATTTAAATTTTATACTAAAATTCTAGATAAAACCACAATTGGGTTTTAGTTTTTAACAAGACAAGCATTGAGGTTTTACTATTTTTTTTGCTAAAAAATTTAAAACTCGCAGAAATCCAACGTGAAATTTCCATTAATAGAGCTCCCTTTTTGTCCTTCAGCAATGATTTTACCAGTAATTGTATTGTCTTTAATTTCTATGATTTCCAGTGTACCGCAGGTAGCCAATTCTGCATCTGTATAATTGGTGTTCGTGTCTTTATCGTTAATAATTGCATTAAAATTTAAGGTATTTTCTAATGTACCCCCAATTTCAGCTGTATCAGAAAAAGTGATGGTTTGGGGTTTTAATTCCTTCAAACCAAATAGAATTTTAACTTCAATAAGTTCTTCATTAATGGGTTCAAAATCAGGAAAAAAACAAGATCCTCCTATGGGTTCTTGTATAAAAATTGCGCAATTATATTCTCCATTTGATAATTCTGTATACGTACCTCCTTTATTTATGTACTCGAATCCTTGTACATTGCCTTGCGCTTGTTGATTTACTACATCACCACAATTAGCCGAAGTAGTATCTTCATCCGAGCTACATGATAATACACTAGTTACTAAGATAAAACTTGCTATAATTCTCTTTACTGTTTTCATTATTTTTAATTTTTGGTTGATTTATGTATAATTTAATTTTTAATCTTCATTTCAAAATTTTAGCGATATTTCCGCATTGTCAATCTGCAAGTGTCGAGTTTCTTCAAGCAAAAAATTCAATATTTAGAACCCCCGCCCATAACTTCTTTATTTGAATTCAATTAGCATTCAACTATTAACTTCCAGTATATTTAAAATATCCATATAACGTCAAATAGAACTTTCAATGTACTCAAAAATTGATATGTTGAAATATATAATTAAGGAAGAAATCAATAGCAATTCTCTAACAAGCAACTTCCTTTTCTTTTCATGTTGCTAATATAAAACATTTTGTCGTTACTCTATACTAAAAAATAGCATGATCGTTTTTTTCCATGGCACCCCAAAAGACATTTCTTTCTTTCAAAGAATGATTTCCCTCTAAAAAACCATGATAAATGACAGAAAATACTACTGCATTAATCCGTACATTTGCGCTATGAGTAAACTCATTGATGCTTTTGGTAGACAAATTAGCTATGTTCGGTTAGCAGTAACCGACCGTTGTAACTTGCGTTGCCAGTATTGTATGCCCGCACAAGGGATTGACATTGTACCTCGCAAAGAGCTGCTTACCTACAAAGAAATGTACCGTATTGTTCGGGTGTTGACTGAATTAGGAGTCAACAAAGTCCGACTTACAGGTGGCGAACCTTTTGCCCGTAAAGATTTTATGTCGTTTTTAGAAATGCTGTCGTACAACGATTTACTTGACGCCATTAATATTACGACCAACGGAGCACTTGTTTCTAAACACATTAAAACGTTAGAAAAACTCAAAAAGGTAAAAACGATAAATTTAAGCATCGATAGTTTGCATGCCGATAAGTTTGCTAAAATTACCCGTCGTGATGTATTTCCCGAAGTGTACAAAACCTTTGAACTTTTAGAGAAGAGTTCGTTGAATCTAAAATTAAATGTGGTCGTGCAATCAGGTTTTAACACCGATGAAATTGTAGATTTTGTAGCCTTGACCAAAGAGAAAAATATTGCCGTTCGTTTTATTGAAGAAATGCCTTTTAACGGAAAAGGGCAGCGAAATACTGAAGAAGTATGGAATTATCAGAAAATTTTAAACGAAATACAGTCGAATTACACCATTGTACCATTAGCTTCAGAAAAATCTTCCACTTCTCGTAATTTTGCTTTGGAAGGTCATGTGGGAACCGTAGGAATAATTCCTGCTTTTACCCGTACTATATGCAACGATTGCAACCGAATTCGAGTTACCTCAACAGGAACGTTTAAAAACTGTTTGTTCGATGACGGTGTTTTTAATCTACGTGATTTTATTAGAAACGGCGCCAGTAATGAAGAGTTAAAAGCCTTGTTTTTATCACTGATTAAAGAAAAACCCGAAAATGGTTTTGTGGCAGAAGCCAACCGAAAACAAGGAAATGTTTCTGAAAGTATGAGTACCATCGGAGGGTGAGACAATGAGTTAATGAGACAATGATTTAATGAGATAATGAGGCAATGGGTTAATGGGGTTATGAGTTAGTGAGATAATTTAACAATATAACAATCAGACTTTTAAACGATTTAACAGTTACGCTTTAACATATGATTACTGTAAGAGAAGCCAAACAATTAATTTTAGAAAACACACAAGACTTCGGTGTTGAAGAAATTCCGTTTTTAGAATCGGTGGGAAGAATTTTGAAAGAAGATATCGTTGCCGATAGAGATTTTCCTCCCTTTAACCGAGTAGCCATGGATGGTATTGCGATAAACTACCGCTTTTTTGAATATGGTGTACGTGATTTTAAGATTGAAGGAATTCAGCCTGCGGGGGCACCTCAACAAACGCTTGACAATGCTGCCAACTGTTATGAAGTAATGACAGGCGCTGTATTACCTAACAATACCGATACCGTAATTCGCTATGAAGATGTTGCTATTAGTACGCTAGTAGCTACGCTTACTGTTGATGAAATTAAAGAAGGACAAAATATTCACCGTCAAGGTTCAGACAAAACCAAAGGAGAGGTTCTTATTAAAAAAAACACCATTATTTCTCCTGCGGAAATCGGCGTGTTGGCTACTGTTGGCAAAAGTACGGTGAAAGTTGCCAAACAACCCAAGGTAATGATTGTTTCTACAGGGGATGAATTGGTAGCTGTAGATGAAAATCCGTTAGACCATCAAATTAGAAGAAGTAATGTATATACGCTTGTTTCTTTATTGAATAACTTAAAAATTCCTGCAAAAACAGCGCATATCGCTGATGAAAAATCAGTTTTAAAAGATAAAATTGAATCTTACTTAAAAGAATATGACGTATTGCTATTCAGCGGTGCTGTAAGCAAAGGAAAATTCGATTTCTTACCTGAAGTGCTAGAGGAGTTAGGTGTAAAAAAACAGTTTCATAAAGTTGCTCAACGACCCGGAAAACCGTTTTGGTTTGGCATTACAGAAGATTTAAGTAACAATCATTCCGAAGATAAAACCAAAAAAAACGCAGTGGTGTTCGCTTTTCCTGGGAATCCTGTTTCAACCTTTGTAAACTGCTTGGTGTATTTTTATCCGTGGTATTATAACTCGGTAGGGGTACAACAAAAAGCACAAACAGCAGTACTCAAAGAAGAAATCACTTTTAAACCTAATCTAACTTGTTTTTTACAAGTAAAATTAACTTCTGAAAACGGACAATGGTTAGCAACACCCATAAAAGGAAATGGTTCTGGAGATTTGGCTAGTTTAACAGCAACTGATGGATTTATAGAACTCCCTAAAACTGAAGAAGTAGTATTTAAAAAAGGAAGTGTTTTTCCACTATTGATATATAGGAGTTTTTAATTATCAATGTTTAGTTTTAAATTCTTAATTTTAAGTTATGAAAAAGAGCCTTGTACAAGAAAAAAGTTTTCAGTTTTCACTTAAAATAATTACACTTTATAAAAAACTGTCTTCTGAAAACGAATACATAATTTCTAAACAGCTTCTAAGAAGTGGAACTTCAATTGGAGCCAATATAGAAGAGGCTTTAGGAGGGCAAAGTAAAAAAGACTTTATAGCTAAAATGTCTATCTCTTCAAAAGAAGCAAGAGAAACTAACTACTGGCTACGTTTATTAAAAGAAAGTGATTTAACAAATATTGATGTGACGGACATGCTTTCAGATATTCATGAATTGATTAGATTATTAACAGCAATTGTAAAAACCTCACAACAAAACCTAACTAAGAACTAAACACTAAACACTCAACATTAACAACTAAACACTAAACAAAGTGAGCAACTTTTCGCACATCAACGAGCAAAACCAACCTAAAATGGTTAATGTTTCTGATAAAAAAATCACCAAACGTACGGCTATTGCGAAAGCAACCATGTTTTTAGGTTCAGAAATTATCAGTCATTTTACGAACAGTGAGCTTATCACCAAAAAAGGACCTGTTTTTCAAACGGCCATTATTGCGGGGATTCAAGCTGTAAAAAAAACCTCAGATATCATACCGATGTGTCATCCTTTGTTAATCAACGGAGTAGCTATTGATATCAATATTATAGACAATGAGCATGTGGAGGTTTTTTGTGAGGTAACCATCGAAGGCAAAACAGGCGTAGAAATGGAAGCCCTTACAGGAGCATCTGCAACGTGCTTAACCATTTATGATATGTGTAAAGCTATCAGTCAAAAAATGATTATTAAAGAAGTAAAATTAGTAGAAAAAACAGGCGGAAAATCGGATATTAACAATGGATAAAAAACACACCAAACATACCAATCTAGTGAAAAAACACACGGATAATTTTGCTCCGAACGAAGTTGCTATTTTAGGAACAAAATGCGGAGTTATAGCCGACTTAGTGAACGACGTCTCAAAAAAATTATCACAGTATAACTTAGGGTATTTTGATGCTTCACACGCCAAAGATCTTCAGCAAAACACGTTGACTGAATACACCTTTCATCACGAAGGAAATTTACACATTAACACTACTTCTTCTATAAACAAATACGAACAACGTTTGCAGTTTTATAACCATGATTTGGTGTTTATTAACGGAAATCACTACCAAGGAGCTAAGCAAATACTGATTTTAGATGATGAAAAAGAAGCTTCTGTAAAAAAACGACTAGACCAATTGACTAACATTCAATTTGTGGTTAAATTGAGTGAAAACTCAAGATATTTTGATTGCTTGTTAGAACGCTTTCCAAACATAAAAAATAGTACTTCGTATACAATTAATGAAATTGATAAGATATCTAATCATATTCATCATCTTATTAAAGAAAACATTGCTCCAGTTAAAGGTTTGGTATTGATAGGCGGAAAAAGCACTCGAATGGGTACCGATAAATCGGAGTTAGATTATTTTGGAAAACCCCAAAAAGAACATGCGAAAGAATTATTAGAAAGCTGTTCTTTAGAAACGTATTATTCTGTTAGAGATTATTCGATTTCGCTCGAAACGACCCATGAAATTCCAGATACCTTTTTAAATTTAGGACCTTTTGGAGGCATTTGTACTGCTTTTCAAAAAGACCCGAATACCGCTTGGTTAGTCTTGGCGACCGATCTTCCTTTTGTAAATGAAGAACTTATTACATTATTGTTACAAAAAAGAAATCCGAGTAAGATTGCTACAGCCATTAAGGGAAGCAACAAAGATTTTCCCGAGCCTTTAATTGCCTTGTACGAACCTAAAGCCTACGGAAAATTATTGCAATACTTGGCACAAGGCTACTCATGCCCCAGAAAAATGCTCATTAATTCTGATGTTGAAATTGTTGAGGTTGAAGATGATTTGATTAGAAATATCAATACTCCTAAAGATTTTAAAGAAGCAAAAAGAGAACTCAACTCATAAAAAATAAAGGTTCTATACCAAGAAGATTTATTTTTTTGTTAACACAGCCTGCCATTTGGTGGGCTGTTTTTAATTGCTGATACCTAAACAAAACTTTGTAACTTTCCAACTTTTAAACTCTGTATACTTTCAAACTCAAAAAATGGCAAAAACCAAAACAACTTTTTTCTGTCAAAACTGTGGCGCACAACACGCACAGTGGGTAGGACAATGTGGCTCATGTAAACAATGGAATACGATTGTGGAAGAAGTCATTCAAAAAGAAGAAAAAAGGAACTGGAAATCACCATCGAACTCCCCAAAAAGAGTAGCAAAACCACTTAGAGTTGAAGAAATTCAACTGAATCCAGAAGAACGTTTTGGTACTCAAAATCAAGAATTAGATACCGTTTTAGGTGGTGGATTGGTCAAAGGAGCGGTGGTGTTGTTAGGTGGAGAACCAGGTATTGGTAAATCTACATTGTTATTACAAATTGCCTTACAAATTCCGCAGAAAGTATTGTACGTTTCTGGGGAAGAAAGTCAGTCGCAAATAAAAATGCGAGCAGAACGTTTGAATGGAACCAACTCCAACTGCTTAATTTTAACGGAGACCAATACCCAGCAGATTTTCAAAAATATTGAAGAAGTACAACCCGAGGTATTGGTAATTGATTCTATTCAAACCTTGCATACCAACACCATTGAAGCTTCGCCAGGAAGTATTTCACAAATACGAGAAACTTCCGCAGAATTGATAAAATTTGCCAAAGAAACTGCGACTCCTGTATTGTTAATCGGACATATTAATAAGGAAGGACATATTGCAGGTCCCAAGATTTTAGAACATATGGTCGATGTGGTATTGCAATTTGAAGGAGACCGAAATCATACCTATCGAATTCTACGTTCACAAAAAAACCGTTTTGGATCCACTGCCGAATTAGGAATCTACGAAATGTTATCGGACGGATTGCGAGAGGTCTCAAATCCTTCTGAAATATTAATCTCAAAAAAAGATGCCGATTTAAGCGGAACAGCCATTGCATCTACATTAGAAGGTATTCGTCCGTTAATGATTGAGATTCAGGCTTTGGTTTCAACAGCCGTCTACGGAACACCCCAACGAACCACCACAGGCTATAATCTAAAACGCCTACATATGATTTTAGCCGTACTAGAAAAACGAGCGGGATTCAAACTAGGAGCAAAAGATGTGTTTTTAAATGTTACAGGTGGAATTTATGTAGACGACCCTGCAATAGATTTAGCCGTGGTGGCAGCCATTTTATCGTCAAATCAAGATTTGGCAATTAGCCCCGATGTGTGTTTTGCTGCAGAGGTTGGTTTAGCGGGTGAGATTCGTCCTGTATCTAAAATAGACCAACGTATTACAGAAGCTGAAAAACTAGGCTATACAACCTTTGTAACATCAAAATATAATAAAATTACCAGTAAAAATCATTCGATAAAACTAATTTTAGTGAGTAAAATTGAAGAGGCTTTTGCTACACTATTCGCCTAGTTGTTACTGTAAAAAAGTATAACCACAATTATCAATTACGGTTATACAAAGCTTGGTTTAGCAATTTACTAAATTAACACTACAAATTTTGAATTATATACATATACAGTGGCATACCCAAAGTAATGTTAAAGGGAAACGTTATTGCTAAAGCCATGGGTAAATACAAACTAGGGTTTGCCTTGGGAGCTGCTATACGCATCGCTGCGGGTACGGCGATGTAAGATGCACTGGCTGCTAGTATGGCAAGTAAAAATCGATCTCCTACGGTGGTTAGAAAAAGACCCGATATTTTGGCAATCAACACCCCATTAATTATGGGTATTACAATGGCAAACAACAAGGCAAACCATCCTTTGTTGAGTAATGTTTTAATTTTTTTACCACTCGTAATTCCCATATCTAGCAAGAATACAGCTAAAAATCCTTTAAAGATATCGGTAGTAAAAGGCTTTATCCCTTCAGCTTGTGCATCACTAGCAATAAATCCAATTACTAAACTGCCTAAAATAAGGAGTACACTTCCGTTGGTTATGGCATGTTTAACAAGAGCAAACAATTCTTTACTAGAATGGTTACCATTAGAATATATGCGTATTAAAAGTACTCCAATAATAATGGAAGGAGCCTCCATCAAAGCCATGACAGCAACCATATGCCCTCCAAACTCAATTTGTTTCATTTCTAAAAAACTGACTGCAGTTACAAAAGTTACCGCACTAACCGAACCATAAGCGGCAGCTATGGCTCCTGAATTTTCTACATTGAATTTTAGGCGAAGTATGTAAAAAGTATATAAAGGAACTACAAGTGCTAGGACTAAACCAGCGATTACGGCATAGATAATATCTGCACTGTACACACTGTGTGCTAATTCTTGTCCGCCCTTAAAACCAATCGCGAGTAAGAGGTACAGTGAGATAAACTTAGAAGAGTTTTTCGGAATTTCGAGATCACTTTTTAATTGAGATGCCAAGATACCAAGTACAAAAAATAAGAGTGCAGGATTGGTAAGATTGTCAAATAATAAGTTTAAATCCATAAAATTAATTTAGTAAAGAATTATCTATACTTTTCACCATATAAAATATCATGGCTACAATATTTTTGCAGTGCAAATATGCAACGAGTTGTTCATATATTTTTATTTATATTTGTTATGTACAACATAAAAAGTGTTTATGAAATATACACTGCATCAACTTCAAGTATTTGTAGAAATTGTTAATAAAAGGAGTATTACCAGAGCTTCTGAATCTTTATTCCTTACGCAACCAGCGGTATCTATTCAATTAAAAAAATTTCAAGAACAATTTCCTATTCCGTTAACAGAAGTTGTGGGAAGAAAGTTGTACGTAACTGCTTTTGGAGAAGAAATAGCGCAAGCAGCACGAGTTATATTGGATGAGGTTGAGGCAATAGAGTACAAGACGAATCGTTACCAAGGAAAACTTGCAGGGAAACTTTCAATTGCAGTGGTTTCTACAGGAAAGTATGTAATGCCGTATTATCTTTCAGACTTTGTGAATGCACATCCTGGAATTGAGTTTTCAATTGACGTAACCAATAAGCTAAAAGTAGTAGAAGATTTAGAAGAAAATAAGGTAGATTTTGCCTTGGTTTCAGTATTGCCAGATCATCTTTCTTTAGAAAGATTACCGCTTATACAAAATAGTTTGTACTTAGTTGGAGGAACGGAAAGAGAACGAGAACGTAAAGGAGCAAAAGAACTCATATTTAAAGAACAACCGTTGCTTTATAGAGAACGAGGTTCAGCTACACGAAATTCTATGGAAGCTTTTATTCAGGGTAGAAATTTACCTGTGACTAAAAAAATAGAACTCACTTCTAACGAAGCATTAAAACAGGCAGTAATTGCAGGTTTAGGATATTCTATTATGCCCATGATTGGAATTAGAAACGCTGTAGAAAAAGGAGAAATTACAGTTATTCCCTATAAAGGGTTGCCAATAATGACACAATGGAATTTGGTATGGCTGAAAAAAAGAATTTATCTCCAGTAGCCAAAGCTTTTATAGAGAACTTAAAAATGAATAAAGAAAAAATTAAAGAAAAGTATTTTCATTGGGTAGATTAATGAAAATAGTAATTATAAATGATATTATTTCTTCTTCCCAAAAAGTCGATTGAAAAAGCCTTTAATTCCCTTTTCTCTATAAGGAGCGCAGTCGATTTTGGAAGAAATCTCTTCAGGAATGTCGAATGGAGTTAGGTATTGTTCATTTAATTCAGGGTTATTTTCAATCTCTTTAAGAATGTTTGCTACAATAGGTAATGCTAAAGAAGAACCTGAACCCTTTCCGCTCGTAAAATGGACATCGTTTTTGGAAGTTCCAACCCAAGTTCCAAGTACGATATTCGGAGTATATGCCATAAACCAAGCATTGGTATAATTTTGAGCAGTACCCGTTTTGCCTGCTAGCGGACTCTTAATGTTATAGGTGTTTCTGATACTATTTCCTGTTCCTTGTTCCACCGCTTGTTGTAAAATGGTCGTTAGGGTTTGCGTACTTTCTTTGGTAAATATTTGTTCAGCTTTTTGTGGGATTTCTTCATAAATAATGTTTCCTTCCTTATCGGTAATTTTCTGAATCATGTATACATCTTTCATTTCTCCTTTATTTGCAAATGCACCGTAGGCTCTAGTCGCTTCTAACAACGATACATCTAAGGTTCCTAAAGCAATTGAAGGAGCATCGTCTGTGATTTCTGGGAACTGCAATTTTTTACACGTGTCAATCAACCATTCTTTTTCTAGTTTAAAATACAAATTTACACTAGGAATGTTCATCGATTGAATCAAGGCATACCAGAGAGCAACTTTTTTATCGGGAGTGGAGCTGTGGTCGGCATTTTGTGGTTTCCAGTTTTCGTATTTGGGATATGTTTTTTCTTCATTTTCAAAATAATCACAAGGAGAAATGCCATTTTCTAAAGCCGTTGCATACAAAAATGGTTTAAAAGCTGAGGCTATCTGGCGGTGTGATAATACCATATCAAAAGGAAGCGTGTTAAAATTATTACCGCCCACCCAACTGATCACCGCTCCATTTTTCGGATTCGTAATCAAAACAGCGGCATTCAACATTTTATCATAATACCAAAGACTGTCAATTTTGTTACCAGTAATGGTTTTTGTGCTGTCCCAGTCGAACAGTTGCATAGTTCTCTTATGTTTATCGTTTTCTGTAAACTGTTTCTTATGTAACCATTTATTTTTTAACTTGTTCGATGCCAATTCCTTGTCTAATTGTTGTTGCTTGATGATAAGCTGTTTTTTTACAGCTTTTTCTGCAATTTGTTGCATATCGTAATTCAGCGTCGTATAAATTTTTAAACCATCGGTTTCTAAATTGTAATTACTGTTTGAAGTTTCATTAACAGTTTTTATAAGCTCCATGGCTTTTTTCTTTACCTGATAGGTAAAATAACCGGCTGTTGCATTTGAATTTAGGTTGTTGTAGTGAAGAACAATAGGAAGTTTTTGTAGACTGTTTGTATCTTCATTACTTAAATACGTTTCGCTATTCATCAGTTGAAGAACCGTATTGCGACGTTTTTTAGCATTCTCTGGATGCAATCTCGGATTGTAATAGGTATTGGCTTTTAACATTCCGACAAGTACTGCCGATTCTTCGATGTTTAGTTCGTTTACAGATTTGTTAAAAAACCGATTGGCGGCGGATTCTACGCCAAAAACATTTTCTCCAAAAGGCACTGAATTCAAATATAACAACAAGATTTCATCTTTACTGTACACCTTTTCTATGCGACTAGCAATGATGAGTTCTTTAATTTTATTAATAGGCAAACTTAAAAACCCATGATATTGCCTTCCGTAGAGGTTTTTAATCAATTGTTGGGTAATGGTACTTCCACCACCTCCAGATGCATCTTGTAATAACAAACTTCTAAAAAAAACCCGTGCATAGCTCTGGCCATCGTAACCGTTGTGAGAATAAAAACGTTTGTCTTCTGTAGCAATTAGCGCTTCTTTTAAATGAGTAGGAATTTGTGACAGTTTAACATTGGTTCTATTCTCAGCAAATAGTTTCCCAATAATCACCTCATCTGATGAATAGATTAATGAAGCCTCCTCACTGATGATGGATGTCAACTCTTCTTTATTGGGTAGTTTACCAAACACTTCAAAATACACTAAAGAAAATAAAAGTATTACTGAAACAACTCCAAAAAGAAGCAATATTACTATAGATTTCAATAAAAGACGTAAGGTCTTTTTCTCTTTAAGTTGTAATAGTTTTTCTTTTATTGTTTCCATCGTACTACAAAACGAAGGTTGGTCGGTAAAATTGTAAGAAAGGTTATAATGTTGTTAGGGTAGGTTTTTACTATCCAATTGCAAAGTTATTTTGTAAATATTTTGGTGTGATTTTTTAATGTAAATAACTTGATTTCGTCATTGACCGGTTTTGCAAGAACTCTTTTATCAGTACTATAGCATCTGCACCAGATATATTCTACATTTTTCATATTCTTTCTCGCTTTTACTCCTATACCATATTTAAATAGTAGTTCTAATAGTGCTTTAGAGATGTAATCTTTATCTCTAAAGAACCACTTCATAGTAGATTTTTTTCAGCGATACCCTTAAGGCATTATACTGTTTTTCTCGTTTGATTTGGCAAACCCGAAATAAGGCAGTATCTGATATGTTACCTTTTTTATTGCGCCTTTTTTGATATGTTACCTTTTTTATTGCGCCTTTTTTGATATGTTACCTTTTTTATTGCGCCTTTTTATAGATAAATCTTCCAAAATTAGACAATTTTCTATTTCTGCAGTAAACTTTTTGCGAAAATCGTCCAATTCTACAGAGAATTCAAAAACTCTATTTCCAAATGTAATTAGTGTTTAACCAACAGAAAAGTCAATATGAAACAATTTTTTACCCGTTATTCAGTTAATTTTAAGTTTTATGTTTGTAACAAAAAAAAATTGGTGTCGTCTTTATTTAAAACACTAGTATTATGAAACGAATTACAACCATCTTTTGCTTATTTTTTGTGTTAAGTTCTTTTGCTCAAAATGAAAATTTTAAAACATTTTATCAATCGAATAAAGATAAGGCAGAGGTCTCTTTAAATATCCCTAGTTTTTTTGCCAATATGTTTATTTCAGATGAAGATACTGATGAATTTGGGGTTTTCTTGAAGAAATCTAAAAATTATAAAATCATGGTCTTCAATAACAATACGACTTCAGTAGAACAAGACTTTAAAAAATTTGTACGAAGAAATCAATTAAAAACTTTAGTAAAAGTAAAGGATGGTAAAGAAAGAGTTACGGTATATTTTAGACAAACAAAAGACCGTATCAAAGAAATTATTGTCAACGTTCACGACAACAGTGACGAGTTGGTATTGTTAGGAATAAAAACCAACCTTACCATGGATGAATTATCAGCAATTGTAGAAGCATCTACAAAAAACAACAATGTTGCTGCCAATTAACAAATTATTTTATTAATTGAATATGCTATAGCGTAGTCGTGTTCCCTGAGCGTAGTCGAAGGGAAACACAAGAAAAGAAAATAGAATGTATCAAAAACTCCGATATTTTACAGTCGGAGTTGTATTGTTATTTAACTAATAAGTGCCTTTAAATTTTCTACTACTTTTTTACTGTTTCCGATAAAAATTTGGTCGCCAACGATAAAAACAGGGCGTTTTAAAAACGTATATTCATCTAAAATATAGTGTTTGTAATCAGTTTCTGTTAAATTTTGATTCTTTAAATCCATTTCTCGATATAGCTTAGCACGCTTGTTGAATAAGCTTTCGTAGCTATCTGTTAATGTACGCATTTCCTCTAATTGCGCCACGGTAATCGGATGGGTTTTTATTTCTTGCTTTTCAAATCCGTCAAGATTTACCTCTTTTAAAATTCTACGGCAGGTATCACAAGTTTGTAAAAAATAAACTTTCTTCATTGATGGAAATTTTATGGTGTTGGTTAAATAGGTATCTTTGAAGTAGCTAAAATAAGTAGAAAAATGAATACACAGTTTGAGGTTTTAAAAAAATCAAGAGACTTAGTTTTAAAAAGAATAGAAGGCTTATCACTCGAACAATTGCACGTCATTCCAGAAGGATTCAATAATAATATTGCTTGGAATGTTGCGCACTTGGTGGTTACACAACAACTATTACACTATGCCTTATCTGGATTGGATTGCTTAGTACCTGATGACTTAGTAGAAGGATACAGAAAAGGAACTTTTCCAACTAAAAAATTTACCGAAGAGGAATTTGAAGAAGTAAAAGAATTACTCATCGGATTACCCGATACTTTAGAGGAAGATTTTGAAGCAGGAATTTTTAAAGAATATCAAAAATACGAAACCAGTACAGGTTTTGTACTAGACTCTATTGAAAGTGCTATTGCCTTTAACAATTTACACGAAGGAATGCACTTAGGCATTATCATGAGCATGTGTAAATTGGTTTAAGTCTCATAAATGAATGTTGTTTTAAAAAAAGCAACAACAAAATGCAACAGATGAAGTTCAACACGAAAACCATACACGGAGGGCAACAACCAGAAGAAGCTACGGGCGCAGTAATGCCTCCGATATTTCAAACCTCCACCTATGCACAGTCTAGTCCAGGTGTTAACAAAGGATATGCGTATTCACGTGCAGCGAATCCAACACGTACAGCATTAGAAAATGCGTTTGCTGCTCTTGAAAATGGAACACACGGATTTGCCTTTTCATCAGGTTTATCAGCTATCGATTGTGTATTACGTACCTTGAACTCAGGTGACGAGATTATTGCAGGAGATGATATTTATGGAGGAACCTATCGCCTATTTACCCAATTGTTTGAAAAATACGGATTGACATTTCAGTATGTTGATATGAATGAAGTTGCGAAGGTAACTGATGCAGTTTCTGAAAACACCAAACTCATCTGGATAGAAACACCTACCAATCCGCTCATGAAAATTGCAGATATAGAGGAAATCACCAAAGCTGTAAAAAAGGCTAAGCCTGATGTTGTGGTGGCGGTTGATAATACCTTTGCGACACCCTATTTACAACGCCCGTTAGATCTAGGAGTTGATATTGTAATGCATTCGGCAACCAAATATTTAGGCGGGCATTCCGATTTGGTAATGGGAGCTTTGATAACCAAAAATGCGGAGTTAGCACAACAATTACATTTTATTCAGTTTGCTGCGGGTGCGATTGCAGGACCTATGGATTCGTTTTTAGCACTTCGTGGCGTAAAGACCTTGCATTTACGTATGCAGCGACATTGCGAAAACGGAAAAGCAGTTGCTGAATATTTAGTAAAGCATCCAAAAGTAGCAGAGGTGTTTTATCCAGGATTAGAGAGTCATCCAAATCATGAAATCGCCAAAAAGCAAATGGATGCTTTTGGAGGTATGGTTTCTTTTCGATTGAAAGATGAAAGCAAACAAGCGGCGTTGACTTTTTTAGAAAACACCAACATTTTTACCTTGGCTGAATCGCTAGGTGGAGTAGAAAGTTTGGTAAGCCACCCTGTAACGATGACTCACGCATCCATTCCAGAAAAAGAGCGTTTAAAAATAGGAATTACCGACTCATTAATCCGACTGAGTGTTGGCGTAGAAGATATTGAAGATTTATTGGACGATTTAGCGCAGGCTCTTTCAAAGTAGTTCATACCTAAATAATTGTGAGTTCGTGATGCCATAGCGTTGATTTTAATATTTTCATTGCTAAAACCCATTTAAAAGCGCCATTCCGAACGAATAGAGGAATCTCATGTTCGTAGTATTGATATCTCTCATCTCTTATACTTCTCGTTATCGACATGACACGCTATTAATTTTTAGGTAATTCAATTTGATATTTTATCGGGTCAATGACAATTTATGGGGATTGACTATTTTAGGAGTTTAAATAAGTTCAATACATATAGAATTATTAGGAGCTGTCCTCCCCCAAGATTTGATAGTTTATTGGTCTCAAAAATAGTTAAAACTATGCACTTTAGTGGATTTCGCTTTAGCTTCTAAAAATACTTACCTTTGTTTTTATGTCAGAACAAAGGGTAAATGGACACACGGTTTCTCGTTTAACCGTGCACATAGTTTGGAGCACGAAATACCGTTATTCAGTTTTACAAGGAGATATTCAGAAGGATTGTCGAAAAATTCTGATACAGATTTGCGATGCAGAAGGGATTAATATATTGAAAGGTGTTGTTAGCAAAGACCATGTTCATATGCACATAGAGTATTGCCCTTCCCAAAACATCAGCACTATAGTAAAAAAGTTAAAGGGTCGTAGTTCACGAAAGCTTCATGAAAAATTTCCAGAATTGAGGAAGCGTTATTGGGGCAGGCATTTTTGGGCAATAGGTTTTGGATGTTGGAGTACAGGTAATATCACCGATAAAATGGTAAATGAATATTTGGAGTATCATCGAAAATCTACAAATGATAATGACAATTTCATATTAGAGTGATTGCGTACAACCGACTTTAGTCGGGAAGAAACCTATGGCACTTTAGTCCATAGTGGTTTATTTTAGTAAATAAGGCATTATATTCGGTTGAGAAGATGTGTAAATGTGTGAAAGTAAGCAGGAATTCTTATTATAATTGGTTTTCTAATAAAGAGAATCTCAATGAGAAATTGGTGTATTTAAAAGAGCGAATTCAATATCTTTTTCAACAAAGTCGTTGTGCTTATAGTAGCACCCGAGTTCAAAAGAAATTACAATCAGAAGGCTTGGTTTATCGTATTTCCTACATTGGTAGATTAATGCGGCAAATGGGATTAAAAAGTATTTTAAAGCGGAAATTTGTTATAACTATCCAATCAAAACACGATAATCCAGTAGCTAAAAATATACTTAATAGAGATTTTACAAGTACTCAAATAGGTCCAAAATGGGTATTTGACATTACTTATATCCCATTAGGTCAACGTTAGAACTACTTAACAACCATTATCGATTTAGCAGATCATAAAGTAGTGGGTTGGACTTTGAGTGAAGATATGACCACAGAAAACACCGTGTATCCAACTTGGATTAAAGCTCGAAATACACGTGCTATTGAAAACAATCTTATTTTTAATTCCGATAAAGGAGTCCAATACACCTCTAATAAAATAGTTCGACTATTAAATATCAATACAAAAGTAATACAAAGTATGAGTAGAAAAGGTAATTGTTGGTATAATGCATTAGCAGAATCCTTTTTTAAAACTATTAAATATGAATACCTAAATCAATATCAATTTGAAAACCATCTACATCTTTATCAGTGTATCGAAAGATATATATTGTGGTATAATACAGAAAGAATACATTCAGCTTTAGGATATATGACTCCTTTGGAAATGGAAAGAAAATTAACAGAATATAAATATAAACAAGTGGCTTAGAAAAATTGTACCAAATTTAGTAGTCCATTGTGGATACATAAGATAATCTTCACAATGTGGCTTTTGTTTCCAACTATCAAATCCGCTTACTTGTTTCTTGTAATGCCGTTGTAAAGTCCGGGGATAAATACCATAATAACTTGCTATATTACTTATCTTATCTTATCGGGTCTCTACCTGTAGCTTTTAAAAAAAGCAGAAAGTTCTGCCGTTAATTTACAGCTTTCTGCAATGAATGAATAGTCATTTTTAACTTCTATCTTTTTAGTCTTCTTATCTCGCCAAAGTCTTGTCTTTATATGAAGATAAACTGCTTTACCGCATACAGGAAAGTCTTAAATTTGTTTACTGCTAACAAATCCTTTAGATTCATAATCAAGCTTTGAGTAAACTTGGGGTAGAATATTCTTCTCTTCTAAGTAGATGTAAAAAGCATCCCTTTTAACTGAAATATCTTCTAATTTTTCAAAGGATATAATATCAAAATAAACTAGCAAATCTTGGGGGAGGACAGATTCTAATAATTCTATATGTATTGAACTTATTTAAACTCCTAAAATAGTCAATCCTCATAAATTGTCGTTGACCCGAGACTTCGCTCAATGATTCGAAAAGAATCAAATCCTAAAAATGTTTTACGATTACAATCGCTAATTCATATAAAAGAAGGAATTTTCAAAAAATAATCGGATTTAGCAAGTCATCTAGGCTATAGTGTTCGGAGTATTGAGCTATGGTTAAAAGCTTATAAAGAAAAAGGTATTAAGGCTATACTACTTAGTTCAAAGCTTAGAAAAGCTAAAAATGGGTCAATCTCAAAAGTTGTGGGCGAATTGATATTTAATGTTGATTTTTGCAAAAAATAATTTAGATCCCTACATCGACCTACTGAAAGGTTTATTACCAGAAATACTAATTACACACTTTGATATTATAAAGCACCAAACCATTAATGATAGTCTTCATTTGTATTTTGAAGAGAAAAAAGGTATTCCTGAAGAATTTTCTAAGGATATGGTTATTTCTCATGGTTTTTATAAAGAAATTATAGTGGAGGATTTTCCATTGAGAGGCAAAACAGTATTACTTCATATCAAACGAAGAAGATGGCTTAATAAAACCACTCAAAAAGTGATTTATAGAGATTGGAATCTAGTAGCACATGGAACTCGTATGACTATTGAGTTTGCTGCTTTTTTAAAAGCAATTAATCAGTACTAAAGCCAATGGTTATCATACCATAGCTAGCTTTTATGGACTCAATGGCAAAAAGCTACAACGACAGTTTAAAGATTATTTAAGTGATTTTAAAAAATGGAAAGAAAAATCACAAGCTAAAGATTGGTTACTGTTTTCTGAAAATATAGGAAAGCAACTTTCCATTGATGAATTCGCTTTATCGAAAGGAGAGTTATATACCATTGGTACTAATAAGAAAGCAAAAGGTGAAGCAGGGAGTATTGTCGCTATCATTGCTGGAACTAAAACTGAACAAGTTATCGACAAGCTATTTAAAATTCCTAGTTCTAAACGAAATAAGGTAAAAGAAATCACCTTAGATATGGCTAATACAATCAAGCTAATTGTTAAAAAATGCTTTCCTAAAGCAACTCAAGTTACCGATAGGTTTCATGTACAAAAATTAGCCTTAGACGCTTTACAAGATATTCGTATAAAACATCGTTGGGAAGCTATAGATAAAGAAAATAACGATATAAGAGAGGCTAAAAACAAGAACAAAGTATATACCAATGAAACTTTTACTAATGGAGATACTTTAAAGTAATTATTAGCTAGAAGTCGTTATCTATTATACAAATCCAAAGCAGACTGGACTCAAAATCAGAAACAAAGAGCCAAAATATTATTTGAGAATTATCCAGATATTAAAAAAGCATATGGAATATGTCAAAAACTTAGGAATCTTTTTAACAACAAAACTATCTCTAAAGAAATAGCATATACAAAATTAGCCCATTGGTTTAAGGAAGTAGAAGAATCTGGATTTTAAGCTTTTAATATTGTAGCAAACTCGATATCTCTAAATTATCAATCTATACTGAATTATTTTGACAATAGAAATACAAACGCATTTGCAGGATCTTTTAATGCCAAAATAAAAGCCTTTAGAGCACAATTTAGAGGCTTCAGAAATGTAGAGTTCTTTCTTTACAGATTAATACAAATTTTCGCATAAACACAACTTTTAGGAATGATCCATGATCCGGTCTCTACACTATAATGTTTAAGAAAAGTTTAAAACAAAAAAAAACCTTAACAAAAAATGCTAAGGCTTTGTACTGAAGGCGGGACTTGAACCCGCACGGGCATTACGGCCCATTGGATTTTAAGTCCAACGTGTCTACCAATTCCACCACTTCAGCGTATGCTTTTTTAAATGACTATTGTTAAAATGAAACCTCACTCATACAAGTGAGGTTTCTTGGTACTGAAGGCGGGACTTGAACCCGCACGAGCATTACGGCTCATTGGATTTTAAGTCCAACGTGTCTACCAATTCCACCACTTCAGCATACTCTTTTAAAAAAAGGTTGGAGCGAAAGACGGGATTTGAACCCGCGACCCTCACCTTGGCAAGGTGATGCTCTACCCCTGAGCTACTTTCGCGTAGTCATTTTCTATGTTAATGAACGCACATTACTGCGAATGCGGGTGCAAATATAACATCATTTTTTGAATTACAAAGCGGTTTTTAACTTTTTTCGCTCTCAATTCCACTAAAAATATATGGTTGTTCAATAAGAATAAAATATCTTTGCAAAAATTTTTAAATAAAGAAGTGAATTCTGTTTCGTCGGTACATACTGAATCTTCCGTAAAATCAATCTATAAAGACTTTAAACAACTTACTAAAGTAGGGTTGTCAATTAGTGTAGTTTTTACTTCTATTACAGGGTATTTATTAGGAGCAGAAACGATAGACTATACAACCGTATTGCTGTTAGCCTTAGGAGGCTATTTAATGGTTGGAGCTTCCAATGCATTCAATCAAGTGATAGAAAAAGATATTGATGCCGTTATGCAACGAACCAAAAACCGACCGTTGCCATCAGGAAGAATGTCTACTACAACCGCTTTAATAATTGCCACTATTTTTACGATTGCAGGTATTGCTATTTTATATGTAATCAATCCGAAGTGTGCCTTATTTGGAGCGATTTCAATTTTTTTATACACGAGTGCTTACACGCCGTTAAAAGCAGTAACACCACTAGCCGTTTTTGTAGGAGCCATTCCAGGAGCCATTCCTTTTATGTTAGGATGGGTCGCAGCAACGGGAAAATTTGGGATAGAAGCAGGGTTTTTATTCATGATTCAGTTTTTTTGGCAATTCCCACACTTTTGGGCTATCGGGTGGTTACAGTTTGAAGAATACAACAAAGCAGGACTGCACATGCTTCCGATGGATAAAAAAGATAAAGGAGCGGTGGTGCAAATTATCTTTTATACCTGTATTATGATATTAATGTCGATTGCACCAGTACTTAAAGTAACAGGAGATTTATACATCTATCCCTTAACAGCAGTGATTATCTTTTTACTAGGGATGCTTATGTTGTATTATGCCATACAACTATATAAAACAGAAAAAAATACCGATGCTCGTAAATTAATGCTAATGAGTGTTTTTTATATTACAATTGTACCCATACTATATGTGGTAGATAAATTTTTACACTAATGAGTGAACAATCAATACAAAGAGAATTACAAGTAGCAAAACGCAAGTCGGCAAAACCCATGTTATGGGTTTCTATGATTAGTATGGTAATGTTTTTTGCAGGCTTAACCAGTGCTTATGTAGTAAGTATGAATCGTGAAGATTGGGTTACCTTCGATTTACCGCAAGCATTTTATGTGAGTACAGTATTAATCGTATTGAGTAGTGTTACGCTATTTTTATCACAAAAGCTGCTAAAAAAAGATAATATACAAGCGTCTTTTATTTTTTTACTACTAACTTTAGTGTTAGGTTTAGGCTTTGTATGGTATCAATACGTAGGTTTTAATGAGCTAAAAGCTATAGGTCTTTATTTTACAGGACCAGATAGTACCGTGTCAACATCCTTTATCATAGGAATAACATTTATGCACGTTTTACACCTAATTGCAGGGATTATAGTGCTTTTAGTCGTTATTTATAATCATTTTAAAAAGAAGTATTCATCAACCGATATGCTTGGGTTTGAACTCGGTGCAATCTTTTGGCACTTCGTTGATGTACTGTGGATTTATCTATTTTTCTTTTTCTATTTTATTAGATGATGAAAAATGCGTAATTTTGGCGCACTGATTTAACAAAAATTAACAATAAGATATTTATGGAAGCAAATATTGCTGTAAATTCTGACAACAAAGAAACCTGGAGCGGAGGTGGAGTAAGACCATTCGGCGCTAGTTATGGTAAAATGATGATGTGGTTTTTCATCGTATCAGATGCATTAACTTTTTCTGGCTTTTTAGCAGCGTACGGTTTAACGCGTTTTAAGTTTATCGATACTTGGCCAATTGCTGATGAAGTATTTACACACTTTCCGGGATTACATGGTGTTCATGCGCCAATGTATTATGTAGCATTAATGACATTTATTTTAATTGTATCATCGGTAACGATGGTGTTAGCAGTAGATGCAGGTCATAAAATGCAACAAAAAAAGGTAGCATGGTATATGTTTGCAACTATTATCTTCGGTATGATTTTCGTTGGATCACAAGCATGGGAGTGGAAAAACTTTATCAACGGTTCTTATGGGGCTGTTAAAACCACCGATAACCACATTTTACAATTCGTAAAAGACGGTCACCAAATTGCTTTGGCAGATTTTGTTCACAACGAAAGAAAAGACGAAAGAGTACAACATTCTAGAACCAACGGATTGTGGTTTGAAAGTGAACCTACTATTTCTACCTATTCTGTCGCACAGGTGCAAGAAGCGTTTAAAGCAGATCCATCGTTATTGATCAGAACAGAGCAGTTAAATCCAGAAACCAAGCAAAAAATAATTTTATCAAGAGAAGAAAGTTTAGCGCAATTAGCAAAAGCGAACATGGTAGTAGAAGGCGCAAACTTGCACGTAAATGAATACGGTAACCCAATTTTTGCAGATTTCTTTTTCTTTATTACAGGTTTCCACGGATTTCACGTATTTTCAGGAATTATTATCAATATCATTATATTTTTCAATGTAGTATTAGGTACCTATGAGCGTAGAGGACACTATGAAATGGTTGAAAAAGTAGGATTGTATTGGCACTTTGTAGATTTAGTTTGGGTATTTGTATTTACCTTTTTCTACTTGGTATAATTTATTAAAAAAGAAAAAATGGCACACGCACACGAATCAAATACAAAAAGAATCTGGATTGTTTTAGCAATCTTAACAGTAGTAACAACGGTAGAAGTTGCTTTAGGTATTATAAAACCAGCGTTCTTACACTTACACGGATGGGGTACCAGTTGGTTAAACTGGATATTTATTATCTTAACTATTGTAAAAGCCTATTACATTGCTTGGGCTTTCATGCACTTAGAAGGTGAGAAAAAATGGTTTAGACGTGCTATTGTTTGGACAGCAGTATTTCTAATCTGTTATTTGGTAACACTCGTATTAATTGAAGGTGATTACTTACACGATACATTAGCACCATTAGTAAAATGGTAATCAAATAAAACAAAATAAAAAGGTGGTGTTATAACCACCTTTTTTTATATAATTAATCATAAAATGAATAAAACAAAAAAATATATAGTGCTTATCGCACTTTTTATAGTACCACTATTGTTTTACATATTTTTATCTTTAGGAATCAATAACTTTGCGAAGCTACCAGCGCTTACTCAAAATGTGATAGATATAGCATCTGTTAGCAAGAAACATCAATTTGAAAATAAAATATCAATTGTAACGTTTATAGGAAGCAATATAAAAGAGTCAAAAGGAGAGCTATTTAATTTAAACGAAAAAATATACAAACCATTTTATGGGTTTAAAAACTATCAATTAATAGTCATAGCATCTAAAGATATAGAAGAAGACGTTCAAAAACTTGAAAAAGAAATAGGAGCCTATACAAATATGATAAAATGGAATTTTGTGTATGCAAACGATACAGAAATAAAAGTTTTGTACGATAGTTTCAAAACAAATGAACCGTTAGATAGTATGTTGCACTCATCAAAAGCGTTTATCATTGACAAGAAGTTGAACTTACGAGGACGCACCGATGACGAAGATAGCGCCGATGGCAAATTATTTGGGTACAATATGAAATCGGTAGCAGAACTCAAGAATAAGATGAAAGACGATGTGAAAGTAGTATTGGCAGAGTATCGTTTAGCACTAAAAAAGAACAATGCAGATAGAGAAATTTAAGATGTATTGAATTATGAAAAAACAAAACTATTCATATATAGGTATCTCATTCATTGTGTTGCTTTTCGGTATTTATGCAATCCCAAAGATTGTGGCACATTTTAAAACAGCAAATTTGCACAAATTTGAAAAAGTTCCAGCATTTGAATTTATTAATCAAAATGGTGAAACCATTACCAATAAAGATTACGAAGGAAAAGTATATGTGGTAGAATTCTTTTTTGCTACATGCCCAACAATTTGTCCGTTAATGAACGAACAAATGGTTATCCTTCAAAATGAATTTATGGGAAATCCTAACTTCGGAATTGCCTCGTTTTCAATTACTCCAGAAATAGATACACCAGCACAATTAAAAGAATATGCTAAAAAGCATGGTATTAACCATAAAAACTGGCATTTATTAACAGGAAAACCAGAAGATGTTGTATATGACTTATCGAATGAAGGCTTTAAATTATATGCAGGAAAAGGAGAAGTAAGTCATGGTGGATTTGAACATTCAGGCTTATTTGCTTTGGTCGATAAAGACGGATATATTCGCTCTCGTTACGATGAACACGGAAATCCAATAATGTATTATCGCGCTTTAGATGAACATAATTTCGGAAATCAAATCAGTGAGTTAAAAGAAGATATTAAGTTATTATTGAAAGAATAATATGAGTACAAAAGAAAAAAATATAAAAGGTTCATTACTATAGTTTCTATTGTAATACCCGTTGCTGTAGCCGCTTTATTCGGAATTAGAATTCCGAATGTAGAACCCTTATCTTTTTTACCACCCATTTATGCCAGTATAAACGCCTTAACAGCTGTACTATTAGTAGCATCTGTAGTAGCAATTAAAAACGGAAAAAGAAAGGCACACGAACAACTAAACACTACAGCCATTATTTGTTCTGCATTGTTCTTAGTTATGTATGTGGCGTATCACATGACTTCAGATTCTACTCCTTTCGGAGGAGAAGGAGTGTTGAGATATGTGTATTTCTTTATTTTAATAACACATATCTTATTATCAATTGTAATTATTCCATTGGTGTTAATTACGTTTATGAGAGCCCGCTTAGGAAATTTTCCTGAACACAAAAAAATAGCGAAAATAACATTCCCATTGTGGTTGTATGTTGCGGTAACAGGAGTGGTTGTATATATAATGATAGCACCGTATTATGTATAAAAAAAGTATTTTTTTAATCGTTTTGTTTTTTTCTTTAAAAGCATCCTCACAATGTGCGATGTGTAAAGCTGTGGTAGAAGGAGGAAATGAAACCATTGCAGAGGGAGTTAATAATGGAATTACCTATTTAATGGTGTTTCCCTATATATTAGTAGCCCTGCTTTTTTATTTTATTTACCGTCATAGAAAAAGCACAAAAAAGAGCATTGATAATTAACTATCTTTTTTTGTAACATATTTTGCCTAGAACCGTCATATAGTAGCAATCAACATAAACTATCGATGTTTTCGTAGCATTGAAGCTTGGTTGTCAGCTTTTTCTAATGTACAGAAAAATGCATGTATTAAAATATCAACTAACAACGTTTAAATAAAAAATATTGATCTTTTGAAAACTAAAATTGCATTATTTACAGCTATTTTTATGTCTTTGGCTGTATTTTCTCAAAAAAAATGGACACTTAAAGAGTGTGTAAATTACGCATTAAAAAATAATATAACTGTAAAGCAAAATCGCCTCAATATTGAGGTTGCTGAAGCAGATGTTAAGAGTAACAAGGCAAACTTTTTGCCTAGTTTAAGTGGGTCGACTAGTGGAAACCTATCTACAGGTTCAACATTCGATCCTGTATCTCAAAACAGAACTGAAAACACAACCCTGTTTGGAGGAGCAGTAGGGGTAAATGCTGGTTATACAATTTTTAATGGTTTTAGAAACTTGAATCAAAAAAGGCAAGCATTATTGGGAGTAGAAGGGAGTAAGTTAGATTTAGCTAAAGTAGAGAATGATATTTCATTAAATGTAGTTAACGAATACTTAAATGTATTGTTTGCGAAAGAAAACCTAGAAGTTGCTAGAGTACAAGCAGAAATAAGTAAAAAACAAATCAATAGAGCAAAAGCCCAATTTGAAGGAGGTGCCATTCCTAAAGGAGATTTGTTAAATGTAGAATCTACTGCGGCAAGTGATATACAAAATGTAGTGTTACAAGAAAATACATTGAGTATTGCTTTGTTAAGATTAAGTCAATTACTACAAATATCTTCTGAAGGATTTGACGTAGCTGCCATCGAAGTAGGTTCACCTTCGGCGGCATTATTATACGAAAACTCAAATATGGTATATGAAAAAGCCGTGTCTGCATGGCCAGAGATTGAAAAAGCGAAATTAGACATTCAAAATGCCAAACTAGAAGTTGAAATCGCTAAATCAGGATATTATCCCAGTATTGATGCCTCTTTAGGAGCAAACACCAATTATAGGTATTTTATAGATCCTTCTATTCCAACGGGTAAGCTTTTAGAACAGTTAGATGGAAATTTAGGTTTTAGTTTAGGGCTTAGAGTGAATATTCCAATCTTCAGTGGGTTTAGAAATGATGCCAATGTTGAACGATCTATAGTCAACAATTCAATTAGTGAATTGAGATTACAGAATCAAAAACTACAATTACAACAAGAAATCGAAAGAGCCTTTTTAGACGCAAAAGCTGCTGCTAAAACGTATGAGGCTGCACAAATATCTTTAGAAGCACAAAAAGAAGCCTTTAAAAACGCACAAGTTAGTTACGATTACGGGTCAATGACACAGTTCGATTTTGATCAGGTGCGTAATCGATTGGTAAATGCAGAAGGCGCTATGATTAGAGCTAAATACGATTATGTGTTTAAAACAAAAGTATTGAAATTTTACTACGGAGAATCTATCGTAGATTAAATTTGCAAAGAAATTTAATCGCAGGGCGACAGCTACAAGGGCTTAATTCCAGAGGCTTGTCTCTAAATTCTTCAACAATTTTTTTGCACACTTTCAGTTCGAGTGGTTTTTCTAACTTAAAGCAGCAGTTGCGAAACTTTTGGGTATCAAGAAACACGCTATCACTTCTCAATACAAAATTATTTTCATTCAACTAATTTTCTTAGAAGAGACACAATAGACCTAAATGCAAAATAAGAAACCATAAATCGTATAACTCCCTAGAGTGAGATGTCTCATCACTCATACTTCATGTTATCGACATCAAATTGTGTTGATTTTTAGTGAATTCAATTTGATATTGTATCCCGAACTCACGTTAATAAGTTTTTTTAGAGAGTAACTAAAAAGGCTGTCAAAAAAAATCTAACTATGATTTAGATTTTTTTGACAACCTTAATTTTTGTTAAAAAAACAAATGATTAGTTGGATGCAGGATACATTAGATTAATTCCCTGTATATCAGAAGGCGATAAACCATTTCTTTGAGAAGAAAATGTAGATCCATCTAGTTTTGTTATTGTTGGAAGTCCATTCGAAGAGAAGGCATTACTAGGGTACATCATTACTGATCCAAAATCTAATTCGCTTGTATAATCAGAAGCATTATACCCTCTATCTACAGCTCTTTCAAAATTAGATTCTACACCAGAGCTAATGTTTTCATAATGGATTACTATATGATTGTCACGATCTGCTCTACTGTGCTCGTGAAAAACACCCACTGCATGAGCTATTTCATGTATAGCGTTACCCGTACTACAGCCTGAGGCTAAGGTAATAGTTTGTTTACCACCGATCATACCAACGTTTGAAGAACAACCAAAACCTGGCACAAACTCTATATAATTGGTAGGGTTATTACTTCTTTTTCCTTTTTTAGGGTTAAATTCAATAAATGTTATATTGGTGTAAGCTTCCCAATGCGCTATAGCGTCATATACCCTGCGAGTATTTGATAATTTTCTATTAACGGTATAGTAAACGGTGTTGTTAGACCATCTTCTATTATTCAAAGCAACCGTTTTTGCGGCATAATTATCAGGAGAACTTTTAATTTGACTATCAGTTAAAATAATGTCTCCCTGATACACATTGTATCCATTAATTACTTCGTAAGAGATTTCTTGTCCATTTAGAAATCCTGTTTTTACAACTCCTTTAGCATCAGGAAAAGCAATTTCGTGCTTTGAAAGGTCCGCATTTGATGTAGGATTAGTTTCGAAATCGCTTTCGACATTACACGAGCTAACTAAAAATAAAATAGAAGCTGATAAACATAATTTGTTGATTTTTTTCATTGTTGTTTGTTTTGAAGGGTTAAAAAAAATTTGCAGCAAGTTAACATTAATAATAGTATAAAAACATTTTTTTAAAAAAACTTCACATAAAATGTATCTTTGTCAAAAAAAACATTGATTTGGTAGCAATCTTAAATATAGAAACAGCGACTAAAAATTGCTCGGTAAGTATCGCAAGCGATGGTGAAATTTTGGCAATACAAGAGCTAAACGATGGCAATTATTCGCATGCAGAAAAATTGCATCCGTTTATTCAACAAGTAATAAAAGAAGCTAAACTTTCTTTTGATGAAATAGATGCGATTGCGGTGAGTAAAGGTCCAGGTTCTTACACAGGATTGCGTATTGGAGTTTCTGCAGCAAAAGGACTCTGTTTTGCTTTAGGGAAGCCTTTAATTGCGGTAGAAACATTACAGTCTCTGGCATGTAAGGTGCATGTTGATGAAGGACTTATTGTGCCGATGCTCGATGCACGTCGTATGGAAGTATATGCAGCTGTTTATAACGCAAATTACGAACAGGTAAGAGAAATTAAAGCCGAAATTATCAATAATGACTCTTTTAAAGAGTACTTATCGCAAGGAAAAGTATATTTTATTGGAGATGGAACAGCGAAGTGTAAAGAAGTAATTACACATAAAAATGCAGTTTTTATTGATAGAGAGTTTCCTTCAGCAAAAGAAATGGCAAATAGAAGTTTTGATAAATACAAAAAAAACGACATCGAAGATGTCGCTTATTTTGAGCCTTTTTATTTAAAAGATTTTGTGGCTACGCCAGAAAAATAATATTAGCCTTCTTTATGAATCTCAACAGAGTGAGGATATGGAATTTCAATTCCAGCATTATCTAGAGCAATTTTAGTATTTTCAGTCACATCAAAGTAAACCGTCCAGTAATCCTCTGTGTTACACCATGGTCTTACTGCAAAATTTACCGAGCTATCAGCTAACTCAGATACATTAACCGTAGGGGCAGGATCTTGTAGTACCTTAGGGTGCGAAGTTAAAACATTCATTAAAACCTCTTTAGTTTGTTTAATATCAGCATCATAAGAAACGCCAAAAACCAAATCTACTCTACGTGTTCCTTCTGATGAGTAGTTAATAATGTTTCCGTTAGAAACTGCTCCATTAGGAATAATAATCTCCCTATTGGATAAACCAGTAAGTTTGGTAGTAAAAATCTCGATTTCTTTAACAACTCCTAATTCTCCTTGAGCTTCAATTAAATCACCTACCTTAAAAGGCTTAAACAACATAATTAATACACCTCCAGCGAAGTTAGCTAGAGAGCCTTGTAGCGCTAAACCAATTGCCAAACCAGCAGAAGCCAAGATAGCGGCAAAAGAAGTCGTTTCAACCCCTAGTTTTGCTATAACAGTAATAATTAAGAGAATTTTTAATGACCAATTCAATAAATTTAGTAAGAACTTCTGTAGTGTGGTATCGACCTCTCTTTTGGTCATCATTTTTCTAGTAGCTCTAATAATTAGGCTAATAATATAAGAACCTACAATGTAAATTAGAATCGCCATGATTGCTTTTGGAGCATAGGTAACCACTAGTTCTTGAAATTTTTCTAAATACTTGTCCATTTGTTATGGTAAAATTTAATTGTTAATGAATAATTTAGTTTGTAGTAGTTGGTTTTTATAAAACTAAGCTGACTATTCCTAACAAAGCAGGAATAGACTGTATGACAAAAATACGAGGTTTTTTTGTAGAATAGGCACCATAAACTCCAGCAATAAAAACACAAGCTAGAAAAAAAATAGCAACATCAATCTTTTGAGAAATGACAGACCAACAAAGACCCGCAGCAAGAAAACCATTGTATAAACCTTGATTTGCTGCTAGAACTTTTGTTTCTTCTGCAAAACTTTTAGATTTCAGTCCAAAAGTTTGTATTCCTTTAGGGCGAACCCATAAAAACATTTCTAAAATTAAAATATACAAATGAATTAGAGCGACCAATATTACTAGAATGTGTTGTAAGATAGTCATCAATTGAGAGTTTACAGATAAAAATTGCGGTTTTGATTGTTTTCAAAACCGCAAGTAATAGTTAGTATGTACAAAAAATTACTGTACTTCAAAAGTTACTTTTAGGTTTACTCTAAATTCTGTTACCTCATCGTCATTTACAACGACACTTTGTGATCTAACGAATGCAGATTTAATACCTTTTACCGATTTTGAAGCTTGTTTAACGGCTTTTTTTGTAGCATCTTCCCAGCTTTTATCTGAGTTTGCCATAATTTCAATAACTTTCATTACTGCCATAATAATTTTTTTTAAAATTAATAATTGTAAATATAAGGTTTTATAATGTCTTTCAAGAACTTAAATTGTCTTGAAAAAAGCTTTAATGTTAAATTAATGTTACGTAAATGTTTTTTGTGTGTAAAATTTTAATTATATTTGTGTTGGTCGACGTTAACTTTAAAAGATGTAAATTATGAAGAAATTAGTGATAGCTGCTTGTATTTTATCAGTATCGTTTTTACAAGCTCAAGACATGGAACCAAAATTTGAAAAGCAAGGTGACCTAGTGAAGGCTACATACTTTTATGCAGACGGAACTGTTAAAGAACAAGGATTCTTTAAAAACAAAAAGTTAACAGGTACTTGGACTTCTTTTGATAAAAAGGGGAATAAAGTGGCTATAGGT
The DNA here is from genome assembly GCF_029853675.1 of Tenacibaculum tangerinum. Lineage (NCBI taxonomy): Bacteria > Pseudomonadati > Bacteroidota > Flavobacteriia > Flavobacteriales > Flavobacteriaceae > Tenacibaculum > Tenacibaculum tangerinum. The sequence continues at coordinate 2,303,534 of NZ_CP122539.1, read as the reverse complement.
CATTACGAAGCAGGAAAAAAAGTAGGCAAGTGGTTTATGTGGAAAGAGGATGGATTGAAAGAAATAGACTTTGAGAACAGTACTATTGCAAGTGTACAAACTTGGAAAGAAGAAACTAAAATAGCAGTTAAGTAAGTTGACATTTTGTCATATATAGAGTATATAACCGAGTATATTTTTGTACTCGGTTTTTTATTTTCTTCCAAAATCGGCAGGAATTTCTCCCCAAGCCTTGGTTTCCCATTTTAATAAAGGATTTTTAAAAGAATTATTTTGTAACCAATTTTCAGCACGTTTTATCAAATCTAAAACATCTTTGTTAGAACTGTCAAAAGCAATATTTGTTTTGCACTGTTTCTTTTGCACCCAGCTCATGGCTATTTTAGAGTCTGAATAAATAGGGTAGGTGTCCATTTTTTTATTTTTCAACAAAGCTATTCCATGAACTAAGGCTAAAAACTCTCCGATGTTATTGGTGCCATTCTTAAACGGTCCCATTTTAAAGATTTCTTTCTTACTTTTTGTAAGAACACCTCTGTATTCCATCATTCCTGGGTTTCCAGCGCAAGCAGCATCAACAGCGATACTTTCTAGAATAGGGTAACCATATTTTGCTTTTTCTTCCGCAGAGAGATTTGCTTTCTTGGTATCTTTTCCTTTGTAGTGATTATAACTCTTTTGTAATGCTATTTCAGCTTCATTTTTGTCTGCAAATGCTTTGTATTGCGCTCCTGTAAAGCCATCAATTTGTTTTTTACAGGCTTCCCAAGATAAAAACACCCCTGTTCTTTTACCTTTCCAAACTACATAGTATTTCTTTTTTTTACTCATGTTGTAAAATAACTTCTTCAATTACCTTCGGAAAATGCTCGTATTCCAATTCATGAATTTTTTGAGCGATAGTTTCAGGAGTATCTTCAGAAGAAATAGCCGTTTTTGCTTGGAAAATAATAGCCCCTTCATCGTAATTCTCATTCACATAATGTATGGTAATGCCCGTTTCAGCTTCGTTATTAGCTTTCACCGCATTGTGCACATGCATTCCATACATTCCTTTTCCGCCATATTTTGGTAATAAAGCTGGATGAATATTGATGATTTTATTAGGGAAAGCAGCAACAATTTTAGAAGGAATACGCCACAAGAACCCTGCTAAAACTACAAAATCTGCTTCAGTTAGTAAGAAATTTAAAACAGTATCATCTTTTATAAAGCTCTCTTTATCAAAGAGTGATGCATCTACACCAAGCTTTTCGCAGCGGTCAAAAACTTTGGCACGCTGGTTGTTAGAAAGCACATGAGTAACCATCGCAGTTTTAGTCGATTGGAAGTATTTAATAATGTTTTCGGCATTGGTACCAGAACCCGAAGCAAAAATTACGATACGTTTCATGTTAAAACTTAGTTGTTTTGTTACTACAAAAAAAAGAATAATTATTAACAATGGTGGCGTTTAGAGCAAAATATTCAGGTATTTTTTTTATTTTAGACAGCACATTTTTAAGCAAAAGTTAGAATTAATAACTAAGATTTGTATTTTTGCCACGATTTTAAATTTTAAAACAAACAAATTATGTCAGACATTGCATCAAGAGTAAAAGCAATTATCGTAGACAAATTAGGAGTAGACGATAACGAAGTAACTAACGAAGCAAGCTTCACAAACGATTTAGGGGCAGATTCTTTAGATACGGTTGAGTTAATCATGGAATTCGAAAAAGAGTTCGATATTCAAATTCCAGACGATCAAGCAGAAAACATTGGTACTGTTGGTCAAGCGATTAGCTATATTGAAGACGCAAAAAAATAAGATTATATGCAATTAAAACGAGTTGTAGTAACTGGACTTGGCGCATTAACGCCAATAGGGAACAATAAAGAAGAGTATTGGAATGGCTTGGTTAACGGAGTTAGCGGAGCGGCACCCATAACGTATTTTGATGCTGCCAAGTTCAAAACTCGTTTCGCATGTGAGCTTAAGAATTTTAACGCGACCGATTTTATGAATAGAAAAGAGGCGCGTAAGATGGATAGATTTACACAGTACGCAATGGTTGCTTCTGATGAGGCAATTGCTGATGCCAAATTAAATCTAGATAACGTTGATAAGTTAAGAGTTGGCGTTATATGGGGAGCAGGTATTGGAGGTTTAGAAACATTTCAAGATGAGGTATTGAACTATGCCAAAGGAGATGGTACTCCAAAATTTAACCCGTTCTTCATTCCAAAAATGATTGCAGATATTGCGCCTGGGAATATTTCTATAAAAAATGGATTTATGGGGCCAAATTATACTACAGTATCTGCTTGTGCATCATCGGCGAATGCCATGATTGATGCTTTGAATTACATTAGACTTGGTCATTGTGATGTAATTGTAACAGGAGGTAGTGAAGCCGCTGTTACTATCGCTGGTATGGGTGGCTTTAATGCGATGCACGCTTTATCTACCAGAAATGACAGCCCAGAAACAGCTTCGAGACCTTTTGATGCTGAACGTGACGGGTTTGTTTTAGGAGAAGGGGCTGGTGCTATCATATTAGAAGAATATGAGCATGCCAAGGCTCGAGGAGCTAAAATTTATGCAGAAGTTATTGGTGGAGGATTATCTTCAGATGCTCACCACATGACAGCGCCTCACCCTGACGGAATAGGTGTGATAGCAGTAATGAAAAACTGCCTTGAAAATGCTGGAATAAAACCAGAAGATGTAGATCATATCAATACTCACGGTACATCAACACCACTAGGAGATGTTGCTGAACTAAAAGCAATCTCTGAAGTTTTTGGAGAGCATGCTAAAAATATCAATATCAACTCAACAAAGTCTATGACAGGACATTTGTTAGGTGCTGCAGGTGCGATTGAAGCAATTGCTTCACTGTTGGCGATGGAACACGGTATTGTTCCCCCAACTATTAATCATACCAATGTTGATGAAAATATCAATCCAGAGTTAAACTTAACGTTAAACAAAGCTCAAGAAAGAGAGATTAAAGTAGCCATGAGTAATACCTTTGGTTTTGGAGGTCATAATGCTTGTGTTGCTTTTAGAAAATTAGACTAGCCTTTTATGAATTTTCTACGTAGAATTGTTAAACCCCAAAATAAAGAGGATGAAAATTTCTACTACGAACTAAAAGAACTACTTAATTTCAAGCCAATTAAGTTATCTCTATACAAAAAAGCATTTACCCACAGATCTCTGAAATTGGTTGATAGTAAAGGAAATCCTGTAAACTATGAACGTCTAGAATTTCTCGGTGATGCCATACTCAGTACGGTAATAGCTTCGTATTTATATAAGAAAGTACCTGAAGGAGACGAAGGATACTTAACGCAAATGCGTTCTAAGGTTGTGAGCAGAGAGCATCTGAATACTTTAGGTAAAGATCTTGACTTGATTAAGTTTGTTAAGAGTAGTATTTCTAAAGAACATATTAGCAACAATATTCACGGAAATATTTTTGAAGCACTTGTAGGTGCTATTTACTTAGATAGAGGGTATAATTACTGTCATCAATTTATATACGAGCAGGTGATAATGCCTTATGTAGATATTGAGCAATTAGAAGGTAAAATATCAAGTTATAAAAGCTTTGTTATCGAATGGTGTCAGAAGAAAAAGAAGAAATATAAATTCGATTCTTACGAAGATTCAGGTAATCAATTAAAAAAACACTTTACTGTTCGTGTTAGTATTGATGGAAACATTATAGCGAAAGGAAGAGCAACATCAAAGAAAAAAGCAGAAGAGATTGCAGCAAAAAGAACCTACTATGCAATGCAAAAACAAATGCTTGAGCCTTAATTGAGAGAAAACGTTTTCGTAAAATTTACATTGAATTTTCTGTACATTCACTAATTTAGCAAAAACAAATAATTGTTTTTTATGCCAATTTATGAGGTGAATATAAATGAATTTTCTAATGATGATTACAAATTGATAGGAATTCATACTACTTTATATGAGTATAAATTAGCTTATCTATTAAACAAGCATTTACATATTAGGTTTAGTAGAGAAAATAATGATTTAGATTTCGTTCAAAAAAGTAGAAAGTCCTCTTATTCAGTGTATAAATACACAGACACTAAATTGTGTCGAGATTGGTTTTTGATATCAAATACGTTTAAATCTACTTTAGAAGTTGAATCGATAGGGCTGTTTAATCAAAGTGAATCCATTAGATATTTGATACCAGAAAAAAAGAAAGTTGATTTTTTGTTGAAATTAGAGGGAGATTTTGATTATAAATCGACTTTAGAAGCCATAGAATTAATCAACAAGATTCCACAAATAATAACCTCATATAAAATTGAGTTAAACACCTTAAAATCGAAAGATTTTTTAATTTTTTAAATATATGCCACATAACAAGAAAACAAAAATCGTAGCAACATTAGGTCCAGCAACAAGTACTAAAGAGGTTTTAGCAGAAATGGCTACAGCTGGTGTAAATGTTTTTAGAATTAACTTTTCACATGCAGATTATGAAATCGTAAAAGATCAAATACGTCAAATACGTGAAATAAATAAAGAAAAAGGCTACAATTTAGCAATACTAGCAGATTTGCAAGGTCCAAAGCTTAGAGTAGGTGTTATGCAAGAGGGGGTTGAATTAAAGGCTGGAGATACTTTTGTTTTTACAACAGAAAAATGTGAAGGTACCAAAGAAAAAGCTTATATGACTTATCAACGTTTTCCTAAAGACGTAAAAGTAGGCGAAAAGATTTTAGTTGATGATGGTAAGTTGTTGTTTGAAGTAATTTCAACAAATAAAGAGAATGAAGTAGTAACCAAAGTAGTAGTGGGAGGCGCTTTGAAGTCAAAGAAAGGAGTAAATCTTCCAAACACGAAAATTTCATTACCAGCCTTAACAGAAAAGGATAAAAAAGATGTTGTTTTTGCTTTAAAACAAGAAGTAGACTGGATTGCACTTTCATTTGTAAGAACACCAGAAGACCTTCGTATTTTACGAGATATCATCAAACAGAAATCTCGTTATAGAGTTCCGGTAATTGCAAAAATTGAAAAACCAGAAGCTGTTGAAAATATCGATGCATTAATTCCGTTTTGTGATGGACTCATGGTAGCGCGTGGCGATTTAGGTGTTGAGGTACCTATGCAAGATGTGCCTTTAATACAAAAAGGTTTGGTACTTAGGGCAAAGCAGGCAAGAATACCTGTAATCATTGCCACTCAGATGATGGAAACTATGATTACAAATCCTGTGCCTACTAGAGCAGAAGTAAATGATGTAGCCAACTCTATTATGGATGGTGCTGATGCAGTAATGCTTTCTGGAGAAACTTCGGTAGGAAAACACCCTGTTAAAGTGATTCAAAAGATGACAGAAATTATAGGAAGTGTTGAGTTTTCAGATTTAATAAAAGTGCCACACGAACCACCACATATTCGTACGAATAGATTCATTACAAAATCTATATGTCATCATGCAGCGTCAATGGCTGACGATATTAATGCTGCAGCGATAGCTACACTTACAAATAGTGGTTATACGGCTTTTCAAATATCAGCTTGGAGACCTAAATCGCATGTATTAGCTTTTTCGTCTGAGAAAAGAATTTTAGGGAAACTAAATTTATTATGGGGAGTTAGAGCTTATTTTTATGATAGAGAACTAAGTACCGATGATACCATTGAAGATATTAATGAAATAGCGAAAGAAAAAGGATATGTGAAAGCAGGAGATTTTGTCATAAATTTATCTTCAATGCCTGTAAAAGCAAAAGGAATGGTAAATACGCTTCGTGTTTCTCATATTGATTAATTAATACGTAGAAGACATACTCACTAACCTATATACAAATAGAAAAACCGAGCAATTTGCTCGGTTTTTTTGTTTGATAATATGAGTTTTTATTTTCTAGTCCATCCAGCTCCCCAAGTGGCATAGTCTGTACCAGTTGCAGTATCATTTTCAGTAACGAAGTCACTTTCAGCAAAAGCAACACCGGTATCATTTTTTACTTTCACAGTAATGTCGTCAAATTTAACATCGGTAGCTTTTAAGTCACCAGCAACCACACCGTTACCAGTAGGGTTATCTGTAGCATCACCATCAAGGTCAAATCCTTCAGCAAAACCTACTAACAAAACGTTGTTAAAAATACCTTGCGTACCCGCTCTTAAACGAATAGCTTCATTTCCAGTACCAGAGCCTAACCCTTCAATAGTTAAGTTAGTTACTGTTGGCTTAGAGAAAAATTTAGGGCTAGATAAGTTTCCTATATCAGTGTTGTAGCCATCAGCTTCAATTCCTTTGTCGTGGTCGGTACCGTGCATAACGTACGCATCTGTAATCGTACCAGAATACCCTTCGGTCCAGTCAATAGAATCATCTTCAGCATTAACAATAGATACATTACTTACATTTACAGTTCCTCCAAAGAATTCTATGCCGTCATCTTTTCCTTCAAACATTTGAATATACGCTACAGTAGTACCATTTCCAACTCCGTAGAAAGAAAATCCGTTATTTTCTGATTGTCCATCCGCTTTGCCTCCTGAGTATTCCACTCTCACATAACGTAAAACACCTGAATTGTCATCGGCAATGCTACCACCGTAAGGTAAGCTTGCAATTTCAGAAGTAGAAGTAGCATCTCCCCCAGTTACAGAGTTAATAGGCGCTTTACCTAATAAGATCAATCCACCCCAGTCACCTGCATTAGGAGTTGTAGCGTTCGAAGTAAAAATAATAGGTTGGCTAGAAGTTCCTTCTGCAATAATTTTTGCTCCTTGAGAAATAGCTAAATATACATCTGCACCAGTTGCTGCAGCTTTCACAACTGTACCAGCAGGAATTGTTAGTGTAGCTCCATCCTCAAAAATAACAGGTCCTGTAATCACATACGATTTAGAGGCATCTAATGTTACATCAGTAGTATAATTACCTGTTAATTCGACTGTTTGGTCGTTGTTAGTTCCTCCACCATTATTATTGTTGTTGGTTACACTATTATCATTAATAATAATATCAGCAGTATCATCATCTCCACACGAAGTGAATAAAGTAGCGGCTAAAGCTAATCCTAATAAAAAATTATGTTTCATTGTTTTAAGGTTTAATTGTATTTTTTTAGAGTTTATTATTGTTAAAATTTGTATTTAAGTCCTAAGCTAATATTCGTTCCTCTTTTGTATTCAGATAGGGTTACATCTCCAATAGAGGTGTTCTCTCGAACCCTTCTTATTGATGGGTCTAACAAGTTCTTGGCTTTTAAATCGATTTCCCAGTTTTCACCAAACTTATTTTTCCAAACAAAATCAACCGTAGGAACCCCTTTTTCGATAATATTTCCTAATTCACCAGCACCCAAGGCATCAATTCTGTCAGAGAAATACGAAAAGACTAAGGAAGTGATAGGTTTGTAGTTTTTAAACTGCGTAGGGGTATAATTCAAATTTGCATTGATTAAATAAGGTGAAGCTCCTTGTAGTTCATCACTATCTCTATTAAATGCGGTAGCGTACCCAGAAACTCCTTTGATTTCTTTTTTCAAGTCTTGCTCGGTATGCATATAGGTGAAATTAATACCCGCAGACATTACGGTATTATCGTCTTCATCTTTTACGATGTTTTTACGCATTTCAACCTCTACACCAGCAACTGTTGCTTTGTTACCAGTTCTAAAATAACGTTGATTACCCGCAGCACTGTTGGCTATTACTAGGTTTACAGGATCGTTAATTTGCTTACCAAAAGCACCGATAGATAGTAATTCATCTCTAGAAATAAACCATTCGTATTTTAGGTCTAAATTGAAGATTTTAGAGAATGAAGGATTGTCTAATAAATCTGGATTTCCCCCTATTCTCTCTCCAATTCCTTCATAAATAAACGGAGCTACCTCTTTAAATTCAGGCACAGATACCGTTTGACTAAAGTTAAAACGTACGTTTTGGTCTTCGTTTAGGGCATATTTTATATTTAAACTCGGTAAGAAAAATGTTTCTGACGCATTTCTAAAACCAGGGTCTTTAGGGTTGATATTGATAACGTCGTACGTAATTTCTTGATTGAAAGATTCGACTCTAACACCTGGAACAAATACCCATTTTTCGCCTGATTTAATTTCTGCTGAAATATATCCGGCATGTATTCTTAACTCACCACTATAGGTGTTTTCATACAACCCTGGTAAGCTAGCGATGTTACTGTTTTCAAAGCCAGGAAGTTTTCTAAACACATCTAATCTAAAGATTTTACCAGTTTGGTTTTTGAAGATTTGTGCGTTTTCAAGATTAAAAATACTGTTGAAGTTGTGTACATCTGAAACTTCATATTTCGAATCTAAGATATCGTAACCATATCGAATGTTGTTAAAATCTCTTTCTTTAATTCTTCCGTTGTACCCAAAATTGAAGGTTAGGTTGTCTGTAGCTTGGTAGGCCAAATTCACACGGCTGTTTAATTCTTCATCAATTATTTTTTGGAAATAACGTTGGTTATCGAAAGAGTTGTTGGTGAAAAATATGGCATTGGTATTCGGATCATTATCTAACGTGTTGTGAAAATTCTCTAAGCTAATTCTCTTTCTGTCTGGCTCGTGAGCAAACACATTATTATAGCCAATTCCCCAATTTACTTTAAGTCTGTCATCTTCAAATTTATGCTCACCTGTCAACTGATTTACAAATACTAAATCTTGATTGTATTGCACGTTCATTTGATAGAAGCCTTCGTCAGTATTATTTAGCGCATCTCTGTTTCTACCCAATCCTTTAAAACCATAGTAACCCACTTCATCGGCTGAATTGTTTAAAAATAGCGACGTAAACTTTACTCTGTTATTGCTATTAATACTATATAAAGCACTTAACATAGCTGTTGTTGAGGTAGCGTATTCGTATTCTTTAGCGTTGGGAAATTCTTTTTTAAATACATTCGAGTAATCTACCACAGGTCCTTCTCTGTATTCAAAATCTCTACTGAATGATGCGGTACCAAAAAGACTTAATCTGCTTCCATCTTTAAAATTAAAAGACTTACCTGCATTCATACCGATAGCGTTGTTAATTGGACTTCCTGCATTTACAGGGTCTACTCCGTGAGATAAAATGACTGCAAAAGGATTGTGTTCGAAACGATTGTAATAACCGAAATCTCCTGTTCCTTCACTTTTTCTGAAGTCTTCTCCCATGGCTCTAGAATTTACACCCGACCCAATGTTTACTTCTACAAAACCATTTCCTCTGTATTCTTTAGAAGAGATATCAATATTACCAGCGGCAAAGTCTCCGTAGAAATTTGAAGCGTAGGCCTTGCTGATAGATACATTTTCAATAATGTCTGATGGAAATAAATTCAAATCGATGTTTTTCTTAGCAATATCATTTGACGGTAATGAAAGACCGTTCATGGTAGTGTTTAAATATCGATCACCTAAACCACGAACATACACGTTGCTAGAGCCTTCTTGTTTTGAGACGCCTGATATTTTTGAAACCGCGCCTGCAGCATCAGAAATACCTTTAGAAGATAGTTCTTCAGCACCAATACTTTCTTTAATTACCGAAGCCTTCTTTTGTTCTAGTAACAAGGCACTAGCTTTATCTTTACTGGTAGAAGCTTTAATTTCAACTTCGTCTAAGGTAACTCCTTCGTTAGCACCCAATTCTTGATTAATAGTAATCGTTTCACCTGCCTTTATGCTAACTGGTTTTTCAACAGTTTTATAACCCACGAAGCTAAAGACGATGGTTTGGTTTCCGACAGGTATACTAAGTGTATATTTACCGTCCATATCGGTTGTTGCTCCAATTGAAGTTCCTTTAACAAAGACATTCGCAAAAGGTAATGCCTCACCACCCATCTCTTTATCTGTTACAATTCCTGTTACAATACCTTTACTTTGTGAAAATGCAAAATTGCAAAGGCTTAAAAGAGTAATTATTATTATTTTTTTCATTCTAACTAACGTGTTTTCTTAAATACGATGCAAAATTGACACGGTATTGTAAACCTAATGTTAGTTAGAAATTACTATTGTATTATTAGAATGTTTCTTAAACGTTAATCAACAAACGGTATGTTATCTGAATATTAATTACTAGAGAGTTTTATCCCAAATACCACAGTTCTTGGTGTGGCAGGTCCATAAATAAAATTGCTGTCACGCTCTTTGCCGATGTCAAATGTAGCTTGATATGCATCAAAAACATTCTTAATTCCAGCGGTAAGCTCTAGGTTTGTATGTAGTTTTTCTATTTCAAAAACATAACTGCTATTTATTCCCAAATTAAAGAAAGAAGGAGAAGTAACATACGCATCGTTTGCTAAGTTGAGTGGAGAAGCTAAGTGAAGCACTTTCATACTGCCTGTGTATACTAAATTTAGAGCAGTTGTAAATTTTTGGTTTGGAGTATACGTTGCAGTAGCATAGCCATACGTGTTTGGTGTACGTAAAAAATCTCTTTCAAGAGGTAATTCATCCGAATTGTTTATTGCAGAATTGTAGGTGCTCGACTGATAGGTAAAGCCTGCATCTAATTGTAAAACTCCATCATAGTTTAGTCGAGTTTCTAGGGTAATACCTTGCACTACGGCACCATCACTATTTCTTTTTTTAAAAACCTCACCAAAGGCATCTTCGCCAACAGCTTCTAAATAAAAAGCATCTTTTAAGTTGGTGTAAAAACTCTCAAAAGTGAATCCGTATATATAATGCTCGGTAGGTTTATCGTAATTAAAAGATAGTGTATAGCTGTTAGAACGTTCTCTTTTTAGATTATCAGCTAGTACTACACGCGAAATTCCACCACCAGCAAAGGCAATATGTAAATCGGTGTCAAAAGCTTGTGGTGCCCTAAATCCAGTACCCCAAGTTCCTCTAATTTGTGTGTTTTCAAAAGGCTTGAACAATAAAGATATTCTCGGACTAGCCACATTGTTAATAATTGTTTTTTGAGTTTTATCTTGTTTTAAAGCATTTAGTTTATGGTTGTCATAGCGAATACCTGTTAGTAGATTTAATCGTTTGTTAATTTCCCAATCACTTTGAAAAAAGAATCCGAAATTTTGAGTTACTTGGTCTACCTTATATTCATAAGCATCAATAACATCAAAAACATCGTCTTGTACAAATTCACTACCAATGGTTAGTACATTATTTCCTCCTAAAAATGTTTCTAATCGGTGGTTAAATTGCAAACCTCCTTGAAGAGTCGTTGTGGTGGAGTTCCCATACGGAGGACTTGCTAGGTGTTCGGTATCTTCAGGAGTATTTATATCAGGGCGAATTCCTGTATAATGTTCTCGGTCGGTATGTTGTGTAGCGAAATACGAAATGATAGCACTTTTATCATCGTTAAAGTTGATTTGATAATCAATATTTCCTACATACACATCGTGTACGCGTTCTTCCGATTGCATGGCAAAATGAGGCGCATTATCAACCATTTCTCCACCATAACGATATTCGTTCATTTTGCTGAAATTCACTTCTATTTTTTGATTTTCTGTTGGAAGTAAAAACAAATTGGTACCAAAAGAATTGTTTTTTAGCTCAGATACTTCAGAATAATTATCACCATTCGCATCGTATAGTCCTCTTTTTCGGTTGTTGATAAAAAAGGAAGCACCAGCATTGTGATCTTCGTTTACTACGGTAGCATTTCCGGCAATAATATAATCAGAAGTTCCTTTGATATTTTGATAGGTATACCCAATACTATAGTTGCTTTTCTTCGGAATTTTAGTAATTACATTTACCGTACCACCAATAGCACTAGAGCCATACAAGGCAGAACCACCACCACGAACCACTTCTATTCGCTCAATCATATTGGTAGGAACCTGTTCGAGTCCGTACAATCCAGTTAGCGGACTAAAAATTGGGCGACCATTAATTAGAATTTGAGAGTAACCACCCGCTAAACCATTCATACGAAGTTGTGTATAGTTGCACGTTTGGCAATCGGTTTCAACACGTAAACCCGTTTGAAATTTTAATCCTTCCGATAAATTACAGGCCTGAACGTCTGCCAAGGTTTGACTGTTAATCACATTAACAATAACGGGACTGTTAGTGCTGCGTTTATCAGTACGAGTTCCAGTGATGGTAACTTGGTCTAAAATTTCAGCAGTTTCGGTCAGTATAAAATTGACTGTTTTTTCTTCAGAAGAATGCATCGTAACGGTTTTTCTTTCTGACAAAAAACCAATGGTTGAAGCTACTAAAACGAATTTATTTTTGGTAGCTTCTAAGGTATAGTAACCAGATTCATCAGTCGTAGTTCCATTCGCTGTTCCCTTTATAAAAACATTAGCAAACGGAATATGCTCTCCAGAAGAGGACGTAACTTTTCCTTTAATTATTTGTCCGTTTACAATACTCGATACGATTATAATTACAAAAGCAATGCGATGTTTCATGTTAAAATAGTTTGCTGATAAACAGTTTTAAAAAACAAAATTTATGCAAATATAAATTAATTTTTAGTCAAGACTAAAAATATGTTTAATTAAATCAAAATTTATATATTTGTATATCTAAAAAAACAGTATGTTTAGTCAGTCTGAAGAAAATTACATAAAAACAATGTATCACTTAGCTGCCTATTATAAGAAAGGAATCAGCACTAATGCCATAGCAAAAAAAATAGATACAAAGGCATCTTCGGTAACCGATATGGTTAAAAAGCTATCTGAAAAAAATGTAGTTAGCTATAAAAAATACCAAGGAGTAACCTTAACCGATTTTGGAAAAAAAATAGCAGCGAATATTGTTCGCAAACATCGCTTGTGGGAAGTTTTTTTAGTAGAAAAGCTCAACTTTTCTTGGGATGAAGTGCATGAAGTAGCAGAGCAGTTAGAGCATATTAAATCTCCAAAACTCATTAATGAATTGGATGCTTTTTTAGGATACCCGAAAAGAGACCCACACGGAGACCCCATTCCAGATAAAGAAGGAAACTTACAAGTCATAGAAAAAAGCTTATTGTCTACGTTACAAAAAAATGAAACAGGAATATGCGTTGGGGTAGACGATAGTTCTTCAGAATTTTTACGCTTTTTAGATAAGCAGGAAATAGCCTTAGGAAAACAACTAAAAGTGATAGAAAAAGAACCTTTCGATGGTTCTTTAGTCATAGAAATGGACGGTAAAACTCTTTCGGTATCGAGTAAAATTGCAAGCAATTTATATATTCAAAAATCACGATAACTAACGTATACAAAACAATATTTTATAAATGGATTCATTTGATCAATTAGTAAATTTTGGAAAAGAGCACCCAATACAGGCAGCATTATACGCATCGCTATTCACATGGGGCTTAACTGCTTTAGGAGCAAGTTTGGTATTCTTTTTTAAAAAATTAAACCGAGCAGTTTTAGATGGAATGTTGGGTTTTACAGGAGGCGTAATGGTTGCAGCAAGTTTTTGGAGTTTGTTAGCACCTGCCATAGAAAATAGTCCAGGCGAAGGATTTGTAAAAGTACTTCCTGCTGCAATAGGTTTTGCGCTGGGTGCACTAACACTTTTTGGGATGGACAAATCATTACCTCATTTGCATATTAATTTTGGAGAAGAGGAAGTAGAAGGGGTAAAAACAAATTGGCACAAAACAACATTGTTGGTGCTGGCAATTACGCTGCATAATATTCCAGAAGGCTTGGCTGTAGGGGTGTTGTTTGGTGCGGCTTCATCGTTAGTGGGGGCAGAGCAAACAGAAATGATTATCGCCGCTATTTCCTTAGCTATTGGTATTGGAATTCAAAATTTTCCAGAGGGATTTGCTGTCGCGATGCCTTTAAGAAGACAAGGCGTAAGTCGCTTTAAAAGTTTTTGGTACGGGCAAATGTCGGCTATTGTAGAGCCCATAGCGGCAGTTTTAGGAGCGGTAGCAGTATCGTTTTTCACACCTATTTTGCCCTATGCCTTAGCATTTGCAGCAGGGGCGATGATTTTTGTGGTGGTTGAAGAAGTAATTCCAGAAACACAACGTGATAAGTATACCGATATCGCAACGCTAGGTTTTATTGGCGGATTTATAGTAATGATGTCGTTAGATGTAGGATTGGGGTAGCGTATGAAGTATTTTAGAATATAGAATTAGAGAATATAATGGATGAGAGTTACAAAGTTGGGGATTTGATTTATGATGCGAATGTTTATGATGGAATGAACACGAATTTAAACGACTTAGCGTTTTATAAGAAGTGGTTGCCAAAAAACGAAGATGCTCGTATTCTCGAACTTTGCTGTGGAACAGGAAGACTTACAATTCCGATTGCAAAAGAAGGATATAATATTTGTGGAGTTGATTTCACTTCTTCTATGATTGAACGGGCAAAGCATAAGGCACTCGAAGCTGGATTAGAAATTACCTTCATTAAGGAAGACATCAGAAATTTACATTTAAGAGAAAAATACGATGTTATTTTTATTCCATTTAATTCAATTCATCATTTATATAAGAATGAAGATTTATTTAAAGTATTTGAAACGGTAAAAAATCATCTAAAAGATGAAGGTATATTTTTATTTGACTGCTTTAACCCCAATATTCAGTATATAGTTGAAGGAGAGAAAGAACTCAAGAAAATTGCTAATTATATCACTTCTGATGGAAGAGAAGTGCAGGTAAAACAATCTATGCGATATGAAAATAAAACACAAATTAATCGCATAGAATGGCATTATTTCATCAATAATGAGTTCGATTCAATTCAAAATTTGGACATGAGATTGTATTTCCCACAAGAATTAGACTCGTATCTGAAACAACATGGCTTTACAATTATTGATAAGTATGGTAGTTTTAAAGAACAGGAATTTAACGATAGCTCTGAAAAACAAATATTTATTTGTAAAACTGAGTTTAAACTCTCGCAACAAAAGATAAACTAGAATGTAATTTAGGACTATTACACCATAGTAAATTTAGGGTGCTTCTGATATAATTTTTAAAGCTACTTTATCTATACAAACTGGAACTTTAAGCTAGTCAAACTGAACTGATAATTTTTATTTAATAACGGGTTTCTTTTCTAAATCGTAAACCGATAATGAGATGTCAACTTCAAACCATTCTTTAAACATTTTATAATTCCGTCTCTGAGGCCATTCTTTTTTATTCACATGCCAAGACTCTAATTCAAACTCAAATATTTTTTTAAATTTCTTTTTAACCCAGCTTTCTATATCAAAAATATCTTCACTAATTAAGTAGACTCTAGGTTCTTTTATTTCTTCTATATCATCAGGATACAAATCAGAACACCAATCTATAAATGGCTGTAAAGGTTTAACGATTATAGCACTACGGTCGATATAATTGTCTTCAAAATCGCCAGACTCATCATCATTTTCCATGTTCTCGAACATCTTTTTCAAAAAATCTTCTTCACTTTGTGTTATAACCGATAAAATGGGGTCACCTTCTGTTTCTCTAATGTCAAAATCTACAATAAAATTAGTGTATTCTTTAAAATGACTTTTTTTATAGGCCATCATTTTTTTTAATAGATTTAAATCCATAATAGAATTATCAATACCATCTATAAACTCC
Source organism: Tenacibaculum tangerinum (assembly GCF_029853675.1). Taxonomy (NCBI): domain Bacteria; kingdom Pseudomonadati; phylum Bacteroidota; class Flavobacteriia; order Flavobacteriales; family Flavobacteriaceae; genus Tenacibaculum; species Tenacibaculum tangerinum. The sequence continues at coordinate 2,287,990 of NZ_CP122539.1, read as the reverse complement.
TTAAAACCATCTTTAGGTAAGAGTAATTCCAAGTTGCTAAAGTTCCAAGCGCTCAAAGCAAACTCAAGCATATCTTCATAATATTCAACTTCCGAAAAATTATCTACAAAAGGTTCTATAAATCGCTCTAGTAATTTTGAGTACTTTACTCCTTTATTTTGTATAATATTGGGTTCGTTAAATAAATTAATTACCTTTTTTTTCATCGTATTGTATTTTGTTATTGTGCTATAAAACTTTCTTGCCTCTTTGTATCATTACTCTTTTTGATAAAAAAGTTGTTTTATGCATTTCATTAGTTTGTGGTTAAACTACAAATATATTCGTTTAAAAGTTAGGTAACTAAGAGTTACAATTTTTCACAAACTTACTTTAACCCGAATTGTGTAATAGATTTTCTAATGCATAATGCGGGTTTAATTAATACCAATTGTTATCTTAAATTATAAATGGTATAATCTCCAATTTATGTAACTTCGTGCAATTAGTATTTAAAAATTAATTGTGCAACAACGAACTACCTTTCAAGTATATAACGCTTCTGCGGGTAGTGGTAAAACCTTTACCTTGGTAAAAGAATACCTAAAAGTTTTACTACTATCTGAAAATATTTTTCGCTTTCAAAAAGTATTGGCAATTACCTTTACCAACAAAGCTGCAGGCGAAATGAAAGAGCGTGTGCTGCATAATTTGCAAGTTTTTTCAGAAGGAGAAACCAATGATTTAATTGAAATTCTTTTGCAAGAAACATCGCTAGACAGAACGGTTATAAAAGAACGAAGTAAAAAAATACTCGATGAAATCCTTCGAAATTATGCTGCGTTTTCAATTACCACCATCGATAGCTTTACCCATAAAATCATTAAAAGTTTTGCATATGATTTAGGCTTACCACTCAATTTTGAAGTAGAAATGGATGCTGTTTCATTATTGAATGAAGCGGTAGATGTACTGATTTCTAAAATAGGAAGCAATGAGGCGTTAACCAAATTATTGATTGATTTTTCACTTGACAAAGCAGACTATGATAAGTCGTGGGATATTTCTCGTGAACTTAATGAGTTCGCTAAGATTTTGTTGAATGAAGAGGATACAAAACATTTTAAAAAATTAGCTGAAAAACAATTAGCTGATTTCACGAATTTAAAAGCCAAGTTATCAAAACATCAAGCGCAAATAAAAAAGCGTTGGAAAGAAATAGGAGCAGAAGGGTTACAAGCAATCGAAAACGTACAATTAAACTCCAAAGATTTTTATCGTTCGATGTTGCCCAATCATTTTGTAGCATTGGCTAAAAATCCAGAAGCAGCAAAATTTTTTGACCAAAGCAAACTGAAAGATCGAATTGAAGAAGGCACATTTTATTCCAAATCCACAGCAGAAAATACCAAATCTGCCATTGAAGGGATTTTACCCGAGTTACTTCAGTTGTATGCGGAGTCTGAACGCTTATATCAGCAATTTACGCTGAATAAACTAGCACTGAAAAGTATTATTCCATTAGCAGTTTTAAACAATATCAATCAAGAATTAACACACTTAAAAGAAGAAAATAATTTACGATTAAATGCGGAGTTCAACCAACTAATTTCTGAGAATATTAAAGACCAGCCCGCTCCATTTATTTATGAACGAATCGGGCAACGTTTTATGCATTACTTTATTGATGAAATGCAAGATACATCGACCTTGCAATGGCAAAATTTAATTCCGTTAATAGACAATGCGCTAGCACAGGAAAACAGTAATTTGCTACTTGTAGGCGATGGGAAACAAGCTATTTATCGTTGGCGTGGCGGAAAATCAGAACAGTTTATCGGGTTAGGGTCGCTATCAGACAATCCTTTTCAAATTCAGAAGGAAATAAAAATTTTAGAAACCAATTTTAGAAGTTATGCAGCGGTCATAGATTTTAACAATCAGTTTTTTCAGCATACCGCCAATTTCTTACAAAACGAATCGTATCAGCAATTATTCATTGAAGGAAATAAACAATTAAAAACTACAAAAGAAGGAGGTTTCGTATCGCTTCACTTTTTAGAAAAGGAAGAAGACAAAGAAGAAGAGCTGATAAAATACCCGAAAAAGGTTTTAGAGCTTGTTAGAAATCTAGAAACTCAGTTTTTATTGAATGAAATTTGTATTCTAGTTCGTAAGAAGAAAGACGGAATTGCAGTAGCAAATTATTTGTCAGAAAATGGAGTAGCCATTATTTCTTCAGAAACCCTGTTGTTAGAAAATAGTTCAAAAGTCAAGTTTATAATCGATATTCTGCAAGTCATCCAACATCCGAACGATAAAGAAACCTGCTTAGAAGTCCTTTATTTTTTGCACGAGCATTTAAAGGTAGTTGAAGATACTCATTCTTTTATTGCTGAATTGATATACAACACTAACGAAATCATTTTTCAACAGTTAAAAAACTACGGAACTTCTTTTGAACTGTCAACGTTTTATCAGTTGCCTTTTTATGAAAAAGTCGAGGAAATTATTCGAGGCTTTCAGTTAATCAGTGCTTCCGATGCCTATGTGCAATTCTTTTTAGATGTAGTATTAGAGCAACAACGAAAAGGCACCAGTATTCAAGAGTTTTTGGATTTCTGGTCAGAAAAAAAAGACAAACTAAGTATTGTAGCTCCCGAAGGCGGAAATGCAGTGCAGGTAATGACCATTCACAAATCGAAAGGATTGGAATTTCCTGTGGTAATTTTTCCGTACGATTTAGATGTATATCGGCAAGTAAATCCGAAAGTTTGGCTAAACGAATTGCCTGATAGTTTTAATGGATTTACAGAATTGTTAGTTCCTTTTACAAGAGAGCTGAATTATGTAAATGACAGCGGTTCGGAAATCTATCAACAACAAAGAGAAGAGTTAGAGTTAGATAATTTTAACCTGTTATATGTTGCCCTTACAAGGGCAGTTGAACAGTTATATATTGTTACAGAAAAGAAGATGTCTTCTAAAGGAGAAGAGAACACGAACTTCTACTCAGGAGTATTTATCAATTATCTAAAAAAAACAGGTAAATGGAGCAATGATGTTTTAGAATTTTCCTTCGGAAATAAACGACGAGTAAGCATTCCCAAAGAACCGATATCAGAAATTCAAATTCAAGAAAAATTCATAGCCACACCTTGGAAAGAACACAATATTTATATGTTAGCAAGTGCCTCAAAGTTATGGGATACCGAGCAAGGAAAAGCGATTGAGTTTGGTAATTTAATTCATGAAATGATGGCGAAGGTGGTTACAGAAGACGATATAGAAAAAGTAGTGTTTGAGTATGAGCAACAAGGAGTATTACCGCAAAAAGAATCATCCGAAGTTATTAAAGACATGCAACGAATTGTAAATCATCCAAAATTACAAGAATACTTTTCAAAAGAAGTAATAGTTTTTAATGAAAGAGAAATTGTAGATGTAGACAATCAAATTGTAATTCCAGACAGGTTGGTTTTTAATGCAGTACGTGAGGCTACTATAATAGATTACAAGACAGGAAAACAATCGAACGTGCACCATCAGCAACTGTTAAGGTATGAACGCGTATTAAAGTCGATGAATATTAAAGTAGTAAAAAAAATACTCGTATATATTGATGAAGAAATTTTGGTTGAAGAAGTTTAACAACTAACTTTGGACTTTTATAGCAAACAACTTTCAAACATTAATTATGTACGGAAAAATTAAAGAACACCTACAACAAGAAATTCAGGATATTAAAGATGCTGGATTATATAAATCAGAGCGAATTATCACGTCGTCTCAAGATGCAGTCATTAAAATTTCTACAGGAGAAGAAGTAATTAATTTCTGTGCCAACAACTACCTAGGGCTGTCAAATCACCCAGAAGTAATTCAAGCAGCTAAAGATACGATGGATACACACGGGTTTGGAATGTCGTCGGTTCGTTTTATCTGCGGAACACAAGATATTCACAAACAATTAGAGAAAAAAATTGCCGATTTTTACACCACAGAAGATACCATATTATATGCGGCAGCTTTTGATGCCAATGGAGGAGTATTTGAACCTTTGTTAACCAAAGAAGATGCAATTATTTCCGACAGTTTAAATCATGCATCAATTATTGATGGTGTACGCTTGTGTAAGGCAGCACGTTATCGTTATAATAATAATGACATGGCATCTTTAGAAGAGCAGTTAATTGAGGCAAATAAACAAGGTCACCGTTTTAAAATTATTGTAACTGATGGAGTTTTCTCTATGGATGGTATCGTAGCAAAATTAGACGAGATTTGTGACTTGGCAGATAAGTACGATGCTATGGTAATGGTAGATGAATGTCATGCTGCTGGATTTATTGGTAAAACAGGCCGCGGAACGGTAGAGTTAAAAAATGTAATGGACCGTGTTGACATTGTTACAGGAACCCTTGGAAAAGCATTGGGTGGAGCCATGGGAGGATATACTACTGGTAAAAAAGAAATCATTGAAATTTTACGTCAGCGTTCTCGTCCGTATTTGTTTTCAAATTCCTTAGCGCCAGCTATCGTAGGAGCATCGCTAAAGGTATTCGATTTATTATCAAACGATACCAGCTTAAGAGATAAACTAGAATGGAACACCAATTATTTCCGTGTAGAAATGGAAAAAGCAGGGTTTGATTTAGTAGGGGCAGACGCAGCTATTGTACCAGTAATGTTATATGATGCAAAATTGTCGCAAGTAATGGCAAATAAGTTGTTAGAAGAAGGCATTTATGTAATCGGTTTTTTCTATCCTGTAGTGCCAAAAGAACAAGCTAGAATTCGTGTGCAATTATCGGCAGCTCATGAAAAAGAACATTTAGACAAAGCTATAAATGCATTTATTAAAGTAGGAAAAGAGCTAAACGTAATATAAATATGTTGCCTAAAAACTTGCTTTTTTTATAAGTTTTTGTAGATTTGTTTTTGTAAATAAGTTTTAACAACTTACATTTGCGTAATATATAAACGAACTTTTAATTTAAATTTTTAATAATGAAACAATTAAAATTAGCTGTGATGGCTTTATTTGCGTTTGCTGCTGTAAACGTTAGCGCACAGGATTCAGACAACCCATGGGCGGTTAGTTTTGGAATCAACACGGTAGATGTTAGAATCCCTACAGAATTTGCAGATTATGCTAAGGATTATATCGGTACTGGAGAGTGGGGTAGTAATACATTACCTTCAATTTCAAGAATTACTGTTGAAAAGTATTTGAATAGCGGTTTTACCTTACAATTTGCAGGATCGTTAAATAAAGTTAAAACGTATGCTGCAATAGATGATATTGATCAACTTTACTGGGCTATCGATGCTAACGTGAAGTACGACTTAAACGGTCTGTTCGGAGATACAGGTTGGTGGGATCCTTTCGTATATTTAGGAGGTGGTTACACTGATTTTGGTAGAATGATAGACGGTGATTTTGTTGAAGGAGGAGAAGGAACTTTAAACGCAGGTGCTGGATTCAACGTTTGGTTTAATGACAACTTAGGGTTATCGTTCCAAACTGGAGGAAAGAAAGAATTTGCTGATAAAATTAGAGATCACTTCCAACACTCACTTGGTTTAGTATTCAAGTTCGGAGGAAAAGATACTGACGGTGACGGAGTATACGATAGAGATGATGCTTGTCCAGAAGTTGCAGGATTAAAAGAATTCAACGGATGTCCTGATACTGACGGTGACGGAATCAAAGATTCTGATGATGCTTGTCCAGAAGTTGCTGGTTTAGCTGCTTTAAACGGATGTCCTGATGCAGATGGTGATGGTATCGCTGATAAAGATGATGCTTGTCCAACTGAAAAAGGAACTCAAGCAAACAACGGTTGTCCAGATGCTGATGGAGATGGTGTTGTAGACGGAAAAGATAAGTGTCCTAACACTGCTGGTCCAGCTGCTAACAACGGATGTCCTTGGCCAGATACTGACGGTGACGGAGTATTAGACAAAGACGATAAGTGTCCTAATGAAGCTGGCGTTGCATCTAACAACGGATGTCCTGAAGTAGTAATCAAAGAAGAAGCTATCAAGAGATTGAACGAGTTCGCAAGAGCTATCTACTTCAACACTGGTAAAGCTACTTTTAGAACTGGTACTACTGGAAAATTAGACTTAATCGCTGAGGTGATGAAAGAATATCCTAAAGCTAACTTTAGTATTCAAGGTCACACAGATAGTTCAGGATCTAACTCATTAAACCAAAGATTATCTGAAAGAAGAGCTAAGGCTGTATTAGACTACTTAGTAGTTAAATCAGGAATTGATTCTTCAAGATTAGTATCTGCTGGATTTGGTGAAGATTACCCAATCGCTGATAACAGCACAAGAGAGGGTAGAGCTCAAAACAGACGTGTTGAAATTAAATTAGTAGACTAGTTCTCTAATTCAAACGAAAATACTTAAAAAGGAAGCCTCACATTTGTGAGGCTTTTTTTATGATATTTTTTATATAAAAATGTTTAGAAAGGTTTTTTAAATTCCTTCAAAAAAATTACCTTTGCACCTTGAAAAAATGAGCTAAAACTCATACAACAAATAAAATAACTTTAATTACATATAGTAATGTCTACAATAACAGGTAAAGTTTCTCAAATTATTGGTCCAGTAATCGATGTTGAGTTTAACACAGAAAATGCTGAATTGCCAAAGATTTATGATTCGTTAGAAATTAAAAAAGCAGATGGTTCAATTTTAGTTTTAGAAGTTCAACAACATATTGGTGAAGATACCGTTCGTACTATTTCTATGGATGCAACAGATGGTTTGCAAAGAGGACAAGAAGTAGTTGCTACAGGTAACCCAATTCAAATGCCAATAGGAAATGATATTTACGGTCGTTTATTTAATGTAACAGGTGATGCAATCGATGGTTTAGGAGATTTGCCTAAAGAAGGTGATGCAGGTTTGCCAATACACCGTCAAGCACCAAAATTTGAAGAATTATCAACTTCTACCGAAGTACTATTTACAGGAATTAAAGTAATCGATTTAATTGAGCCTTATGCTAAAGGAGGTAAAATTGGATTGTTTGGAGGAGCAGGAGTAGGAAAAACGGTATTAATTCAAGAGTTAATTAATAACATTGCAAAAGGACACGGAGGTTTATCTGTATTTGCAGGAGTTGGAGAAAGAACTCGTGAAGGGAACGATTTATTAAGAGAGATGTTAGAATCAGGAATTATCAAATATGGCGATGATTTCATGCATTCTATGGAAGATGGTGGATGGGATTTATCGAAAGTAGATAAAGTTGGAATGAGAGACTCTAAAGCAACTTTCGTATTCGGACAAATGAATGAGCCACCAGGAGCACGTGCTCGTGTAGCCTTATCAGGATTAACAATTGCCGAGTATTTCCGTGACGGAGCTGGTGAAGCACAAGGAAAAGATGTATTATTCTTCGTTGATAATATTTTCCGTTTTACACAAGCTGGTTCTGAGGTATCTGCACTATTAGGTCGTATGCCATCGGCAGTAGGTTACCAACCAACGTTAGCAACTGAAATGGGAGCAATGCAAGAGCGTATTACTTCTACTAAGAAAGGATCAATTACATCGGTACAAGCGGTATATGTACCTGCAGATGATTTAACAGACCCTGCACCAGCAACAACATTTGCTCACTTAGATGCAACTACTGTATTATCTCGTAAAATTGCAGAGTTAGGTATTTATCCTGCGGTAGACCCATTAGACTCTACCTCAAGAATTTTAACTGCTGATATTTTAGGAAATGAACATTACGATTGTGCGCAAAGAGTAAAAGAAATATTACAACGTTATAAAGAATTACAAGATATTATCGCAATTTTAGGTATGGAAGAATTATCTGAAGAAGATAAATTAGTAGTTCATAGAGCGCGTCGTGTACAACGTTTCTTATCGCAACCATTCCACGTAGCAGAGCAGTTTACTGGAATACCAGGTGTTTTAGTAGATATTAAAGATACCATCAAAGGATTTAACATGATTATGGATGGTGAATTAGATAAATATCCTGAAGCAGCATTTAACTTAAAAGGATCAATTCAAGAAGCAATTGATGCTGGAGAGAAAATGTTAGCAGAAGCGTAATTAATTGGCCTAAGCAAGCAGCTTAAAGCCTAAAGCATTAAATTTATGTATTTAGAAATTGTAACACCAGAAGCTATTCTATTTTCATCAGAAGTCGACTCTGTAGTAGTGCCAGGTATCAACGGGGAGTTTCAGATTTTAAACAATCACGCCCCTATAGTATCTGTTTTAAACCAAGGAAAAGTAAAGGTATATCTAAATGGCCAAAATCAGTTAGTTTTTGATGATTTACATACAAGTATCGAAAGATCACCAGAAAATGATAAAGTTTTAACGTTAAAGATAAATTCTGGAACGATAGAAATGAAAGATAATAAAGCGATTATTTTAGCAGATTAATTCGTTTTATACATAAAAAAAGGGCCAAACAATATTGTTTGGCTTTTTTTTATACAATAAACAAAACCCGATTGAATTTAATTATCTTTGCAGTAATGAGCGGAACATTTTTATTTATAGGAGGCCCTGAGATTTTTGTAATTCTTTTAATAGTTGTCATGCTATTTGGGGCAGATAAGATACCTGAAATTGCTAGGGGACTAGGAAAAGGTATGCGTCAAATAAAAGATGCTACAAACGATATTAAAAGAGAAATTAACGATAGTGCAAAAAATCAGGGTATAGACACTGACTTCGTAAGAGACATAAATAAGGAAGTAAACGAAGTAAAAGATAACATCGATGACGTTACAGGACCTATAAAGAGGAATCGTTAATACGACCAGCCATTGGTATCATGCAATAGGGGTATAGTTTAGCTCAATCTTATGGGGCAATAGCTCAAATAACGTGAGTTCGGGATGAAAATGTTTCTTAATTACACGAAAAAAAGCGGAAAATTTATTATACTAAAGTGTTAATTTTTAATTGTATAGCTAAATTATCCACTATTATTTCTGATTTTAAAATTACTTGATTTTTCTGTTTAATTGATGATTTTTGTGCCGAAATTAATCAAGTTATCGATAAAAATGCTTTAGAAACCTGTTCAAAGATAGTTAGACGAAGAAAGCCTAAACTTACCCAAAGTGAAATAATTACAATTATGGTGCTTTTCCATTTTAGTGGTTTTAGGTGTTTTAAACACTTTTATATCGAATATGTTAGCAAACACTTGTCAAAAGAATTTCCAGATTTAGTTTCCTATAACCGATTTGTTGAATTGAAAAAACGTTGTTCAGTGCCTATAATACTGTTTAGGTCAATGTACAGGGATCTCCTTTTTAGATTCTACCACTATTAAAGTATGTCATTATAAAAGAGAAAAGCAGAACAAAGTTTTTAAAAACACCGCAAAAAAAGGGAAAGGAACCATGGGGTGGTTCTTTGGTTTTAAACTTCATATTATTATCAATGAAAAGGGCGATATCGTTGACTTTTTAATTACGCAAGGTAATATAGATGACAGGCAACCACTTAAAGATAAAGCCTTTCATAATCGTGTGTTCGGAAAAATATTTGCCGACAGAGGGTATGTAGGTAAAGAACTGTTTGAACAGCTTTTTGTAGATGGAATACATTTGGTTACAAAAATTAGAAAGAACATGAAAATACTCTTATGCATATCTATGATAAAATTATGCTTAGAAAAAGGGCTGTTATTGAAAGTGTGAATGATATTTTGAAAAACGTATGTCAAATAGAGCATACAAGACACAGAAGCTTCGATAACTTTATCTTAAATTTAGTTGCAGGGTTAATCGCTTATTCGTTCTATCCAACTAAACCTAATATCAATATCGATAACCTACAAAGAATAGGGTAAACTATCCCGAACACAAGTTAAAATATCTAAACCAATACAAGAGAGCTCTAACCCTCTAATTTCATTGAAAGCTCAAACCAACGTTCTTCTTTTTCTTCCAAGCTTTCAATAATTTCTTGTAGTTCTAGTGATTTTTCATTGATATCATCCATCGCAATTTCTCCATTTGTAAATTGCGCTTCTAATGTTACTTTCCTTTTTTGTAACTTTTCAATATCAACTTCTAATTGACCAAATTCTCGTTTTTCATTGTAGCTTAACTTTCCTTTCTGTGGCGCTTTTTCTTGCTTTTCGGCTGCTTTTTTTTCTTCTTTAGGTTCTGGAGGTAAAGAGCTTTCATACGCTCTGTAATCAGAGTAGTTTCCTGGGAAATTCTCTACTTCTCCATTTCCTTTAAATACAAATAAACCATCTACGATTTTATCCATAAAATAACGGTCGTGCGATACCACCATTAAGTTACCAGGATAATCGAGTAAAAAGCTTTCCAAAACGTTTAAGGTTACCACATCTAAATCGTTGGTAGGCTCATCGAGAATTAAAAAGTTCGGGTTCTGAATTAACACCGCACATAAATACAGACGTTTCTGCTCTCCGCCACTTAACTTTTCAACAAAATCGTGTTGTTTTTTTCGGTCGAATAGAAAGCGTTCTAACAACTGAGCTGCAGAAATTCTTCGTCCTTTGGTCAACGGTATTTCTTCTCCAAATTCTTTAATGACTTCGATTACTTTTTGTCCTTCTTTTATTTGGATTCCTTTTTGAGTATAATACCCAAATTTTACGGTTTCACCAACAATTACTTTACCGCCATCGACAGGGATTTTACTCGTTATTATATTTAAGAAAGAGGATTTTCCCGTTCCATTTTTTCCGATGATTCCTATACGTTCTCCTCGTTTGAAAACATAGTCGAATCCGTCTAAAATAACCGTATCGCCAAAGTTCTTCTTAAGTTTATGAAGCTCTACTATTTTACTTCCTAAGCGCTCCATGTTAATTTCTAGCTGAACCTCGTGTTCTTTTCTACGTTGGTGTGCTTTCTGTTTGATTTCGAAAAAGTCGTCAATACGTGATTTTGATTTGGTAGTACGTGCTTTTGGCTGGCGACGCATCCAATCTAATTCTTTTTTAAACAAGCTTTTCGCTTTGCTTAAATTCGTAGCTTCTAAAGCCATTCGTTCTTCTTTATTTTGAAGATAGTACGAATAGTTTCCTTTGTATTTATACAGTTTTCCGTTATCTAATTCGACAATCTCATTACACACGCGTTCTAAAAAATAACGATCGTGTGTAACCATAAACAGCGTAATTTTTTCTTTAGCAAAAAACGCTTCTAACCACTCAATCATTTCTAAATCTAAATGGTTAGTTGGTTCATCGAGTATTAATAAATCGGGCTTGTTAATTAAAATGATAGCTAACGACAATCGCTTTTTTTGTCCACCCGACAGTTTTCCTACTTTTTGTGATACATCTTCGAGTTTTAACTTGAATAAAATTTGCTTGTATTGCGTTTCAAAATCCCATGCATTGTGTTGCTCCATCAATTCAAATGCTTTTTGATACGCTTCTGTATCATCAGGATTTTGCAGTGCTTTTTCGTATTGCTGAATAATTGGGAGAATGGTGTTTTCTGTAGAAAAAATAGTTTCTTCAATCGTTAAGTCAGGATTCAAATCATCGTCTTGCGCTAAATAAGCAATAGCAATTCCTTTTCTACTTATAACTTGTCCTTCGTCTGGGGTGTCTTTTCCAGCAATAATATTTAAAATTGAGGTTTTTCCACTGCCATTTTTGGCTACAAAGGCTATTTTTTGATCTTTATTTATTCCGAAAGAAATATCTTCAAATAAGACCTTTTCACCATACGATTTTGCTATATTCTCTACTGATACGTAATTCATTCTCTATAATTTTATGCAAAAGAAACAAAACAGGCTGAATTCTAAGTTAAAAAGCAAACAATTCAAAGACAAAATTAAGGGTTCTTCATTTAAGAAGAGTCTTTTTTAGTAGTCTAATTTTATAAAAGATTCTTGCTTTTTAATTACAATAAAGCACTCAGTAATTAGTAGGTTTTTGCAGCATTCAAAGCAGAAACTTGTATTTTCTTTCATTTATCTTACGCAGATGCTATGTTTTAAGTTGTTTATCTCATCTTAGTAGTTATTATTACAGTGCTAGTCAAGTAGATGGTTGCTTTTTTAGCTAGAGACATATTTTTGTTTTTCCTCTACTTGAAGGTCTAAATATGTATTTAGAAGGAGCTAATCTAGAACAACTTGCCAATTTTCTATGGTTTATAATTTTTAAATAGCTGAATTTTTTGGTTAATAGCTCCCAAGAGTATTTATAGCCTTTAACGATGAGGTTTAACTCTCCTAAATCTTACTAATTTTCAGTCGTATTCTTCTCTGAAAAGAAACGGTTTTTTTATTTCATACCTAGCACTACGATAAATGGCATGGTTATTGAAATATTATTTACAATAGAATGTTAAAGTTTTGACTTTCTAATAAAAACACATTACTTTAGACTACAAGTTATTCTCCTTATTCCCTAGAATTATGTATTAATTATAAACCCTATATAGATATGGAAAACAAATACTTACAAGAAATCGCAATGAGTTTAAGCCCAGATGAAACCGATGGTGATGGAACCACCACAACGACTACGACAACAACCACGACTACAACTACTGATACAACTGGAGGAGGTGGTGGTGGTCAAGGTGGAGATTAGATATTAAAAAAACACTTCTGTTTAATATAACATTAAAACCATTACTTTTGATTGTAATGGTTTTATCTTACGATTTGTGATGAAAAATTTTCTCTATTTTGTTTTTTTCTGTTCATCTTTTATTTTTTCACAGAAAAAGAGTGATATGATTGACTTAATAAAAGAAGATCTTATTGAATCTGGGAGACAGGCTTATTTTAGTAAAAAACTTCCTTTATTAAAAACATACACCTTACAAGTTGATTCTTTATTCCAAAAAACAAACGACTCTGTTTTACTGGCAAAGTATTATCACTTTAAAGCCTTGCAAAATAAACTCACCTATACCAATGATAGCGCTTTTTATTATTATCATCAATCTAAAGACATTTCAAAAAAAATAAATGATTCTCTAGCTGTGGGTAGACGTCTACTCAGCTTAGCAATATTACAGAGAGACGCAAAAGATTATAGAGGAAGTGAGATAAGCTTAATCGAAGCTCTACAATATTTAGAACCAATACAACCTTCTATTTATCTTGAAAGGGTTTACAATGCTTTAGGTTTAGCTTCCGAAGAATTAAACCAAGTAAAAGATGCCTTAAAATATTATAACAAAGCTATTTTTTATAACAAAAAAAACAAAAACGATATTGGATATATCTATATTATCAATAATCTTGGTTTGTTATATCAAAAACAAAAGCAACACCAAAAAGCCATTCAATATTTTAGAAAAGGGCTGTCTGAAGATAGCATTAAGCAAAAATACCCTACGCAGTATGCTTTGTTACTGGAGAATTTAGCTGCGAGTAATTTTTTATTAGGCAAGAAGAAAAGTGTATTACTGCAATACAATGAGGTTCTTCATATTCGTGAAAAGTTAAAAGACTATAATGAGTTATCTATAACTCACATAAACTTAGCAGAATATTACAAAGACCTCAACCAAACTAAAAAAGCCATATTTCATGCTAATGAAGCTTTAAAATATGCCAAGCAAACGCATAACAACAAAAAGTGGCTAGAAGCGCTCGAAAATCTTTCTGATTTGACCAGAGGAGAGCAATCCAAAAAATATTTACAGGAGTACATTACTTTAAACGACAGTTTATTCCAAAACGAGCGCAGATTAAAAAATCAGTTTGCTAAAATTCGCTATGAAACGGATAAAAAAGAAAAAGAAAATGTGGTATTGAAAACAGAAAATCAACAAAAACAAGCAGAAATACGCTACCACAAACAGCAAAAAACGATAGGCTGGTTGGTGGCAGCAACGGGACTCTTATTATTCGGTTTTAGTATTTTATTTTATACCTATCGAAGAAGAAAACTACTATACCAAACACAATTGCAAAAAGTAGAGGCGCGAGAGCATGAGCGACAACAAATAGCCAAATCGTTACACGATGAAGTAGCAGGAGATTTGCGTTTATTGCATCAAAGGTTGGCAAAATCAAACCTAGTAGACGAGGCACAAAAATTACATGCCGTAAAAGAGAATGTGCGTAATTTATCGCATCAGTTAAGTAGTATTAGTTTTGATAAAGTTTCTTTTAAAGATCAAATAATCAACTTAGCAAGTGATTATTTTGACCTCGACTTTAAAATAAAAATTAACGGATTGCAAAACTACGATTGGTCAACAGTCGATAATTCTATAAAACGTTTACTGTACTTAAGTATTCGCGAAAGCATACAAAACTGTAAAAAATATGCACAAGCAAGTAAAATTAGCATCAATTTTTCTGTACGTAAAAAATACGTACATTTGAACATTATTGATAATGGTGTTGGTTTTGATACTAGTATTAGTAAAGGGGGAATAGGACTACAAAACATGCAAGAACGCGTTGAAGAACTCAACGGAACATTCAAAATTACTAGTGAAGTAGGTAAAGGAACCCAAACCGATATCCAAATACCACTGCATGACTGGACGAACAAAAATACTTTTAGTTGATGACCATCAGTTAATTCTTGAAGGGATTCTCTCGTATTTAAAAGATATAGATGGTTTAGAAATTGAAACAGCAAATTCTTGCGACGAAGCTTTTCATAAAATAAAATCGAGTTTACAAGAAAATCCTTTTCATATCATTTTTACCGATTTAAGTTTTGATAATCAGTATAATAATAGGGTTTTAGATAGTGGAGAGTCGTTAATAAAAGCTATTTGTAAAGAAGAAATTCCGATTAAAGTAGGGGTTATTACGGGTCATTCTGAAACAAACAGGATTTTCAATGTTATTCACAATTTAAACCCTTTAGCATACATTTTAAAAGGAAAATGTAGTACAGACGAACTTACTTTTGCCATTCGAAAAATGTTAAAAGATGAAATATATTACACCCATGAGATTCATGAAAAACTCTTAAAAAGAGCCTTAGTTGAAATTCAAATGGATGATATTGCTATTCAGATTTTAAAAGAACTTCCTAAGCATGCTAAAATAGCGAACCTCGAAGGATTGATTAAAAAAGAAGACGGCTCTTTAGTAAAAGTTCGCTCTATAGAAAGTAAGTTGTCGAAGTTACGGGCTGATTTGCAGGTAAATAACAATACTCACTTGGTGCTTAAAGCAAAAGAATTAGGAATTGTAGATTAATTTCTTTTGCGGAAAGACACGCTTTTTTTTGCGGATATCCCCTTTTTTAACAAAACAGGAATAAATATTTTTGTAGCTCAATGTAATTATTGGGGAGAATCTTGATAAAGATTAAGAGAAATAAAAAAGGTTTTTAGGCTTCTAAAAACTTTTTTTTGCGGAAAAGCACACTTTTTTTTGCGGATATCCCCTTTTTTAAACCCTACATACAAGCTACATTTGTAGTATCTTCTTTTCAAAACTAAACTTGAAAAAAGACATTTAAGGGGAATAATAAACCTTCTAGAGTTATCTAGAAGGTTTTTTTAGTCACTATTTTGCGGAAAAACACATTATTAACTTCGGATATCCCCTTTTATTCACTCTATATCCATCTTATTTTTGTAGTGTCATTATGTAATGACAATTAATTAAAGGGAAATTAATTAAAATTTAAAAACAATGGGGAAATTATTTAATGCTTTAACTTCAATGTTAGCAGAATTCGGTAAAGGGGCCGGATATGCATTAAGACACTAAAAGTTACTAACCAAATTTAAACATGTAAAGCCTTCTAGAGTTATCTAGAAGGTTTTTTTATTACTCTGACTAAAATTGTACCTTAGGCTTTTAATGATTTTACATATACATGACTCGTAAATATATTATTGCCTTAGACCAAGGAACCACTAGCTGCCGTACGGTTATTCTTAATAAAAGAGAAGAAATTATTGCTAAAGTTCAACAAGAGTTTCAACAAATATTTCCTCAACCTGGTTGGGTAGAGCACGATGCTACTGAAATATTACAAACACAGCTCAACACTTTACAGCAAGCTATTCGTCAAGCAGCTATTGCTGCTTCAGAAATTGCAGGAATAGGCATTACCAACCAGCGTGAAACCACAGTTGTTTGGAATAAAAACACAGGGAAACCTATATATAATGCGATAGTTTGGCAAGATAAACGTACCGCCAATATATGTGAGGAGTTGAAAGAAACAGGACTCGAAAACTATATTCGTAAAACGACAGGATTGGTTATTGATAGTTATTTTTCGGCTACCAAAGTTCATTGGATTTTACATCATGTAAAAGGAGCCCTAGAAGAAGCTGAAAAAGGAAACTTGTTATTCGGAACTATTGATACTTGGTTACTGTGGAATTTAACCGAAGGAAAAGTTCACGCTACCGATTATAGCAATGCATCTCGAACCATGTTATACGATATAAAAAACCTGTGTTGGGATACAACTTTAACAAAAGAACTACACATACCAATTTCTATGCTACCTGAGGTAAAACCCTCTTCTTTTCATTTTGGAAATTATGAATTAAACGGGATTCCAATTCCAATTGCTGGGATAGCAGGAGATCAACAAGCAGCCTTATTCGGACAAGCATGCTTTAATAAAGGAGAAGCCAAAAACACCTATGGAACAGGATGTTTTATGCTAATGAATACAGGAGAAAACTTAGAGTATTCTGAAAATGGTTTGATTGCTACCATTGCTTGGGGAATAAACAATAAGGTGTACTACGCTTTAGAAGGAAGTGTTTTTGTAGCGGGTGCAGCGATTCAATGGTTGCGAGACGGACTACAACTCATTAACAATGCAGAAGAAAGTGAACTTTTTGCCGAAAAAATTACAGACGAGAATCCTGTATATGTCGTTCCTGCTTTCGCTGGTTTAGGTGCTCCGTATTGGGATATGTATGCAAGAGGAGCTATTTTTGGTTTAACACGCGATACGGGAAAAAACCACCTAATTAAAGCCACGTTACAATCACTCGCTTATCAAACCAAAGACATTTTAGATGTGATGCAAAAAGATAGCATGCTACAACTTTCATCATTAAAAGTAGATGGTGGTGCTTGTGCCAATAATGTACTCATGCAGTTTCAAGCAGATATTTTAAATGTACCTGTAGAACGTCCAGAAGAAATAGAAACTACGGTAATGGGAGCAGCCTATTTAGCAGGAATTTGTGTCGGTTTATGGAAACAAGAAGGAATTATAAATAGAAGAAAAATAGACAAAACATTTATGCCTTCCTTCCCTCAAGAAAAAAGAGAACGCTTGTATAAAAAGTGGCTTAAAGCTGTTGAACGTACTAAAGATTGGATTGATTAAAAAAAAGCACGTTCTCATAAAGGCAGTGAATTCAAATACACAATAAGATTTCATCTTTACTGTACACCTTTTCTATGCGATTGGCAATGATGAGTTCTTTGATTTTATTAATAGGCAAACTTAAAAATCCGTGATACTGCCTTCCGTAGAGGTTTTTAATCAATTGTTGGGTAAGGGTACTTCCACAACCTCCAGATGCATAGCGTAATAATAAACTTCTAAAAAAAACTCGCGCATAGCTTTGACCATCGTAACCGTTATGGGAATAAAAACGCTTATCCTCTGTAGCTATTAGTGCTTCTTTTACATGAGTAGGAATTTGTACCAGTTTCACATTGGTTCTATTCTCAGCAAAGATTTTCCCAATAGTTACCTCGTCTGAGGAATATATTAACGAAGCTTCTTCGTTGATGACAGCTGTTAATTCTTCTTTGTTGGGCAATGCACCAAACACTTCAACATATACTAATGAGAATAAGAGTACTAATGAAACAACCCCAAACAGCAACAAGTCTAAGGTGTGTTTTAAGAAAAGGTGTAAGGTCTTTTCTCTTTAAGTTGCAATAGTTTTTCTTTGAGTGTTTTCATGGTACTACAAAACGAATGCTAGTTAGTAAAGCTATAAGGGTATGATATTTTTTTGAGTTTGATTGTTTAATTCTACTGACAAGAAGAATAGGACAAATTATGTTCTTTACTCTTCTTCATTAAAGTCAATTAAATTCTTTTTATCTTCTTCCGTTAAGTCATCTATGGTTAATTCTGTTCTATTAAAATACCTAAAGTTTATATTGATGATATCAGAATTAGGAATTACTAAATAACGACTCTCTATTTGATAATAATCTTTTGAATTGCCATTATCTTTTTCCAAATATCTTCTAATAGGATATTTTAAATGGATGGCTTCTAAATCTCCATTATTATCAATGTAGTAATTAAAATACTCTCCTGAATAAAGAATATTTTTTCCGTTTACTCTACATAAAACATTTATAATTTTATCAGTTATTTCTTCAAATTCATCTGGAACATCTGGAAAATCCAAACACTCACCTGTAAAAATATAATGCCATTTATTTGAGAACCTCAAATATCTCACAGACCTATCAAGATTGAAACTTCTAATGGCTTTTCTGAGTCCGTAACCGATAAAAAAGGAAAGCGTAAAGATGAACAAATTATAAAAGAAAATGGGATACATGTAGCTTCTTAATTGGCTGAAATTTTTTTCAACGCTTTTCTCAGAAGTAACTCCTAATATAAGATCTCCTAGTTGATTGAAGTCTACATAATAACTGGTTAGCCATTCAACTAAAGAAATACCCACCATATGAATAGTTAACGAAGGAATTATAGACCAAGTTAACTCGTTAAAAATATTTCGATTTGGATTTTTTACACTTAATTTAGAAGAATTGAATGCTATTCTAGACAGAAAGCCAGGGGCTAATATGATAAAGATAATAATAGATGTAAATGCAATATTCATTTACTATCCAAGCTCTTTCATACGAAAATATTTATCCCCTATTTTTACAACTTGCCCCTTAGAATTACTAGCAGAAAGTTTATGGGCTATACGCACAATAGCACTACCAACCTCAGGAGAATCAACTCTTAAAGTTTTCTTATGCTTATCACTATTTTCTGTTTTCTTATTAAAAAATGTCATTATGCGTCAATCTTGTTTACCAAATATAGCACAAATTTTAAACCAAAGTCAATTTTTTCTAATGTTTTTTATGTTAGTCATTTTTAACAACACCCACCGCCATCATAATGGTAGGTAGATTCTGAGAAAAAGATATCGTCTCTTTCCAAGGCTTTTAGAGCTGCAGCTGTTTTGTCACAAATCGCTAAGGGTTGGTTTTTTAGTAAGGTGTGTCCTGCTCCATCATCAAAATAGTCTTCATCACCAAAGTAAATGGCAGCTTTTCCTGTAAATACACATGGGCCATCAGCAGGCATAGGATCTTTAATCGCTGCGACTTCAATCGATTCGATATAAATCAATTCCTCTGTAGGATAATTTTTAGGGTCTAAGATTCGGTATGGTTTACGAGCTCTGATTTCAATGGTTCCAAAACCAGCATCTGTGAGCATTTTAACATATTCTGCAATCGGCAAGCTTCCGCTTAAACATAAGGCACGCAAACGTTCGTCGTTACGTAAAGTTTCGTTCATCGCTTGTTCACATGTAGGGTCGCTCATTACCAAACGTCCGTGAGGTTTTAAAACACGGTACATTTCAGCAATGGCTTTTTTTAATTCTTCCGCTTTAAAAATATTGAACAAACAGTTTTGAGCAGCTACATCAATCGAATTATCCTCTACAGGTAAGTGTAAAGCATCTCCTTTGCGTAAATCGACAAATTCACGTTGAAACCAAGGATTTTGAGCTTCTGCTTCCACAAAATTCTTTCGAGAAGCTTCCAACATTTCATCTACCACATCAATGCCAATTACGCCATTTTTTTGACGAGAAAAATAGGCAAATTGTAGCAATTCCATGCCGCCGCCCACACCTACATACAAGATTTTAGGATTGTTGGTTAAATCACGCGCATGAACGGTAGAACCACATCCGTAGTTCATTTCTTGCATGATTTTCGGGATTTTTAAGCCTGGCAATTCCCAAATAGGATTGGTGGTGCAGCACAAACCAACATCAGGGGTTAAGGCTGCTTCTTTATATACGTTTTTGGTAGTTTCTAAGTAACTCATTTTTTTGGATTAAAGACCGCTAGGCTGCTAGATACAAGAATAAAGACCTGTATGGTTTGTCTCGATTCTTGAGTCTAAGAGTCTTGCTTATTTTTTGTTTTTGTCATTGCGAGGAATGAAATGACGTGGCAATCTTTAAGTTGTTTGTTTCCAACAAAAAGATTATTTCGGTCGTACCCTCCTTCGTAAGGACGTTATAATTCATTAATCAATTCTTTAAAAAGGGTAATCATTTTCGGTTCAGCTTTTCCAGCAACTTCAATGATTTCAGTAATATCTACGGGTTGTAAATTTTTAGGGTCGCACTCGTCGGTTAATACTGAAACGGCTGCACACGGAATGTCAAGCTGTTTGGCTACGATGACTTCAGGAACAGTACTCATTCCTACCGCATCTACTTCTAAAATTTGTAACATTCTGTACTCAGCTCTGGTTTCTAATTGCGGACCTACAACACTGGCATATACCCCCTCTTTCAGGTCTATGTCGTTCGCTTTTGCAATAGCTTTCAGTTGTGTGTTTAATTTTTTTGAATAGGGTTCCAACATATCAGCAAAAATAGTTCCGAAGGCATTGGCACCTTTAAAGGCTAGGGGAGAACTTCCTTGTAAATTCAAATGATCTTCAAGGAGCATTAAATCGCCTTTTTTATAAGAAAGGTTGATAGCACCTGCTGCATTAGAAACTAACAACGTTTGAATACCTAATGCATGCATGGTTCTAATACCGTAGGTTACTTCCCATAAGCTGTAGCCTTCGTACACATGAAAACGACCCGACATCACCACGACTTTTTTTCCTGATAAGGTTCCGTAAATGAGTTTTCCAGAGTGAAATTCTACCGTTGCTTGTGGAAAATGCGGAATATCGGCATACGGTACTTCTTGTTCAATGGTTATTTCATCAACTAATTTTCCTAATCCTGTTCCTAAAACAATTCCTATTGTTGGATTGATGATTCCTTTTTTTTGAAGAAACTCTTGTGTTTCTTGTAGTTGTTGTTTTTTTTGCATTTTATATTGTGTTTGTCATTGCGAGCCTTTCGACTGTCGCTCAAGACAGGCTAAAGCGAAGCAATCTTTAAGTAATGATTTCGAGATAGACAGATTACTTCGGTCATACACTCCCTCGTAATGACGGTTAGTTTAAAAATTGATTGAATATAGAATTGTTTTTGATATCGTCAAATACATCTACATCGTTTAAGATTTCTAACAAATGTACAGAAACGTTTTGTAAATCGTTCAACGTATCTTTTCGAACAGTTGAGGTTCCCCAATCTTTATGTCGAAAAATGTTCGCATGGAGTTTTTTCATACCCAATAAATAATAACCGCCATCTTCCGCAGGTCCTATAACTACCTCATGGGTATTCAATTTTTCAAAAGCTTCGTTGATATGTTCAGAAGTGATATCGGGTAAATCGCTACCGATGATGATTACTTTTTCATATCCGTTAGAAAACGCTTGCTGAAAGGCGTTGTGCATTCGTTCTCCCAAATCGGTTCCTTTTTGCAGGTGTTTTTGGTATGTTGAAATGTCCCAGATATCGTCTTCACGAATTTTTACAGAATAGTATACAGCTTTATCGCAAGCTAGGTTTTGCGTAACTTGTTTGGTGTGCTTTAGTAAATATTTATAGATGTTTAAAGCAGCTTCCTTTCCGATGGTTTTAGCCAAACGGGTTTTTACTTTTCCGAGTTCGGGGTTACGGGTAAATAGTAAGAGGAGATTTCTCGACTGCTCTTTTTGATTATTCATATATTTTTTCTCCTTTATGTAGCCATTTGCTCCATTCTTTATTGAACGTATGGATTTTTTCGGTAGACTTATTTTCTAGATTAACCACAGTTTTTCCTTGGTTTTTCCATTCAAAAATACCACCATACAAATTGAAAATATTGGTATATCCTGCTTTTTGGAGTTGTTCAGCAATATCTTCTGAACGAATTCCTAAGGAACAATACACGACTATTTTAGTGTTTTTGTCTTTCGGAAGTTTTTGCAGTGTGTTTTCTAAGTTGAAAAAATCATACCCTACACAAACGGCATTTTTAAGATGACTGATTTCAAATTCTTTGGGTTCACGAGCATCTAAAAGAACTATACTGTTACCCTTGTCGGAGTCGAAAGTTTTTTCTTTTTGTAACTCACTCACAGTGATATACGGAACACTTTCGGTGTTGTGTTTTTTTAACAACTGTGGTAAGTTACTTTGAGAAAAACAGTTTACGCTGATTAAAAAAAATAGTAGTATTTTGTTCATGGTATTAAAAATCTCATTACTTTTGAGACTAATATTAAAAATTTATTATGAAAAAAATTATCACACTTTTAGCTTTATTGTTTGTCGGCTTTGTTTTTAACTCATGTACTGAAGAGGAACCTTGTCAAGGAGAGGTTGTTACCTATACCTTACCAGATGGAACTATCAGAGAAATTGAGCAACCATGCTTTGAATAAAATAATATTCGTTTTTAAAAAATAAAAGTTCTCAAATGGAGAGCTTTTTTTAATTAACATATGTTTATAGTACGGTTCCTTGACAACTGCTTCCTGCACCTGCGGTGCAACCGTAACAATGTTGATTGATAATGATGTTTCGGTTTTGCAATAATGCTTCGTTGTATTCAGAAATATGTTTCGCTTTACTAGCTACTTTTAAATTTAACATTTGATTGAAATCACAATCATATAAATACCCATCCCAACTTACCGATAGCGTGTTGGTACACATTACATTTTCAACTGCCATCGGATTATAGGCTTCTACCAAGGCATACATATAATCCTCATAATTTTCAGAAGCAATTAAGTAATCTAAAAATCGACTGATGGGTAAATTGGTAATCGCAAATAAACTGTTAAACGAGATTCCGAAATCTTCGTATAAGGCTTTTTTAAAATCGCTTTCTAATGCTGCCTGGTCACCTGGTAAAAAGGCTCCTGACGGATTATAGACTAAATCTAATTGCAAACCAGTTCCTTCAATTCCGTAACCCACAGCATTGAGCATTTTTAGCGCTTCGATAGATTTATCGAAAACGCCATCACCACGTTGTTTGTCGGTTTTTCCACGTGTCCAATGCGGCATGGAAGAAACTACATGAATGTTGTGTTTTTTAAAGAATTCAGGTAAGTCATGATATTTCTTGTTAGCCACAATAATGGTAAGGTTAGAGCGAACAATAAAATCTTTAATTCCTGCTTTGGATGCTTCTTCTACAAACCAACGAAAATTCGGATTCATTTCCGGAGCTCCCCCCGTTAAATCTAAGGTATGTGCTCCTGTTTTACGAATTACTTCTAAACATTGTTCCATGGTTTCTTTGGTCATGATTTCCTTTCGGTCAGGACCAGCATCTACATGGCAATGGGCACATACTTGGTTACACATATAACCCACGTTGATTTGTAAAATTTCAAGTTTTTTCGGCTGTAACGGAAACTGATGCGTTTCTTTCAGTTTTTGTGTAAACGTCGGTAATTCACCTTCCGCAAAAATTCCGTTAGCTAAAATTTCCAGCTGACGCTGCGTATTGGCTAAATCATTATTTCTAGATTGTAAAGATTTTTTCATCATCTCGTTAAGCTGAACTTGTGTCAGCTTCTCATCATTATTATTAATTAATATCCTTCGACTTCGCTCAGGATAAGCGACCTCTAAAATTTTGCCAGAAGCAAAATAAGAGTCTGCTTACATTTCTAGTTTATTTACCTTATTCATCATTTGAACTCCGTGTACCAAGGTTGCACCGCTTTTAATAGCGGCTCCTACATGAATGGCTTCCATCATTTCTTCTTTGGTAATGCCACGTTGCAATCCGTCTTTTGTGTAGGCATCAATACAATACGGACATTGTTCGGTGTGCGCTACAGCTAGGGCAATCAGACTTTTTTCACGGGCAGTTAAGGCGCCTTCTTCAAATACTTTTCCGTAGTATTCAAAGAATTTGTTTCCCAATTCTTCGCTCCATTCTGTAATCTTGCCAAATTTACGCAAGTCGGCAGGGTCGTAATATGTTTTTGACATGGGTCTTTTTACTTGTTGAATTCATACGTAAAGGTACAAATTGTTTGTACAACTCTCTTGGGTAGTCGTACTACTTTCCGTTTAGATTCCAATTATACGTTAAGTAACTAATTTTTGCTTTTTTGTTGATTTCTGTAGTTGAATATTGATTCAGAAAATCAAATAATGAACCTTTTTTAGTAAAATCTCCAGTAAACCACTCGAATATTTTAGATAATTGTAATTTTTTTTCTGAAATTTTGTTCCTAGCAGCATCATTAATGAATTCCTTCATTAATTCGGTTGTTTTCGCCTCATAATTCGCTGCTGTAAAGGCATAGTTTGCCAATTTCGGACATGATTTTGAGGCGCAATTTACAGCCACGTGAATTTTAGGGTCGTCAAATTGTTTGCGTAAAATATCGTGTTCTATCTGGTTTAGAGTATAGGTTTTACCACCCACCTTAGCAAAAGGAATGCTCCAGGCATCTTTACCTTTCTTTTTAATACCCATAATGCTTTTTAGAGGATAATGATCTAAAATCAGTTGAATGGTATACGCATTATAGGCGTTTACCCAAAAAGCCTTGGTTTTTGCTGCTGACCAAGAGTGTTGCGGTTTGGTAGTTGCCAAATACGCTAAATAAGTCTGAAGTTGCGCTTCGTCTGTCTTAAAACCTTGATAGTTTACATTTCCTTTGGTGTCTACATGTTTTTGTAATAAGGAGTTAAAAGTGGTTGTTTGACTATAGGAATTGATAAAAAAAGTAATACTTACCAGTAAAAATAGTGTTCGCATGATTTCGTTTTTGAAGTTTAGACGTAGGTCTAAAAGTTACATTACAAAGAATGTTCCAAAAAAAGATTATTAATTTGTAATATAATCATAATATAGCCTAGTTAGAAAAGATGAAACTTTGGTATTTAATTTTTTATAGTTTTTATCAGTTTGATAAGAGTTGTTTTGTTAGACAAGGTAAATCCAATTAACCTATTGTATTATATACCCATTCTAAAGAAGAAAAAAGAACAATATAAAAAAGAAGTTGACGAAGCGTTGTTTGATAAAGTAATAGGTGTAAGTATTTTCAGAGCAACGTATTTTATGTGTGGTTTAATATCAATAGTAGCACTAACAATTACAAACTTTATTGTAGCTCTAATAGGGGTTAAGGTTAATCATAGTACAGAGTTAATGATAGGTCTAGTGCTTACGGTGTCATTTTTTGATAACTTTGTTTTGTTGAAACAGGAAAATTACATAAAAGTATTTGATGAATTTGATTCTCTAAGTAGAAAGAAAAGGTATTTAGGGCATTTAATTAGTTTTTTCGTGGTAGTTGTTGCTTTTCTTCTTCTTTTTATTTCTTTTTTTTGGCATGCTAATAAATATTATATAGGCTAAAATATTGGTTGAAACAATTATAAATAAATGGGTTTTTATTAACTATTGTACTCAAAAAGTAGGAATGTGGGATAAGAACGATATGGTAGATGGTGTCTGTCATGTATTTAAAATAGAGATAGCAAACCTATTTGCGCCATTAGTTTTTATACCGTATTTTAGTTTTACTTCGAATATGAAAGGATTCTATGTGCTTTTAATTTTGTATATAGCTTTTATATGGTATTCTCCCTTCGTAAATAAAAAAATAAAAAGTAAGATAAAAGAAAAGGAGTTAAGAAAAAAATACATGTCTATTAGTAAGAAAAAAGAGTACTAAACTTTTTTTTAGGAATTTTAATAGGAGTTTTGTGTATTTTAACTCTAATATTTTCATTTAGCCTTTTAAATTATACTCACCAATTTTATGCATGGTTTTAAAATGCTTAATAAAAAGAATAGTTGGTAAAATCGCTTGAATAGCTTACTATTATTGGTCTAACTGAAAGTTTATTGAAACTGGTAAAACTGGTTTCAATAAACTTTTTTGTTAAATGAAAAAATCAAAAAAAAGCGATGTTGGACTTGTGCAAGTCTTAACACGATTAAGAGGGAAAAACAGTATAGTAAACAATGTTTTAAGTGTAAAAATTATAATATTCTAATTAATTACGATTTAATAGATAAACCACATCTTAAAATTAAAAACATAGTAAATGTTTTTACAGATGAGAGAATTATAAAAAATATACTGCCAGAGTTCTTTAATCAATGGTATCTTTTTGTTGTGTTTTTTCTTTTTTCCAAATAAATCACCGATCACATCGGTTACTTTTTTAGGCGTGTCATCTTCTTTATTAGCAGTGTTGGTACTGTCTTTCTTTTTGTTTCCTAACAAACCACCAATGGTGTTTTCTAGTAAATTGTCTTTTTGCTGCTCAATTATTTGCTGCGTTAATTTACTAACTGAAGAAGAAACATCGGTTGTTACTGACGGACTGCTCATGTTTCCTGTGATATTCGCAGTAATAGGTACGCTTATCTTCTCTTGATCTTGCTCGCTTAATTTAGAGAGCAGTGCTTCTGCTTGAGTTCCCAAATATTTTGCAGGTACATCTAATGTAACATTGTAGTTCATGGTTTTGTCGAAGCCATGACCACCACCAACCGTAATTCCGATATCTTTATATTGAAGATCAAAAGGCTTTACAACCACTTGCCCGTCTTTAAAAGACAGATAGGTTTTTACATCCGATAAATCTAACTTTGAAAGATCAATGAAAGACAATTTATCATTTAGTAATTTTAATACTTTTGTTTTTTCTGGATTTACACTTGTGGTAAGTAATTGAGCGAGGGCTTCACCAGAAACCGAAGCAAGATTGGGTGTAAAATCGTCATTTAAGTTCCCTGATAAATTAATATCAGAATTTAAGGTACCATTCATAGCGCCAGCGATGGGACTGAGCGATTTTAATAAATCTAGATTCGTAAAAGATTGAGCAATATCAAACGATTTAATACCCAATTTCATATCAAAAGAGGGTTGTTTTTGTTGAGTATTTACTTCTCCATTCAAGGCAATTTGTCCGTCGAAAATACTGGCATCAACACCTTGAAAAACAGCTTTTTCATCTTTTAAAAGTAAGGTACCTTTTACGTTTTGTAAAGTTAAATTGTCGTAATATACAGTCTTGGCATTTGCAGCGATAACACAATCTAAAAACGAAGGAATTTTTAAGGCCTCTTTTGGCATGTTTTCTTCTTTGCTTTTAGTAGCTTCAGGTTTTTCTTGCATAAAATCGCTTACGTAAAAAGTAGTTGAAAGCACGTTAAAATTTCCTTGTAATTTTTTGTCAGAAAGTAAGAAACCTAACAAATTTTTAAGTGTTCCTGTAGCCTGTAAATCAGTTTTTCCAGAAGTAGCGTCGAAATTAGTTAAGCGAACGGTACCTGGTGAAAAGTTGACCATCGTATTTTTAATATGAAATGGGTTTACCACATCATCTGAAGAAAAAATAAAGTCGCTTACTTCCATTTTTCCGTTATTTTTAATACGACTTAACGTATTGTTTTCAATAGCTTTCATGTCGAATTCTGTATGCAAATCAGCTTTCAAAATTCCACTCAACTCATTTTCTAAATCAACAGGGTACGCTTTGTTGATGTTAGCTAGGTTTAACACCCCTTTTAAGTTGGCATTTATTGCTGGATTGGTAGTTAGATTGTAAATATTTCCGTTTCCAGAAAAAGTATCTTCATCAATGGTAAAAGAAAGTCCGTTAACACTAATAAAAGTATTTTCGGTCTTGCCCGTGGTGTTTTTTAATTCTGCATCAATATGAATGTTTTGAACACTTTTAGGTAAGTTAGGATACTTAAAAGAAGCGTTGTTTGACTTCATAGAAATGGCCAACTTCGGAATATGGTTGTCGTCCATAATTCCAAATATTTTTCCATCAACGCTAAAGTTTCCTGTGGTATTCACATTCGCAATACTTTTCGTATAGGTTTCAGGAATGAGTTTTAAAAAGTTTTTAAAATCAGAAGAAGGTGTTTTAAAGTTGATGTCAACCTCTTTATTATTTTCATTTATTTGCACAAAACCATCAAAAACCAGTGGAAGATTGTTTAACGTAGCTTCGTTTTTTAGAAAAGAAAACTTGCTGTTTGTAAAATCGATGCCTACGATAGCATCCAATGCTATTTTTTGATTTTCAGCGTATAAATTATCATCCATGCCGAAAGAGAAAAATGTAGAAGTTTGGGTATCTAACTCGGTATTTGACTGTGAAAAATCACCACTTCCAGTATGATTTAATTTCGTTAATTCGAGGTGTAATTTTCCTTGTTTATCGTTGTATTTTATTATTGAATTGTTAATTGCATACGAATTAATAGATACTCCAAAAGTTGAAGGTTCGTCATTCGTTATTTCTTTTTCTGAAGCCTTGGCAACGTTGTAATTGGCATTTCCTTTTTCATCAATTAACACGTTTAGCAGCGCTTCATCAATAGCAAAAGATTGAATTTTTAATTGCTTTGAGGTGTTTTTTAAAAGTTCGGTAGCCTTCAAAGCAAGGTTCACTTCTTTAGCATACATTAAGGTATCACCTTCAAAGGGTGCTTTGTTAATTACGGTAACGTTAGAAAGTTGTACAGAAATATTCGGAAAATTTCTAAGAAGGCTCAGGTTAGAATCACTAAAATCAACCTCTGCATTTATGTTGTTGTTAATGGTGTTTTTTACCAAATTCATCACCTTGTCTTCAAATAATAAGGGAATACTCACTAAAAGGATGAAGAAAAAAACAACAATGCCCAATAGTATTTTATATATCTTTTTCATGGTGAAAGAAGTTTGTTATCACAATCGTTAAACTACAAATTTCAACAATTATTTGTAAATATAAAGTGAATAAAATTATAATTTTTCTTTTGGTAATTTTGTACTGATAAAATTAAGTATTTTGAATCGACAGCAACACTATTCAAATAGTATTAAAAAGCAAGCAGCACGTTTGGGTTTTTTGGATTGTGGTATTGCTAAAGCTGAATTTTTAGAAGCAGAAGCCCCTCGTTTAGAACAATGGTTGCAAAACGACTATCATGGTAAGATGCAGTATATGGAAAATCATTTTGATAAACGTTTAGATCCTAGATTACTGGTAGAGGGAGCAAAATCGGTTATCTCATTGTCGTATAATTATTTTCCATCAGAAGTTCAACAAGAAGGAACTTATAAAATTTCAAAATATGCCTACGGTCAAGATTATCATCATGTTATTAAAGATAAATTGCGTGAATTATTACAATTCATTAATGATGAAATAGGAGAGGTTTCAGGACGTTGCTTTGTAGATTCTGCTCCTGTTTTAGAGCGCGCTTGGGCAGAAAAATCAGGTTTGGGGTGGAACGGAAAACACTCGCTATTAATTCAAAAGCAACAGGGATCGTTTTTCTTTTTAGCAGAATTAGTTATCGACTTAGAATTGGCTTACGACGAGCCTTTTAAAACAAATCATTGTGGCAGTTGTACACGTTGCATTGATGCGTGTCCAACACAAGCTATTTTACCCAATAACACGGTTGATGGAAGTAAGTGCATTTCGTACTTAACGATTGAGTTAAAAGACGCTATTCCCACAACATTTAAAGAGAAAATGGAAGACTGGATGTTTGGCTGCGATGTGTGCCAAGATGTTTGTCCGTGGAACCGCTTTTCTAAACCTCATAACGAACCGTTATTTGCTCCGCAGCAGGAGTTATTAGAAATGACAAAACACGATTGGCAAGAGCTAACTCAAGAAACCTTCAGTAGAGTGTTTAAAAAATCGGCAGTAAAACGTACTAAATTTTCGGGCTTGGTTAGAAATATTAATTTTATAAAATCATAAAACCACCTTCTCGAAGGTGGTTTTATGGTCTTTATGGTTTATTTTGGATTTGTTTCTCCGAAGAAAAACCAATTGAGTCCTTTTTTAAAAGAACTAGTTTCTTTTTTAATTCTCTCGGCTTCTTCTTTAGAAAGCTCTTCATCAAATAAGTCAACCACAAATTCATTGTACGTTTTACCCACTTCTTCTTTTAAATAAGCTTCAAAGTACATTTCACTTGCTTTCTCTCCTTTTAGTTTTTCAATGTCTAAAAGTGTTTTGTATATAGGAGTTATTTTTTTAACAACCCCGTCTGGAACCGCTTTTCTTCTTGCGGTATATCCAATAACAGTACCCTCTTCATCTTTGTCTATGGTAAAATCGGTAATAACCCAATAATATTTTCCAGTTTTAGTAAGGTTCTTAACAATGGCATGAAAGTTTTCTTCTCTTTTAAGCGCATCCCACAGCACTTTAAAAGCTACTTTAGGCATGTCTGGATGACGAATAATACTGTGAGGTTCTCCAATTAACTCAATCGTACTATACTCGCAAGTATTTGAAAAAACATCATTGGCATATAAAATGGTTCCATAAACATCTGTTTTACTTACAATGGTTTTTGTTTTATCCCATTGTACCTCTTCATCAATAATTTCTCTCTGGAAGGCATTCATAATATTTGCTTTTTGGTTTAACATTCGGGCAAAGATTACAAGAAATTTAGAGACAAAATATGACTTTTATCAGGTTGTAAATTCTTTCACGTCAGAACAAAATGTATATTTGTAGGTTCAAACAAACAAGAACGAACCTATGAGAGATTCTAGAAAAAGGCATGAAGCACTAGTGTATCATGCCAAACCGAAGCCAGGAAAAATAGCAGTAGTACCTACCAAAAAATATGCAACGCAGCACGATTTGTCGTTAGCATATTCACCAGGTGTTGCAGAGCCTTGTTTAGAGATAGCGAAAGACAAAAATAACGTTTATAAATACACTTCGAAAGGTAATTTAGTAGCAGTAATATCGAATGGAACAGCTGTTTTAGGTTTAGGTGATATTGGTCCGGAAGCATCTAAACCAGTGATGGAAGGAAAAGGATTGCTGTTTAAAATATTTGCCGATATTGATGTTTTCGATATCGAGGTAGATGCAACAGATGTAGATAAGTTTGTGGAAACTGTAAAGGCAATTGCGCCAACTTTTGGCGGAATAAATTTAGAAGACATAAAAGCACCAGAAGCTTTTGAAATAGAAAGAAGATTAAAAGAGGAATTGGATATTCCTGTAATGCACGACGACCAGCACGGTACCGCAATTATATCGGCAGCAGCTCTAAAAAATGCACTAGAAATTAGCAACAAAAATATTGGAAAGGTTAAAATCGTAGTGAACGGAGCAGGGGCAGCAGCTATTTCATGTACACGTTTGTACTTGGCATTAGGGGCAAAGCGCGAAAACGTAATTATGTGTGATAGTAAAGGGGTAATTCGAAAAGATAGAGAGAGCCTATCATCACAAAAAGCCGAATTTGCGACGAGTCAAGACGTACATACATTAGAAGAAGCCATGTTAAACGCAGATGTGTTTATTGGACTATCAAAAGGAAATGTAGTGAGTCCTGAAATGTTGTTATCTATGGCAAAAAAACCAATCGTTTTTGCCATGGCAAACCCAGAGCCAGAAATAAGTTACGATTTAGCCATTGCTACTAGAGACGATATTATTATGGCAACAGGAAGATCAGATAATCCTAATCAAGTGAACAATGTTTTAGGATTTCCGTTTATTTTTCGAGGAGCATTAGATGTACGTGCTAAGAAAATTAACGAAGAAATGAAGTTAGCCGCTGTACAAGCATTAGCAGACTTAGCAAAGCGTTCGGTTCCAGAGCAAGTAAACATTGTATATGATGAAGTAAGTCTTTCTTTCGGAAAAGAATATATTATTCCTAAGCCATTCGATCCACGATTAATTTATGAAATTCCACCAGCAATAGCAAAGGCTGCGATGGATTCTGGAGTGGCGCAAGAACCTATTGAAGATTGGGAAAAATACCGTGAAGAGTTAATGGATCGTTCGGGAACTGGAAGCAAAGAAATTCGATTATTGCACAATAGAGCCAAGAAGAATCCAAAGACAATTGTGTTTGCAGAAGCAGATCATTTAGATGTTTTAAAGGCAGCACAGCGAGTACATGAAGAAAAAATAGGAAAACCAATTTTATTAGGAAGACGAAAGGTTATTTTAGAGTTGAAAGAAGAACTAGGTTTCGATGCCGATGTACCAATTATTGACCCTAAAACAGATGAAGAAGAGGAAAGAAGAAATCGATATGCAGTCATATTTTGGAAGTCTCGTCAACGTAATGGAGTTACTTTTTTAGAAGCCCAAAAATGGATGCGTGAGCGCAACTATTTTGCGGCTATGATGGTAAATTCTGGCGAGGCAGATGCGTTGATTACAGGGTATTCAAGACCCTATGCTTCGGTAGTAAAGCCGATGTTAGAATTGATTGAAAAAGACCATGGAGTAACGAGAGTAGCAGCGACCAATATAATGCTAACCAAACAAGGACCTATGTTTTTGGCAGATACGACCATCAATATCAATCCAACAGCAAAAGACTTAGCCAAAATTACACAGTTAACATCAGTATTAGCCAAAATGTTTGGAATGAAGCCAAACGTTGCTATGCTAGGGTTTTCAAATTTTGGTTCTTCAAAATCAGAGAGCTCAACAAAGATTAGAGAAGCCGTTTCTTACATTCACCGTCATTATCCTAATGTTGTAGTAGATGGAGAATTGCAAGCAGACTTTGCTTTGAATCCTGAATTACTAGCAAAAGAGTTTCCTTTTTCTAAACTCAACGGAAAAAGAGCAAACGTGTTAATTTTTCCTAATCTAGAGTCGGCAAATATTACCTATAAACTTATGAAAGCAGTTGATGAGGTAGAAACAATTGGCCCGATTTTATTAGGAATGAGTAAGCCCGTACATATTTTACAATTAGGGGCAAGTGTTGATGAAATGGTAAATATGGCAGCCGTTGCCGTTGTAGATGCTCAAAACAAAGAAATGAAAGCTAAAAAAGAAGTAAAGTTTCGCAATGAGGATAGAGCAATTTTTTTAGATGATAATTTTGTCTATTTTAGGCAATTAGAAAAGAAACTCGAATGATTACACAAATAAGGGGAAAACTTGTAGAGAAAAATCCTACCTACGCTGTTGTAGATTGTAACGGGGTAGGATACTTACTGCATATTTCTTTAAATACATATTCATTATTGCCTGATGATGAAAATGTATTGTTATACACGCATTTATCTATTAGAGAAGATGCGCATACACTTTACGGATTTTCAACGAAACTAGAGAGAGAAGTTTTTAAATTGTTAACTTCAGTTTCTGGAGTAGGACCCAGCACAGCAAGAACCATGTTATCTTCTATGACATCTCAAGAAGTTTCACAAGCAATTGCCACTGAAAACGTGAGGCTAATTCAATCAGTTAAAGGAATTGGAGCTAAAACTGCACAACGAGTTATTGTAGACCTAAAAGACAAAGTGCTAAAAGCGTTTGATATTGATGAAGTTTCTGTAGCACAGAACAATACAAATAAAGAAGAAGCGTTATCTGCTTTAGAGGTACTAGGTTTTGCACGGAAGCAAGCTGATAAAGTCATTAATAATTTATTAAAAGAAACACCTGATGCAAGTGTTGAAGTACTTATAAAACAGGCGTTAAAAAACTTATAAAAAGGTTGGAGAGATCAGTTATGAATAAATTATTCACAACACTTGCAATTCTAGTAAGTGTTGTTTCATTTTCACAGAATACTCAAAAAGACAGCACCAATGCTGTCAAGAAAGATACTGTAATTCCACTTAAGTATAATTTTAAGTACCATCAAGACGGAAGTCTTTTCTTAAATAATCCTACAGAGACAATTGTTACATACGATAAGGTTTTAAATAAATTTATGATTGTTGAAAAAATAGGCGACTACTATTTAGGAACACCTATTTTTATGACTCCGAAAGAGTATGATAAGTACCGTTTTAAAAATGATTTAAAAGACTATTTCAAAGAAAAAGTAGACGCAACCAACCCAAAAAAGAAAGGAAACGAAGCTGCACGTAAAAACTTGCTTCCGAAATACTATGTAAACTCTAAATTTTTTGAGTCTATTTTTGGCGGAAATACCGTTGAGGTAAACCCTACAGGGCAAATAAATATTAAGTTAGGTGCAGTATACCAAAACAACGAAAACCCTCAAATATCTGTAGAAAACCAAAGTAGTTTTACCTTTGATTTCGACCAACAAATTAGTGCAAGTATACAAGCAAAAGTAGGTGAACGTTTAAAAGTAACCGCCAACTATGACACACAATCTACGTTTGATTTTCAAAATATTATTAAGCTAGAGTACGCACCAACTGAAGACGATATTATTAGAAATATTGATGCTGGTAATATTAGCATGCCCATTAAAAATACGTTGATTAATGGAGCCCAATCACTATTTGGTGTTAAAACAGAGCTACAGTTTGGTAAAACCTATGTAACAGCGGCTTTTTCACAACAGAACTCACAATCAAAAACAGTAATTGCCGAAGGCGGAGCAACCATTGAACCTTTCGAATTACGAGCTTCTGATTATGACAATGACCGACATTTTTTCTTGTCGCAATATTTTAGAGATAACTATAAAAAAGCACTCGAAAATTACCCCTTAATTAGCAGTCCTATTAATATTACTAGGATAGAAGTGTGGGTTACCAACAGAAATCAAAATGTAACCGATTACCGAAGTATCGTTGCACTTGCCGATTTAGGAGAGTCTGAAGACGTAAATGAGGTAAATCCATCTGAAATTACGACAACACCCGGAGCAGTCTCAGTAAATTCTAAATTTTTACCATACAATGACGTAAACAATTTAAGTTCTTTACTAACAACAACTACAGGAGGAATTAGAGATGTAGCCACCATCGATGCTGCAATTAGTGGAATAGGAGTGCCTCCGCGACAAGGATTTAACTATACCTACCTGCAAAATGCCCGAAAGCTGCAACCCAACGAATTTAGGTTACATCCTCAATTAGGATTTATCTCTTTAAATAGACGACTGAATGATGGGGAAGTATTAGCCGTTGCATTTGAATATACTGTAGTTGGAGCTTCTAGCGGGGAAACTGTTTTTAAAGTTGGAGAATTTTCTAACGATGGAATTATTGCACCTGCAAACATAGTGGTTAAACTATTGCGTAGCGAAATTTTAAACACAGTACGTCCAGAAACAGCTACAGCTACTAGTCTTGGAGAATCATTTCCTACTTGGCGTTTAATGATGAAAAACGTGTATGCCTTAGGAGCGTTTCCACTACAGCGCGATGGTTTCCGTTTTGAATTATTATATCGAGACGATGAAACAGGAACCTTGCAAAACACTCTACAAAATGCACAAACCCCAGGAATAAATGATAGTCCGTTATTACGCATTTTAAATTTAGATAAACTAGACCAAAGTCAGTATGCAGTTCCTAATGGAGACGGTTTCTTCGATTACGTTGAAGGAATTACGGTAAACTCTGAAAGAGGATACGTACTATTCCCAGAACCCGAACCTTTTGGAAACGATTTAAAAGACGAACTTACCAACCCTGCCGACCAAGAGAAGTATATATTCGAAGAACTGTACTTAACTACCAAAATCCAAGCAAAAAACGAATACCAAAACTTAGATAAATTCTTTTTAAAAGGATACTTTAAATCAGAAACCAGTAGGGGTATTTCTTTAGGAGCTTTTAATGTTCCGAGAGGTTCTGTAAGAGTTACCGCAGGCGGAAGACAGTTGGTAGAAGGAGTAGACTATGTGGTAGATTATCAGTTAGGTCGTGTGCAAATTTTAGATCCAGGATTAGAAGCATCAGGAATCCCAATTAATGCCTCTGTAGAAAATAACACCTTTTTTAACCAACAACGAAAAACATTTATTGGAATAGATGTGGAACACCGATTCTCTGAAGATTTTATTGTAGGAGGAACCTTCTTAAATGTAAGCGAAAGACCCATCACGCCAAAAGTAAATTTTGGAGGTGAACCGATAGACAATATCATGTTCGGATTGAATGTAAACTACTCTTCAGAAGTACCCTATTTAACGAAACTAGCCAATAAATTACCGTTTGTAGAAACGGAAGTACCCTCAAATATTTCTGTTCGGTCAGATATGGCATATTTGTTACCAGGGTCTCCAAGTGGAATTAATGTAGACGGCACTGCGACGTCGTATTTAGATGACTTTGAAGCCTCGCAAATACCCATTAACTTGAACTCACCACAACAATGGTTTTTAGCTAGCACACCCGAATCACAAGGCTTTAACGGAGGTTCTTTCGGATTGGAGTACAATTACAAAAGAGGAAAATTAGCGTGGTATAATATCGATCAATTATTCTACGGAAGTGGAAATAGACCCGATAATATTGATGAAAATGAACTATCTAGAGATGAGGTACGCCAAATTCGTTACAACGAATTATTCCCGAATACAGATTTAGACATTACTCAGCAAAATTTAGTTAGAACCCTAGATTTGGCCTACTACCCTGATGAAAGAGGGCCTTACAATTATAATGAAAATGCAAATACGGTAACTGCCGAAGAGCGCTGGGGAGGTATCATGCGTTCGTTAACTACAAATAATTTTGAACAAGCAAACGTAGAGTATATCCAATTTTGGTTAATGGATCCGTACGAAAATTACTCCATAACCAACGAAGAAGGCTTGCCAGTTGGTATCGATCCTAATGACCCAACGAACCAAGTAGGAAAACTGTTTATTAACCTAGGAAATATTTCAGAAGATATATTAAAAGATGGAAGAAAACAGTACGAAAATGGGTTGCCAGAAGATGGACAAAAGAATGATGGCGGCAATGTTCGTTCCTCTATTTGGGGAGATACACCCATCAATCCTTCGATACTATATGCTTTCGATGCGAGTAACGAAGCAAGAACCAATCAAGATATTGGTTTAGACGGATTGAATGATGAGGAAGAAAGAGCCAAATACCCTGCTTTTGCAGGATTAGAGGATCCTGCAGGTGATAACTTCCAATTTTTTAGAGGCGGGGCGATAGAAAATACAAATCCGTCAGTATTATCTCGTTATAAAAACTACAACGGTACCGAAGGTAATTCGCCTACAGCAAGTCAGTCAGACGAGTCGTATCCTACGTCATCTACCACCTATCCAGATACAGAAGATATCAACAAAGACCAAACGATGAACCCAGTAAGCAGTTATTTTGAGTACGAGGTATCTTTAAATAAGGCAGATTTACAATTGGGTCAAAATCACATTATCGACATAAAAACACAAGATGTAACCCTCTTAAACGGGGCAACAAGAACTACGAAATGGTATCAATTTAGAATTCCAATTAGAAACGTAACAGAAGACCAAAAATATAACATAACTGATTTTAATAGTATTCGTTTTATCCGACTGTTTTTAACGCAATTTAAAATGCCTGTAGTATTGCGTTTCGGAGAGTTAGAATTGGTACGAGGAGACTGGCGTCGTTATACAAAAACATTACCTGATTCTGGAACCTCTATTCCCCTAGAAACAGAAGAGTTAAATAAGTTTGAAGTAGGGGTGGTAAGTATTGAACAAAATCAAGACCGCTATAAACTACCTCCTGGAATTCAACGAGAGCGTTTGCAAGGAACCAACCGAGTTCAACGCCAAAACGAACAATCGGTAACTTTAAAAGTAACTGATTTGCCTTCAGAAGAAGTGAGAACTATTTATAAGAATATTAGTATTGATATGCGTAGGTATAAAACACTACGTATGTTTTTACATGCTGAAAATACAGATGGCTTAGATTCCCCAGGGATTCCTGACGATGGTGATATGGTAGCTGTTATTCGTTTAGGTACTGATTTGAATGACAATTATTACCAAATAGAAAAACCGTTAAGTTTATCAACATCAAATGCTACATCTGAAGATGTTTGGTTGCCCAAACAAAACAATTTAGAATTATCTTTAAAAGAATTGGCAAATCTTAAAATTGAAAGACCCAACGGAGCAGCACTTACTGATGTTTTTTCATCCACAAGTTCTAATGGCTTAACCATCTTGGTTAAAGGAAATCCAACTTTAGCACAAGTAAGAACCGTAATGTTAGGAGTAAAAAACAAAGCAAAAGACTCCAAATCAGTTGAGGTTTGGTTTAACGAATTACGTGCCGTAGATTTCGATAACAAAGGGGGGTGGGCTGCCGTGTTAAACGCCGATGCGAATATGGCAGATGTATTAGATGTGTCGTTGGCAGGAAGAATGTCTACCATTGGTTTTGGTAATGTAGAAGACCGTGTACAACAAAGAAGTATCGAAGAGATAAAGCAATACAGTGTGGCTACCAATGTTCAGTTAGGAAAAATGATGCCTAAAAAATGGAACATGCAAGTACCTATGAGCTACACTTACGGAGAAGAGTTTAGAGACCCACAATACGACCCTCAGTTTCAAGATGTAGAATTAAAAGATGCTATTGATAAGAATCCGAATAGTAAAAATGCACAAGACTATACGCGAAGAAAAAGTATTAGCTTCATTAACGTAAAAAAGAACAGGAATCCTGAAAGCAAGAAAAAACCAAAGTTTTACGATGTAGAAAACTTTTCAGCATCGTATTCACATAGTGAAGAGTTTCATAAAGACTATAATATCGAAAAGTATGAGAATAAAAATGTAATGGCAGGTGCGAATTACAACTTTAACTTTGTTCCTTTTACTATCGAACCCTTTAAAAAATCAAAAACTTTTAATAACAGGTATTTACAATTTATAAAAGATTTTAACTTTAGCCCTTTGCCCAAAACACTGGCGGTAAACTCAAGAATTGATAGAAATTATAACAGTCAACAATCAAGAAATTTAATTGTTGACCCTGTAAATCCTTTGCCTCCCCAACCAGAGTTGGTGCAACGAAGGTTTTTGTTTAATTGGGATTATACCATAGGTTTCGATTTAACAAAGTCTTTACAGCTTAACTTTAATGCAACCAACAATTATATTTATGATAGTTTCGGACAAGATGAAAACCTAGAGGTGTACGATCAGTTTTTTAGTATTGGAAGACCCGACAATTACCATCAAAAGTTAAACCTAACCTACAAACTGCCATTAGATAAGTTTCCGTTCTTAAAATTTATTAGTGCAGATTATGGGTATAATGCCGATTTTGATTGGAAAGCAGGATCGCAAAGTTATGTAGAGCAAGTTGGAAACATGATTCAAAATGCCAATACACATAATTTGAATACAAATATAGATTTTGGACGGTTTTATAAGATACTTGGGCTGGATAAATTACTGTTAAAAGGAACTAAAAAAGCACCCTCTCAAAAAGGAACAGCCACACTAGGGAACACTAAGGTGGCAACGAAAGCTAAGCTCAAGAAGAAAGCCTCTTTTGGACAAAAATTAGGAAAAGGGTTTTACGATATACTAACTTCTGTAAAAAGAGGAAAAATTAGCTATACTCAAAATAACGGAACTTTATTAGAAGGGTACAAACCGTCAGTAGGTTTTTTAGGAAGAAATAGTTTCGATGGAAGTCTAGCTCCGACGTTCGGATTTGTATTTGGTAGTCAAACAGACATTTTAAATACTGCTATTGAAAATGGATGGTTAATAACAAGAAATTCTGGAGAAGACTATTACAGTAAAAACTATAATAGAACAAGATATACAAAACTAGATTATACTGTTTCTATCAAACCATTCAAAGATCTAACGATTGATTTGTTAGGTAGCAGAATTCAAACAAGTAATTTAACCCAACAGTTAGATGTAATTTTGCAACCAGGAGGAAACCCAACCAATCCTGATGATTATGAGCAAGACCCCAATATTAAACCTTT
Source organism: Tenacibaculum tangerinum (assembly GCF_029853675.1). Classification (NCBI taxonomy): domain Bacteria; kingdom Pseudomonadati; phylum Bacteroidota; class Flavobacteriia; order Flavobacteriales; family Flavobacteriaceae; genus Tenacibaculum; species Tenacibaculum tangerinum. The sequence continues at coordinate 2,248,253 of NZ_CP122539.1, read as the reverse complement.
TGAAACAGGAAACTACAGCATAAGCCATTTTATGTTAGGAACTATGTTTACCGATAATGAAACCTTGTACCAAAATTTCTTAGACTACAGAGAAACTATTTCAACAAGAATCGCTAAAGAACAAGGAGTAGCTACCAACGAATCGAGTCCAGAAAACAACGACCCAGGATTCAAAACAAACGGTCAACAAGCTATGTTGCCAGCTTTTATTGCCGCCTACTCTGGTAATAGTGCAAACTCTGCAAGTACAAGCATCTTTAAAAACATTCCACTTCCTAACTGGACACTGCGTTACAACGGGTTTATGAAATTCAAATGGTTTAAGAAAAACTTTAGTTCATTTACACTGTCACACGGTTATAAATCATCGTATACCATTGGTAATTACACCAATAATTTGCAATACGATTCAGACACGTCAACTAATACAAATACTTCTGGTAATTATCAACCAGAACTCTTAATTTCGTCGGCAACATTAATTGATGAGTTTTCACCATTAGTAAAAGTAGATTTTAGAATGAAAAATTCCTTTTCATTTAAAGGAGAAGTAAGAAGAGATAGAACATTAACCTTAAACTTTAATAACAACACATTAACAGATGTGAACGGTACAGAATATGTTTTAGGTCTTGGGTATAAGATTAAAGATGTTAAATTTGTTACCAGATTTACAGGAAAGAAAGAAACCTTAAAAGGAGATATAAATTTAAGAGCAGATATTTCATTGAGAGATAATTTAACACTCATAAGAAGTGTAGATGAAGAAAATAGTCAGGTTACAGGAGGTGAGAAGTTATTCGGGTTAAAATTTATTGCAGATTATAACTTAAGTAGTAACTTAACAGCATCTTTTTACTACAACCATCAAACGTTTGAATATGCAGTTTCTACCACCTTTCCAAGACAATCTATTAATGCAGGAATTAATTTAGTATATAACTTAGGAAATTAAAAAATACAATAAAAACAATTAGAATGAACATCCCATCAGAATTAAAATACACTAAAGACCACGAGTGGGTTAGAGTAGAAAATGGTGTAGCAACCATTGGCATTACAGACTTTGCACAAGGAGAATTAGGAGATATCGTATATGTTGATGTAGATACCTTAGATGAAGAATTAGAAGCAGAAGAAGTTTTCGGTTCTGTAGAAGCAGTAAAAACAGTATCAGACCTTTTCATGCCTTTATCTGGCGAAGTAATAGAATTTAACGAAGCGTTAGAAGACGAACCAGAATTGGTAAACTCTGACCCTTATGCAAAAGGCTGGATGATAAAAGTAAAACTATCTGATGACTCACAAGTAACAGACTTGTTAAGTGCTGAAGAATATCAAGAACTTGTTAAAGGATAAGTTAATTATAATAGCAATACTAATAACCATTGGTATTGCTATTATTAGCTTAGTAAAACTAGGAAAATCTCCTATAGAAATCAATCACATAGATAAGTTAGAACACGCTTTTGCCTATTTTGTGTTAACCTTAGTATGGTTACTAGCTTTGAAAAGAACAAAAATTAGCACATACGCTATCGTGTTTTGTTGTTTTTTTTACGGCACAATTATTGAGGTATTACAAGTCACCATAACGTCATACAGATTTGGAGAGTTTCTAGATGTACTGGCGAATTCAGTAGGAGTATTAATAGCTTTCATTATCTACAGTTCTTTTTTTAAGAAAAATAAAGCTATTTAAAGATTAAGCTTGTAAAAGTTGAAATAATTTAATTAAATTAGCGAACTATTAAAAACATTTAGGATGGAAATTAAGAAAAATCCAAAATCAAACTTAGAGAATTACAGCAAACTTTTTATGCAAATAGGTTTGGTTTTAGCTTTATTTGTAACGTATGTTGCTATTGAAAATAAAACATACGATAAAGAGTATGGAGATTTAGGAATCGTTGATATGGCTTCAGAAATTGAAGAAGAAACGATCGAGCTTCAAATTGAACCACCAAAACCAAAGCCAAATACGCCTCCGCCACCAGCTCCTGAAAAGATTGAAGTTGTAGAAGATGAAAAAGAAGTTGAAGAAACAATTATTGAATCTACTGAAACCGACGAGTCAGAAGAAATCATCGTAGAAGACATCGAAGAAGTAGAAGAAGTAGAGGAAGTAGTAGAAGACGTACCTTTTGCTATTATCGAAGAAGTTCCTGTATTTCCTGGATGTACTGGTACAAAAGAACAAAAGAAAGCTTGTTTGAATAAAAATTTACAAAAACACGTTCAACGTAATTTTAATGCTGAACTAGCCAATGAGTTAGGATTAACTCCAGGGAAGAAAAGAATTTATGTGCAGTTTAAAATAGATAAAGATGGTTCTATTACTAGTGTAGCAGCTAGAGCACCCCACCCGAAATTAAAGCAAGAAGCTGAAAGAGTGGCTAAAAAAATACCTAATATGAAACCAGGTAGACAAAGAGGAAGACCTGTAAGAGTAGGATATACTTTGCCGATTACATTTAGTGTAGAATAGCACTTCAAGAAATAAAATAAAAAAAGCAATCTAAGTTAGATTGCTTTTTTTTATGGCATGTTTATTGGGTAGTGTCCTAAACTGGCACTTACTATTTTTACATAAATTTAAGCTTTAAAAATCAACAAGTTAAATAAAATATACTGCTCAAAAAGAGCAGTATATTATGTTCATTGACATCATAAAAATTTGTTAGGGCTTGTAAAATCTAGGTTTTGTATTGCTTAATGTCCTAAATTGGCACCTGAAAAAAACCAAGTGCTATGAAATGCAAAAAGTGTAATTCGTTGAATTACATCAAAAAAGGAATCCGGAATAACTTACAACGGTTTTATTGCAAAGATTGTAGAAAATATTTTCAATTAGATTATAAATATCAGGCTTACAAGCCCAAAACGGATAATTATATCAAAAGTTTACTTAAGAAAAGTTGTAGTATTCGAGGGATTTCGAGAGTCTTAAAAATTTCAAAAGATACTGTATTATCAAGAATGCTAAAGATTAGCAAACAAATTAAGACTCCATACCTTAATAAGTTCGGTTGTAAGTTTGAGATTGATGAATTATTTATAAAAATAACAAATGGTAGTTCGAGATGGTACAAAAAGATAATAAAATGATTAAATCCTCATATTTGATTTTATTTGTTTCAATTATTTGTTTAAGTGTTTTTATCTATAAAATAATAAATCCTTCTGAGAAAGTTTTTCTTTCTGATTATGAAAAGGATTTACTTAATTATTTCAAGGAAGTGACTTTAAATTCAGAGTTTGGAGAAAGTCCCAGAAGTATTATTAAATGGAATAAAAAAATGCTTCTTTATATATCAAGAGATAATGAGTATGAAAAGCAAGTGAAAAGAATCAATGAAGTTATAAAAGAAATTAATTTATTAACTGCTAAAAGTGGGTTTGAAATAAATATTACAAAAGATAAATCTAAATGTAATTCAATAATTTACTTAGGGCAAAGAGATAAAGTAGAAAAAGAAAATCCAGATTTTTTTGAAGGTGTAGATAAGGAATTTACAGGGTTAGTAGATATAGAGTTTGATTTAAATGATTATTTTATAACTAAATCAATTATATTTATCGATGTAAATCAGCCTATTAATATTCAACTTTCTACAATATTGGAAGAGTTATCTCAAAGCATTGGTATACCTGCAGGTTCTGAAATATATCCAAACAGTATTTTTTATGAAAATCAAGTTATTGAGGGTAGATTAAATCAAAATCTTTCTCAAATTGATAAAGATGTTATAAAACTTTTATATCACCCAAAGATGAGAGCAGGATTGAACAACTTTCATATTACTAATGTCTATAAGAGAATTTTAAAATCTGAAGGAAGTAGCTATTTTGGAGGTAATAATGACTTTGTTGAAATAAAGAGTTAAAGCTTTGGGTAGTGTAGTAAAAACTTCTATATAAATAACAATGCTAAACTAAGGGCTCCCGCTAGAATCCTTTCTAGTGGCGGTTATGAGTAAGCAATTAGAAATTAATTTTAAAATAATAAATATAAAGGGTAGTATAGTAAAAAGATGCTTTTTATAAAAAGACAAAAAATTTACATTGATAATCAGTTAATTAAACAAAAAACAAGCTTCTATTTAGAGGCATGCTCACATTCATCGAAATATTAGAAGCTTCTTAAAACCCGTTATTATTGAGTTCGTATCCAGATGACAAAGAAAACATGCGTGTTTCTTAATAATAACCATTCTGTAACAAATAATTCTGCAAATAATACAAAATTATCTTCTGAAGAAAGACAATTAACCATTACTAAAATAAATGACAACAGTTTAATACAAGAAGGTAAATAATTAACAAATTTAAAATATGAGAAAATATGTATATGTATGTACTGTTTTTATTTTTATAAATTGTCAATCTGAAAAAGTATTGGATAATAGTTTTGAAAAAATTAAATACGATTTAGGAAAAGAAAAGCTTAATGATTTTGCAAATAAGAAGGAAAAGAAAGCTGTCTCCAATTTATATATGACTTATGGTATACATTTTAGAAATGAATACTTAATAAATAATACGGATTCACAATTAATAGAGTATTTTAAAGGTAAAGGGATTAATAGTTATGATGTTATTTCATATATAGTTTTTACATCTTTACATCGAAAACTAAATAACAAACCTTTAAATATTAATAATCAAATAGAAATATTCGAGAATTATAAAAAAGATAATTTAGATTGCGATAAAAAGAATAAAGAGAGAGCAAAAAAGTACTACAACTTATATGAAGTTTCAGATACATTAACAGTTCGTATGAAGATAAGAAAAGATAATGCTATTGAAATTTTATGTTTAGAAAGGAATGAGCACAATTGGGAGTTTGATGATTCAAAAGATTTAATCATAAAAGGAATCCTTAAAAGTAAAAGTGATTTATTACCATCATTCCAAATAGAGGTGTTAGAACTTAATAAAGATGGAGTTATGATTCTTATGGAAAAAGTTACTAAAGGAGATTCTCTTGATGTTGATCTAAGATATAATATTATTGAGGATCGTTTAGTAAACTAGGCCATAGATAAAAATAGAACTGTAAATAATTAAAACAGTCACTTATGATTTTTAAATTTTTAAAAATAAACATCCCATAGATACAAGCATCAAGAGATTAAATTCAAACAAAAAATCCCACACAAAAGTGCGGGATTCATATACTTATATGTCAAAATTTTCGACTACATTTCTAAAGCTTTGGTAGGATTGTTATCCATTAATAATTCTACCGGATTTTCTAAGGCTTCTTTTACCGCTACTAAGAATCCAACAGACTCTTTACCATCAATAATTCTGTGGTCGTACGATAAAGCTACATACATAATAGGTTGAATCACCACTTCTCCATTTACAGCCATAGGGCGATTTACAATATTGTGCATTCCTAAAATGGCACTTTGAGGAGGGTTGATAATTGGAGTAGATAGCATAGAACCGAATACCCCACCGTTAGTAATGGTAAACGTACCACCTGTCATTTCATCTACTGTAATTTGTCCTTCACGAGCACGTAACGCTAAGCGCTTTACTTCACTTTCAACGCCTCTAAACGTTAAGTTCTCAGCATTTCTAATTACAGGCACCATTAATCCTTTAGGTCCAGACACAGCAATAGAAATATCTTGGAAATCAAACGACACCATTTCTTTACCATCTATCATTGAATTTACCGCCGGATACATTTGCAACGCACGTACGACTGCTTTCGTAAAGAAAGACATAAACCCTAAACTAACTCCGTGTTTTGCTTTAAAATCCTCTTTATACTCGCTACGCAAATCGAAAATTGGCTGCATGTTTACTTCGTTAAACGTAGTTAACATCGCTGTTTCGTTCTTTACAGATACCAAACGCTCCGCTACTTTACGACGTAACATTGATAATTTTTTACGTTCTGTACCACGAGAGCCCATTCCTGGAGTTCCCATTGAAGGCACTGCTTTTACCGCATCTTCTTTCGTTACACGACCATCTTTACCCGTTCCTTTAACCTCAGAGGCACTCATCCCTTTTTCAGCCAACACTTTTTTGGCTGCTGGAGATGCGGTACCTGTAGCATAGGTTTCCTTTGCAGGTGCTGCTTGTGGCGCTGCTTCTTTTTTCTCTTCAGCTTTAGGAGCTTCGGTTTTAGCTTCCCCTGCTCCTTCTGGTTTTGCCGCACTCATATCAATGTGGCAAACGACTGCTCCTACTGCCACGGCATCACCCTCTTCAGCTTTTAACGTGATTATTCCACTTTCTTCCGCAGGTAATTCTAACGTTGCTTTGTCAGAATCTACTTCGGCAATTGGCTGATCTTTCTCAACATAATCACCATCTTCAACTAACCAAGTTGCGATTTCTACTTCTGTAATTGATTCCCCCGGAGAAGGAACTTTCATTTCTAAAACCATCAGTTCTAAATTTTATATATCTGAATTATTTTATTTCTTTTTGTTGGGCGTTTCCCTATCGGGTCGGGCTTTTCGCGCTACATGGTAGCTTGCTACAATCCCTAACGCATTTATTTTTAATCAAAAACCTTATCAATAATAGCTTGATGACGTCTTTTAAAACGTGCACTTGAACCCGCTGCGGGTGCCGAACGATACTCTTCCGAAGCACATTCTAACCTAGCCAATTCAAAACGTTGTAACATATAACTCCAAGCTCCCATATTTCTAGGCTCTTCTTGTGCCCAAACATAACGTTCTACATTTGGATACTGATTCATTGCCTCTTTAATTTTATCATTGTGTAATGGGAACAATTGCTCTATACGAACCAAAGCTACATCTTCTCTGCCTAACTTTTCGCGTTCTGCTAACAAGTCGTAATAAAATTTACCCGTACAGAACACCATTTTCTTTACTTTTGATGCATCAATAGTATCGTTAATTACTTCTTGGAAGGTTCCGTTAGCCAACTCTTCAATAGTGCTTACCGCCTTTGGCAAACGCAATAAACTTTTGGGAGTGAAAACAATTAATGGCTTTCTAAAATCACGCTTCATCTGACGGCGTAATATGTGATACATATTAGCTGGTGTAGAACAGTTAGCGATGGTCCAGTTATCGGTAGATGACGATTGTAAAAATCGCTCTATTCTACCCGATGAATGTTCAGGCCCTTGTCCTTCATAACCATGAGGTAACAATACTACCAAGCCATTTTGCAACTTCCATTTATCTTCTGCCGAAGAAATATATTGGTCGAACATAATTTGGGCTCCGTTGGCAAAATCACCAAACTGAGCTTCCCAAATAGTTAAGGTATTGGGTGCTGCCATGGCATATCCATAATCAAAACCTAACACTCCATATTCCGATAAATGAGAGTTGTAAATGGTCATCTCTCCTTTATTCTTCGAATTCGTGTTTAACAAGTTAACCCGTTCTAACGTTTCTTCATCACGCATAATGGCATGACGGTGAGAGAACGTTCCTCTTTCTACATCTTCTCCCGAGATACGCACATCATATCCTTCTTCTAACAACGTACCATACGCAAGATTCTCTGCCGTACCCCAATCGAGTAAATTGTCTTCAAAAACCATTTTTTCACGACCTTTTAAGATACGTTCTGCTTTACGCACAAACTTATGCCCTTCTGGCGTTTTTGAAATTACGCTGGCAATACCTTTCAAGTCTTCTACCGGATAAGTTGTATCGACAGGCTGCAGCATATCTTGTAGCTGCTTGCGCACAAAACCTTCCCATACATCTGGCATGAATTCTTGAATTTTAGACGTTTCCTTCTTTTTAGACTCGGCAAACTCGACTTCTAAATGTGCCTTAAATTCTTCTGTGATTTCTTGTAAATAGTCTGCACTAATGCTTCCTTCTGCGATGAGTTTGTTTGCGTAAATCTCTCTAGCATTTTTATGCTTAGAAATTGCTTTGTACAGTTTTGGTTGGGTAAAACGAGGCTCATCCCCTTCGTTGTGCCCGTATTTACGATATCCTAATAAATCAATAAAAATATCTTTATTGAATTTCATACGATATTCAACTGCCATTTCCATGGCATGACATACGGCTTCTGCATGGTCGGCATTCACGTGTAGCACTGGCGACAAAGTTACCTTACCAACATCGGTACAATAGGTACTCGAACGTCCGTCTAAATAGTTGGTGGTAAACCCTACTTGATTGTTTACTACTACATGAATGGTACCCCCTGTTTTATAGCCATTTAATTGTGCCATTTGCACCACTTCGTACACAATACCCTGACCTGCAATTGCAGCATCACCGTGTACTAAAATTGGCAATATTTTATTTTCGTTTCCTTCATAATCCTTATCTATTTTAGCTCGAACAATTCCCTCAGCTACTGCATCAACAGTTTCTAAGTGTGATGGATTCGGAACTAAATTCATTTTCATTTTTTGTCCACCTTGATACTCTTTACTTAGCGTTAAACCTAAGTGGTATTTTACATCACCATCGATATCTTGGTCTTCAAAATCTTTTCCTTCAAATTCGCTAAAGAGATCTCTAACAGGCTTTTTAAAAATATTTACTAGCGTATTTAGGCGTCCGCGGTGTGCCATTCCTAATACACATTCTTCTACATCATATAACTCTGCAGCATCTTTTAGTGCGACACTCAATCCAGAGATTAAGGTTTCTCCTCCTTCTACTGAGAATCGCTTTTGCCCCACGTATTTCGTTTGTAAAAAGCTTTCGAAAGTCGATGCTTGATTTAGTTTTGTAAGAATGTATTTTTTAGCTTCTACATCATAATTAGGATGGTTTGCGTTTTTATTTAAACGCTCGTTCCACCATTTTAATTCATCGGGGTTGCGCACGTACATGTACTCTACTCCGATACTTTCACAGAAAACTGTTTTTAGATATTCTATAATTTCTGCTAAACTTTTAGGTCCTATACCTAAAATTTCTCCTGCACTAAAAACTGTAGATAAATCAGATTGATCTAACCCAAAGTTTTCAATATCTAACGTAGGAGTATAGGTTCTTCTTTCTCGTACTGGATTTGTTTTTGTAAACAGGTGACCACGAGTACGATAACCGTTAATTAAATCGATTACTAAAAACTCTTTACGTACTTCTTCTGGAACCTCAACCGAAACTTCTTCATCTGTTAAAGAATACTTCTCATTAGCCAAATCGTACCCTTGAAAAAAACTTCTCCAACTTGGTTCTATCGCATCAGGATTTTTTTGATATTGTTCATACAAATCACCTATAAAACCTGCATGTGCTGCGTTTAAGAACGAAAACTTGTCCATATATTTTGTTATACTTTTCTATCTATAAGAATAATGGTGACAAAAGTACAACTTTTACGAAAAATACCGTTCCTTTTTAGTCTAATTTTAAACTTCTTAAAGTGTATTTTGTTTTTGTTAAATTCTAATTAAACGCCCCTTTTTTGAAAAATAATTTGTTAAAATTCAGAAATGAAAAATTTTCTACCTACTTTTTGTAAAAATAATTTGCAGATATAAAAAAACACCTTAAATTTGCACTCGCATTTTAAGACAAGTATGTTTTAAATTCCTCCTTAGCTCAGTTGGTTAGAGCATCTGACTGTTAATCAGAGGGTCCTTGGTTCGAGCCCAAGAGGGGGAGCAAAAGGCAACGTAGAAGCCGATAATTTCTACAATACATATATATTGTTCTAAATGAACATTCCTCCTTAGCTCAGTTGGTTAGAGCATCTGACTGTTAATCAGAGGGTCCTTGGTTCGAGCCCAAGAGGGGGAGCAAAAAAGACTTACCAATACGTGAGTCTTTTTTTATTTTTATACCATGCAATTTCCTAAAAAACTACAACAAAAAATTTTACAAAGAGTAGCACAATACTCTTTGAGGGAACTTGGTGAAGAAAATTCCCTTGTTGATTTTTCTTCAAATGATTATTTAGGGTTTGCGAAATCTGACGTTATTTTTAACAACACACAGCAGCTTCTAGTTGACAATAATATAAAAGTGAACGGCGCTACAGGCTCTCGCTTACTTTCTGGAAATCACAAACTATATACAACCGTTGAAAAACAGATAGCCAAGGTTCACCATGCAGAAACGGCTTTAATTTTTAATTCTGGTTACGATGCAAATATTGGCTTTTTTGCTTCGATACCTCAACGGGGTGATGTTATTTTGTATGATGAGCTCATTCATGCATCCATACGAGACGGAATTCAATTATCGAATGCAAAATCTTTTAAGTTTCAACATAATAACATAAAAGACTTAGAAGAAAAAATACTTCGGTTTGTTGAATTTGATAGTTCAGAAGTGTATGTAGTTACCGAAGCTGTTTTTTCTATGGATGGAGACTCTCCTGACTTAGTAGAAATGACTAAAGTAATTAAGAAATATGCGAATGTACATTTCATTGTCGATGAAGCACATGCCTTAGGTGTTTTTAACTACGGGTTGATTCAAGAACTACAGCTTGAAGAGGCTGTTTTTGCTCGAATTATTACCTTCGGAAAAGCCTTAGGATGCCATGGCGCTGCTGTATTAGGAAGCAAACAACTACAACAGTATCTCATTAATTTTTCTCGCAGTTTTATTTACACTACAGGGTTGCCTCCTCATGCGATAGCTACTATAAAAAGTGCATACGATGAATTAGCCATTAGCAATTCTAAAAAACAGCTTCGACAAAACATTCAACATTTTATTGCAGAGTCTAATCGATTGCAATTAAACTTTATCAAGAGTACTTCTGCCATTCATTGCTGTATTATTTCAGGAAATGAGCATGTAAAAAATATGGCTTTGCAATTGCAGCAGCGTGGCTTTGATGTGAAGCCCATTTTATCACCTACTATCCCTAAAGGTGAAGAACGCTTGCGTTTTTGCTTACATACCTACAATTCTAAAAAAGAAATTACCCATGTTTTAGAGAACCTTGCTACTTTTGTTCAAAAAATATAATGCAAGATACGTACACCATTTTAGCGGTATTCGAATATTCTACTGAAGCACAAGTGATAAAGGCTAAGTTAGATTCTGAAAATATCAGAACCATGTTGATGGACGAAAAAACAATTGATTCTGACCCCTTGATTAGTCAAGCCATTGGTGGAGTAAAGTTGCTAGTACATAATAATGATTTAGAAAAAGCGGTTGCTATCTATAACGAAATAAGAGCATACGTAAAAGATGAAAATGGGAGTGCTATTCATTGTCCTAAATGTAATTCAACCAACATATTAGTTGCCGATTTACAGCGTAAAAACATCTTTTTTATGCTTTTTCCTTTTTTTGAAAGCAAGAAATTAATTTGCAACGATTGTAAAACAATTTTTAAATGAATAAGTATTTTATCACAGGAATCTCAACAGAGGTGGGTAAAACCGTCGCTTCAGCCATTGTAACTGAGGCCTTGCAAGCTGATTATTGGAAACCTATCCAATCAGGAGACTTAGATTATTCTGATACTCATAAAGTAAAAAAACTAATTTCTAATTCAAAAACTGTATTTCACCCAAATGCATACGCGCTACAAACCCCTATGAGTCCGCATGCTGCCGCTGAAATTGACGGAATTACTATTGAAATCGACAATATAAAAGAGCCAACCACTGAAAATCATTTGGTTATTGAAGGTGCTGGCGGCTTATTAGTTCCGCTGAATACTAAAAACACTTTATTAGACCTTATAAAACCTAATTATAAGGTTATCGTAGTTTCTCGTCATTATTTAGGAAGTATTAATCACACCTTATTAACCGTTAACCTACTAAAAGAAAAAGGATTTGATGTTTCGCTAATTTTTTCTGGAAACGAACATAAAACCACCGAAGATAGTATCAAAAAAATGACAGGTGCTCCTGTAATTGGACGTATTGAAGAAGAGCCTTATTTCGATAAAAATGTCATTAAAGAATACGCTGAATTATTTAAACCCAACTTATAAATGAAAGCTATTACCGCAAAACATCTTTGGTCTTTCCCGTTGCTTTTTGGTTTTTTAGGAGGTATCATAGGGCTCGTTTTGCGTTATGCTTTTACAGGAAGTATTGCTAACTTTCCTTTTAAGTTTGTATTGCACTCCCATTCTCACATTATGTTATTGGGTTTTGTGTTCAATGCTTTGATTGTACTGCTTTTTACCAGATTTACGAACGGAATCGATACAACTTCTTATCGATTATATCTTGCATTGCAAGTTTGTGTAGCTGTTTTGTTAGTCGGATTTATCATACAAGGATATGCCTTGGTTACGATTACATTTTCTACCCTACACTTATGGATAAGTTATTGTCTTGTTATAAGGTTGTGGAAACGATTAGTAGGTAAAAAATCAGACCTAATCTTAATTAAAACAGGTAGTATCTTTCACTTTATATCTTCTATTGGTCCGTATGCGCTAGGTCCGTTGATGGCTCTTAAAATGCAAGCTTCTCCTTGGTACGAACAAGCTATTTTCTTCTACTTACACTTTCAGTATTTCGGTTCCTTTTTTCTTTGGATGCTTGCCATACTCTTTCAAAAAACAACCATTCGGTTAACAAAAAAACAAATGAGCTTACTTGTGGGTGCTATTACACTTTTGTATGCGCATTCATTACAATACAGTTTCAATCATTTGGCTATTCAAATTGTAGGAAGTATTGGTTCCATAGCGCTGTTCTTGTTTTTCCTAAAACTTAAAAAATCATTTTCAAATCAAAAATTACAATATCAATTGTTTTTTGGAACTCTCTTGTTTATCGGAATCCTAAACTGTTTTGGCAGCATTCCTTACTTTTCGAACTTAGTTATAACGAACAGATTTATGCTCATTGCTTGGTTGCATTTTCTTTTCTTAGGGATGTACCTTCCTTTTATTTGGATGGAATTGGGTACAAAAATTCGTCAAAGTATCTGGGTTGTTTATATCGTTTTCTTACTCACTTCAGAAGCCTTTTTGCTTTTCCCGACATTTTTTTCTGAATTGTTTGCTACCTCGATTATGTGGCTATTGTTTATTGCCTATTTCGGGGTGGTTTTATGTATTTCTGTTGTACATTTGACAGCTCTTTTTCAAAAGAACAAAATAGATGAGCTTACAAGAACGCGATAAAAAACATTTGTGGCATCCGCTAAAACAACACCAAACACATCCCGACAGTTTAGGAATTGTAAAAGCAAAAGGTTGCATACTCACCGATGAAGATGGTAACGAATATATTGATGCTATTTCGTCTTGGTACACCTGTATGTTTGGGCACTGTAATGATTTTATTACCAGTCGTGTTTACCAACAAATGCAAACATTAGATCAAATAATGTTTAGCGATTTTACGCACGAGCCTGCAGTGAGATTATCGGAAGAATTGATAAAAATTCTTCCGAAGAATCAAAACAGAATTTTCTTTAACGATAACGGTTCTACTGCGGTAGAAGCAGGTATTAAAATGGCATTGCAATACTATTTTAACAAAGGTGAAAAGCGTACTACGTTTATTGCTTTTGAAAATGGTTTTCACGGAGATACCTTTGGAGCGATGTCCGTTTCTGGATTATCGGTATATAACGGTCCGTTCGAAGATTTTTTAATGGATATTCAACGTATTCCTGTTCCAAACGGAGAGAATAACGAGATTATTGCTGAGCAATTACATCAGATAATTTCAGAAAATAACGTCGTAGGATTCATTTATGAACCATTAATTCAAGGAGCTGCCGGGATGAAAATACACAAAGCAGCAGATTTGAATACTATTTTAGCGATTTGTAAGAAAAATAACATTTTAACTATTGCTGATGAAGTGATGACTGGTTTTGGAAAAACTGGCAACTATTTTGCTTCTGACGAAGTCGCTACCAAACCAGATATTATATGTTTAAGTAAAGCGTTAACAGCTGGACTGGTTCCTATGTCCATTACTTCGTGTACGGAAGAAATTTATGCTGCTTTTTTAGACAATGACATTGCCAAAGGTTTCTTTCATTGTCATACCTATGCTGCGAACCCAATAGCCTGCAGTGCTGCATTGGCAAGCATTGAGTTATTAAAAACACAAGAAATTCAAGATAATATCGAGTACATTTCAAGTTCTCACAAAGAATTTTCTAAGAAAATCGAAAAGCATTCAAAAGTAAGTTCGGTAAGATATAAAGGCGTTATTTTGGCTATTGATTTAAACACCAATGCAGGTCGTTACGGTACCTTACGAGATCAACTTTTACAATCGTTTATGAACGAAGGTGTTTTCTTACGCCCGTTAGGAAATACCATTTATATTCAACCGCCTTATGTAATTACAGAAGACCAACTTGAGAGAATATATACAACTATTACAAAGATTCTAAACAGTCTCTAAAGCTCTTTCTTTTTCCAATAAATTAATTTCTTCTTGGGTTCTTGTAACAACAACATATAAATCTTTATAAACCCATTCTCCATTCACCCTAATTCCTTTAACAATTAGCGTACCTTCCCCTTTATCTCCTCTTATCGGAATAGAAATATCAACATTTCCTCCATCACTTGTAATCGAAGTATTTCCTGATGGAGTTCCATATTTTTCGATAGACTGTCCTAAATTTTCAATCACTGTTTCGTTTTTAAACGCCTGTTCAATGGCATACTCAAAAGGAGTAGCTTTGCTAATTATTTTTGGTGCACCAAAAAATACCGCTTTAATACGTAAAAAAATTGATATAAAAACCCCCAAACAACCTGTTAATGGAGTGAACCACAACCTTTTTCTTCTAGAAATTTTTTTTTGCTCTCGCTCATTCATAATTTAATAATCCTTGTCGTAAGAAAATGTTTCCATTTTCTTTTAGAATACTTGATTTTACCTTTATTTTTGCTTCTTAAGCATGTCGAGAGATTTCGGGGGATATATCAAAAACTGGGGAAAAATTATGTTTATATAATAATCAATAAGTATCGTGGAACTTTTAGTATTGGTGCCACAATTAATCTAAAAAGCAGCGTATATAAACATTAAACAATACTGGGTTCAATTTAGCAAAAAAAAATTAATCTAAAAAGATGTAATTTATTTTAAAGAATTTCATAAGATCACTCAGGGTATATCTAGGGAAAAGCAACTTAAGCAAGTATAAAAAATGGAAATTAAACCTAATAAGAACCATAAATTCTACTTTCAAAACAGTAGATAATTAATTTTAGGTGACGCTGAAATAAAATTCAGCATGACAAAAATGAAAAAAATGCAACACCTTATCTCAATAACATCTTTTGCATCAGTTTCTGCCTTAGGAAGCACTCCGGAGACAATATGGAAAAACTACCTAAACAATCAACATTTTTTAAGTAGTAAAGAATTTGAAGGTTCTAAAGCTTGGGTAGCACAATTAACCGATGAAGATAAATCTGCTATTGAAAATGTAAGAAATGCTGATTCTAAGTATAAAAATTTAGACCCTTCGGTTGTATATACACTTTTTGTTGCTAGAAAAGCAATGGAACAAACTGACTGGAAGTCTTCAGATAATTTCGGAATTAATATCGGTTCTTCTCGCGGAGCTACCTCGCTATTTGAAAAATACCATAAGGAGTTCTTAAAAACAAGAAAATCATCTACCTTAAGTTCTCCTACTACTACTTTAGGTAATATTTCTTCATGGATTGCACACGATTTACAGAGTAACGGACCAGAAATTTCACATTCTATTACTTGTTCGACGGGATTGCATTCTTTGCTTAATGGAATTGCTTGGTTACAATCGGGAATGTCAGAAAAATTTATGATCGGTGCCAGCGAAGCTTCCTTAACCAATTTCACCATTGCGCAAATGCAAGCGCTAAAAGTGTATACGAAAGAAAATAGTAACTATCCATGTAAATCTTTTGACCTTACTAAAACCAAAAACACGATGGTTTTAGGCGAAGGGGCTTCGGTATTTTGTTTAGAAAGAGGGAATAAAGAAAATGCCATCGCTTTTATTGAAGGGGTTGGGTATGCAACAGAGATATTACAACACAACACCTCGGTAACAACCGACGCTGAATGTTTTCAGAAATCAATGAAAATGGCGTTGGGTACTATTTCACCAAATGAAATTGATGCGATTGTAATGCATGCACCAGGAACTATTAAAGGAGACCAATCAGAAATTAATGCGATTCAAAAAGTGTTTTCTAAAAAAACACCGTTTTTAACCACTAATAAATGGAAACTCGGTCATACATTCGGTGCTTCTGGCTTGTTGAGTTTAGAATTGGCCCTACTCATGTTACAACATCAACAAGTAATTGAAGTTCCTTTTGCTGCACCTCAACAAAAACCAAAAAAACTTCACAAAATATTGGTCAATGCAGTTGGTTTTGGTGGAAATGCCGTTTCTGTTTTAATTACTGCAAAAAACACACAAAAGTAATCGACAAAAGCGATTCTCCTTCCGAAGAAAAATAAGACTCATAAAATTCCGCTTTCGTGGCGGAATTTTTTATTTTTACCGCACAAACAACACCTATTTATGAACGAAATCAGACACGATTGGACGAAAGAAGAAATTCTACAAGTATACAATAAGCCTCTAATGGAGCTTTTGTACGAAGCTTCAACGATACATAGAAAATACCATGACCCGAATACAGTACAAGTAAGTACCTTAATTTCTATAAAAACTGGTGGATGTTCTGAAGACTGTGGATATTGTCCGCAAGCAGCCCGTTACCATACCGATATAGAAGGAAATGATTTGATGACTGTAAACCAAGTTAAGGCGCAAGCTTTACGTGCTAAAGAAGGTGGTTCATCAAGAGTGTGTATGGGTGCTGCTTGGAGAAATGTAAAAGACGGACCAGAGTTTGACCAAGTGTTAGAAATGGTACGTACTATTAATAAACTAGATATGGAAGTTTGCTGTACCTTAGGTATGGTTACCGAAAACCAAGCAAAACGTTTAGCGGAAGCTGGTTTGTATGCTTACAATCATAATATTGATACTTCTGAAGAGTATTACGACGATGTAATTTCTACTCGTGCTTTTAAAGATAGAGTAGATACGATTGAAAATGTACGAAAAACCAATGTAACGGTTTGTTCTGGGGGTATTATTGGTATGGGAGAATCGTTAGAAGACAGAGCTGGAATGTTAGAAACCTTAACTCGTTTCTCTCCACATCCTGAGTCTGTGCCTATCAATGCCTTAGTTGCAGTTGAAGGTACTCCGTTAGAAGAGCAGCCACCTATAAACATTTTTGAAATGGTTCGTATGGTTGCCACTGCTCGTATCGTTTTACCAGATTCTCAAGTACGTTTGTCAGCAGGTAGAACGCAAATGAGTAGAGAAGGTCAGGCAATGTGTTTCTTTGCCGGAGCAAACTCAATTTTTGCAGGAGATAAATTATTAACCACTCCGAACCCCGATATTGACGAGGATATGAAAATGTTTAAAGACTTAGGTTTAAACACGCAAAAGCCTTTCTTTAAGCATGAACAAAGAGCATCTGTTGAAGCAGAAAACTCACAATACCAATCGTTAGGTGAGAAACCAAAATGGACAAGACCTGACCATAAGATTGAGCGTAACGAACAAAAAAAGAAAGAGGCGAAAGAAATAAGAGCTTAATATTTTACAAACGTCATTGCGATTCCGATGTTTCGAAAAAGTAATCTTTTTTGTCGAAAATGAGATTACTTCAGTCGTAAACTCCTTCGCAATGACGATTTTCAATTATTTTTTAAATGTCCTTATTTTTTTATCATGTTAACAAACAACTCCATTCCTTTTCTACCTTCTGATGAGTTGTAGCAAGGTTGCATACTTCCTGTAAAATACGGTGTGAAATATTTTTCATATTCTTCTTTACTTCCTCCAAAAGGTGGATGGTCTTTATTTAATACTGCATCAAACAATAATCCAACTAGTTTTCCTTTATCTCTTAATAATTGGTGTGCTTTTTGGGCATACGTTTGACGTAGTTTTGGGTCGATAGCGCAGAAAAAAGTTTGTTCGATAATCAAATCAAAAGTTCCTTGTAGCTCGAAAAAATTAGCGTGAATCAAATTTTCTTTCGGAAAGTTTGGAACTCTATTCTGAATTCTTTGTAAAGGTGCTGAAGCAATATCGACTACAAAAACATCCTTGAATCCTTTGTTCCATAAATATTCTGCTTCGTACGAGTTTCCGCCTCCTGGTATTAAAATTTTAAGGTTCTTATCTGCTAATTGATTGCTATATTCTTTTAGCGGATTGGAGATTGCTCCCAAATCCCATCCTGTTTTATTGGTTAGATATTTATTATTCCAAAATTCTTCTGACAACTCTATCATTTCTTTAATGCTTTATAGCACGAATTTAAGAATAAAAACGTCGTAACAATTTCTTAACTTTGCCATTTTAAATAGCAAGTCATGGGATTAAATCTTTCTCCAATTGATAGAGTAGAAACCATTACCAAAGAAGACTTTATCAAACATTACTTTAAGCCACAAAAGCCTGTGGTAATTGAACGTTTTATCGAAGATTGGCCAGCATACAACAAATGGTCTTTAGATTATATGAAAGAGGTTGCGGGTGATATAACAGTTCCTTTATACGATGATAGGCCTGTAGATTATAAAGATGGTTTTAACGAACCTCATGCTACTATGAAAATGAGTGAGTATGTAGATTTATTAAAACGTGAGCCTACAAAATTCCGAATTTTCTTGTGGAATATTTTAAAAGAGGTGCCGCAATTGCAAAAAGATTTCACGTTTCCTGATTTTGGCTTGCGTTTAATGAAAGGCTTGCCTATGTTGTTTTTTGGCGGGCGTGATTCGTACACTTTTATGCATTATGATATTGATTTAGCAAACATTTTTCACTTTCATTTTGAAGGGAAGAAGAAGTGTATTTTGTTTGATCAAAAGCAAAACAAGTACTTGTATAAAATTCCGCATTCTTTAATTACTCGTGAAGATATTGATTTTAATAATCCTGATTTTGAGAAGTGGCCTGCGCTTAAAAATGCCAAAGGGTATGTTGCTGAATTAGAGCATGGAAATGTGTTGTATATGCCTGAAGGATACTGGCATTATATGCGTTATATAACACCAGGTTTTTCGATGAGTCTGCGTGCTATTGCTCGTAACCCTAAAAATTTAGGAAAAGCTATTTACAATGTGTTTATTATGCGTACGATTGATAATATGATGCGTCGTATGAAGGGGCAAAAATGGATTGATTGGAAAAACGAACAAGCTATTGTTCGAACGAATAAGGCAAATAATACCATTGCTTCATAAAAAAAGACTGTCTGAAAAGGCAGTCTTTTTTGTTATTGATAGAGTTAGTTATTAACTTTAAGAATGATTAAAAAAGTAGTTTTTAAGACTTATACCCAATATCAGTTGAGCCTATTACCTTATAGTCACGATGTGGACTACCTACTAAGTTTGGTACAATTTTTCTAAGCCACTTGTTTATATTTATATTCTGTTAATTTTCTTTCCATTTCCAAAGGAGTCATATATCCTAAAGCTGAATGTATTCTTTCTGTATTATACCACAATATATATCTTTCGAAACACTGATAAAGATGTAGATGGTTTTCAAATTGATATTGATTTAGGTATTCATATTTAATAGTTTTAAAAAAGGATTCTGCTAATGCATTATACCAACAATTACCTTTTCTACTCATACTTTGTATTACTTTTATATTGATATTTAATAGTCGAACTATTTTATTAGAGGTGTATTGGGCTCCTTTATCGGAATGAAAAATAAGATTGTTTTCAATAGCACGTGTATTTCGAGCTTTAATCCAAGTTGGATACACGGTGTTTTCTGTGGTCATATCTTCACTCAAAGTCCAACCCACTACTTTACGATCTGCTAAATCGATAATGGTTGTTAAGTAGTTCTAACGTTGACCTACTGGGATATAAGTAATGTCAAATACCCATTTTGGACCTATTTGAGTACTTGTAAAATCTCTATTAAGTATATTTTTAGCTACTGGATTATCGTGTTTTGATTGGGTAGTTATAACAAGTTTCTGCTTTAAAATACTTTTTAATCCCATTTGCTGCATTAATCTACCAATGTAGGAAATACGATAAACAAAGCCTTCTGATTGTAATTTCTTTTGAATTCTGGTGTAGGCTTCCCGAAAAACAGGACAGTTATAAATTCGAATTTACTAACTTTAACTTCAAACTGTCATTATTAAAAGCAGCAAATTTAGCGAGAGTCAAATCATTAAGGCTCTCAAGGAGAATGAACAAGGAAGATCTGTAGGAGATTTATCCAGAGAATTAGGTATTGATAAGAGTACATTTTATTATTGGCGCAAGAAATACGGCGGCATGGAAAAGCAGGAACTCAAACGTCTAAAAGACTTAGAAGCTGAGAATCTACGACTCAAACAGATGTATGCGGATATAAGTCTTGATAATAAGATGCTAAAAGACATCTTATCAAAAAAGTTTTAAGACCTTCCGACAAAAGAGCTCGAGTAAACTATTTGGTCAAAGAGTATTTAGTACCTGTAATACGTGCTTGTAAAGTTGTAGGACTTACACGTTCAAGAGTAAAAGGGATGATAGTGAAGTTATTGATAAACTCAGTGAGCTAGCAGAAGCCTATCCTACTCGTGGTTTTGATGAATATTATTACAAGATTCGTCGTGAAGGTCTAAAATGGAACAGAAAACGTGTTTTACGAGTGTATCGTGAAATGAAACTTAGTTTGAGGCGTAAATATAAAAAACGCTTGGTTGCTCGTATAGAACAACACTTAGAAGTACCTAATGTATTAAATGAGTGTTGGAGTATGGATTTCATGAGTGATGCGCTTACTGATGGAAGGAAAGTGCGTATTTTTAACGTGATCGATGACTGTAACAGAGAAGCAATAGCCATTAACGCTGGACTTTCTTATCCAGCAAGAGCGGTTGTAGAAACATTAGAATATTTAAAAGAAGAAATTGGAACACCTAGGTATGTAAGATGTGATAATGGTCCTGAGTTTATCTCAAAAACATTTATGAACTGGTGTAAAAAGAACTTTATAGAAATTAGATACACACAACCAGGTAAACCAATGCAAAATGGATATATAGAACGTTTTAATCGCTTCTTTAGAGAGGATATACTAGATGCTTATTATTTTAATGATAGCTACCAACTTCAAAAGATAAGTAATCAATGGAGAGAAGATTACAACTTTAATCATCTACATCAATCTTTAGGTAACAAATCACCTAAAGAATATATGCCTAGATTTGATGAAGAATTTAAATTCTTCATCAAATCTGACCTAAATAATAATTATTTGTCGAATTTTAAGGTGTCCTAAAAAGGGGAAGCCTACAGTTTCTTCTGTTTAGGGAATATTGATATATGTATTTATTAAAAGGGAATATTATTTGGTATTCAAATTCCAATCGTACTCTAAGTAAATAATTTCAGCATTGTCATTAGCTTTAATATCTGAGTACTTGTTAATATAATCTACCAAAGTATTTTGAACCGTAAAATCTTCTTGATACCACTGAAACACCTTTGAAACTTCCAACTTTGTTAAAGAAATTTTATTTTTGCTTGGGTCGTTGATAAAACTTTTCATCAGCTTTTCTAAACTATCTTCTATATTTTTTTCAGTAAACGCAAAGTTGGGGAAACGAGGACCAGATTTAGAGGCTGCATTTAAGGCTGCATGAATTCTTGGATCGTCATGCCATCTACGAAGTATCTTGTGTTCAATATAATCTAACGAATATAGTTTTTTACCAACCGAAGCAAAAGGAATTTTCCAAGCATTTCTTCCTTTACGTTTTATATCGGTAATCTTTTTTAAGGGATAACTATCTACAATTAATTTAATAGTGTAGGCATTGTAGGCATTAATCCAAAAAGCTTTCGCTTGGTTAGACGACCATTTATTGCTTGGTATGGTATTTTCTAAGTGTTTAATGTAAATATCTAGAACAGCGCGATTTTTTCTTAATCCTTTATAATCTATGTTTCCTTCGGAGTCAACATACGTTTTAAGCAGCGCATTATACACATCGGTTTGTGCTTGGGATTGTATACTTACAAAAAGAAGTAAAAAAGTTAGGATAATTGTTTTTCGCATTTCAAAAAAAATTAGTATACCAACTTTGACGAACGTTTTATCTAATCATTACAAAAAAAAGTTAATTAACAAAAAAACCACTTAAAAAAGTGGCTTTTTTTGTTAATAGAAACATACGCTCTTTATTTCTTTCCAGCTAAAGAACTAATTGCTATAGCAATAATACCAACAGCAATAGTTATGTATGAGTTGGTGTTGTCTTGAGCTTTCACCAAGTCTACATCTCCGATTGAAACTTGAGCTTCTGGCTGGATAAGTGTATAAATTCCATAGATTAGAATTATAATACCAGCAATTAATAATACTGATTTAATAGTTTTGTTCATAATAAATGTTTTTCTATAAAGATAGAAAAAAAATCATATTATAATTCAAAACCTATATTTACACCTAATTTATTGGCAATTAATTTGGTAATTCTTTTGGTTACTTCAGGAATTTTAACACTTTCTAAAACGGTATTTGCAAATGCATACATTAATAAAGCTTTGGCCTCTTTTTTAGGAATACCCCTTTGTTGCATATAAAACAATGCTTGATCGTCTAACTGACCAATGGTACAACCATGAGAGCATTTTACATCATCAGCAAAAATTTCTAATTGAGGTTTTGCATTAATGGTTGCTTTGTCGCTTATTAAAATATTGTTGTTTTGTTGGTATGCATTGGTTTTCTGTGCTTCTTTTTCAACAATAACTTTACCGTTAAATACTCCTGTAGAACGATCGGCATAAATGCCTTTGTAGTCTTGGTGACTTTCACAGTTAGGCTCTATATGATTTACTAGAGTATGATGGTCAACATGTTGTTTTCCTTCAATAATGGTAATTCCTTTTAAGATAGAATTAATGTGTTCTCCTTTTTGGTAGAAGTTTAGGTTGTTTCGGGTAATATTTCCACCAAAAGAAAACGTATGTACAGAACAAGTACTTTCTTTTTGTTGCTCAATATAGGTATTGTCAACCAAAGAAGCTTCATTAGTGTCATTTTGAATCTTATAATAATCTACGGTAGCATGAGTATCAGCGTAAATTTCGGTTACCGAATTTGTTAATACAGCATTATTACTAAGATTTTGGTGACGTTCTATAATTTGAACATGTGCATTTTGTTCTACAACAATTAAGTTACGAGGTTGTAACATGGTGGCATGCTCTTTACCTGTAGTGAAATTAATTATCTGAATAGGTTTTTCAACCTCGATATTTTTAGGGATGTGAATATATGCTCCTTCGGTAGCAAAAGCAGTATTCAGTGAGGTTAAATTATCTTGCTTGGCAATTTTATTAAAATATTTTTCAATAAGAGGCTTGTATTTGTCTTTTGAAAAGGCAGCAGATAGTAAACAAACGTCTTTTCCATCATGCGTAGTTGTTGATAAAAAAGAGCTGTATTTTCCGTCAATAAATACAATTTTATAACTGTCTATTTCGTGAATGAAATACTTCTTTACGTCAGCAAATGCCACAGAAACATCTCTGTCTGGAAAGATGCTGTAATCTTCTTTTAAAACTGAATTTAAAGAAGTGTATTTCCAAGCTTCTAGTTTTTTTGTTGGAAAGCCTAGTTTTTCAAAATTTTGGAAGGCTTTTGCTCTTATGTCATGTAAATCTGAATTGATGTTTACACTGTCTTCAAAAGCTACGTATGATGATAATATTTTTTCTCTCAACTCCATTGTTTTTAGTTGTAAAGTTTATAAAGTATAAAAGTTTGTAAAGTTGAAAAGATGCTTGTTTTGTGGGCATTTTTCACTTTTTACTTTTCAACCTTTCTAACTATTTACCTCTTCTTTTATCCAATCGTACCCTTTTTCTTCTAGCTCTAAAGCAAGAGAAGCATCACCGGTTTTAACGATTTTTCCATCGTGTAAAACGTGTACATAATCAGGAACAATATATTCTAATAAACGTTGGTAGTGGGTAATAACTACCACGGCATTTTCTTTCGTTTTTAACTTATTAACTCCGTTGGCAACAATGCGTAAAGCGTCAATATCTAAACCAGAATCTGTTTCATCTAAAATAGCTAGTTTAGGTTCTAACATAGCCAATTGAAAAATTTCGTTACGTTTTTTTTCTCCACCAGAAAATCCTTCGTTTAGCGAGCGTGATAAGAATTTACGATCAATTTCTAATAATGCTGATTTTTCACGAATTTTCTTAAGCATATCTTTGGCTGGCATTTCTTCTAAGCCTTTTGCTTTTCGAGTTTCGTTAATAGCCGTTTTAATAAAGTTGGTAACTGTAACACCAGGGATTTCTACTGGGTATTGAAACGATAAAAATACTCCTGCATGCGCTCTTTCTTCTGGAGATAATTCGCTAATATCTTCACCGTCTAACTCAATAGAACCAGAAGTCATTTCATAATTTTCGTTACCAGCAATTACAGATGATAAGGTACTTTTACCTGCACCGTTCGGGCCCATAATTGCGTGAACCTCTCCTGCTTTTACTTCTAAGTTAATTCCTTTAAGAATATCTTTATTTTCTATCTGTGCGTGTAAATTTTCTATTTTTAACATTTTCTGGTATGTGTAATCGTTTAATTTCTATTTGTGTAATCGTTTAAACATTGTAATCGTTTAACGACTAAACGGTTCAAATTTTAATTTTAACCTACGCTTCCTTCCAAACTTATTTCTAGTAGTTTTTGAGCTTCTACAGCAAATTCCATGGGTAACTTATTTAATACTTCTTTACTAAATCCGTTTACAATTAGTGCGATGGCTTTTTCGGTATCTATACCACGTTGGTTACAATAAAACAATTGATCTTCACCAATTTTACTTGTAGTCGCTTCGTGCTCGATTTGAGCTGATTTATTTTTGGTTTCTATATAAGGGAACGTATGTGCACCGCACTCATTTCCCATTAATAATGAATCGCATTGTGAGAAATTACGTGCATTTTCTGCTCTAGAATTAACCTGTACTAAACCACGGTAACTATTTTGTGATTTACCAGCAGAAATTCCTTTAGAAATAATAGTTGACTTGGTGTTTTTTCCTAAGTGAATCATCTTAGTACCTGTGTCTGCTTGCTGGTGGTTGTTGGTAACTGCAATTGAATAAAACTCACCAACAGAATTGTTTCCTTTTAAAATGCAACTCGGGTATTTCCATGTAATTGCAGACCCTGTTTCTACTTGTGTCCAAGAAATTTTAGCATTGGTTTCGCACAATCCTCTTTTGGTAACAAAATTAAAAACGCCCCCTTTGCCTTCTGAATCACCAGGGAACCAGTTTTGAACGGTTGAATATTTTATTTCAGCATCGTCTAAAGCAATTAATTCAACCACCGCTGCGTGTAGTTGATTTTCGTCACGTTGTGGGGCAGTACATCCTTCTAAATACGAAACATAACTGCTTTCGTCAGCAACTACCAAAGTACGTTCAAACTGACCTGTACCTCCTTCATTGATACGGAAGTAGGTAGATAATTCCATAGGGCAACGAACGCCTTTTGGAATGTAACAGAAAGATCCGTCTGAGAATACAGCAGAGTTTAAGGCAGCATAAAAATTGTCGGTCGGTGGTACCACCGAACCAATATATTTTTTTACCAATTCTGGGTGCTCTTGAATGGCCTCAGAGATAGGCATAAAAATAATTCCTTTTTCTGCCAGTGTTTCTTTAAAGGTAGTAGCGACTGACACAGAATCCATCACAATATCAACGGCTACATTTGCTAGTCTTTTTTGTTCTTCTAAAGAGATTCCTAACTTTTCAAAAGTTTCTAGTAAATCAGGATCAACCTCATCTAAACTATTTAATTTAGGTTTCTTTTTAGGAGCTGAGTAGTAAGAAATATCTTGAAAACTAGGTTTTTTATAGGTAACGTTCGCCCATTCTGGCTCTTCCATTTTTTCCCAAATTCTAAAAGCTTCTAAACGCCATTCAGTCATCCATTCTGGTTCGTTTTTCTTTTTAGAAATGGCACGAACGACATCTTCGTTTATACCATTAGGAAACTTGTCACTTTCAATATCGGTATAAAAACCATACTCGTACTCTTTGGTTTTTAACTCTTCTCTTAAATCGTCTTCGGTGTACTTCATAATAGTTTATAAAGTTCTTAGTGTAAAAGTTACAAAGTTGACTGTAGGTATTTTAACAATCCACTAATCAATTTTGAAACCTCATTTACTTTTATTTTTAATTGTTCAAATTCGTTTTTAGCTATGTAATTGATATCAAAAGCTACATATAGCTGAGATCGAACTTCTCCTGCTGATGCTTTTGCGATATATAAAAAACGAATAAATTCCTTTGTTGTTTGTCTTTCAAACCCTTCTGCGATATTAGAAGAAATAGATATACTCGCTCTTCTTATTTGATCCCGTAATCCATAATCTTTCAAAAATAAATCGCAAGAATTAGTTATTTTATAAATGTCAACGTTTAATTCTCTTGCTTTTTGCCAAGAAATAATCTCTTCAAAAGAACTAAACTTTCCCATAATTTAACATTTTTCCTTTCTAACTTTTCACTTTCTAACTTTTCACTTTCTAACTAAAGAGAAAAACTCTCTCCGCAACCACAAGTTCTGTTAGCATTCGGGTTGTTAAATACAAATCCTTTTCCGTTTAAACCTCCAGAATACTCTAAAGTTGTTCCGACTAAGTATAAAAAACTTTTTTTGTCAACCACAATTTTCACATCGTTATCTTCAAAAACTTTATCGTTTTCTTGTTGGGTTTTGTCAAAAGTCAATTCGTATGATAATCCTGAACAACCGCCGCTTTTCACGCCAACACGAACAAAGTCGGTTGTAGTATCAAATCCGTCATCGGTCATTAATTCAATGACTTTCTTTTTTGCTGTATCTGAAACTTTTATCATCGTTTAAATAGATTAAATCTAAATGAGTTGCAAAGATAATGACAAAATATGATTTATATCATTTTTTGAAATGAATATAATTATTAAGCGATAAAAATTGTTTATATGTTATTTCTATTTGCTGATTTTTAGAAGATTATTGTTGGAAATTAGGATTGTTTACAAAACTATTGTCGGTAAGACTTAGAAGAAAAGCTTTTAAAGCTGCTTTGTCTTTTTCAGAAAGTTGCACACCTCCTTGATTGACTTTTTTCATTAGCGGGTCGATGGTTGAAGACTTTTTTAATCCTTCAGAATAATGGTTTATTACTTCATCTAAGGTGGCAAATCGGCCATCGTGCATGTATGGAGCAGTGAATTTTAAATTTCGTAAAGAAGGGGTTTTAAATTTTCCGTTGTCGTTAGGGTCGCCAGTAACGGCACCTAAACCCATATCAGTAAAAGTTTCATCTAAACCGTTGTTATGGAATTTATTATTTGTCCATAAAGGATTGTTGTTACTTCCGTGACAGTGAAAACAGTCGCCTCTAGTTTCGTCCATAAAAACATTAAATCCGTTTTGTTCTTCTGGGGTTAATTCAACTTTTCCCAAGAGGTATTGGTCAAATTTTGAGTTTCCTGAAATTAAAGTCCTTTCAAACTGAGCAATGGCTTTGGTAACCAAGGTAGAGTCTATTTTAGAAGTTCCGAAAGCTTGCTGAAAAAGTGTTGGATATTCGGTATGCTCTTGTAGTTTTTTCGCTACATTTTTCCAATCGCTGTGCATTTCAATTGGATTGCGAACAGGGACAAATGCTTGACGCTCGATGCTGAGTTCTCTACCATCCCACATAAATCGCTCGTCAAAATTCCACGCTAAATTAAACAGTGGCATCGAATTTCGTTTTCCGAATTTGCCATTGACGCCTTCACTAAAACGAGCAGTATCGGTAAAAGCATTTTTAGGGTCGTGACAACTAGCGCAAGATTGGGTATTGTCTTTTGATAAAAGTGGGTCGAAAAATAACTTTTTGCCTAAGGCAATGCCTTCTTCTGTTAAAGGATTGGTGGTTGGTATAACAGGAGCTATTATTTTTTGTTGAAATATCTCAGGAATTTCTAAATTCGCTGGAATAGGTGTATAGGCGTTCTCTTCTTCTTTTGAAGAACAGCTGATTAAAAAAGTCAGCATTAAAAAAGTATATAGTTCTTTTTTTATCATGCTTTTATTGGTCGATGGTACCTAAACTGAACACCCCACTTTTTCCGTTTTCAAACATTGTTTTTTGAGCTTCAAAATCTACCATTAAATTAACACTTTTCTCTCTTAAATCCCAGTTATTCGGATTTTTAAACCAGCCAGCTACATTCATTTTAATTTCAATAGTGGCATCGTTTTTTAATTGAAAAGGGCTAGTTTCGATGTTAATAGAAGTGTCTTCAGTTACATTTTTAGCAGTATCATAGGCCCGAATAACGTGAAAAGCATAAGGTTGTTCTTTTCCATTACTATCTTTAAAATTTCCGTCTAGTTGCATAAAATGGTATCCTCCACCTATAATATCGGGCACATTCCAATCAGCAGTGTTTAAGTCAGGGTATATTCCACTTTTATTATCATCATCATTAAAACCAAACGTAAAGGAAAGTTTGTAAAATCCTTCAGGCATTTTTTCAGGAAAAGAAAGCATCGCACTTTCAGGATTACTAATATCTATTAGTTGATAAGTCTCTGATGCTACAATTTCATCTAAGCTATTGGTTAGTGTAATCTTAGAAATTAAATAGCGTAGTCTAATTATGGTAAGGTTCTGATATTTATTTTCGAATTCGGTACTTTCTAAATCAGTGTTATCGATAGCGGAGTTATCCCAGCTTTGACTAAATTGTAGCTTTACTGAAATTTGTTTTATGGGCTCATCGTTATCTGAACTACAAGAAAGTACTAACAGGCTAAGAAAAAAATTGAGAGGTATTTCATTAGGGTTTTAATTTTATAATTAGGAGGTCTGAAAAACCTTTGTTTGTTGTTATGTCTTGATTACTACTACTACTTTCTCCTACTGCTATAATCGTTCCGTTTGCTAACGCTACAGCATCGTAACAGAAATCTATTTCGGTACCTCCTACTGTTTTTTGCCATAAGAGGTTTCCGTTTGAGCTAATCTTTATAATAAACGCATCATTTTGACCTTTATTTTCGAGATTATTATCGGAACTACGTGAACTTCCTGAAATTAAAAAATTACCGTCTAAAGTTTTGCTGATAGAACGACCAACATCAAAACTAGCTCCTCCATAATTTTTCTGCCAAAGCAGTTTTCCTTCTGTGTTTATTTTTATTGCCCATACATCGGCTCCACCATTATTTTTAGACACATCTTTATCAGAACTTCGTGTTTCACCAACAATAATAAAGTTACCATCATTGGTTTTGGCAATGGCTCTAGCTTCATCAATTTCTGTTCCGCCATAAGATTTTTCCCAGAGCATTTGGCCGCTTTTATCAGTTTTAACAACCCAGAAATCATAAGACCCTTGGTTGTTTTTAACGTCTACATCATTACTGTCGGAAGTGCCAACTAACAGGTAGCCATCAGCGGTTTCGGTAACGTCATAACAAATATCGGTGTTGGTTCCACCAAAATAGTTTCTCCATTCGATATCTCCGCTAGCATTGAGTTTAATGCCCCAATAATCTCCACCAGCATGTTTTTTGGTTAGCTTTGAGTTGCCTAGACCTCCAGATGCTGTGACGTCTAAAATGCCGCCTACAAAAAAGCCAGTATCTGAGGTTTGAATGATTGAAAAACCTTGGTCGGCTCCAGAAAAACCGATGGTTTTTTCCCATGCAATAGTACCATCACTGTTTAGTTTTAACACCCAAACATCATCAAAACCTTCGTTAGTTTGAACATCTCCATCGTTGCTTTTTCCATGCCCTACGACAGCAAAGCCAGCATCGTTTGTTTGAATGATTTGAAAGGCCTTGTCATCTTTTGAACCCCCATACGTTTTTTGCCATTGAAGGTTATCGTCTGCATCAAATTTTAAGACCCAAAAATCATTCTGTACTGTTTTTTTAGTAGTGGTAATATCTCCGTCAATACTTTGGGTATAACCAGCAACTAGATAACCATTGTCTAGAGTACTGATAACGCTTCTACCACTTTCATTAACAGTTCCTCCAAATGTTTTTACAAAACTAATTTCGGGAGTGTTTGATGAAGGAGAAAAATAAATGCCTATATCTTTACTACAACAGTAAAAAATTAAAATGAGCAGTATTGATACAGCTTTTTTCAGCATTTACTGTTTTTTTAGTATAAACAAGCCTCTATTAATATCGCTCACCAAAATATTACCACTTTTAAAGTAAGGGTATACGTTCCAAGCACCGTTAAAACTAGTTCCGTCATTTTCAGGATGGGTATCGAAGTATCCTGTTTCGACAATACTTTTACCTTCAATATTAGAAATATTGATAAAACGAGCACCTGCAGTATAATTAGCTAAATAAAGAGTAGTTCCGTTTACATATAAGTTATGGTCGATTGCTTTGGTAGGTCCGTTATAGGTAAAATGTTGTTTAGGGTTGTCTAAATCTGTAAAATCAAAAACAATGGTTCTAGTATTATTGCCAAATTCTTGCTCATCCGATTCATCTCCCAGAATAAAATAGTGTTGATTTTCAGTAAACCAACCCTGATGGGCATATCCTACATTGGCATACGAAATTTTAGAAATAGTTGCAGGATTTGATTTATTGGTAATATCAACAATTACGACTTCGTTTTCATTACTTCCTATTAAAATTTCTTTGCCTGTATAATCGGTATCTGGTCCATTGTAAGTAACCACTTGTGCATCGTGACTGTAATTATCTGTTCCCCATCCGCCTTCATTTACTGGGTTTTTTGGGTCTTTAATATTGATAAATAAAGGACCTCCTTTGTAGGTGTTTGCTCTTTCAGTTCCTACTGGGTATGCATAACCAGATTCTTCGTTAATTACAATGTTATGAGCTTTACCAAAATCGGTAAAATGAGCATCCATCGTAAAGGTGGCAGGAGGGTTCGAAACATTGCGAAGCCTCGTTAAATCGAAAACTTGCATTCCATGACCAGTATCTCCTTTATTATTATCTGCAACAATAAATGCATGATTGCTGTATACCTTTACATCTCTCCAATCACTACTAATGGTAGGAGTAGGAAGTTTTCCTAAATAAATAGGATTATCAGTATCGGTTATATCTACAAAGGCTGTACCGTTGTCTAAACCTACAATCGCATATTCTTTGTTTGTCGTTGGGTCTGTCCATCCCCAACTATCATTTACTTCTACTGCATTAAAAGTACTAACAGGAAGATTTAATAATAAATCGTAACCGTTACAAGGAAAGACGTCTGCCATACCATTTTCGCAAGGAACTTTATTGGTAGGAGTTTGAGTATCACATACATCACCAATACCATCATTGTCGGTATCTTCTTGGTTTGGGTTGGCAATTGCGGGACAATTATCTTTCGAGTCGACTATACCATCGTTGTCTTGATCGCTTACAGGACTGTCACTAGTAGAAGAAGAGCATGAAGCTACAAGTAAAATTCCAACAATAACAAATAGCATTCTAACATTTTTCATAAAGAAGGGATTTAAAACTACTAAATTAAGTAATTACCTAATTATATAACATATAAAAATAGTAAAACCCTATTTTTATTTTTATAAAATGTTATTATTCTTTTTATAGATGTGGTAGTTTCTGTGGTTGTAACTATCTTTGTGATATGTTAGAAGATAAAAATCAAGAGAGAACCTCATTGGCAGAATTGGGAGAGTTTGGACTCATCAACCATTTAACGAAGCATTTTAAAACGTATCACTCTTCAACTGTAAAAGGAGTGGGAGATGACGCAGCTGTTATTTATTCGTCAGAGAAAGAAACCTTAGTTACAACCGATTTGTTGATAGAAGGAGTGCATTTTGATTTGAGCTATATGCCTCTAAAACACTTGGGTTATAAGGCAGTTATGGTGAATTTATCTGATATATATGCAATGAATGCCACTGCAACGCAAATTACCGTGTCAATAGCTGTTTCTAATCGTTTTCCGCTAGAAGCTATTGAAGAATTGTATGCAGGCATACAACTGGCGTGCGACACGTATCAAGTAGATTTAATCGGTGGAGATACTACGTCTTCAACCAAAGGAATGCTAATTTCTATCACAGCAATTGGTACTGCTAAAAAGGAAGATATTGTATATAGAAATGGAGCAAAACCA
Organism: Tenacibaculum tangerinum; assembly: GCF_029853675.1. Classification (NCBI taxonomy): domain Bacteria; kingdom Pseudomonadati; phylum Bacteroidota; class Flavobacteriia; order Flavobacteriales; family Flavobacteriaceae; genus Tenacibaculum; species Tenacibaculum tangerinum. The sequence continues at coordinate 2,216,115 of NZ_CP122539.1, read as the reverse complement.
ACCGATTTAATCGTCGTTTCTGGAGATTTAGGCGGAGCGTATTTAGGCTTGCAGGTATTAGAGCGTGAAAAGCAAGTTTTTCAAGTAAATCCTCAAAATCAACCAGATTTAGAGAAGTATACCTATATTATAGAACGTCAATTAAAACCAGAAGCGCGTAAAGATATTCCCGCTTTATTAAAAGAGTTAGAAGTTCAACCGACTTCTATGATTGATATTTCTGACGGGTTGTCTTCTGAAATCATGCACATTTGTACACAAAGTAAAGTAGGGTGTAAAATTTATGAAGATAAGTTGCCCTTAGACCCTCAGGTAATTTCTACTTCGGAAGAATTTAGTATGGATAGTACCATGATTGCTCTAAGTGGAGGAGAAGATTACGAGTTGTTATTTACCGTTTCTATAGGAGATTACGATAAAATTAAAGGGAATCCTAATTTAACAGTCATTGGTCATATTACCGAAAAAAATGAAGGAATGAATTTGGTAACTCGCGCAAATCAAGAAATTGAATTGAAGGCACAAGGTTGGAACTCTTTTACGAAAGAGTAGAGATACCAAAAAGTAAAAACCTTAAAAGCTCTTCCTAGTACTAACAAGCTTTTTTAAAAAAAACAATATTTTAAATCTTTTTAGAATAGAAATTCTAGTATAAAAATTGTATCTTAGTCAAATAGTAAAAACAGTATTAACAAAAAATCAAAAAGAAGAATGGGAATTTTTTCATTTATTAAAAACGCCGGAGCTAAAATTTTCGGTATCGGAAAAACAACAGAAGAAGAAGCTGCAGAAAAAGCATCAAAATTAGTAGATGCAGTACGTAAATTAGAATTACCTGTAGAAAATTTAGAAATTAGTGTCGATGACGACAAAGCCACGGTAACAGGAGAGGCTGCAGATTTAGCTACCAAAGAAAAGGTAGTTTTAGTAGTAGGTAATACCGATGGAATTGCTTCTGTAGAAGATAACATGACAGTTGCTGAGGTTGAAGAAATTGATGAATCAGCCATGGCACAATTCCACACGGTAGTTAAAGGAGATTCATTGAGTAAGATTGCTAAAGAATTTTATGGCGATCCGATGAAGTACCCTGTAATTTTCGAAGCAAACAAACCTATGTTAACGCATCCTGATAAAATTTATCCAGGGCAAGTATTAAGAATACCACCTTTAGTGGACTAATCAAAAGTTAATCAACCAACTAAAAGGCACTGCATTTGCAGTGCCTTTTTTAGTTATTGAAATCGCTGTTAAAAGATGAAATTTATCATCATCTTTGTCCTTGTTTTTAAAATTAGTAATATGAATCAAAGAGCGCTAGCACTTACTGCGGCATCTATTGCAACCCTTATTTACGGAGTTACGTTTACCATTGCAAAAGAAGTAATGCGACAGCATGTACAACCGTTTGGTTTTATATTGCTTCGAGTAGTTGGGGCTGCACTGGTTTTTTGGGTATTAGGCTTTTTTGTCAAAGCGCCTTCTATAGAAAAAGCAGATTATAAACGAGTAGCAATGGCAGCCTTTTTTGGAATTGCCTTTAACATGCTTACCTTTTTTAAAGGGTTAAGTTATACCACTCCGATCAATGCGTCAGTGATGATGGTAACAACGCCTATTTTAGTACTAATTTTTGCAAGTATTTTACTGAAAGAAAAACTCGTCTTACGAAAAATTGTAGGTGTGATTATAGGCTTAATAGGAGCCATAATCTTAATAGCCTACGGAAACACACTTCAAGGAGATGCAACCAATATCGTACTAGGAAACTTTTTAGTATTTGTCAATGCAGCGTCGTATGCAATGTATTTAGTGGTAGCAAAAAAACTAATAGCAAAATACAATCCAATTGTTTTTATAAAGTGGTTGTATCTTTTTGGTTTCTTAATGGTTTTACCTTTTGGATTTTCTGAATTAATGCAAGTACAATGGAAAACAATGCCAACATCAATATACTTAAAAGTAGGTTTTGTGGTGTTATTTACTACTTGCATTACCTACTTATTTAATTTGTTTGCATTGTCAAAACTAAAACCAACTACAGTAAGCGTTTTTATATACTTACAACCAGTCGTAGCAGCCATTTATGCATTAATTGTAGGAAGCGATCATTTAGATGTTGTAAAAGTAGGCGCAGCACTTTTAATATTTTTAGGAGTGTTTTTAGTAACAAAACGCCCAGCACAAACTCCCAATAAATAAACGTATCTTTGCAAATTATTAAATTGAAGTTATGATACAGTCTATGACGGGATACGGGAAATCTGTATTGCATTTGCCCTCTAAAAAAATAACCATCGAGGTTAAATCTTTAAATAGCAAAAATTTAGATTTGAACACAAGAATTCCTTCTTACTATAGAGAAAAGGAGTTAGATGTTCGAAAAAAACTAGCAAGTAGCTTAGTAAGAGGGAAAGTAGATTTTTCTATTTATGTAGAAATGACTGCCGACGAAACTTCAACTACGGTAAATACGGGTGTGGTACGAGAGTACATGCAACAATTAAGAAACGTAACACAAGTAGGAGCTTCTGACGATGTTGAGTTACTAAAAATGGCAGTTAGAATGCCCGATGCATTAAAAACTGAACGTGAAGAGTTAGATGAAGAAGAATGGAAGCATATCGATATTCATATAAACGAAGCACTGAAAGAAATTATTCAATACAGAATAGACGAAGCAAAATCGTTAGAAGAAGACTTTAAAACTAGAATACGAAATATTCAATCAGCTTTAGAAGAAATCAAAGAATTAGATGGCGATAGAATTGAGCATGTGAAAGAACGTTTACAAAAAGCTTTAACTGATTTAAAAGTTGAAGTTGATGAAAACCGTTTCGAACAAGAATTGATTTACTATTTAGAAAAATTAGATATTAACGAAGAAAAGGTACGTTTGGCAAATCACTTAGAATATTTCTTAGAGCAGCTAGCAAGCGAAGACTCGAATGGAAAAAAACTAGGGTTTATCGTACAAGAAATAGGAAGAGAGATTAACACCACAGGTTCGAAAGCTAATTTTGCTCCCATGCAAAAATTAGTCATTCAAATGAAAGACGAGTTAGAGAAAATAAAAGAGCAAATTTTAAACGTTTTATAAAATGGCTAAAGAAGAATTTAAAGGAAGGTTATTTGTGTTTTCAGCACCATCAGGTTCAGGAAAAACTACAATTGTACGCCATTTGTTGGCACAAAAACGTTTCAATTTGGCGTTTTCTATTTCTGCAACTAATAGAGATCCTAGAGGAGAAGAAAAAGACGGAATAGATTATTATTTTATCTCATTAAAAGACTTCAAACAAAAAATAAAAAACCAAGAGTTTTTAGAGTGGGAAGAAGTGTATCGCGATAACTTTTATGGAACATTAAAAACAGAAGTTGAACGTATTTGGGCACAGGGAAAACACGTGATTTTTGATATCGATGTTTCAGGAGGCTTACGTATCAAAAGAAAATTTCCTGAAGAAACCTTAGCTGTTTTTGTGAAGCCACCAAGTATCGATGAACTCAAGATTCGTTTAAAGAAAAGAAGTACCGAAAGCGAAGATAAAATAAACATGCGTATCGCAAAAGCCTCAGCCGAACTTGCCAATGCACCACAATTTGATAAAATTATTAAAAACTACGATTTAGAAATTGCACTGCAAGAAGCAGAAGATTTGGTAGATGATTTTTTAGGGTTAGTAAAAGTAACTTCAGAAGAAGAATAGTATTTTTAAAATCGTATGAAAAATATCGGATTATACTTCGGAACATTTAATCCAATTCATATTGGGCATTTAATTATTGCCAACCATTTGGTTGAAAACTCAGATTTAGATGAAATCTGGATGGTGGTAACCCCACACAACCCCTTTAAAAAGAAAAGCTCGTTATTAGATAATCACCATCGCTTAGAAATGGTGTATTTGGCGACCCAAGAATATGAAAAAATTAGGCCTTCAGATATCGAATTTAAACTACCACAACCTAATTATACCATCAATACTTTAGCTCATATTTCAGAAAAATATCCAGACTATAACTTTAGTCTAATCATGGGAGAAGATAATTTGAAGAGTTTGCACAAGTGGAAAAATTACGAGGCTATTTTAGAAGATTACAATATTTACGTATACCCCAGAATTTCAGAAGGAACTGCAGAAAATCAGTTTAAAAACCATCAAAAAATTCATAAAGTGGTGGCGCCTATCATACAAATATCTTCAACAATGATTCGCAAAGCAATTAAAGAAGAAAAAAACTGCAAACCATTATTGTCTTATCAAGTTTGGAAATATATTGATGAGATGAATTTTTACAAAAAATAAAAAAGCAATTAAACTTTTTTAAAATTTTAAGGTCAAAGTAATTGATTAACTTTAAAATTTATTGAATATCTGTGATACATAATATTTTATAAAAAAGTATTATAATGTAGTAAAAATTAACAGATGATTATTTTGTGTTTCACAGCGAATTTTGAAGATGAACAAGCTTTTATAGCTGATTTTAAATCAGAAAGAGATAAGCAAGGAGTTGTATGTAAATGTGGTCATACAGAGCATTATTTGATTAAAAGCAGGTTAAGATACGAGAGTAAGAAATGTCGAAAGCGTATAAACTTAAAGAGAGGTGCAATTATGCAAGACTCTAACCTTCCTTTTTTTTGTTTGGTATAAGACCATATTTTTACTCACAGCTACCAAAAAAAAGGGTTTTCTTCTAAAGAGATTCAAAAGCAATTAGTTTTAAAATGATATGAGCCTGTATGGGAAATGGTTGATAAGTTACAGAGATGTCCATGTTGCCAGTTTTCGGACATAAAAAATAAAAGCAAGTTTTAAAATGAAAACCTGCTTTTAAACTATTCAAAATAATATTCTTATTCAAAAACTGGAGTTAAAACATTACCTCCTCCACCTGTGCCGCCTCCTTCATAGACTACGTTAAACTGTCTAGTATACCAATTAGAGCATCCACATATGTTTTTTAATCGTAACCCAATATTAATATTTCCAGTATAGTATGGCTTTATATTAGCTATTCGTTTATTTTCAGCGTATCTTATTTCACTATTAGGTATACTCCAATCATAATCAAATGTATATAAATCTTTTTCATATTCAGGAATTAAAAACTGCCCAGAAGCTTCTAATCTAGACCATTGTTGCGAAAAAATTTGGGTATTTCCCACTAATCTAAAAGAGGCGAATTGCTCTAAAGGTTTTCCTACCCATATTCCTTTATCATCAATAACAGTATTTCCACCTTCTCTTTTAGCTGATATCCAGCCTAAGCCATTTGTAGAACTATCTATAGGAGTGACCGTTATACTCTTGTTAGTTTGAGAAGAAATAATTAAATTATTACTTACCGACCATTGGGTTGTACTTTGACATGAAGATATAGCGTCTATGGTAAATGTTTTATATTCAGAATAGCATATCGTATTTTCTCCTTGAATTGTAAAAGGTCTTATGTAAACTGGTGGATTTTGAGGGTTGCCCATAATTTCTTCAGTTAACCAGTTTACGTTTTCATTAGTAAGAAAAATATGCTCTTCATTATTTTGAGGAGCGAAATAGCCATCAAAAGGAGTTTCACCAGTACAAACTCTATTTTTATCTGCAAGATATTCATCTAATGTAGAACTACCTGTATAAGCTAATGCACTTTTAGTCGGAATGAAACTATGTGTTGGGTCAAATATAGTTGACCTTGTGGTTAACGTATGTACCCACCTGATACCCCAAGCAGACCAATAGGAATCACTATTTGATTCTTTTGCTAAAATTTTATGGGCTCCAAAGTGTCCACCAGGTGCAATATCATAACTGCCTTTTGAAGAAGGAGATGAGTATGTGTGTCTTCCCTTTATTATTGTAATTTTCCAAAAAAGAAAACTTATATAGAAACCATCATTACTAAAAGTAAGAAACTTTTGGCTTCCACTTTTAATATTTGTACTATGGTAGAAATCTGAGTGTAATAAATTAAAGTGAAATAGTCCAAATAGTATCGGTATTTTAGTGTCGATATCCAGATAATTGCCTGATGAAACTCCATTTAGTTGCCCATATATACTTCCATTAAGTAAGGCTACTTTCCTTAAATTTTGTGGCATTCCTATGTTATCTAAAGCATTTTGAAAGCGGTTTCTAAAATTTGGAGCTCCAACAGGTAAACTAGTATTATTCGTATAGTGGTTTACAAGCATTTGTTTAGGAGCAGGTTTGTTTAGCTCTTCATTTATAAACTCTTTAGCTCCTTCGTTGTCTAGTACTTCTGCAAAATATTGTATGCCTTTTTGTACACCAATAGGTATATTAGCCCCTTGGTGTGGACTGTCAAAACTTACCCATAAGCGAGTGTTATGATTCCATTTTGTATTATCTCCAGTTTCAGCTAATTTCTTTTCCATAAAAGCTAATGCATAGCGAGAAATTAATCCGCCCATACTTGGACCAATAACTACAGCCTTCTCATTACCTTGTTGAATACTTTTTATATGACGTATTAAACTTATAAAAGTATAAGCATTACGCTCAATATAATCACTACCTCCATCAATAGTTTTATTACCTCTATTGTATACTGGGTGATTTACAATTATTACATCAAAACCTTTATGATTTAAAGAATCTATCAAATTGATATTGTTTCCATACTTCATTAAATCTATAATGCTTTTATCTTCATTAGGATTAAAGTTAATATAATCTTGTGCATCGATTTTTCTAGAATCATTAGGGTCATAACCATCAATAATATATAAAGGTTTATTAACTACTTCATCATTATTTTGTGTATCATAATAAATTCGATACTCATTTAGACCTCTGTATACTTGATTTTCATCATATCCTTGGAACAGTAAATCGTCATCTGAATCAATAGTTAATAAATTAGAAGAACTGTCTCTCTGAGCGTAAGTAACAGGTTTTATTATATTTACAGTGCCATAAGTCGTTTTTGATGTATTATCACTATATGTAACCACAAAACGAAGTGTCTGTAAACCAGTGTTTTGATACGTTGTTGAAAAATTTGTAGTTCTTAAATTATAGTTGCTTATCAATGAAAACGAAGAGTTATTTGTGTATAAAATTAAATTTTTTATAGGTTTTCCCTGTTTGTATAATTTAAACAAATTATCAGTAGTAAATGTAATAGAGTGCCCTGATGCTTTAGTCACCAGTGGAGCTATAATAGTGGTCTGTTTTTTTATAAAAGGAATTTTACCTGCAATATTACTAAACAACCCAGTACTAGAATTATAACTTACTGTAGCGTTTTGTTCTGTTGTGCCAAAATTACATTCATGAAACGCTGTATTTATTATTCCGATTGGTACAACATTAGAAGTATATTTCTTAGCCTTCAGTTGATTTTTAAATATGTCAACTGATGGGAAATTTTTAGTATAAGACGCTCTATATAATTCACTCCAAGCTTGTTTAAAATGAGATACATTAGAAGTGTCTTTTCTTAAATTTTGGTTAAAGGTTTGGATTTCAGCCATTGAAAAAACTCTATCTATTAATATATTTGATGTAATAGTAGTTTTGTTAAGATTTTTAAACCTTTCGTCTATTTCTGTTGTGAAATTTCCATTGGTTAATTGCGCTTGTGCTATCAACGAAATTAAAAATATAAATAAAAAAAGTATGTTTTTTTTCATAACTTTGTATGTGTTAAATTTTAATAAAGTGTTTTAGAGTTTAATATTATAGACGGTTGTTAGAGGCAACTGTCTTTTTTTATAATTCAATCCAATTTACATCGAAACGTCCTTCTGTTATTTCGATAACGTCATTAGTATCATTTTCATTAGCAACAGTTAATTGAAATGTTCCCGCTACTATATGGTTATTAGCATCAAAATATGTAACAGTAATAGATCCAGAATTTAAATTGGAAAAATATCTTTTACTACCATTTGCATTATCAAAAGTTCTTACCCAGCAATGAGGGAAGTCAGGTTCGAAAGTAGAAGTGCCTTGACCATTACTCACTCCAAAAGAATAAGTCCCTGTAGATGTTAAGTTGTTTACATATAAGTAAATACGATCTCTATTACTATCTTTTAAATTAGCTGCATCTATTACAAAATTATTATTCTGAAAATAGTAAACATTAATTCCTTTTGGTTGAGGTACACCTATACCATCTTTTGGAATAATTACTTTACCGTTAACAACACACCCAAAAGTATTAGCTCCAGTTTGTGTTATCGGAGGTAATTGGTCTTGTTCAATGGAATCATCATTATTTGAGCAATTAAAAAATATAATTACTGCAAATAATAAAACTGTTTTTAAAATGTTTGTTTTCATATGGTTTCGGTTTTTAATTATTTACTGTATTTAAATTAAAATCGAATCTACCATTAGTTAAAGTAATTGATTCATTAGTATTGTCTTTGTTTACTATGTTTAGGTTATCAAAATTACCAGACACTATGTTATTTACTGAATCAAATCGACTGATATTAATACTTCCAGTTGTAGTTTTTGATAAGTATATTTTATCTATATCATTATTATTTTCACGAACCCATAAATAAGAATAGTTTGGAGTGAAGTTATTTGCTGTATATTCAGCATTGTTAAGTTCAAAGCTTCCAGTACTATTAATACCATTTATATATATGTATACACGATTACCATTATCATCTGCTAAATTTCCAGCATCTATAGTCAAGATGTTATTTTGATAGTATACTTTTAAACCTCTTGGTATAGGACCTGGGGGGTAATTTATAGCATCTTTAGGTACTAAAACCTCTCCATTTATAACACACCCAAAAGTGTTAGCTCCAGTTTGTGTTATCGGAGGTAATTGGTCTTGTTCAATAGAATCATCATTATTTGAGCAATTAAAAAATATAATTACTGCAAATAATAAAACTGTTTTTAAAATTTTTATTTTCATATGGTTTCGGTTTTTAATTATTTACTGTATTTAAATTAAAATCGAATCTACCATTAGTTACTTCTATAGTTTCTCTGGGGTTATTTTCATCAAAAGCAGTTAATTGAAATGTACCTGAAATTATGTTATTTACAGAGTCAAATTTAGTAATAGTCACTATCCCAGAATTTGTATTGCTTAGGTATTTTTGTCCATTTACTGCTATGCTAAAAGGTTTAATCCAACAGTGAGGATAGGTAGGTTCAAAAGTTGAAATACTTTCACCATTACTTAATCCAAATGAATATGTTCCTGTGGAAGTTAGATTATTTATATATATATAAATATTTGGTTTATTTTCTCCTCTAAAATTACCAGCATAAATGACAAAATTATTATTTGAGTGATAATTAACACTCAATCCTCTTCTTGCAGAACTTTGTGGTCCGCCTAAACTTGGTAATGCATCTTTTGGAATAAGTACTTTACCGTTAACAACACACCCAAAAGTGTTAGCTCCAGTTTGTGTTATCGGAGGTAATTGGTCTTGTTCAATGGAATCATCATTATTTGAGCAATTAAAAAATAGAATTACTGCAAATAATAAAACTGTTTTCAAAATTTTTATTTTCATGTTTTTGGGTTTTTAAGTTATTTTATTTTTTAGATAAAATTAATCATTAAACAATTGTAATAATTTATCTCTTTCTTTTTTCCTTTTTTTAGAAGAAGTCCAAAAAGGTATAGAAATTCCACCATAAACAGCTCCACCAACCATAAATGTAGCTCCAAAAACTTCTGATAATCCATCATCTTGGCTGTATAAAGCACCACCTAGCAATATTCCGCTAACAGCAATTGAACTTAATACTATTGCTACTGTTTTGTTTGTTTTTCGTTTTTTTTCAAGAATTAATATTTCATTTAAATCTTTTTGAATATTGAGATTATTTAAATTAAGTTCATTAGTTTTTACATTTAAAGCATTTAGTTTATAAATTTGCCTTTTAGATAAACTTTGAGAGTTAATAGAATAACTAAATAAGAGTAAAATACATGTTATTACCGTTTTCATTGTAATGAGAATAAATTATTTATTGCTAAATAACTAAAGAAAAAGGTGCTGTACAATTACTGTATTTTGCTATTTATAAATTACTGCTTGATATTTATAAATATCAAGTGTATATTAAAAACTTATTAGATTAAATAAAGCGCTGACATTTATAATGTTGTTGCTTTTATTCATATTAGTAATATAAAATAGCTACTTTTACTTTTTTTAGTATTAAAAATGACCTTTAAAAATTGAGTGTAGAAGATTTTTTTAATTTATTCTTGCTAATTAGTGCAATACATGGCTTTGTTTTTTGTTTTGCCTTGTACTTTTCAAGAGGAGGTAGGAATAAAGTATTAATTTTTATTAATTTGTTAGCTTTAGCTATATCATTAAATAATTTCCAATCTTGGGTGGTGGTTAAAGATTTTTTTAGAGGTAATGTTTTTATACAGTATTTTCAAGTTCCTTGGCATTTTTGGATTGCTCCTTTTTTTTACTTGTTTCTTAATCAATATTTAAATGTAGCAAAAAAGAGTTTTAATATTTTGAAAATCATTTTATTTACTTTTTGTGCTTTTTTAGTAATACGATTTGGATTTTATATTTATAGCGAAAAAATTAATAGTGATGTTATATATTTTTTTAGAAAGTATGTCGTTATTGAGGAAATTATTAGTAGTGTATTTTCACTAACTATTTTTATTTATTCTTATAAGATATATAAAGAATCAAATACATTATCAAATATTACCACGTATGATAATTTGAATTGGATTCGTATATTTTTCAGATTAGGTCTATTGTCTTATGTGTTTTGGTTTGTACCTTTACTTATAACTCTTTATTTAGGATTTGAGGTATTTATGCCTTCTTATTACCCTTTAAGAGTTTTTACAACTATTCTCATATATTGGTTAGGTTATCAATCAATTCTACAACTAAAAATATTAAAAGAAAGAGAATATTTACGAAAATATAATGCTTTATATGTTAATCAAAAAACCACATCTTATAATCAAAATAATATTGATAAAAAAGTAATCAATATTCCTAATGATGTTGTGGACAATATTTTACGAAGCCTAGAAAAATTTGAAAAAGAGAAACAGTACTCTTCTCAAAATGTTACTTTAAATAACTTAGCTAATCAATTAAATACCAATACAGCTTATTTGTCAAAAGTAATTAATCACTATAAAGAATTGTCTTTTAATAATTACATTAATAATTTGAGAATAAATAATATAACAGAACAATTAGAAACAAATTCAATTATTAGAAAGTTTACAATTAAAGCTATTGCTTTAGAGGCTGGTTACAAAAGTGCTGATTCTTTTTCTAAAGCGTTCTTCAAATTAAAAGGTGTTAATCCTTCTGATTTCATAAAGAAAATGGAAAAGTTAAAAACTGATTAAAATTTATTGAATCCCCATAATACGTCATACTTTACAAGAAAGTAGTATCATCTAGTAAGAATCAACAGATGACTATTTTCAGTTTCATAGCGAATTTTAGAAGATTACAATATTTACGTATATCCCAGGATTTCAGAAGGAACTGTAGAAAATCAGTTTAAAAACCATCAAAAAATTCACAAAGTGGCGGCGCCTATCATACAAATATCTTCAACGATGATTCGCAAGGCAATTAAAGAAGAAAAAAACTGCAAACCATTATTGTCTTATCAAGTTTGGAAGTATATTGATGAGATGAATTTTTACAAAAAATAAAAAAGCAATTAAACTTTTTTAAAATTTTAAGGTCAAAGTAATTGATTAACTTTAAAATTAAAAATCATGACTTTAAAATTTGTAAAAGAAAGCATCTATATTCTTTCACTTCTAAGTTTTTTGGTAGTAACATCTTGTCAATCTGATGAAACAGAAAAAGTATCTAACTCTGAATTGACAACTGAAGAAGCATTAGAAGCTGTATTAGAAAATGATATTTCATCAGGCATTGAAAGTGTTATTGAAGACGATGTTGTACTAGAGGAGCTTTCTGTAAAAGGAACTGTCGCAAAAAACAACCACCCTGAATGTTTAACTAGAACTATTGAAGAAACAGCAGGAAGTAAAAAAGTGACGTTAGATTTTGGTACTGCTTGTACTGGAAAGAAAGGACATGTTTTTGCTGGTAAAATTAGTATTGAATATACCAGAGTAGAAGGAGGATTTTTAAAAACAGTTACCTTTGAAAATTTTTCAGTAGATGGAAACGCTGTAGTAGGTACCATCGTAGTATCTAAGGTGAGAGAGAATATAGACGGACACCCAGAAAGAACCTATTCAATAGATCTTTCAATAACGTTAAAAACAGGAGAAACGATTACTAAAAAAGGAGAGAAAATTAAAGAAATGATTGAAGGTTATGATACACACGATAGAGGAGATGATGTGTTTTTAATCTCAGGTTTTTGGAAATCAGTAAACAAAGCAGGCAAAGAAGTGAACGTAACGATAACTACCGATTTAAGAAGAGAATATGCCTGCAAATACATAGTAAGCGGAGTAGTTGAAGTAACTAGAGGAGAGCGTAGTTATACGATTGATTTTGGAGATGGTTCTTGTGATAGCAACGCAACAATAACCGATGCTGCTGGCAACACTAAAGAAATAATACTAAAAGATAGATACTAAATATACAGAAGAATTCATAACAATAAAAAAGCCAGTAATTAGCTGGTTTTTTTTATTGTTATGTTTTGTAAGTGAACTTTTAAGCTTTTCTTAAGAAAAGAATTGAAACTTTTTCGTTGTATATTTGAAACCCAAACAAGTATAAAACGTGGCAAACAATAACAAAAGGCGAAAGCTCAAACAAAAACTTACCGATAAATATCGCTTGGTAATTATAAATGAAGATACCTTTCAAGAGCGGTTTTCTTTAAAGTTATCACGACTCAATGTTTTTGTATTTGGTGGAGTGTTTTCGATACTTCTCATTGTGCTTACTACATTGCTCATAGCATTTACAGGAATTCGAGAATACATACCAGGATATTCTTCAACAGCATTAAAAAAGAAAGCAACACGACTTACCTACGAATCAGACTCTTTAAAAAATCGTTTAGCTATTATCGAAAACTATACAAAAGCGTTAAAACCCGTTTTAACAGGAGAGATAGAACCAGAAAAAATCGACTCTATTACCAGTGAAATGAAAACCATTGCTTTTGATGAACAAAAGTTACAAGCATCAAAAGAAGATTCATTATTCAGAGAAAAAATTGAGAGCAAAGACCTTTTCCCCTTATATGAAGGAGGAAAAAATAACATTAAAAACGTGTTTTTTTCACCATTAACAGGAACCATTTCTCAACCATTTGATGCAGACGATAAACATTATGCGATTGATATTGTGGCAAAAACAGGAACACCAGTAAAAACAGTCGCAGACGGAACCGTAATTTTAGCCGAATGGACAGCAGAAACAGGATATGTAATAATGATACAACACCCTAACAAATTCTTATCAGTTTATAAGCACAATGGTACGCTACTAAAACAACAAGGAGATGTTGTAAAATCAGGAGAAGCAATAGCAAGTGTAGGCTCTACAGGAGAATTAACTACCGGGCCACATTTACACTTTGAGCTGTGGAATAACGGATTTCCAGTAAACCCAACAAACTATATAGATTTTCAGTAAACAGGTAAAAAGAACATGAGTGTAAAATCAATACTAGCCATTCCATTTGCGAAAATTGTTCGTAAACAAGTATACAAATGGGCAAACAACCCACACAAAACTCAAGAAAAAGTATTTCAATATTTGGTTGCTGAAGGATGTAAAACAGTGTTTGGAAAAGAACACGATTTTATATCGATTAATAATTACGAAGACTTTAAAAATCGAGTTCCAATAAACGATTACGAAGGGTTGCGCCCGTATATTGATAGAGTGGTAGCAGGAGAAGAAAATGTGTTGTGGAAAGGAAAACCCTTGTATTTTGCCAAAACCTCAGGAACCACCTCAGGAGCAAAATACATCCCTATCAGTAAAGAATCGATGCCAACACATATCAAAGCAGCCCGCAATGCATTGTTGTTTTATATTACCGAAACCAACGATGCCAGCTTTGTTGATGGAAAGATGATTTTTTTACAAGGAAGTCCTGTTTTAGAAGATAAAAACGGCATGAAATTAGGACGTTTAAGCGGTATTGCCGCCCACTATGTTCCAAATTACCTATTAAAAAATCGTTTGCCTAGCTGGGAAACCAATTGTATTGAAGATTGGGATACGAAAGTAGATAAGATAGTTGAAGAAACCTTACCAGAAAATATGACGGTAATTAGTGGAATACCGTCTTGGGTACAAATGTATTTTGAACGACTCATAGAAAAAACAGGAAAAACCGTTTCTGAACTCTTTCCTAACTTCAACTTTTTTGTTTACGGAGGCGTAAACTTCGAGCCCTACAAAAACAAGTTTGAAGCATTGATAGGAAAAAAAATAGACTACGTAGAGTTGTATCCAGCATCTGAAGGATTCATAGCCTATCAAGACTCACAAACCGAAAAAGGAATGTTGCTGCAATTAAACTCAGGAATGTTTTATGAATTCATTCCAGCCAACGAGTTTTTTGAAGATAATCCTACACGAATCTCCTTAAAAGATGTTCAGTTAGGTGTAAACTATGTAATTATTTTAAATACTTCCGCAGGTTTATGGGGCTATAATATAGGCGATACGGTAGAGTTTACCTCTTTACAACCTTATAGAATAAAAGTAACAGGACGCATCAAGCACTTTATTTCTGCTTTTGGAGAGCATGTAATCGGGAAAGAAGTTGAAAAAGCATTGAATGATGCTATTAAAGGAACAGATATTCGTGTGAGTGAGTTTACTGTAGCGCCACAAGTAAATCCAGAAAGCGGATTGCCGTATCACGAGTGGTTTATTGAGTTTGAAAACGAACCTGAAAATACAGAAGAACTTGCGACTAAAATTGATGCCTCTATGCAAACGCAAAACATATATTACTTCGATTTAATTGAAGGAAAAATTTTGCGCCCACTCATCATCAGAAAAGTAAAAAAAGGAGGCTTCCATGAGTATATGAAATCCATCGGTAAGTTTGGAGGACAAAATAAAATTCCGCAACTATCAGACAATCGAAAAATAGCGGAGGTATTGCAAGGTTTTTTGATTAAGTAATAATTAAATGAAAATTGTTTAGGTTTCCAAAAAAATATAAAACAATTATTAGTAAGTTATTTATTGTTGATAATTATAGAAGTTTTACCTACTCTTATTTCCATAATTGAAGCCATTTTAATATAGTATATAACAGGAGAAACATATCATGAAGGTAATTGTGGAACGGCTGCATTTTTTTGATGTTTATTTTTTTCAATACCATTTTCTCATTGCTCTATGTTACTAATTAACGTGAGTTATGTTTATAAAAAAATAGTTTGAATTAGTTTTAAAGAATTCAAAGTAGCTAATAATTATTAAAATATTCATTTAGAAGAAATTGTTTTATAAAATAATTATCTTTGCGAGAAAAACAACTAATGAAAAACTACTTATATCTTTTAGCTTTTTTAGTATTTCTTGTATCATGTTCAAATCACGATTCTCCAGTTCCTACGAATCCATCACCACCTAATGTTTCTATTAAACTAAATAAAAGCTTAATTCAAAAAGGGCCATATATTCAAGGGTCAACAATTTCATTGCAAGAGTTGAATGATGATTTAACACTTAGTGGTTACGTTTATAATACAGAAACAATAGATGATTTCGGGTCTTTTGACGTAAACGCTGAGGTACAAAGCGATAAAATAGATATTTCAGCAACTGGATTTTATTTTAATGAAGTTACAGGAAAGTTATCAGAAGCCCAATTAACCCTTCGAACTTTTGTTGTTTTAGACAATGATGAAAAAATAAATATAAATATACTTTCTACTTTGGCTCGTCAACGTATAAAATACTTAATGATTAATGAAGATAAATCATTTTCAGAAGCTAAGGAACAAGGAGAAAAAGAAGTTTTGTTAGCTTTAAATATACCAGAGCCTTTTCACAAAGATATAGATTTTAATAAGTTAGATATTAGCCAAGCAGGAGATGGAAATGCGATACTTTTAGCTATTTCAGTAATTATTCAAGGAGATAACTCAGTTGCAAAATTAGGAGAATTTGTGTCGAAATTAGCTCAAGATTTAGAAACTGATGGCACGTTAGATAATGAATCTTTAATTGATGAAATAAAAACGAATAGTGTAAATTTAAACTTAGAGGAGGTAGCAAAGAATATTACAAAAAGATTTGATGAGTTAAAAATAGATTATTCACTACCTCCTTTCGAAAGGTTTATAGATTCTGATGGAGATGGTTCATTAAATGCTTATGATGTGATGGTAATCAGTCCTAAAGAAGAGATTATAGAGACTAAACCTGAGTTTATATGGACTGCTAGTGAAGTTGATGGCACAAAATATCATTTTCAGTTATCTAACAAAGAAGATTTTTCAAATTTGTTAATGGATGTAAATGACTTAACTACTACAAAGATTGTTTCCTCTGTAGTATTGTTAGACGATACAAAGTATTATTGGCGAGTTAGGTATTTAGATGAAAACAATCAACAAAGTGAATGGAATATAGCAACTTTTAACATTAATTTAGAAAATATAAATGTAGTTGCTCCTATTGTCGGAGAAGTAGTAATTAAATCTCCTCAATTAGAGTGGACGACTCCTTCGACCTCAAATCATGTTGAGTATGAAGTGCAAGTGTCAGATAATTCAGGCTTTAATAATATACTTTTTGAAAAAAGTGGTCATACTCATGCAACAATTACACCTTCAATAAACTACTTAAATAATACCACTTATTATTGGAGAGTTCGTCCTGTAGATGTTAATAATGTAGTTGGTAATTGGGTTGAGGGTTCATATCTTTTTAAATTAGAAGATGTAAGCTTAGCTTTTCCATCTAACGGAGAAGAGGTAGTAAAGATTCCTACGTTGGAATGGGAAGCTCCTAAGGTTATGAAAAATGTGAAATATTATATTGAGGTGGCAATTGATTCATCTTTTAATACAATTTTATTTACCCAAGAAAATTATACTGATTTTTCAATTACTCCAATATTTAATGTAACTAATAATACTATATATTATTGGAGAGTAAAAATTTTTAATGAAGAAGGAGTTGAAGGAGAATGGTTTAGTGCTTCATTTCAATATAAATTAAATGTTCCAGTGTTCTTAGAAACAAAATATAATGACTCTGTATTATACGGATTTGTATTAGATTATGATAAATCACATAACTCTAACTATGAAGCAGATGGAGTAAAGCTTCAAATTCAAATTTCAGATAACACGAGCTTTAATACTATAATTAAAGACCTAGATAATTTAGATTTACAAGAAGAATATAATGTTTGGAATGCTGTAAATGATGGTTATGGTTCCTATCATGTTAGAGTAAGGCATATTTCTCAAGAAGGAATAACATCTGAATGGAGTAATTATTTCCATTTGTTTAGTGTTACTGAAGTTAAAATTATTTTAACTGAAAATAATACCTCTTTAAAACCAACAGTAAAATGGTCACATGAAGGAAATGCCCCAGCTAGTTTTAAATATAAAATTCAATTTTTTAGTGATGTAGGGTTAACGAATTTAGTAGAAGAGGCTGAGCAAGATGTTGCTGTAGATACTGCAACTTCTTTTCCAGAGTATAGGACAACCAATATATTAGACTATACCATAACAAATTATTATAAAATATCTTTAGTAGACACATCGGACAATATTATTACTTCTGAAAGTTCAAGTATTAATGTTGAACCTCCTCATGTTTTAACATGGTCGTATTCTAGTAATACTTTTACTGTTGAATATACTAATTTATATAATAGCCCATATAAATATGATTTACAGTTAGCTTCGGACAATACATTTACAGATATTTTGTTTGAAAGCTCTGGAGAATTAGATAGTAGTAATAATGCCTTTTTTAATGTAACACATACTAATAATTTAACCCCAGGAAGAACTTACTATTGGAGAGTAAGACTCTATGAATTTGATATTTCTGGTGGTTGGGGATATAAAGGTACTTCAGAGTATTTCGAATTTATTTATTAAAACATGAAAATAGTAGCGACGAATATCGGAGAAAGAAAGAAAATCGATTGGAAAGGTAAAACGATTACCACGGGTATTTTTAAATTTCCTGTCGAAAATCCTATTTTTTTAGATTTAGAAAAAGTAAAAGAAGATACTATTTGCGATAGAAAACACCATGGAGGAACAGACCAAGCGGTATATGGTTATTCGGCAAAACACTATGCGTATTGGAAAGAATTATATCCAGATTTAGATTGGCAGTTCGGAATGTTTGGCGAAAATTTAACTGTTGACGATTTAGATGAACGTCAATTGCATGTAGGGGATACCTTTAAAATAGGCGAAGTTATTATTGAGGTAACCAAACCACGCGAACCCTGCAGAACATTGGGCGTGCGCTTTAACGATATGAAAATCGTAAAACAATTTTGGCAACAAAATTATCCGGGAGTGTATTTTAAAGTACTACAAACAGGGTTGGTAAAAGCAGGAGATGCATTAGAACAACTAAAAAGCTGTCCGCAAAATCCAACCATTGTTAAGGTATATCAAGAAAAAAGAGTTCAACAAGAGAAGTAGCTTTTACTTAGCTTCTAACTCAAACACTTTTTGTAGCATTTTATCGTCTTTTTGATCTACTTTATACAAGCCTTCATCACTAAAAAGTTCACGAGCAATAAGTATCTTTAAATTGTTTCGAAGTTGATTTTTTGTTTTTTCAGCAAGTCTATACTCTTTTAACTCAGCTAAAAATTGATTAGAAACCTCCTTATTTTTATCAAAGTTATTCATGAAATCTTCAATAGTTAAAGCAGCTAGCTTTTTACGATTGTCATCTACATACGAAAAAGCAAAATCATTTAAAGGGCGGAAGAAAATTGTAGGAATGTATGCTGTGGTATCTACGGCGACAAAATAATCAGGAATAATTCCACCACCACCATATACTATTTTGCCTTTTGGGGTTGTATATTTAAGGCTGTCAACAATTTTAATACTATCTTTTGTAAATAATTCACCATTTTCTAATCGAGTCTCAAAATCGTGATTGTATTCTTCGGCATCAGCTTCTTTTTTGTAAGGTTTTTGAATAGAACGCCCTGTAGGGGTATAATATCTGGCAGTGGTTAATCGTACTGCCGAGCCATCTCCTAAATCCATTTCTTGCTGTACCAACCCTTTACCAAAAGAACGGCGACCGATGATAATTCCTTTATCGTTGTCTTGCAAAGCACCCGCTACAATTTCAGAAGCAGAAGCAGAGTTTTCATCAATTAAAACATACAAACCACCGTGTTCAAAATCTCCTTTTTCGGTAGCGAAAGACTCTACGATTTCTCCTTTGTTATTTTTAGTAAAAACGATGAGCTTGTCATCTTCTAAAAATTCATCTACAATACTATTGGCAATATCAATATAGCCACCACCATTTCCACGAAGATCCAACACCAAATCGGTCATTCCTTTGGTAAGTAGCTTCTGTAAAGAAGATTTGAATTCAACGTAGGTATTGCGTGCAAAACGATCTAATTTTATATAGCCGATGCTATCATTCAGCATATAGGCAACATCTACACTTTTAATATTTACCTTGCCTCGGTTAATGGTAATATCAAAAATACTATCGTTAGTTTTTCTGTAAACTTGTAAATCAACTTTCGTGTTGGGTCTTCCTTTTAAAGCTTTCATTATTTGAGAAGTTTGCAACTTCTTTCCGTACAGAGTATCTTTATCTGCAAGTAAAATTCTGTCACCTGCTTTAATACCCGCTTCAATACTTGGTCCACCTTTAATAGGTTGTATGACGGTAATGGTGTCGCCAATCATACGAAACTGAACCCCAATACCTACAAAATTACCCTGCATATTTTCGGTAACCAATTGTAGGTTTTCTTTCGGAATGTATACAGAGTGCGGATCTAACTTATCGAGCATCTCGGCAATAGCACCATCTAATAATTCATCGGTATTTACATCATCAACATAATCACTTTGAATATAGTCGATTAAGCGTTTTATTTTTCGTTCACTTGCCGAATTTTTTCCAATAAGATTGTTTGAGTTTCCATTGCTAAAAAAGGTTCCGATAAGAATACCGAAAATTACGGCAATCGCTAAATATATAGGTAAATTATTCTTGTTCATAAGGTAAATACGTCAATTCAACACCTGCTTTTTCTAAAAAATCTAACCCAGAACGGTCTTTGTATGCGTTGGCGTATACCACCCGTTTAATACCTGCTTGGTGTATGAGTTTACTACATTGTTGGCAAGGAG
Organism: Tenacibaculum tangerinum; assembly: GCF_029853675.1. Classification (NCBI taxonomy): domain Bacteria; kingdom Pseudomonadati; phylum Bacteroidota; class Flavobacteriia; order Flavobacteriales; family Flavobacteriaceae; genus Tenacibaculum; species Tenacibaculum tangerinum. Next base: position 2,195,784 of record NZ_CP122539.1, on the reverse strand, counting down.
AAAGGGTTATGTATAAGGTAGCACCTTTACACGCTTGTGTTGAAGAAGCTACTTTTAAAATGGCATTCGCTTCGGCATGCAATACATACCATTTGGTATATCCCTCTTCATCTTCACAATAATTTTCAAAGCCAGAGGGTGTGCCGTTATAACCATCAGAAATAATCATGCGATCTTTAACAATTAAAGCACCTACTTTTTTACGAATACAGTGTGAAAGTTGCGCCCATTCATTTGCCATTTTTAAATAAGCAACGTCATATTTTAATTGTTTTTTTTTCAAAATTTTTAATGTGGTTTTTTCTAGACAGGCTAAGGTAATTAGATTTCGTTTAGTTAGTTGTTAATTTTTACCAAAAAACACGGTCAATCATCATTTGTAAAGAAAAACCTATTACGATAGACGACATGATTAAAATCCAATCACGACGATTTACGTTAAAAATTGATTGTACCAAGGCACCGAGTAACAAAATACCTAGCACAATAATAATTTGTGCTGCTTCTACACCCAACGCAAACTCAACCAAAGGTAAAAACTTATCAGAAGTTTTTCCAATCATCATTTTAAAGTAGTTCGAAAAACCCAATCCGTGAATTAATCCGAAGAAAAGCGCAAAAAATAAATTCTGATTTTCTTTTCCTACCGATGCTTTTTTAGCGGTTAACACATTCATTAATCCCGTAATAAAAATGGTTAGCGGGATTAAAAACTCGATTAAATCTGCCCGTACATTTAAAATCCCGTAGGCAGAAAGCGCTAGGGTTATCGAATGTCCAATAGTAAATAAGGTAATGAGCCATAAAACTTTTGTCCACTGTTTAAATTGGTATACAACGGTTAGTACAATTAAGAATAAAATATGGTCGTAGGCTTTAAAATCTAGCACATGAAACAAGCCCATTTTAAAGTAGAAGATAAAATCGTTCATTCGGGGTTTTAAATTTTAATTTGTCGATCTATTTGCTGGTCTAAAGATATAAAAGTTTCGGTTCTTGAAACTCCTTTTATGGTTTGAATATCTCTATTTAACAAATGCATTAAGTCTTCGTTGTTTTTACATAAAATTTTAATAAAAATAGCATAGTTACCTGTGGTGTAATGACTTTCTACAATCTCAGGAATTTCTTTTAACCGTTTAATTGCAGAAGAATATAGGCTTGAAGAATCTAAAAAGACCCCAACAAAAGCGGTGGTAGTATATCCTAAAGCTTTCGGGTTTAAAATCATTTTATACCCATCAATTAAATCCGATTCATCCAATTTTCGCAATCGTTGATGAATGGCAGCTCCAGATATTCCCACTTCTCTAGCAATACTTAAAATGGGTGTACGAGCATCTTTTACAAGGCGTTTGATAATAATTTTATCAATTCCGTCAATTTTTAACTTTCTAACCATAACACAAAAATAAGCAAAGTTCGCTAGAGTTCATTTTTCAATATTCTGTACCTTTACCGTATGTATGCGTTGGTAGATTGTAATAACTTTTATGTTTCTTGCGAGCGGGTTTTTAATCCGAATTTGCAAGGAAAACCTGTGGCTATTTTAAGCAATAACGATGGGTGTGTTATTTCAATGAGCGATGAGGCAAAAGCATTACAGCTTCCGTTTGCCGCCCCTATTTTTAAATGGAATCAGTTTTGTAAAAACAATAACATTTCAGTGCTATCCTCTAATTATCCGCTGTATGGAGACATGAGTGCACGCGTAATGAAAATTTTAGAACAATTTTCTCCAGATGTTGAGGTGTATTCTATTGATGAAGCTTTTCTGCAATTCAAAGGTTTTGATGAGTATGATTTTAATTCCTACGGAACAGCAATTAGGAGTAGAATTTTACAGTGGACGGGGATTCCTACCTGTGTAGGAATTGCGCCCACCAAAGCGTTGAGTAAAGTGGCTAATAAAATAGCTCGAAAATTTTTAAAGGAAACAGGAGGTGTGTATGTAATTGATTCTGAAGAAAAAAGAAGTAAGGCGTTAAAATGGATTCCTATAGAAAGCGTTTGGGGAATTGGTAGAGGAATGCAAAAAAGATTGTTAGCGAAAGGCTGTAAAAAGGCATACGATTTTACGCAATTAAACGACGATTGGGTATTGAAAAATCTTTCGATAACCGGGTGGAAATTGAAAAAAGATTTAGAAGGAGAATCTAAAATACTATTGGATGAGCCTACGAACAAAAAAGCCATCGCAACAACCCGAAGTTTTGAATATACATTTTCTGACTTAGACAATATTAAAGAAAGAATTTCAACGTTTGCTGTGAGTTGTGCAGAAAAACTACGGAAGCAAAACTCATGTTGTCACATGGTAATCGTTATACTACGTAGCGACTATCATAAAAAGGACACAGAACAACATCGGGCAAGTAAAACAGTAGTGTTTCCGTATCCAACAAATTCTACATTAACCATTAGTAAAAGTGCAGTACAGGCAGTAACCACTATTTTTAAAGAAGGAATACAGTACAAAAGAGCAGGGGTAATTGTAACAGGGTTAGTACCTTCAGACAACTATCAGTTAGATATGTTTGCAAGCGAAAATCCGAAACACACTTCTTTAATGAGTGCGATTGATAAGATAAATCAAACCTATAAGGCTGATAAAATTAAATTAGCCAATCAAGATTTGCAACGTACTTGGAAGATGCGTCAAGAACGATTATCGCCAAAATACACCACGAATATTAACGATATTATTAAGGCAAAGTAAGTTTAGTTAAATAAAAAAACACAAGATGTTACGAAAATTAAAGCAAGTAAAAGCATCAGAAACATTGACTTTTTTCTTACCAAAAGAGTTCAGTGAAAGCGAAGGAGCCATTTTTATAGATACAGGTATTTCTGCCGGATTCCCTTCACCTGCCGATGATTTTAGAGAAACACGTATTTCGTTAGACGAAGAGCTTATTAAAAATAAAGAAGCTACTTTTTTTGCACGAGTAAGTGGGCAATCGATGATTGGTGCAGGATTAGATGATAACGATTTGTTGGTTATCGATAGAAGTATTCCGCCAACCAATAACAAAATAGCGGTATGTTTTTTAGACGGAGAGTTTACAGTAAAGCGCTTACGAGTTGAAGGAGATGAGGTTTGGTTGCAACCCGAAAATCCAAACTATCCAATTATAAAAATTACCGAAGAAAATAATTTTATCATTTGGGGAGTTGTCACCAATGTGATTAAAAAAGTGTAAAGGAGAATCAAGACAGCTTCGCTGCTAGACAGAAGAATCAAGACTTCTAGGTCAAAGATTCATTTCGGGCTTTGTAAGAGGAACCTTAAACTCAAAAATCCAGCAAATTGCTGGATTTTTAGGTCTTTGTTTTTTAATCTAAAAGTCTTGTGTCTAAAAAAGATTAACAAAACTCATCGTAAGCAGCCACTAAATTTTGTGCAATTGCTTGTGCAGAACGTCCTTCGATATGATGACGCTCTAACATGTGTACTAAATTTCCATCTTTAAATAACGCAATTGCAGGAGATGATGGAGGAAAAGGAATCATATATTCTCTTGCCTTCGCTGTAGATTCTTTTTCAACACCTGCAAAAACAGTGGTTAAATGGGTAGGAGTTTTATCTGCCCCTAAAGAAGCAATAGCTCCTGGTCTTGCAGTACCTGCAGCACATCCACAAACAGAGTTTACCATTACTAACGTAGTTCCTTCTTTGGCTAAAGCATTATCAACATCTTCAGCAGTATATAAAGCTTCAAAACCAGCGTCGATTAATTGATCGCGCATTGGTTTTACTAATTCTTCTGGATACATATTCTTGAATTAAAATTTCATGCAAAGATACTTCTTTTCATAGCAACAATCAACCCAAAATAGCTAATGCATATAGTTCGGTAATGTTTTATCTTTGTAGCTTATAAAAAAATACAATGGGAAAATTTGCAAAATGGCTTGGAGCAGGAGCAGGCTTTACTTTAGGAGGACCAATAGGAGCCATCATAGGGTTTGTTGTGGGAAGTTTTATAGATGGAGTTTCAATTGAAGATTTTGTACAAGAGCAACGAGAGTATCAAAAAAGAACAGAAGGACAACCCAGAAGAGGAAGAGCTACTTCGGGCGATTTTGAGATAAGTCTATTAATATTGGCATCGGTAGTAATAAAATCTGACGGAAAAATAGATCGACGAGAGTTAGACTACGTTCGTATGTATTTTGTAAAAATGTATGGAAAAGAACGAGCAAATCATGCCTTTAAATTATTTAATGGTATTATAAAAAAGAAAATATCGACAAGGCAAGTTTGCTTACAAATACGTCAGTATATGTCGCATGCTACACGCTTGCAGTTACTGCATTTTTTATTTGGAATAGCACAAGCAGACGGTCAAGTAACCAGTGTTGAAGAGGAAGAAATTAGAAAAATAGCAAGCTATTTGTATATCAACGAATACGATTATTCGTCGATAAAAGCGATGTTTTATGACGATTCTGATACAGCGTATACAATTCTCGAAATAACAAAGCAAGCGAGCAATGAAGAAGTAAAAAAGGCCTATCGCAGAATGGCTAAAAAATACCATCCAGATAAATTGCAAAATTTAGGAGATGAACATAAAAAAGGAGCTAAAGAAAAATTTCAAAAAATTCAATTAGCATACGAACAAATAAAAAAAGAAAGAGGGCTGAGTTAATTTACCTGCAATAAATCAACAGCTAGCTGCTTTATGGCAGCTTTTTCAGGCGTTTTTTTATATCTCAAATTCAACAATTACAAGAAAATACGTAATTTCGCAGCTTCAATTAATATACCGACAAAATGAGTAAGCAATTTACGGAATACAAAGGATTGGATTTACCAAAAGTAGCCGAAGAAATATTAAACTATTGGTCAGCAAACAACATCTTTGAAAAAAGTATTACTACACGTGAAGGAAACGAACCATTTGTGTTTTTTGAAGGACCACCTTCAGCAAACGGGTTGCCAGGAATTCACCATGTAATGGCACGCGCCATAAAAGATATTTTTTGTCGTTATAAAACTCAAAAAGGATACCAAGTTAAACGAAAAGCAGGTTGGGATACTCACGGACTACCTGTAGAATTGGGCGTTGAAAAAGAACTAGGAATCACCAAAGAAGATATCGGAACTAAAATTACGGTTGAAGAATATAACGAAGCCTGTAAAAAAGCAGTAATGCGTTACACCGATATTTGGAACGATCTTACCCAAAAAATGGGCTATTGGGTAGATATGGAAGACCCATACATTACCTACAAACCAAAGTATATGGAATCGGTTTGGTGGTTGCTAAAGCAAATTTATGATAAAGAGTTGCTGTATAAAGGATATACCATTCAACCCTATTCGCCAAAAGCAGGAACAGGATTAAGCTCGCACGAGTTGAACCAACCAGGAACCTATCAAGACGTTACCGATACTACCGTAGTAGCTCAGTTTAAAACCATCAAAGAAACCTTACCAGACTTTTTACAGGTTGAAGGAGAGGTGCACTTTTTAGCATGGACTACCACTCCTTGGACGCTTCCATCGAACACCGCATTAACAGTGGGTCCTAAGATTGACTATGTTTTAGTAAAAACATTCAATCAATATACCTTTGAACCCATTCAAGTAGTATTGGCAAAAAATTTAGTATCTAAACAATTTGCAGGAAAGAAGTTTACCCAAGTTGAAGATACAGCCGAACTAGCAAACTATACCAAAGGCGATAAGCAAATTCCATATACGATTGTAAAGGAGTTTATAGGAAAAGACTTAGTAGGTATTAAATACGAACAATTATTACCATTTGCGGTACCATACCAAAACTCAGAAAATGCCTTTAGAGTCATTTCAGGAGATTTTGTTACTACCGAAGATGGTACAGGTATCGTACATACCGCACCTACTTTTGGTGCCGACGATGCGTTGGTAGCCAAACAAGCAACACCAGAAGTACCGCCTATGTTGGTGTTAGATGAAAACGAGAATCCTGTCTCCGTTAGTAGACCTACAAGGGAAGTTTCGTCCAGAAATGGGAGAATTTGCAGGAAAGTATGTAAAAAACGAGTACTATACTGATGGCGAAGCACCAGAAAAATCGGTAGACGTAGAACTAGCGATTCGATTAAAAGAAGAAAATAAAGCCTTCAAAGTTGAAAAATACGTACACAGTTATCCGAACTGCTGGCGTACCGACAAACCTATTTTATACTACCCATTAGACTCTTGGTTTATCAAAGTAACCGATGTAAAAGATAAAATGTTCGATTTGAACGAAACCATTAACTGGAAACCAAAATCGACAGGAGAAGGACGCTTTGGAAACTGGTTAAAAAATGCCAATGACTGGAACTTATCGCGTTCTCGTTTTTGGGGAATTCCATTACCCATCTGGCGTACCGAAGACGGAACAGAACAAATCTGTATTGGTTCTGTAGCAGAATTGAAATCAGAAATGGCAAAAGCTGTAGAAGCAGGTGTGATGTCTGAAGATATTTTTGCTGATTTTGAAGTAGGAAACATGTCTGAAGAAAACTATGATACAATTGACTTACACAAAAATGTAGTCGATAAAATTATCTTAGTTTCAGCTTCAGGAAAACCCATGAAACGTGAAAGCGACTTGATTGATGTTTGGTTCGATTCTGGTTCGATGCCCTATGCACAATGGCACTACCCGTTTGAAAATAAAGAATTAATCGATAATAAAGAAAGCTATCCAGCCAATTTTATTGCTGAAGGAGTAGATCAAACTCGTGGATGGTTTTATACCTTACATGCCATCGGAACCATGGTATTCGATTCAGTAGCGTATAAAAACGTCGTATCTAACGGATTGGTACTTGATAAAAACGGACAAAAAATGTCGAAGCGTTTAGGCAACGCAGTAGACCCGTTTAAAACCTTGTCAGAATTCGGTCCTGATGCTACCCGTTGGTACATGATATCGAATGCGAATCCTTGGGACAATTTAAAATTCGACATTGCAGGAATAGAAGAAGTGAAACGTAAATTCTTCGGAACTTTATACAATACGTATTCATTCTTCTCATTATATGCGAATATTGATAATTTTACTTATAGCGAAGCTGAAATTCCGATTCATGAACGACCCGAAATTGACCGTTGGATTTTATCAGAATTAAACACATTAGCTCAAAAAGTAGATACTTTTTATGCTGAGTACGAACCAACCAAAGCCACCAGAGCGATTTCTGATTTTGTACAAGACCATTTAAGTAACTGGTATGTACGTTTATGTAGAAGACGCTTTTGGAAAGGAGAGTATGCAAAAGATAAAATCTCTGCATACCAAACCTTATATACCTGTATGCTAACAGTTGCCAAACTAGGAGCTCCGGTAGCACCTTTCTTTATGGATCGTTTGTATAAAGACTTAGTAAACGCTACAGGAGTAGAGAATTTTGAAAGTGTTCATATAGCAGCGTTTCCTAAATACAATGCTGATTTGGTAGACAAGTCGTTAGAGCGTAAAATGGAAAATGCACAAACAATTTCTTCCTTAGTACTATCACTAAGAGCCAAAGAAAAAATAAAAGTGCGTCAACCATTACAAAAAATTATGATTCCTGTATTAGATGCGACACAAAAAGAAGAAATTTTAGCAGTGGCAGACTTAATAAAATCAGAGGTTAATGTGAAGGAAATTGCGTTGTTAGATGATGCTTCAGGAATTTTAGTAAAACAAATCAAACCAAACTTTAAAGCATTAGGACCTAAGTTTGGTAAAGATATGAAGTTGATAGCTAATAAGATACAAGAATTTACACAAGAAGATATCGCCAAAATAGAAAAAGAAGGTAAAATTTCTGTTGAAATTAACGATAAAATCATTATTTTAGAAACCGCAGATGTAGAGATTTCATCGAAAGATATCGAAGGATGGTTAGTAGCCAATGCAGAAGGGTTAACTGTAGCTTTAGACGTTACCATAAACAGCGAATTACGCAAGGAAGGTGTGGCAAGAGAATTGGTAAATAGAATTCAAAACGCACGAAAAGACACAGGTTTAGAAGTAACCGATAAAATAAAATTAACCATTTTACAGGCTGATGATTTAAAAGAATCGGTATTGGCAAATGAAAACTACATCAAAGCAGAAACATTAACAAATGAATTGGTTTTTGTTGATGATTTAAAAAATGGTACAGAGATTGAATTCGACACCATTAAAAGTAGAATGTTAATTGAAAAAATATAGCGTTATGGATGATGTTAAGATAAGATATTCAGATAGTGATTTACAAGAGTTTAAAGGAATCATTTTAAAGAAGATAGAAAAGGCAGAAGAAGATTTAAAACTGTTACAAGCATCGTATAAAAACGGTTCAGATAACGGAACAGACGATACTTCTCCTCAATTCAAATCGTTCGAAGAAGGGTCTGATACAATGGCAAAAGAAGCAAATATGCAATTAGCCATCCGTCAAGAAAAGTTTATCAGAGATTTAAAGAATGCTTTGATTCGTATTGAAAATAAAACATACGGTATTTGCAGAGTTACGGGTAAATTAATACAAAAAGAACGTTTAAAGTTAGTGCCTCATGCTACGTTAAGTATCGAAGCAAAACGAAACCAGTAAATATCAAACAAAATAAACGAAGCCTCTTAAAGAGGCTTTTTTTGTATGAAAAAAGCAGTGCTTTTATTCTTTTTAATCAGTAGTTCGTTTCTTTTTTGTCAAGAAAAAATAGTACAAAAAAGAAACATAGAAGCAAATGAACTACAAATCGTTACCTACGGATTGGATGATATCGTCATTGAAAATTCTGAAGGTAATGAGCTAGAAGTTGCTTTACTTGATGAAAACCCGCATACGCACAATATATTTTTAACACAAGAAGGTAAGGTTCTAAAAGTAACATTCGAGCTAGAGACTTTGCCGTTTCAAAACAAGGTTTTTAGAAAATACATAACAAAAAGATTAGAAAGAGCGAGGGCGGTTATAAAAGTTCCAAAAAATAAACATGTAACCATTCACGGTAGAGCAATTGGGATAACTTCAAAAAGTTATCATGGAGATATAAGTATTTATATTGAAAGAGGAAATATAGAGTTAAATACTGTTGAAGGAAACTTACATGTGAGTCTTTTTCAAGGAAATGTTTTTGCACAAGCAACCTCCAAAAGCAAGTTACATTTAAAAACCAATAACGGAACTATTCTTATAAATGGAGAGAAAAAAATATCTCCGTTTTTAAAAGAAAAACCCTATGCATCTGAAACACTTACGATAAACTCAATACACGCAAACATTCACATTCAACTAAAATAATTAACAAAAATTTATAAAACTTAGGCGTAACAAAAAAAGAAGTATTTTGTCTAATGGTTACTTAAAAGCAAAAAATGAATAAAAGTATACTAACCACAGCAGCCATTGCAGCATTGTTATTATCAAGCTGTAATGCTACCAAAAAAACAACAAACGACTTAGCCGTTCAAACCCCAATTGTAACCACGTTAGACTTAACTAAAGTTGATAGCGATAAAGTACCGGTAACAATCAATCCAGGAAGGTTTACAGTCGAAAAAGTAACATACCGATTGCCGAGAGTAGTACAAGGAACCTATTCTGTAAGCGATTTTGGTAAATATGTCGATAGCTTTAAGGCTTTAGACTATGAAGGAAACGAATTAGAAGCGACAAAAGTTGATACCAATACTTGGGAAATCACCAATGCTCAAAAATTAGATAAGGTAACGTATTTAGTAAATGATACTTTTGATATAGAAGCCACTGGAGGAATTGGAGGAGAGACTCCATTTTCACCAGCAGGAACAAATATTGAGTCTACTAACTACGTGTTAAATCTTCATGGATTTGTAGGCTATTTTGATTCATTAAAAAAGAATCAATATAAGTTAGATGTAGTTGCGCCTACCAATTTTAAAAGAACTTCTGCACTGCAAGAAGTAGGAACAAAAACAAGCGACGACGGTTCAACACTAACTTCAAGCTATTTCGCACCACGTTATTTCGACATTACCGACAATCCTATGTTTTATGGAGAATTAGATGTTGAAGAATTTAAAGTAGGTGATATTAAAATTGTATTAAGTGTATACTCTCCAAACAAAAGACATTCAGCAGAAAAATTGAAAAAAGTTATGGAGAAAATGATGCAAGCACAAAAAGCATATTTAGGAAGTATTAATAGTACTGCTCGTTACGATATTTATTTATATTTATCTGAAGGAACTGAAAAATCACCTAAAGGATTTGGAGCGCTAGAGCACCATACATCAACTGTGGTAGTATTACCAGAAGCAATGCCAGATGAAGCATTGGCAAAAAGTATGATAGACGTAGTGTCTCACGAGTTTTTTCATATCGTAACGCCGTTAAGCGTACACTCAGAAGACGTACATTACTTCGATTACAACCAGCCAACATTTTCGAAACACTTATGGATGTATGAAGGAATTACAGAATACTTCGCTACCTTATTTCAAGTAAACCAAGGTTTGGTAACAGAAGATGAATTTTACAGCAAAATTATGGGTAAAATTAAAACAGCATCTTCTATGAACGACACGATGAGTTTTACTAAAATGAGTGAAAATGTGTTAGAAGAACCGTATGCTTCTCAGTACTATAATGTGTATCAAAAAGGGGCCTTAATAGGTATGTGTATTGATATTTTAATGCGTGAAGAAAGCAATGGAAATAGAGGGGTATTGTCATTAATGAAAGAACTTTCATTAGAGTACGGAAAAAATAAACCTTTTGAAGATGATAAACTAATTGAAGAAATTACACAAATGACCTACCCATCGGTTGGAGCGTTTTTAAACACACACGTAGTAGAAGGAACTCCCATTAATTACAATGATTTTTTTGCTAAAGCAGGATTAGCGCTAAATGAATCAAAAGTAAAAACAAATTATATTCAAAATAATGGAACACTCATTGTTCGACCCGACCTAGCTACACAAACGATTCGATTTACAGAAGCAGTAAACGACAATAGTTTTTGGGCTGAAAATGGAGCGCAGCCCAACGATATAATCAAAGAAGTAGATGGGACAATGGTAACAAAAGAAACTGCACAACAAATTTTCACGAAAATGTTTATGTGGCAGCCTGGAAACAAAGTTGAGGTAAAATTAGAGAGAGACGGTAAAGAGGTAGTTCTTAACACAACACTAACTCAATCATATACAAAAGGAAGTAGTTTAAAAAATAACCCGAACGCAACACAAAAACAAGAAGAACTAAGAAAGGCTTGGTTAAAAGGGTAATTTCTTATAAAAAAAAACACATGAAAGACCAATATGATAAAAAATCTATTGGTCTTTTCTTTCTATAAGCTAGAGAGAAAACATAAGAATAGTTTTCTTATTTTTGTTTCCATTAAATAAAAAAAATGTCTAAAAAAAACATCGCAATACTTACCGTAATTTTGGCAATACTAATTGATCAAATTAGCAAAATATATGTCAAGACACATTTTCAGTTAGGAGAAGAAGTTGTTGTTTTTCACGATTGGTTCAAAATTCATTTTACTGAAAACAACGGAATGGCGTGGGGATTTGAATTTGGGGGTAAAGCAGGTAAATTATTTTTAACTTTATTTAGAGTCGTTGCAGTTACAGGTATAGTGTATTGGTTGTGGCAATCGATCAAGCGAAAAGCACACACAGCTGTTATTATTGCGATATCATTAATTTTAGCAGGGGCAGTAGGTAATATTATCGATTCTGTTTTTTACGGGGTTATTTTCGATACTTCGTACCATAATGTAGCTACTCTTTTTTCTGATAATCCTTATGGAGAGCTGTTTTATGGAAAAGTAGTAGATATGTTGTATTTTCCTATTTATGAAGGAGAAAATTTTACGTTTTTCAATGCTATTTTTAACGGTGCAGATTCTTGGATTACCATAGGAGTTGCATTGTTGTTTATCTTTAACAAACAAGCATTTCCGAAGGAAGAAAAAGAACCTAAATAGGTTTTGCGGTATACTTTTACTATATTTAAACCAAAAGAAACTCATGCGTTTAGTAAAGTATATAGCTGTTTTTGTTCTTGGATTTTTAATAGCAAGATTTTGGTATGAAAAAAAGAAGAAAAACATGAACAAGAAGAAATTAAAGTTGTTTTAAACGGAATCAAAAATTTGAGTAAACTAGTAGTTTCTGAAGGGAATTTTTCTGAAATGTATAGCTTTACAGACGCTAGAAAATACTTTTACGGCTACTTTACTTTCGAAAAAAAAGCAATGCTTTCTGTAAATGCTAAGGTAGAAGTTGGGTATGACTTGTCTAAATTAGATGTTCAAGTAGATAGCATTAACAAGCAAATAATTATAAACAAAATTCCAGAAGAAGAAATCGTTATATCTCCAGATATTAAGTATTTCGACTTACAGCAGAGCCAGTTCAATACGTTCTCTAAACAAGAATTGAATAAACTCAATGCTAAAGCCATCGAAAAGATAAAATCTACCATAACCGTATCTCGCTTACAAAAAGACGCAAAAACACGTTTATTTGAAGAATTATCAAAGATATATCAGCTTTCTAAGATTTACAATTGGAAAGTGGTAGATAACACGGGTTCAGATATCATTGAACCGTTAGAGTTTAAAGATTAGCTGATACAATTACTGTAGATCGGGGGCATTTTATGATATTTTTTTTAGTGCTAGTTTAATACAGGTAGCTATGTTAGATATTGAAAAAATAAAAAAATACTCAATTGAAGAACTCATAGAGTATATTTATAATAATAATATAAATAAAGATGCATTTATCAAAGCTTATGGTAAAAACTCTTTAACCAGAAAATTACCTTTTAATGAAGGTTCTGTAGATACTTTGTTTTAATTACAAAGAAACCAACTCGTATTCTAAATTTTCAATCATTAAAGAAAATGAAAAAGGTTATATTGAAGGAGGAAGTACTTTTATTTTAAGAAACCCTTCAAAATATAAGGATTAGTTGAGGTATTCGACTGCGATTTATAATTGATACGATAGTTCTTAAATAGAGATAGTCAAATTATATGAAAAACCCTTAGTGATTCTGGGTGTTTTTTCCCTTTACTTCTACTTGTAAATCATTAAATTTACGTACTTAAAAAATAATATAACTCTAAAGAAAATGAAAAACAACAAATTCTTCCTGATTTTACTGGGTATCACTGCTTTCATGAGCGCATGTAGTACGCTTAGAACAGCACCCTACGATCAATACTCTTTTCAAAAAACGATTGAACTAAAAATAGATGCTGGTCAGCTTATGGAAAAAGCTGAAACTCCGTATCAAGAAAATAGCATTGAAATTAACAATTTAAAAAATGAAATTGCTAAAATTGTAGAGTATGAAAAATTCAAACCTAATAACGAGATAACTTATAAAATGTGGTTGTTATTAGCCAATGAAGATAAAAATTTACTTGCTGGTTTTTTAAAGCGATGGGAGGAAAAAGAAACCTTATCTCCTTTTTTTATTACGGAAACGAAAGGTCAAATCACCGAAGCTTTTGACCTACTACTTACCTACGAAGCTAAAAAAGAACCTGCTGCAAAAAACAGTTTGTTAGAACTTATTTCAAAAAATTAATGTGTTATGGATTTCGAAAAAATATTTAAAGAATTAAGAAGCTCGTTAACTGTACTTTTTAACGATAAATACAATGATTTTTCAAAAGAATCAAAAAAAGATATCGACCGTTTTCTTAACGCCTCTAAAGAAAAACTAGAAAGGTGGACCTTACTTTTAGCAGAAGGAAAGCTAACCCTGCAAGATTTTGAATGGTTGGTAGAAAGTCAGAAAGATTTATTTGAAATGAAAGCCTTACAAGCTGCTGGCATCTCTAAAATAAGCTTAGGTCATTTTAAAAATAATATTGTTAGTACCATTATCAATACCATTCAAGCAATCATTTTTAAAGTTTAAAAAACAAATACCTTGAAATTTATTCGTTCAAAGTCTTTAAGTTTTCTAAACGTTCTTCTATTAAAAAATGGGGATTTGTTTGAAATTTTTCCCAAAAAGACAATAGCGTATTAAAAAGAGGAATATCGGTAGCCTTTTCTCCGTATTGAGAAACAATATATGCTATCAAATTGTAGCATGTCGTATATTCGCCACAGGCAATAACGCTGTGTAACATATCGTCTGCTTTGTCCTTTTTAGTAAACCACAACGTAGTACCAAAGGACGCACTTTTATTAGAATTTTTAATAATGGAATTCCCTATATTACCTGTATATTTCACGATATCCTTCCAATGTTTCTCACGCTCTGGTCGATTGGTTGGTTTTCCAGAAGTATCTTTGCATCTCAATTGGTACACTGTTGAAGTAATTACCTTATTCGGAAAAGCACTGTAAATCGCATTTGCATGTTGTCTCCTATCATTTTTAAGAAAAACTACGCTTGCCATACGAATCAAAGATTTGGCTCTATTCAATATATAAAAACCAACTCTTCTTGGTGGTAAATAGAGTTTTTGATCTACTCCTGTTTCTTTTTGCATCAATCTAGAAAGCAGGAAAAATAAAAATTGTACAAACGTTAAAAACGTCAACACAACAACACTTATGGTGTACCATACCCACATTTTTTGAATTCCAAAAAACACTGTTATCATTAATACAAATAACAAGCTAAATGCACTAGAAATGTAAGAAGCGTAGTAGCTAAACAAGGTATCAGAAGCAAATTTGAATCCTTCTCCTGAGTGAGGTGAAGAAACATCACATAAAAAATACAAACTATGATTGTTACGTGTATCTCCGCTCTCATTGTTTGCTTCAGAAACAAAAACAGAAGCTCCTTGATTATCAACAATACCACCATCCATCAACCCAATTTAGTCTAAATGCTTGTATTTTGGGGTAAAGTCCTGCGAAAACCCGATAGGTTCAAATCCACCAGGAAAGGCTGTTGAAGCGGCTATGATATCTCCTAGCTTTATATCGTTAATCACTTCTTTATACTTGCTATGAGCTCTTCCGTTTCCAAATCTTTTTTGATTGCCTTTAATATTCTGAAATCTAAATTGATGTGTACTATCAAAATCAGTCGCATTAAAAATGACTCGCTCTAAGTGTGTTTTTCCTTCACTAATGGCATCTTGTACTTCTCCCAAAGTTTCGTGTTCTGTAAAGTTATTATATTCTATAGCAAAGGCATTTATTGGATTTTTTCGTTTGTGTTTGTTTTCTGGCTTATTCCAAATTAACGGCCACCTTAAATGGTTTAGAGCATTGCTTGTTAGCTCATCTTTAACCAACCACTCATAATATTCACTAAAAAATAGTTGAAAATCTTTTTGTTGAATTTGCGACTGTGCATACTTAACTCCTGTAATAGTTCCTCCAGACACAGTAGAAATCGTTTTAACATTTTCTAAAAGACCTACTTTCTCTAGTAAAGACAACGTTCCTAGAGAAAAACAAGCAGCTCTATATCCCCCTCCAGAAAAGCACAAAGCGATGGACTTCAACTCTTTCATGTTGTATACAACTTTTACTTTTTATTCTTTTAACCCATAAAGTCTGGCTATATATTTACCAATTACATCAAACTCTAGGTTTACTTTACAACCTGTATGCAAATTCTTAAAGTTCGTATGCATAAAAGTATAGGGAATAATCGCTACACTAAACGCATCTTTTTTAGAGTTGACTACGGTTAAACTCACTCCATTCACTGTTATCGAGCCTTTTTCAATCGTTACATTACTTCCGTCAAAATCGTACGAAAATGTAAATACCGTACTACCTTCAGCACCTTCAACGTTGGTACATACAGCCGTTCTATCTACATGCCCTTGTACAATATGTCCATCTAATCGAGCCCCTAACTTCATGGCTCTTTCTAAATTCACTTCGTCGCCTACTTGTAACTCCCCTATATTGGTTTTATCAAGAGTTTCTTTAATAGCCGTAACAGTATATTCATCTTTATCAAGTGCCACAACGGTTAAGCATACCCCATTGTGCGCTACGCTTTGATCTATCTTTAACTCATTTGTTATAGTGCTTTTAATTGTAAGGTGTACATTCTCCTTTTCTCGCTCAATTTTAACAACTACTCCAAGAGTTTCTATAATTCCAGTAAACATTCTATAAAATTTAGTTACTTTTGTTAGCATCAAAAATACAACTTTACTTACGAAAGTGAACTATGGACAAAGCAAACAAAATTATTGTTGGAATTTCTGTTGGAGATATTAACGGAATTGGTATTGAAATTATTTTAAAAACATTTCAAGACAAACGAATGCTGGAGTTTTGTACGCCTGTTTTATTTGCCTCTAACAAGTTAATTTCCTTTCATAAAAAAGCTTTGAAAGTTAATACAAGTATTCATGGAATTACTTCTATAGATAAACTCATACATGGTAAAGTTAATTTATTAAATAGCTGGACAGAGGAGGTAAAAATTGATTTAGGCAAAACTACTGAAGATGGCGGAAAATTTGCCTTGAAATCGTTACAAGAAGCAGTTAACGCTTTACAAAAAAAACAAATAGACCTCGTTCTTACTGCACCAATTAACAAAGAAAATATTCAATCAGAAGAATTCAAATTTCCTGGTCACACCGAATATTTAGAAGATAACTTCGATGGAAAAAGTTTGATGATTTTGATGACGGATGAATTACGTATCGGATTGATAACTGGTCATATTCCAATTTCTAAAGTCGCAGAAACCATTACTCCAGAACTTATAAAATCTAAAGTTGAAATAATGCACACTTCATTGCAACAAGATTTTAATATTAATAAGCCGAAAATAGCGGTGCTAGGTTTAAATCCACATTGTGGCGATAATGGTATAATAGGTACTGAAGATGACGAAATTATTCGCCCAACAATCGAAGAAATTAAAGAATCAGGTAAATTAGTTTTTGGTCCGTATGCTGCCGATGGTTTTTTTGGTTCTAAAACTTATAAACAATTTGACGGAGTTTTGGCGATGTATCACGACCAAGGGTTAGCCCCTTTTAAAGCTTTATCGTTTGGAAACGGTGTGAACTTCACCGCTGGTTTAAGCATCGTAAGAACTTCTCCAGACCACGGAACAGGTTTTGATATTGCTGGCAAAAATAAAGCCAACTTTACCTCATTTAAAGAAGCCTTATTTACCTCATTACAAATATTTAAGAACCGAAAAGAGTATCAAGAACTTACAAAAAACGCATTAAAGGCAAAATAGTTTATTTTTTTTAATCAAAACATAAAAGTAAAAACATTTTTTATATCTTTGCACGCTCAAATTGATAGTTGTAGATGAAAGACTTAAAAAAATTCAACATACCTTTTGTAGGTTTAAAAGAAGGAAGTCATTTGTTTGAATATCAAATTGACAAAACGTTCTTTGAAGCATTTCAGTTCGACGAATTTGATAACGCTAACGTAAAAGTTAACATTACATTGGTTAAAAAAAGCACTTTATTAGAGCTTGCTTTTAACATAAACGGAACAGTTACTGTTCCTTGTGACATTACCAATGAGTTATTCGACTTACCAATTAATGGTAAGTTAGATTTGGTTGTTAAGTTCGGACCTGAGTTTAATGATGAACACGATGAAATTTTGATACTTCCACACGAAGCCTATCAAGTAAATGTAGCTCAATATATATATGAGTTAATTGTGTTATCGGTACCAAGCAAGAGAATACATCCAAATGTTATTGATGGTACGATGCAATCGGATGCTTTAAAAAAATTAGAAGAATTAAAAATAAACGAAGAAAAAACTGTTGAAAAAACAGCAACAGACCCTAGATGGGATAAATTAAAGGATTTACTAACAGATAAATAAAACATAAAATGGCACATCCAAAGAGAAAAATATCTAAAACTAGAAGAGATAAAAGAAGAACTCATTATAAAGCTTCTGTACCTCAAATAGCCGTTGATCCTACAACTGGAGAAGCTCATTTATACCACAGAGCGCACTGGCATGAAGGAAAATTGTATTACAGAGGTCAGGTAGTATTAGAAAGTGCTGCAGCTGAGGCTTAAAAACTATTTAAAAAATTAAAAAACCCTCTATTTTGAGGGTTTTTTTATGTTTTTACATCAAAAAATGATTTTTTTGATGTTTTTTACTATAAAAAAGTAAAATAATTTTCATTACTTTGAAAACTCGTTTTTATTACAAAACAAACAACTATGACTAAAATAACTGCAGCTATAACAGCAGTAGGAAAATATGTTCCAGAATATGCTCTAACCAATAAAGAGCTAGAAACCATGGTAGACACCAACGATGAATGGATTACTACTAGAACGGGAATTAAAGAAAGGAGAATTTTAAAGGGAGAAGGCCTTGGAACTTCTTTCATGGCAATTAAAGCTGCAGAAGACTTACTTCAAAAATCAAACACAAACCCTGAAGATATCGACATGGTAATTGTAGCTACTGCTACACCAGATATGCCTGTTGCCTCAACAGCTGCCTACACCGCTTCTAAAATAGGAGCTGTAAACGCCTTTTCTTATGATTTACAGGCGGCTTGTTCTAGTTTTTTATACGGTATGTCAACTGCATCAAGTTACATTGAAAGCGGACGCTATAAAAAAGTTTTGTTAGTTGGTGCCGATAAAATGTCATCAATTATAGATTATACCGACAGAGCTACCTGTATTATTTTTGGTGACGGAGCAGGTGCTGTTTTATTTGAACCTAATAATGACGGCTTAGGCTTACAAGACGAGTATTTACGAAGCGACGGTGTTGGTCGTGAATTCTTAAAAATAGATGCAGGAGGTTCCATTTTACCTCCATCAGAAGAAACTGTTAAAAACAAGCAACACTTTGTGCATCAAGAAGGAAGAACGGTGTTTAAATTTGCTGTTTCTAACATGGCAGATGTTTCTGAAAAAATGTTAACTAGAAACAATTTAACAAAAAACGATATTCAGTGGTTAGTACCACATCAAGCCAATAAGAGAATTATTGAAGCTACAGCTAATAGAATAGGTTTAGAAGAAGATAAAGTGATGATGAATATTCACAAGTATGGAAATACAACTTCTGCTACCTTACCACTATTACTTAACGACTATGAAAAAGAGTTGAAAAAAGGAGATAATTTAATTTTTGCTGCATTTGGTGGTGGTTTCACATGGGGAGCCATTTACTTAAAATGGGCATATAACTCATAACTAAACAACTAAAATTTAGGAAAATGGACATCAAAGAAATTCAAAGTCTTATAAAGTTTGTAGCCAAGTCAGGTGCAAGTGAGGTAAAACTAGAAATGGAAGATATCAAAATCACCATTAAAACAGGAAGTGAAGCTCCTGAAACTACCATTATTCAAGCTCCTGCACCAGTAGCAGCAGCTCCGCAAATGGTAGCAGCTCCTGCTGCACAACCAGCTACTCCAGCCGCTACTCCATCACCCGCTGAAACTTCAGACGACTCAAAATATGTAACTATAAAGTCACCTATCATTGGTACGTTTTATAGAAGACCTTCACCAGACAAACCTAATTTTGCTGAAGTAGGAACTGAAGTAAAAGTGGGCGATACCGTTTGTATTATCGAAGCGATGAAATTATTTAACGAAATCGAATCAGAAGTATCTGGTAAAATTGTTAAAGTATTAGTGGACGACTCTTCTCCTGTAGAATTTGATCAACCATTATTTTTAGTAGACCCATCATAATTTTTGGTTTAGAAGTTTTAAGTTTAGAAGTTTGGCTAAGTGCCAAACTCTTAAACAACTAAACCCAATAAACTCATAAACTAAAAGACATGTTTAAAAAGATATTAATTGCCAATAGAGGCGAAATTGCGCTACGTGTAATTAGAACCTGTAAAGAGATGGGTATTAAAACAGTAGCTGTTTACTCTAAAGCAGATGCTGAAAGTTTACACGTGCGATTTGCTGACGAAGCGGTTTGTATAGGGCCTGCACCAAGTAGCGAATCGTATTTAAAAATGGATCGCATTATTGCTGCTGCTGAAATTACCAATGCTGATGGAATTCATCCAGGATATGGTTTCTTATCTGAAAATGCTAAGTTTTCAAAACTATGCGAAGAGCACGAAATTAAATTTATTGGCGCTTCTCCTGAGATGATTGACCGCATGGGGGATAAAGCAAATGCGAAAGCTACCATGAAAGCTGCTGGGGTTCCTTGTGTACCAGGTAGTGACGGTGTAATTACTACTTTTGAAGAGTGTGAAAAAGTCGCCTTAGAAACAGGATATCCTGTAATGTTAAAAGCTTCTGCTGGTGGTGGTGGTAAAGGAATGCGTGCTGTTTGGAAAGCTGAAGATTTAAAAGGTGCTTGGGATTCTGCAAGACAAGAATCGAAAGCTGCTTTTGGAAACGACGATATGTATATGGAGAAGTTAATTGAAGAACCTCGCCATATCGAAATTCAAATAGTAGGTGATGCTTATGGTAAAGCGTGTCACTTATCAGAAAGAGATTGTTCCGTGCAACGCCGTCACCAAAAATTAACCGAAGAAACGCCCTCTCCATTCATGACAGAAGAATTGCGTGATGCCATGGGAGCTGCTGCTGTAAAAGCTGCCGAGTACATTAAGTATGAAGGTGCTGGAACAGTTGAATTCTTAGTAGATAAGCACCGTAACTTCTACTTTATGGAAATGAATACGCGTATTCAGGTAGAGCACCCAATTACCGAAGAAGTAGTTGATTACGATTTAATTCGTGAGCAAATTTTAGTGGCAGCAGGTGTGCCAATTTCTGGTAAAAACTACAAACCTCAATTACACTCAATAGAATGTAGAATTAATGCGGAAGATCCGTATAACGGATTTAGACCTTCTCCAGGAAAAATAACCTCTTATCATGCGCCAGGTGGTCATGGTGTTCGTATCGACACGCATGTATATGCCGGATATATGATTCCGCCAAACTACGATTCAATGATTTCTAAGTTAATCGTTACTGCACAAACACGTGAAGAAGCTATTAACAAAATGAAACGTGCCTTAGACGAATATGTTATCGAAGGTATAAAAACAACCATTCCTTTTCACAGACAATTAATGGATCATCCAGATTACGTAGCGGGTAATTATACTACTAAGTTTATGGAAGATTTTGAAATGGAAGCCTAACATATTTCAATATAGAATAAAAAATCAGTGAGTAACTTCACTGATTTTTTTATTTCATAAATTCGCATCATGAACTTTTTATACAATTTACTGCTTTCTATAGTGGCTCTTCTGCTTCCAATGGTAGCTTTATTCAACAAAAAAATACAACTGTTTTATAAAGGAAGAAAAGAAACGTTTTCTAAACTTAACAGCGTCTCTAAAACCGATAAAGTAATTTGGTTTCATGCTGCTTCTTTAGGAGAATTTGAACAAGGAAGACCTATTATTGAAGAGTTAAAACAACGCTGTTCAGATTATAAAATAGTCGTTACCTTTTTTTCTCCTTCAGGATATGAAATACGAAAAAACTACCCGTTAGCCGACGTAATTTGTTATGTACCCTTAGACACCAAATCGAATGTGAAGAAATTCCTCAAACAAGTACATCCAACAATTGCTATTATGATTAAATATGAATTTTGGCCCAACCTATTGTCAGGATTAAAAAGACAACAAATCCCCACCGTTTTAATCTCAGGAATTTTTAGAGAAAACCAATCCTTTTTTAAATGGTACGGAAGTTTTATGCGTGAAAAACTAACGGCTTTCAATCATTTTTTTGTACAAAACGAAACTTCAAAAAACTTATTAAATTCTATTGAATTTCATAATGTAACTATAGCTGGCGATACGCGATTTGACCGTGTATATGACATTTTACAACAAGACAATTCGTTAGATTTTATTTCAGCATTTAAAAACAATCACTATACTGTTGTGGCAGGAAGTACTTGGAAAGACGATGAAGAACTCCTTGTAGACTACATCAATAATCATGCCTCTGAAAACGAAAAATTTATCATTGCTCCGCATAACATTCACCAAAAACAAATTAAAGAATTACAAGATTGTATTAACAAAAAAACTATTCTTTATTCTGAAAAAGAGGGAAAAGCACTTTATGATTATCAAGTTTTTATAATTGACACCATTGGATTGCTTACCAAAATTTACTCGTATGCAGATGTTGCTTGTGTGGGTGGGGGCTTAAAAACAAATCTTCATAATATTTTAGAACCCGCTGTTTACGGAATACCCATAGTATTTGGAAATAAGAAATACAAAAAATTTCAAGAAGCTGTTGATTTGTTAAAATTAGAAGGCGCTATTGCTATAGGCACTAAAAAAGATTTTTATACTACCTTTGCGAATTTACAATCTAACCCAAACCTAAGAGAAAAAATGGGAACAACTAACTTCCTATATATTGAAAACAATATTGGGGCTACTTCATTAATTTTAGATTATTTAAAAAACATAGTGGCTAATTGTTAGTTTTAGTGCAAAAAAAATATTTAGAATGGATTTTATACTACAACCTTGGCCTTGGTTTGTGTCAGGGCCACTTATAGCGATAATACTTTTTCTATTTTTTCATTTCGGAAAAAATTTTGGTGTTTCAGCCAATTTAGAAACTATATGTACCATGGCTGGTGCTGGTAAAGTATCTGATTATTTTAAAAAAGACTGGAAAGAGCGTGACTGGGCAATTGTCTTTTTAGTGGGTTTAACCATAGGTGGTTATATCGCTGTTAACTATTTATCGGTTACAACAGAAATTGATTTGAACCCAATAACGGTTAATGAGTTAGCCGATTTAGGTTTTGCTGACGCTGGAAAAACATACGTACCAAATGAAATTTTTAGTATTGAAAATATGCAAACCTTAAAAGGTTTCGCAATTTTACTAATTGCTGGAATTTTAATAGGTTTTGGAACACGTTATGCTGATGGCTGCACTTCTGGACATGCTATTACAGGGTTGAGTAGCTTTCAGTTACCCTCTTTAATTGCAGTAATCGGTTTTTTTATAGGAGGTTTGGTGATGACTTGGATATTGTTTCCTTTAATTTTTGGCTAATATGAAGAATTTAAGATTTTTAATTATTGGTATAGTTTTCGGAATTGTTTTATCAAAATCAGAAGCAGTTTCTTGGTATCGCATTTATGAGATGTTTAAATTTCAATCCTTTCACATGTATGGTATTATCGGTTCTGCTGTAGCTATTTCTGCTATATTTATGTATTTCTTTAAAATTGGAAAAATTAAAGATTACTCAGGCAATCAAATCAATATCAAAGAGAAGGAAAAAGGTTTCGTTAGGACTTTGGCAGGTGGCATCATCTTCGGTTTAGGTTGGGCATTGGCTGGCGCATGCCCTGCACCTATTTTTGTGTTGATTGGACAAGGTATACTGCCTATGATTGTGGTGCTTTTAGGAGCGCTATTGGGCACTTTTATTTACGGTTTGTTAAGTAAGAAGTTACCGAATTAAAATTAGGGATTTTCTGTTTTTAGTCAAAAAAAGGCGTGTTTGGTAGTGTCCTAAACTGGCACTTGCTATTTTTGCATAAATTTAAACTTTAAAAATCAATAAATTAACTTAAATATGCTGCTCTTTTCGAGCAGTATATTTAGTTCCTAAACATCATAAAAATTTTTTAGAAGTTATAAAATAAGGGTTTGATATTGCTTGGTGTATTAAATTAGCACCTAAAAAATGCTATGAAATATATTAAGTGTATTTCTTTTGATGTTATTAGAAAAGGGAGACAAAATAGTAAGCCGCGATTTTACTGTAAAGATTGCAAGAAATATTTTCAGCTAGAATATATTTATCAAGCCTAAAAATCTTCAACAAATGATTTAATTGTTAGTTTACTAAAAGAGAGTTGTAGTGTCAGGGGAATTTCGCCGTTGGGGCTATTATATATACTGTATTATCTGGAGAAACATCTGCTTCGGCAATACCTGTTGCTTTTGGATTGTACTCAATTAAATTCATAAATTATGAATAAAACTAAAATATTATTAATTTTTGTTATAACAGGAATTTTTTCCTATTATATTATTTCAATGTTTTCTGGGGTTAGAAAGTCTTTCTCAAAGAAATTCGTAAATGAACCAATAGATTATAGAGAAGTTTTAAAAAAAGATTACCCCAATTTATCATATAAATATACTCTATCAATGGATTCAAATTTTCCTATTTCTGTTTATACCTATGATAAATCAAAATATGCTTTAATTCTTTTTAAAAGAAAGGCAGAAGGTATAAAAAGTTTAACAGAATCTTCATTTTTTTATGATAAGGAATCAAAAAAGGATTTGGTTAAATTTTACACAAATTTTCTTTCTTTAAATGAGTTAAATTATCTATACGGAGAGAAAAACAATGTTCATAAATTGAACATTTATATAGAAGGGTTTAAAAGTGAGTATATAAAAAACAAAACAGAAGAAAGATTATATCTTTCATTTCCATTAGAAAACACTTTTGGTATGTCGTATAATGATTCTAGCACTATGCATTTGCAGTGTAACCCAAGCACTCCCAATGTGAAAGAGTTTAATGAATTAATGATTATAAAAAATAATAACTTTATATACTTTGTATATCTAAAACCTTTTAGTGAAAGCATGAATGAAAATATGATTCTAAAAAAATTAGTGAATTAGGGTAGTGTAGTAAAAAGGTGCTTTTATAAGGTGAATGAATTTTACACTGATAATCAATTAACTAAACACTATGTACTAAAGTGCCATAGGTTTTTTCCCGACTAAAGTCAGTTGTACGCAATCACTCTAATATGAAATTGTCATTATCATTTGTAGATTTTCGATGATGCTCCAAATATTCATTTACCATTTTATCGGTGATATTACCTATACTCCAACATCTAAAAACTATTGCCCAAAAATGCCTGCCCCAATAACGATTCCTTAATTCTGGAAATTTTTCCTGAAGCTTTCGTGAACTATGCCCCTTTAACTTTTTTACTATAGTGCTGATGTTTTGGGAAGGGCGATACTCTATGTGTATATGAACAGGGTCTTTGCTAACAACACCTTTCAATATATTAATTCCTTCTAAATCGCAAATCTGTATCAAAATTTTTCGACAATCCTTCTGAATATCTCCTCGTAAAACTGAATAACGGTATTTCGTGCTCCAAACTATGTGAACGGTTAAACGAGAAACCGCGTGTCCATTTACCATTTGTTCTGACATAAAAACAAAGGCATGTATTTATAGAAGCTAAAGCGAAATGCACTAAAGTACATAGTTTTAACTATTTTTGAGACCAATAAACGTGTTAAAACAGCTTTAAATAAAGGTCAGGGTCTGTTAAAAGATGAAATTCAAAAGGATGAAACAAAGTAGAATTAGTAATTTTATTAAGATTCTTTTTTTAGTCATATTTTTATTTTGGTCATTTTACAAAATATACGAAAAATATGAGATTAAGAATAATTCAAAAAATATTACAGTTACTATCAGTAAAAAGAAATGTAAAGCAAGTACTTTTGGACACAGTAGTTCGTTAGAATTTATATATAACAAAAAAAATATTTTGTTTTTGTGACGAACTCTAAGTGCAATGAAGTTAATGTGGGAGAAAAGTTGGAAATTTTATATTCAAGTGAAGAAGATATTTTCTTTGATAAGGATAAGAAAGTTTTCTTCTTTTTTTAAATTTTAAAGAATGATGAAAAATAGAAAAATAACTCTACTAATAAGGTAGTGTCCTAAACTGGCACTTACTATTTTTACATAAATTTAAACTTTAAAAACCCTGTTCCTAATAGTTATTTTGATAGGCTTAAAAAGAATGCTAGTAGAATAAACAGCACAAAATCTACAAGAAATAAGTCTAAAAAGAAGAAAACTAACTATAAATATCCAAATTGGAATAAACTATAAACTTTATGAAAAACAAGAAAATAACATACATCTTAGTTTTTATATTAATAGTACTATCATTATTACTTCTTTATTTATATTCTTTTGCTACTGGAGTTAAACTGGATGTAGAAAAAAATGAGATTTTTCAAGGCTCCAGAACAACAGCAATAGTAAAAAAAGCACAAAATTGTTTTGACAGTGGATTATTAAATGGTGTATGCGCAGAAAATGAAGAAGATAACGCTTTGTTTGAAATTAAGGACGATACTCTAAGATATGTGGAATATTATGATACTCCTTATCTAGTTTTTATCAAAAAAAATAAACTTACTATAAGATATTTAGATAATAAGATTTTATCAGAAAGTTTAGTTTTGAAGTTATCGAAAGACAGTTTAGTTTTAAAAACGAATGAAGAAAAACCATTAAGATTAATTAATCGAAAAGAGTAAAAAACAAAAAATGACTCCATTTAGGAATCATTTTTTATTCAATTATTTCAACAAAATCTTTTCAGCCTAACTAAATCCGATAGCGCGGATTTGCAATCCGTGTCGAGCAAGAGTAAGCAATTAGAACTTAAATTTTAAAATAGATAAAGAAGAAATCACAGCAGAGATGTTGGGTAGTGTCCTAAACTGGCACTTACTATTTTCATATAAATTTAAGCTTTAAAAATCAATAAGTTAAATAAAATATACTGCTCAAAAAGAGCAGTATATTATGTTCATTGACATTATAAAAATTTGTCAGGCTTGTAAAATCTAGGTTTTGTATTGGTTAATGTCCTAAATTGGCACCTGAAAAAAAATCAAGTGCTATGAAAATAAAGGCATTAGCAGTATTACGTACAATCATTTAAATTTTACCAGTAAGCGTAACGCTAGCGGGCGATACGATTAGTTACACCCAGGATACTGCGGATTTTCGCTCAATACAAACTTCTCCTCCGAATCATTTTTCCTCTTACAAACAAAAAAGAGGTCGTCTAGAAAGTAATTTTTAGGCGACCTCTTTAAAGGTGGTCCCACATGGGCTTACTTCGGCTTCGCTCAGTATAAACTTCTCGCCCAGTTCATATTGTTTTCTTTCTACAAAAAAAGCACCTACAAATAATATGTAAGTGCTTGAATTTAAAGGTGGTCCCACATGGGCTCGAACCATGGACCCCCTGATTATGAGTCAGGTGCTCTAACCAACTGAGCTATAGGACCCGTTAAATTTGGATTGCAAAAATAAAATTTTTTTTAAATAATACGCTATTTTTTTACACTTTTCTATTCATTAAATTTTCACCGAAAACACGTAAGCCGTGCTTATGAGCATCGTCAATAGTAAGGTGTTCGATACTTTCAAATGACTTATTGGTGTAGTACTCAATGAGTTTCTGTGTTTCTTCTGGGATGTTGTTTGCTTTAAAAATGGTAGAAACAGTCGTTACTTTATCTGTATTATTTTTTTGTTTTTCACTATAAAGATGTACTAATTTTTCTTTATCACTTTCATCTGCTACCTCTAAAGCTTTCAAATACAAATATGTTTTTTTGTTTTCAATAATATCACCACCCACTTGTTTGCCAAAAGATTCGGGATCGCCAAAGGTATCTAAGTAATCATCCTGTAACTGGAAGGCAATTCCTAAGTTCAATCCATAATTATACAAATGGTCTGCTTGTTCTTCATCAGCGTTCGCAACGATTGCCCCCATTTTTAAAGCAGCAGCCACCAAAACAGATGTTTTTAAGGTAATCATTTGAATATATTCTTCAATCGTTACATCATTTCTGGTTTCAAAATCTACATCTAATTGCTGACCATCACAAACTTCTAAAGCAGTTTTACTGAATAGCTGAGCCAGCTTTTGAAAAATAGCAGGTTCATAATTTTCAAAGTATTGATACGCTAAAATCAACATCGCATCACCCGACAATATCCCTGTATTGATGTCCCATTTCTCATGTACTGTTTTCTTACCTCTCCTTAAAGGAGCATCGTCCATAATGTCATCGTGCACCAGTGTAAAATTATGGAAAACCTCTACAGACAATGCGGCAGGGAGTGCTTTTTCATAATCGTTTGAAAAAATATCTGCAGCGATTAATGTTAGTATGGGTCGAATTCTTTTGCCTCCTAATTGTAGTATGTATTCAATAGGTTCGTATAAGTTTTTAGGCTCTCTAGAAATCTTTTGAGATTGTAAATACGTTAAAAAGTCTGATTGATATGATAATATGTCCAAATCTGAAAATTTTTGTAAAAATACGGTAAACATAAAATTAAATTATAATAGAACATTAAAAAAAGGTTAAAACTTAGGAAACTTTTTTTGTTTCTAAAGTTTCCTATTGTACATTTGTAAGCAATTATGAGAGATAAAATAATTCATAAAGCAGGAGAACTATTTTTAACCTTAGGGTTTAAGAGCACAACGATGGACGATATTGCAAAAGAACTAGGCATGTCTAAAAAAACAGTATACAAGTACTTTTCAAACAAATCGGCTTTGGTCGATGCCAGTACAGAAGCGGTTCATAACTCTATTAGTGAAGAAATTAATAAGGTTAAAAATAAAAATTACAATGCGGTAGAAGAAGAATTTGCAGTAAAAGCAATTTTTAAAGAAATGTTTAAAAATGCCAAAACCTCGCCGATGTATCAACTAAAAAAATACTATCCAGAAACCTATAAAAAATTAGTAGAAAGAGAAGTATGTATGTTCAGAGATTATAACATGGATAACTTGAATAAAGGGATAGTGGAAGGTTTGTACAGGTCAAATATTAAGAAAGAGCTTTTAGTAAGTTTTTACTTTACACTTGTTTTTGGAGTATTTGAAAGTGAGTTGTATAGTAACGATATGCAAGAAGTAATGCAAATAGAATATGAGATTTTAGAATATCATATTCGAGCAATAGCAACAGCAGCAGGATTGGAAGAGTTAGAAAAACAATTACAAAACATAAATCAAAATTAAAAAATAATGAGGAAGTACATGTACAGTGTATTTGTGCTCTTTTTTACGGGGTACATCATTGCTCAAGAAAAAGAAATGAGTTTATCAATGCAAGAAGCAATTGAATATGCAATAAAAAACAGTTACGACAACAAGGTATCTTTAAACGACATAGAAGCAGCAAAAAAGAAAAAATGGGAGACTACGACGATAGGATTACCGCAAATCAATGGAAAGGTTGATTATCAAAATTGGCTGAAACAGCAAGTTTCATTTTTACCTGCCGAATTTACAGGAGGAGAACCTGGAACATTTACTCCCGTAAGATTCGTTCCTGAACAAACGATGAATGCATCGGTAACCTTAACACAATTGCTTTTTGACGGTTCGTATTTGGTAGGATTACAGTCTGCAAAAACCTATTTGAAAATTTCTGAACAGGCGAAGGAAAAAACAGAATTAGCAACTCGTGAAGCAGTGGTAAATGCCTATGGAAATGTGCTCGTTACCGAAGAAGCTATTGAGATTTTAAAAAACAATAAGAAAGTACTAGAGAAAAATTTAAACGAAACTCAGAAAATTTATGATAACGGATTAACAGAGTTAGAAAACGTTGAACAGCTGCAAATTACGTTGGGGAATATTGAAAATACTTTGAGAAATACAGAACGATTAAAAGAAATAGCTTATCAAATGTTAAATGTTTCTTTAGGAAACCCAATTGAAACCCGATTAAATTTAACGTCTAACTTAGAAAATTTGGTAGTTGAAAATACCGATTTAAGTTTGTTAGCAGCCCCATTTACTATTGATAATCACATCGATTTTAAAATTGCGCAAAACGATAGAGAAAGCAAACGTTTGTTAATGAAATTAGAGCAAAGTAAATTTTTACCCAGTCTATCGGCATTTGTAAATTATGGTGCCAATACCAATTCAGATACGTTTAGCTTTTTTAATGCCAATCACAGATGGTTCGACTACTCACTACTAGGTGTAAGTTTAAATGTACCCATTTTTAGCAGCTTTGGTAGAAGTTCTAGAACGGCACAAGCAAAAATAGCATTAGAAAACGCTGATATACGATTAGAAGAAGCAAAGCAAAAACTAAACTTGCAAGTACAAAGAGCGAAGAGTGAATATCAGTTAGGAATCGAAAACTACGAAACAGCTAAGAAAAATTTAGCACTCGCCGAACGAATAGAAAAAAAGCAAGAAATAAAGTTTTTTGAAGGAATTTCTTCAAGCTTCGATTTACTACAAGCACAAAATCAGCTATACACACAGCAAAACAATTACGTACAATCTATGTTAAACGTAATTGCTAAAAAAGTGCAATTAGAAAACGCATTAAACATACCACTAAAATAAAATCAACTATCAATGAGAAAAATATATTCACTATTCGTAATTACATTTCTTTTAGCCTCATGCGGGGGTAATAAAGAACAATCGGTACAAGATGTAATTGCTTCGAACGATTTAACTAAAATCCGTGAGAAAAAAGCATCGTTAGATACCCAACTACAAAAGCTATCAGAAGAAATAAAAGCGTTAAACACTAAAATCTCTGAATTAGATACTGATGAAAAAGTTTCACTAATTACAACACTTACTGCTAAAGAAGAGCTTTTTATGCATTACCTAGAGTTGCAAGGAAGTGTACAAACCAAAAAGAATGTTTTGGTGTACCCAGAAGTACCAGGGCAACTTATAAATATTTATGTAAAAGAAGGACAAAAAGTAGTGAAAGGGCAAGCCTTGGCAAAATTGGACGATGGAGGAATGTCTAACCAATTAGCACAATTAGAAGCAAATGCAACGTTGGCAAAAACTACCTACGAACGACAAAAACGTTTATGGGAACAGAAAATAGGCTCGGAAATTCAATTTTTACAAACAAAAACAAACTACGAGGCGCAAAAAAATGCCGTAGATAATTTAAAGAAAAATATAGCTAAGTTTACTATAAGAGCCCCATTTACTGGAGTTATAGACGACGTAATAAAAGAGCAAGGAACAGTAATTGCTCCCGGTCCTGGATCTGAAATTTTCAGAATTATCAATTTAGGTAACATGTATATCGAGACCGAAGTTTCAGAAAGTTATATAACAACCGTAAAAAAAGGTAAAAAAGTAGAAGTTAATTTCCCAGTATTAAATAAGAAAATCAATTCTGCAGTACGTCAAGCAGGAAACTTCATCAATCCTTCCAACAGAACCTTTAAAGTAGAAGTAGAGGTGCCCAATCAAGATAGAGAAATCAAACCCAATTTAATAGCGAGGCTAAAAATTAACGACTATACGAATGAGAACGCAATTTTAATTCCACAAAGCATCATTTCAGAGAATGCAGAAGGTACGCAATACGTATATGTAGTAGACGACATAAAAGATGAAGAAGGAATCGCAAAACAGGTATTTATTAAAACAGGAAAAACACAAGGAGATATTATCGAAGTTTTAGAAGGAGTTTCTGTGGGAGACCAGCTAATTAAAGCAGGTGCAAGAAGTGTAAAAGAAGGACAAAAAGTAAAAATATTAGACGTTAGTCAATAGTTTTTTAGTCGGTAGCATACAAGAAATTATAGTTAATTTCTAAGATGAAGAATACGATTTGAGAAAAAATTGGAAGCACTATCAAAGTTGATAAATAGTCTTCAAAAACACCTTAAAAACACTAAAAATTAAAGTCTGATGACTGATAAAAAACAAAAGAAAACAGATAAAGAGTTTAAATTGTCTTCATGGGCAATTGCTAATAAAACGACGATGTATGTTTTAATAGTCTTAATTCTAGGATTGGGAATATCGGCTTATTTTACCATGCCAAGAGAAGATTTTCCTGAAATAAAAGAAACCAAAATATACATTAGCTCTTTGTATCCGGGGAATACAGCAGAAGATATTGAAAAACTCATTACCGACCCCCTAGAAGATAAACTAAAAGGATTGAGTGGTGTCATAGAGATTGTATCCACTTCTCAGGAAGATTATTCGATGATTATCGTAGAGTTTGACGATGATATGGAGGTTGAGGTTGCCAAACAACTCGTAAAGGATAAAATAGATACCGAAAAAGCGTCTGAAGATTGGCCTACGTTTAACGGTGCAAAAGTAGATCCGAATGTATTCGACTTGAGCATGTCGGAAGAAATTCCGTTTCTAAACATCAATATTTCTGGAGATTATCCCATTCAAAAACTCAAAGACTATGCAGAATATTTGCAAGATGATATTGAAGATCTAATCGAGGTAAAACAAGCCGATATCAGAGGGGTACAAGACAAAGAAGTAGAAGTTGCAGTTGATATTTACAAGATGATGGCAATGGAAGTAAGTTTCGACGATATTATTTCGGCCATTCAACGAGGAAATGTTACCTCTTCAGCAGGAAACTTAATTGCGAGCGGGCAGCGAAGAACCATTCGAATATTGGGAGAGATTGAAGAACCATCCGATTTACAAAACTTTGTTATTAAATCGGAACGTGGAAATCCTATTTATTTAAGAGATGTTGCTACCATCAGCTTTAAAGAAAAAGACAAAACAACCTTTGCCAGAAAAGACGGGAAAAGTGTGGTGATGCTAGATGTTAAAAAGCGAGCAGGTAAAAACATGATTGCGGCAGCCGATCAAATAAAAAAAATTGTTGATAAGGCAGTCAAAGAATACTTTCCAAAAAATTTAGAAGTCTCGATAACCAACGATTTATCTGACAAAACCATAGGTCAGGTAGACGATTTGGTAAACAACATTATTTTCGGAATCATTTTAGTAGTAACCGTATTGATGTTCTTTTTGGGCTTTAAAAACGCCTTATTCGTTGGTTTTGCCATTCCAATGTCGATGTTCATGTCGCTCATGATTTTAGAAGCCATGGGCTACACCATGAATACCATGATTTTATTCGGACTCATTATGGGGTTAGGAATGTTGGTAGACAACGGAATTGTAGTAGTAGAGAATGTGTATCGATTAATGGATGAAGAGGGACTTTCACGTTTGGAAGCAGCAAAAAAAGGAATTGGTGAAATTGCCTTTCCAATTATCATTTCTACCTTAACCACCGTCGCAGCTTTTGTTCCTTTAGGTTTATGGCCAGGACTGTTTGGGCAGTTTATGATTTATTTTCCAATCACCCTCTCAGTAGTACTAGGCTCTTCACTTTTTGTAGCAATTTTCTTTAACTCTGTATTGGTATCTCAATTCATGACTACCGAAGACAAAAACATGCCGTTAAAACGCATTATTTACATCTCATCAATTGTAGGAGTCATCGGTTTGCTAATCATTATTTTCGGAGGGGAATACCGAGGTTTAGGGAGCGTTATGGTATTTACTGCCATTATATTATGGGTGTATCGTTTGGTGTTAAGAAAAGCAGCCAATCACTTTCAAAAGCACACTTTGGTTGTCCTAGAAAATTT
The DNA here is from genome assembly GCF_029853675.1 of Tenacibaculum tangerinum. Taxonomy (NCBI): domain Bacteria; kingdom Pseudomonadati; phylum Bacteroidota; class Flavobacteriia; order Flavobacteriales; family Flavobacteriaceae; genus Tenacibaculum; species Tenacibaculum tangerinum. Next base: position 2,162,606 of record NZ_CP122539.1, on the reverse strand, counting down.
ATATGAGAAAACATTAAGAGCAGCTTTAAAAGGATGGAATCCCGTTTTTATAACCATAGGAACTTTTGTATTGCTATTTCTTGCTTTTGCAGGCTTCGGATGGTCGGTAGGGGAACAACGAACAAAAATTGAGTTTTTTCCAGATAACAAACCAAACCAAGTAGTAGTCTATATCGAATATCCGCAAGGAACCGATATCGAAGAAACCAACAAAATTACCAAAATAATAGAGCAAAAAGTGTACAGTATTTTGAATGAAGACATGTACATGGATGGCGATAAAAATTTTATGGTAGAAAGCGCTGTTTCTCAGGTAGGAGAAGGAGCAGGAAATCCGCAAACAGACGGAGGGTCGGCTGCTGAAATGCCCCACAAAGGGAAAATTACGGCTTCTATGCGCCAGTATAAATACCGTAGAGGAAAAGACAGTGAAGAACTGCGTCAAAAAGTACAAGAAGCATTAACAGGAGTTTATCCAGGAGTTTTAATTTCGGTAGAGAAGGATGCAAACGGACCACCAGCTGGTGCTCCAATTAATATTGAATTGGAAGGAGATGATTATGAAGAATTAATCGTCGCAGCCGAAAAAATGCGTAGCTATATCAATACGAAAAATATAGGCGGAATTGACGAATTGAAAATAGATGTAAATAAAGACAAGCCCTCGATGCGTGTGGTTGTCGATAGAAAAAAGGCAGGAGAATTAGGCGTTTCTACAGGGCAAGTAGGGCAACAATTACGTAACGCACTTTTCGGTGCCAAAGCAGGAATATATAAAGAAGATGGTGACGATTACGATATCAATGTTCGTTTTAACGAAGCAACACGCTATAATAAGAGCGCTCTTTTTGATCAAACCATAACGTTTAGAGATATGGCATCGGGGCAAATAAAAGCGATTCCCGTTTCGGCAGTAGCTACATATACCAACAGTTCTGGTTTTAGTGCTATTAAACACAGAGATACCAAGCGAGTGGTAACCGTATATTCACAGTTGGCTCCAGGTTTTGTAGATGCTGCTGCCGTTGTAAATCAGATAAAAGAAGAAATGAAGGGCTTTGATGGAATAGCCAGTGATATTCATATCGATTATACAGGACAAATTGAAGAACAAAACAAACAACAAGCGTTTTTAGGAGGTGCCTTTTTGAAAGGGTTGGCATTGATATTTTTCATTTTGATTTTTCAGTTTAACTCCATCTCTAAACCTACCATTATTATGATTGCCATCTTTTTGAGTTTTATTGGTGTTTTTGGCGGAATCGTGATCACAGGAAGTTCGTTTGTAATTATGATGACCATGATGGGAATTATTTCACTGGCAGGAATCGTGGTAAACAATGGGGTGGTACTTTTAGATTATACACAGCTTTTGATTGATAGAAGAAAAGAAGAATTGCAGTTGCAAGAAGACGAATATGTGCCTACTAAAGATCTATTCAACAGCGTGGTAAAAGCAGGAAAAGCACGTTTACGTCCTGTTTTGTTAACTGCTATAACCACCATTTTAGGGTTAATTCCTTTAGCAATAGGCTTGAACATTAACTTTTTTACCTTATTTAGTGATTTTGATCCTAATATTTATTTTGGAGGAGACAATGTAATTTTCTGGGGTCCGTTAGCATGGACAGTAATTTACGGATTGCTCATTGCAACCTTCTTAACCTTAGTTGTAGTACCGATATTATTCTACCTAATCACTCGATTTAAAATGTGGTTGCGTAGCGTTTTATAATTAATTTTTGTTAACTGTAAAAAGGGTTCAAAGCTACTAGCTTTGAACCCTTTTTTATATTTTCGTAGTATGAACAAACCCGTTTTTACAGTTGAAGAAATAAAAAGGAAACTTGAGCAGTATTGTGTATATCAAGATCGATGTCATAAAGAAGTAGCACAAAAGTTACAAGACTATAATTTAATTCCAGAAGCAAAAGAATATATTTTACTACACCTGTTAGAACACAACTTTTTAAATGAAGAACGCTTTGCCAAAAGTTTTGCCAGGGGAAAATTCAGAATAAAAAAATGGGGAAAAGAACGAATTGTAAGAGAATTGAAGTTCAGAGATATTTCTGTTTATAACATCCAATCTGCTTTAAAAGAGATTGATGAAGAAGAATACATGAAAACCCTTTATGAGTTGGTAGCGAAAAAGAAGGCAACTGTTTCGGAAACAAACCCTTTCAAACGAAAAAAGAAAATTGCCGACTATTTGTTATACAGAGGTTTTGAAAGTAATTTGATATACGAAGCTTTAAAAACTACTGATTCTTAAACAAGCTATCAAGGTTTATTTCGCTGTCAAATTGTTTCTTCGTGTAAACGGTATTAATTTTATCGTTCACACTGCTAAAAAGCAACATAATTTTTTCAACCTGACTGTTTACTTGTTGTGCAGAGATAGACGGAATAAAAGTCATATCTGCCAAGCGTAAGGTTTCGTTCTCAAAAACACGAATACGAGCTTTAAAAGCAGGTGTTTTCAGCGTTTCTACATTTAAACTGTCCTTCAGTTGTTTGGTAAGTGTTTTGAGCTCTAACGCATTGTTTAAAGCTTCGGTAGGGGTGGTGTTTTGTAACTCTTGTAAAAAATCTTCCACAACAAAGTATTCTTTCCAAGATTTAATTTCATCAATATATTTTTCATCTATTTTAGCATAATCGGTATGCTTCACCGAAATATTCATTTCAGTTGCAGTAGGCAATTCCTGTTTCTGCTCGTCTTCCTTTTTACAAGAAATCACTAAAAAAAACAAAGCAGCAACAATACATAAAAAACGACTCATTCCACGAAAAAATTAAGGCATAAAAATACATATTTTACTTGGTATAATTTATGGAATTGAATTAGAAGTTTGAAATCAGTAGATTAGCATTCTATTTTATAGATAGTTAAAAAGAACAAATACTTTTTACGAAATCTTAAATTTGATAACTTTGCAAATAGGTATTTTTGAATTATTGAAAATGAGTGATACAATATTAGTTTTAGGTGCTTGCGGGCAAATAGGAACAGAATTAACCCAAAAATTACGTACTATTTACGGAGCAGATGGCGTGATTGCTTCTGATATTAGAGAAGGAAATGCAGCTATGATGAGTGCCGGACCTTTTGAAATTGTCGATGCTACCAATCAAGAGCAAATTTTAAAAGTCGTTCAAAAATACAATGTAACCCAAGTATACTTAATGGCTGCCATGTTGTCGGCAACTGCTGAAAAGTATCCGTTAAAAGGTTGGAATTTAAACATGACCTCGTTATTAGCGGTATTGGAGTTAGCCAAAGAAAAACACATTCAAAAAGTATACTGGCCTAGTTCAATGGCAGCTTTCGGACCCGCATCGCCAAAAATGAACACACCGCAACAAACTATTATGGAACCTTCTACGGTGTATGGCATTAGCAAAGTAGCAGGAGAACACTGGTGTAAGTATTACCATGATAGGTATGGAGTAGATGTGCGAAGTATTCGTTATCCTGGAATTATAAGCTGGAAAACCTTACCAGGCGGAGGAACTACCGATTATGCGGTAGATATTTATTTTGATGCCTTAAAAAAAGGAACTTTTGAGTGCTTTTTATCAGAAAACACACGTTTGCCAATGATGTATATGGACGATGCAATTAATGCAACAATCCAATTAATGCAAGCACCTGAAGAAAGTATTAAAATACGAACCTCATACAATTTAGCTGCCATTAGTTTTACGCCGAAAGAAATTGCTACTGAAATACAAAAATACATTCCAGAATTTACCATCACTTACAATCCAGATTTTAGACAGGCTATTGCCGATAGCTGGCCCCAAGTGATTGACGATGCTGCGGCAAGAAAAGATTGGGGCTGGAGGCATCAGTTCGATTTAGCTTCTATGACCAAAGACATTCTTACCAATTTACAAGCAAAGGCACGAGAGTCGGCAGAAGTGTAAGGCTACCTTTATTTTTTCGTCTACATTATTTCAATTTTACAGCAAACTGTAACTTAGGTTACCCAATATTTACTGTAAGTGAAATACTTTTGTAATAACAAGATAAGTACGATGAAAAATACGATTCAAAACAGTTTAGAAAAAGCACTTTCATATAACGAATATAAAAATTTGGTAAGTAGTTTATTGGCTGAAGGAAAATCTACCGGACCTAACCAATCAGACGATTTGTTGCATTATAGTAAGTTGAACGATAAACGGATGAAACGGTTGGATAAAACCTTGCAACTTACCGAAGAAACTCTTGCTAAAATTAAAGAGGTGAAAGAACCGCAAACTTGGTTGGTAATTACTGAAGGGTGGTGTGGTGATGCCGCACAAAACCTACCCGTATTGAATAAAATAGCAGCAGAAAACCCGAACATTCATTTAAAATTAGTGCTACGAGATGAAAACCTAGCGTTGATGGATGAATTTTTAACCAATGGAAGTAGGTCGATTCCGAAACTCATTACCTTAAACAAAGAGAACGAAGTTTTGAACACTTGGGGACCAAGACCTACCACAGCAACTCAAATGGTGGCTGATTATAAAGAAAAGCACGGAAGTTTAGACGCCGATTTTAAAACCGATTTACAGGTGTGGTACAACAAAAATAAAGGAGAAAATATGCAAGAAGATATCCTATCGATGCTTGAGTAGTAAAACACCTAAAATACAACGATTCCTCTTTTTGATTTTTTTCAAGAAGGGGAATTGTTTTCAGTATCTTTGCGCTCATAATACCTCAATATGTTTGTAGCATTTCCTAGTTTGTCAGAAGAAGCCAAAATTTGGATCTATCCATCAAGTCGAAAATTTTATCCGCAAGAAATAGATGGGCTCCAAAAAAAACTACACCTTTTTGTTGAAGAATGGAAGGCTGATGACGCCGATTTCAAAGCTTCTTTCGAGCTGAAATACGAGCGTTTTATTATTTTTTCTGCGGAAGAAGGTTCGGATTTAACGAATGCAGATATTGAAACACAAGTCGCTTTTATTTTACAACTACAACAAGAATACGAAGTCGAATTGTTAGACAAAATGAATGTGTGTTTTAAGCAAGGAGCATTCATTCAGTACAAAGACGTTAAAGAATTTAAAAAACTACTTAAAAACAAGTCCGTATCGGCAAAAACCATTGTTTTTGATAATTTAGTACAAACCAAAGGAGAATTAGAAAATTACTGGGAAGTACCCATTACCGAAAGTTGGTACAGTCGGTTTTTGTAACATTTTTATTTTTCTTCGTCCTATATAGTAAACGATAAACTATGGCAGGAGAAGGACACATGAATCACGTTAACTCAACGTTACAGAAAAACAAGAAGGACTTACTGGATAGAAAAAGACTGTTTAAAAACAAACAGGTTTATAAAGACACTACCACTGGCTTAAAGTTTGAAAAAATTTCTAAAGAAAAACTTGAAGAAGTAAAAGGAAAAATCAGAGTTAAGGCAAAGAGAGATAAAAAAAGATTCAACCTTATCATGCTTTTTTCTGCTATATTGGTTGTTTCCCTCTTGTATTATTTATTTAAAGACTTCTCAATAGATTTTACACTGTTTTCTAGGCAGAGGTAATTTTTTCTATAAACTCGTCAACACTCAACGCATCTTCTACTGAAAAATCACCAATTTTTGTTCTTCGTAATACTGATAAATGTGCTCCAGAGTTTAAAGCTTCTCCATAATCGTTGGCAATCGAGCGAATATAGGTGCCTTTGCTGCATACAATTCGAAACTCCACATTGGGCAACTCAATATTGGTAATTTCAAATTCGTTAATTGTTACTTCGCGAGCCTTAATTTCGGTAGTTTCACCCTTGCGAGCCAATTCGTATAAACGTTTTCCGTCTTTTTTAATGGCTGAAAAAATAGGTGGTTTTTGCTGAATTTTTCCTATAAATTGCTCGGTGGTTTTGTGTAGTAACGCTTCTGTGATATGTTCTGTAGGAAAGGTTTCGTTAATGTTTGTTTCTAAATCGTAACTAGGTGTTGTAGCACCAATTACAAACGTACCCGTATATTCTTTTACTTGCCCTTGGTACTCGTTAATGTTTTTAGTCTGTTTTCCTGTACAAATAATCAACAAACCCGTAGCTAAAGGGTCGAGTGTCCCTGCATGACCCACCTTAATTTTTTTGATATTGAAACGTTTACGAATATGCCAACGCAGCTTATTTACTACCTGAAAAGAAGTCCATTCCAAAGGTTTATCAATCAATAAAACCTGTCCGTTTTTGTAATCTTCCGCAGTCATCTAAAAAAATAAAGAATAGCCAATAGCAATAAGTCCTACGATAGCGCAGTATACAGAAAAGTACGATAGTTTACTCTTTTTAACTAGGGAAATCATCCAAGTACAAGCCAATAATCCTGAGATAAAAGCGGCAAAAAAGCCTGCCGATAAAGGAACAATTTCTGAGCTTTGAAAATTAATGTCTCCACTTAACATGTCTTTAGCTACTTTTCCTAAAATTAAAGGTACCACCATTAAAAATGAAAAACGTGCTGCTTTGGTACGATCTACTCCTAATAAAACTGAGGTTGAAATCGTAGCTCCTGAACGTGAAATTCCGGGTAACATGGCGATTGCTTGAGAGATTCCTATAATGAGCGCATTTTTAAAAGAAACACTTTTGTTAGTGTTCTTGGCTTTGTCTGCCAATAAAAGTAACGCAGCGGTGACCAAAAGCATACAACCGACTAATAATACTTTTCCTCCAAAAAAGTTTTCCAATTCTTTTTCAAAAGCCAAACCGATTACCACAGCAGGAATCATAGAAAGGATAATTTTTAATGAAAACTGCATTTCTTCATTCCATTGAAATTGCAACAGCCCTCTAAGAATTTCGGCAATCTCTTTTCTAAATACCACGATAGTACTCAACGCTGTTGCAGCATGTAATACTACCGTAAACATTAAGCTTTCTTGAGGTACAGAAGTATCTCCAAACAAGGCTTTTGCCAACTCTAAATGACCACTCGAAGAAACGGGTAAAAACTCGGTAAGTCCTTGAATAATTCCAAGGATAATTGCTTCTAATATATTCATGCTTACTTTTTTAGGATTGGCAAAAATAGCATAAATTTCTATACCCAAGCCAATAATTACCAAGGTAGGGGCTAAACGAATTCTGCGCCAACCATATATTTCGGGATTGAATACGTTAGGGTCGTCACTACCGCCTCCTGCCATTAAAATAAAACCTAATGCAATTACAGCAATGCCAATAAGCATAATGGCATAATTTCGTTTACCGAATAGAAACTCTTTTTTAGGTGAATTGTCTTTTTTCATAAGTTTAGTAATACAAATCGTTGGTTTGTAAGTTTAAGAATCGTTGTGTTGCAAAGAAAGTGCTAATCCATGTAATAAAGAAAGCAACGAGTATAACCCCTCCAGCAACATACCCTAATGCCGCATAATCGGTAAGTAGTTCTAAGGTTGGAATATATCTATCTACATAATACACCAAAATAAACAACCCAATTATTGCAATAAAGGCTCCCAGCAATCCTAGTTTGATGCTTTGCCAAATAAAAGGTTTACGAATAAAACTTTTAGTAGCACCTACCATTTGCATGGTTTTTATGTTGAATCGTTTTGAGTAAATAGACAATCGGATAGAACTGTTAATTAAAATAATGGCTACTAACCCAAAAAAACCACTCAGTACCAATAACCAAAAACTAATACGTTGAATGTTTTGGGTAAGTAATTTTACTAAAGGTTTGTCGTAATTAACTTCTGCTATGAATGCGTTTTTTGTAAATTTTTTTTCAAGTTTTTCCATTTTTTCAGGAGTTACATAATCGGCTTTTAGGTAAATATCTATGCCGTTTTTTAAAGGATTGTCTCCTAAAAATTGTAAAAAATCCTCCCCTAAGTCTTTTTTATATTCTTCAGCAGCATCTTCTTTAGAAATGTAAACTACTTTGTTTACAAACACTTCTTTTTGAATAGATTCTTTAAGCGATTCGATATTTTTTTCAGCAACTTCATCTTTTAAGAAAAGCGTCATTACTATTTTTTCCTTAAAATGATTTGCAACTTTGGTCGACTTTAATAACACCAATCCTAAAATACCAATCATAAAAAGTACGAGCGCAATGCTAACCACTACTGATACATACGAAGATTGTAAACGGCGTTTTTGAAAAGAATCAAAAGAGGTGGTCATCGTTCAATATTAATTTTTAGGTGCTGCAAGATACTAAAATCAATTATTATTCACTATTCACTATTCACTATTCACTATTCACTATTCACTATTCACTATTCACTATTCACTATTCACTGAAATATCTTGGCATAACTCAATCAAAACTCCATTCGTAGATTTAGGATGTAAAAAAACGACCAGTTTATTGTCGGCACCTTTTTTAGGAGTTTCGTTTAAAACTATAAAACCTTCATTTTTCAGACGCATTACTTCTTCTTTGATGTCGTTAACAGCGAAAGCAATATGATGAATACCTTCTCCCTTTTTTTCTATAAACTTTGCTATGGGGCTGTCGGGTTTTGTCGCTTCTAATAATTCAATTTTATTAGGACCCGATTTAAAAAACGAAGTTTTTACGCCCTCGCTAGCAACTTCTTCAATTTTATAATGTGATTTTCCAAAAAGCGCAGCAAATAATGCATTCGATTTTTCTAAATCTTTAACGGCGATACCGATGTGTTCAATTTTATTCATAAGGTAAAAGTAATGAATAATGAGACACTGTTTATAAACTTTCAATAGCTATTTTTTCGCCCATAATTATAAATACATCTGATTGGTTTACCATAGAGAGTATTTGTATACTAATTCCTTTGAGTTGTTCATGATTACAACAAAAACTCCAAATTTGTTCTAAAAATTTTGTAAAATCTTGATTCGCATCGTATTTAAACTGTTTGGTTTGATAAATAACTACTAAAAGTTGTTCAATTAATTTTGTTGAGTTTTCTAAAGCAGTGGCGTATGGAGTGTATATTTCCCATAAATCGTGTTGAGCCTCTGTTAATGTAGATGCAGCTAATTGTAAAACTTCTTTTTTCTTATTTCTACTACTAGGTATAAATGAACTTAGCGTAGCTCTTTTTACAGCAAACTTTGAAGATTCAGGTAAGTTAAGTGATTTTAAAACCTCTTCTGTGGTTAACAACCAATTACGAATGTTTTTAGTGCTTTGCGTATTCTTTTTCTCAATTTGATTTACCAATTCATGTATTTCATTCAATTGAGTTTTTAGTTGACTGGTTATTTTTGTAATTGATTTTCTCATGACTATTCTGGTAATAGTTTGGTTTCTTTTACGCCGTTTTCATTTTCTGAAGTATACCATTCCATGCCTTCTTCATTCAATGTCATTTTAATTTGAATAATATTTTCAGGCTTAATCTCATTAAGTTTGTGGGCTTCTACAATAACTTTTGTGTTTTTTTGTGTGATTTGTCTACTTTTAATAGAAGGTCTTAATTCTGAGTTAAGTTTATTAACCAACAAGTCATAGTTTACTTTTTCGTTCGAAATTGACATAAATTGTTCAGATAATTGTTGTGAAAACTTTACTAATACAGGGTCAATTTCTTCAGTTGCTTTTATGTTTTTTTCCAGCTCATCTGTTCTTTGAGCTATTATTGAACGAAGTGTAGTAGATGTTTTTCTATCAAAAGAAGTAATTTTCGAAGCATCTTTTAAAATTGAATAGGTTTGTGAATTGAAAGCAATATTATCGATAGGCTCGTAATCGGTTTCATAAGTCTCTTGTAACTCTCCAATAGCAACAGGTATTGTAAGTTCTATGTTTTGTGCCCTAAAACGAGGAATAGAAAAATGTTTTAAGAGATCATGTCTTGCAAATTTTTCGGCAATTTCTAAAGATTTCAAATCAGACATTAAACGGGCTTCAGCGATGCTGGTGGCAATGCCACCTAAATATTCATTTAAGTTTACCATAATAAAAGTTTTTAAAAGAGGTTGTATGGTTTGGTACGATACAACCTCGTTATAAGTGTTAAGCTACAGCAGCAATACTGTCTTCTAGCATATTTAAGATTCTACTTAATCCTTCAGGTAATTCATCATTTACAGCGCGAACTTTTACGCCCAGATTATATGTTTTTTCTATTTTTACCCCTTGAGATGAGTTTCTTTTGTATGAGGCAGATGCTTTAAAGTTTACAATTTTGTAATTGATACCCAGCTCTGCACTAGCTGCAAACTCAGAAGATACATTTCTGGTTTCAGTAGAAGTTAAACGTGCATTAAAATCGATATTCACTTCATCAATACGTATTGATGGAATGGTAAGCATTGTTAAAAAAGGAACTTTAATTTCGATTTCACTTTCAATAAAATTGCTACTTACATCTGTGCTTGGTGGTAGTCCTTCGTCACTTAATTGCTGTGATGTTTTTCCAAGATGAGGGTTAGGAACCGATTTTTTGTAATTAAAATCTACATAACGCAATTCATCTGGAGTAGCTGGATCATTGTCTTTTTCAAATCCTACTTCTTTAATAAAGTTTACAGTAGCCATTGAAGCTGCTGTTTGTGCTTGTATCGCGGCCTGTAAAGGTCCTCCAACATATACGTTGAAATCTAAACTGTTCAATTCTGGAACTAAATTTGGCATATTTTTTTATTTTGTGTACCTACTCTGTTTAGTATGAGGCTTTTCGGTTATCGCCTAGTATTTCGAAATAACTGGAAGCAAAATTGAATGAAATTTAGAGCAGAGTTTCGAGGAGGACAACTGTAAAAGTATTGTAATAGTCCTAGACTTTAAAGGAGATTTTTCTCCTGTAGATTTTAGGAAATAAAATTTTTATCTTATGTAATAATTATTATATTTGAAATGCTATGAAAAATTTAATAAAAGTCACTTTTCTATAGCCTTTAATTGTAGGTTATTTTTGTATTTCCGAAGGTACTCCGGTTTTTGTCAAAGTTCAAGTAGCACAAAAAAGTTTAATTTAAAAATTTATAAAAATGAAAAATTATGTTTTGCCATTGATGGCAGGTGCAATTTTATGCCTAGTATCTTGTAGCCAAGATAAAACAGAAGACGTATTGGTAGAAAAAACAGTAAAAACTGCGAAACCAAAAAATTTACTTATGTATAAAGAAATGGTGGCTATGTTAGAGCATTATGATGAAACTCGAAAACCTGTTTTAGAGAAAGCATTGGGGTATGAAGATACTCGTATTAACTTTTACACTATTGAAACTCTAGAAACATATTTAGAGTATATGAAAAAAGTATCTGAAGAAAAAGGAATAAAGTTAACAGGTATTAATATAGTATCAGCATCATATCCTAAAACAATGGAACGTGGTACACCAGATTACCAAACGGTTATGTTTATGCCAACGACTGAAATTGATGGCAGAAATATAGCCTTTTCACCTGAAGTTTCTACAGAAAACAAAATCGTAACAATGAAAGAAATGCTTGGAAGTTATGGGTACAATTGGATATATGATAGCAAAGAGGATTATGAGAATAGAAATAATTTTCCTAAAAGTTTAAAACAAAATCTTTTAAAAAGAGGAGAAAAAGTGGATGAAGAAAGTATGTCTGGAAATTTGGGGCAACTGACACCACCTCATTAACTAAATTAAAGATTTAGTTTCAGATAGGATAAGAAAAAGAAAACATCTACTATATAAAATATTATTATGTGGTAGGTGTTGAACTTTTTTTATAAGAAAAAAGCAAGAGTATATGCCATGAAAAAAGAAGAGTTAAAACATTGAAAAGCTTAGGTGTTTTTCCTGTATTTATAACATCAACCACCTGATTTCTAGGTATAGAAAGAAAAAAGCTTGTTTTTTTAAAAAAAATGTAGGTATTTTTGGGCTGTTATCAATGAAATAAAACTTACCAACCATGAAAAAACTACTACAAAGATTTTTTGCATTTGTATGTCCAAAACCTGAAGACCCTACGCAACCAAAAACACTGCTTACGTACACTAAAATAATAAATATGCTTAGAGAGTATGATAATAGAAGACGTAAACTTATAGTTGAAAGCTTAGGGTTTGAAGATACAAGAATGAATATTTTTGATTTTGAAGAGTTTAAAAATTACATGCTGTACACAGAAAAGGTGGCAAATGAAAAAGGTATTAAATTAAAAGGAATTAGCTTTATTAAAGGAGTATATAATGAAGAAACAGCGCATGATACCCGATTTGTTAATTATGAAAATTTATTATACACACCAACAGCTATAGTAAATGGAAAAGAGGTGCCTATTGATATTTTAAAATCTACTAGTAATCACATAGTAACTCTTCAGGAAATACTAGAGAAGCACGGTTATGAGTGGACTTATGATTCAAAAGAAGAGTTGCAAAAACAAGTACAAAAACAAGCGTTTAAAGCAATGGTACTTACAGAAAATACCGACGATTTAAGTGGTGTTGGAAATTTAAGTCATATTAAACCACCCAAAGCTTAATTATACTATAATTCTATATGTTTCAACACATTTCATTGTTTTTGCAAATCGTTACTGCTATTAGTTCCATTATTTTATATAAGAAATATAAACACGAAAAATTTTATAATTTCTTTGTAGTATTAGTAGTTGTAACAGCTTTAATAGAGAGTGTTGGTTCGCTTACGTTAAAAACAGACTTAGATAGTTATCATTTAACTTACTTTTTTATATTATTTCAAAATCTGGTTATAGTATTAATGTTTAGGGTGTTATTGAAAAATACAACCCCCACTTATATATTGTTTATTATTTTTTTTGTGGGATGGCTTTATTTTTTTAACTACCGATCACAAATGAAAAGCACAATAGTATTAAGTTATTTCAGTATTTCAATTTTATCTCTACTGTATCTGAGAGAATTTTTATTGTCTGATAAAATCCTTAATTACAAGCAGCTTTTACCATTCTGGATCACTGTAGGTTTTTTGTTGTTTTATTTACCATCAATTCCTTTCTTTCAAATGTTAAATACTATGCAAACAAGAGATTTGTTTTTTGTTTTAAATATTTTAATAATTTTAATGAATTTGATAATTATTTATGGGTTAATATGCAGCAAGAAGGAGGAGAAATACTAATTGTCGCCACGTTAATAATTGTTATTATTATAGCTTTTTTAGTGATTTTATTTACCGTTTTTCAACGTCGTAAAAACAAATTATTACAAGAGCGTGCGGAAAACAAAAAAAGATACGAACGTGAGATTGCAGAAACACAAATAGAAATACGAGAAGAAACATTACGAAATATTAGTTGGGAGTTGCACGATAATATAGGGCAACTCCTAACATTGGCTAAAATACAATTACAGCATGCTACGCCAGAAAGCATGGAAGAAGTCTCTGAAATTATAGCGAAAAGCCTATCAGAAGTGAGGGCCTTATCGAAAATAATTAACCCCGATTTTATTAATAATATAAAATTAAAAGAGGCATTAAACTTAGAAATAGAACGCTTTAACAGATTAAACTATATCGATGCCGAATTAACTATTACTGGAGAAGAAAAGGAAGTTAATCAAAAACATGGGATCGTTATTTTTAGAATTCTTCAAGAGTTTTTCTCGAACACGATAAAACATTCAAAAGGCTCGAAGTTAGAAGTATTTTTAACCTATAAAGAGAATTTAATACAAGTAAAAGCACAAGATAATGGAGTTGGATTTGATATGGAAAAGGCTCGATTAAAAGGGTTGGGATTGCATAATATAAAAGCCAGAGCTAAGTTGATTAATGCAGAAGCAAAATTTGTGTCTGAGCCTCAAAAAGGAACAAGTTTAATTATAAATTATTATATTTAGAGTAACTATTAGTGTATTTTTCCCAACAACTAGTACTAACCAAACCTTATTAAATTATGAAATATTCAGTTGTTGTTGTAGACGACCATACTTTATTGTCACAAGCGATAGAAGGCATGGTGAATACCTTCGATAAATTTAAAGTACTTTACACTTGTAAGAATGGTAAAGAAGTAGTAGAGAAGTTTTTAGCTTCTCCTAAAAATGTGCCAGATGTAGTGTTGGTAGACGTAAATATGCCAGTGATGAATGGTATAGAAACTACAGAATGGATTGTAAGTAATTACCCTAACGTTCATGTCATGGCGCTATCTGTTGAAGATGCCGATAGCACGATTTTAAAAATGTTAAAGGCAGGTGCTGTAGGGTATTTACTAAAAGATACTAAAAAAGAAATCTTAGAGAAGGCACTGTTAGAAATGATGGATAACGGATTTTACCATACTAGAAATGTAACTACGCTACTGCTAGATTCCGTTTCAGGTAAAAACGCAAGAAATAACCATTCGTTTAAAGAGAATGAAATTACCTTTATGAAATTGGCTTGTTCTGAGTTAACGTATAAAGAAATTGCCGATAAAATGTTTCTTAGTCCGAAAACCATTGATGGCTATCGAGATAATTTGTTTACAAAACTAAATGTAAGAAACAGAGTAGGATTGGTGATGTATGCGATAAAAAATAAAATTTATACTCCGTAATTTTATGCTTAAATTTGCACCATGGAAGAAACAAACAGACAGCGAAAAATTGCAGGAGTATTGCAACAAGATTTGGTAGACGTATTACAGCGTGCTGCTCAAGACGGAATGAAAGGGGTAATTATATCGGTTTCTAAAGTTACGGTTACAGCCGATTTAGGAGTGGCGAAAGTATATTTAAGTGTTTTTCCTTCTGAAAAAAGAGATGAAATTATTAAAGGAGTAATATCGAACACCTCTTCAATTCGTTATGAATTAGCAAAACGCACAAAAAATCAACTACGAAGAATGCCAGAGTTGTTATTCTTTGGAGATGATAGTTTAGATTATATTGAAGATATAGACAAATCTTTAAAAGGAGATGATGTCAACCCGATTAAAAATCCAGATATACTGCCACGTCGTCAAAAGCGTTAATAATTTTTGTTACTTTGGCTAGCTAAACTTATTAATGTTTGAACTTTTCTTTATACATAGCAAAACGATACCTGTTTTCAAAAACAAGCACCAATGCCATTAACATTATTACAGCAATTGCTGTTTTTGGTGTTGTCGTGGGTACCATGGCACTATTCGTTGTTTTATCGGGCTTTTCAGGATTGCAAACGTTTAGTGATACATTGTTAAATGCATCAGATCCCGATATAAAGATTACGGCAAGCAAAGGAAAAACCTTTCAATATTCACAAAAAATAGCCAGTGTTTTACAACAAAATAAAACGATAGAAGCTGCTTCAAAAGTAGTAGAAGAGCGTGTTTTTTTAAAGTATAAAAACAAAGAACACATCGCACAAATTAAAGGAGTCGATGCTAATTATGCTAAAATTATCTCTACAGATTCCCTGCTAACTGTAGGAACTTGGATTGATGAAACCTATCAGAATACCGCAGTAGTTGGGTACGGTTTGTCTTACAAACTATCATTAGGTATTTTTAATTTTGGAGAAGCGCTTCAAATTTTAGTACCGAAGCCAGGAAAAGGTTTTATCAATGCGAGCAATGCTTTTCGGTCAGTCTCTACACAAATAGTTGGCGTATATACAGGCTCAGAAGAATTTCAAAATAAATATGTATTTACCGAGATTTACCTTGCCCAAGAATTACTAGGGTATGAGAAGAACCAAATTACAGGAGTTGAACTTCGTTTAAAAAATGATGCAAACATTGATGAGTTTCAGGAGGATTTACAGAACATTTTAGGAGATGAGTTAAAGGTGCAAACAAGAGCACAGCTAAATGCCATGTATTATAAAGTTATAAATACCGAAAACTTTATTTCTTACTTAATTTTTACGCTCATTGTTGCTATTGCGTTGTTTAATGTCATCGGGTCCATCATCATGATGATTATTGATAAGCGTCAAAACTTAAAAACTCTTTTCAATTTAGGAAGTAGTATTCAAGATATCAAAAAGATATTTGTACTGCAAGGATTTTTACTCACCATAGTAGGAATGTGTATAGGATTGGTTTTAGGAATAGTACTTGTACTGGTGCAACAACGTTTTGAACTGTTGATGATTACGCAAAATTTAGCGTATCCAGTAGAGTTTAGGTGGATGAATTTATGGATAGTACTTTTAACAATTTCAATTTTAGGATATATAGCTTCTAAAATTGCAAGTAGTAGAATTTCTAAAAGTTTTATTGAACGATAAGGCTTTAGTTATCCTACTTCAGGAATAGTTGCATTTCCAAATTTGGCTTGTACCTCGTCAAAAGCAGCAAAAACATCTTTAGGGTCATCAGAAGTAACCATTTTCATTCGGTGTTCTTTAAAATGAGGAATACCCTTAAAATAATTAGTGTAGTGTCTTCTTGTTTCTACAACACCTAAATGTTCTCCTTTCCAGTCGATAGCCATTTCTAAATGGCGACGAGCCATCTCAACCCTTTCAGAAATTGTTGGTTTCGATAAATGCTTACCAGTGTTAAAATAATGCTTCACTTCATTAAAAAACCAAGGGTATCCAATAGAAGCACGACCAATCATACAGCCATCTAATCCGTATGTATCACGCATTTCCATGGCTTTTTCAGGAGAATCAACATCGCCATTTCCAAACACAGGAATATGCATTCTCGGGTTGTTTTTTACTTCAGCAATTGGAGCCCAATCGGCATTTCCTTTGTACATCTGAGCACGTGTACGGCCGTGAATAGAAATAGCTTTACAACCTACATCTTGCAAACGTTCGGCAACCTCTACGATACGAATAGAATCATGGTCCCAGCCCAGCCGCGTTTTTACGGTAATAGGTAAGTTGGTGTGTTTTACCATCGCTTCGGTAAGTTTTACCATTAGATCGATATCTTTTAAAATTCCTGCACCTGCCCCTTTTGAAACTACTTTTTTTACAGGGCAGCCAAAATTAATATCAATAATATCTGGATTTGTTTTTTCAACAATTTCAACCGAGCGTAACATAGAGTCTAGATTCGCGCCAAAAATTTGAATACCCACAGGGCGTTCTTTTTCGTATATATCTAGCTTCATTACGCTCTTTGCTGCGTCGCGAATCAATCCTTCCGAAGAAATAAATTCAGTATACACCACATCAGCACCATTTTCTTTACATAAAGCTCTAAACGGTGGGTCACTTACATCTTCCATAGGTGCTAACAATAGCGGAAAATCAGGAAGTTCTATGTTATCTATCTTTACCATAATTCTTAAACTCGGTGCAAAGTTAGTTTTATTTTCAATAGAAAAAAAGAGGTTCTTTTAGAGATAAAAGAACCTTGTATATGAGATTGAATGTTTGGGTAGAGTTAAAAAACTCTAACGATATTAAAACCAAAAGAAACATCATTAAACCATGCTCCTTCGGTTCTAGTTAAAAAACCTGAATCGTTACTACCAGAAGCATTTGTAAAAACTAGTTGAAATACATGTCCTCCAGTTTCAATGTCTAAGCCCAGCGTAAAAGGATCTTTATATATGGAATTACTATGTCTGCTAAAGTTTAGAGCATAATCTGCATTAATACTTATTCGTTTACTTATTTTTAACCTACTGCCAAACCCAAGTATAAATTGGTTAAGGTTATCATCGCCTGTTTGTTTAAACTGCTGAAGGTTATTTTGACGTACAAAAGTAGGCGCAATAAGTAGTGAGAGGTTTTTATTAATTCTTCTCGAGGCTAAAATCTGTGCAGTAACACTTACACGATCATTAAACTCTAAAGAAGGAAAAACAGCTGTTCTTGAAGCAGATTCAATATCTAATGCTCCGTAACCAACAATGTTTAAAGGAAAGTTATTGCTTTGTTTTTTAATGCTGATTTTTGTGGTACCTGAATAGGTTTTTTCAAATGAATCTCTACTTAAACCAAATTGAATTCCGTCCCAAAAACTATAAACCAATTGAATTTTTGTATTGGCTCCATCTAAACCAAAAAACTCATCAATTCCTAAAGATAATGGGGCAAATCGATGCGCAACAATTAAATAAAAATCTCCTTTACTTGCTATTTTGGTCGATTGTAAGTTTCCGACCTGCATCGCTTTAAAAGCGGGTAATTCATAGCTTAAATCATTCTTTACTTCTTTTTGTAGTTCTTCTAGTAAATCATCTTGCGAAAATGAATAACTGATAGTAAAAAGAAATAGTAGAGTTAGTAGTTTTTGTTTAGTCATTATGAGTATTTTTTATGATACAATTAGTGAGTTTTAATTCTTCTAACAAATCGTCATAGCCTATAATCTGTCCTTTTAGAGAAACAGCTTCTTCTATGTTTATTGTCTGATTGTCAGATTGTTTTTTTAATTGGCAGTATATGGCATTGTTAAGTACTATACCAAAGTCATCTTTAGAAGTGACTTTTCCTTTTAGAGTAACCGTTTTGTTTAACCAAAGCGTTGTACCATCGTTTTTTAAAGTAATTAAAAAATCAGGAGCACTACCAACGTATGCTGATGTTACTTCATCAATAGTTTCATGTGGCTTATAAACCACGTACTTAAAAATTAGGTAAAACCCTAACAAGAGCAAAACGAAACTGTAAAATACTGCTTTTTTATTTTTTTTGAGAAAGCTCATAGTGAATACTTATGTGTATACGTTCCGCTATTTTTTTTCGTACGATACTGGGAATTTTAATATTAAAATCTTGTGGGGTAACAGAAAAACTAGATTTTAAAATTATCATATTTCCAGATTTTTGTAGGGTAGCTTTCGTGCTTATGAGTTTTGATTTCCCTTTAATTGTAAGCGTTCCGCTAATTTTATATTCCTTAGTACTAGAAAGTTCTGTTACATTAAAATCATGAATTTTCCCTTTAAAAGTAGCTTTAGGATATTCATTTGAATCCATGTAGTTTTCATTAAAATGCTCTTGCATTAAAGCTACTCTAAACCGAAACCCTTTAACTAACAATAACGAGGCTATTGCACCATCATTAGTGTCTAAAACAACAGTAGTACTATTGTTTTTTGCTTCAACAGGTTCAAAAGTATCAACCGATGCCTTAAATTCTGTAGTACCCGTTCTGGTAAAATATTGTTGGCTAAAAATAGCTTGAGTAACGAATAGAAATAGTACAAAAACTCTCATAGGATGAAAACTTTTAATTTTCGAGATACCCGTCATTTTTCCAGTTGTTAATAAGGTTAATGATTGATTGATCCTTACCTGTTGGAGGCATGGGGTTGGTATTGCTATTTATACGAGTTATTAAATTACCATTTTGAGCCGCATTTTTAACCTGTGTGTAATTGGTTAATGGAAGTCCACCAGTGGGAGCAGTAGCATCGTGGCAATTACTAGTAGCACAACTGTTGTTGATTGCCGTTTTAACGTCTTTGTCGTAAGTCGTTTTGGTAACAGGAGTAGGGTCAGGGTCAACAGGGTCTGTTGGAGTAGCGTCGTCGTCAGAAGAACAGCTGGCTAAAGAAACAAAGATACTAATACTTAGTACAAACAATAAGTTAGTTTTCATAATAGGTTGAAGTTTTTAGGGATTAAAAATAACTTCAATAAATATAATTAAAATAATTAACTTGTTGGTGTTTAATTTTTTAAGGCGTATTTTTTTTAATATGAATATCAGAAATAGATAAAACAAAACTGTATTCATCGATGTTTCATGCACAATTTATAAAGAGATTTTAGTGCTAACAATAGCGAGAAATCAGAAAGTTCGATAGCATCTATTTTTATCATGCGTCAAAGTCACTTTTTATTTTTTATTGAGTAATTACGTATATTTCGCTTTTGAACTCACAAACTTTTTTATTGGAACTACCTTTTGAGCCTGTTTTATTTGGTTATACGGTTAATATTCATCTTGTTTTAGAATATTTAGCATTCTTTTTAGCCTTTCGTTATTATGTTTTCTTACGTAAGAAAAATAAAGATGCTATTTCTTCAAATCATAGGTTGTCAATTATTTTAGGGGCTGCAATCGGAGCTTTAATTGGTTCTCGATTAATAGGAGTTTTAGAAAATCCTTCGACAACTCTTTCCGCAGAAAACATAATTCAACTATTGAATACCAAGACCATTATGGGAGGTTTGTTTGGAGGTATGTTAGGAGTAGAAATAGCAAAAAAGATGATTGGAGAAACAAAATCGTCTGGCGATTTGTTCGTGTTTCCGATCATTCTGGGAATTTTTATAGGTAGGATAGGGTGTTTTCTTTCAGGAATCAATGAGTTTACCTACGGAGTAGAAACTACCTCTTTTTTAGGAATGGATTTAGGTGATGATGTTTTAAGACACCCAATAGCTTTGTATGAATTGGTGTTTTTAGTAATGTTATTCATCAGTCTAAAACACCTACAGAAAGAATATGTTTTACAATCAGGAGAACTATTTAAGCTTTTTATGTTAGCCTACTTTGGTTTTCGCTTTTGTATAGAATTTTTAAAACCCAATACCTTTTTTGTATTAGGGTTAAGTACTATTCAAATACTATGTATAGTTTGTTATGTATATTACACGAAATTTATAACTCAAAAAATAAAAAATGCCAGAAAGAAAATATAACTACTATGACTTTACATTGAGTTTATGCCCTGAGTGTTTGAAAAGAGTAGATGCTAAAATTGTTTTTGAAGATGATAAGGTCTACATGCTCAAACGTTGTAGAGAACATGGAAATTCAAGAGTGCTAATAGCAGACGATATTGAATTTTATAAAAGTATCAGAAACTACAACAAACCTAGCGAGATGCCTTATACGTTCAATACAAAAACAGATTATGGGTGTCCGTACGATTGTGGATTATGTCCAGATCATGAGCAACATTCATGTTTAACCGTTGTTGAGGTTACCGATAGATGTAACTTAACGTGTCCTACCTGTTATGCCGGTTCATCACCTACCTACGGACGTCATCGAACCTTAGACGAAGTAAAAGCGATGTTAGATGCCGTGGTAAAAAATGAAAAAGAACCTGATGTGGTACAAATCAGTGGAGGAGAGCCAACCATTCATCCACAGTTTTGGGAAATTTTAGACTATGCAAAATCACTTCCTATCCGACACTTAATGTTGAATACGAACGGAATTAAAATAGCAAAAGACATTGCTTTTACTGAAAGATTGAAAGGCTACACGCCAGATTTTGAGATTTATTTACAATTCGATTCTTTTGAAGACAACGTGTTGAGAGAGCTGAGAGGAGCAGATTTAAGTGAAATCCGCAAACAAGCACTAGATAACTTGAATAAGGTAAATCTGTCTACAACCTTGGTGGTTACGCTTCAAAAAGGATTAAACGACCATGAAATCGGTAAAGTAATCGATTATGCCTTGCGACAAAAATGTGTGAGAGGAGTTACTTTTCAGCCAACACAAATAGCAGGAAGATTAGAAAGTTTTAATCCTGAAACTGATAGAATGACGCTTACTGAAGTAAGAAGAAAAATAATGGAGCAAACTGACGTTTTTAATGCAAACGATTTAATTCCAGTACCTTGTAACCCTGATGCTTTGGTTATGGGATATGCTCTTAAGTTGAATGGAGAAGTGTTTCCGTTAACTAGGTATATCAACCCTAACGATTTGCTAGACACTAGCAAAAACACCATTATTTATGAGCAAGATGAAGCACTACATGGAAAAATGATAGCGTTGTTTAGTACAGGGAATTCTGTTGAGGTAGCAGAAGAAAATTTAAAATCAATAATGTGCTGTTTGCCAAATATTGATGCCCCAGAATTAGGGTATGATAATTTGTTTAGAGTAATTATTATGCAGTTTATAGATGCTTACAATTTTGATGTAAGAGCCATCAAAAAATCATGTGTACACATTGTAAATAAAGACAATAAAATTATTCCATTTGAAACCATGAATCTCTTTTATAGAGATGATAAAAAGGAATATTTAGAAAAGTTAAGGCAAGAAATATAAGAGTTAAAGAGATGATATTTTTAGAATTAGGTAATCTTACAGGGATATTTATCGCTGTTCTTTTAATTATGTTTGGTCCACCAGTAATATTGGCTATAATTGGTGCAGCTATCAAAAATAAAAACAAAAAAGCCTCAGAAATAATGTACATACTAGCTGTTGTGTATCTAGTCATCGGGCTAGGTGTATGTGGTAGTATGGTAGGTTAAACAAGTTAAAAAGTAAGATGAATTTTCACTATTTATTTTGTTTGCAGTAGCCTGCAAATAAAGTATCTTTGCAGATTACAAGTAGTTAGAATTACGATGAATGAAACCCATAACGAGTAGTTCGTAAAAACACAGTTTTATAAAAGCGGTTTTCTGTATGCTTGTTATGGTTTGAGAAACTTTATATTGATGAAGAATATTAGAAACTTTTGCATTATTGCACATATAGACCATGGTAAAAGTACCCTTGCCGATAGGCTGTTAGACTTCACGGGGTCGGTTACTGAGCGTGAAAAACAAAATCAGTTACTTGATAACATGGATTTAGAGCGTGAACGTGGAATTACCATCAAGTCACACGCCATTCAAATGGACTATGTTTACGAAGGAGAAAACTACATATTAAACCTAATCGATACTCCTGGTCACGTAGATTTTTCGTACGAAGTTTCTCGCTCAATTGCAGCTTGTGAAGGAGCGTTGTTAATTGTAGATGCAGCACAAAGTATACAAGCACAAACCATTTCGAATCTATACTTAGCTTTAGAAAATGATTTGGAAATTATTCCAGTATTGAATAAAGTAGACTTACCCTCGGCAAATCCAGAAGAAGTAACCGATGATATTGTTGACTTATTAGGGTGTGAGCCAGAAGATGTGATACATGCAAGTGGAAAAACTGGCTTTGGAGTAGGGGACGTTTTAAAAGCAATTATAGATAAAATACCTGCTCCTAGTGGAAATCCTGACGCACCCTTAAAAGCGTTGATTTTCGATTCGGTATACAATTCGTATCGTGGAATCGAAACCTATTTTAGAGTGATTGACGGTTCGATTAAAAAGAACCAACAAATAAAATTCATGGCAACAGGAAAGCAATACGGTGCCGATGAGGTAGGTACGTTGAAGCTAACCCAAGTTGTAAAAGACGAAATTAAAACAGGAGACGTAGGGTATTTAATCACAGGAATTAAAGCAGCGAAAGAAGTAAAAGTAGGAGATACAATTACCGATTTTGCAAATCCAACAACCGATAGAATTGAAGGGTTCGAAGATGTAAAACCCATGGTTTTTGCAGGAATCTACCCTGTAGACACCGAAGATTATGAAGAACTTCGCTCTTCAATGGAAAAATTACAGCTAAACGATGCGTCGTTAGTATTTCAACCAGAAAGCTCTGCGGCATTAGGGTTTGGCTTCCGTTGTGGGTTCTTGGGAATGTTGCACATGGAAATTATTCAAGAACGTCTAGAGCGTGAATTTGATATGACGGTAATTACTACGGTTCCTAACGTAAGCTACCACGCGTTTACCAAGAAAAATCCTGATGAAATTGTCATCGTAAATAATCCGTCAGATTTACCTGACCCGTCAAAATTAGATCGGGTAGAAGAACCTTTTATCAAAGCCTCGATTATTACAAAAGCTGACTTTGTAGGACAGGTAATGTCGCTTTGTATAGAAAAACGTGGGCAAATTGTAAATCAAACGTACTTAACTCCCGAGCGTGTAGAGTTAATTTTTAATATGCCTTTGGCAGAAATTGTCTTTGATTTCTATGACAGATTAAAAACGGTATCAAAAGGCTATGCTTCGTTCGATTACAATCCAATAGGAATGCAAAAATCGAAATTAGTTCGTGTAGATATGTTACTTAATGGACAAATCGTTGATGCACTTTCAGCTTTATTGCACGATAGTAATGCATATTCAATAGGAAAACGTATCTGTGAGAAGTTAAAAGAACTGATTCCGCGACAACAATTTGACATTCCTATCCAAGCAGCTATTGGAGCAAAAATTATTGCTCGTGAAACGGTGAAGGCATTGCGTAAAGATGTAACTGCCAAATGTTATGGAGGTGATATTTCTCGTAAACGTAAACTGTTAGAAAAACAGAAAAAAGGTAAAAAACGTATGCGTCAAGTTGGTAATGTAGAAATTCCGCAACAAGCATTTATGGCAGTATTGAAGTTGAATGACTAGTTTTATACACAAATAACAAAGAAAATAGTATATAAAATCCCGTTTTGATGTATTCAAAACGGGATTTTTATATTATTTACGAATAAAAATTTAGAATGAAACTTAGTTATTTACAGTAAACGAATAGTTTTACATTCATAATTCATAATTCATAATTCATAATTCATAATGTATTAATCTCTACTGCCCAAAACTTGTAAAGCCCAGTACAATAGCATAGCTAACGAACCTAAAGCAGCTACTAAATAGGTTCTTGCAGCCCACTTTAAGGCATCTTTAGAACCAGCTAATTCTTCACGAGTTACCATGTGCTTATTTTCTAACCAAGCTAAGGCTCTGTTACTTGCATCGTATTCAACGGGTAAGGTGATAAAACTAAAAATAGTTCCCAGTGCCATAAAAGCCAAACCAGCTAGTGCGATGTAAAATCCAATACCAGTACTGCCAGAAGCGGCACCAAAAGCAATACCACCAATTACCATCCACTGCGAAAAACGAGAGGTAATACTAACCATAGGTACTAGTTTAGAGCGCATCTGCAAATATTCATACGCTTTTGCATGTTGTACGGCATGACCAACCTCGTGTGCAGCAACAGCTGCAGCCGCAGCATTTCGTTGGTTGTATACCGCTTCACTTAAATTTACAGTTTTGTTTTGTGGGTTGTAATGGTCGGTTAGCCTACCAGGTGTAGAAATTACTTTTACATCGTAAATACCATGATCGGCTAGCATTTTTTCGGCAATTTCTGCACCACTCATTCCGTTTCTTAAGTGAACTTTAGAGTATTTTTTAAACTTGCGTTGCAAGGTATTGCTTACTATCCAGCTGAATAACGATATAATACCAATTAGAACATAAAATCCTATCATAATCTATATAGTTTTAAAATTTTGTATCATTTTTGTTGGATAAATTTACAACATAAATTATTCCAATATTAATAACGGTACAAAAAAATGTCAAAATGACAAATCAACCTAAAATTTTAATAGTCTATACAGGGGGAACTATAGGTATGATTAAAGACTATGACACGGGTGCATTAAAAGCATTTGACTTTAGTCAAATATCAAGCAAAATACCAGAATTGCAGCAGCTAAATTGTGAAATAGAGACTATTTCATTCGATATACCCATCGATTCCTCAAATATGAATGTTGAGTATTACATTAAAATAGCAGAAATAATTGCTGAAAATTATGATAAATTTGATGGATTTGTAGTATTAACAGGCTCAGATACGATGTCGTATACATCTTCAGCAATAAGTTTTATGTTTGAAAACTTACAAAAACCTGTAATTTTTACAGGGTCACAGTTACCCATCGGTGATTTACGAACAGATGCTAAAGAAAATTTAATTACCTCTATACAAGTTGCTTCAGCCTATGAAAATGGAAGACCAGTAATTCAAGAAGTAGGATTGTACTTTGAATATAAGCTGTACAGAGCAAATAGAACCACCAAAATAAATGCCGAACAGTTTGAAGCATTTGCTTCGATGAATTACCCTCCTCTCGCTGAAAGTGGGGTGCATTTGAATTTTAACTATCCATTATTGTTAAAATCAACAGAAAAGAAAAATAGTTTAGTTGTAAGAAAAAAGTTAGATAATAATGTAGCCATATTAAAACTATTTCCTGGAATTACAGAATCTGTAGTTAAAAGTTTTGTAAATATTCCTAATTTAAAAGGAATTATTTTAGAAACCTATGGTTCAGGAAATGCACCTACAGAAAAATGGTTTGTTAATTTACTAGAAGAATCGGTAAAGAAAGGAATTTATATTGTGAATGTAACGCAATGTAAAGGAGGAAGTGTTCTGTTAGGACATTACGAAACGAGCTCAGAATTAAAACGTATAGGTATTATTAATGGTAGTGATATTACCACCGAAACAGCAGTAGCAAAAATGATGTATTTGCTAGCAGAAAAGCTTTCGAAAGAAGAATTTATGCGTTATTTTGAAACTTCACTCAGAGGAGAAATGAATTAGTTTGTAAATAAATCGTTAAATTTACCGCCATAACTGCTTGAAATTCCAGCGTAAAGAGTTAAAAAAGTGTTGTTAATATAAATCCTAGAGATTTTTTTTAATGTACCAACATTTTTTTGTTACTTGCCAGTCTGTAAAATCAAAAAGCGTAGTAAGTGCAAATGAATAATTACTTAATTAATAAAAAATTAAGTTTTTAGTAGTAAAATTTGTATTTTTAACCCGTTAACTATTTAAAATTAATTATAATAAAATGAAAAAAGTAGTAAATATCCTAACGATTGCAGGATTTATGTTTTTAGGAGCTATTCAATCAACGTATGCTCAAGACGCAGCAGCGACAGGAGAATCAGAAACTTTCCATCAAATTTTAAAGAGATACTTTATTGAAGGAGGTCCTGGTTTTATGGGAATTGTATTGGTAGCTTTAATATTAGGTTTAGCCATAGCTATTGAAAGAATTATTTATTTAAACATGGCTACGACCAATACTAAAAAATTAGTAGCAAATGTAGATGAGGCGTTAAGTTCTGGTGGTGTAGAAGCTGCTAAAGAAGTTTGTAGAAATACAAAAGGTCCTGTTGCTTCTATTTTTTACCAAGGTTTAGAAAGAGCAGATGAAGGATTAGATGCTGCTGAAAAAGCTGTTATAGGTTATGGTGGTGTACAAATGGGATTATTAGAGAAAAACATTTCTTGGATTTCATTATTCATCGCTTTAGCACCGATGTTAGGGTTCATGGGAACGGTAATTGGTATGATTGGAGCATTTGATGCGATTGCAGTAGCAAACGATATCTCTCCAGCGGTAGTAGCAGGTGGTATTAAAGTAGCACTTTTAACAACTGTATTTGGTTTAGTAGTAGCAATTATCTTACAAATTTTTTATAACTACATTATTTCTAAAGTAGATAGTATCGTTAACAACATGGAAGATGCATCTATCTCTTTAATCGACTTATTAGCGAAGTATAAAAAATAATTAAGGTATGAAAAATAAATTTTTAACAATTATTGTAGCATTGCTGTCTCTTATCGGTATAGTTCTTTTTGTGAGAACTTTGGGTATAGAGAAAGAAGATGTTGCAGGAATGTCAGATGCGGTGTCACCTTTGGTAACTTATTCGTTAATTTTACTCGGATTAGCCGTAGCGGTAACCATATTAGCTTCGCTTTTTAGCTTGCTAAAAAACCCAGCGGCTTTAAAAAAGTCATTATTAGGATTACTAGGACTGGGAGTGCTATTTGTAATATCTTACATGCTTGCAGGAGATGGACAAGTAGTTGGTGCTAACAGTGAAATTGTAGCAACAGCAGGAAGTAGTGTATCAAAAAATACTGGTACAGGTATATGGTTAAGTATTATATTAATAGTGATCGCAGGAGGTTTCTTCGTGTGGGATTTATTAAAAGGATTAGTTAAATCGTAGTGTATTATGGCAAGAAGAGAAAACCCAGAAATTAATGCAGGTTCGATGGCAGATATTGCCTTCTTGCTACTTATCTTTTTCCTTGTAACAACAACAATGGATGTAGACTCAGGTATTCCTAAAAAATTAGCTGAAAAGCAACCAGAGAATCAGGAGAAACCATTAATAAAAGAGAAGAATATTTTTCAAGTAAGCATTAACCGTAACAATCAGCTTTTGGTAGAAGATCGGTTTATGGAGTTGAAAGACTTAAAAGATGCTGCTAAGAAATTTATAGATAATGGTGGAGGAACTGGTAACCCAATGCCAGGAAAGGAAGTAGGAACTACTTGCGATTACTGTAAGGGTGAAAGAGATCCTGCGTCTTCAGACCATCCAAATAAAGCAATCATATCTGTAGAGAGTGATCGAGGTACTGAATATGGTACGTATGTCGCTGTACAGAATGAATTGTTAAGAGCTTATACAGAGTTACGTAACAGACTATCTCAGGAAAAATACGGGATGAGTTACGATGAACTTGAAAAGGCTTTTATTGATAGCGCAAGAAAAGATGAGTCATTAAGAAAGAAAGTAGAAGATATAAAGGATAGCTATCCACAAATTATATCAGATACCGACCCAACAAACGTTCAATAATAAAAACAATAACTTATGTCTAAATTTAAAAAGAAGAAAACAGGATTGCCCGCTTTATCTACGGCTTCCTTACCAGATATTGTTTTTATGTTATTATTCTTTTTTATGGTAACTACTACGATGAGAGAGACAGATTTATTAATTGATTCTCCTCGTTTACCTAGTGCAAACGAAGTAAAAAAGTTAGAACGTAAAAGTTTGGTAAGTACGATTTATGTAGGTAAAGCAAAAGATGCTAAGTATGGTACTGGATATAACAGAATTCAGTTAAACGATAAGATTGCCACACCAGAGGACATTCCATCGTTTATATATCTTGAAAGAGACAATGTATCTGAAGCTGAAGTACCTTTTATGACCACTTCTATTAAAGCAGATAGAGAATCGAGTGTAGGTACCTTAGCCGATATTCGAGAAAAATTAAGAGACGTAAACGCTCTTAAGCTTAGTTTATCTGTTAACAAAGGAAGTTCTATAAGAAAGTAATTACTTTTAAATATAAACAAAAAGAGCAATCATTAGATTGCTCTTTTTTTATACAAAAAAGCTATCTTTACCGTTATACAATTATGAATTGTGAATTTCAAATTGTTAGTTTTTGTAACTAAATAAGCTGAGTTCGGGGTGACGTATTTAAACTTATGTTTAATGAATTGTATTTTCACATACGTAATTTGGTCGTAAAATAGTATTAAGTAACTATTATGAAATACGTTGTACTTTTTTTGTTCTTTTTTACATCATTGAGTATATACTCTCAAAAGGACTCATTACAGATAGGAGACTCTTATTGGGAAGATCAGTTATATATTGATATTACGTATAATTTATTACAAAATCAACCAGATGAGGTAGCGAAAACAGGTTTTTCCTATGGTATAGCGGCTGGTTATATGAAAGACATACCTTTTCATAAAAGCGGAAGAACAGCTTTTGCCATTGGTTTAGGATATAGCTACGATTCATTTAACCACAGATTAAAAGTAAGTGAGGGAGGTAGCGAGTATGAAATAGATCCAAATATTACCTCAAATACCATTAAGCTTCATAATATAGAAATGCCCATACAGTTTCGGTGGCGATCTTCCGATGCCAATACCTATTCCTTTTGGCGTTTTTATGCAGGATTTAAAATTACCTATAATTTAAGCAATAGCTTTAGTTACAAGTTACCTACTGGTAAGGTTAACCTATCGAATATCGAAAAATACAATGATTGGCAAACAGGTTTAAGCATATCTGCAGGTTATGGAACCTTTAATTTTTATGCGTATTACGCACTTTCACCTATGTTTAAAGATGCAACGCTAAACGGAGCTTCAATAGATAGTAACATCGTTAAACTTGGGTTAAGTTTTTACCTTCTATAAAATGTAATAGGTTATAAAAGGGCCAACAAAGCCAATAAAAAAACCAAGGTACACCTCTGTTACTGTATGCGCTTTTAGGTGTAATCTAGCACTTGCTAAAAGTCCGGATAAAAAAACAAATACTATAACCGCAGGAAGTACATAAACCCCCTGTATTTGCCCAAATAACAAAAAGTATCCAACTGCTACTCCCATTGATAATAGATGTAAGCTTGCTTTAATTTTAAAAGAAAACAATAGGTAAATAATGGCCAATCCAAACACAGTTCCATAAAATAAATAACTAAGATCTCTTATCAAACTCATACTTGTAAACAATCTTCCCAAAATCATAAACAAAGTTATCATAAAGAAAATAGGAAATTTTCGCTCGTTAATACTATGTACACGAAAGGATTTTACATAGCCAACAGATTTTAAAAACACGAGTAATAGTAATGGAATAAGATAAGTAGCAGTAAAAACAATCGCCAAAATAGAGTATTGTTGTCGTTGGTTTAAGTAAATAGGAGAAAATATTAGATACAAAATAACACCTATCGTTGGCATTACAATTGGATGTAAAATGGTAGATATAAATTGATGCCAGCGCATTAAATTTCTTTACGTAATCTAGCTACCGGAATGTCTAGCTGTTCACGATACTTAGCAACTGTTCTCCTTGCAATTGGATACCCTTTTTCTTTCAAAATTTTTGACAATTTTTCATCTGTAAGAGGTTTTTGTTTATTCTCCTCCAGAATCACAGTTTCTAAAATCTTTTTTATTTCTTTCGTAGAAACATCTTCCCCTTGGTCGTTTTTCATTGATTCAGAAAAGAATTCTTTGATTAGTTTTGTACCATAAGGTGTAGACACATATTTGCTGCTAGCTACTCTAGAAACTGTCGAGACGTCCATGTTTATCTCATCGGCAATATCTTTTAAAATCATCGGTTTTAACTTGCGCTCATCACCTGTTAAAAAATATTCTTCTTGTCGATGCATAATTGCATTCATGGTTACCAATAGTGTTTGTTGGCGTTGCTTTATCGCATCGATAAACCATTTGGCAGCGTCTAATTTCTGTTTGATAAATAGCACTGCATCTTTCTGCGATTTGGTTTTTTCTTTTGAATTTTGATATCCCTTTAACATGTTGTTATACTCTCTAGATACATGAAGCTCAGGGGCGTTGCGAGAGTTTAACGTCAAATCTAAGTTTCCATCAATAATTCTGATAGAAAAATCGGGTACTATTTGTTCTGCAATTTTATTGTTTCCTGCGTAAGAGCTACCGGGTTTAGGGTTTAATTTACTTATTTCAGCAATCGCATTTTTTAGCTGTTCTTCAGAAATATTAAATTTTTCAAGAAGCTTTTTGTAGTGTTTTTTCACAAAGTGGTCAAAAGCATCTTCAAGAATTTTAATAGCCAAGGCCCTTGTTTCATTTTCTGACTTCGCTTTTAACTGAATGATTAAGCATTCTTTTAGGTTTAAAGCACCAACACCTGTAGGGTCTAATTTTTGAACTACATTTACTAAAACATCTTGCACCTTTTCTTCAGTAGTAAAAACATTTTGAGTAAAAGCTAAATCGTCCACTAAATCAATAATATCTCTACGAATATACCCGCTATCATCAATACTACCTACTAAAAATTCGGCAATAGCACGCTCTTCTTCGTTAATTCTAAAGGTGTTTAATTGGTTTTTTAACGATTGATGAAAACTGGTACCAGCAGCATAAGGAATTTGCTTGTCTTCATCGTCAGATGAATAGTTGTTGGTTTGTGTTTTATAGCTAGGGTATTCATCATCGCTCAAGTATTCATCGATATTAATGTCTTCAGCTTCAATTTTTTCGTTTCCAGAATCATCATAATCTGTATCGTTCGCTAGCGTATCTTCAAAGTTTTCAGGCTCTTCTTTACCAGTATCTAACGCAGGATTTTCTTCAATTTCTTGTTTCAAGCGCTCTTCAAAAGCTTGCGTAGGTAATTGAATTAACTTCATCAACTGAATTTGTTGAGGAGATAACTTCTGCAATAATTTTTGATGTAAACTTTGTTTTAGCATAGTTACAAAGATATGAAATAGGACAAAAAAAATCGTCATTCCTTGAAGAATGACGATTGATATTTATGATTTTTTTTACTTTTTTAAAACTCGGCATTTTGCGGGGTTCTTGGAAAAGGAATTACATCACGAATATTACTCATTCCTGTAGTAAATAATACCAAGCGTTCAAAGCCTAAACCAAAACCTGAATGTACTGCAGTACCAAATTTACGAGTATCTAAATACCACCATAATTCTTCTTCTGGAATATTTAGTTCTGCCATTTTTTCTTTAAGTACTTCTAAACGTTCTTCTCTTTGCGAACCTCCGACCATTTCACCAATTCCTGGGAATAACACATCCATAGCGCGAACGGTTTTACCATCTTCATTTAAACGCATGTAAAATGCCTTGATGTTTGCAGGATAGTCAAACAATATTACAGGACATTTAAAGTGTTTTTCAACTAAGTAACGTTCGTGTTCAGACTGTAAATCAACCCCCCATTCGTTCACAGGGAATTGGAATTTTTTCTTTTTATTGGGTTTAGAGTTGCGTAAAATTTCAATTGCCTCGGTATAACTTACACGTTTGAAGTTGTTCTCTACAACGAATTTTAACCTTTCAAGCAAGCCCATTTCGCTACGTTGTGCTTGTGGCTTTGCTTTTTCTTCTTGCGCCAAACGGTTGTCTAGAAATTCTAAATCGTCATAACAATTATCTAAAACGTATTGTAATACGTATTTGATAAAATCTTCCGACAAGTCCATATTCGCATCTAAATCATTAAAGGCAACTTCGGGCTCAATCATCCAAAATTCTGCCAAATGGCGGGTTGTATTTGAGTTTTCTGCTCTAAAAGTAGGACCGAAAGTATATACTTTACCCAATGCCATAGCGTATGTTTCAGCTTCTAACTGACCAGAAACGGTGAGGTTGGTTTCTTTTCCGAAGAAATCTTGAGAATAATCAATTTCACCCTCTTCATTTACAGGAGCTTTATTGGCTTCGAAATTGGTAACTTTAAACATTTCTCCTGCTCCTTCAGCATCAGAACCCGTAATAATCGGAGTGTTTACATAATAAAATCCGTTTAGCTGAAAATACTGATGCACAGCAAACGACAATGCAGAGCGCAAACGCATAACCGCACTAAAGGTATTGGTACGAACACGCAAGTGTGCATTTTCGCGTAAAAACTCAAAACTATGTTTTTTAGGCTGTATAGGGTATTCTTCTGGGTTCGAGTCTCCTAAAATTTCTAACTGACTTACCTGAATTTCTACAGTTTGTCCTTTACCTTGACTTTCTACCAACGTACCTTGAATACTCACAGCAGCGCCCGTATTAATTCTCTTTAATAACGTTTCATCGGTATTCTCAAAATCTACAACACACTGAATATTATGAATGGTTGATCCGTCATTTAAAGCAATAAAACGATTGCTTCTAAAAGTTCTTACCCAACCTTTTACGTATACTTCTTGTAAAAATTTATCAGACTGTAATAATTCTTTAACGCTACTTCTTTCCATCTGCTTAAAATATGATCATTTGTAATTTGTAAAGTAAAACTTTAAAACTTAATTGTTCTACTATTTTTATATAGATATGTACTTCATTGAGGTTTATATCCTCAATAAAATCAAGCAAAGATACTTTTTTGGGTTTAATTGAGCAATTAGGAATACTATTATAATAGTAGACATCGTTTTTAATTC
The DNA here is from genome assembly GCF_029853675.1 of Tenacibaculum tangerinum. Lineage (NCBI taxonomy): Bacteria > Pseudomonadati > Bacteroidota > Flavobacteriia > Flavobacteriales > Flavobacteriaceae > Tenacibaculum > Tenacibaculum tangerinum. Next base: position 2,129,374 of record NZ_CP122539.1, on the reverse strand, counting down.
AAGGATGATGGCGAAGAGTTAAATTCTGTGAGGTTTACCTCGAAATTCTTACATAATTCTTTTAAATACTCGGTATGCTTGCATTGGGGTAGTTTATTTTTAGTTTTTTAATACGGTATTTTATTCTGAAATATGTTACAGAAATAGTAATTAACTTATTAGGTTATAAAAACATAGGTATGTTTTATCCAAAACACTACTACGTTTTACTAAAATCATTACTACGTTTTTGCAAAAACACTACTATGTTTTCTTACACATAAAATATTATAAGTTGTTAGCATGGTGCTGTTTTGTTTATTTCAATGATAATCAGTTGCTTATTTTGTGGTAAGCAAAGGGGAATCGAAACTCTCAACAAGGTAAATGCGAGCAACATAAAAAGTGTTCGCATAATTTTAGATTTGGTAAACTGATTAAAGATGCTTTAAAGCTAGCTACTTTTCAAAAGAAGTTGTAAAAGGTATCAAAAAAATCCTTATCCTTTTTTGTTTATAGAGGTTTTTGTTTATTGTAAAAAAATGTATTTTTGTATAGGACGCTTATTAAGCTTACTCTTTGTAATATCCTTATTAGGTATAAATATTAAAAATAAAGCATCTTCAAAAAAGTTATGACATCAAATGTATCTCATTTTAACTTAGCTTATCCAATTATATTTTTGTTATTAATAATTGGCATCATGTATTTTACAATCAATAAGTTAAATCTCAAAATTCATCGTTGGATTATTATTGTCCATATTTTATTAACTTCTCTAGGTATTATTTTGGTTGCTTTTCCAAACTTATTCACTCAATTGCTGTTTAGTGAAGTAAATCTTATTGTGGAAACAGGTGTGGTTATTACAATTTTTATTCAACTATTTTTTACAATAATTTTTTTTAAAACACATAAAAAATTAAATATAAAATTTTAGTTTTAGAGGATTGAATAAATTTAGAATAAAAGGACGGTTGTTGTAAGCTACAATTTAAAATAAATATTGTAAATGTCATATAAGTCTTCCTAAATAAATAGATTACTTTATTCATACATAAAAAAAACATCTCTTGTGATGATTAAATCAATCCTGATCCTAATTCATCCAAAAATGGTTTATTTAGCTTATGTTTAGAAGCCCCATCAAATAAACTCCTAATCAAAAATTTATTTTCTGTATTATTTTCAAAATATATACCAGATACTATTTCATCCAAAATTTTAATGTTTTTAAACAATTTACTTCCCAGGTATTTTTGATAAATTTCTTCTATTTCCTCTACAGTTATACCAACAACATGTGTAGGGTTATATTCCTCAAATGTTAGGTTGCTAAAATATTGCTTTCTGTCTACAGCTTCAGCAAAATAATCAAACCCTTGAGGAGAAATATTTTTATTTTTCCACCTAAAAATTAAAAAAAAAGGGATAATATGACTAGCCGTGATTGTATAATGATCTCCATTTACAAAATCATGAATCCATATGGAGAAATAAGGCCACATAACATCTGGAATATTTGCTTGTCTTGTAAATATAGGTTTGGGCCATTTTTTTAAAACAAACCATTTAGGAACATTTAAAAAATATTCATTATGATTATATTTTTTATTCATTAAAACTTTTAACTCTTTTATCTCAGGTGTATTATAATAGTCCAATAAAGATAAACTGCTTACTTTATCATACTCTGGATAATACTTTTTAATTTCAGAAATAATGTTTTCTTTATTCATCTTAAAAACCAAATAAACAATGACTATACAATTTACCAGCAGAATTATTTCCAATTGAAGGTTGTCTTTTTGCTAAACCACCATAAGACGCTAACCTAGTATTTAAAAAACCTAAGAAAGCATTTTCCATCTCTACATTGGTTGGTTCATGAAAATTTGTTTGCATATATATTTCAAAAAATCTGTCCAAATCATCTTCAGCGTTATTAAAAATTTCAACAGAATTAGTTACCATACTTCCAGAAAAACTTGTAAAAAACACGTAAATTTTTGGTATAATCATCTCACCAACGGAATAAACTGTTTGACCCGGTCCTTGTGTCCAAAATGCATTTACATCTACATTTACATTATTTAAAGTAGCTTCATAAGAGCCAGTAGTACCAAGTTGGTTAAAACTAAATGAACTTCTGCATGGTTTAAAAATATCAATATCTTCAAAAGTTACAGTATTTCCGTCAGCAATGGAGTGTAGTATTTCCATCTTTGAAGGATCTAGAAACAAATCCCAACCATATTCGTTATCTCCGTGTTCTATTTCTAAGATTAGCGACATGGCATAATTTGAAAACTTTAATCCAAAATTATTGATACCTCTGTCATCAAAGTCAAAAATCTTGCCGAGATCAGCATTTGTAAATGAAGACAAGTCAACATTACTAGGTGAATTTACTTTTATAAAGTGCTTTATTTGCTCTCCTTTTAGAGGATTTAATTCAGGGTAATTTTCTAAGGCTTCCAGTACGCTGCCAAAATCTTTAAATCCTGCTTCTAATGCGGTAGTAGATAGCTGTACATTCATTAACTGTTCGGGTCGATCACTATTTTGCCCCCAAGCTTGTACACCATCCCAATAACTGTTTGGCACAAATGGTTCGTCATTTACAAAATAATCGGCTAATTTTTTTAGCATATTCCTTCTTGTATAACTGTAGTCGCCTCGTTCTTGGTATATGCCCCCTTCTTTAACAAGTGCTGGTTTATCTTTAAAAAAGTTGGCCGATAAGTTTCCTAAATGTTGCTTTGTCATAGAATAGTCTCTCATAATCTGCTCTGGAGACTTGTTAGGATAGTTAAAAGAATCGCTAATACCAGGTGCGTTTTTAATATAGGTGTTCATTACCGTGGCTATTTGAGAGGCATTGTTATAAGGGTAATAAAAATTGTAGCCAACCCCCGTTAACAATTGGTTTGGTTGAAGGTATAAGCTCTGTAATTGCCATTCGTAAATCATATACCCCGTCATAAGCGATACATGATTGGACAGTGTTTGTGCATTGACGTGATTTGCAAATTGGTCTCCTATATAGTCTGTAAAATTTACATACTGAGAACTTGGACTTATAAAAGGCTGATGATTGAGCATGCCCGTAATTTTGTTGATTCTTGCAGAATGCGCTTGCCAATCTAATAGGTGACTTACATTTTCAGCTCCATATTGATTATTCCATAAGTCGTATGCCTCATTATAACTCATGTCAGCTAGACGCTTACTATAATGAGTTAAATCTCCAAAATCGCTTACAGTACCCCCTATGTATGAATTTTTTACCATCTCAAACATTTTACTAGTAACATAGGTGGTATTATACCCTTCTAAACTTTGATTTCTTTGGCTTATTTCAGCACTTTTTGCACTGTTCAAGTAATAATTAGCAACAGGTACCCCAAAACGATCGTTAAAAAATGCCGATTGTACATCATTGTACTGGTGGTAATAATTGGGGTCAAATCCAACCCTAGTAATTAAATCTTGCTTTAAGGTTTCTTTTTGTTCATTAAACCATTGGTTTTGTATACTCAGTGCTTCTGCCAGCACAAAAAAGTTAATATAGTAGTAATAGTCATCAAAATCATTATAAAAATAACAATAACAGTCTTCATTTGATAAATCACTGGTGCTGTTGATAGATGTTATGTAATAATATTCGGGTTCTTTTAATAGGTTGTTTTTATCTAAATGTTGTGCACTCACAGTAAAAGAAATGATGCAGAAAATCACTATATTACACAGTGTCGCAATTTTTTTGGTCATTTTCATAAAATTTATATTAGTTGAAGTTTTTAGTTTACTTTTATTACATGTCTTGCAAACCTGAGGTTGTTCACATGAAGTACTGCAATGTAATTTCTCATAGGAACATCGTTAGTAAGAAATTCAAAAGTGAGTTTTCCTGATTTACACTCACCATAATTCTTAGTTTTTACCATATTTCCACTCACATCAAACAACGATAAGCGTATGTTGCTTTGATGTTCGGTAGTTACTGAAAAATTTAGTTTTTCTCTAAAAATGGTAGGGTATACTGTAAATGTTTTATCTATTTTTTTTGCTAAAGCTTCATCACTATAAACTCTTATTGTAATAGGCGGACCATCTTCTTTGTATTCTTCTATCCAAGTTACACATTCGATATCATAAATGCCTTCTCTGGTATCTTTTGTCATGTCAATACACGTAATGCGATACGTATTTAGTTCAGGTTTATTTGGGAGTGAAAAAGGAGAGGGAAGCGATATTAATACGTCTTTAGAAACTAACTTTCCTTTGTCATCCACCACTATTGAATAGGTTTGTTCTTCAATTTTTATATTGAATTTTGTATCATTATTACTACCTGTTTCAATAATAATAGGAAGTTTTCTAATTGTTTTTTTATTCTTCCAGTCTTTTTCTAACCACAAGCCATATAAATTTTCACTTTCATTGGTATGCAATAGGTTCGTTGAAATAGCTTGTTCTGGAGATGTAAACATTTCAAAGTCTACCGTGTCATGTTGTAAATTATTTAGATATGCCAATAAGGCTTTACTATTCGGAGTATCGATAGTTTCTAGTGAGTTTTCTGCATTTACTTCGTCTTTAGCAATTCCAAAACCAAAATACTGGCAGAATGCCAACCAGTGTTTAGCCATTTTGTGATTACTTTGTTCAAAATAAGAAACTGCTTTATCATAATCAGGTTCTAAATTAGCCAACCCTTTCAAATAGTAATACCCCAATGTGTACAGCGCATTATTATCTTCCTCATTAGCAGCTTGCTGTATCCAATACAAAGATTGGTTATAATCTATTGGTCTGCTCCAGCCATTTTTATAAAAGTATCCTAAATAAGTTTTTGCTCGTGTGAAACCGTATTCAGCAGAAGTTTTGAAATGTTCAAAGGCGCTATCATAATTTGGAGTTGATTTTTTTCTTAATTCGATAAGACCTTTTACATAAAAATATTTACCATTATTTGCTGGGCAACTATCTAAAGAAGTTTTAATTTCTTCCAATAACGCCTCTCTAATATTGTGTCTTTTTTCTAAATATTTTTTGGCGATAGTAAGGTTTTTTTCACAGGTGCTTTGTGCTGAAAGTGGGTTTACTACAATATAAAAAGCAAAAAAAAGTAGGCAGAGGTTTTTCATAGTTTTAATTTTTTATTATTGCAAAAATAAAAACCGAATTTAAATTATTTGTAAATAAAAAGTTAAGCTTCTTAAATTCAGTTATATTTTAAGAGCTTCTAAAAACTAGTTTATTACGTGATTATTTTTGGGGTAGGAGTATTCGTTTTTATTTTTCCTCTTCTTTGGGAGGTAAAATTTTGAATTTTGTTTCTTTTAAAACCTTTTTGTTGGCTATTTTTTTCTCAAATGAAATTAATAGCGAGGGTAGCAATAGCAAGTTAGATACCATTGCCAATAGTAAGGTTACCGAAACCAAGCCTCCTAAAGCGATGGTGCCTCCAAAACTAGAAACGGTAAATACTAAGAACCCGAAGAAAAGCACGATAGAAGTATAAAACATACTTACACCCGTTTCTCTTAATGCTGCGTACACGGCGGGTTTTACTTTCCAGTTAGTGGCTAACAATTCTTGCCTGTATTTGGCTAAGAAATGTATCGTGTCATCTACCGAAATACCAAAAGCAATACTAAAAACTAAGATGGTAGAGGGCTTGATTGGAATGTCAAAGAATCCCATTAATCCAGCTGTAATTAACAGAGGAAGCATGTTGGGAATTAAGGAAATTAATATCATTTGTGGAGAACGGAACATCCACGCCATAAATATAGAAATTAGCAAAATTGCCAGTGATAATGAAATCACTAAATTTTTAATTAAGTAGTTGGTGCCTTTTAAGAAAACCAAGGCTTTACCAGTTAGAGATACCTCAAACTTTTCGTCAGGAAATTGTTTGTTAATTACTGCCTGAAGTCGTTCTTGGATAATGTCCATTTTATCAGTACCGATATCCTTCATAAAAGTAGTAATACGTGCATAACGACCTGTACTGTCTACAAAGTTTTTTAACATACCAGCGTTACTGTTTGAGTTTTTGGTGTATGAAAAAATATAACTTTTTTCTTGACTCGTTGGGAGCTGATAGTATTTTGGATTTCCGTTGTAATAAGCTTGCTTCGAGTATTTTACTAAATTCGTAACAGAAATAGGTTTCGATAATTCTGGAAAAGTTTCAATGGCCTCATTCATTTTTTCCATTTTCTTAAGAGTAGAAAGTTTCATGACTCCCTTCTCTCTTTTGGTGTCTATTAAAATTTCCAAAGGCATAATGCCACCAAATTCATGTTCAAAAAACTTAATGTCTTTGTAAAACTGTTTTCCTTTGGGCATGTCTTCAATTAAACTACCAGATACACGAATCATATACAATCCAATCATGCTCAGTATAATAACACAAACAGTAGTAATATATATGGTTATTCGTTGTTTTCTCACTACGTGTTCCATCCATGAAACGACATCACTCATCCATCTTTTCTCTAAGTGGTTTAAGTGTTTTTTTTCTGGAAGGGGCATGATACTGTATATAATCGGAATGATTAATAATGCCAACACAAAAATGCTAATAATATTTATAGATGCTAATACACCAAATTCGCGCATTAACTGACTTTTAACAAATATAAAGGTGGCAAAACCAGAAGCAGTAGTAACATTGGTCATTAAAGTAGCGTTTCCAACTTTTGAAATTACACGTTGTAACGACTTTGCCTGATTTCCGTGTTTTTTTACTTCTTGTTGATATTTATTTATCAGAAAAACTGCATTGGGTACTCCAATTACGATAATCAATGGAGGAATTAAAGCTGATAACACTGTGATTTCATAACGGAATAATCCCATAAAGCCAAAAGCCCAAGTAACACCAATGGTTACTACTAATAAGGTGATAAAAGTGGCTCTAAATGAACGGAAGAAAAAGAAAAAGATAATAGCAGTTATAAGCAATGCACCGATGACAAAAATTCCCATTTCGTCGGTAATGTTCTGAGAGTTTAAGGTTCGTATATAGGGCATACCAGAAACACGTACATCTATTTGATACTCTTTTTCAAAAGAAGCAATGGTAGGAATTAAAACTTCGAAAACAAAATCTTTACGAATAGGAGTGTTTACGATGTCTTTGTTAAGATATATTGCTGTTTGTAAGGTGCCCTCATCGTTGTATAACAAATTATTGTAAAATGGCAGCTTTTCAAAAAGTTGTTTTTTTATGTGTTTTACCTCTTCATTTGTTGAAGGAGCTTTTTCAAATAAAGGTTCAACTATAAATTTTCTTTTTTTCTATCTGCTTTTAATTGTTGAACATCTGCAACAGAAACCGTGAAATCTACTTGTGGTAGGCTATCTAAATCTTTAACAAGCTTATTCCATGCATTAAATTTTGCAGGGGTAAATATGGTAGAGTCTTTTACGCCTAAAATAATGAGGTTGCCTTCTTCTCCAAAAATTTCTAAAAACTTGTTGTATTTAATATTTACTTCATGGTCTGTTGGAAGCAAATTAGCCTCTGTATAAGAGAAGCGCATGTATTTTATTTGAGTGACTAAAAGTCCTGTAATTATTGCAATAGTAATTAAAACTAAGTAACGGTTTCGCAATATAAAGCCTGCGATTTTAGTCCAAAAAGTCATTCAAAAAAATTTTAGGCAAAGTTATGCCAAATGAATGAATTAAACGAAAAAAAGAGCGTTATATAACGCTCTTTACATAAAACTATTTAGAAAAGAAAATTACACGGTCATAATTTCTTTCTCTTTAACGGCATACTTTTCGTCGACTTTTTTTACATAGTCATCAGTTAACTTCTGAACATCAGCTTCTGCATTCTTCTTCATATCGTCAGAAATATCTACTTTCTTAATTTCGTTATTCGCATCTTTTCGGGCATTACGCACACCAACTTTGGCATGTTCTGCTTCTGCTTTAGCTTGTTTGGCAAGGCTAATACGACGTTCTTCGGTTAATGGAGGTACATTAATGATGATATTGTCTCCATTATTCATCGGATTGAAACCGATATTGGCAAGCATGATGGCTTTTTCGATTTCTTGTAACATATTTTTTTCCCAAGGCTGAATTGATATGGTTCTAGCATCGGGTGTATTTACGTTCGCTACCTGTGATAATGGTGTTTGAGAACCGTAGTAGTTTACCATAATGGTGCTTAACATAGCAGGAGTAGCTCTTCCAGCTCGAATACCTGCTAATTCTTTTTCTAAGTGGCTAATAGCTTTGTCCATCGCCTCTTTTGTCGAATCTAAAATAAAATCAATCTCTTCGTTCATTTTGTTCGTATTTAAAACCTCAAATAGACTGAGGGGTAATTTTTCGATTTATTCATTATCAACTATTGTTCCAATATTTTCTCCAGAAACTAATTTTAAAAGGTTTCCTTTTTTATTCATATCGAAAACTATAATTGGTAATTTGTTTTCTTCACTTAACGTAAAGGCTGTCATATCCATTACTTTTAAGCCTTTTTCAATAACGTCTTTAAAAGTAATATTTTCATACTTAACAGCATTTTTGTCTTTTTCAGGGTCTGCTGTGTAAATACCATCTACACGAGTACCTTTTAAAATAGCATCTGCATTAATTTCAATGGCTCTTAATACGGCTGCTGTATCGGTTGTAAAATACGGATTCCCCGTTCCTCCACCAAAAATTACAACACGTCCTTTTTCTAAATGACGATTTGCACGTCGTTTGATATAAGGTTCTGCAATTTCTTTAATTTCAATAGCTGTCTGTAAACGGGTATAAATTCCTTCGTCTTCTAAGGCACTTTGTAGTGCTAATCCGTTAATACAAGTGGCTAACATTCCCATGTGGTCACCTTGTACACGATCCATACCTTGACTAGCTCCTGCAACCCCTCTAAAAATGTTTCCACCACCAATTACAATGGCTACTTCTATGCCTTTATCTACTACTTGTTTTATTTCTTGGGCATACTCTTTAAGTCTGTTTGGGTCGATTCCGTATTGGCGTTCACCCATAAGTGCCTCACCACTTAGTTTTAAAAGAATTCTTTTGTATTGCATTTGTTTTGTTGAAAGTTGTGCAAAGCTACATATTTTTTTTGATAGTTTTATGAGGAAACATAGTGTAATGATCTTCTTAGCAACTTTCTACTTTATTTTAATTACTCTTGTTTTTGATAAAGAATCATGCCAACCAACAGCATCTGAACCTAAAAAAGAAAAAGCATTAAAAGGGATGTATCTGCATAACGACCTAACTAAAATCATTTCAAATGTAGGTTTGTTTCCATTCTCATCAACAACTTTTGTATTGGTGATTAATTTAGCTAAAGACCTGCCAGTTAAAGCTTCAAAAAAGGAATAGTAAAAAAATCCTATAACAAACCCCCAGAAAAATTCCTCTAGTCGCCCCATACTTTCAAGAGAATTTAAAGAATTAGGAGAAACTACTACGAGAATCATACCCCAAAGATACCCAGTTATGACGCTGATTATAAGAAGAAAAATTCTGTCTAGTAAATAATTGGCAAAACGTATGCCTTGTCCTGCAAGTTGATTTTCTAACTCATTTTCAGCCTTTTTTGCCAAAACGGCTTCTTTAATCGTATGATTTTCATCAAATGAGTCGCAGGTTACCTCAAAGTTTGCAATAGAATTAGTTAATCCGCATACAATACCTTGTTGATTGTCAAATTTTTGGTGATTGCAAATCTTACAAAACTGTAAATGTTCTTGTCTTGTCATAGCTTTTTGTTTTTTTGGGTTGAACGGTATACTTCATAGTTACTCAATATAACATACGAATTTATTTAAAATTGAATTGATAATCAATCTAAATAAAGGGTATAAAAAAACCATCCAAATTTGGATGGTTTTTTATCGTATTGTTGTTGAGAATTACCCCAAAGTAACTCTTACGAAGTTCTTTACTTCAACGTCACCGTAAGTAGCAACATACTCAGCAACAGTCATTTTTTCATCTTTAATAAACTTTTGATCTAACAAACATTGTTCTTGATCTAAAGTTGTATTGTCAGAAATAAATCTCTCCATTTTACCAGGTAAGATTTTGTCCCAGATTTGTTCTGGTTTTCCTTCTGCTTTTAATTGCTCTTTTGCTTCTTCTTCAGCTTTTGCTAAAGCTTCATCGGTTAATTGCAAACGAGAAACGAATTCAGGAACGTTCTTTAACGTTTTACCTAAACGTGCTAACTCTTCGTTGTCTTTTTTAATTGCAGCAATTCTTGCTTCAGTTTCAGAAGCTACATAAGCAGCGTCGAAATCTTTGTAAGATAACGTAGTAGCTCCCATTGATGCAGCTTGCATCGCTAAGTCTTTTGTTAACTCAGCAGCATTATCTACCACAGCAGTTAAACCTACCATAGCAGCAATTTTACCAACGTGAGTATACGCTCCTACGTAAGGTGCTTCAATTCTTTCGAAAGCAGTGATATCGATTTTTTCACCGATTACTCCTGTTTGCTCAATTAATTTTTCTGCAACCGTTACTCCACCAAAATCAGCAGCTAAGAATTCTTCTTTTGTTTTGTGGTTAAAAGCGATGTCAACAAATTCTTGCGCTAAAGCTTTAAATGAATCGTTTTTAGCTACGAAATCTGTTTCACATGCTAATACAATAGCAACACCATAGGTATTGTCATCGCTAATTTTAGTAATTGCTACACCTTCAGTAGACTCACGATCTGCTCTTTTAGCAGCAATCTTTTGTCCTTTTTTACGTAAAATTTCAATAGCTTTATCAAAATCACCTTCAGCCTCTACTAATGCTTTTTTACAATCCATCATACCAGCTCCGGTAGTTTCTCTTAATTTTTTTACGTCTGCAGCGCTAATTTTTACTGACATTTCTATCGTTATTTTTTAGTTGTAAATATATTGTTGTACAAAGTTGTAAAAATTTAAAGGCTTCAATGTTATGAAGCCTTTAAATTAAAAATTATTTTGCTTCTTCTTTAGCAGGTACTTCTGCTTTTTTTTCTTTGTCAGCTTTCGCTTTTTCTTTGTCAGCTTTTCTTTCAGTTAAGCCTTCAGCGATAGCATCAGTTACATGCGATAATACTTTATCGATAGATTTAGAAGCGTCATCATTTGCTGGGATAACAAAGTCAATCGGTCTTGGATCAGAGTTTGTATCAACCATTGCAAAGATTGGAATGTTTAATTTTTGTGCTTCAGCAACAGCAATGTGTTCTTTCTTTACGTCAATTACAAATAAAGCTCCTGGTAAACGAGTCATATCAGAAATTGAACCTAAGTTCTTTTCTAATTTTTCACGTTGACGGTTTATTTGTAATTTTTCTCTTTTTGATAAAGCGTCGAAAGAACCATCTGTCTTCATTCTATCAATAGAAGTCATTTTTTTAACGGCTTTACGGATAGTTACAAAGTTTGTTAACATACCTCCTGGCCAACGCTCAGTAATATAAGGCATGTTTACAGCTTTTGCTTTTTCAGCAACGATATCTTTTGCTTGCTTTTTAGTTGCAACGAATAAGATTTTACGTCCTGAGTTTGCTATTTTTTGTAACGCAGCAGAAGCTTCGTCAATTTTAGCTGAAGTTTTATACAAATCGATGATGTGTACACCATTACGCTCTGTATAGATGTATGGAGCCATGTTTGGGTTCCATTTTCTAGTTAAGTGACCAAAGTGTACGCCACTTTCTAATAATTCTTGAATGTTTGCCATTTTAATAAATGTGTTTACGTTCTGTTTTCGCAATACTTCAGTAGTTATGAAGTCTGAAGTATTTAGATACTAAACTGTTAAAAATTAATATATATAACAGTCTCGAAACGTTTTTAGTTGAAAGATAAAAGAGAGCAGGCAAAAGAAGAGTCTTTCGTCTTGGTTCTCGTATCTTATATCTAAAATATTAACGTTTAGAGAACTGGAATTTCTTACGTGCTTTCTTCTGACCGTATTTTTTACGTTCAACCATTCTTGGATCACGAGTTAACAATCCTTCTGGTTTTAACACAGTTTTGTTTTCTTCGTTGATAGATACTAATGCTCTAGTAATTGCTAAACGAATAGCTTCTGCCTGACCAGTAACACCACCACCAAATACGTTTACTGTAATGTCATACGTCTCTAAATTTTCAGTGAGCATTAAAGGTTGTTGCACTTTGTATTGTAAAGTTGGTGTGGTAAAATAGTTTTTAAACTCTCTTTTGTTGATAGTGATGTTTCCACTTCCTTGAGAAACATAAACACGAGCAACAGCTGTTTTTCTTCTCCCTATTTTGTGTACAGTTTCCATAATTATTTAAGATCGTTAAGGTTAATAGTTTTAGGTTTTTGAGCTTCTTGACCATGCTCTGTACCTGCGTAAACATATAAGTTTTTAAATAACGCGCTACCTAAACGGTTTTTAGGTAACATACCTTTTACTGCTTTTTCAACAAGTCTTGTAGGATCTTTTTGAAACATTTCTGTAGCAGTTAATGATCTTTGACCTCCTGGATATCCCGTGTGGCGGATGTACGATTTATCGGCCCACTTGTTACCCGTTAGGTTAATTTTTTCAGCGTTGATAATCACAACGTTGTCTCCACAGTCTACGTGAGGAGTGAAATTTGGCTTGTACTTACCTCTAATAAGTTTTGCAACTTTAGAAGCTAGACGACCTAATGTTTGCCCGTCCGCATCAACTAAAACCCACTCTTTGTTTACGGTAGCCTTATTAGCCGATACTGTTTTGTAACTTAATGTGTTCATATTTACACGATTAGTTTTTGTTTGTTAATAATAATTTTTAATCCTTGAAAAAGGTCTGCAAATGTACGGTTAATTATTTAATTGACAAATAGCCTGTTAGTTTAATTTGCATGCTGCTTGTTTTAGGCAAGTAAAAAACAAGAAAAACGTGCCTTAGGCACGTTTTTCTACTACAATATTTTTAAAAAAAACTATTCTACTTTTTGGTCTAACAAATCAAAGAATTGATTTAACCTTGGTAAAATGATAATTTTTGTACGTCTGTTTTTGGCTTTGTTTGCAGGACTGTTATTTTCTACCAAAGGAACATAGCTACTTCTACCTGCTGCAATTAATCGTGCAGGAGCTACCTCGTATTTGTTTTGCAATTCACGAACAATAGCAGTTGAACGCAATACACTCAATCCCCAGTTATCTTTTAAAGAAGAACCTTCGGCTACTGGTGTATTGTCGGTATGACCTTCAACCATTACATCCATTTGAGGCTGACCGTTTACTACGGTAGCTACTTTTTCTAACACTTTAGAAGCTTCTTCGTTAATGGTATAGCTTCCACTTTTGAATAATAATTTATCAGAAATCGAAATAAAAACTACGGTCTTTTCAACATTTACTTCAATGTCTTGATCGTCAATACCATCTTGTAATTCTCTCTTTAAATGAAACGCAACCACTAAATTTAACGAGTCCTTCTTAGAAGCAGCCTCTCTAATTTTATTAATGTATTTATCTTTCTTGCTCAATTGAGCTAATGTTTCTTTAATGTTATCATTAGCACCTTTCGTTAATACCGTTAAATTTTCAACTTGTTGTAAGGTGTTTTCTTTATCTTCTTTTAATTCTGTTACTCTAGATTCTAAAGAAGTTGTTTCCTCTTCACACTTCTCTTTTTCAATTAAACATTTTGTTAAGTTAGCTTTTACAGCCAACAATTCTTCTTTTGTTTGTTCGTGTTTCGCTTTGATAGCTTCTAACTCTTTTGAAGAGGCACATGATGCTAAAAGAATTGAAACAGTAAGGAATGCAACTATTTTCTTCATTTTATTCTGATTTATTGTTAGATGTATTATTAATAGTGAAGCAAATTTAAAAAAATGAAGATACAAAAAATAGAATTAACAATCTTTTATGAACATCGAATATGCTATTTTTGTGATTAAATTTTCAAAATGATGAGAAAAATATCCTTTTTTGTAGCTTTATTATGGTTGTTCATAGCTTGTAAAGAAGAGGGGAAATCGACAGAGATTAAGTTAGAAGGACCTGTTTTTGGTACAGCATACCATATTACTTACCAAAGTGATATTAATTATCAAGAGTCAATAGATAGTTTGTTCTATTTGGTAAACACATCGCTATCTACGTATATACCAACTTCCGATATTTCTAAAATTAATCAAGGAGATACTACTGTAGTAGTGGACGATATGTTTGTAGAGGTGTTTGAGAAGGCAAAGAAAATTTACAAAGAAACCGATGGGTATTTTGACCCTACGATTGGTAGATTGATTGATGCTTACGGATTTGGTTCTGGTGAAGAGAAAAAGGATTTGACTTCAGAAGAGATTTCAGCGTTGATGGAAAATGTAGGCTTTGATAAAGTGACATTAAAGGACAGAAAAGTGTATAGAGAAAGTGAAGATATTGAGTTTAATGTCAACGCCTTTGCCAAAGGTTATGGAGTCGATGTAATTGGGCGATTTTTCGAATCGAAAAATATTCACGATTATATTGTAGAAATAGGAGGAGAGGTTAGAGCGAGAGGTACCAAGCATGGGAAACTGTGGAAAGTGGCCATTGAAAAACCGAATACTGACGGAACCCGTTCTATTCAGAAAATTATAGAATTGGATAATGAATCGATGGCAACTTCTGGTAATTACAGGAAGTATAAAGTAAATAGCGAAGGAAAGAAAATAGTGCATACCATCAATGCAAAAACAGGATTGGCCAAAGAGAGTAATTTACTAAGTGTTTCGGTTCGTTTAAAAGGCGATTGTGCCGATGTAGATGCCTATGCCACCGCTTTTCTAGCTATGGGATTGGAACAAACGAAAGTCTTTTTAGAAGAGCATCCAGCATTAAAAGTAATACTCTTGTACCAGAATGATGCTGGTGAGTTAATAGAGTTTACCAATTAATGTTTATAACACACAGGCAAAATTTCACCTTTCATCAATGCAAATCGTTTTAGTTTTTCTGCGGAAATTTTTTGTGTGTAATCTATTTCATCAACTTTAAATCCGATGGAGCGTAGTTTGTCAAAATAATCTAGCCCATATACACGTACATGGTCGTACTGACCGAAGATTTTTGCACGTTCTTTAGGGTCGGTAATAGTATCGTCTTCAAAAGTAGTTGCTCTCGATAGATCTTGCGGAATTTGAAAAATACCAAAACCGCCAACTTTCATAACGCGGTATAGCTCTTGCATGGCTTTCGTGTCATTAGGAATATGTTCTAATACATGGTTGCAAAACACTACATCGAAAGCGTTGTCTTCAAACGGTAAATCGCAAATATCGGCTTTTACATCGGCTATGGGTGATTCTAAATCGGAAGTAGTATAGTCTAAATTTTGTTGTTTTCTGAAAATAGTTAAAAAACATTGTTCAGGAGCGATGTGCAATACTTTTAGCTTTTTGTTTGAAGTAAAAAAGTTCGTTTCATCCTGTAAAAACAGCCATAGTAAGCGATGTCTTTCTAGTGATAGAGTAGAAGGTGAAAGGGCATTTTCTCGCTGTTTTCCATATCCGTAAGGTAAAAATTTACGAAACGATTTCCCGTCTATTGGGTCCGTAAAGTTATCACCTTTTAACCACCAAGCAATTACAGGGCGCACCCAATAACTGACTTTGATTAAAATAGGTCGAGGTAAGGTATTTAGTATCGTTTTGAAAATTTTCATTTGGTCATTCCTGCGAAGGCAAGAATCGTATTTTTTGAGATTCTGCAACAAGTGCACAATACTATGGACACATATTGTTTAAAAGACTATAGAGTTAGTGGTTGTTGTCTGAATTCCTCCTCTTCATTACTCTCAATACCTAAAGCATCATATATATATTGAAAGGTCGATAGTAACTCTGGTTTGCCATCTACAATCGCTACATCGTGTTCAAAGTGTGCCGATGGTTTTCCGTCTAACGTAGTAATCGTCCACCCGTCGCTGTGCTGACGAATTTTGTGAGTTCCCATATTGGTCATCGGTTCTATAGCAACAACCATTCCTTCAACAAACTTTTTACCACGACCTCTTTTTCCGTAGTTTGGCATTTCTGGGGCTTCGTGCATTTTGCGTCCTAAACCGTGTCCTACCAATTCACGAACTACGCCGTATCCGTGATTTTCGGTAAAATTTTGAATTGCAAAACCTACATCACCTACACGATTACCTACTTTAAACTCGCGAATACCCACATACAAACTTTCTTTAGTAATGTCTAAAAGTTTTTGTGTTTCAGGAGCAATTTCACCCACAGGAAAGGTATAAGCGTGATCTCCATAAAAATCATTTTTTATCGCACCGCAATCAATAGAAATTATATCGCCTTCTTGTAAAGGTGTTTTATCAGGAATTCCATGAACTACTTGTGAGTTTGGACTCATACAAAGGGTGTTCGGAAAATCATACAAACCTAAAAAACCAGGAATAGCACCTTGCTCACGAATAAATTCTTCGGCAAGTTTGTCAAGATATAAAGTCGTAACTCCAGGTTTTACTTCTTTGGCAAGCATCCCTAACGTTTTCGATACTACTAAGGCGCTTTCGCGCATCAATTCTATTTCTTCTCTAGTCTTTGAAATAATCATATTAAAAATATTGAGGCGCAAATTTACAGTTATTTTTGATATGGATGTTTGTATTCTTGGCCCGAGAGGATTTGCAAAAAATCTTTTTCAATGGTACTACCTTCAATAGCGTGTTCTACAAAACGACCGAGTTCTTTTCCGTCTTTATAAAAAATAAAGGTCGGTACTCGAATTACGTTAAAGCCTTCTTCTAATCCGTTGGCTTTTTTTTGACGGTTTACCGTAACTAATTCAAGGTTTTTATAGTCAAATTCAACTTCGTCTAAAATTTTGTAAAAATTAGGAACTTCACGCTTGCTGTCTCCACACCAAGTTCCCATAAACCCTTTTATTTTAACGTCGTTTAAATAAGGTTTTAGTTTTTCTACGGTGCCTTTGTCGGTTTCGTAATATGAATAAAAATCGTTGAACCACTCGCTTCCATAAGGCTCTTGTTGAAAGTCTTTTTTGGTAGCAATACCGACTAAATTGCCATTTTCGTTTTTAGTTGCCATATTTTTTGGAGTCGAAGCACATGAGATTACAAAAACTGTAAAAAGAGTATATGCGATTTTTTTCATCGATTAAATTTTAAATGAGTGAATGTTGTGTCATTTCTTTAGGCTGCTCAACACCCATTAATTTTAAAATGGTGGGTGCAATATCGCCTAAAATACCACTTTTTATTGATTTTAATTCTTTGTCGATTAAAATCATAGGAACTGGGTTGGTAGTGTGCGCAGTATGAGGTGTTCCATCAGGATTAATCATGGTCTCACAGTTTCCGTGGTCTGCAATTAAAATGGTGGTGTAATCGTTATCTAATGCAGTATTTACTACATCTTTTACACAATTATCAACCGCCTCGCAGGCTTTTACGGCAGCTTCAAAAACACCTGTATGCCCTACCATATCGCCATTGGCAAAATTTAAACACACAAAATCAACCTCGCCGCTTTGTAGTTCAGGAACTATGGCATCACGAATTTCATAGGCACTCATCTCAGGTTGTAAATCGTAAGTAGCCACTTTGGGTGAGGGGCATAACAAACGTTTTTCTCCTGTAAACTCTTCTTCTCTTCCGCCAGAAAAGAAGAAAGTTACGTGTGGGTATTTTTCTGTTTCTGCGATTCTTATTTGTGTTTTTCCAGCAGATTCTAGTACTTCCCCTAAGGTGTTTTCAATATTTTTTCCATTGTAGATAACATGAATGTTGTTAAAAGTATCGTCGTAGCTTGTCATGGTAACAAAGTACAACGGTAGCTTTTTCATATCGAAATCTGGAAAGTCTTTTTGACTCAAAGCTTCTGTTAATTGACGCCCTCTGTCGGTTCTAAAGTTGAAGAAAATCACCACATCGTCTTCTTTAATAGTTG
The DNA here is from genome assembly GCF_029853675.1 of Tenacibaculum tangerinum. NCBI lineage: Bacteria > Pseudomonadati > Bacteroidota > Flavobacteriia > Flavobacteriales > Flavobacteriaceae > Tenacibaculum > Tenacibaculum tangerinum. The sequence continues at coordinate 2,111,465 of NZ_CP122539.1, read as the reverse complement.
CTTTTGGTTGGTTGTTTTCATCAACCATTACAATAGGTTTGATGAACTCATCGGTAACATCTGCATCGTAACTTTGCTGAATGTTGGTAGAAGCATCTGAAGAAAAAGTTCCCTTTCCGTTTATCAAGGCGTCGTAAGCAAGTTGCACTCGTTCCCAACGATTATCGCGGTCCATAGCATAATAACGACCTGTAATTGTTGCCAATTCACCAGTTGTTTTTTGCATGTGTTGTTGAATGTCGTTAATGAAGTACTTCCCCGATTTCGGGTCGCAATCACGTCCGTCGGTAAATGCATGCAAGTAAACATTTTTCAAACCATAACTATCTGCTGCGGTCAGCAGTCCTTTTAAATGGTCGATATGTGAGTGGATTCCTCCATTAGAAACCAACCCTAAAAAATGTATGTTTTTGTCGTTAGCTTTGGCATATTCAAAGGCATTAAGAAGCTCTTTTTCTTTTGCTAAAGTTTCTTCTTTTACCGCTTTGTTAATCTTTGCTAAGTTTTGATATACAATTCTACCCGCACCTAAATTCATGTGTCCAACCTCTGAGTTTCCCATTTGTCCTTCGGGTAAACCAACATGCTCACCGTCGGTTCGCAGCTGTGCGTTCGGAAATTTGTCGTATAAAGAGTTTATATACGGAGTTTTCGCATTATAAATCGCCGATACTTTTGGGTCTTGGGTCACTCCCCATCCATCCAAAATCATAAGTATTACTTTCTTGCTCATGCCACAAAGTTACTTTTTTGAATTAAAAACTCAGTATGAAATGCGATTAAAAAAACTATTTGAGTTAAAATTTATATTGAAAGAGACAAGTACAATATTATTTTCAATATATTTTTGTACTTTAAATTTTAAAAAACAAAACATGAAAAAAATTATCTTATTATTAGTTGCTGTACTAAGTTTTTCATTTGCTAATGCTCAGCGAGGTGAGGGTACAGATTGGTTAAAGGCGGGAGTTCACTTCGGGTTACCGATTGCTGATGCCTCTGATACTTCATCTTTTGTACTTGGTGTAGATTTAAAATACCAGTTTTTAAATGTAAATAGTTTTGGAATTGGATTCTCTACGGGGTATTCACATTATTTTGGTAAAGAAGTAGCAGGGGTGTCAGTAGATCAGGGAATTGTACCTTTAGCGGCATTATTCAGATTTTACCCAACAGAAAACTTTTTTATAGGAACCGATTTAGGATATGGTTTCCTTACAGAAGGTAGCGAGTCAGGAGGTTTTTATTACAGACCAGAAGTAGGATACCACAGTGATAAGTGGAATATTTATGGATTCTACCAAGGTTTGTCTGTAGATGGTTCTACTCCAAGTTCTGTAGGAATTGGTATCAACTATAACATTATTCAAGGTAAGTAATATTTTAAAACAGTTAATTAAAATATTTTAAACCTTACTATTGTTTTAATAGTACAAAAAGCTGAACTCTATATGATGTTCAGCTTTTTTATAGTTGATTAATAAGGAAAAATAATATTGAAAACAATATCAATAAAACCAAAACATTTTTCAGTAATGCAATTCTTCTCTGTTTTTTGATATTTTCGCGTATTTTTTTGAGTTGCTCTTTACTGGCAGACTTTTCAAAAAAAGCTCGTCACTGTTTTCTTTTTGAAATCGCTCTAGCTTTTCAAAAGCACTTACCCTTTTTCTTTTGTTGTTCTTTAAACTCGTAATCATAGCCGATACGGCTCCTCCAAAACTCATAGCAAATAAATTTAGTTATAGTATAATGTGAGTTCGAATTGTTTTAATATAGAATAAGCATTCCGGCCAAAAAAAGTAATTTCATTTAACGAGTTACTTTTATTTTTGAAATGCCTTGTCACTCATACTTAACTCTATTAATATAAAGACCATTTATGTTGAGGAAAATATGCTTAATATTTTACATCCAACCTACGTATATAGGTAGCTTTGAAGGGTGAAATGTTACAAGTAGGTGTGTATTTTCTATTTTTGGTATTTACGAATGGCCTCTTTTATTTTTTCAATTCTATTTTCTGGGTCAGGGTGTGTACTTTGAAATTCAGGAACCCTGTTAGGACCCGCAGCAGCTTTTAAAATTTCCATAACTCCAATGAGGCTTTCAGGATTATAGCCTGCATCTATCATTAGCTTTACGCCCAATTCATCACTTTCCAACTCATCTCCTCTACCATTTTTCAGCAACGTTTGTTGCCCTATACTGTTGGCAAGTTGCCCTAAATCAGCACCTACAGAAGCTCCCATGGTAAGTAATTTCCAAAAATTAGCGTTAGTAATTCTTTCATTAGAATGTTTTCCTAAAACATGTCCTATTTCATGTCCTAATACACCAGCGAGCTGGTCTTCATTTTTTAATTTAGAAAACAAAGCATGGGTAATAAATATTTGTCCACCCGGTAAGGCAAACGCATTGATAGATCTTTGGTCTCTTAGTAGGTGAAAATCAAATTGATAGCCAGATTGTTTAGCAATGGTGTTATTTACTAGCTTTGCCCCAACCTTATCAACCAATATTTGTGCATTTTTATCAGGGTACAGACCTCCATGCTGCTCGGCCATTACTGGCGCTTGTTGTAATCCAATAGCAATCTCTTGCTCAGGTGATAAGCTAACAGCTTGTGTTTTTCCAGTATAAGGGTTTACTTCTTGTTGACTGCATTTGCGTAAATATGCAAAAGCTACGATAGCAATACCAATTAATATACGAGTTTTAAAACCTCTTGACCTCATTTTAACTACGATTTTTAGTGACAAAAGTAAATGTACGAAATATATTAATTTAACGAATATGAATTTTTTATAAAGTATAAAAAACTTAAATTTACAGGGCAAAACAAACAACACTATGGATTCTCATTTTGAGTTAAACGAAGTCACAAAAAAGTTACCTAAACACTTACATAAATTTGTAGTAAGGCAACCTTACGAAGAATACACAGCACAAAATCAAGCAGTATGGCGCTACGTAATGCGTATGAATGTTGATTATTTAGGTAAGGTAGCTCATGGCTCTTATGTAGAGGGGCTAAAAAAGACAGGTATTTCTGTTGAAAACATTCCTCATATGGAAGGGATGAATCGTATTTTGAAAGAAATAGGTTGGGCAGCAGTTTCTGTTGACGGATTTATTCCGCCCAATGCCTTTATGGAATTTCAAGCGTATAATGTGTTAGTTATAGCATCAGATATGCGAACTATAGATCATATTGAGTATACGCCAGCACCCGATATTATACATGAGGCGGCAGGACACGCTCCCATTATAGCAAATCCGGAATATGCTGAATATTTACGTCGCTTTGGAGAAATTGGAGCCAAAGCAATTTCATCAGCAAAAGATTATGAAATGTACGAAGCTATTCGGTTGTTATCTATTTTAAAAGAAGATCCTAATTCTACTCAAAAAGAAATAGAAGAAGCGCAAGAAAAAGTAGAGTGGCTACAAGAAAATATGGGAGCACTTTCTGAAATGTCTCAAATAAGAAATTTACACTGGTGGACAGTAGAGTATGGGTTAATAGGAACCGTAGAAGATCCTAAAATTTATGGAGCAGGCTTGTTGTCTTCAATCGGAGAAAGCAAGTGGTGTATGAAAGATGAGGTAAAGAAAGTTCCATACTCTATAGAAGCGGCTAATGTGAATTTTGATATCACAAAACCACAGCCTCAATTGTTTGTTACGCCAGATTTTGCTCATTTAAGTATGGTGTTAGAACAGTTTGCTAATAAAATGGCAATACGAACCGGAGGTTTGAAAGGAGTTGAGAAATTAATAGATTCTACAAGTTTAGGTACTATTGAGTTGAGTACAGGTGTTCAAATATCAGGAATTTTTACAAATGTAATAGCAGATGACAACAACAAACCTGTATATGTGCAAACCACAGGTCCAACGGCATTAGCTAATAGAGATAAGGAGTTGATAGGGCATGGAGTTACTTATCATGCTGAAGGATTTGGAAGCCCAATAGGAAAACTAAAAGGAATTAACATTCCGATAGAAAATATGAGTCCGCGCGACTTAAAAGCTTACGGAATTTATGAAGGAGAAAAAGTAGCACTAGAGTTTGAGGGGGGAATAAAAGTTGAAGGAGAAGTCATTACAGGAACAAGAGATTTACGCGGTAGAATTTTATTAATATCGTTTAAAAATTGTACAGTAACTCATGGAGATACCTTATTGTTTCATCCAGATTGGGGAGTGTATGATATGGCAGTAGGGGTAGAAGTAATATCTGCTTTTGCAGGTCCTGCCGATGTGTCTTCTTTCGGAGATGTTGGTAAAGTGTCGGAAACGAAAACACATAAAATCAACTATTCAGCATCAGATAAAGAGTTGTATAACCTGTATAGTAAAGTGAGAGAAATGAGAGAAAATGGAGAAGTTTCGGAAGAAAACATTCAAGAAATTTTTGACAAAGTAAACACGCAGTTTAAAAATGATTGGTTGTTGCCTTTAGAATTATTGGAACTGTCAATAGCAAACAATTTCCCTATAAAAGACACGTTACATACCTATCTTGAAAACATGAAAAGTAACAAGAGTTACTCAATGTTAATTGAAAACGGATTACTTTTGCTGGAAAATTATCAAGAAGCATAAAATGTCGTTATTTAATTTATTTAGAAAAAAACATATGAGCAACCAAATACAAGAATACTTAGCTAAAGGTGCAGTTGTATTAGATGTTAGAACCATAGCGGAATGGAACGAAGGGCATAGTAAAGGGGCTAAACACATTGTGTTAAACACCATTCCTTCTAATGTAGAAGAGGTAAAGTCGTGGAATAAGCCTGTAATAGCTGTTTGTAGAAGTGGGGCTAGAAGCGGTCAAGCAACGCAGTTTTTGCAAAACCATGGAATAGATATTATAAATGGTGGACCTTGGCAAAATGTAGATCAATATTTAACAAAATAAATATTTAAAGGTTAAAAACTCATAAAAGGAAATGCTTGTAAAAGTGTTTCCTTTTTTTGTTGCAGATTATTTAAAAAACGTTGGTGTGCCTCTGAGTTAGGGTTAAAGGGTTTGTGCAACAACCCTTTTTGAATGGTTTCTACTTCTTGCATGGTTTGATATGAGTCTTCAGTAACCCAAACATCTTTAAATTTTTCCCAAATATAATTAATAGCAACATTGTTTGGATGAACCATGTCTTCATTATAAAAACGATAGTTGCGTAATTCGTCCATCATAATTTCATACGAAGGAAAATAATAACAACGATTTCTAGGTGACACCAATTGATGAATTGCTGAGATTAAGTGCGCTTTGCTACGTTGATTTTCTATAAAACCATCTTTTAAATGTCTTACAGGAGAGATGGTATAGATAATTGATATGTTTTTGTTTATTGACTTTGCTAATGAGTTAATGGCTTGTATGCTCTCAGAAACTTCATCAACAGTTAATAATTCTTTCAAGAATTTTTTTTGTGAAACTTTATGGCAGTTGGCAACCAACACGTCCGATTCAATTTCTCTATATACCCAAGCTGTACCTAAGGTAATGATCAAATGAGTGGCTTCTTTAAGCTGTTTAAAACTTTTTTGTATCGATGAATTCAGATTCTGCAATAAGATGCTTTTATCATTTGAACTTAAAGACGAATGTGCTTCAAAGCTATGCCATCGCTCCTGATGGAAAAAAATATCTTCTTCTATGTATTTTTCTTTGTTAATAGTTTTTGCAATAAAGTTTTCAATAGCCTTGGGGTGGAATAGTATGCCAAAAGGATTCTGTTTTAATTGAAATTTATAGTAGTTCAGTTTAGAGCCAATATGCTCAGAAAAACAGGAACCTATCAAGAATAATTTTGATGAATAATTAATTTGATGATGTGCTTGTTTTGCAAGAGGTATTTGTGTGTGTAAATTCATGTACAGATTAAATAGGCTATCAAAAATAGGAATTTTAACTTCAGAAAAAACCTTAACAGTTTAAGTTTTAATAAATTTTGTATATTTGTTTAATATTAAATCGTATATCTTGAACAATATAAAATCTACATTCACGATTAAAGACTTGGAGAATATTTCAGGAATAAAGGCGCATACCATTCGTATTTGGGAGAAGCGTTATAACCTTTTATCACCTGAAAGAACAGATACCAACATTAGATATTATTCTACAGCAAATTTACAAAAGCTGTTAAATGTTGTTTTGTTGAATAAAAACAATGTAAAAATATCTAAAATAGCTGAAATGTCTGATGATACCATTGTTTTAAAAGCAAGAGAGCTAGCACTTAAAAAAGCTGTAGACGATGAAGCTATAAATTCTTTTAAACTGGCAATGTTTAAATTTGATAAAGTGCTGTTTAATACTTCTTATAACCGATTGTTAAAGAGAAAATCCTTTAGAGAAATTTTTAAAGATGTATTTGTTCCGTTTTTAAATAGAATAGGTCTCTTATGGCAAACAGATACATTGCTCCCTGCACACGAGCATTTTATCTCGAACTTAATCATACAGAAAATTCAGGTTAATATTGAAAAGCTAGAATATGCAAACAATAATTCTAATGTGACTTACGTGTTGTTTTTGCCTGAAAATGAAATTCATGAGTTAGGACTGATGTATTTGAATTATGAACTTTCTTTAAGAGGGTATGACACTATATACTTGGGGCAGAGTTTGCCTTTAGATAATCTTAACCATTTTTTTAAGAGCAAAGAAAAGGTTTGCTTTATAACTTCAATGATTGTGCAACCTTACGACGATAAAGTGGAAGAATATTTTTTAGAAGTAGAAGATATTTTGAAAGATACGACTCACGAATTAATTGCAATAGGTAGCAAAGCAATGAAGTTTGAAGACTACGATTTTAAATCTCAAATTACTGTTTTTCCTTCTTCAGAGAAGTTTTTAGATAGTTTTAAATAAAAAAAATATTTTTGTTTATTATTTTTTTGTTTTTGTTAAACAAAGTTTATATATTTGAGGAGTGTTTTGTTAAAGGGCACTTTTTTTTGATAAACAATTTTTTTGTTTAATATTTTTTAAAAAAAAATAAACAAAGTCTATCGAAGCCGAAAAATAGACTATAAAAAGTAAAAGAGTAAGCATCAATTTAAAAATTACAAAATCATGAAAATCAAAAACCTAACTTCATTGTTATTTTTAGGCTTGTTCGCGAGTCTAGTGCTGTTTACGTCATGTGATAGTGACGATGATCCAATTATAGTAGAAAATGATAGTATTGTAGAAATAGCCGTAGGCACGCAGAACTTGAGTATTCTGGTAGAGGCTTTGCAAAAAGCAGATTTAGTTTCTGCTTTAGAAGCAACTGGGCCTTTTACCGTTTTTGCACCAACCAACGATGCATTTCAAGCATTATTAGATTCAAAAGCGGCTTGGAACTCGTTGGACGATATTCCTGTTGAAACTTTACAATCAGTATTATTGTATCACGTAGTTGCTGGGGCGGCTTTGTCGAGTGATTTGTCGAACGGACAAGAGTTAACTACGTTAAACGGATCAACTATAACAGTAGATTTAACTGGTGGGGTTGATCTAGTTACAGGTGCAGATCAAGCTGTATCGGTAACCACGGCAAATGTTGGTGCTTCAAACGGAGTTATTCATATCGTAAATGAGGTAATGCTTGCCGAAAGTTTACCAAAAGATATTACAGATTTAGCAATTGAAACCCCCGAATTAAGTACGTTGGTAGCAGCATTGCAGAGAGCTGAATTAGTTTCTGCTTTACAAGCAGAAGGGCCTTATACAGTTTTTGCGCCAACCAACACTGCTTTTCAAGCATTGTTAGATAGTAACGATTCTTGGAATTCTTTAGACGATATACCTGTAGAAACGTTAACTTCAGTATTGTTGTTTCACGTAGTGAGCGGAGAAGTAAAAGCAGCTGATTTAGAAAATAGTTATGTAAAAACATTGTCGACAGGGCCGAATGAAGAAGCATTGTCACTTCAAGTAGAAGTAGGTGGAACAGTGGAGTTTAACGGAGATGCTATGCCACTTGCTACAGATATAATGGCATCAAACGGAGTTGTTCACTTAATCGATAAAGTAATGTTGCCACCCAATGTGGTTACCTTAGCGTTAAACAATAGTGGTTTTACAACTTTAGTTGCAGCTTTAACAGATAGTCGTCATACAACAGATTTTGTTACGTTATTAAAAGCAGATGGACCATATACAATATTTGCGCCAACCAATGCAGCGTTTCAAGCGTTATTAGATAGCAACGCTTCTTGGAACTCATTAGCAGATATTCCAATTGGAACCTTAGAAGCTGTATTGAAATATCATGTATTTGCTGGTGGAAATGTGCAGTCAGACGAATTAACAGACAATCAAGAAATTACCATGTTTGATGGAAATATGGTTACTGTAGATTTATCAAATGGTGCTAAGTTAGATACAGGTTCAGGGCAGTCGGTGGTAATATCGGCAACAGATGTGCAAGGTACTAATGGAGTAATTCACGTGGTAGATAGCGTTCTTTTACCTTAAGAATATAAAATTACAAGCAAAATTAATTTTTTGCTTGTAATTTATTTAATATATTTAGAAGAAATAAATTGAAAAAAAAGTATACATAATAGGATCGGGCTTCTCTTCTTTAGCTGCCTCATGTTATCTGGCAAAGGCTGGGTATGAAGTAACAGTATTAGAAAAAAATGCTACTATAGGAGGCAGAGCAAGACAATTACTAAGAGATGGTTTTACTTTTGATATAGGTCCCACTTGGTATTGGATGCCAGACGTTTTTGAAAAATTCTTTGCAGATTTTGGTGAAAAACCATCAGATTATTACGAGTTAGATAGGTTAGATCCTGCTTATGAGGTATACTTCGGAGAGCAAGATTCAATCGTAATTCCAGGAACTTTAGATGAGATTTATGAAGTTTTTGAAAAAGAAGAAAAAGGAAGTTCTAAACACTTAAAATCCTTTTTAAAATCAGCAAAGTACAATTACGATGTTTCGATCAACGATTTGGTATACAAACCAGGAGTTTCTCCACTAGAGCTAGTTACTCCTGTTACCATAGGCAACATATTTCAGTTTTTTTCAACCATTAGACATGAGGTTCGAAAGAAAATAAAAAGCAACAAGCTGATTCAGATTTTAGAGTTTCCTGTATTGTTTTTAGGGGCAAAACCTAGTAATACACCTGCTTTTTATAACTTTATGAATTATGCCGATTTTGGCTTAGGAACATGGCATCCGAAAGGAGGAATGTATAAGGTTATCGAGGCGATGACAAAACTAGCCAGTGATATGGGGGTAGTGTTTCAAACCAATGCAAGCGTGGAGGAAATTACAGTAAACGACAAAGGAGAAGCTGTAGGAGTTGTTGTAAATGGAAAAGTAATGCAGTCTGATGTTGTGTTGAGTGGAGCAGACTACCATCATACAGAAACCCTACTTCCTAAAAATCTAAGACAGTATTCTGAAGGATATTGGGATAAGAAGGTTTTTGCACCATCATCGTTGCTATTTTATGTAGGATTTGATAAAAAATTAGAAAAAGTATGCCATCATACGTTGTTTTTCGATACAGATTTTGATGTACATGCGAAAACGATTTATGACGCACCTAGCTGGCCAAAAGAGCCCTTGTTTTATGCAAGTTTTCCTTCAATTACCGATCATTCTTTTGCGCCAAAAGGAAAAGAAGCAGCCACTTTTTTAATACCCTTAGCTCCAGGAATAGAAGATACTCCAGAGCTACGAGAACAGTACTTCAATATTATTATTGAAAGATTAGAAAAGTTAACACAGCAATCAGTTAAAAAGCACGTTCTTTTTAAAGAGAGTTTTTGTGTAAATGATTTCATACAAGAATACAATTCCTATAAAGGAAATGCTTACGGGTTGGCAAATATATTAACACAAACCGCCTTTTTAAGACCCAATATAAAAAGCAAGAAAGTAAAAAATTTATTTTTTACAGGACAATTAACAGTGCCAGGACCAGGTGTTCCCCCGTCTTTAATATCTGGAAAAATAGCTTCAGATTTAATCTTAAAAACGTACAAAAATGAAACAGTTATTTGATGAAGCCTCTTACGCATGCAGTAAGTTAGTAACTAAAAAATACAGCACTTCGTTTTCTCTAGCAACGAAGATGTTATCGCCAAAAATACGTGCCGATATTTATAATATTTATGGTTTTGTACGTTTCGCTGACGAAATTGTAGATTCTTTTCATGAGTACGACAAAGAAGAGTTGTTGTTAAAGTTTGAAAAAGATTATTATGAATCAAAGCGTAAAGGAATCAGTTTAAACCCTATTTTAAACTCTTTTGTAAGTACGGTAAACAAATACAATATACCCGATGAGCTAGTGCAAGCTTTTTTGAAGAGTATGAAAGCAGATTTGTATAAAACAGTATACACTACTACAGAAGAATACAATGATTATATCTATGGTTCGGCAGATGTGGTTGGTTTAATGTGCTTGAAAGTTTTTGTAAACGGAGATGAGCAAAAATACGAAGAGCTAAAGGCACCCGCAATGCGTTTAGGGTCGGCATTTCAAAAAGTGAACTTCTTAAGAGACTTAAAAGAAGATTTTAAAGAGCTAAACAGGTCTTATTTTCCAAATGTAAATTTTGGAGATTTAAGTATCGAAGGCAAGAACACCATTATTAAAGAAATAGAAGACGATTTTGATTTTGCTTACAAAAACGGTATCTTAAAGTTACCAGTAGAAGCAAAATTTGGGGTATATACAGCCTATAGATATTATAAAACACTTTTAAATAAGTTGAAACATACTCCTTCAACAAAAATTATGGATACCAGAATTAGAATTTCCAACCCGATGAAAATTAATTTATTAGCAAGGAGTTATGTGAGGTATAAACTCAATTTAATATGATAAAAGAAATGCTATTTGGTGCTTTGTTCTTGGTGTTTACCGCTAGTTTTGGCAATACACCTAGCTTTGTAGAAGAATATCATAATGTGTCTACCAAAGCAGAAGAGCTAGCATACATACGTAAATACAAAAAAAGCAAAGAAGTTAGTGTAAAAGCGTATGTTATTTCTCTAGAAATGAAGCAGGCAGAATACAAAACAATGCCTTGGAGCAAGCTTAAAATTTTTAACACAAAGAAAAAAGAATTAGAAGCGTTAATTTTAAAAAATCCAGATAACATACATCTAAGGTATGTTCGATTGGTAATACAAGAAAATACACCTAGTATTTTAGGGTATACTACATCAAAAAAAGAAGATAAAGAATTTTTAAAAAAAGCACTTCAGAAAAAAGATAGTACCAATTATTTACACACTTATATAATAAACAACACATCATTATGAGTTTAGTAGTATACATAGCAGTTACGTTGATAACATTTATTGTTATGGAAGGGGTTACTTGGTTTACCCACAAATATGTTATGCACGGTTTTGGATGGTATTTGCATGAAGACCATCACCAGCCAGGATATCCTTATGTTTTTGAAAAAAATGACGTTTTTTTTGTTGTTTTTGCAGTTCCAAGCATGCTCTTGTTCTATTTCGGAATTAACCCAGAATTAAACTATTTATTTTTTATTGGTTTGGGTATTTTACTATATGGTATTGCTTATTTTTTAGTACACGATGTATTAATTCATAGAAGATTTAAGTGGTTTGATAAAACAAATAACCAATACTTTAAAGGATTGCGAAAAGCACATAAAATCCATCATAAACATTTAGGGAAACACGATGGAGAGTGCTTTGGTATGTTATTCGTACCTTTTAAATATTTTAATAAAAGACAGTGAGTCAATATTTATATCTTATCTTAAACTTAGGCAGCTTAAGTATACCGTTACTCTATAGCATCTTTGAAAAAAAGTTTCACTTTATACAGTACTTCAAACAAGCAATCATCAGTATTTCAATAGTTGCGTTATTTTTTTTGATTTGGGATAGTTGGTTTACACAAATGGGCGTTTGGGGCTTTAATCCAAAATATCACCTACCTATAAAGCTACTGCACATGCCCATAGAAGAATGGTTATTCTTTTTTTGTATTCCTTACGCATGTTTGTTTACGCATGAGGTATTAAAATATTTATTTCCAAAATTTAAAATGTCAAAATCAGGAACCATTATTTTAAGTTTTTTGCTCATACTTATAGTTAGCCTGTTGTTGATTTTTAACTTCGGAAGATGGTACACCACAGTTAACTTTATACTATTCTTATTGCTTTTAGCGTACGCTTTGAAATATCATTTGCCAACGTTACAAGAGTATTACCCTAGCTTTTTAGTGATTTTGATACCCTTTTTAATTGTCAATGGAATTTTAACAGGTAGCTTTATAGAAGAGCCTGTAGTTTGGTATAACAATGCAGAGAATATAGGGTTTCGGGTTTTTACCATACCCTTTGAAGACTTTTTTTATGCATTTATCATGCTGTTTTCAGTACAACTAATTTTTAACTATTTAAAAACAAAAAAACATGAAAGAAAATAAATACATACGATTTTTAGTTTTTCTAGTTGCTAATTTTTTAGCGCTAGGTATAGGGTCTTGGTTAATGAATGATGGGCCTAATACCGACTGGTATCAGTCTTTGAACAAAGCTCCTTGGACACCTCCAGGATGGGTGTTTGGAGCAGCATGGACAACCATTATGTTACTGTTTGCTGTGTATATGACCAAAGTAAGTTTTAAGTATCCATATTTAAGTAAAAAGCTACTCGTTTTATACGGTGTACAATGGATTTTAAATGTAAGTTGGAACTATCTTTTCTTCAATCAACATTTAACAACAATAAGCTTAGTGGTCATTATACTACTGTGGCTACTCATAGGATATTTTACTTTCAAGCACCTTAAACAAGTAAAAAATTACACCTTTTTCATACTACCTTATTTAGTGTGGATGACAATTGCGACTAGCTTAAACCTATACGTCGTACTAAACAATTAAATTATGGCAAAAAAAAGAACATAACAAAAGAAAGATTGATCGAATGGTACATGAATACTGTATTAACTACAGGTGAACCAACTTCAATATTTGCCTTTGCAAAAGAAAACAATTTTGAAGAAGCAGACTTTTACAAACATTATTCAAGTTTTGAGAGCTTAGAAAAAGCCATTTTCAAAGTTTTTGCAAAAGAAACGATTGCATTGCTACATAAAACCGACGCTTATGCAGACTATTCGGCAAAAGATAAATTACTGAGTTTTTATTTTACCTTTTTTGAGTTGCTTACAGCGAACAGGTCGTATGTGATGCTACAATTTAAAGGAATGAAAAGCGATTTTTCAAAACTATCGGTATTAAAAGGACTACGTGCAGAATTTATAGACTATATAAATGCACTCAATCTCGAAAAAATTGATTTTAAGCACGAGAAGGTTAATAAAATTCAAGACCAAACAGTTGCAGAAGGCTATTGGATGCAGTTGTTGATTATTTTAAAATTTTGGGTGGATGATGAATCTCCAAACTTTGAAAAAACAGATGTGTTTATAGAAAAATCAGTCAAAGCCAGTTTCGATATTCAACAAATAGCCCCTGTAAAAAGCGTAATCGATTTGGCAAAATTCTTATGGAAAGAAAAATCGCCAATGATGGCTAAGTAATAATTGTCTCAATTTTTTGCGACTAAATGAAAAAACAAAAACACACATGAAGACTTTAAATAAAATACCTACCTCTAAAATTGAACGAGCTACCAAACTAGTTTCAACAGGGTTAAAAGTTGGAGTGAACTATGCGAAGTATTACGGTAATAAAATTACCAAATCAGAAGAAGAAGCCAAAAAACAATTAAATGAAGACAATGCTGCCGATATTTATGACGGATTAAAAGAGTTAAAAGGATCTGCCCTAAAAGTGGCACAGATGTTAAGCATGGAAAAGAATATTTTACCCAACGCTTATGTCGAAAAATTTTCGTTATCACAATTTTCGGTACCGCCACTATCAGGACCATTGGTAAACAAAACCTTTAAGAAATATTTTGATAAAACGCCTAATGAGGTATTCGATACCTTTACATCAGAATCGGTAAATGCAGCAAGTATAGGACAGGTTCACAAAGCAACTAAAAACGGGAAAAAGTTAGCCGTTAAAATTCAATACCCAGGAGTAGCAGACAGTATTTCAACCGATTTAGCTATGGTAAAACCCATTGCCATGAAAATGTTTAATATCAAAGGCGAGGGCTCAGACGAATACTTTAAAGAAGTCGAAAATAAGCTGTTAGAAGAAACCAATTACGAATTAGAACTTGCCCAAAGTAACGAAGTAGCCGAAGCATGTAAACACATTCCGAATTTAAAATTTCCAAAATACTATCCAGCATTATCATCAGATAGAATTTTAACCATGGATTGGATGGAAGGGGTACACCTATCGGAATTTACAAAAGAACAACACAGCGAAGAAGTTTCAAATATACTCGGGCAAGCTTTGTGGGATTTTTATATGTACCAAATGCACGTCTTAAAAAAAGTACATGCCGACCCGCACCCAGGGAATTTCCTAGTATCTAAATTAAACGAATTAATTGTCATTGATTTTGGCTGTATGAAAGAAGTTCCTGAAAGTTTCTACGTTCCTTATTTTGAATTGGCAAAAAGAGAAAACATTGAAAACCCTGCTTTTTTTGAAGATAAACTGTACGAGTTAGAAATTTTAAGAACAGATGATACTCAGGAAGAAATCACCTTCTTTAAAGCGCTTTTTTACGAAATGTTATCGCTTTTCACAACACCATTTCAACAAGAAGAATTTGACTTTTCAGATGAGGTGTTCTTCGGAAAGATAGCAGACTTGGGGCAGAAATACGCCAAAAGCACCGAACTTAAAAAAATGAATGGAAATAGAGGTTCAAAACACTTTATTTACATTAATAGAACTTTTTTTGGTTTGTATAATCTTATGCACGATTTAAAGGCAAACGCCATAAAAATAAACAACTTTAACACCCTATAAATGCATCTTACACGTCAAGAAATAGACGAGTTTCCTCATATTTATAAAATAAATTTGATGAATAGTATTTCTGGTTACAAGCCGGCAAACCTCATTGCTACAAAATCGAACGATGATATCACGAATGTAGCGGTGTTTAGTTCCGTAGTACATTACGGTTCGAGTCCAGCAATTTTAGGTTTTGTGCTGCGCCCAACAACCGTGGTAAGGAATACCTATAACAATATAAAAGAAACAGGATTTTACACCATCAATGCTATTAACGAGGCAATTATAGAAGAAGCACATCATACCTCAGCTAAATATCCGTCAGAAGTTTCAGAATTTGATAAAACAACTCTATCAGAAGAATATAAAAATAATTTTCATGCTCCGTTTGTGGCAGAATCACCGTTACAAATAGGGATGAAATTCTTAGAAGAACACCCTATCAAAGCCAACGGAACTATTTTAGTATTGGGTGAAGTAACTGACTTATATTTTAAAGAATCAATGCTTTCAGAAGATGGTTTTTTAAACCTATCAACAGAAAAAATTGCAGCGATTAACGGATTAGATACCTACATGGTAGCTGAAAAATATAAAAGACTCTCTTACCAAAGACCCAAAGAATGAAGATCTTAGTTACAGGCACCACAGGCTATATCGGAAAACGATTAATCGTTAAATTACTCGAAAGTAACCACCAATTAGTTTGCTGTGTTCGTGACTTAGATAGAATTCCCGATGAATTTGAAAACAACCCGAATGTTACATTTATCAAAGTAGATTTTTTAAATGCCGAAGACACCAGCTTTCCCAAAGACATAGATGCTGCCTACTATCTCATTCATTCGATGGCGACCAGTTCAGAAAATTTTGAAAACTTAGAACTTACCTGTGCCAAGAACTTCAAAAAATTAGTAGAGCCAACCAACTGTAAACAAGTAGTATATTTAAGTGGTATTGTAAACGATAATTCGTTATCCAAACACTTACAATCACGATATCAAGTAGAACAAGAACTACGCTCAGAAGCATACGCATTAACCACTTTTAGAGCAGGAATCATTGTAGGTAGCGGTAGCGCTTCCTTTGAAATAATAAGAGATATTGTAGAAAAACTTCCAGTAATGGTCACTCCGAAATGGCTAAAAACCAAAACCCAACCATTAGCCGTTAGAGATGTTTTAGCATTTTTAGAAAACACCCTGCTTGTAGAGAAAACCTATAACCAATCGTTTGATGTTTGCGGACCAGAAATACTTACTTATAAAGAAATGCTATTGCAGTTTGCCGAAGTAAGAGGACTCAAAAGATACATTTATACCCTGCCTGTGCTTACACCAAAACTATCTTCTTACTGGTTGTATTTTGTTACATCAACCTCTTTTAACTTAGCCAAAGCGTTGGTAGATAGTATGAAAGTAGAAGTAATAGCAAAACCCAGTAATATAAACGAGTTGCTAAATGTACATCCGATGCCATATAAAGAAGCAGTTGCCTTGGCATTTCAAAAAATAGAACAAAATGAAGTAATTTCTAGTTGGAAAGATGCCATGAGTAGTGGCGTATTTCAAGACCAATTAGCAAAGCATATACAAATACCCCAATACGGCTGTTTTAAAGATGAGCGGGTACGAGAAGTACGAAACGAAAAAGACACCTTAAATAAAATTTGGAGTATAGGAGGAGAAAATGGATGGTATAAATTTAATTTTCTTTGGAAAGTTAGAGGATATATAGACAAACTTTTTGGAGGAGTGGGTTTACGAAGAGGACGAAGACATCCCACAGAATTAGAACCTGGTGATCCGCTCGATTTCTGGAGAGTACTGTTGGCAGATAAAAAAAGCAAACGCCTAATTTTACTGGCAGAAATGAAACTCCCAGGAGAAGCGTGGTTAGAATTTAAAATTGAAGAAGGGAAACTATACCAAAGAGCTATTTTTAGACCTAAAGGAATTTGGGGAAGAATGTATTGGTATGCGGTATTACCCTTTCATGGAATTATCTTCAAACAACTCATTAACTTTTTAAGTAAATAAAATTTATTGAAAAAAGAACACCTACCTACCAAAATATGTGTTGTTTGTGGCCTTCCTTTCACTTGGAGAAAAAAATGGGAACGCCATTGGGAAGAAGTCAAATATTGTAGTCAAAAATGCAGAAAAAACAAAAACAAGAATGTACGTTAGTTTGGTTTCGAAACGATTTGCGACTGCAAGACAATGAGTTGCTAGAAGAAGCGATTAAAACTCAAAAGTACCTCGTGGCTTTTTATGCTTTCGACCCCATTTTTTTCAAAAAACAACACTCTTTTGTACGAACAGAAAAGTTTAGAATAAATTTTTTAATAGAAACCCTAAGAGAATTAAGAGATGCTTTATCGGTTTATAACATCCCCCTTTTTGTAGCTACGAAACCCACGGAAGAAATGGTTGCACAGCTACAACACCAGTTTTCTATAGTAAATATCGTATATCAAGAAGATGCTACTTTTGATGAAGCGACTATTGAAAAGAGAGTTCTAAAAACATTACCCAAAGAGGTACATACAATAAAAGTTACCAATCAATATTTATATACCCCTCAGCAAATAGACGAACTATTTACAAAAGGAATACCCAAATCGTTTTCATCATTTAGAAAAAAAGTAGAGAAAAAACTCGAAGTATTACCTATTACCACCTACCGAATACCCATACAAGAAAAACTATACGACTCTGTATTTGAAACCCCCAATTTTTCTGAATATACACAACCGAAAAATACCGCTTTTCCTTTCAAAGGAGGAGAACGTGAAGCGCTGAAAAGAGTACAGTCGTATTTTTTTGATACTACTAAGGTCGCCACTTATAAATACACGAGAAATGAGCTGTTAGGGGTTGATTACAGTACAAAGTTTTCTCCGTGGTTAGCCAACGGTTCTTTGAGTGCACGCACCATTTATTGGGAGTTAAAAAAGTTCGAGAAACAAGTAAAAGCAAATGTATCTACCTATTGGGTGTATTTTGAGCTTTTATGGAGAGATTTTTTTAAGCATACAGCGCGATTTCAGGGAACTAAAATTTTTATGCCTAGCGGAATCCAAGAAAAGCGCATAACAACCCACCAAAATAATGAAATTATTGAATGTTGGACACACGGAAAAACAGCCAGTGATTTTGTAAATGCCAATATGATAGAGTTAAGAGAAACGGGTTGGATGAGCAATCGAGGAAGACAAAATGTAGCCTCTTATTTTGTGCACGATTTGCAGCAAGATTGGAGGGTAGGAGCCGCTTATTTTGAGTCACTGTTACTCGACTATGACCCGCATAGTAATTATGGTAATTGGATGTATATAGCAGGAGTGGGAAACGATACAAGAAATAAAAAATTTGATGTTAATTGGCAAGCAAACACCTACGATGCCAAGAGCGTTTTTACAAACCAATGGAATAAAGTAAATGAGTAAAACACTACGAATCATTCTCGGAGATCAGCTAAATATAGAACACAGTTGGTATAAAGAAACCGATGATAATACGGTATATGCGCTCTTTGAAATGAAACAAGAAACCAGTTATGTTAAGCATCATATTCAAAAAGTAGTAGGATTCTTTTTAGCAATGCGAAACTTTGCTAACGCATTGAGAGAACAAGGGCATCGTGTAGCCTATATGAAAATTTCAGATAAAAAGAACAAACATCAACTCATAGAAAACATAGAACAGCTCGTTAAAGAACACCATATTACAGCCATACATTATCAAGAGCCCGATGAGTTTCGTTTAGATGCACAACTTCAAAAAGGATTAAAAAAAATCGGGCTGCCGCTAAAAGTATATACAACAGAACATTTTTATACCACGAGAAATGAGCTTGAGAAATTTTCAAAAGATAGAAAGAAAACGGTTATGGAAGATTTTTACCGTTACATGCGTAAAAAGCATCAGATACTTGTAGAAGGAGATAAGCCTGTCGGAGGTCAGTGGAATTACGATAAAAACAATCGAAAAAAATGGAATGCAGAGGTGCTTATACCCCTGCCTTACGAACCAAGAAACAACTGTAAACAAATACTTCAGGAAATCAAAGAAGCGGGCATCACAACGTTTGGAGAGCGAACTGCTGTATTCAATTACCCTATTTCAAGAAAACAAGCCAAAGCACAACTCGATTATTTTTGCAAAGAGTTACTTCCTTTTTTTGGAGACTATCAAGATGCCATGCATACATCGCAAGACTTTTTATTTCATTCAAAACTATCTTTTGCGATGAATACAAAATTGATAAGTCCGAAGGAAGTTGTTGAGGCCGTTGAAAATGAATTCTACAAAAGCAGCAACATTGATATTTCGCAAGCGGAAGGTTTTATAAGACAAGTAATCGGTTGGCGAGAATATATGAGAGGCATTTATTGGCAATTAGGTGTCGATTTTAAACAAGAAAATTTCTTTAAAAATAAGGCAGATTTACCCAATTTCTTTTGGACGGGGGATACCAAAATGAACTGTGTAAAAAGAGCTATACAAAATTCATTACAAAATGCCTACGCACACCACATTCAACGCTTAATGATTTTGGGGAATGTAGCGTTGCTACTCGGAGTAGCTCCCGATAAAGTTGATGCATGGTATCTAGGCGTGTATGTAGATGCTATAGAATGGGTGCAACTACCCAATACCAGAGGAATGAGTCAATTTGCAGACGGTGGTTTAATCGCTACCAAACCCTATGTGTCAAGTGCGAGCTATATTCATAAAATGAGTAATTATTGTAGCAGTTGTTTTTACAATCATAAAACAAAAACAAATGAAGATTCTTGTCCCTTGAATACCTTATACTGGGATTTTTTACATAGAAACAAGGAGGTGCTAAAAAACAATCATCGTATGAGAATGATGTATAGCCTGCTAAATAAGATGGAATCTAAGCAAAAAGAGTTTCATGAAATTTTAGAAAAGGCGAAAAAAATTAAAGAAGCACCAGACTATTGTTAAAATCTATCCTTCTATAATTTTGTTTAATAATAATAATTAATAGTTAAACAAAAATTTTGTATATTTGATTTACAATCATTTACAAATTGAAGATACAAGAAGAAATAGCAATTGTTTGGTTTAAAAGAGACCTCCGTTTACACGATAACGAAGCTGTTTTTAATGCCGTAAATTCTGGTAAGAAGGTGTTGTTAGTGTATATTTTTGAAGACAGTTTACTGAAAGACGAACATTATTCTGAACGTCATTGGCACTTTATCAAAGAATCTATTGCCGACTTGAACGCTACACTATCTAAATACGGTACACGTGTTTTAGCGGTAAACTCCGAAGTAATTCCTTTCTTTAGTTATATCAAATCACTTACCAATACCACACAAGTTTTTTCGCATCAAGAAACAGGGTTACTCAAAACCTATCATAGAGACAAAGCTTTTAAGAGGTTTTGTAATAACAATGACATTGTATGGAAAGAGAACATTCACAACGGGGTGTTTAGAGGAAGAGAAAATAGAGAGCTTTGGATAGAAGATTGGGAAAGCTTTATGAATTCAGAACAATTTGCACCCAGCTTTGCATCGAATACATTTGTATCTTCTGAGGAGATAACTACCATAGCCAAAGACCTAAAAGAAGTAAACCTAGAAACCAAAAACGAAGGCTTTTTTCAAAAAGGAGGAAGAGTAGAAGGATTAAAATACCTACATAGCTTTTTAAATCAGCGATACCTTTATTATACAAAACATATTTCTAAACCAACAGAGGCTAGAGAGAGTTGTAGTCGATTGTCGCCTTACATTGCTTGGGGAAATCTCTCAGTAAGAGAAGTATACCAAGCAGCAAGAAAGATAAGACCAGTAGCTGAAAATAAAAGAGCCATAGATGCCTTTATTTCACGATTGCGATGGCAAGCACACTTTATTCAAAAATTTGAAATGGAGTGTATTATGGAAAAAGAAAGCATTAACAAAGGCTTTCGAAAGTTGAAGAAAGAAGTGACTGAAAGATACATAGAGGCTTGGAAAAAAGGACAAACAGGAATTCCGTTTGTAGATGCCTGTATGCGCTGTTTAATAAGTACAGGTTATTTGAATTTTAGAATGAGAGCAATGTTAGTTTCTTTTTTTATTCATAACCTATGGCAGCCTTGGCAAGAAGCCTCAAAGTACTTGTCGAAACTATTTTTAGATTTTGAGCCTGGTATTCATTTTCCGCAGCTACAAATGCAGGCAGGTGAAACAGGAATCAATACCATTAGAATATACAATCCTATAAAAAACGGATTAGAGCATGACCCAGATGCCTTGTTTATAAGTAAATGGGTTCCAGAGGTAAAGCATTTGCCTGTTGCTTTCAAGCATCAACCATTTAAAATGACAGCTTTAGAGCAAAAACTCTACAATTTCAATCTTGGAAAAGAGTATCCTAAGCCGATTGTAAATATTGATACTTCTAGAAAAAAAGCATCAAAAACTATTTGGGAAATGCGCAAAGACCCAGAAGTAATTCAAGATAATTATCGAATATTAAAAAAACACGTAGTAAAGTAAAGAAATGCTATTCAATGTAACACATACCAATAAAGAAAATCAGTTGATAATAAACCACATAGTGGGTGCCCGTTTCAATTTTTTTAAGTCTATAAAATTAAATGGAATAGGCTCTGGAAAAATGATTATAGAGGAGGTTAGTGAAAATTTTAAAGAATTAATTTCAGACACGAGTGATTTGAATTACGGAAATATAGAGTTGCGCCCTGGAGGCATTCTTGTTTTTGTAACCAAAAAACTACAACGCTTTTGTTGGACAATTCCTTATTATAAGCTGGTCGTATATAAAAATGAGTCTTTTAGCATTTATGCAGATGCCAACTTTATACGGTTTAGAAAAGACAAGAATTACAGAGAGAATCAAAAGTTTATAAGAAAAATGATGAACCTAAAGATAGCGTTCAAACAAGAGTATGCGTATGACAGATAGGGTAGTAGATAGAATCATCGAAATGGCTTGGGAAGACCGTACTACCTTCGATGCCATTGAATACCAGTTTGGCTTGAAAGAACAAGAGGTTATACAACTCATGCGAAGAGAGTTAAAACCTTCAAGCTTTCGATTATGGAGAAAACGAGTACAAGGTAGAGCGACCAAGCATCAGGCAAAAAGAGATTTTGTAAAAGGTAGATTTAAGTGTACACGACAAAAAAGCATTAGTAATAATAACATAGCCAAGCGATAAATGAAAGAGCCAAGAGTAGCCATTACTAGAAAAGAACATTTTAACGCAGCGCATAGGTTGCACAATCCGTCGTGGTCTGCAGCTAAAAATACGGCAGTTTTTGGAAAGTGCAACAATCCGAATTTTCACGGACATAATTACGAACTAGAAGTCACTATTATCGGAACCATACATAAAGAAACGGGTTATGTAATTGACACGAAAATTTTATCAAACCATATTAAAAAAGAAATACTAGAACCCCTAGATCACAAAAACTTAAATGTTGAGGTTTCAGAATTTAAAGAGTTAAATCCAACAGTTGAAAACATAGCTGTTGTAATTTATAACCGCTTAAGAAAAGTAATAGAGCGTGATTTAGACATTAAAATAAAACTTTATGAAACACCTAGAAACTTTGTTGAATACCCCTGTTAAGAATGATTTAACAGTTGAGGATATTGGAGACAACCACATGTGTACAGGTATTGAAACACCCATGATCGATGAAGCGTTTTTAGTTTCTGATGAAGAAAAAAAGAAAAAATAGCCTATTTATTTGAGGAAATCATGAGAACAATGGGCTTAGATTTAACCGACGATTCTTTAAAAGGAACTCCTCAAAGAGTAGCGAAAATGTATATCGATGAAATTTTTTCAGGATTGAATCCAGAAAATAAGCCACAAATTGCCTTGTTTGACAATAAGTATCAATACAATCAAATGTTGGTAGAAAAAGACATTCAATTTTACTCTAACTGCGAGCATCACTTTGTGCCAATTATAGGAAAAGCTCATGTAGCCTATATCTCGTCAGGAAAGGTAATTGGATTGTCAAAGTTGAACAGAATTGTTCAGTATTATGCAAAAAGACCTCAAGTACAAGAGCGATTAACCAATCAAATAGCCAGAGATTTACAAAATATATTAAACACCAAAGACGTAGCTGTAATTATAGATGCCAAGCACTTGTGTGTTTCATCTAGAGGAATCAAAGACGATTCTTCATCAACAGTTACTTGTTTTTATGGGGGTGTATTTAATACGCCAGAGAAAATTGTTGAACTTCAAAACTATTTAAAATGAGCACCGTAAACTTAATTCAAGAAGCCTTAGAGTTTGAAAGAAACTACAAATCATTCAAAAGCAGAAACGAAAAAATAATAGCTTCACGTAAAGCCAAGGAAATTGTGTTGTCTATTAACGAAGTGTACAAAAAGAATAAAGACAAACAATTAATGGATATTATGAAGCGTATTACGGTCATCAAACAAAAAGTAGAAAAAAGATTAAAAGGGAGGTTATGAAAACAATCGTAGTAGTAGGTGGTAGTAGTGGTATAGGAAAAGCTATTATTGATACTTTGAAAGACCAGCATAAAATCATCAATATTAGTAGAACTGAACCAGAAAGCCATAAAAATCTCAATCATTATTCATGCGATGTTGTTAAAGACGAACTTCCAATATTAGAGGATGATATTCATGGCTTGGTGTATTGCCCAGGGAGTATCAATCTTAAATCTTTTTCTAGATTGAAGATAGAGGATTTTCAAAACGATTTCGAGATCAACGTGATGGGAGCAATTAAAACACTAAAAGCCTATGAAAGCTCTTTGGCCAAAAACAACGGAAGCGTAGTGTTATTTAGCACCGTAGCATCCTTTTTAGGAATGCCTTTTCATGCGAGTATTGCTACGAGTAAGTCGGCAATAGAAGGACTTACAAAATCGTTAGCTGCCGAATATGCAACAAAAATTCGATTCAATGCCATAGCACCCACAGTTACCGATACTCCGTTAGCTACTCGATTGCTGCGAAATGAAAAACAACAAGAAAGTTTGCAAAATAGGCATCCTTTAAAAAAATATTTGAAACCAGCAGAAGTAGCAAGTTTAGCAAGCTATCTGCTATCAGACGATGCTGCAGCCATCACAGGACAAATAATTCCTATCGATGCAGGTATTGTAAGTGTAAAATTGTAAGTAAATAAGATGAAATGGATACTATTATTAATTCTTTGTATAGGTATGAATGATGAAATTGTAATTTTCGACGGTAAGAGTAACCAAAATGAGTGGAACATTACCAACGATACTGTGATGGGAGGAGTGTCTAATTCTTCTATGAAAATAGATGAAACAGGGAAGGCTATTTTTTCAGGAGAAGTATCTACCGAAAACAATGGTGGCTTTGCCATGACACGCTTGCCAGTTAAGGTAGCGTTTGAAAAAGATAAAAGGGTAATAAAAGTAAAGCTCAAAGGTGATGGGAAACAATACCAATTCCGACTAAAATCCAGTAAAGAACAACGTTACTGGTACGTTCAAAATTTTAAAACAACCAATCAAAAAGAAGAAATTATATTATCCTTAGCAGAATTTTATCCTTCCTATAGAGGTCGTAAACTTGATTTTGAAAATTTTTCAGCCAATAAAATAGAAGAAATAGCCATTTTAATAGGAAACAAAAAAGACGAGCAGTTCTCGTTAGCCATAGAAAAAATAACAATTCAATAATACGTATGAACACAGTAAAAATAGTTTTAATCATGTCATTATTTAGTTTTTTAGGAAATGCACAAACAGTAACACCAAAAGAATCATTATTTGATGTGAAAATAAGCAGCATAAACGGAGAGTCGTTAGATTTAAGTCAGTTTAAAGGAAAAAAAATACTATTCGTAAACGTAGCTTCTAAATGTGGATTTACGGGGCAGTACGAAGGGTTGCAAGAACTGTACACTAAATACAAAGACAAATTAGTTGTTGTTGGTGTACCATGCAATCAGTTTGGAGGACAAGAACCAGGAACCACCAAAGAAATTCAATCGTTTTGTAGTGTGAATTACGGAGTAGAATTTCCGATGACAGAAAAAATTGAAGTAAAAGGTGAAAACCAACATCCGTTGTACCAATGGCTAACTCAAAAAGAAAAAAATGGGAAGCTAAATTCTTCAGTAAAATGGAACTTTCAAAAATATTTAGTAGATGAGGAAGGAAGACTGATCGATGTTTTTTATTCGATGACCAAACCTTCCAGCAAGAAAATTACCAAACTACTGTAAGCAATGTCTAAAAAACCAGATAATGTTGTTTTTAATGAAGCGTCAGGTGTTTATGACGCTTTTTTAAAACCCTATGCAACGAGTTTTTCGGCTCCTGTAATCAAAGCAACCGATGTCGTAAGCTGGAAAAAGCAGCATGTTCATCAAGCAAACGCTCAGTTTTCAGCAGTTTTTCAAGAACTAAAAAAGCAATACAATAACCTTATTAACGAATACCAATACAACGAAATTATTTACAGTGCTAAATTCAACTTTGAACCCATTGTAGGCAACACGTACCATCTTTATAAAAGAGAAAATCAAGAGTTTTTCTTGTCGATACTTGCGCCTCAAGAGTGCGACTTTAATTTCATAGGAAGTTTTAAGTTGAACTCTGATAAAATTTGGAAAAAAATAACGTAGTATAGTAATAGTATGATACAGTTTAAAAAACATTCAGGCATTTATACATTAGCAACAGAACAAGTTTTAGATGTTTCTTTAGAGAAAGCCTGGGATTTTTTCAGTGCTCCTGAAAATTTGCAAAAAATTACGCCTAGTCACATGGGGTTTCAAATAACTTCAGCAGTAGATAAAAAAGCGTATGCAGGTCAAATAATTACCTACAAGGTTGGCATTTTACCAGGTATTAAGTCTAGTTGGGTAACAGAAATAACGCAAGTAGAAGATAAAGCCTTTTTTATAGATGAACAACGATTCGGACCTTACAGTATGTGGCATCACGAACATTGGTTTGAAGAATTACCAGACGGAAAAACGTTGATGAAAGATAAAATATCATATAAAATTCCGCTAGGCTTTTTAGGACACATCGCACAAGCAATCTTTATAAAAAAACAATTAAAAGGAATTTTTGAACACCGTTATACAACACTAGAAAACTTATTCAATGGAAAATAAGCTAGCTGTTTTTTGGTTCCGAAGAGATTTACGATTAGAAGATAATAAGGGGTTGTTCGAAGCATTACAATCAGGAAAAAAAGTCCTTCCCGTATTTATTTTTGATGAAGAAATTTTAGAAAAATTACCTAAAAATGATGCGCGTGTTTCCTTTATTTATCAAACGCTCAATGAGATTAATGAAAGGCTTAAAGAATATGCATCTTCCTTAGTAATTAAGAAAGGAACCCCTATAGAAGCTTGGGAAGAACTTATAAATGAATATCCGGTCGATTCCGTTTATACTAACAAAGATTATGAACCCTATGCGATACAAAGAGATCAGCAAGTTCAAGAATATCTAGCGTCAAAAAACATTACACTACAGCTTTTTAAAGATCAAGTAATTTTTGAAGAGAAAGAAATAGTAAAAGACGACGGAACTCCTTATACTGTGTATACTCCCTATAAGAACAAGTGGTTGAAACATTTTTCTGAAGAGGTACATGCCCAAGAATACAAAATAGATTTTGATGGTTTTTACGAATTGATCACTAGTTTTCCTTCGCTTCAGGAAATCGGATTCACCAAAAGTACAATTGAAGTAAAACCATACAATTTAAAAGAATTGGATTCGTATGAAAAGTTACGAGATTTTCCGTCAAGAGACAGTACTTCTTATTTATCGCCCTATTTGCGTTTTGGTTTGGTAAGTATTCGTAAAATGGTTCGGTTTGCATGTAAAACAAATGCTACTTTTTTAAGTGAGTTAATTTGGCGTGAGTTTTTTATGCAGATTCTATACCATTTTCCAAAGGTAGTTACTAAGAATTTTCGGGAAAAATACGACGCAGTACCTTGGAGGAATAACGAAGAAGAATTTAAACTTTGGTGTGAAGGAAAAACAGGCTACCCGATGGTAGATGCTGGGATGCGTGAATTGAATGAAACAGGGTATATGCACAACAGGGTACGAATGATAACCGCAGGCTTTTTATGTAAGCATTTACTCATTGATTGGCGTTGGGGAGAGGCCTATTTTGCAGAAAAGCTATTAGATTACGATTTGTCGGCAAACAACGGAAATTGGCAATGGGCAGCAGGTACGGGTTGCGATGCCGCTCCGTACTTTAGAGTATTCAACCCCGAATCGCAACTTAAAAAGTTTGATAAAGACTTACAGTATGTAAAAAAGTGGGTGCATGATTTTGAGGAACTAACCTATCCGCAACCCATGGTAGTACATAAGTTCGCTAGAGAACGAGCGATAGAAACGTATAAAAAAGCATTGCAATAAAAAAAGGTTCAGAATTTTCTGAACCTTTTTTGTATTATACAATATATTCTTTAGCTCTGTCTAATGCTTTCGGAATTCCTCCTGGATTTTTACCGCCAGCCGTGGCAAAGAAATTTTGTCCACCACCACCACCGTGAATGAGTTTTCCTAATTCTCTAAC
The DNA here is from genome assembly GCF_029853675.1 of Tenacibaculum tangerinum. Lineage (NCBI taxonomy): Bacteria > Pseudomonadati > Bacteroidota > Flavobacteriia > Flavobacteriales > Flavobacteriaceae > Tenacibaculum > Tenacibaculum tangerinum. Next base: position 2,083,946 of record NZ_CP122539.1, on the reverse strand, counting down.
AACCTTACCCGCATCGTAGCCTCTTTCATTGGCCAACTCTTTAGAAATATAGCACGTTAACATGGCTTTTTCTTTCGTAGGAGCAGTGGCAAATACCACAAAAAGATTGTTTATTTCACCTCCTAATTCAAACAATAAGTTTTTAATACTGTTCGGGTCTAAATCTACTTTTGTGGCTAAAAACTGAACTCCATTTATTTCTTGTAACTGATTTTTAAGTTCAGTTTTCATGTTTTTAGCCTTGTCTTTTAATAGTTGTTCTACCTGTTTTTTAAGCTGGGTATTTTCATCTTGCAGGGCACTAATAGATTTGCTAACATCTTTCGGATTTTTCAAGAGTTGCTTTACCGTATTAAAGTTACGTTCAACATCTTCAAAATAATCGCCCACCGCCACATTGGTAATCGCTTCTATTCTTCTAATTCCGGCAGCTATTGCACTTTCCGACTTTATCTTAAAATACCATATATCTCCTGTTTGTTTTACGTGGGTGCCTCCACATAACTCCATCGATTTTCCAAAGCGAATGGAACGAACACTATCTCCGTATTTTTCACCAAACAAAGCAATAGCTCCTTCATCAATAGCTTGCTGCATCGGAATATTTCTTTTTTCTTCCAATGGTAAATTCTCACGAATACGAGCATTTACAAAGTCTTCTATGTCTTGCAGTTCGTCTTGGGTTACCTTAGAAAAATGAGAAAAATCAAAACGCAAGTGTTTTGGGTTTACCAAAGAACCTTTTTGTTCTACATGCTCTCCTAAAACAGTTCGTAACGCTTGATGCAATAAATGCGTAGCAGAATGATTATTTGCTGAGAGCTCTCTAAACTTTTTGTTTACAACAGCTTTGAAGGTGTCGTTTACATTTTTAGGAAGGTTTTTACTAAAATGAATAATTACATTGTTTTCTTTTTTAGTATCTAATATATAGGTCATATCTCCGTTAGGAGCCTCTAAATACCCAACATCACCTACTTGTCCACCCCCTTCTGGATAAAAAGGAGTCATATTAAAAACCAATTGATACTGGTCTCCGTCTTTTTTTGTGGTCACCTTTCTGTAACGAGTGAGTTTTATGTTCGTAGTTAAGATATCGTATCCGATAAACTCTTCAACATCATCTTCCTGTAAAACAACCCAATCACCTGTTTCACTAGCAGAAGCAGCACGAGAACGTTCTTTTTGAGCTTTCATACCAGCATTGAACTCGTCTTCATTCACTTCATACCCTTTTTCACGAGCAATTAACTGTGTTAAATCTAGCGGAAATCCATAGGTGTCGTATAATTCAAAAGCACGTTTACCAGAAACCACTGTTCCTTTGGTAGTTTCAATAACTTGATCTAATAATAGTAAGCCTTGGTCTAGCGTGCGTAAAAAAGAAGCTTCTTCTTCTTTAATTACATTATGTACTAAGGTGCCTTGCTTTTTTATTTCAGGAAACGCTTTTCCCATTTGCAGGGATAAGGTTTCTGTTAATTTATAAATAAAAGGTTCTTTTTGGTTTAAGAACGTAAATCCATAACGAATAGCACGACGTAAAATTCGACGAATCACATACCCTGCTCCATTGTTACTAGGTAACTGTCCGTCGGCAATAGCAAAAGCTACGGCACGAACATGATCGGCAATAACACGAATGGCTACATCGATTTTTTCATCTTTCCCATACTTAGCTCCTGTAATCGTTCCGATTTCTCGAATTAAAGGGGTAAATACATCGGTATCGTAGTTCGATTGAACTCCTTGTAAAACCATGCATAAACGCTCAAAACCCATTCCGGTATCAATATGTTTTGCAGGAAGTTCTACCAAAGAGCCATTTGCTTTACGGTTGTATTGCATGAATACCAAGTTCCATATTTCAACAACTTGAGGGTGATCTTCATTGATTAACAACTTTCCGTCAATCGTAGCTTTTTCTTTTGCTGAACGAATATCTACATGAATTTCGGAACACGGACCACAAGGGCCTTGTTCGCCCATTTCCCAGAAATTATCTTTTTTATTGCCCATTAAGATACGGTCTTCAGCAATGTATTGCTTCCAAATATCGTATGCCTCTTGGTCCATTTTTGTACCGTCCTTTTCATCTCCTTCAAAAACAGTTACATACAAAATATCTTTATCTATTTGGTATACTTCAGTCAATAATTCCCATGCCCAAGCAATCGCTTCTTTCTTAAAGTAATCTCCAAAACTCCAGTTACCCAACATCTCAAACATGGTGTGGTGGTATGTGTCGTAACCTACCTCTTCTAGATCGTTGTGTTTACCAGAAACTCGCAAGCACTTTTGACTGTCAGAAATTCTGTTGCTTTTTGGCGTAGCGTTTCCCAAGAAAAACTCTTTAAAAGGAGCCATACCAGAGTTGGTAAACATTAAGGTAGGATCGTTTTTTAACACCATAGGTGCTGATGGAACAATTGTATGCTGTTTTGATTTAAAAAAATGTAAAAATTTAGCTCTAATATCTTGAGATTTCATACAACTCTAGGTATCTGTATTTTGTTAAAATTTGTTTAAAAAACTGCTTGTAAAAAGAAGTTTTAAAAGATTTTGTAAATTTGTGAGTTTTCAAATTGTATATCCTACTGATGGATGTCTAATTTAAAAAGCACAAAAATAGTACATTTAGCATTATGGCAAAAGTAAAATATTATTACGATCCAGAGACGTTATCGTATCGAAAGATAGAGGTACAAACAATTGAAAAATATAAGAAAACTTTTTTAGGTTTACTAAGTGTTATATTAATTGCTTTCTTTGGTTTCATAGGGTTTAGCCAGTTTTTAATGTCTCCTAAAGAACGCGCACAAAAAAGAGAGCTAGAAAATTTAAAATTGCATTATGAATTGCTTTCTAAAAAAATGGAAGAAAGCGCCCAAATATTAACAGACCTACAAGAAAGAGATAATAATATTTACAGAACCTATTTTGAAGCAAGCCCAATACCCGAAGAACAGCGCAAAGCTGGTTTTGGTGGTGTAAATAGGTACAAACACTTAGATGGGTTTGATAACAGCGCTATGGTTAAAAAAGTTACCAAAGAGTTAGATATTTTATCAAAACAAATGGTAGTTCAGTCTAAATCGTTAGACGAAATCGTATCGTTAGCCAAAGAAAAAGAGAAGATGTTAGCTTCGATACCTGCCATTCAGCCTGTAAAAAATGAAGATTTAAAAAGAATGGCTTCAGGTTATGGCATGCGTTTGCACCCCATATTAAAATCGTGGCGTATGCACAAAGGAATGGACTTCACAGCTCCTACAGGAACTCCGATTTTTGCTTCTGGTAATGGTGTTATAAAAAAGGCACACCGAAGCTCTACTTATGGTAAAGTAGTGTACATAGATCATGGGTATGGTTATGAAACCATTTATGCACACATGAGCGAAACCGTAGCAAGAGAAGGACAAAAAGTAAAAAGAGGCGATTTAATAGGTTATGTTGGAAATACAGGACGCTCTGCTGCACCTCATTTGCACTATGAAGTACATAAAAATGGAATAGCAGTAAACCCTATTTATTATTACTACGGAGATTTAACTCCTGAAGAGTTTATAGAGATGCAAAAAGCATCACAACAAAAAGGGCAGTCGTATGACTAAGTATTGATTAATGCTGTGAAAAATGTATGTAGACTTACCTGAGAAGAGATATTATAAAATAGGAGAAGTAGCAAAAGCTTTTGGCGTAAATAGCTCGTTAATTCGATTTTGGGACAAGGAGTTTGAAATTATTAACCCTAAAAAAAATGCCAAAGGCGATCGGTTGTTTACACAAGAAGATGTACAAAATTTTAAAATTATTTACAATCTGGTAAAAGAAAGAGGATTTACTTTAGATGGCGCAAAACAAAAACTAAAGAAAAACCCAGACGGAGTCTTAAATAATCAGGAAATTATTAGTAGATTAGAAACGGTAAAAGCAGAGTTAATAAAAATCAAAAATCAATTATAACAATAAACAATCAAAAATTATGAAAAAATTACTTCCTATCATTATCCTTGCTATTATAGGATTTGGAATCTATGGATGGGCAAAAGGATTTTACAACACAGGTATTACGTACCAAGAAGATGCAAAAACAGCTTGGTCTAATGTAGAGAGTTCATATCAACGACGAAATGACTTAATAGGAAATTTGGTAAAAACGGTACAAGGAGCAGCCGATTTTGAAAAAAGCACCTTGACAGATGTAATCAATGCCAGAGCGAAGGCTACTTCGGTAAATATTGATGCTGGTAATTTAACGCCAGAGAAAATGGCGCAATTCCAACAAGCACAAGCAGGGTTAAGCGGCGCTTTATCTAAACTATTGGTATCGGTTGAACGCTATCCTGATTTAAAAGCAAATCAAAACTTTTTAGAACTACAAAGTCAGCTTGAAGGAACTGAAAACCGAATTAATGTAGCTCGCGATCGTTATAATGAAAGTGTAAATAAGTATAACAAACATATTAAAATGTTTCCAGGGAACTTGTTAGCGGGTATATTTAATCTTACTGAGATGGCACGTTACAAAGCAGATCCAGGCTCGGAGAACGCTCCTGATGTAAACTTCGATTTTAAAAATTAATAGATGTCTGTTGTAGAAGATTTTCTTACGGCGAAAGAAGAAGAGGAAATCGTTCTAGCGATTAGACAAGCAGAACGAAATACTTCCGGTGAAATCCGTGTACATATAGAGCGAACAAGTAAGATTTCGCATTATAATCGGATGCTGGAAGTGTTTCAATTGCTTAAAATGTTCAATACAAAAGAGCAAAATGCGGTGTTGATTTACATCGCAGTTGACGATCATAAGTTTGTGATTTATGGAGATAAAGGTATTGATAAGGTCGTTCCTGAAAATTTTTGGGAAACTACGAAACAAGCCATTCAAAACCATTTTCAACACGGAAATTTTAAGCAAGGAATTATTGATGGAGTAATAAAAGCAGGAGAAGAATTAAAAGCGCATTTTCCGTGGACTATTGATGATGAAAATGAGTTAAGTGACGAAATATCAAAAGTATAAAGTCTTTGCAGAAGCAAAAAATATGATAAAGAATAGTACGGTAGTAGATAGAAGAAACTGTAAGATGTCAAGCTTAAAAGGTGTTCTTTTTTTTGTAGCATTTTTATGTGCACACACTCTTTTCTCACAAGGATTCAAAATACCTGATACACCCGATTTTCAAACCAGTGTATACGATTATATCAACCTATTATCACCCAGTCAAAAAGCAAGTTTAGAAAATAAGCTAATTAAGTATTCCGATACCACTTCAACACAAATAGTAGTAGCGATTATAAGCTCTACACAAGGAGAAGAGATAGGGTATTTGGCTACCAATTGGGCGCATAAATGGGGGATAGGAGGAAGTGAAGAGAAAGACAATGGAATATTCATGCTGTTAGCCAAAGACGACCGAAAAATAACCATTCGAACGGGCTACGGAACCGAACACTTATTAACCGATTATGTTTCTAGACAAATTATAGAATACAACATTATTCCTTACTTTAAACAAGACGACTATTACGCTGGGTTAAACAGTGGAGTAGATGCTGTTTTTAAGGTGATGAGCGGTGAGTACCAAGGGAGCCGAAAAGAAACAGGAGGAGGAAATTTCGGATTTATTGTATTTGTCATTATTCTCATCGTATTTTTTATCATTATTTCTAACGCAAATCGAGGCAATCGTGGAGGGGGAAGAGGTAATTATCGTAGAACAGACTCGTTGAATGACATTTTTGATACGATTATTTTAAGCAATGCTGGTAGAGGAAGCTACGGAAGAGGTGGTTACGGCGGAGGTTCGTCAGGAGGTTTTGGAGGCGGAGGTGGCTTCGGTGGAGGCTTCGGCGGCGGCGGCTTCGGTGGTGGTGGTGCTACTGGTGGTTGGTAGTTTTGTACGCTGTAATCCGATTTTTTTTAGGTCTTGTGTGTTTATTTATAAAGGTAGATTTGAATATATCGTGTTTGATTTTTAATTGATTAAATGTGATGTTTTATAAAAACTCTAGTAACAAGCTTATCCATCCAACAATTAGTAGCAAGCCACCCAAAGGGGTAACAGGTCCTAAAAATTTCATTTTTTTACCTGTTGCACTCGATAATACCAAACCATAAATACTAAAGGAAAATAAAAAAGTGCCTACAGTAAAAGCATAATACAATACCAAACCAGGCGTTTCAAAATAACTTCCAGCGAATAATAATACCAATGCGTGATACATTTGGTATTTTACCCCTGTTTCAAATGATTTTATCTGTTCTTCAGTTGCTATTTTCTTCAAAGCATGTGCGCCAAAAGCACCCAATACTACAGCAAATAGTCCAAATAGAGCTCCCGTAATCAATACAATTTGTGGTGTCATATTTTTTAAATAAAAGTAAGGTTTTTAATATAAACGAGGGTTTTCTAGTAGGTTTTTGTAATCTTCTGGGGTATCGATATCTACTAGGTTGTTAGAGATAGTTGTCTTTATAATTTCAGCAGTAGGGCTTTCTAAAAAACTTTTAGCTCCTTTGTCTCCTTTCAAATTCATCAAATTATGAAAGTACTTTTTTGGAAAAATAGCAGGAACTCCAACGGTATGTTGGTATTTGGAAGCAATTATTTTTAAAGGATTTTTTTCTGAAATTTCAATGAGAGAATTAAGATATTCAAAAGTAACATGAGGTTGATCTGCCAGCATAATTAGCACTGTATCGAAGTTTTTTTCTTGTATGTATTCAATTCCTTTAGCAATACTAGTACTTAATCCGTTTTTATAGTTCGGATTGTAAATTATTTCGATAGGATGGTGTTTAATTTTTTCTTGAATAGTTTCTTTATTCGCTCCTAAAACACAATACACATTTTTTACAACGGATTTTTGGGCTTGCTCAATTGCGTGTTCTAGTAAGGTAGTATTTTTATAAGGAAGTAATTGTTTTGTTTTTCCCATGCGAGAGGCACTTCCAGCAGCCATGATAAGAATTACCGTATGTATCATGTTAACAAATTAATTATGGATTTTTCCTGTAACTTTTTTCAAAGAAAACACTTCTTTGTTACGAATTACCGATAGAATTTCTGCAAGAATAGACAAGGCGATCTCTTCGGGAGTTTCGGCGCCAATGTTCAATCCTGCGGGTGTGTGTATCTTGTCTAAAAAGTCATCAGAAATATCAGGTGAAAAATCGAAGAGTTCGTTCAGTAATTTTTCACGTCGCTTAGCAGCCCCTAGAATACCGATATACGCAGGTGTATATTCTTGCAATTTAATTAACCATCGTAAGTCGTAGGTAAAGTTATGGTTCATAATAACAATGGCTGTATGCTTGTTTATATGAGAAAGTTGAATTGTTTCTGGGGTTTGTGCTGTGACCGATTTTGCTCCTGGAAAATCAGCTAAGGTTTTAGGGTCTTTTATAGAACAAACCACCGCTACTTCCCACCCTAAATGGGTTGCTTGTGTACACAACTTAACTGCATCGTGTTCACCACCAATAATTAGTAGACGAAATAGGGGGGGTAATAATTGCTTGAAAATAGTGAGCTCAGCTGTTTTATCAAGAGAAAAAGCTGTGTTAAAAGAAAATTTTTGTGAATTATTAAATTCTATGATACTACCAAAATTACCCAATGCTTCGTCTTCTTTTGTAAAGAATGATGTAATGGTATATGCGTTTCTTTCTTTGTTATTTTCAGAAAAGGCACTGACAAATTCTGGAGAGATAACAAATGGCTCTAACAAAACATATAAAATTCCTTCGCAGCCTAAACGATAGCGACCGTCATAGGCTATTACTTTAGGAATGTTATTTTTAAAAACGGATTGTGCTCTGCGTTGTACTTCTTTTTCTACACAACCTCCGCTTATAGCACCGCTTATTTTTCCGTCAGAAGAAAGCAACATTCTAACTCCGGGTTTTCGATACGAAGACCCGTCTAAATCTACAACGGTTGCCAGTATATTAGTTATTCCTTTTTGTTGATTTACAAAAGCTTGCTGTATTATTTCTTTGAGTTCGTGTGTCATTATATCATAAAAAGCGCTCTTAAAAATACGCTTTTTATCATGTGGTTAAAAATAAAATAGTTTAAGTACGTTGCATTACATAGTAAATTCCTTTAAAACCCATAAAGGAGTTAAAAATGAAAATCATATTCTTTGATGCTTCCTTTTTTTCCAAGGCTATTGAATTTCCAGCTAAACCCGAGCATAAAGTATTGTTGTAACACCGTGCTTTCAGAATCTTCTATGTAGTTTGCCGAAGCAGTACGACGAACATTGTTATTTTGGTTCAGTAAATCGTACGCCTTTAAGCTAATGGTACCTTGGTCTTTGAATACAGAGTAGGCGAGTGTAGCGTTCCAAAACCAAGCAGATTTGTTAAAACCAATTACATTTGGGTTGTAGGTGTATCGAACATCGTTTCTCCATTCTAGCTTTTTTGGAACATTAGTTCTCGTTCTAATATTAACTAAATGTCTTGTAAAATTTTGATTTTGATTCTTATTGATGTCGTATTTTGTATTTGAAAAGGAAATATCGTAACGAGTTTCTATGCTTACGAGTTTGTTCCAATTAAATGTGGCTCTTATGTTAGGTTGTAAAGAAGTAGTTCTAGCTCCTTCTTTAATAGTATTTAAAATATTAAAGTTTTTATTAGCGTTAAGGTACGCTCCAACTCTAAGATTAATGCTGGTAAGAGAGTCTAGTTTAATTCTTTTACTGTAATTACCACCTCCCCAAGCATCATATCCACCATCTGTGTTTTCAAAAGTAGTATTTCTAACAAGGTCATCACCAATAGTAGTATTGCTAATTATCTGGTCTTTATAAAGAGTACCACTTACATAAAACCAAAACCCTGTTCGAGCTTGCCAGTTATATTTATTAAAATTCATATATACTCGGTGATTCTGCGTAGGTTTTAAGTTTGGATTACCCGTAATTATATTTGAGGGATTGGTAACGTTTGAAAAAGGTTGAATTTGATTAATACTAGGAGCATTGTTGTTTATATAATAGTTAACATAAACAGAGGCTTTGGAGTCGAATCGATACCTAAAGCTAGCGTCTAAATTTAGGTTGTTGTATTTTTTTTCTAAACTTAATTCGGGGCGTAATTTATCGTTGTTTTCTAGTGTTCTGTTTATAAAACCAGTTTCGAAGTTTACGTTCCACTTTTTTGTTTTATAAACTAATTCTAACGAGGGTATTTTTGCAATGTCGTTATAGATAAAGTCAGAACTTAAATCAGTGTTAAAATCACTGTATTGTTGTGTGGTAGTATTAAAGTCGAAGGTATTATTTATATTTTCTCGCTCGTTACGCAGGTAGGTGTATTTGGTGTCTAAAAAGAGTTTTTTAGCAACCAAAGGAAAACGATAAGTAAATCGTGTATTGAGTCCCATTAAGTTGCTTTCGGTAGCGCTTTTTTGATCTCTAATTTCAGTACTCGGATTGCTTCCAAAAACTTCTATGGTAGACTTGTTAATGCTTTCAGTATCTGCTTTATCAATACGATTGGTTACCGAGGCTTTAATAAAAGAACCTTTTGTGCCCAATTTTTTAGTAATATCTAAGCTGTTTTGAAAGTTATTTGCTTCTGATTCTGAGTAGGCGGAACTGATAAAGCTATTCGTAAGCGTATTATTTGCGTCTAAAGATTCTTCTTGTCTGCGGCTGCTTCCTTCTCTTTTGTTAAATACAAAAGAAGGGTTGATATTAATCAAAAAAGTTGAATCTATTTCGATGTCAAAATCTGTGTCAATACTATGATTGTGGTTTTCATCAACGGAAGTAGTGGTAGAGTTCGAGAAATACTTTCTATCTGGGAGGGTGTATTCTCTACTACTTTTTGATTCGTTGTTAGAGCTACTTCCTGAATAAAAATAGTTTGTGTTTGCATCGAGACCTTTTCCGTATTCATCAGCGTAGGTAGCACCAGCAGTTTTGGATTTAATAATACCGCTACCCCCTCCAAAACTTCTTCCGTTAACATTAAAACCACCATTACCATTAATCCAGATATTGCCACCGCCTCCAAACATTTTTCGAATTTCTCCAAAACTAAATCCAGGAGAGTTGATGTTGTTGGTACTCGCTAACACACTAAATCTTTGGTCGTTATCAAAACGGTTTACCATGGCTGCTCCTTCAAAACGTTCGTCTGTTCCAATACCACCTGAGACTCTACCAAACCACCCTTTATTATTTTCTTTTTTAATGGTAAGGTTGATAGTCTTGTTGTTCGTATCGCCTTTTTCTCCTGCAAATGCTTCTGATTTTGATTTTGTATCGGTTATTTGAACTTTTTCAATAATTTCTTTGGTTAAATTTTTAGTAGTAATGCTGGGGTCGTTTCCAAAGAAGGGTTTGCCATTTACCAATATTTTATTAACCTCTTTTCCGTTTACGGTAATTTTTCCATCTTCATCTACTTCAACGCCTGGTAACTTTTTTAAAAGATCTTCTACGGTAGCATCTTTCTTTGTTTTAAAAGATTTTACATTAAATTCTAAGGTGTCTTTTTTTATCGTAATGGGTGCTCTAGATTTTACAACGACTTCGTTTAATAAATTACTTTTTTCTTTTAAAAGTACAGTTCCTAGATTCAAGTTAGGAGTTTTATCTAACTGTATCGATTTGGAATAATCATCCATACCTATATAAGAGATAAACAACTTTACATTTTTATGATAGGTTTTACCTTCTAAAGAAAATAATCCTTTATTGTTTGAAATGGTGTAGGTAACGACAGTGCTATCTTTTGCTTTTTCTAAATGAATGGTTGCGGCTTCGATAGGAGTTTTATCTTTTTCTGATGCAACAACACCTGTGATTTTAAATTGATACGATTGGGCAAAAATTGAACTAGCGAAAAGTAGTGTAAAAGCAAAAAGTAGTTTTTTCATTATTTATAGCAATAAAATTTAACAGGCTACAAATAAAAAGAAAAACTACCTTTTTTATTGTTAAATAACGTTAAAATTATTTTTGTCGGAAATAGATACTCATAGGAACACCATTAAAATTGTAATGTTCACGTAATTGGTTTTCTATATAACGCTTGTATGGGTCTCTAATATATTGAGGTAAGTTCGCAAAGAAAGCAAACTGGGGTGTATGCGTTGGTAGTTGCATACAGTACTTTATTTTTATGAATTTACCTTTGGTTGCTGGAGGCGGATTGTGTTCTATAATCTCCAACATTGTTTCGTTTAACTTACTTGTTTGAATACGACGTTTTCTGTTTTCAAAAACCTCTACAGCGGTTTCAATTGCCTTGAAGATACGTTGTTTGGTTAATGCAGAAATAAATATAATAGGAACATCGGTAAAAGGAGCGATTGCCTGACGAATTGTAGCTTCAAAATCACGCATGGTATTGGTTTCTTTTTCAACCAAATCCCACTTATTCACCAAAATAACAATTCCTTTTCGGTTTTTTTCTGCTAGCCAAAATATTTTTTCATCTTGCCCTTCAAAACCACGAGTTGCATCAATAACCAGCACAGCAACATCGCAATGCTCAACAGCACGCACGGCACGCATTACAGAGTAAAACTCTAAATCTTCTTTTACTTTCGATTTTTTTCTAATTCCAGCCGTATCTACTAAATTGAATTCAAATCCGAAACGATTGTATTTGGTATCGATAGAATCTCTAGTTGTTCCTGCTATATCGGTAACAATATTTCTGTCTTCTCCAATTAATGCATTGATAAATGATGATTTCCCTGCATTTGGGCGTCCAACAACAGCAAAACGAGGAAGTTCTTCTTTTTCTTCATCTTCTTCGGGTTCAGGAATTTCTTCGGCAATGGCATCTAACAGTTCTCCTGTTCCGCTTCCATTTATTGAAGAAATGGTGTAGTAGTCTCCTAAACCAAGGTTGTAAAACTCAACAGCATCGGCATCGCGCATGGCATTGTCAACTTTGTTAACTGCTATGAATAGAGGTTTTTCAACCTGACGCAAAATTTTAGCAACTTCGGCATCCATTGGAGTAATGCCTTGCTCAACATCTACTACAAAAACAATAATATCGGCTTCTTCGATAGCCAACTGAACTTGTTTGCGTATTTCTCCTTCAAAAATATCATCAGAACCAACTACATACCCCCCTGTGTCAATTACAGAAAACTCTTTTCCGTTCCATTCAGATTTTCCGTAATGACGATCTCTCGTAACTCCACTAACAGAATCTACAATAGCTTCACGGCGCTTTACCAATCGGTTAAATAAGGTAGATTTTCCTACGTTTGGTCTTCCTACAATCGCAATAATACTCATTTTGCAAAAAATTTATGCAAAGATACAATTTAGTAAATGATTTGTGATGAGTTTTAAGGAGTATATAGTTTTTGCTATATTGCTGGGACTTAATTTTTTATTTTAATGGACGATAAATTATACAATCAAATTTTTTTAAAACCTCGCTTTCAGTTAGAGTATGACATGAATTCTCAGGATTTATTAGAGGGAATTAAGAAACACGTAAGCGATGTTTCTAAATACAAAATGAGAGTTGTAGATAATCATGTGGTGATTGATGTGCCAGAAAAGGAATCGCATTTATGGTCGCCACAGCTACAAATAGAAATTGAAGAGGTATCAGAAACTAAATCAAATATAAAAGGATTGTTTGGCCCAAAACCTCAAATATGGACTTTTTTTATGTTTTTACATTTTTTGGTAGGTACTGCTTTTTTAATTTTTGCTATTGTAGCTTATAGCAATTGGTCGTTAAAAAAAACAACCATGTTACCCATAGTAATGTTAGTTGTTTTACCTATTGTATGGGTTGCAATGTACTTAGTGGGTAGTTTAGGTAAGTCAACAGGAAAAAAACAAATGGATGAATTAAAAGACTACACTAAAAAGTTGTTGAAAACCGTTAAAAACGATTAGTCTTTATATCCGAATCGCTTTAATTGTCGTTCGTTAGAGCGCCAATTTTTGTTTATTTTTACATATAAATCTAAAAAAACTTTCTTTTCAAAAAATTGTTCTAAATCTTTACGAGCTTCTGTTCCTACACGCTTTATAGAATTTCCTTTATGACCAATGATAATTCCTTTTTGTGTTTCGCGTTCTACCATAATAACAGAACGGATTTTAATAATGTTGTCTTCTTCAACAAAACTTTCAGTTTCTACTTCTACAGAGTACGGAATTTCTTTTTTGTAGTGTAGAAGAATTTTTTCACGAATTTTTTCGTTCACAAAAAATCGTTCGGGTTTATCGGTTAATTGATCTTTTGGATAAAAAGGAGGAGATTCTGGTAAAAGCTCAATAATTTTATAAAAAACAGTATCTATATTAAATTTTTCAAGAGCCGAAATGACATATACATAAGAGCTCGGAACTTTCTTTTTCCAATAGTCAATTTTTTCTTCAACTTCTTCTTGAGTCGATTTATCAACTTTGTTTAATAGTAGAATTACTGGAATTTTACTATGGATGATTTTGTTAAAAAAAGCTTCATTTTTTAAGGCAGTTTCACCAACTTCTACCATGTAAATAAGCACATCAGCATCTTCAAAGGCAGATTTAACAAAATCCATCATAGATTCTTGCAGCTCGTAAGCAGGTTTTATGATTCCTGGAGTATCAGAAAAAATAATTTGATAGTCATCGCCATTAACAATACCTAGAATACGATGCCTAGTAGTTTGTGCTTTAGAGGTAATGATAGATAGTTTTTCACCAACCAATGCATTCATTAAGGTTGACTTTCCAACATTTGGGTTTCCGATGATATTTACAAATCCTGCTTTATGTGTCATGGGGCAAAGATAGTTTGTTTTGAGTAAGAATTTTATATTTTTTATAGGGTTGTTATAGAGAAAGTTATGAAATAGTTGAAAAATAAATGCTCTATTATTTGGAAAAAACGAGAAAAAGGTTGTATATTTGCAACCGCAAATCGCGGGATAGAGCAGTAGGTAGCTCGTCGGGCTCATAACCCGAAGGTCACTGGTTCGAGTCCAGTTCCCGCTACTAAAAATGATGAGCCTCTCAAGAAATTGAGAGGCTTTTTTATGATACGGGTACAACAATTTTTATTAAACTTTTTCTGAATAATAAAAATAGAAGTGTATTCTATTCCAATAATATAGAATTACCATTTCGAATCATTGTTCCTGGACTTGGAGTTTGCTTTGAAAATGTAGACTCATCAGTAACTTTTTCTGTATCTACTGTTTCACCAAAACTATATTCTAAACCATATTCGGTTAACAATGTTCTAATTTCCTTGAAGCTTCTTTTTTTGTAATCTCTATACCGTCATCATCTAAAACGTTTTTTTCAATTACGTTTGGTAAAAATCGAATAATTTGTGTGTCAGAAGGTGGTACTGGTACAATGTCAAACTGAATTTCTGCAGTTGCATTTAATCCTAAGTTATATTTATTTGCATTAGAAGCATTTACCGGTGTAGCATACATTTTAGGTTTAAATGCTCTAGAGTTTTGTACAGACCCATTTGTACTTTGTTGTGATATGGATAGTGATATTTTTGCTTTGGCCGTAGTTTTAGGTATCGTATAAAACGTAGGCTGATACCCAACATCTCGCAACATTTTTAAAATTTCAGGAGATTTATCAGGATCACTGTTATAGATTTCTAAGGTTTGACGTAATGAACCTTCATCTAAGGCAGCTTGCGCTTCTCCAACTCCTTCTCCAATAGAAGCTATAAAGTCTCCTAAGGGTGCTGCAAAGGCATCTTTTACATAATCGTATGAATTGCTTGACATAATTTTTTTAGTTTAATGGTTTTGCGAATATGACAATAACTTCTTGTCCTTCTTCTATATTAGCTCCTGGTGCCGGAGATTGTTTAAAGGATTGTCCTGATATTAAATTAGAATCATTAGTAGGATGGTAAACTGCATCTAGTTTTAGCTCATGGTCTAATAGTATTTTTCGAACAGCAGTTTCAGTTAACCCTAAAAGGTTTGGCATTTTTCTTCCTACAGTTTCAATAGCTGTAGGGTTGGGTACAATATCAATACTAATATCACTAACCGCTGCTCCGTTGATTCCTTTGGCGCTTTCGAAATCAATTAGACCTAGCATGGTGCCTTCTGGGCCTTTTTCAACAGTAGTTTTTAAGTTTAATGAAATATTAGCAAGTTTATATTTTGAATTCAATAGTTCTTCATCTGCCTTAATCACATCTTTTACTATGCTACCATATACTTTGCTAGCAGATAATTTGTTAGGGTGTTCAATCGCATTAAACTCTTTAATTTCTTCCAATTCGTTAGTTATTTTTGCGTTTTTTTGCACCAAAGAATCTATTAATGTTTGTGAAGCGGCTAACTCCATGTCTCTTGTACTGATAGCTTCTTGACTTATTTTTATATCATTCTGAAGTTTATCAATACTTGATAAAAAAGCTTCTTTTTCTTGCAGTGAATTTTCTTGTGTTCTTTCTAAATCTATTACTTTTTTTTGCAGCTCTAAAAATTTTGCTTCAAAGTTTTCAGCATCTTTAGCTTCGAGTTCTACAATCGTATTTTCTAATACTGAAATCTGATTTTCTAAAGTAGTTGTATATTCTTGTAACTCTTTTTTTTCTTGAATTTCTTCTTCTAACTGTGTATTTAATAATGTAAGGCTTGTATTTAATTCTCCTAATAACTCTTCTTTATCTTCCGCCTGAGTTCTTACTAAGTTAAATTCTGAAGTTAATATTTCTTTTTCTTGGCTTAAACTATTTATAGCAGTGTTTAAATTCACTAATTGTCCCTCTACTGTAGTTTTTTCTTTCAACAATTCTTCTTTTTCTTTTTCTACAGTTAACATTGCGTTATCAAACTCAAAAATGCGTAGTGAAGAAGCTATAATAACGTGTGTTTTTGCATTAATAATGGCTTCGTTTTTTAGGAGCCAATTTGTACCAAAGTTAATATCTAATAGTAATTTTTCTTTATTTATACTTACAGTGAAGTCTGAAGCAATAACTTTTGGAAGCTCTTTTTCTGCTGTAAATTTTATAATTCTGAATGTAGGTACTCCTCCTGATTTAATAATTTCTCTAACAATTCGAATTGTTTGATTAGTTGTTGATATTCTATCTGGGATTTCAATTGTATGTGAAAATTTTGATGCTTTTATCATTAAAGCCTCTGTTAAAGAAACCCAAGAATTCAGATTTATATTGTAGAACTGAACAACAACTTCAACACCTGTTATGGATTGGTTTGAGGCATCAAACAATTGACCTTTAAACTGTAAAAATTCTATATCCGTTATCATAACTTATTGTTGTATTGAAATTTTAGTTAATACATTTCCTATGTTTACATCTAAAATTAAAATGTGTCCGTTGGCAACATCTACTGCATCAACTTTAACTTGGGCGGAAGCTTTTCCGTTTTCATCCGTTCTAATTTCACTTGCATTTAAAAATGAAGTCCCATGATTTAGTGTAGCATTTGGGTTTAATTTTTCTGTTTTTTCTTGATTATAATTAAACTCTACTAGGGCATCTGAAATTTTTTCTCCTGCAGCGTTAATTACTTCCACATCTATATCATATATATGAATAGTAGTTGTTTTTTTAGGTACTGCATTTATAATAAGCTGTGGTAGTCCTTCATTAGGTACAATAGCTACAAATCGACCAGAAATAGTACTGGTTATCTTATTGGTTTCTTTAGAGTTAGTTGTACTGTTGGTAACAGGTTTAAATGCGATTGTTTTTTCATATGCTTGTTTATGAGGTTGATAAGGAAGCGGTTGACTCTCAGTAAACCTATTACTTTTTTGAGCTTCACTAGTCGTTTCTTTTTCAAATTCTGCTTCTACTTGAAGATTAAAATCTAGGTATGGTAAGGTATATAATGTATTAGGTCTTCCAAACTCATCGTAAGGTTTTATATTTCTGAGATGATTTTGGGCTTCGTTTAAGCTATCGGAAATCCCTAATAGTATTTGTTTTAAGGTTAATGCGTTATTAACTGAACTCATTGTATTGCGTTTTAAAATGAAAAACTATCTTTTTTATTTTTAGAACTCTTTAATGTGTCTATTCCTTTTTTTACTTTTTTTATCGTATTTATATCTACTGAAAGTTTTTTATTACTCACATTAAAGTTTTGATTTTCTTCTTTTTTTGATTTTTGATTTTGAATAAAGCCTAAATCAAAGGCATTAGCTGTTTTCTTTTCTTTATTATAAATTGTATTAAATATTTCTACTTTCTTATCTATCAACCCAACTGTTTTCGTAGTCTTATTTAGATATTTGTTAGCAGTATTAAAAAGCTGATCTACTTTGCTAATACTATTATCTAACTTATTTACAAGCGTTGCACTTTTGGAAATATTATTGCCAACACTTATAGCCTTTGCGTTTGTAGAGAGTTGTTGTAATCCTGAAATTACTTTGGGACTTACTTGCTTGATATTTTGGTAAGTATTCACCGCTTTTTTAACAGTTGTCATTGTAGTTTTCAGGGGCTTGTTTTCCTTTAATTTAGGAAATGATTCGTTCGTGTTTTTTTCTTTCTTTTGAATAGGGTTTGCTATTAAACTGCTTGTTTTTTTACTCTCTTTCCGTGTTTCAATAACTAAATTCTGTACTTTTTTAGCCTTTTTAATAAGTGTGGATACAGGTTTAGTTTTTTGTTTTGTTTTTTGATCAACACTAAAAAGCGATTTTTTTAGCTGTTTTTGTACTATTTCTATTTGGTCTTTTCCTTCTTTAACTTTCCTAATTGTGTTAGTTAGGTTCGTTTTATTTTGTTTGGTAATTTTTATTCCTGATTTTTCTGCTTTTTTCTTACGCTGCTTAATAGTTGTTATAGAAGCATCAATTGTTTTTTTAGCTTGAATGAAACCATTTTCTTTTTTCTTTTTAGTTAAGATTTTTGAGGGAATAGAAATAGAAGGTTCTTTTGTTTTTTTTTGAACAGGTATGTCAACCTTCCATCTATCCTCTTGTTTTTTGTTACTTTTTTGTCTTTTCTTTTCTTCTGTTCTTTCTTCTTTCTTTTTCTGATCGATTGATTTTATTTCATGCTCATACTTTTTGTTAGTATTGGATGCTTCTTTCTTACCAGTAAGCTCAGCCATTTTGTCTTCAAGCTGCTTTTGCTCATCTAATAATGATTTTAGATTAGCATTAAAGTCTGCTACCTCTTCTAAAGACTTGCTTGTTTGTTCTCCAGAAGAAAGAAGAGTTTTAAAATCCAACTCTTCTTTTTGTTCTGGAGTTTTTTCTTTCTTAACAAAACTTTTCCAATGCTTAGCCATGGTTTATGAATTGGTATTAGTAGGTGTTGTGGTATTCGGATTTCTTTTACTTTCTAGTTCTGCTTCAATCATACTTTGTAAACGTTGCTCAAACACCGGCGGGTTAGGCACTGTAACCAATTTGGTTCTAATAAGTGAGCTTGCTTCAGCAGAATATTGATATTTTTGAGAGTAGCTTGCAGATACTGTAGCGCTAACAGCAGCAAAACCTACGTTAAATCCGGCACTAGCCGATACTGAGGCACCAAATTCTCTAGACTCCACCATAGATACTGACATTTTACATTCAAAAAAAGTATCTACATACTGGTAGAAAGTAGGAGTAAAGCCTAGTGCTAGTAGGCTATACTCTTCTCCTCCCATTTCTATTTTGGTATGAACAAGCTCCTTCGCTAAATCCATAGAAACTCTGTCTAAGGCACGTTGAGCCTGTGCAATACCAATACCCAAACTTTTAACCATTTCTGGTAAGGGTGCATTTTGTATTTCTCTGGTTATTCTACCCATTTACACTAGTTTTCAGCTTCCTCTCTTGCTATTTCCATTTGCTGTTGAATGCGTTCTTCTAAAATTGCTGGGGGTGGAATAGGTACTAATTTTGTTTGTAATAAACTAGATCCTTCAGCAGAATAACTGTACTTCTGTGAGTATTCTGCGTTAACTTGGGTGGTGGTTACAGTTTTATTAGTTTTTAAACCACTTCTCCAACTAAAACTTGTACTTCTGTCGGTACTATCTGTTTTTCTGTTATATGAAAATGATGACGAACCTTCTCTTGAAAACTTAATGGCAATTCTTACTTGAATCATAGTATCTACAAATTGATAGAATGTTGGTGAAAAACCTAATTCAAGCATAGATAAACGTTGGGGTAAAAACAATGTTTTTTCTGTAGTACCAGGCTTTACCATAAGTCTTGTTGTAGAAGCTGTTGGTGGGTTTGCAATTGCTTGATATGACGATGTAGTTGAATCATATTCAAACCAATTACTCCCATTTCTGTAATATACTTCTGGATTCTTCTGATCATCAGGAGTAAATTTAGCTGAGCTATTAGATGGCACAGCACCACTTACATCTACTACAGGTCTATCATAAGCAGCTTCAGTATCATTTTTAATCTTATCTTCTATAGAAGCTCTATATGCTTGGTCTGTATTTGCATTGTACAATTCTACTGCACCTGCAAGTGACACCTTTTCTTTACCAAAGAAAACACGACTGTCCTTAAAATTGATAAATTCTTTACCATCTTTTTCGTACTTGACAGGACTTAATCCTCCCATCATTTCAGCTACTTCAATAGAGTTTGCATCTAATGCCATTTGTGATTTGGCAATAGACATTGCCATTTGCTCTATCATTTGTCCCATTGGAACATCTAATAATTGTTGCCCTATTCTGGGCGTATCTCTAAACATATTCATAATAAGTTCTTTTTATTCTTCTTTATTTAATGTTGACTTTAATATTTCTAAGTATATATCAGGTGGAGGTAGCGATACAATTTTGGCAGCAATAGATGATGATCCTTCGGCAGAAGCAGAGAATTTTCTTGAATAGTGTGCCGATACTGAAACACCAAACATTTGTGTTGAGGTGTTTCCGCTTTGTTCCTCTCCTCCAGAATTATCATTTTTACTTTTTCCGTAATTAAATGCAACGGCACCTCCGTAATTTTCTGATTCTGCCATGGAAAATTCCATTTTCATTTCTAGCGATGCTTCTGTAAAAGCATAAAATGTTGGCGTAAATCCAAGGCTTAATAAATTATACTCTTCATCACCTACGTTAACTTTTATTGATGCCATTTCATTGGCCAATCGAATTGAATTAGCATCGAGTGCAGATTGCGCATTGGCAATAGACATTCCTAGCTTTTCCAACATCATTGGTAATGGAGCATTGGCAATTTGTTGTATTACTTTAGGTGTTTCCATCGTTCAATTAGTTTGAAGATGTATTACTTCCTCCTGTTAACGATTGAATATAGTTTTCTAAAGCTGAAGGAGGCGGTACTGAAATCATACGTGCAGCAATAGAGGCGTTTCCTTCTACAGACATGTTAAACTGACGTGCATAGCGTACATCTAATGACCCGCTAATAGCTAAAGATCTGTCTCCTTTAAAGTCTTTAGAAGATTCTTTCAATTTAGAAAGATCATTTTTTGTATCACTTACAAATACCTTGGTAGTATCTTTATTAATATCTGCTGAAGCTTGCTTATTTATTTTTACATCTAATTCTTTATTTTGCTCAGAATGAATAAAGTAATTTACCTTGGTTTCTTCATGTAAGAAATAGTAGTAATCGTTATACTTTTCAGCATACAACTCTTGTAGTTTACTCTTAAAATTATTTGCCGATTGTAGGGCATTGCTTATATCTGCAGCAGTAAACGTATAGCTTTTTCCGTTATACTTAAAAGTAATTGGCAACCCTGTATTACCTGCTGAGTTATCATTTTCCAGATAAACAAAGGCGTTAGGAGTAGGAGCATTAGCACCTGTTTTTGTGATTTCTCCTCCATTAAAATGGATATAATCATAATCTGAAGGAAGCTCTACTTTAATTTTTCTAATGTTTGGGTCTTTAGCAGAACTACCATTGGCTAAGCTTTCACCTTTAGTTATTATAGTAACTCTGCTTTCAGCTAAGGTAAAAGTTCCTCTTTTTTCTAGCTCAGCTTTAAAGGCTTTAGCTCTTTTTTTACCCAAAGCTTTATTATAATCTGCATTTTCCTTGGTTGCATTACCACTTCCATCTGTATATCCGGTAATGGTAATAGTTAATGAAGGATCTCTTTCTAACAATAAAGCTAAAAGTGTAACATCATCTTTATGTACCGAATCAGATTTAACTCCGGTAGAATACCCATAATTGATATCATATTTATCCCAACCAAAAAAGAATTCCAATACTTTTTTACCTCCAGATCTATGAATTCCTTCAGAATTTATTCCTACAACAGTTCCATTCACTCCATTACTAGTTCTGGCACTTGATAAGGTATGTGCAAAATCTTTCTCTTTTTTGAAATTTTTAGGAGTACTTCCTCCTTTTAAAGTAATATTTGGAGCGCTAGGGTCGTTTAATGGTAAATAGGTTGAAGGCATTTTTAATAATCCTTCTGTTGACGTATGCACATAAGGTTCTGCTACAACTACAAACCCATCTTCTTTGATAATTAATAAATTGTTAGAAGTGTTTTCTTCTAAAATTTTTTCATCTTCAATTACTGAGTCTACTCGTAAATCACTAGCTTGATCTCTCATCTCTTCTTTAGTTTCTTCAACTTTAGAATATGAGCCCTCTTCTTTGTGAATTTCAAATGATTTTTCGTTAATACTAATTTCTTCAGATGTACTTGCTTTTAATGCAATTTCTTTCTGAGTTTTAGAATTTTTGCTTAACGATTTACTTCTGCTTTCTTTTAGTTGATCAAAGAAATCTTTATCAAATGTGGTATTATTTTTATAATCCACAGCCAAGCTAAAATCTACCTCTACTTCTTCTTTAACTGCCATTTTTAGGCTAATTGACGCAGAAATATCTGCATAATCAAAAGCATAAAACGCTGGTTGAAATCCAAATTCCAATAAGGACTTCCCAGCTATTTTGGTTTCTGAAAGTCGGATAAGTTGAGATACCGAATTGTTGTCTAGTCGCTCTTGAGCGCTAGCAATACCCAGGGCTAATGCTGTAACCATACTACTTACGTCTACGTTTTGTAGTATTTTTGCCCCTTGGTCAAAAGTTTTAATGTCTGCCATATTTTACTTATTTAGTAGTTTAAAATGGAGAAACGCCTTCGGGTAAATCCATGGCAATTTTAGGATTAACCGATTCTTTTCTCACAATGAAATAATTATGTTTCTGCTGTAATCTTTTTAATTGATTTGCATTAACCTGATACCCTCTAAGTAACCAATTCAACAATTCATCTGTAATAGGTTGTTTTCCTTTACCTAAATCTTTTTGAACTTCGAGTAACAGCGTTTTAGCTTCTTCTTGCTCTCCTTTAAGTATATGTTGAATTGCTTGACGCTCACTTACAAAGGCTTTATGCTTTCGCACTAAAACGTCTTGTTGTTTTTCTTCTAAAAAAGACCTGTAATTTTCACAAAACGAAATAACCTGATCATGTGCTCCTGATAATTCTAAAGACTCCATAACACACTGACTGTAGTGCTGAAAAAACAATTCGCTGTCTTGTTGTTTTTGTGTTAATTTTAAAGCCTCTTTATAATGTCGTAGAGCTTCTGTGTAGTTTTTATCTAAGGCGTGCATTTTGCCTCTTTCTGCAATTCTGTAGTGTAACATGTTTTGTTCCATCTTATATAATTTCTGGGTTACACATTAATTGTTCTAATTGCGCTAGTAGATATCTTGCAATTATTGAAGGAATGGCTTCTTTGCTTTCCCAATTTTTAGTTCCTTCTTTAGGCAAGTCTTCTTTAGCAATAAACTGACTTAGTACTTTGGTAACATTTTCAAAGTCTTCGATGTCTTCTATTTGAATTTTTTTCTTGAAATTGACCTCTCTTTTTAAATCAACGGTCATTCCCATTTCTATGCATGACCCCATAATTTCTTCAGCATTTTTTCTATTGATGTTTTCAAATAAGGTTATAGGTAAGGCATTTTTAACATCTTCTAAAATTACTTCTGGCAGGCCTACTTTATTAACTAAAAAAGAAACATGCTTTTGGTTATTTAAATCAAATTCATTCATCACAATATGAACTAATTGGTGGCTTTGATTTAATAGTTTTACCGTTTTTTTAGATTGGTATTTTCTCCATAACAATTGAGAATTATTATACGACACATCTTCAATCACATAAACATCTTCTTCTTTTTTGATAGCTTTTTTTAGTTGATTTTCAATGTTTTTTAACTCCGAACTTCCAATTTCATCGTTAATTAAAATAGTATAGCTGTCTTTTTTGGGGTTTGAGTAATGCACGTTTGCATCTATTCTTTTCTGTAATGCTTTTGCTGTAGCAACAGACACATTGCCAAGAACTATACTTGGGTTATTTAAAAGTAAGTTCAGTGCTTCTGATTGTTTACAACCTAAAAAGGTGGCCAATTGTTCCGTTACTTTTGGAAGCTGTAAAACATTCTCAAAACTCACACTAATATCTACAAGTTCCGTAGTTAAATCAAATTTGTCATCTTCTTTATAAACAGATATGTCTAAACCTAATTTAGTTAAAGTGTCTTCTGCTTTTAATGCGGTATTTTTATCTACCTTTTGAAATAAAATAGATGGTGCATTGTACAACAATTTTAAGATGTAATCTTGTGGTACTTTTAAAGCATCTGATAAAATTTTTGAAGCCCCCGGTGTGGCTGTTCCAATAGAATTAATTATAATAGAATGATTCATAAAAGAGTATTAATTGTAATTAGTGGAAACAAAACTAGCTTGATTGTTTTAAAATTATGAGTGTGAAATAGCTCTTTTTGGTTGGGTTTTTCACCCTATTTCTATGAGCTAAATACCCTTTGGAACGAGTTGTTATAAGCATAAAATGCTTTTATAATTTTGATGAAGTTTATAGATTTCAGGTTTGTTTCAACTATTAATAAGAGCAATTAATAATGATTACTTTTATTAATATAACGTGAGTTCGGGATAAAAAAGTTTTTTAATTACACGAAAAAAAGCGAAAAATTTAGTAAATTAAAGTACTGATTTTTAATTGTATAACTAAATTTTCCACTATGATTTCTGATTTTAAAATTACTGAATTTTTCTGTTTAATTGATGATTTTTGTGCCGAAATTAATCAAGTTATTGATAAAAATGCTTTAGAAACCTGTTCAAAGATAGTTAGACGAAGAAAGCCTAAACTCACCCAAAGTGAAATAATCACAATTATGGTGTTTTTCCATTTTAGTGGTTTTAGGTGTTTTAAACACTTTTATATCGAATATGTTAGCAAACACTTGTCAAAAGAATTTCCAGATTTAGTTTCCTATAACCGATTTGTTGAATTGAAAAAGCGTTGTTCAGTGCCTATGATACTGTTTCTTCAAATGCACTGTTTAGGTCAATGTACAGGGATCTCCTTTTTAGATTCTACCACTATTAAAGTATGTCATTATAAAAGAGAAAAGCAGAACAGAGTTTTTAAAAACACCGCAAAAAAAGGGAAAGGAACCATGGGGTGGTTCTTTGGCTTTAAACTTCATATTATTATCAATGAAAAGGGCGATATCGTTGACTTTTTAATTACGCAAGGTAATATAGATGACAGGCAACCACTTAAAGATAAAGCCTTTCATAATCGTGTGTTCGGAAAAATATTTGCCGACAGAGGGTATGTAGGTAAAGAACTGTTTGAACAGCTTTTTGTAGATGGAATACATTTGGTTACAAAAATTAGAAAGAATATGAAAAATACTCTTATGCATATCTATGATAAAATTATGCTTAGAAAAAGGGCTGTTATTTAAAGTGTGAATGATATTTTGAAAAACGTATGTCAAATAGAGCACACAAGACACAGAAGCTTCGATAACTTTATCTTAAATTTAGTCGCAGGGTTAATCGCTTATTCGTTTTATCCAACTAAACCTAATATCAATATCGATAACTTACAAAGAATAGGATAAACTATCCCGAACTCACGTTATTTAAGTGATTATACGAAAGATGTACGAGCAGAAATCTCTATCGTTTTTAATGAAAAAGGAAACTATAAAAACACCGTTATTGAATATAAAAAAGGTAATAGATTAGCTGCTGAAAATCTTCACAGGGATGGTTCGGATAAGCAAGGTGGATCAAAAAGAAGCTTTCTTAGTAGTGTAGATGAAATAATGAAAAATAAGGATGTAAAAATTAACTCACCAACAAAAAAGTGTCAACCTCAAAGTGTTGTTTTTTCTTTTGATTATTCATTAGAAGCAAAATAACACCTATAAAAATCTAAAGTATTCATTTTTGAACTTACTCCTGATTTAGACATAAATAAAAGAGATTATTTGTACATCAGATAATCTCTTTTTTTACTCTCTAAAATTTGAAAGTGATTGAAGTCTTTAAATCTAGAGATTATTGTGGTATACTATAAATATCTATTAATTTAAAAAGATGAATTCTTCTCTACTTCCAAAATCATTACAAAAAAGATTTATTTCTGTAGATATTTTCAACACAAAACTAAAAGAACTTCCTAATGTTTCAGTTGAAATCCCAAAAGATGAATTAAAAAGATTACAATCTTTATTTCCAGAAAAAATGAGTAATAAAACTTTTGGAAAATTAGAATTATTACAAGAAAATCTGAAAATAATAGCACACCCATTATTACTCAAATTCCTGCTAAAATTCTTGTAAATGATGTAGAAAATGATTTTACAATTCAAACGCTTCGAGAAGTTATGGAGATAGTAAATCAGTCAAACAATGAGGTAAAAAAAATATTTATCGAAAATGTTTCTGATGATGTTTTAAATAGGGTTTGGGATTCTCATTTAAAAGCATGGTCTTCTTCATGTCTGCAAGATTCAAAACAAAAATTATATACTGAGCAAAAAGAATTTCAAAGAGAAGTTATGGGTAAAAATTCTGAGTTATATGGTGATGCGTATTTGGCTTTTGTAATCAATTATATTGTTTTTAGAGAAGATTTAGTGTTTACGGGTAATTTTATGCGTTTAAATAGCCAAACGGAAGAAGGAGATAGTCATCAAATATATACTAGTGGTGTAGCAATTGAATTAGGAAAGTGGTCAAATGGCCTATTCTTATTGGGGGAATTGGTGCCTCTTTTATTATTGAATAATATTGTATTTTAGAGAAATCTAAAAGTACAATACTATGAGTGAAGTTTATTTTTGCGGGAAATGTGATCGTCAACAACAAACTAGAGAAGGCATACCTTGTAAGATATGTGGCAAAAACACAGTAAGTTGGTTTACTAATTAAAGAAACAGCACAGGATGCTAAAAGAAAGTGGAAACACATAAATTCTTAATTAAGATGGGGATATTTGATAGTTTAAAATACACGTGCTCTATGCGATGTGATTCTTGTAAGTGTTCTAGAGACCATACTGTACAAAACACTAAATTTTTTAGAACACAACAATGTTATAAATGTGGCTATGTAAAGAAAACTCGTAGAGCTTAACATTTATATTATAATCCAAAATTTTTCAAAGGAAGTTGAAGTCTTTAAATCTAATAATTTTATCATTTTTAAGGTTTAGATTTAAAACAAGTAAGCGTGTTGACGTAAACAGTAAAACTGAAGTTTCCGTTACCAACACGCTGACTTGTAAGGGGAATTTCCCCTTAACCCCTTTCAGCGGAATTTTGTTATCCAAATATTATAGGCTCTTTTTTTCAAGGCAAAATTATACTTTTAAATTAGAGAGCTTTTAGCTAAAAATCTAAATATTCTTATTTTTAATGTTGATTTAAGTTAGCCAAAACTTGAAAATAGCCTCAAATTTTAAGTGATTTGAATCTGATTTTTGCCCAAGTTCACTTTGTTTTACAAAGTGTGACTTTGCCCTACTTTTTTTAAATAAAGTTGTAACGTAATATTTTTTTTACTATTCTTGCAGTCGGAATTTTAGATTGCTGAAAGATTGCTGAAAGATTGCTGAATTTTCCTATTTAAATTTTTCTTTTTTTATTATAAACGTCATGTGACTGACGGTAGCGAAGCTATGTTTAATTAGTAATTTTTGTTGTTATGAGTTTTAAGAACGGATGGTATGTTATATATGTAAATCCTAATTCTGAGAAAAAGGTTTATGAGCGCTTAAGAGATATTTCTATAGAATCATTTATGCCTGAAATTAAAATAATCAGGAAATGGAGTGATAGAAAAAAACAATCCTTAAACCACTATTTCCATCTTATGTTTTTGTGAATATTAATTCTTCTTTAGAATTCCATAAAGCACTATCTGTTAATGGAGCATATGCATATATCCAATTTGGAAAAGAATATGCTAGAGTGACTGAAAAAGAAATCAATCAAATAAAGCTACTTATTGGAGATAAGAATATTTCAGAGATAGAAACTAATGTAGAGCTTCCAAAAATAGGTGAAGTAAAAAAAATTACATATGGCCCTCTAAACGGATTGGATTGTAAAATTATTAAAGCAGATAACCACAACAAAATTATAGTTCGAATTGATTCGTTACAGCAGAATATAATGGTAACAATCCCACTTTTTGCTTTGAATTAAAAAGTTCTTATTCAATAAAAACTTACTTATGAGCGAAAGCAATAATTCAAGAAAATCGTTTTTTAATATTTTTTTTAGTATCGCCTTACAAAGGTTATTAATGTGTGGTATATTTTTTACAGACACATATTTTTTAAGTCTTACTTCGGATGAAGCAGTTTCAGGAGTAGGTTCAGCTGTTGTTTTATTAATATCTTTACTATCTATGATTAGTGTCATAGCAATGGTTGGAGTTAGCTTTTTGTCCATTGCTGAAGGTGAAAATAATAACCGTAAATTTATTACTATATCAGGGGTCTTGATATGGCTATCCATAGGAATGGCGATCATTTTTACCTTACTACAGTATTTTTTATCTGAAAAAATAAGTAATTGGATTGGTTTAACACCTGAAGCATCAGATGCTTTTTTAAGTTACTTGTTTTATATGTTACCCATTTGTATTATAGATTCTCTTTATTCAAATTTTTCATCGATACTAATGGCAAAAAAAACAGTAAAAGTATATCGTATTCTTCTACGGTATTATTTATATCTAATATTGTATTCAACTTTATTATTTTATTAGGATTAGTTCCAGAAGTGAAAATTTCTCCTAAAACATTAGCGATGGCTACAATAATAAGTCAGTTCCCAGCTATATTAATTTTAATATATCATTTAAAAAAAGAAAAAAATCCATTACTTGATTATTTTAAAATTAGAAAAGAAGCGAAAAAGGAATCACTGGTAATTTTAAAACGAGTGTTACCACTTTCTTTAGAACCGATTTCATTTAATCTTAAAGATATATTTATTATTGCCTTTATTGGCAATATTAGTTCTATAGCAATAGCATCTTATACTTATTCAAAAAATATTTTAATTTTTCTAACCACCGTATTGGCAGGTGCGCTTGGGGTTACCGTTCAAATTTTCTCTAGTTATAATATTGGAAAAGAAAATTATTCTAAAGCCGACGCCTACATTAAAAAATCGTTAAAATATTATATACCAATTTTATTTTTTACAATGCTAATAGTTTACCTGTTTTCAGATTTAGTGTTTAGTGTTTTTACCATTAATAAGGAGGTATTACTTTTCATAGGTATTATTATTCCTTATTTTATTTTTAGTGAGACTTTTCAGGCTATTTCATTAATTATTTCACCAACGTTAAGGGGGGTTGGAAACCCTAAATTAATATCTGTATTTAGTGTTTCAAGTAATTGGATACTTGGAGTTTTAGGCTCTTTTGTATTTGCTTTTTACTTTAAAATGGGATTGTCAGGTATACTACTAGGTATATTTCTAGATGAGATTTTAAGAGCAGGATTTAATTATGTTTTATGGAAAAAGTGGTTAAAAAGTAATACTAAATAAATTTTAAGGGCGAAATAAATACAGGTTTAATTTCTCTTTTTCTGTATTGGAAAACAATTCGGTAACTGTAGCTATGCTATAGTTTTACGCTCTCAAAAAAAGAAAAAAATCAAGGTCACCTTTCTTGTGTCATTTTAAAATCCATTTGGTATAAAAGCTAAAAAATATTTAAAAGAATGAAAGATTTAAGAAAACAAGTAGCAGTCATTGGATATTCTGGAAAATTTGCGAGTGCAGGAAGTCTCGAAGAATATTCAAAAATAATAATGAATGGGGAAAGAGCGACTACAAACTTTTCAAAAGAAGCCATTATAAAAGAAGGAGTTTCAGAAGAAATAGTAAGTAGTGCGGATTACAAACCAATATCCGGATATTTCCCCGATGTTGATAAATTTGATGCTAATTTTTTTAAATTTTCTAATCGAGAAGCTGAGATTATGGATCCTCAGTTTCGTCTATTTCTTCAGGAATCCTATCATGCATTAGAGAATTCGGGATACATAAATAAAACAAATTCAGTAAAATGTGGGGTGTTTGCTTCCTGTGGGATGGCCTTATATTCTGGAAAAAATAGAAATACCTATTTTAAAAATAACGTAGAGCATCATAAAGAAGTATTAGAATCTGTAGATAGTGTTAAGGTTAAATTACTGAATGATAAAGATTATTTAGCAACACTTTTGTCATACACATTAAATTTAAGAGGCCCAGGACTAACCATTCAAACGGCCTGTTCATCATCTTTAGTAGCGCTAAGCACAGCGGTAAAAAGTGTTAGATATGGAGACTGTGATATTGCTTTGGCAGGGGGTGCTTCCGTGCACACTCCTCGAAAATGTGGCTATCAGTATTATGAAGGAGGTATATATTCTCCTTCTGGAAAATGTAATCCTTTTTCATCGGATTCTGACGGAATTATTGGAGGAAATGGCGTAGGTGTGGTCGTCTTAAAAAGGTTAGACAAAGCATTAGAAGATAACGATACAATTTGTGGAGTAATTAAAGGAGTATCAGTAAATAATGATGGAGCAAAAAAAGTAAGTTTTACCGCTCCAAGTATTGAAGGACAGCAAGAAAATATTGAAAATGCAATTGAAGATGCAGGAATTTCATCTAATGAAATAGGATATGTAGAAGCGCATGGTACAGGAACTAAAATGGGAGATCCTATTGAAATTACGGCCTTAACAAATGCCTTTCAATCAAAAGGAAAAAATGTAAATAGTCAATTTTGTTCTTTAGGATCTGTAAAGGCTAACTTAGGTCATTTAGATACTTCAGCAGGAATTGCGGCATTTATTAAATGTTTACTGCTAATTAAAGAAAAAAAGCAACCATTACTTACTGGATATGAAAAACCAAATCCATTTATTAACTTAAAAAATACGCCATTTCATATAAACAAAGAAACAAAGGAGTGGGAAAGTAGCGAAAAACCTAGAGTCTGTCTTATAGCCTCTTTGGGTGCAGGAGGCACGAATGCACATGTTATCTTATCGGAGTATGATAGTACTGAAAAAGAAAAAAGCACAACGAAAAGCAACTATTTCCCGCTTTTTATAAGTGCTAAATCAGAAAAATCTTTAAAAGATTATGCATTATTATATAAAGAGTACCTAAAACAGGATATTGATTTTAGAGAAATTTGCATCAATAGTATACTGTGTAAGGAGCATTTTGATCATAGATTATCGATACCTGTCGAAAGCAAAGAAAATGCAATAAAAAAAATAGATTATTTTCTAAGTCAGAAATATTCCGTAAATACTCAATATTACAAACAAACCAAGAAAGTAAAACAGTCTGTTGTTGTCGCATTTACAGGGCAAGGTAGTCAGTTTGTAGGAATGGGGAAAACTTTTTACGATTCGTTTCCACTATTTAAAGAAATTCTCCATACGTTTGAAAAGCTTTTTTATGATAAAAGAAAAGAAAGTCTTTTGGAGTTAATGTTTAATGGGCCAGAAGAAAATTTAACCTTAACAGAAAATGCACAACCAGCAATCTTTGCTTTTGAATTTGCGTTGTACAAACTGTGGGAATCATTTGGTTTAAAACCAAAAACATTGTTGGGGCATAGTGTAGGAGAATACACCGCAGCGGCAGTCTCAGGAGTCTTCACTATGGAAGAAGGTTTTAAGCTGATAATGCAAAGAGCAAGTATCATGGGAGGCTTGGAAAAAAATGGAGCAATGGCAGCAGTGTTTCTGCCTTTAGAAACGTTGCTCGAAACACTTAGTAAATTAAAGTTAAACATAAATATTGCCGCTGAAAATACTGAAAAGTCAATTGTTGTATCTGGACATGAAAAGGACATTTTATTTTTTGAAAAATGGTGTAAAGAACAAGAAATAACAATTAAAAAACTTAAAGTTTCAAATGCTTTCCATTCTTATTTAATGAAGCCAGCAATGGAACAACTGAGAGAGAAGTGGAAAAATAAAAAACTCAAAAAACCAAAACTTCAATTAATTTCAAATCTAACAGGGTTACCTGCTACCGACTCTATAGCTACAGTAGATTATTGGTTAGAGCATTTAATGAATAGCGTAAAATTTCACAAGAGTATTGAATACCTGGTAAACAAAAAAAATCAAATCTTTTTTGAACTAGGTCCTAAGCCAGTACTTTCTAATTTTATTAACGATTCTTTTGAACAAGCTGAAACCATTTTTTGCTCTAAAAGTATTCACGGCTCACATGATTTTAAAAAAGCTATAGGAAAATGTGTTTTGCTAGGGTTAGACTTGAATTTTTATAAGATATACGGAGCGAAGAGTTTTAAAAAATTGCTTTTACCAAATTACCCTTTTGAAAAGAAAAGCTTTTGGTTGCCCTCAAAAAATAACAAGCAGGACCAAAATAATATATTTGAAATTGACTGGAATACAAAGTCAATTTCCATAAATAATAGAGAAAAAAATATTGAAACTAATACGCTATGGGTACTTTTTGGAGACGACAAAAATCCTCTTTCAATAAAAATTAACGAATCACTTACAGCGCAGAAAAACGCTGTTATCCATTATAAAACTCCGCAAGATAAAGAAGAAATTCAAGCAACTATTAATTCTTTAAAAGCGGAACAGGGAGGAATGGAAACAAAAGTAGTTTTTGTGCCAAATAAAGAGCTTCCCTTTACAGAGCAAGCATTTTTTCTAACAACATTAATGGGGCAATTAGATGCAGAGCTAGAAGGAGGTAAGGCAGTTGATTTTCATTATGTATTTGATAATAATACAGCAGAAACAACTACGGATTCACAAAAATCAATTTCTCATGCACTTACGGGAATTGTGAAAAGTGCCCAATATGAATTAGAAAACCTACATTGTTATATTACCGAAATAGCTAGCTTAAATGCAAATCAAGAAATTATTAATTTTATTCATAGAGCCGATAGTTCCGATAAAAAAAGGTTCTATGAACGAATGATTAATAACAATGTAGCAGCACCTCAATTAAAAAACATTTCTTTTCACGAAAATTCATTTTTACTACCAACAGAGATAAGAAAGTGCATGATTTTAGGAGGTTTAGGTGAGATAGGCCTATATTTAGCTGAGAAAATGTTAAAAGAGAAAACTGTTGAAAAAATTGTGTTAATAGGTAGGTCTGCCCCTAATGAGGAAATAATAAATAAGATAGAGCAGTGGAATAAAGATGATAAAAAAATTGAATATTATTTATGCGATATAACCATTGAAGATGAAGTAAGAGAATTAATTAATAAAACAAATGGTATCGCGAATTCTTTAGATTTACTTATTCACTTAGCAGGAAAATTATCTGATGGTGTGGTTAAAAATATGAATTATCAAAAGATAAAAAATGTTGTATCACCAAAAGTAACAGGGCTCTTAAATATGATGCAAGTATGTACGCCTAAGAGAGTGCTGTTTTTCTCGTCGGTAGCAAGCGCTTTTGGAGCAGCGGGTCAGAGTAATTATGCTGCTGCAAATGCGTTTCTTGATGATTATTCAAAAATTTTGCGTAACTCTGGAATCAAAGCTACAAGTATTAGTTGGGGAGCATGGAAAAATATAGGTATGGCATCGAGAGGAGTTGCTGGTAAAAGTTTAAATGAAGCGTATAAAATTACCAATGAAGAAGCTTATAAATTAATGCTAGGAGCTTTAAACGATAATTCTCATCATTTAATTATTAATAAATTTTCAGATAATATTTTAAGTGAAATTTCAGATAATAAAAACTTAAATGAAATTGGAAAGCAATTTTGGAGCAGTCATTACACTGGCCAAACTAAGAAAGACGCAAATACTACTATCAATTTAGACGGACTTTCTTCTCATGAGAAAGAAGTACTGATAACTAAAGAAGTTATTCAAGAAGTTAAAAATGTATTAGGGATAAACGAAAATAAACATCTTCAGGAAGATCAGAGCTTTCATAACCTTGGTGTTGATTCTTTAACATTGATTCAACTTAAAAATCTTCTAAATAAGAAATTGCCTGTAAAATTAACTATTGGAGATTTTTATAGTAATTCAAGTGTAACGGCTCTTGCATTATGTATACTTGAAAAAACAGCACCAATAAAGGAAGAGGTAATTGAAAAGGAAAAAGTGTCTGAGGAATTAGAAATATCCGATAAAGACTACTTAATAGACTTACTTGAGAAAGAACTGTTTGAATAATAGTAATACCAGAGTAGTTATAACAATTGAAATACACAAAAATGAATTCAGATATAAAGCTTTTTATTAACAAGTTAAAGAACAATAATGTTTCTCCAGATTTGTTAAATGGGTTTTTAACAACGATAAAAAAAATAAAATCGCAAAAAGAAAAAAGAGAAAGTATAGCCATTGTAGGAATTGGCTGTAAGCTTCCTGCCAATATAAATACAACAGATGACTTATGGAGAGTTTTGTTGAATGGACAATCGGGAATTACAGACTATCCCAAAAATAGAGGATGGGATATTAACGATTTTTATAGTGCTGATAAAGATACTAGGGGGAAAACTTATGTAAATCAAGGAGGATTTATTAACGATATTGATTTATTTGATCCGAGTTTTTTTGGGATTTCTCCCAATGAAGCAATTCAAATGGATCCACAACAACGCTTGATTCTTGAAACAACTTACAAGGCAATTGAAAACGGTGGCTTATCATTAAAAGATTTACAAAATAGAAAAACAGGAGTGTTTATTGGGGTTGGAACTAGTGATTATCGCTCTCTATCAGTAAATAAGGATAGTCTTGATAATATTAACTTTTACTCCGGAACAGGTAATAGTAGAGGTGTTGCTGCTGGAAGAATATCATATTTAATGAGTTTTAATGGACCGAGCTTAACGGTAGACACAGCTTGTTCTTCTTCTATGACTGCCCTACATTTAGGGATTAATAGTTTGCTTTTGAAAGAAAGCGATTGCGCTTTAATAGGCGGGGTTAATTTAATTTTAACTCCACAAGAAGTTATTTCACGTTGTGCACTAGGAGCTTTAAGTGATGATGCCAGCTGTAAGTCTTTTGATGAAAATGCAAATGGGTTTGCTTTGGGAGAAGGTTGTGGAGTAATTGTCTTAAAAAGACTTCAAGATGCTGTTAGAGACAAAGATAATATTCAAGCTGTTATATGCGGTTCTGCTATTAATCATAATGGAGGAGGTAATGGAATGACTGCACCTAACGGAAAGAGTCAAGAAACAGTTATTAATAATTGTTTAAATGTAGGAGAAGTTGATCCTGAAAAGGTTGATTATATTGAGGCTCATGGACCAGGAACAAGTTTGGGAGACCCAATAGAATATTATTCTTTAGCAAATACTTATTGTACCAATAATAACCGCAAGTCTAAACTTTATTTAGGTGCTTTAAAGGCTAATTTTGGACATGCAGAAGCTGCTTCAGGTATATTATCCATAATAAAGGCTGCATTAATAGCAAAAAATAAAACCATCCCTCCCCAAGTGAATTATCATACTCCAAATTCACAAATAGATTGGAATCAATACCCTATTGAAGTTCCTATAGAAGTAAAGGATTTAAAAGAGAAAAAAGAAGAAGTATATGTTGGAGTGAGTTCTTTTGGAATTGGTGGTAGTAATGCTCATGTTGTTATAAAAACACCTTTGGTAGAAAACAAAGAGAATACGTCAAGTAAAGACGAGTTATATGGGCTAATTTTAGGAGCTCATAAAGAAAACAATATAGAAGCGCAGGTAAATAGTATGTTAAAATTCTTGGAATATACCGAAGAATCCGTGAAAAATATATGCTATACACAAGCCATTAAAGGTAAAACTTTTAATTATAGAATCGGTGTTGTAGGAAAAACTAAAAAAGAGCTTGCTAAAAGGCTACATGCTTTTTTAGAAGGAAAAAAGAAATTAGGACTTTTTAATTATTTAGGTAATAATAAAGCTTCTAAATTAACTTTTGTGTTTTCTGGCCATGGGTCACAAGGTAAAAAAATCGGAAGTTGGATGTTTAAACATTACCCTGTTTTCCGTTCGGTGATAGATGAATGCCAAGAAGCATATTATCAAATTAGTGGTAACGACTTAAAAAAGAACATGTTTGAAGCCTCGGAAGAAGCTTTAGAGTCTGCCCAAACAGCACATCCAGTTATATTTAGTTTTGGAATTGCATTTGCAAAACAATTAATGCATTGGGGAGTTACCCCTGATTCATTAATAGGGCATAGTATAGGGGAATATACAGGAATTTGTTTAGCAGGGATTTTGGATATAAAATCAACATTACAGCTAATAGAAAAAAGAGCGTCGTTAATGGAGAGTGTTGGTGATGAAGGTAGAATGCTGGCCATAATAGCGAAAGAAGCCCATGTAAAACAAGTGATAAAAGAAAATGGAGCAGATGTTGATTTTGCCGCTATTAATGGAAAAGAAGCCATCGTAATTTCGGGTCATTTAGAGGAACTTGAAAAAGTAGAAAAAGCCTTTAAAGAACAACAAATCAGCGTTAATTATCTTTCTGTTTCTCACGCAGCACATTCACGTTTTATGAATCCAATAATGGCAGAATTTACCGAATATGCTAGGAATGTAAAGATCAATAAACCCAAATTAGATATAGTATCTAATATAAAAGGTGAATTTATAACAGATAAGGAAATTACAGAACAGTATTGGGCAAATCATTTAAGAGATACAGTGAGGTTTCAAAAAGGCGTGAATACTATTCTTGATCGTGGTGTGAATTGTTTTTTAGAGATAGGATTTAAGGCGGCGTTAACGCCTTTAATACGGGAGTCAAACCCTGACACTACAACCATAAGTATTAGTCAACCTGGTTTTGAAAGAACTGCTCTTTTAACCGCACTAACAAACTTATCTAGCTATGGAATAAATGTGAATTGGGAGGAGGTATTAAAACCTTTTTCATGTGAAAAAATAGAAATTCCAGCTTATACATTTAATAGAAGCAGGTTTTGGTTTGCCGACACCAATAATACAAAATTTAATACCTCTGCTAAAATATTGCCACATAAATCAATTGAAAATATTTACACGGATATTTTTGAAGAGTCTTTTGAAAAAAATAAAGAGCTAACGTTAGCTGACAAAGACCCTATAAGCATTGTTCGTTTTAGAAATAGAATTAAACAAGAATTAGGAATAAGTATAACGCTGAAAACAATAGGGGAAAGTAATTTACAAGAAATAGCTGCTATTTGCAAAAGTAATACCAAATAAAAGGTTCTATAGTTTTTATCCTACAATAGAAAAAAATATACACTTTATCATAAGTGTTAAAGGTTAGAAAACTCTTTTGCTACAAGAAATTATTTAATAAAAACAACTAAAACATAATAAAAATGTCTGTTAACATAACAATTATGGGAGCAGGGGTTATGGGAACAGGTGTTGCCCACAATTTCGCTCAATATGGAATTCCAGTAACTCTAATTGATATATCTGAAAAACAATTAGAAAATAGTGAAAAACAAATTAGAAAAAACCTTCGATTATACAAGTTTCATAAAAATCATTATAAATCGAAAGAGTCGGTAGATGAAATTATCGAAAGAATAAATTTTACTACCAATTATTCTGAAGCAAAAGATGCTGATTTGATAATTGAAAATGTTACGGAAGATTGGGATATAAAAAAGGAAGTATATAAAAAATTAAGAAACATTTGTAAAGAAGACGCGAAATGGGCGGTAAACACCTCTGCTGTATCTATTACAAAGGTTGCAAATTTATTACCAAAACCAGAAAATGTAATTGGAGTACATTTTATGAATCCCGTTCCTTTAAAACCAATGGTCGAATTAATTAAAGGCTACCATACTAATAACGAAACAGTAGCTTTTTTACAAGATCAAATGAGTGTATTAAACAAGAGAACACTTGTTGTTAACGATTCACCAGGTTTTGTTACAAATAGAGCCATGATGATTTTTGTAAACGAAGCCGTTTTTATGTTACAAGAAGGAGTTGCTTCAGCTAAAGATATTGACACTTTGTTTAAAGAATGTTTTGGTCATACTATGGGGCCACTCGAAACGGCTGATTTGATAGGTTTAGACACAATTTTAAAATCACTCTACATGCTACAAGATGGTTTTAATGACGATAAATTTAGACCATGTTTCTTACTTAAAAAAATGGTAAATGCAAACCTCCTTGGTATGAAGTCAGGTGAAGGATTTTATTCATATAACGTATAATATTTAAACAATTATTAATAATGGAAAACATTAAAGTTAAAATTAGAGAGCGTATTAAGCCAATTCTTCAAGGAAATGAAATTGATGATGATGAGAACTTCTTTGAATTAGGACTAGTTCATTCGTTATTTGCAATGCAAATTATTCTATTTATTGAAAAAGAATACAAAATAGAACTTGACCCAGAAGAGGTATCGTTAGAAAATCTTAGCTCAGTAAATGCTATTGCAGAAATTATCGACGAAAGATTAAAAGTAAATAGCTAGAGCGAGATGGCATTTAATTCAAAATTTGAAGAGGAAGTAGCTCTTTTTGTTTCAGAATATATTGTACCACATGCTATTGAGATGGATGAAACTCAAAATATCCCTGATTCTGTAATAAAAAATATTGCAGACAGGGGATATTTCGGAGCTTGTGTAAAAAGTAAATATGGAGGGCTTGATTTGAATACTTATGACATGATGTCTCTTCATAAAATAATGGCAAAAGGACACGGATCAGTTGAAAATATGTTAACTGTAACAGGGATGGTTACTCAGCCTATTCAACGATTTGGATCCAAAGAAATTCGTGAAAAATGGCTGCCTAAAATAGCCTCTGGTGAAAAAATTGGAGCAATAGCCCTAACAGAACCTAATGCAGGAAGTGATTTAAGAGCTGTTGATACATATTTGACAGATCAACAAACTCATTTTACTATTAATGGTGTAAAAAGATGGATTACATTAGGACAAATAGCGGATTTTTTCTTGGTACTATGTAAGTTAAACAATAAAACAATTGCAGTTATTGTTGAAAAAGATACACATGGAGTAAAAGTTAAACCAATAACGAACATGCTTGGTTTACGTGCGAATATGTTGGCTGAAATTGAATTTACCGATTGTAAAATTCCTAAAGAAAACGCTATTGGTAACGAAATAGATGGTGTATCGACAGCGATTAATTTTGGCTTAGATGAAGGACGATACACAACTGCCTGTGGAAGTTATGGAATTGCAGAATTGGCCTTAGAGGAAACCTTGAAACATTTAAGAGAAAAAGATAGGTTAAATAAACATCAGCTTGTTCAGAAACTATTAACCGAAATGATAGTAGAAGTAGAATCTGCTAAAAGTTTTTGCACCGCTGCGGCTGGAGCTAGAGAAACTTTTGATTTTTCTATGATACGTAAAACACTTTTAGCAAAATATGTCGCATCAAAGGCAGCAACTAACGTAAGCTCTAAAGCTATTCAAATTTTAGGGGCGAAAGGATGTCATTTAAATTCGTCTTTTACAGAACGATTGTATAGAGATGCAAAAATTATGGAACTTATTGAAGGCTCAACGGAAATACATGAAGTTCTTATAGCTAAAGAGTTTTTATACGCCTAATCACGATTTTTTATATATGGAAAATAATAATATACTTTCGATAATAGAAGAAGCTTTTCGCGTACATGCAAATAAAGTAGCTATAATTCAAGGTGATCAGAAAGTTTTATATTCAGAGCTGGACGAACGTTCGAATCAGTTAGCAAATATGCTTATTGAGTCAGGAGTACAAAAAGGTGATATAGTTGGAATATTAATGGAGCGTTCCATAGAAATGATGACAACTATTTTTGCAATAACAAAGGTAGGAACAGCTTATTTACCTTTAGATCCTTCTTACCCTAAAGAAAGACTTCGTTCTATTTTTGAAGATAGTAAGATAAAAACGCTTGTATCAAGTACAAAGGATATTTATGATGCTTTTGAAGGAAAGCAGTTTTCGCTAGAGGAAATAGATTTAAGCATATTTTCTAAAAAAAGTCCAGAAATATCGGTTTCTGGAAATGATTTAGCGTATGTAATTTATACATCAGGTTCAACAGGTAAACCTAAAGGAGTTGCCATAGAACACGGCGGGTTATACAACCGATTAATTTGGAAGCAAAAAGCATATCCTATTACCTCTTCTGATACCTTATTTTTTAAAACAGTATATACTTTTGATGTTTCTGTATGGGAAATATTTTGGTGGTCAATGTACGGAGCTTCGGTAGTATTACTTCCAAGCGGTAGAGAGCAAGATGTAAGACTCATGTTTAAGTTAATTGATAAACACCAAATTAATGTTATTCATTTTGTACCCTCTGTATTTCGTTTGTTTCTCGAATATTTATCTATAAAAGAAGATGCAAGTGCTGTAGCATCGTTAAAGTATGTCTTTACCAGTGGGGAAAAACTAGCTATATCCAGCGTTAACACGTTCAATCAATTTTTTAAAAACCTACAAGGAATATTAATTAATTTATATGGACCTACCGAAGCTAGTATAGATGTATCTCATTATGCATTTAGAGAAAAAGAACAAGATTATACAATAGCGCCGATAGGAAAAGCTATTAGTAATATTAAACTATGGATACTTGATAACGATTTAAAAGATAAAAATAACGGAGAGGAAGGAGAGTTGTACATTTCAGGTATAGGGTTGGCTAGAAATTATGTGAATAATGAAGAATTAACCAATTTAAAATTTGTTTCTCTTCCTAACCATGGAAACATAAGAGCTTATAAAACAGGAGATATAGTATATAGAGATGTTACGTCTTTAGACATATGTTTTGTAGGAAGAAAAGATTTTCAGGTTAAGTTAAGAGGCTTGCGTGTAGAGTTAGCAGATATTGAAAAACAGCTTAAAACTATTGAAAATATACAGGAAACGGTTGTTTTAATGAACGAAAAAAATGGAAATCAATTTTTATATGCTTTTTATAAATCCAATGCAGCACTTAGGGAAAACTTTATAAAAGAACAGTTAAAAACGAAACTACCAATTTATATGATTCCGAACAAATTTGTGTTTAAAGAACAATTCCCTTTACTATCCAGTGGAAAATTAGATCGAAAAAAATTGATAGATGAATTATAATTCATGAAGTATAAAAATATTTCGCCTTGGTTGTCTTTTAGAGACCAAGGTATTAAAAACTACGAATCTAGATGGGTCTTTTTTCCTTATGCAGGAGCAACTTCCGCTGTAATGTATCCTATCGCAAATAAGATGGACAGTAACGTAGAGGTTTTAATTGTAGACCTGCCAGGAAGAGGAAAATGTATAAAAGAGCCTCTTGTTGATACTATAGATACCATAACGGAAAATTTAGTAGAAGAACTTAGCCAATTACCTGAGCTTCCAACCTATTTTTTTGGATATAGTTTGGGTACACTTATTGCCTACGAATTGGCGCTTGCCTTAAAAGGGAAAAATATAAAGCAATTAGTTTTAGCGGCAGGATCAGCGCCACATGATATACAAAAAAGAAAACCTCTTTACAATTTAGAGAAGGAAGATTTCTGGAATCAAGTTAAAGAATATGGTGGACTTCCGAAGGAAATTTTAAATGAGCCTGAGTTATTAGATTTTATAGAACCTATATTGCGTGCTGATTTTAAAGTAATTGATTGCTATAATTACAAACCGCAAAAAATTCTGAATATTCCCATAATAGCAATAGCAGGTAGTAATGATTTTGTTTGCCCTCCAAAGTACGTTGAAAATTGGAAAATGTATACCACAAATGAATTCAATTATTTTGAGTTTGATGGAGGACATTTTTTTATGAATAACAATATGAATGAATTACATAAATTGATGAAAGAAAAAACGTCGAATTACACTGCAATAAATTAGAGAGATTTAATACTGAATATAAATTTTCTAATTGAAATTATTCCTAACAAAAAAATAAAAAATTGCCTTAAACTATTGATACCGATTCACTTTATGTATGCGCTACGTTATGGTTTAATTGGTAGTACAAATATTAAGGTTAACAAGTGAAAAAATACTCCAGTCTTGATTAATGTTTTGAGAAAATCTAAAGTTTTCTCAAAAAAACACTTTTTTAAAAAGTACCAATTTGAGGTGTTAAGATGTGGAGATAACTAAATTATATAATTAACAAAAACAAAATGTAAGAAAATGAATTTAGATCATCTAAGTACCGAAGAAATAAAGGCCATTTTTGATAAAGATGGTGTTGTAGGACCTTTTAAAGCATACGATCAAGAAGAAGCAAAAAGTATGCTAAAAAATATTCGAGCAAAAAGTATGGTTCAAGATCGTGCAATGCATAAGAATAATGTTGGTTGGGATAGACATTTTGATGTTCAAGAGCTTTCTGATCATATATCTAATGAAAAAGTTTTAGATAAAGTAAAAATTATTTTAGGGGAGGATCTTTTATGTTGGAGAACGGAGTTTTTTCCAAAATTTCCTAAAAGTTCGGGAACAGATTGGCACCAAGTTGGAACATTTCAATATGTTACAGGTGCGCCAATTTTACAACCTACTATTACTGGCGAAAACGAAGATATAGAAATTACTGCATGGACAGCTTTTACCGATACAACCATTGAAAATGGATGTATGAAATTTTTACCAGGAACACATAAAAAACAATACTATAACGAGGCATTACCAGTATCTGAAGGAAGAGATAGCGAATATACTCCTATAGAAAAAGATAATTTTTATGGGTACGATTTTGAAGAATTCAAAATAGATCCTAAATGGGATCCAGACCAAATGGAAAGTAAATCCATTGAAATGAAGGCTGGAGAATTTATATTATTTACATCAAAATGTATTCATGGTTCACATCCTAATGTAAGTGAAAGATCAACACGATTTGCGTTTTCATCACGATTTGTTCCTACTCAAGTAAAAGTTTATCCAGAGCATGATGAATTTCATGGACATGGAGGTTTTTTTCAATTAAAAAAATCAGGTTACGGATGCGTATTGGTAAGTGGAGAAGATAATTTTAATCATAACGAGATAAGAACAGAAAATAATTTAGGGACTTTTTTTAAGAAAGGTCAATAAAAGAAAATTACATTTTTAAATGAAGAAAATAACTATTGGAGAATCGTCCTTTGAATTTAAAAAAGGAACTTCAATGTCAGATCTTTATGATTTTGATACAGTGATACCTTTTCAATGTTTGAAGGGTAGATGTGGCAGGTGTCTTGTAAAAACAAACTACGGTGACTTGGGAGAAATAACTTCTAAGGAAAAAAAATTATTGAAGAGACTAGGCTTTTCTATAGAAGAACACCGGCTACTTTGTCAATGTACATTAGAAGAAAACTCTGAAGTATTACCAGTTCTGATTTAAAATTGTTTATGTAAAAACTTGTTACCAAACTATTTATGATGAAAATAATGTTTTGGGAAAGTTTTTATCAAAATAGGTTAGTCATAAGACTAACTTTTTTGAATTAAAATAAAATTATTATAAATATGAAAAACCATAAATTCCATAGGGATATACTTAAAAAACTAGATGTTTTATCTAACCCCAATAATTACCGAGCCTTATTTGGACTATTGATTGACTATTTATTTATAGGTGCTAGTGTTTACTTGGTTCTTCAAAGCTGGTATTTTTATCCTTTAGCAGTGTTATTAATAGGTACTAGACAACGAGCATTTGTAACATTATTACACGATGCTGGGCATGGAGTACTTTTTAAAAATACTTGGTTCAATGATTTTGTAGGGAAATACCTCACAGGATACCTTATTTTTTTAGGTTTTGATGATTATATTAATTCTCATGTAGTACATCATCATAATTATATAGGTAATGAAGAAAAAGATCCAGATTTGAGGTTTTATAATCATTTTGGTTTGTACGAAGATCTAGATAAAAAGTCATTTATTAAAAAACATTTATTAAAACCTATGTTATTTGGTAATGCGTTTGTTTATGCGAAAGCTTTAATTAATGATCGTGTAGGCTATATTAAAGAAGGATCACTTGAAGCAAAAATAATATTGGGATATTGGGTTGCTATTATAGGTGTTTTTGCGTGGCAAGGTTGGCTATTATACTTAATTCTTCTATGGTTTGCTCCTTTCTTTCTTATATTTCCATGGCAGGGTTGGTTTATTGGTATCTCAGAACATTTTTTACTAATAAAAAACCCTAACGATATAAATCAATCATGGAACAGGTTTAGTCATCCTATCGAAGCCTTTTTTTCAAGTATACATAATGAGAATTATCATTTAACACACCATCTTCGTCCTGATATTCCTTATTGGAATTTAAAAAAAGCACATGAAGTAATGATGGAGGATGAAAAATACAGAGATCTAAATGTTGATATGGGAGGAATATTTCTTTCGTCAAATGATAACCCTACTTTTTGGAATAGAATTCACAAGTTTTTAGACGAAAGAGAATTAAAAAGAACCTCATTAAACTAATCAAAATGGATATATTAACAACAAAAAATATTACAGAAAATGAATTCCTGATTCGAAAATCAATCATAGGTATAAAAGGGATTTATGATTGTCAGTTAAGACAAAAAGAAACGAAAGAAGGAACTACTATTACGATACTTTACATATTAAGTACTCAGATAGTTGAAGAAGATGATATTAAGAGTAAAATTGTAGAGCTTGTAGATGATGAATTCAAAATAGTTCAACTAACGGGATTTCCATTAACAGAGGATGGTGAGTTAGATAATAAGGATTTAACAGAAACGCCAATTTTTGATGAAGTTTATACAGAGCTACTAGCAAAAAAGTTAACAGATGAATACCCTTCTTTGGAACTTAAGTATAGCCAAAAAGAAAGTTTTGAATTAGAATCAAACAAACAAATTTCTGTATCAAAACAAGCAATTATTTCAGGAGGAGTAGTTGCTAATACAGTAGCAGAGAACACACTTTCTGAAAGTTTAGTAGAGGCTTCAAAAAATAGTGATAAAGGCATAACTTTAATAAATAACCAAGGAAGAACTAATACAGTAACTTATGGTAGTTTATTAGAAAATGCGAAAACGGTTGCAGGGGCTTTTGAGGAACTTAAAATAGATAGAGAAACACCTGTTATAATGCAACTGCCCGATATGGAGCAGTATATAGAGGTTTTTTGGGGAGGGATTTTAAAGGGAATTCCTATGATTCCAATGGCATTTCCAAAACAGTATACTAAGAGTGTACCAACAGCTAGTAAATTAGCATCTGTTGTTAATCAATTCTCTAAAAGCATTGTAGTTTGTAATAAGGATGAGATAGAAGTTATAGAAAGTTTTTTAGAAGAAAACACGAACACCTTGGTAAAAGTTATTGCTTATGAAGAAGTAATAAATAATACTAAAAAATTAAATACGTTTGATGTAAAGCCAGACGATATTGCGGTTTATTTAATGACTTCTGGTAGTACAGGTGCTCCAAAATTAGTACCACAAACGCATCGAAGACTTATTAATAGGTGTGCGGCAACTATTGCAGCGAATGGTTTTACAAAGGAAGAAATTAGTTTAAATTGGTTACCCTTAGATCATGTTGGAGGAATAATTATGTTTCATGTTAGAGATGTAGTTAGTAAGTGTTCTCAAATTCAGGTAAATACTAATTATATACTACAAAAACCATTGCGTTGGATGGAATTATGTAGTCAAT
This sequence comes from Tenacibaculum tangerinum, assembly GCF_029853675.1. Lineage (NCBI taxonomy): Bacteria > Pseudomonadati > Bacteroidota > Flavobacteriia > Flavobacteriales > Flavobacteriaceae > Tenacibaculum > Tenacibaculum tangerinum. Next base: position 2,038,964 of record NZ_CP122539.1, on the reverse strand, counting down.
TTAAAGTAAACATAACTTGGGCACCAAATTTTGCATTTAACTTGATAAGCTCATTTACAGAAGAAATAGCTAAATCACGACTTGATTTGTCAATGCTTCGATTTATTATGAATAGTGGAGAACAGGTAGTAGCTTCACAAGTTCATAAGTTTTTAAAATTATTTAAGCCTTTTAAATTGAGTTCAAGAGCTGTATTCCCAGCTTGGGGAATGTCGGAAACTTGTTCGGCAGTATTGTTCAATAAAAACTTTGATTTAACTTTAATAAGTAATCAGTACGTTAGTGTTGGAAGCCCTGTTCCTGGAATAGATGTTAGAATTGTAAATGAGAATAATAAGCTTTTAAAGGAAGGTGAGCACGGAAAACTACAGATTAAAGGAGCTACTATCCTTGATTCTTATTATAAGAGACCAGATGTTAATAAAGAAGCATTTACTGATGATAATTGGTTTGATACAGGTGATATTGCATTTGTAGAAAATGAAGAAGTAGCCATTGTTGGAAGAAATAAAGACATTTTAATTATTAATGGTCAAAACCTTTCATGTCATGAGATAGAGGAATATATTGATGCTAATATTGATGTAGAACCATCATCTACAGCTGTAGTTCCGTATAGAAATGAAGGAAGTTTTACTGATAATGTAGCCGTATTTTATCACACTAAAAAAGAGGGGGCTGCTTCGGAAAAAATCGAAAAAACGATAAGAAGAGAGGTTTCCATTCTTTTTGGATTCACGCCTAGTAAAATTGTAAGAGTAGAACCTAATGAAATTCCAAGAACGTCGATTGGAAAAATACAAAAAGGGAAACTTACAAAAATGCTCGAGGCTGGAGATTTTAATACGGAATCTTCTAGTTCAAATACCGTGTCAGAAAATAATACGTACGATACTACTGTTTTAGAACAAACTTGGAAGCCAAAAAAACTTTCAAAATCTATTGATATTGAACCTAAAACGGTACTGGTTTTTCCACAAGAAGAATCCGCTATTAATTTTGAGGCTTTACCTAATGATACAAACGTTGTATTTGCTTTAAATTCAGACAGTTTTCATAAAATTTCAAAGAACCAATATGGTCTTAACCAAGATTGTTCAGAAGACTTTTTGAAACTTTTAGAAGATATATCTTTAAGTAACATTCAACTTGATACTATTATTATAGAATCAAGAGAATATAAAAATGAAAAGGATGCCAGTATAATTGCAGAAAAAAATGCATTAACCCTTTTACACCTTGCTAAGGCTCTTGGTAAACTCCAAAAAAAGTCTTTACAGTTAATTTTGGTTAGTAAAAATAACCAACAGGTTCTTTTAAATGAAGTAACCAAGATAAATGCAGGCTCTCAAATAGGAATGATGCATGCAATTCATGAAGAATTAAAGGGGATTTCTTGTAAACACATTGACTTAGACAGCTTAACTGATGTGACTTTACTAATAAATGAAGCGAAAACAATTCATGAGTTTGAAAGAGAAATTGCTTATCGCGATACTAAACGTTTTGTTTCTAAATTAAGCCAGGCGCAAGGACATAATTACGCAAAATCATTTATTCCTCAAGATAATGAAACTTATCTTATAACAGGAGGATTGGGTGGTATTGCCATAGCTTTAGCAAAAAGCTTACTTAAAAGAGCCAATGTAAACCTAGTACTTTTAGGAAGAAGTGCTTTTGATACACTGAATAAAGAAAAGCTAGAGGAATATAAAGAACTCACCAATATGAGCTCAAGTATAACCTATTTAAGTGCAGATTTAAATAACTACGAAACATTAAAGCAAAAATTAACTGAATTTAATATCGATTGTATTTTTCATCTAGCAGCCGATTTTAAAATGGATGCTTTAGGTAATTTCTCTACCGAAGAATTTAAACATCAAATTCAAACAAAAGTAAAAGGAAGCTTTAATCTTTACAATGTAGCATCTGAATTAGAAATATCTAATTTCATTAATTTTTCTTCGTTAAACGGATATTTTGGAGGAGTAGGAGTTATTGCTTATGCAGGAGCTAATAGTTTTCAAAAGGCATTAACATCAATTACAACGAAACAAGAAAAGTTAAAGGTTTGGAATATTTCTTGGTCTATTTGGGAAAATACAGGACTTGGAAAGGCCATTGAGTTTCCAGAGTTGGCAGCCCGAAAAGGTTTTGATATTTTAAAGCCTGAAAACGCTTTAAATGCCATGTACAATGTGTTAGCTAAAGGAATATCAAACTCATTTATTGGTGTTGATAAAAATAATCTTTTTATGCAGCCTTATTTATCTTTAAAAACTTCAATGTATAAACAAGTAGAAGTTTTTGGATCAGAAGATGATTTGAATACTAGTTTTAAAAAGCACTTAAAAGATGAGTTTGGAACAACAATTCCTGTATTGAAAAAAGTCCTTGCCGAAGATTTTACAACATCGTTAAATGAAAATACAGAAGATGTTGTTTTAAATGCAGGTGGTATTGAAAACTACGTAACTACAGTTTTTGAAGAGGTTTTAAAAACAGACGAATTTTCAAAAGAAGATAGCTTTTTTGATCTTGGAGGAAATTCGCTAATCTTACCGCAAGTATTCAATAAAATTGAAGAAAAATATAAATGTGGATTAACAATTGTTGATTTATTTCAGCATACCACTGTTCAAGAAATTTCAGACTTAATTGGAAACAAACTGGCAAATCAAGAAGATAAGGAGTCTTATGAGTCAGTAAAAGAACAGGTTTTAGCTATCTGGATAAAACTTTTAAATCTTGATGAAATTGATGAAGAAGAAAACCTATTTGATCTTGGGTTAAATTCATTAATGATACCACAAGCACAAAATGAAATTAACGAACTATTTAATACAGAATTATCTGTAGTAGATTTCTTTCAATATAGTTCAGTTAGCACATTAGTTGAAGTTATTTGTGAAAAGCTACAGATAACAAACTGATGAATATGTTTAAAACAAATATTTATACATTTTAATAAAAAGAAATTATGTGAAATTTTCTTATTGGATTAAATAAGAACTATAGTTTCTTTTTACTACTTCCAGTTAACCCCAACAAATTTTAAAAACAACGCATAAAAACCGTTTCTTTTTAGTTTGATTACAGTTAAAAAATTAACTCGTAGCTATTGCTGTTATTTTAGTTTTAGCCTAAATCAACTTTAACTATAATCCACTTTATGCATTTGACATTTTAAAATTAAGCTGGTGTTATTAGAACAAACAAAATCAAAATCAAAATGAAATTACAAGAAAATATTAGAACTCTTTTTGCTGATACCATGGGGTATGATGCAGAAGATATAGAATTAAAAGTGCCTTTATTAGAAATAGGAGCAGACTCATTTACTATGATGTCAGTAACTAGAAAAATAAAAGAAACTTATGGTGTAGCGATATCGATGAGGGATATTTTTGAAAATATAAACACCATTGAAAAAATAACCTCTTATGTAAGAGAGAATTCTGAAGAATTACCTTTAGAAGAAATTGAAGAACCTGTTTATGCCGAAAGTAAGTTTCAAGCTGAAAAAACATTACCAAAAATAGAAAACAATACAGTTACCAAAGAGTTTTCACAGAATTATTCTTTTAAAAAGAAACCAAAGGAAATTAAAAGTTTTTCCAGAGTTTCTGATGTGCAGAGTGATAAAGCACATAATGGGAATTTCAAGACTTTTACACCAAGAAAAATGACCTTTTCGCAATCGGGATCTACGGCAGTGAATGGTAAAAATGATGATGCGTCAACAGCATGGGTGGATACTAAAAAAGCTAAAGAACTTACTCCAGAGCAAGAAATTTATTTAAATGAATTTATTGAAGAATATAGTGCTAAAACATTAGGCTCAAAAAGAATAGCGCAAGAGTCAAGACCTTATTTATGTAATAACCGTAAAAGTTCATCAGGCTTTAGAGTAGAAACAAAAGAACTTTTATACCCTATAGTTACCAATACCTCCAAAGGATCAAAAATATGGGATGTTGACAATAATGAATATGTTGATATTGCAATGGGATTTGGATCAACATTGTTTGGACATAACCCTGATTTTTTGAAGAAATCTTTGCAAGAGCAAATAGAAAAAGGGTATCAAATAGGCCCCGAATCGGAGTTAACTGCGGAAAATGCAAGATTAATTGCGGAAACGGTTAATATGGATCGTGTGTTGTTTTCCAACACGGGTACTGAGGCAGTTATGACAGCTATTAGAATAGCAAGAGCAGCTAGTGGAAAAAAGAAAATTGTAGTATTTCAAAATTCGTATCACGGACATTGCGATAACGTTTTGGTAGTTCCAGATATAGAATCAGATAGATTTGAATCTAAAAGAATGGTTCCTGGAATACCCGAATCTGCTATAGAAGATACATTAATACTTCCGTATGGAAATGTAAAGGCGCTTTCTTTTATTGAAGAAAATGCTCACGATATTGCCGCAGTAATTGTTGAACCTGTACGAAATTATATAGGAAACAAAAACCCTGGAGAGTTTTTAAAAAATATTAGAGAAATAACTAAAAGAAAAGATATTATTCTAGTTTTTGATGAAGTTCTAGTAGGGTTTAGATTAGCGTTAGGAGGAGCGCAGGAATGGTTTGATATTGAGGCAGATATAACCACGTATGGTAAGGCTATAGCAGCGGGAATACCTGTTGGTATTGTAGCGGGTAAAAGTTGGTGTATGGACTGGGTTGATGGGGGATACTGGAGCTATGGAGATGATTCTGCTCCAATAGGAAACCAAACCTATACTGCAGGTACATTTTGTAAACATCCTTTAGCAATGACAGCTGTGAATGCCGCAATAAAAGAAATGCTAACAAAAGGTCCTGCATTACAGAATGAATTGAATGAAAGAACAGAGGAAATGTGTATTATTCTTGACGATATAATAGCGTACCATAAGGTTCCATTAAAAGTTCATAGGTTTGGTTCGAACTTCCGTTTCTCAATGTCTGGTAATTTGAGTTTCGCATTTCAACCTTTAGAACTTGACATTTTCTTTTATCATGTTATTAAGGAGGGGGTGTATGTATGGGAAGGAAGAACATGTTTTATTTCAACAGCACATACGGATGATGATTTAAATAAAATTATTGATGCCGTTCACAATGCTATCAAGAAAATGAAAGAAGCAGGTTTCTGGGCTGAAAAAAAAAGACTAAACCTAAATTAAAAAGAAAAGGACTCGTTAATCCTATAGCTTCTCTTTCAAAAGAGAAGGTGTTTCGTGAACCTGAATTTCAGGCGAACGCATATACTGAGAAAGAACAACAATTACATTCTCAGGAGAAACAGGTTTTTAAAAATAAATTAGGTATTTCAATGCTCCTTACAGATAAAGATATGGATAATCTTACTGAGGGATCATTTTTTTCTTTTTCAGATAAAATAGGTAGTAAAGAAGTAGTATTTCATTGCTATTTTGATGAAACTGTATCTGAACATACACTTAAAAATTGGGTGGAAACAAATAGCGATAAGCTCTTGGATTTACCTTTTAATATTGTATTAAAAACGAATCATAGATCTTTTGCAAGTACAAATGAATCACTAGGGAATTACACCCTCGATAACAGACTGTTTTTTAATATTACAGAAGACTTATTAGGTAAAAAAAGCATAGCAAGTAATAATTTTACATCACTACAGATAACCTTAAAAAACAATTTTGAAGAGTATGAATTTGCAGAATCTTTGAGTATGAATTCGGTAATTCAGTATACTAAAGACATAGATAGCAAAATTGCCGAAAAAATAGCTGTTTCTAAAAAGAACTCAAATTCAAACAACTTAAATCTACAAACAAAACATATTACATTACAAGTTTTATGTATTACTGGAGAAACACAAAAAGAAGCTATTGACAACGCTTACCAATTTTTATATGAAAGAGCGAAAGAAAACAATAGCTATTGGCTAAACTTTATAACTAATGATAAAAAAATAGGAGAAGTTTTATCTACATTAAGTTCTGAAGAAAAAGAATATGTACTTAAGAGTTATATAGATAAATGCATTAAAAAACGTGTATTAATAGGAACAACAGAATATTGTAAAGCGCAAATACAATATTTCTTTAGTTTAGGAATTAATGAAGTTAATTTTATAACGTCTCCTCATAATATAGAATCACAAAATTTTAGGAATAGTATTTCGCTTTTAGAAAATGTCCAGGAAGAAAAAGTTGAAAGTGAGGAAAATTCAAGACGTGATTCTCTTTGCCCGATTGTTTCTCCAGAATTTATGGAAGAGGCTAAAACGGAAATAGAAACTCAAAGGGTAATTAAAGAAGACAGGGAAGACGATATTTTTCAACAGGAAAATTTCACATTACCGTTAACAGGTGACCAAAAGGCATTGCTAGTTTTATCAAAAGTTAGTAAAGGAGCAATGATGACAAATTCCCAAACTTGGGCTTTAAAAGTTGAGGGAGCGCTAGATATTGATAAACTTCAAAAGGCATATCAAAAAGTTACTGACCGTCATAATGGAATGCGAATAACTATTGATGAAGAAACCCTTGAACAAACATTTCACCAACAGTTTGCAATATCTATTGGTGTTCTTCAAATGGAAGAAGAACAAAATTCAGAGAAATTTATAGAAGAATTTTTAAAACAAGAAGCTAGCAGACAATACGATTTAAGTAAGTCGTTACACAGACTTACTGTTTTGAAAATTAACGAGAATTATTCTGTAATTGTGTTGAGCTGTAATCATATTACGATTGATGGAGTGGGTGTAAGTGTACTATATACTGAATTAGCGGCTTATTACAACAACTTGAACGCCAAACTCGATAAAACAATGGGCTTTGATAAGTTTGTGAAATGGCGCCTTGTTCAATCTGAGGAAAAACACTTTAAACTTCAAGAAAAATACTGGTTAGATGAGGTTAATACCGAAATTCCAGTATTAGATTTACCATTAGATCATGCTCGTCCTTTAAGCAATCAATATAATGGTTCATCTTACTTAATGAATTTTCAAAAGGATTTCTTTAAAGAACTTAAAGATTTTTCGGTTGAAAACAATTGCACATATTTCATGGTAGTATTTGCCGCTTTTCAGGTGCTTCTTTACCGTTTGTCATCGCAAAAAAAGTCGGTAATTGGAGTTGCTTTTAACGGTAGAACAATACCTAATAGTGATTTAATGATTGGTTTTTGTGCTAATATTTATCCAATATTATGTGAAATAGAGCCAGAAGAAAGTATACTTGACTTTTTATCTAGAGTAAAGTATAAACTATTTAGTGCTTACGAAAATCAAGATTATCCTTTTAGTGAATTAATTCAAAAAGGATTAAAAAATAGAGATGTAAGTCGTTTTCCTTTTTTCTCAGTAGCTTTTAACTGGGATAGATTAACATTGCCTAAAATGGATGGGGCAAAAGTGAGTTGGGAAGTATTTAAACAAGAACATGTAAAGCTCGATTTAGTACCAAATTTGATGGAGGTTAATGGAGAGTTGAGTATGACTCTTGAGTATAATACAGATCTTTTCGATATTACAACCATAGAAAGATTCTGTAAATATTATGAAGATATTTTATACACCATAATAAAAGATCCGAAAGCAAGTATTTCTTCACTTGGTAATTGTATTAAAAGCGATGTATTACAAGTACAAAATTGGCAAGGTAATCGAGTTACAACGCATGAAAATACAAATGCTTTCCATGAATTGTTTGAATATAATGCGAAATTAACGCCTAACAAAATAGCATTAATTCAAGGAAATAATAAACTCACCTATAAGCAGGTAAATGAAAAAGCGAATCAACTTTCCAGAAAATTTTACAATGAAGGTTACCAAAAAGGAGATTTAGTTGGAATTTGTTTAGAAAAATCGTTTAACCAAATTATTAGTATCCTTGGAGTTATGAAGGCAGGATTAGCTTATGTACCCATTAATCCAGAATTTCCAGAATCGAGAATTTCGCAGCTCATTACCGATGCAGTAGCTCGCTCTATTATTACAATTGAAGAATATGCTTCAAAATTACCTGTAGATGATTCTAAGAAAATTATTTTAGACAATCCTGAATTACAAATAGTTCTAGAAAAAAATAGCACAGCTAACTTAGCGTTAGAAATGAGTAGAGAAGATTTACTTTATGTAATGTATACTTCTGGAACAACGGGGAAACCAAAAGGTGTTAGAATTGACCATAAAGGAATTTTAAATTTAGCTCATAACTTTTCTGTGTTTTTCAAAGAAAAGGAAATCGATATAGATCAAAATTGGGGTTGGAATTCTACATTTACTTTTGATGGTTCTCTAAATGCACTTACACAATTTTATCAAGGGAGAACCTTGGTTTTATTAGAAGATGCTAAAGAAAAGTCTCCAGAAGATTTTTGGAAATATTTACATAGAATGGAAGTTAAAGTGGTTGACGTTAGTCCCTCTCAACTGCAGTTTCTTTTATCAGGACTTTCTTCGGGTAACATACATACAGCACCTAATTTGGTAATAGGAGGTGAGGCTACAGGACAGCGTTTACTGGAAGAAATTAAAAACTATTGTAAACAATACAATGTGACCGCGTTTAACGTATATGGGCCAACAGAATGCTCTGTGGTGAGTCATATTAGTGTAATGACAGATCACGAAAAACCAGTTATAGGAAAAACATTAGATAATGTGGAAGCTTATGTGGTAAATAATCTTTTACAACAAGTGCCTATAGGAGCCAAAGGAGAATTGCTTTTAGGAGGCGTTGGCGTTTCTAATGGATACCACAACAACCAAAAACTTACAGAGCAAAAGTTTATTAACCTTCCCGAATTAACTAAGAGTAGGTTATATAAAACTGGAGATATAGTTAGATGGCTTCCTGGAGGAGTGTTAGAATATGTTGGTAGATCAGATAACCAAGTTCAAATTAGAGGAGTTCGCATTGAATTAGGAGAGGTAAAGACGCTTATCAATAAAATGGATGAGATAAGTGAATGTATTGTTGTGGCAAAAAAAGACACAAACAATGTTAACTCACTGGTAGTATATCTTGTTTTAAATAAAGATATTGTTATTACCGAGAGTGAGTTGTTTCAGAAAATGAAACTGTATTTACCCACCAATATGCTACCTTCTTCGGTTATTTTTATAGAAGAAATACCGATGACACTCAACGGGAAAGTTGATTATAGTAAATTACCAGATACAAACAATGTTATCAAGAACGATTACGTACCTCCCGTAAAAGATATAGAGAAAATACTTTGTATGATTTGGCAGGATGCATTAGAGCTTGATAAAATAGGTGTTTATGACGATTTCTTTTTTATAGGAGGACATTCGTTAACGGCGATGAAAATTATAGCAAAAATTCAAACTTTATTAGGTAGAAAAGTAACGTTAACAGAAATATTTAAGTATTCAAACATAGCGCTATTAGCTGAATTTTTAGAACGAGAAGACAAACAAAAAAGCGATTCGGAAATAATCACTGTACATACCGAAAAAAACAAAGAAAGAGTACTTTCTTTTCAGCAAGAAAGCTTTTGGTTAATAGATAAAGTAGTTGAAGATAGAAGTATATATAATGTTACGGAAATTTTTGAATTCTCGGGAGAAGTTAACAGTAATGCTTTAAACAAAGCGTTATGTGATATAGTTGAAAGACATGAAGTATTGCGAACAGTTATCCAATTAAATGAAAACAATGCACCAATTTCTATTTTACTAGACAAGCCAACAGATTTATTGGAAATAGTAAACTGTGATGAACATGCATTTTCAGAAAACTTTTTAAAAGAGCAGCAGAAAAAAGTGTTCAGAACTATTTTCGATTTGAGTAAAGGATACATGTTAAGAGTTAGATTAGTTAAAGTTTCTGATACAAAGTCTTTCCTTTTACTGGCAATTCCGCATATCGCAATAGATGGTTGGTCCATGAACATTTTTAAAGAGGAATTAAAATTTGCTTATAAAAATGCTATCAACGGTAATAAAAATACCTTTCAAAAATTACCTATTCAATATGCCGACTATGCCACTTGGCAACGAAATAAGTTTACCGATACTTATTTAGAGGAACAAAAAAGTTTTTGGGTTAACAAATTGAAAGGTATTCCTTTGTTACATAGTTTGCCATTAGATCACCCTAGGCAAAAGGTAAAGTCATATCAAGGAACTGCATTTAAACATAGTGTTGGAAAAGAACTCTATGATAAAATAGTGAAATTTAATGCAAAGCATGGTGTAACCATGTTCGTTACCTTACAAAGTGCTTTTGCTATACTATTAAGAAAATGGAGTAGTAAGCAAGATATTGTTATGGGAACACCCGTTGCCAACCGATCATTAAAGGAGGTGCAAGGCCTAATCGGAATGTTTGTAAATACAATGATTTTGAGAAACGAAGTAAGAGACAATATTTCATTTTTATCGTTTATTGAACAGAACAAAGAAAACATTATTCAAGCATTTGAATACCAGGATTATCCTTTTAATTTTCTAGTAGAAAACATAAATCCTATAAGAGAATTAGGGCACTCTCCTATATTTCAAATTATGTTTGCTCTAGAAAATAGTACAGAAAGCTCAGGAGTTTTTGCCGAGGATGTAACTATTAATAAGGTAAAAAAGGCGTACTATTCTTCTAAGTTCGATTTAACGCTTTATATGAATCAAAAAGAGGAAGATATTACTATAGAATGGGAATACGATACAACGCTTTTTGAGGGAGACACTATCGAGCGTATTGCAGAATCTTTTATAAATTTATTAGAAAGTATTGTTACAGATCCCAATACTCCAATAAAAAAAATAAATCTTTCTACTGAAAAGTTTAAGAAAAAGATACTTTCATTAAGCAAGGGAGAGGAACAGGAAATTGATAATACTTGTATACATGCTGCCTTTGAACAACAAGTATTAAAAAACCCAGAGAGTATTGCAATAGAATATCTCAATACAAAAATTTCTTATCAAGAGTTAAACTTAAAGTCTAACAAAATAGCAAACTACCTAATTAGTAAAGGGCTTAAAAAAGGTGATTTTGTAGTTATTCACGCACAAAGATCTATAGAAACATTCTCTTGTATTTTAGCAGTTTTAAAAGCAGGAGGAATTTATTTACCACTAGACTCAGGAACACCAAAGGGTAGAATAAAACATATTTTAGAAAGTTCAAAAGCACAATTTATTATATGTGATAAAAACATTGACAAAAAAGCGTTTGAGAATTATGCCATTATTAACCTCAATGACCAGCAAGTCGTTGAAGCTATAGAAAAACAGGAAACGGACAATACTTTCGTTAAAAGCGTTTCTTCTGATTTGGCGTATGCCATATATACCTCAGGATCATCAGGTTTACCTAAAGGCTGTCTACTGTCACACAGTAATGCTCAAAATTTGATACTCTCTTGTCGCCAAATATTAAACTTCACCCCTAATTCTCGAGTTCTTCAGTTTGCATCAATAAGCTTTGATGCTTCTGTTTTTGAGTGGATAAACGCTTTAACACTTGGTAGTACGTTAATAATTGTTCCAGAGGAAATCAGAACAATTCCTGAAGAATTATCTTCTTTTATTAAAGAAAAAAAATAACACATGCGTTAATTCCTCCTATTCTAATTTCAAATCTAAACCCTGAAGATTTTAAAAATATCACGGCATTAGTAATCGGAGGTGAGCACTGGAGTAAAGAGTTAATTAAAAATTGGAAAGGTGTTTGTGATATTTATAATGCCTATGGACCTTCAGAAGTTTCCGTTATCACAACTATTGGAAAGGTAGCTATAGATAAACCGCTAGACATAGGACGCCCTATTTTTAACACACAATGTTTTGTGCTTAATGAGTATTTAGACTTGCAGCTTGTAGGAGCTATTGGAGAACTTTATATAGGAGGAGAATCAGTAGGTAGAGGTTACTTAAATAATAAAGAGCTTACCCATAAGAGTTTTATGGAGAGTCCTAAAGATAATGTATCAAGACTATATAAAACAGGCGATTTAGTTAGGTGGAATTATCAAGGTAACTTAGAGTTTGTAGGACGATTAGACAATCAAGTTAAGGTAAGAGGTTATCGAATAGAAACTGGAGAAATAAAAACGAATATAGAGAAATGTACAGGAGTACGTCTTGCTCATATATTAGTAGAAAAAAACCAATTTCAAGTAAATGAAATTGTAGCTTTTATTGAAACTAGTGAAAAAATAGACTCAACATATATTGAGGGAACTATTAGTGATTTTATTCCTTCTTATATGTTGCCTTCTCGCTACATATTTATGGAGCAGTTGCCGATGACTATTAATGGGAAGGTAGACGAGAAAAAGTTAAAAAAAGCAGAAATGTTTACTGTATTTGAAGAAAATATAGTGTTGCCAGAAAATGAAACAGAAAAAGAAATAGCTAAAATATGGAAGGAGCTATTGGGTTTAAAAAATGATATTTCTGTTAAAGAAAACTTTTTTAGGTTAGGAGGTCATAGTTTAACTATTGCCAGATTACTTGGAGAGTTGAAAAAACAATTTAATATTCAAGCTGAATTAAAGAGTTTATATTTAAATCCAACGATAGAAAAACAAGCCAAACTTATTAGTAACTCTGAGAAGGAAGTTTTTGAGCATATAAAACCCGTTGCATCCAATACAAATTATGTACTGTCTTCTTCGCAAAAAAGACTTTGGGTGCTATGCCGCTTTCCAAACTTAAACCGAGCGTATAATATATCTAATACAAAAATAGTATCTGGTAAATTAAATGTTAATACTTTAGAAGATGCTTTTATTAGTATAATTAATCGTCATGAAAGTTTGAGAACAAATTTTAGAGAAGATCATAATGGTACTGTTTATCAAATAATACGAAATAAAAATATAGTTCCTTTTACCGTTGAACAACATAATACGAGAGATAAGAAAAAGGATGTTACGGAAATATTAAATGACTTTACACAAAAAATATTTGATTTATCTTCTGAATTACTTATCCGAGCTCAATTAATTAAAATAAAAGAAGAAGAATATATATTGCATTATGTTGTACATCATATTGTTGCAGATGGTTGGTCAATAGATATTTTAGAAAATGAATTAAAAAAATGCTATAACGCAATAAGTAATAATGAAAATTCAAATTTACCCTCTCTAAATATACACTATAAAGATTACGCAAATTGGCAACAAAATACTTTAAACAATTCTCAAGGAATAGCTGCTCGTAATTATTGGAAAGCGCAATTTAACGATACTCTTCCAGTTTTAGATTTACCTACCGATTTTATAAGACCTAAGGTGAAAACATATCAAGGGCGTTCTGAAGTGTTTGAAATAAAAGCAGACTTACTGTCTTGGTTAAATCCTATTTTAAAACAAGAAGAAGCAACTGTTTTTATGGGATTAACAGCATTGTTAAACTTGTTTTTATACAAATACTCGGGGCAAACCGATATAGTTCTTGGAGTTCCTGTCGCAGGAAGAGATCATGTAGATTTGAATAATCAAATAGGGTTTTATGTAAATACAATAGCTTTAAGAACACAATTTGAAGAGCAAAATAGTTTTATTGATTTACTAACTACAGTAAAACAAAATATGTTAGCAAGTTACGCACATCAAATGTATCCAATAGATGAGCTATTCGATCATATAAATATTGAAAGAGATATTAGTAGAAATGCATTATTTGATGTAATGATTGCTTTTCAAGATTTAGATGAAGACAAAAAAGACAGTTTAAACTTCTATGGAACTAAAGCAGCTCCATATCAAGGAGAGAAAAGAGAATACAGTTTACTAGACCTAACATTTAGCTTTGTAAAAAGAAATGATGATTTTGAATTGGAGATAGAGTATGACACCGATCTATTTCGAGGCGAAACAATAGCAAGAATGGTAGCTAATTTTTTCTATTTATTAAATTCAATAAATGGTCGAGTTAATGTAGCTGTTAATGAATTAGAAATGGTTAATGAAAAAGAAAAACACATTCTTTTACATGAATTTAACCAACCTGTAATTTCTAAGAAATATGCCTCAATTAAAGATTTGTTTGAAGCTACTACAGAACAGTTCCCCGATAGAGTAGCTGTGTTGCACGATACCAAAGAAATAAATTATAGTGAGCTTAATGAAAAAGCAAACCAGTTTGCAGATTATTTAAAAAGTAATCACCAATTGAAAAAGGATGATTTATTGGTGATTTACATGCAAAAAACAGAAAAGCTTTTAATATCTGTTCTAGCAGCAGCAAAGTTGGGCATTGCTTACGTACCAGCAGATATTAATGCACCGAAAAGTCGTTTAGATTACATTATACAAGATACAAATGCCCGATTCTTAATTGACGAGCAGTTATACGATTCTTTTGCACAGGATAAAAATCAGTATTCGAGAGGTAATTTCAAAAACAATGTGAAAGAACAAATGCCTTTTACAGTTATATATACCTCAGGAACCACTGGAAAACCGAAAGGAAGTGTTATAAGCAATAAAAATGTAGCATCAAGAATCCAAACAGAGATTAAAATACTAAACAAAAAAGGAAAAATAATAACCGTAAATACAACAAATGCAGCATTTGATGTTTGTTTGCTTGAATTCTTTTTACCCTTACTAACTGGAGGAAGCGTTCTTATACCTACTCAAGAGCAAAATGATTCACATAGTAATTTGGTAAAGGCAATAAAAAAACATAAAGTAAATGTTTTACAAGGTACTCCAAGTTTTGTACAACTTCTTTTTCAAGAAGAATCTGTTGCGAAAGCATTAAAAGGCATAACACATATTTGTATTGGAGGAGAGTCTCTAAACAGCTCATTGGTTCAAAGAATAAAACAAATATTACCTAACATAAAAGTAAATAACCATTTTGGACCTACAGAAACAACTATTGATGCAATTGTAAATAGAGATTTGAGCAGTTTTGAGCAGAATATAATAGGAAAACCTATAGCACAGACTCAAGTGTTCATTGTAAATTCAAAAGAAGTCTTAGTTCCATTAGGGGCAACAGGAGAAATTTGTATTGGAGGAGAAGGTGTTACTATGGGCTATTTAAATAATAAAGCTTTAACCGATAATAGATTTATTGACTCTCCATGGAGTGAAGAGAAAATTTATAAAACAGGAGATCTAGGAAGGTGGCTTCCTGATGGTAATATTGAGTTTATTGGTCGTAAAGATTCACAAATAAAAATACGTGGTTATAGAGTAGAACTTGAAGAAATAGAACATACTTTAATAGAACATGAAAATATTTCAGAAGCAGCATTAATAGTAAAGGAAAACGAACTTAAAAACAAAGAACTTATAGCCTTTGTTGTACTCAATAAAAAAATGAAGTCGCATGAAATTAAACGACATTTAAAAAACAAACTAGCGTTTTATATGATCCCAAATCATATTATTGAAGTACCTAGCATCTCTTTGACTATAAATGGTAAGAAAGATTATAAACTTTTAGAAAATAAGCTAACTGAAAAGGGAACGCATTTCATGGAAGAAGAACTAAGAGTACCAAATAAAATAGATAAGCAACTACTTTCTTTATGGGAAGAACTACTTAGAATAGATAAGATAACACTTGATGATAATTTTTTTAGTTTAGGTGGAAATTCCATTATGATTATTGAAATTAATAATAGACTAAGAAAGATTTTTGATACAAATTTTGATATTTCAATATTTTATGAATACACCAGTATCCTTGATTTATCTGATTTTATAACAAGTAAGTTAGATGTAAAAATAGATGGAAGTAAACAAGAGGAATCGGAAGGCGAAATAGAAATATTAAATTTTTAATTCTTTAAACATGAGTAATGATATTGCTATTATAGGAGCTTCTGTAAAAATTGGCGAAATAGAAACAATGCCTGATTTTTTTCTTTTTTAGAAAAATCAGAAACCATTTGTATTGATTTTCCAAAAAATAGATTTCAAGATGTTTCCAAAAAAATATCTTATCAAGATATTGCAAAAGGAGGCTATTTGAAAGAGATAGATTTGTTTGACTATGATTTTTTTAATTTAGATAAAGTTGAAGCCGAAAAAATGTACCCAGGTAACCGATTGTTACTTGAAGCAGCGGTAAAAACTGTAATGAATGCGGGTTACCATTATAATGATTTAAAAAACAAGCGTGTAGCAACTTTTGTAGTACAGCAAGAGTCCGAATATCATTCTTTTTTTCGTAGAGTTAATAAAAACTCTTCAGAGGCTTCTTATCTGCCTATGGCAGGTACCAGAATTGCAAATTTTTTTAAATGGAAAGGACCTGTAACGGCCATAGATACAGCTTGCTCATCATCATTATCGGCATTATATTACGCATGCCAAAGTATAAAAAACAATGATTGTGATGCAGCTTTTGTTTGTGGAGAAGTTACGGATTTTATATTTAAAGAAGCAGTGGAAAACCATCCAATATATTCTAAGAATTTTAAATGTTCTCCTTACGATAAAGATGCTAATGGAACTTTTTTTGGAGAAGGAGTTATGGGAGTTTTAATAAAACCATTAGATAATGCTCTTAAAGACAATGATTCTATTTATGCAGTAGTTAAGGGAGGAGCTTTAAACAGAGGAGAAATGGCTTCTAAAAACATATCGGTTCCAAAAGCAGAATCGCAAACAGAAGTTATAGAATTGGCATGTGAAAATGCATCTGTGCCTCTCGGAAATATTGAATTTATAGAAGGGCAAGGTACAGGAACTTTATTAGGAGATACTATTGAGTTAGAAGGATTGTCTAAAGCTAAAAATAAGCATCAGAGTTATAAAAATTGCCATATAAGTTCTGTAAAAGGACAGGTTGGTCACTTAGGAGTTTTATCGGGGTTAGTAGGTTTGTTCAGGGCAATTTATGCATTGCAAAGCAAACAGCTACTTGGTCAATACAATTTTAATTATTCATACTCCAATATTTTTGAAGAAAAGGATAATAAAATAAAAATCATGAGCAAAAATCAGGCTTGGGAAAGTAAGAGACTTTTAGCAG
Organism: Tenacibaculum tangerinum; assembly: GCF_029853675.1. Lineage (NCBI taxonomy): Bacteria > Pseudomonadati > Bacteroidota > Flavobacteriia > Flavobacteriales > Flavobacteriaceae > Tenacibaculum > Tenacibaculum tangerinum. Next base: position 2,021,999 of record NZ_CP122539.1, on the reverse strand, counting down.
GAGTAAGTTCTTTTGGAATGACGGGAACAAATGCTTGTGTTATTTTAGAGAATTATCATGTGTCAAAAATAGCATCGAAATTAGGTCAAATGCATCTGTTTTTGATTGCGGGTAAGGACCAATTACAACTTAAGGCAGTAAAAAAGTATATTGTAAAGTATCTTAAAGGGCATAAAAATATCTGCTTTGGAGACCTAAGTTATTCACTTAATAGATTATTTGATAACAATGAGTGTCGTGAACTGTATGCTTTTACAACCTATAAGGAACTGATAGACCAATTAGAAGAAGATAAAACGATTACGGAAAGTTTTGAAGCTGATTTTATATACCTTATCACGGAAATTTACGAATTAGAACAAAGTATTGCTTTAATAGAGCGGAGTATATACTATCACGAATATAAAACAATTATAGAGGCTAATAGCTCTCTTACAGTACTCGAAAAAGCTATAATTGCACAATACTTTTCCTTTAAATTGTTAGCTGAGGTTAGCAATAACTCTTTTAGATTTATTGGCGGAAATATAGGAAAATATGTCACCAAACTCCTGTCGGGACATTTATACCCAAAGGATTTAGTGGTATTAGACCAAAAAAAGGATTTTAATGAATATAAGTTTATAAAATATTTAGTATCATTGCCCCCCGATAAAAACTATGTGCTATTAACAAAAAAAGAGGATATCTCTAATATATTTACCGAACTTAATGATACTTTTACTAAGTATAAAATAGGCTTAAATGAGAATCCATATGTTGATGCATTGAAAATAATAATAAATCATGGTGCTCATCTTAGTTTAAAAAAGCATTTTAAAAATGGTACTTTTCTTCAAGACCTTATGCTACCTGTTTTTGACAAAAAAAGATGCTGGCCAAATACAAATAAAGATTGAAATTATGATTGAATTAGAAACACAAAGACTCTTATTGAGACAGTGGAAACCAACGGATATTGATGCTTATACAAGTATTTGTCAAGATCCAAAAGTAATGAAATACTTGGGGGGTAAAACCTTTTCCAAATTAGAAGCATGGAGACACATGGCATTTTTAGTAGGACATTGGCACTTGAAAGGATACGGTCATTGGGCTGTAGAAGAAAAAGAATCTAAAAAGTTGATAGGAAGAGTTGGGTATTTATACCCAGAAGATTATCCAGGTTTTGAAATAGGTTGGACTTTATCTAGCGATTTCTGGGGAAAGGGATATGCTTTTGAAGCCGCTGTTAAAGCTCTTAATTATGCCTTTGAAAGCTTGGAACAAAAAGAAGTTATCAGTTTAATTCATCCCGAAAACGAGGCATCTATAAAATTATCTAAAAAATTAGGACAGTCGTATCTAAGAGATCAGAAGGTTATGGGCTATGACGTTAAAGTTTATGGCATAAACCAAGAAGACTGGAGAAAAATGCAAAACTAAATTAATACCAAATGAATTTTAAGATGAACAAGTATTTATGTGGCATTTTGAAGTTTATTTGGTGTTACATACGAACTATAAAAATAGCTAAACATGAAACTAATTTTTTTTTAATCGTCTTAACTTTTTTTTGCATAAAAAAAGTTTCTTCCCAAAATATAGAAATAGAGGGAAATATTTTAGATAAAGAAAATATACCAATAGAATATGCAAGTGTAATTGCGTATAAGCTTCCGGATAGTCTTTTATTAGGGCATGCTACAACCAATGAGGCGGGAAAATTTAAGTTAATTATAAGTGCAAATAAAATTAAAAAAGGAGCTACTTCTTTGCTTAAAGTTGACTCGTATGGATTTATGCCTTTTAGCAAAGAGCTGATATTGGATAAAGACACAAATATAGGAACGGTTGTACTTGAAGATATTGGACAACTGGAGGAAGTGGTAATTAGATCAGAAAAAAAACAAGTGACAATTGAAGGAACGGAAAAGTCCATTGATCCTTCTAAAAACCTCTTATCCCAAAACGGAAGTGCTATTGAAGTACTATCGCAGGTACCTGGTGTATGGATAAATCGCGATGGAGAGCTTATTCTTAATGGTAAAAAAGGAGTTACCGTAATGATTAACGGACAGCCACAAATTTTAAACACAGAGGGATTAAATGCTGTTTTAAGAAGTATCGATGCACAATCGGTAAAGAACATTCTTGTTAATACCTTACCTTCAGCAAAAAATGATGCTACGGGTGCTGCGGGTACCATAGATATTAAAATTCAAGAGAAGCAAAGCAACGGGATAGATAGCAATGTTTCACTAGCAACACACTTTAGAAATGAAACAAACTTGCTTGGGAGCTGGAATATGCGCGTAAAACAAAACAAATGGTATATAGGTACAAGCATAGGTTTTAGTAATACTTCGCGTTTGTTGGATGTAGATAATATATTCTGGTATAGAAATAATGGTTTAGAAACAGATGCTGATATTATTCAAAACCAAGGGTTCAGAAATAAGAATTTTAATAGCACGATCAAATATGAAGTTAATGATAAAAATGTAATAGGTTTACTCGTTAACGGTTTTGATAATAAAACTGAAAATCCAGTTGTAACAACCACTCATATTAGACCTATAAACTCAGAAGTCTTTCATTTTGCCGATTCCATTTCTATAACCGATTCACAAAATAAAGAGAGATTAAAAAGTATTTCCTCTGGACTATTTTGGAAGCATGATGCCGAAAATGGAAATTCACTTTATCTATCAACAGATTATTCTGTATACAATAAAAGTTTTGATGTTGAAGCGCAAACTTCGTTAAGTTTATATGATACTCCTCAAAATATTTTACGCGATGATGTAGTTAACTTTAGCATTCCTTATGATGTTTCTATCTTTTCTTCTAAACTAGACTATTCTATTCCTCTTAAAGAGCAACATTTATTAGAATTAGGAGTAAAGTATAGTAATACGGAAAATAATAGCCGTAGGGAATTTAGTTTTTCTTCATCTCCTGAAATTAGTGAAAGTAGTTTTGATTATAACGAAGATATTTTTTCGGTATTTACTAATTATAGTGGGCAAAAGAATTTTGATAAGAATATAACAACAGTTAATTATCAGTTAGGACTTCGATTGGAACATACCAATCCTGATTTTAATTTTTCTGACTCTAATTTGGTTACAATGTCTGACTATACAAGATTGTTCCCTAGTGCGAATTTAAGTCTTGTGTTTAAATCAAATAATGCATTAACTTTTGGTTATAATAGACGTATTCAACGTCCGTTATATAACGAGTTAAGTCCTTTTGTATATTATTTAAGTGACTATATTTCTAGAGAAGGAAATGCTACGCTAATTCCTGAAGATATTCATAATTTTTTGGTGAGTTATACTTTTAATAAAGGTAAAGGAAATATAGAATTAAACTACTCGCATACTCTTGACAAAATCACACAAATGCCTTTCCAAAATGCTGAAGATTTTAGCGTAATACTTCAAAACGTTAATATTCAAAAAAGACAAAACTTTTCAGCAACAGGAATTTTTCAAAATAAAATAAATCATTGGTGGAAAATAACCAATACTATTTCAGGTGTCTTTGATAGATATTATCAAGATGATTTTGAAGGTAGTAGTTTAGATATGAATAAGTTAAGTGTGAGTTGTAATGTGGTGAATAATTTTTCAATTTCAAAAGATTTAAAAGCACAGATTACAGGTTTATACTTATCTCCTTTTATTGATGGATTATATGAAACAAGTGATTATTTTATGATGTCAGTAGGTTTGAAAAAGTCCTTTTTAAAAGATAAATTAAATTTGAATCTAGAGTTGCAAGATATTTTTAACACATATAAAGATGATGTTAATGTAAACTTTAATTCACTTCAAAGCAGATTCATTCAAAAAATTGATACTCGAATTTTTAAAATTTCGTTAACGTATAATTTTAAATCAGGAACAAAAATTAATAAAGCATCTGAAAAACAAAGTAATGAAAGCGAGAAAAGTAGAGTAAATTAAATTTTTTCGACACCTTATTTTTTATAGATAACAAATGATAGTAGTACTTTACACGTATATATCTGAATCCTCACATAATAGATTATTAGAAAAGTTGTCTTTTTTTTCTGATAGATTTCAACAAAAAGTTTTGAAATATAGAAAATGGGAAGATGCACAATTATCCTTATTAGGAAGGTTACTTTTAAAAGAAGGGCTTGAAAATTATTTTAATAGCGACTATATTGATTCCGATGTAGAATACATGCAGTACGCTAAACCTTATTTTAAATCAAAAAAATACCATTTTAATATATCGCATTCGGGGAATATAGCGGTATGTGCTATTTCAGAAAAAAAAGATATTGGAATTGATATTGAAATGATAAAAAGTATAGATGTAGAGCACTTTAAAAATCAAATGACCAATTATGAATTGAATAAAATTGAAGAAGGGGTAAAAATGAACTTAGAAAGGTTTTATAGTTATTGGACTGAGAAGGAAGCTGTAATTAAATCGAATAGCAGAGGGTTACACATTCCTTTGAAATCATTTGAAATAAAAAGTAATAAAACTACTATTGATAATGAAGTTTACTATGTTAAAGAACTCAAAATTGATAGTGATTATAAATGTAACATTGCGTTTAAAAAGAAAGATAAATGTTGCTCAGAACATAATGATACATACAAGTTAATTCATTTTAAATTTTAAAAGCTAGATTAAACTTCTAGCTTTTTAGTTGAAGTGATTTGATATATTATAAAAGACAATTCATTGAATGTTAAATAATTTTAGTGTAGATAAAAACAAAACAATTTTTTTGATTTTAAATGCTCCAATACCAAAAACTACCATATCAAAAAAACAGATTAAGTGTCTTACATAATTTGATACTTGGCTAGGTTGAACGTTTTTTAAATTATATTGCTTAAACCAAGGTTTAAGCGTTAAAATAGTTGGATTCTGATTTCCATGCAGGAAGAGTAATTGGTTGGATTTTAACGTACGGATATCCTGTGCACTGAGAAGTAATTTCCCATATACATGATTTCCTTCTACTATGGTTGTATTTCCGATAAGATTTTAAGCCCATAAAGCCACTTCGGGACTTACTCCAGGATAAATAATACGACTTACACAATTAGAAAGTACCGTTTTCATAGCCGATGAACCTAACTTTTCTAGCTGTGAAAAATCCTGAATTACAATGACAATAGAACATTGCTTTTTACGGAGCACTACAAGGTAGTTTTCAATATCAAAATGCATAGCGTTAAACTCCTCAAAAATAAACTGAATGGGTAAATACGGTTGTCCTGCTATTTTAGGCTTCATGGCGAACTCTAGTAATTGTTTGATTAGAATACTCAAAACAAATTTTAACTTCGGCATTCGCTGTTCTTCACAATGTATGAACAGGGCTGTAGGGCGAGAGCGCAACTCCTGAAAATTTAAGCTATCTTTTTCTAAAACATAACGTAATACAGGGGTATTAAGCTGCTCTAAAGCCGACTTTAAGGACATAATAATAGATTGGAAGGTTTTTTCTTCAGAAGCTCCCATTAGCGATAGATATTCATCAAAATACTCCTCTGGTAAAAAACGTCCCATAAAATCATCAACTTCTGGTTGACTCACAGTAAAAAGCTAGTCGATAACATCCAATGTCTAAAAGTATTTCTTTTACTTTCCTCGATATGAAAAATCCATTTTCTTGATTTAAGAATTTGCATCTGCTTGGTAATGCTGGTAGTAATTTTACGCATCAAATAATGTGTTTTTGTTGATGTAAAAACAAATACAACATTTAGTTTGGGATAATTTATTCAACATGAGTTCGGGATAGTTTATCCTATTCTTTGTAAGTTATCGATATTGATATTAGGTTTAGTTGGATAAAACGAATAAGCGATTAACCCTGCGACTAAATTTAAGATAAAGTTATCGAAGCTTCTGTGTCTTGTGTGCTCTATTTGACATACGTTTTTCAAAATATCATTCACACTTTCAATAACAGCCCTTTTTCTAAGCATAATTTTATCATAGATATGCATAAGAGTATTTTTCATATTCTTTCTAATTTTTGTAACCAAATGTATTCCATCTACAAAAAGCTGTTCAAACAGTTCTTTACCTACATACCCTCTGTCGGCAAATATTTTTCCAAACACACGATTATGAAAGGCTTTATCTTTAAGTGGTTGTCTGTCATCTATATTACCTTGCGTAATTAAAAAGTCAACGATATCGCCCTTTTCATTGATAATAATATGAAGTTTAAAACCAAAGAACCACCCCATGGTTCCTTTCCCTTTTTTTGCGGTGTTTTTAAAAACTTTGTTCTGCTTTTCTCTTTTATAATGACATACTTTAATAGTGGTAGAATCTAAAAAGGAGATCCCTGTACATTGACCTAAACAGTGCATTTGAAGAAACAGTATCATAGGCACTGAACAACGCTTTTTCAATTCTACAAATCGGTTATAGGAAACTAAATCTGGAAATTCTTTTGACAAGTGTTTGCTAACATATTCGATATAAAAGTGTTTAAAACACCTAAAACCACTAAAATGGAAAAGCACCATAATTGTGATTATTTCACTTTGGGTGAGTTTAGGCTTTCTTCGTCTAACTATCTTTGAACAGGTTTCTAAAGCATTTTTATCAATAACTTGATTAATTTCGGCACAAAAATCATCAATTAAACAGAAAAATTCAGTAATTTTAAAATCAGAAATCATAGTGAAAAAATTAGTTATACAATTAAAAATCAGTACTTTAATTTACTAAATTTTTCGCTTTTTTTCGTGTAATTAAAAAACTTTTTTATCCCGAACTCACGTTATTCAAGAACTTTATGCTCAATTCCTTTTTCTTTAAAATATTTGAGTACCTCAATACCATTCATGGGCTGCATAGATATATCTAACACGATTACATCGCATTGATTATTCTGGCACCATTTTATTAACTCTTTACCGTTGTTAGAAACTCCTACTACTTTTATATTGCCATACTTTAGCAATTCTTTGATACCGTCTGCAACAATTTGATGATTATCCGCTATATGTACTGTTATTTTCTCCACAATACAAAAGTATGTAGTTTGTAAAGATAAATTTATGGACGTTTCCCCATATAGAGCTTTTTTTTATTGTTTTTGGAATTTATTATACTGGTATACAGTTAGTTGTGTTTTTGTGTTCTGTTAAATAAGATAGAAATTTAAAGCAACTTACCCGAAACACGTATTAATTTTATGTCAAGGAGTGACGTATTCTTAGGTTTTATAAACAACAACAACTGATAATTATGTAGTTGCAATTTTATTTAAAAAGATACAGAATAATTTGGTTTTTTTTGATTGGTTTTGAATAGAAATGGAGTAATTATTAATTCTAGTAGTAAAATATGTAATGAATCTATGTAGGTATCTAAAGTTTTTTTTCAAAAAATGAACATTCGATTTCAATTCAACTGCAACTTTTAAGATTTATCCATTTAAATCGTATAACGCATATACATAAAAACACCCGATTACATCTGTAATCGAGTGTTTCTTGAGTTTACATTTTTAAAACTCTAAAAGCTTAATGATTAATTGCATAACTAGCACCTTTACCTAAATATGATAAGTATGCTGAAATTGATTTCATTAAGTTTTTCCCCCTTTTAATTAGTAAGTGTCTTTTCATTGTTATTATATTATTAATTTCCCTTACTACAAAGTTAACCTACAACTAAAAGATAAACAGAGGGATTTTTCCCTTTTTCTACTTATTAAAACACCCTTTATGTATAATTGGTAAGTTTTTAGTTATGAGCTGTTAATAATAATATGTAAATAACATTGAGGTTCTTATAAAATTTTCACAAAATCTTCAAAAGCAACATAATACGGTTTGTTTTTGAAAATGGGTAGTTCTATACTTTCTGCATTCGCTATACCAACACCTGCGTACCAAACTTTGGCATTTTGCCTTTCTGCATGTTTTTTAAAAGTTTCCATCCATAATACATCGTATTCTTGAGGTGTTTGAATATTGTTGGTTGTTTTGACCAATACAAAAATGGTTGGTTCTCCTTTTTTGTATAATACAAATTGTGGGTGTTTTTTTAACTCACTATTTACTGCAATAAATTCGTACCCCATTTCTTGTAGCTTCTTTCCCACAATATTCATTCCCAAATTGTGAAGTTCTTGTTCTGTAAGTACTTGCATTATTTTCGCTTTTTATTGCGTTTGTTATAATTCTTATCTCCTCTTGTTTTGGGTTTTTTGTACTTTTTAGCAATTTCTCTTCTGTAGGAGCCTCCTTGGTTTGTTTTTTTGTTTTTTTCTTTTTTCTCGTGAAAAGCAGGTCCGGGTATATATTCTTGAGAAGTTCTATTTTTATTTAGTTCTCGGTCTTCTTTTATACGCTCTTCTTCTGTTAATTCTGTTGCTATTTCAACTTGTTCTGGAATAGTTAACTTCGGAATTTCGTAATCCATCAACTCTTCAATGCGTTGCTTTGCTTCCAGTTCTTTTTCAGTAGCAAATAAAATTGCTTTTCCCTTACGTTCTGCGCGACCTGTTCGACCAATTCTATGCATATAATTTTCAGGAAAATGAGGTGTGTTAAAATTAATTACATGGGTAACTTCTTCTAAATCCAATCCACGTGCAATTACATCGGTAGCTATTAAAATTCGCTTTTCTCCTTTATTGAACTGTTCTATAGAGCGCAAACGATAATTTTGTGTTTTATTTGAGTGAATTACACAGGCTTGCGAAGGATACGCTTCTGCAACGCAATCAAACAACCTATCTGCATTTCGTTTATTGGGGGCAAACACAAGTACTTTAGAAAATTCTGATTTGTCTTCTAGTAAGAAATTCAATAAATTAACTTTGGTATAAAAATTCGGAACATCGTAGCTTATTTGTTGAATATTCTCTAGAGGTGTTCCGCTGACTGCAATGGCTATTTTGTGAGGAGCAATAAAGAAATCATCAATCAATGCTTCAACATCTTCTGTCATCGTTGCAGAGAACATAATATTTTGACGTCTTTGCGGCAACAAATCAAAGATGTTTAATAGCTGAAAACGAAATCCTAAATCGAGCATTACGTCTACTTCATCAATCACTAATTTCTGAATAGATTTTAGTTTTAACACGTTGCTTACTGCCAAATCATACAAACGACCGGGAGTAGCCACAATAATATCAGCCCCTTGCATTACCGCTTCTTTATGACGGTTTAAATTTACACCCCCATAAACACCAATGGTTCTTAGTGTAATGTACTTTGCCAATTTCTCAATTTCTTCAACAACTTGAACTACTAGTTCTCGTGTAGGTACTAAAATTAATACTCTAGGGTGTAGTTGTTTTGAAAACTTTAAATCACGGAGTATGGGTAGTAAGTAACCAAACGTTTTTCCTGTACCTGTTTGTGCGATACCTACCATATCTTTTCCTGATCGTATTACTGGAAAAGATTCTTCTTGAATTGGTGTTGGGTGTACAAAACCCAATTCTTCAATAGCATTACGTAGTGGATTTGATAAATCTAAATCTTGAAAAGTTGTCATTAACAATAGTTTGGTACAAAGGTACAACCAATATTTTGTATATTTAAGGGCACAAATTCTTTTTGATTATGGAAATACCTAAACGACTAGAACAAGCACTGATAAAGCTTTACAATGCTTTTCATAATAACGAATTGAATCCTGAATGCTGTACTGCTTGCGCGGTTGGAAATATTTTAGACAATCAAGATAGCTGGAAGCATTTAACTAATGGGCATGGTTCTTTAGAATTGAGTTATGTAGGCAGGGTGCATCAAAATTTAGGAAGGACTTTTAACGGTTACACTCCCTTTGAATTACTACAAATTGAAAAAGTTTTTTTAGAAGCCTGTGGGTTTACAGTGCCCTTATGTCATTACAACCCGAAACCTAAAAACGCTACAAATAAAGAAACACTGTTTAATGGTTTGTGCGCAGTGGTATCGCATTTATGTGCACTTGATAATATACCAAACGTTATGGACTATTCTAAAATTTTTGAATATGAAAAGGACAGTCCTGTGTATAAATTTGATGTTATCTACCTATAAACTATCCTAACCTAGCTAAAAATTCTGTTTTACATTCATAACATTTGAATCTTTTTTTATTAAAAAAAATGAGTTTTTGAAAAAGACTTCTTTTGATTCTTTTTATAAAGTTAGACTGGCATTTTGGACATTTCATTAGTTAGTTAGTTAGATTTTTGGTAATAGTAGGTTTGGGTGCAAAGTAACTTTATTTGGTAAATAATAGGTATTTTATTTCTTAAATAATGAAAAATCGTTCATGAATGGTAAAAGTTAGAGCATAACAAAGCCGATACAAATTTGTATCGGCTTTTTGCAATATTTAAAAGTATTTTATTTTTAACCTCCAAAGTCATCAAAACGAATGTTTTCGTCTGGTATTCCAAAGTCTTCACCCATTTTTTGTACTGCTTTGTTCATTAATGGCGGCCCACAGAAATACAACTCAATATCTTCTGGTGAATCGTGCTTACTCAAGTAATTGTCAATTACACAGTTGTGAACAAATCCTACAAACCCATCGCCTTCATCGTCAATACTATCTTTTACTTTCCAATTATCTTCTGGTAAAGGTTCTGATAACGCAATATGGAATCGGAAATTTGGAAAGTCTTTTTCTAACTGATAAAAGTGATCTAAGTAAAATAATTCACGCTTAGAACGACCTCCATACCAGTACGAAACTTTTCTTCCTGTTTTTAATGTTTTAAACAAGTGGTATAAGTGCGAACGCATAGGAGCCATACCAGCTCCACCTCCTACATAAAGCATTTCAGCATCTGATTCATTAATGAAAAACTCTCCGTAAGGTCCAGAGATGGTTACTTTATCTCCTACTTTTCTTGAGAATACGTATGAAGATGCGATTCCTGGGTTTACATCCATCCAACCTCCTTTGGCTCTATCGAAAGGAGGAGTTGCAATACGAACGTTTAACATAATTTCACGACCTTCTGCTGGGTAAGAAGCCATCGAATAGGCTCTTTCTACCGTTTCATCGTTTTTCATTACTAATGGCCATAACTTAAACTTGTCCCATTCCAATTGAAACTTATCTGGAGTTTCATGTTCTTCTGGGTGAGCGGTTATGTCCATATCAGAAAATTTTACTTCGCATGGTGGAATTTCAATTTGAATATATCCTCCTGCTTTGTAGTTCATATCTTCTGGAATCTCAACTACGAATTCTTTAATAAATGAGGCTACATTATAGTTACGTACTACGGTAGCTTCCCATTTTTTAATTCCGAAAATTTCTTCTGGAATTGAAATATCCATGTCTTGTTTTACCTTAACCTGGCATGCTAAACGAGCTCCTTCTTGTAATTCTTTACGCGTAAAGTGAGGTGTTTCTGTTGGTAAGGCTTCCCCACCACCTGAATTAACATGACACTCACATTGAATACAAGATCCACCTCCACCACAAGCTGATGGCAAGAAGATTTTTTCATTACCTAAAGTAGATAATAATGTACCTCCTGAAGCTACTTCTATTGTCTTTTCTCCGTTAATGGTAATTTTTACGGGACCAGATGGTGCTAACTTTTGCTTTACAAATAATAACAAGGCTACTAAAACTAAGATAACTACCAAAAACGCTACTACTGTTATAGCAACTGTTCCTCCTGTACTTGTTTCTAAAAATATCATTATTCTGTAATTTCTTTAGTGTTATTAGCTATTTCTTTTGCTTTCTCTTCAGTCTTTTCAACAGCCTTTTCTTCAAGTTCTTTCTTTTCAACTTTAACAGTGGCTGTTTCTTCTTTTTTACCTGCATCGTCGCCTCCTGTTAACATTCCACCGAAGCTCATAAACCCGATAGCCATTAACCCTGTAATAATGAAGGTAATTCCTAAGCCTCTTAGTGCTGGTGGCACAGATGAATATCTGATTTTTTCACGAATCGCTGCAATGGCTAAGATTGCTAAAAACCATCCGATTCCTGAACCTACACCGTAGGTAAATGATAAGCCTAAAGTGGGTATTTCACGAGATTGCATGAATAAAGACCCTCCTAAAATGGCGCAGTTTACTGCAATTAACGGCAAGAAAATACCTAAAGAGTTATACAATGCTGGTGCGAATTTTTCAACAATAATTTCTACCAATTGTACCATGGTTGCAATCGTTGCAATAAACATGATAAATGATAAGAAACTTAAGTCGTAATCTGCGTACTCTTCTCCTAACCATTTTAAGGCTCCAGGCTGTAATAAATACTGATCTAACAACCAGTTTACGGGAACTGTTACTGCCAATACAAAAATTACGGCAGCTCCTAAACCTACAGCTGTTGATACTTTTTTAGATACAGCAAGGTACGAACACATTCCTAAGAAGGTAGCAAATACCATGTTATCTATAAATATCGACTTGAAAAATAATTCTAAATGTTCCATGTTTTTTATAGTATTGAGTATTGAGTAGTTAGTGTTGAGGTTGTATAGCTCAATTCTTTTAACTTCTCACAACTATTTTAATCTTCTATTAATGCTTTATTTCTTGTACGTTGTACCCAAATAATAATTCCCACAACGATTAATGCCATTGGTGATAATAACATAAATCCGTTGTTTTCATATCCTAAAGCATACAATCCTGTTTTCTCGATAGGATCTCCTAATACTTTGAATCCTAATAAAGTACCAGAACCAAATAATTCTCTAAAGAATCCTACGATAATTAAGATTACTGCATATCCTAAAGCATTTCCTATTCCATCTAAAAATGATTTCCACGGTCCGTTACCTAAAGCAAATGCCTCAAAACGTCCCATAATGATACAGTTGGTAATAATTAACCCAATAAATACCGATAAAGTTTTACTTAAATCGTACGCAAATGCCTTTAGCACCTGGTCTACAATAATTACTAGGGTCGCTACCACGATTAACTGTACAATAATTCTAATTTTTGATGGAATGATATTTCTCATAAGTGAGATAACTACATTTCCTACGCCTAATACAAACAATACTGATATTGACATTACGATAGAAGCTTGTAACTCTGCTGTAATTGCCAATGCAGAACAAATACCTAATACTTGAATCGTAATTGGGTTGTTATCTGCTAACGGGTCAGTAATTAATGCTGCATCTTTTTTTGATAAAAGTCCCATAATTATTTTAATGTTTTAAAGTAAGGTACATATAAACCTAATTCAGATTTAATCATTGCAGCAACACCATCACCTGTAATAGTTGCTCCTGCAATTGCATCTACCTCGTTATCAGTTTTATCTTCATTCTTTGGATCGTTATTCGATTTTGAAACTGCAATTCCTTTAAAAGCATCGCCATTCATTAAATCTTCTCCTGTAAAGTCATCCATAAAGTAACGTTGCTTGATATTGGCTCCTAAACCAGGGGTTTCTCCTTTATGATCAAAGAAAACTCCTTGTACTACCATATTTTTATCCATGGCAACAAAACCCCAAATAGCATCCCAAAGACCTTTACCTCTAATAGGAGCGATATAATAAGTCTTTCCTTCTTTTTCTCCTATAAACAAAGGTAACTTTCTTGTTTTTCCTTCTTTAGCTCTAGTTTTTTGCTTTTTAACATCAATTAAATACGCTTTGTCATCTTCAGAAACCTTATCTCCTTCGATTACTAATTGTTTTTTAATGTATTTAGCAAACTCATCTGCTACTTTATCTTTTGAAACAAACTCTACACTTGTCTCGTCATTTTCATTTACCCCCATAGCATACAAAATATTTTGTTGCTTTTCGATGCGTTTATTTGCATCGATTGTTGGGCGTAGTGATGATGCTGTAAAGGCTAACAGCGCACCTACTACTAACACCATTCCTATGGCGAAAAGTACTGTATATAAATTACTATCTGTCTTTTTACTCATAACTAGGTATTTTGAACTTTTACTTTTGCTCTTTTCAATCTTCTCTTCACATTACCTTGTACAACGTAATGGTCAATCGTTGGAGCAAACACATTCATTAATAAAATGGCTAACATTACTCCTTCTGGATATGCTGGGTTGAATACACGAATCATAATTGAAAGGAATCCGATAAAGAATCCATAGATCCATTTTCCTTTGTTCGTTTGCGATGCTGTTACTGGGTCAGTTGCCATATACACAGCTCCAAATGCAAACCCTCCAATGATTAAATGTTTCCAGAAATCTAAACTCATTAATCCGTAAAACTTGCTTGTTTCACCGATCCACCCCATTGCCACCACTTGGTTGAAGATGAATCCCATTACCAAAGCTCCTATCACTGAAGATACTATGATTCTCCAGCTTCCAATCTTCGTAAAGATTAAGAATAACGCTCCTAATAAGATTAACAACGTTGATGTTTCTCCTACTGACCCCGGAATGAATCCGAAGAACATATCAGAAACTGAGTAATTTAATGGTTGCGATTGGGCTAAACTTCCTAAGATGGTTTCTCCTGAAATCGCATCGGCAGTTCCAGCAGCTTCTACAGCTCCTTCAACCCATACTTTATCTCCAGACATCCATGTAGGATAGGCAAAGAACAAGAAAGCACGAATGGTTAAAGCTGGGTTTAAAATGTTCATCCCAGTTCCTCCAAATACTTCTTTACCGATTACTACCCCAAAAGCTACCGCTACTGCTAGCATCCATAAAGGTAAATCTACAGGTACAATTAACGGAACTAACATTCCTGTTACTAAATATCCTTCTTCAACTTCGTGTCCTTTAATTACAGCGAAGACAAATTCGATTGCTAAACCAACTCCATACGATACAATTACTAATGGTAAAATTTTAATGAAACCAATTAAGAAATTATCCATATTCCAAAATTCTCCAGAAAAGAAACTGGTTGCTTTTGAAACGACTTCTGTTTGAAGATTGTGTTGATAACCTGCATTGAACATCCCGAAAATTAAACACGGGATTAATGCCATAATTACGATATTCATCGTACGTTTTAAATCATCGGCTGCCTTGATATGAGTTCCTCCGTGAGTTGTCTCATTTGGCAAATATAAAAAGGTGTGGATTGCGTTAAACGCAGGTGCCATCTTAGTACCTTTATATTTTTCTTTTAAATTATGTAAATTTTGTTTTAAGCCCATATCTTATCCTAATTCTTCTCTCATTAAATCTAATCCTTCACGAATTATTTTTTGGTGAGGTTGTTTAGATACACAAATAAATTCTGTTAACGCAAAATCTTCAGGTGCAATCTCGTAAGCTCCTAAACCTTCCATTTCATCAAGGTCTTTGTACATACAAGCTTTTAGTAATTGCATCGGATATATATCTAACGGAAACACCTCTTCATACGAACCTGTTACTACAAAAGCTCTGTGCTCTCCGTTGGTATTCGTATTCAAGTCATATTTTTTCTTCGGATTTAACCAAGAAAACGTAAATGCTCTAGAAGTAGAAACCTTATCAAAAACAGGTTTGTTCCATCCAAAGAATTCATAATCATCTCCCTCTGGAATTGCCGTAATGAGGTTGTCGTAGTATCCTAAGAAACCATCTTCGTTTACTTCTAAGCCACTCAATACATTACCACTAATGATACGAGCATTGCTTGCTTCTAAATTTCCTTTAACAATATCTGCAATTTGTGCTCCTGCTTTAGCAGTTACATATTGAGGCTTGTTGAATTTAGATCCAGCTAATGCGATGGTACGGGTATTGTTAAACTTACCTGTTAGCAATAACTCACCTATTACTACTAAGTCTTGAGGGCTTACTACCCACACTACTTCTCCTTTATTAATAGGGTCGATTTGTGCTATTTGAGTACTTACATTTCCTGCTGGGTGTGGTCCTGAAACTTTGTGCAACTCAATCCCTTTTAAATCTTTAAACGGAGATAGTGTTGCATTTTTCCCAATAGAAACGTGCACTTTACCTGTAGTTAATTTTGTTAACGCAGTTAATGCTGCTTGCAATGCTGCCTCTTTACCTTTTAAAGTATAATCATAATCGGCTGCTAAAGGTGCACTTGCGTAGGCTGATACAAAAATTGCTTTTGGTGCTTGATTTGGATTGGCAATGATGTCGTACGGACGTTGCTTTACAAACGGCCAGCAACCAGAAGCAAATAAGTGATTCTTCACCTCTTCTCCAGACATTGCGTCTACATCTTTTTTACCAAAATCTTTGTATTCCTGCTGTGCATCAGCAGTGATTTTAATTGCTAAAACTTTTCTTCGTGCTCCACGAACGATTTCAGAAACTTTTCCGCTAACAGGGCTAGGAAATAAAATACGCTCATCACTTTTTGAATAAAAAAGTGCTTCTCCTGCTTTTACTTCTGTACCTTCTTTAGCTAAAATTTTAGGAATAACGCCGTGAAAATCATCTGGCTTTACTGCAAAAGCACTACCTAGTGAAAGTACGGTAGTTACCTGTTCTGCCTCGCCAACTAGCTTGATGTCCAAGCCTTTCTTAATACGGATGTCTTTTGACATAGGAACTGATTAATTTGATTCTCTTAAAAAACATGCAAATTTAAAAATTTTGAAAGCCTTTGCAGAACAAAACCATTTTTATCTTTCCGAAATCTTATTATTTATAATTATTCTAAATAAAAAACTTGTCTTTGGCTTATATTTTGATACTTTTGTTATTGTATGATAAAAAAAGAACTATTTATACTTGCTCTTTTAGCAGCAGTGTCTGTCTTTGGACAAAACATAAAAACGGTACAGTTAAGGCCTAAAAATAATCCTAATTTTTATGCTCCAATTGTTCGTTTAGGAAGGGTGTTGGAACTTTCTTTTGATGATCTCGAGGGAGATAGTAAGCAATATCAATATAAAATTGAGCATATGACACACGACTGGAAGCCTAGCTCAATGACAAGCAATCAGTATATTGAAGGATTTAATCAAAATGAAATACTCAATTTTACAAATTCGTTTAATACCTTACAATCGTATACACACTATTCGGTTGAAATTCCCAATCAAAACACGATTATTACCAAAAGTGGTAATTATTTAATTTCAGTTATTAATGAAGAGTATGAAGTGGTTTTTACCAGACGCTGTGTTTTTTATGAAGACATTACCGCCGTTGGTGTTGCTGTTTTTAATAGTAGAGATGCATCAACAGCCAACCGACAACAAACGGTGCAGTTTATTGTAAATCACCCAACACTTCAAATAAATATCCCTACCCAAGAAGTTCATGTTTCCCTTTTTCAAAATCATAACTGGAATACGGCTATTACAAACCTTGAACCTGTTTTTATAAAGCCTCAGCAGTTATTGTACAATCACACTGTGAAAACCAACTTTTGGGGTGGGAATGAGTTTTTAAATTTCGATACTAAGTTTATTAGAAATGCTAGTTTAAATGTTGCCAGAGTTGAAGAAAAAGAGGTGTATCACAGTTATCTTTATACTGATGAGCCTAGAGCAGAGAAAACATATACCTACAATCCTGATATCAACGGACAGTTTGTGGTGAGAACAACTGAGCGTAATGTTGCCTATAATCAAGACGATACTGAAGCCGACTATTCGCTAGTTCATTTTTCATTAGATGCTTTCGAGCCTTACGAAAACAAAGATGTTTTTGTTTATGGTGCTTTTAACAACTACCAGCTTTCTGAAGAAAATCGAATGACTTATGATGCGTCGCAGCAGATTTATAAAGCCGTTATACCTTTTAAACAAGGCTTCTATAACTACAGTTATGTTACCTTAGATCGTAACAATAATATTAATTTACACGAGATTGACGGTTCTTTTTATCAAACTGAAAATGAGTATACTGCTATCGTATATTACCGACCTTTTGGTGGTATTTACGATAGAGTAGTTGGAGTAGGCTATGGTTTTTTTAACCAAAATAGATAGCGGTGCTAGAAGAAACGTTGTTTAAAAACCGAAAAAGAGTTATCTTTAGCGTATGTTTCAACAAGTAACAAAAGGCATAAAAATTTCTGTAAAAACCTCTTTTTTGGGAGCTGTTTACAGAGGAGAACAGCAATATAATGCTTTTAGTTATTTTATTTCTATAGAAAACAACTCTAAAGACACCGTACAACTCTTAGAGCGATTTTGGGTTATTTTCGATGCTTTGAACGATATAGAGTATGTAGAAGGAGAAGGGGTTGTTGGCGAAACACCAATCTTACAACCCAATGATATTTACAATTATCGATCTAACTGTTTTTTATTATCTACTACGGGTGCTATGGGAGGGAACTATAAAATGATAAATACTGAAACTCTTGAAGAGTTTTTAGTAATTATTCCAACTTTTCAACTAACTACTACTCCTACTTTAAACTAATGACAAAGAAAAATACTATAGTAGTTGTCAAAGACGCTAGCTGTTTAAACTGTGGATATCCTTTTACACATAACGAAAAATTCTGTCCAGAATGCGGTCAAAAAAATAAAGGTAAAAAAATAACCTTTGGTAGTTTTATTCGTGAAGTATTTGCAGGTTTTTTTTCATGGGATGCTAAATTTTGGAAAACATTAATTCCTTTAATTATAAGTCCTGGAACAGTTTCGAAAAATTATATTGATGGAAAAAGAAGCAGGTATACCAACCCATTCCGTTTTTATATCACTACTTCTGTAATTTTCTTTTTAATCGTTAATTTAACTGATAGTTACAACGATTTTAAAAACTTAAATAACGATAAAAAACAGAATGCTAACGCTGCCATTTTAGGAGTACAAGATGCTTTTTACGATAGTAAAAAAGATTCTGTTGCAGCGATTGTATTAGACGAGTTAAAAAACAAAAAAATAGATTCTACACTAACCGCCAATGAACTAGATTCTGTAGTGAATATCGATTCAATAATAAAAAATAAAAAACCTTTTTTAAATGTTGCTGGTAAAGAAATAAAAATAAACAGGATGCTTACTTTTCAAAAAGAATACCCAGAAGTACCTGTAAATGACGCATTAGATAGCTTACAAATTAAAAAAACATTTTCTAATAGGTTTTGGTATTCTCGAACTGAATTAATAAATAGTTTTTTTTCAAAAACAGAAACTCAAAAGGCATTAGTAAAGCAGTTTTTATCATACTCATCAGTAGCTTTGTTTATATTGCTTCCGCTGTTTACATTATCGTTAAAGCTTTTGTATTTTAGAAGAAAGTTTACCTACATAGAACATTTGGTATTTGTTTTTCATACACAAACAGTTTTTTTTATACTGATTTCAATTTTTTATATTCTAGATTTTATTGGAGATAGTAATTACACAACAAACATTTTTCTACTTCTGTTTATGATTTATCTATTCATTGCTATGAAAAAATTTTATAATCAGGGGTATTTTAAAACATTTATAAAATACTGCATAGCAAATACCTTGTTTTTTATATTAGGTGCTATGGCTTTTGTATTTATTTCATTTGCTGTTTTTGCTTTGTACTAATCCAATAAATCTAAATAAGTTACTTTAATCGCATTTGAGTTTTTCTTTACAGATGTAACACTTACTGTTTCTACATGAGTCCGTCTCATTTTTAACGAAATTTCAGGAGTTCCCTTGGTTGCATCTTGATGAAAAGCGAGGATGTCTGATTGAAGATAATTGGGGTGCGCTGCCAACCACTCTGCCAACCACTTTTTTCTTAGCTGTTTCATTTCATCAGTATAGAGTGTAGAAGACGACCAAATTTTAGGAGTTCCGTCTAACTCTTGAAAATGTTTTTCTACTCCATCCCAAACCAATTCATAGGCTTGTAAATTCTCATTCCAATCGACCAAAATAATGGTAAAAGGTTCTATTCCAGAAAAATCAAAATGATTAATTACCTCCACAGGATTCTCAACTTTTAATAATTGCTTTACAATAACCCCTCTACTCATTCGGTAAGACTGCGCTCTTTGATGTTTGGTAAACCCACCATTTAACAAACAAATCAATCTATTTTTTTCACTTACACCAATCCAAGTGCCTCCCGCCAACTCATCTTTAGGATAGGTTAATTGTACCCCATCTTCTGTATATGTTTTAGGTGCAATTGTTTTTCGTTTTGGGTCTTCGTCTCTATTAGAGGTTAATATAAAATCATTATTCCCTAAAGGTAAATACGTTACCGTACACATATCGTTTTCTTTTGTTGAATTCCAGCCTTTTGTCTGCTTACATATTTCTAAAAATAACCGTACCTTTGTGCATCCGAAATTTTACGCAGACTTTTCTGTAACAAAGAAAGAAATTTATAATTCAACAAACAACATACAAATGGGAAAAGGATTTTTTCACGTACCAACTGCCATCAATGAACCGGTAAAAGCATACGCTCCTGGATCGCCAGAGCGTGAAGCCGTTTCAAAACAATACAAAGAATATTTTAACGGATCTGTAGATGTACCTATGTACATCGGTAACGAAGAAGTTAGAACAGGAAATACTCGCAATATGACGCCTCCGCACGATCATCAACATGTGGTAGGACAGTATCATATAGGCGATAAATCGCATGCTGAAAAAGCCATTGCGAATGCTTTAGAAGCTCGTAAAGCATGGGCACAAATGCCATGGGAACAACGAGCGGCTATCTTTTTGCGTGCTGCTGAGTTAATTGCAGGTCCTTACCGTGCAAAGATTAACGCTGCTACGATGATTGCGCAATCAAAAACCATTCACCAAGCTGAAATTGATGCTGCTTGTGAGTTGATTGACTTTTTACGTTTTAACGTAGAATATATGTCTGATATTTACGACGAACAACCTAATTCTGATGAGGGAATTTGGAACCGTGTGGAGTACCGTCCGTTAGAAGGATTTGTATATGCTATTACACCTTTTAACTTTACTGCCATTGCAGCAAACTTGCCTGCATCGGCAGCGATGATGGGGAACGTAGTGGTTTGGAAACCATCAGACAGTCAAATTTTCTCTGCGAAAGTGATTGTAGATGTATTTAAAGAAGCGGGTGTGCCAGACGGTGTAATTAATGTAATTTACGGAGACCCTGTTGAAATTACCGATGTGGTATTGGCATCTCCTGATTTTGCTGGAATCCACTTTACAGGTTCTACCTATGTATTTAAGGAGTTATGGAAAAAGATTGGTGAAAACATTCATACCTATAAAACATACCCTAGAATTGTAGGAGAAACGGGTGGTAAAGATTTTATCATTGCACATCCTTCTGCGAATCCAAAACAAGTAGCTACAGGAATTTCTCGTGGTGCTTTTGAATTCCAAGGACAAAAATGTTCGGCAGCTTCAAGAGTATACTTGCCAAAATCGCTAGCAGAAGAAACATTGAACTATGTAAAAGAAGATATTGCTTCTTTTAAAATGGGTTCTCCAGAAGACATGAGTAACTTTATTACAGCAGTAATTCACGAAGGTTCTTTTGATAAGTTAGCAAAATATATCGACCAAGCGAAAGCAGATGCTGATGCGGAAATTATTGCAGGTGGTAACTACGATAAATCGAAAGGATATTTTGTTGAGCCAACGGTTATCTTAACGACCAACCCTAAATATACTACTATGGAAACAGAATTATTCGGTCCTGTAGTAACGGTTTATGTGTACGAAGATGCCGATTGGGCGGAGACTTTACAATTGGTTGATGGAACTTCTGAATATGCCTTAACAGGTGCGGTATTCTCTACAGACCGTTATGCGATTGCAGAAGCTACTAAAGCATTAGAAAACTGTGCGGGTAACTTCTATGTAAACGATAAGCCAACAGGTGCGGTGGTAGGACAACAACCTTTTGGTGGGGCAAGAGCTTCAGGAACGAATGACAAAGCAGGGTCTGCTCAAAACTTATTACGTTGGGTATCGCCTCGTTTAATCAAAGAAACTTTTGTTTCTCCAACCGATTACCGTTACCCTTTCTTAGGATAAAGAAATCGCATTCTAAACCTGTTTTAGAATACTAGTATAAACAAAAAACAACCTTACTTCGGCTACGCTCAGTAACCAAGAAGGTTGTTTTTTATTGGGCAACAACTTTGCAAGTATACGAAAAACAAAGCTTGTTGTTTAAAAAGAGGAAAAGGGATGGTTGCAAAAAAACATTATGTGACCGATAACGAAGAGTTAGTTTTACCAACAAAGAAAATAACAAGGCGATAGCTAATTTAGAAGAAGTTTTAGAAGCTTCAGATTTATTAGAAAACATTCTTTTAAAAGCTGGCAAGAGATATCAATCAAAGAAAAATGAAGTACTTTTGAAAAAGCCAAAAAAACAGCAAAAAATCCTTTTTTCAATATTAAAAATATAAGAATTAATAAGTAATCTCGATAACTAATAATTGATTTGGCAGGAATTTACCTACATATCCCATTTTGTAAGCAAGCATGTTACTATTGCGACTTTCATTTTTCTACTTCCTTAAAAAAGAAAGCAGTGTTGGTTACTTGCTTAGTAAAAGAATTAGAATTACGAAAAGGAGAATTACAAAGTGAAGCAATAGAAACGATTTATTTTGGAGGCGGAACACCAAGTTTATTATCTATTGAAGAAATACAATTGTTGATAGATACTATTCATGAAAATTACAAGGTAGTTCCAAACCCAGAAATTACCTTAGAAGCCAATGCCGATGATGTATCTAAGAATCAACTAATCCAATTATATAAGACGCCAATTAACCGCTTAAGTATCGGAATTCAATCTTTTTTTGAAGAAGACTTACAGTTAATGAACCGTGCGCACAATGCACAAGAAGCCAAAGAATGCTTGTCTATGGCGATTCGCTACTTTGATAATATAACGATTGATTTGATATACGGAATTCCGAATATGTCGAATGAGCGATGGAGAGAAAACTTACAAATTGCTTTTGATTTCGGAATTAATCATATTTCATCCTACGCACTTACTGTAGAGCCAAAAACAGCCTTGTACTCGTTTATCAAACAAGGAAAATACCCAGATGTTGACGAAGCTGTAGCCAAAGCACATTTTGATATTTTGGTGGCAGAAACGGCTAAAAACGGATTTGTTCACTACGAAATTTCTAACTTTGGAAAACCCAACTATTTTTCAAAACACAATACGAGTTACTGGTTAGGAAAAAAATATATGGGCATTGGTCCGTCAGCACATTCTTTTAATAAAACGCATCGTAGTTGGAATATACCCAACAATGCCAAATATATTAAGGCTATTCAACAAGGAAAACTTCCTTCCGAAGAAGAAAAACTTACTGTAAATAATCAGTTTAATGAATATTTAATGACAGGCTTACGAACTATTTGGGGAGTATCGTTAGAAAAAATTGCGCAAGAATTTGGAGAAGAGCTTAAGATAGAACTACTTCATAATGCTGAAAAATTTATCAACCAAGACTTATTAACTATTGAGTACGATACCCTGCACAGTAAGGAAGAAATTTTAAAAACAACCGAAAAAGGAAAGTTTCTAGCAGACGGATTGGCTAGTGAGTTATTTATAATTTAGGTATCTTTGAGTATGATAGCAACAATTGAACACAACTCGAGAAAACACAAAATAGATTTATCAAAACCATTAGATATATCCATAGCCATTGATATGTCTAGAGAAAACGTAAATGCTTGGTATTTAGACGAGCCAAAAATTTACCCTGTTACTGACGGAGAGTGGGTAGGAAGTGTTCAGCAAGGAGCCGATGTAAATTTTAACAACATACAATTCAATCCACATTCGCATATTACACATACAGAGTGTGTGGGACATATTACCGAAAAAGTACATTCTGTAAATAAGAACTTAAAAAAGTTTTTCTTTTTTGCTGAAGTGGTAACTATAGCACCAGAGCAATTAAAAAACAACGATTTTGTAATTTCTAAAAAACAACTTCAGTACGCTTTAGGAAACAAAAAAAGAGAAGCCATTGTTATTAGAACCCTTCCAAATTTATCAGAAAAAAAATCCGCTAAGTACTCTAATACAAATCCACCCTATGTATTAGAAGAAGCGGCAATATATTTAAGAGAAAAAGGAATTGAACATTTGTTAATCGATGTACCATCGGTAGACAAAGAAAAAGACGAAGGAAAATTGTTAGCACATAATGCCTTTTGGAATACACATGGAGCCCTTAGAATGCAAGCAACCATAACAGAATTTATATACATTCCCAATACCATAAAAGACGGAACTTATTTTTTAAACTTAATGATTGCACCTTTTGAAAACGATGCTAGCCCCAGTAAACCAATGCTTTACGAAATTATTTAAAACTTTTATACTAGGGTGTTTATTTTTTTACTAGTTTTACGACTTAATTAAGAATACGAATGACCATTTTTAATACATACAAGCAATGCAAATCGACTGTGGTAAGACACAAAGACGATCGGGCGAGGTATGTATTATAACTATGTGTATATAAAATATAATAATTACAGAAAGTCCGACTGCAAAGTCGGACTTTTTACTTTTATAACTAAAACAACAACTAAAATTTAAGCTTATGAAAAAACTCTACTTTAACTATTTGAACACCTTTAAAGGGCTCTCAACCGAAGTTTGGTGGCTGTCGTTAATAACACTTATAAATAGGGCGGGAACGATGGTGATTCCGTTTTTATCGTTGTATTTGAGAGAAAGTTTACATTTTACATTGAATGATGTGGGATGGATTATGTCTTGCTTCGGATTGGGTTCTGTGGTGGGTTCTTGGCTAGGAGGGAAGTTAAGCGATAAAATAGGTTTTTACAAAGTAATGGAAATCAGTTTATTCTTAACAGGGATACTTTTTATTACATTGCAATTTGTACACTCATTTGCAGGATTCTGTATCGGTATTTTTTTGGTGATGTTGGTAGCAGATACCTTTAGGCCAGCCATGTTTGTTGCGCTGAATACCTATAGTAAACCAGAAAATAAAACACGCTCGGTAACCCTAATTCGTTTGGCTATTAATCTGGGGTTTTCAGCAGGTCCTGCAGTAGGAGGGCTTATTATAACCTCAATAGGGTATAGTGGATTGTTTTGGGTAGATGGAATTACCTGTATTTTAGCTACTGTACTGTTAATGAATGTATTGCATCCTAAGAAAGTAAGACCGTTAGATGAAGAAAAAGAAACCAACCCCATATCGATATTCTCAGATAAAGCCTTTTGGGTGTTTTTTGTAGGAATGTTTATTTTCGGTTTTATCTTTCTACAGTATTTTTCTACCATGCCCTTGTACTATAAAGACGTACATCACTTAACAGAGTTAGAAATAGGTCTGTTATTGGGGCTAAACGGGTTGATTATATTTCTGTTAGAAATGCCTTTAATAAAGTGGTTAGAAGATAGTGAATACACCAAAGAATTTTTAATGTTTATAGGTTTATTTCTAACAGGGTTAAGCTTTGTGGTAATTAATTTAACTGGTTGGATGGGAATTTTATTTGTAGGAATGTTATTAATGACTGTTGGAGAAATGATTGCTTTCCCTTTTTCAAATGCTTTTGTAATGGAACGAGCTAAAAAAGGAAAACAAGGTGAGTATATGGCGTATTATAGTATTGCATTTTCAATGTCACATATATTTGGGCACAATTCAGGAATGCAATTGATAAGTCATATTGGATTTGATAATACTTGGAATTTTATGATTCTATTGTCGGTAATTGGACTAGTGTTTTTGTTGATATTAATTCGAATGATAAAGAAAGAAAAAACTATAGCATGAATTTAAACCAAGTAACCATTCCGTCTCTCGATGTAATAACATCTGTAGCATTTTATAAAAAATTAGGCTTGCATCTTATCGTAGATGCAAGCCCTAAATATGTTCGATTTGAAGTACCTGATGGCGAGGCAACCTTTTCAATTCATCAAGTAGAAAAACTTCCTGGAGGAGAAGGAGTTGTGTTGTATTTTGAAGATGCTCATTTAGATGCATTAGTGGCGAGATTGCAACAAAAAGGAATTCAATTTACGCAGTTGCCAAAAGATCGAACTTGGTTGTGGAGAGAGGCTCATTTATTAGACCCAGATGGAAATAAACTAATTTTTTATAAAGCGGGCAAGAACAGAAAAAATCCACCTTGGCGAATCAATTAAGAAATAGAAGTTATTATCCTTTTACCATTTCAATATGTCGCTCTGATTTTTATTAATTATTCACTATTCATTGAAACATTAACCCAACCAACCTTCTCGGTCTAAACTTCTGTATTGAATAGCTTCTGTAATATGTTCTGATTGTATATCTTTAGAGGATGCTAAATCGGCAATAGTACGAGACACTTTTAAAATTCTATCATACGCTCTAGCAGACAAGTTTAATTTTTCCATAGCGATTTTTAACAAATTTTTACTTTCTTCTGATAGCTTACAAAACTCACGAATTTGCTTTACATTCATCTGGGCATTGTAGTGAATGTTTTCAAATTCCTTAAATCGTTTTGTTTGTATTTCACGGGCAAGTGTAACTCGTTCTCTAATGCGTACACTACTTTCTCCTTTTCGTTCATCGGAAAGTTTATCAAATGGTACAGGAGTTACTTCAATATGAATGTCAATTCTATCTAATAAAGGGCCAGAAATCTTACTTAAATAACGTTGCATTTCGGCAGGGGATGAGGTAACAGGCGAATCGGGATTGTTAAAATACCCCGAAGGGCTCGGGTTCATACTCGCTACCAGCATAAAACTACTGGGATAGTTTACTGTAAAACGAGCTCGAGATATGGTAACTTCTCTATCTTCTAAAGGTTGACGCATTACCTCTAAAACGGTGCGTTTAAACTCTGGAAGCTCATCTAAAAATAACACCCCATTATGTGCCAAAGATATTTCTCCAGGCTGCGGATATTGTCCGCCACCTACGAGTGCTACGTCAGAAATGGTATGGTGAGGACTTCGAAAGGGACGTTGGTATAATAACCCCGTATTTTTTACTTTTCCTACAACCGAATGTATCTTAGTAGTTTCTAAAGCTTCGTGTATGGTCATAGGGGGCAGAATAGAAGGAAGCCGTTTCGCTAACATGGTTTTTCCCGCTCCAGGAGGTCCAATAAGAATAATATTATGTCCGCCAGCGGCGGCAATTTCCATACAACGTTTTATAGATTCTTGCCCTTTCACATCGGCAAAATCAAACTCAGGAAAGTCGATATGTTTGTAAAACTCAGCACGGGTATCAACAGTGGTCGGTTCAATTTGTTTGTTACCATCGAAATGATGAATAACTTCCATAATGTTATGTACTCCAAGAACGTTTAAATCATTCACAATAGCGGCTTCTTTGGCATTTTCTTTCGGAAGGATAAAATGTTTAAAACCTTCTTCACGTGCTTTAATGGCAATTGGCAAGGCTCCTTTTATGGGTTGTAAACTTCCATCTAAAGAAAGTTCTCCCATAATAATATATTCGTCGATATATTCTGATTTTATTTGACTGGAAGCAGCTAAGATTCCCATGGCAAGCGTTAAATCATACGCAGCACCTTCTTTACGAATGTCGGCAGGTGCCATGTTAATAATAATTTTCTTTCCAGGGAGTTTGTAGTTATTGTTGGCTAAAGCAGCAGAAATTCTGTAAGAACTTTCACTTACGGCTTTATCGGGTAATCCAACTAAATGATAGCCGATACCTTTATCAATATTTACTTCGACAGTAATGGTGGTAGCTTCAATACCAAAAACAGCACTTCCATAGACTTTTACTAGCATATTTTTCTCTTTTCGCTAAAGATAGAGAAAAAATTAAAACATATACGATATTGGTAAATTAAAAGCAAACGAAACAGAAACTCTTACAACTAAGAAGTGTACTCGTTGTGAAGTTTAAAGTACAATTGTTTTTTAAGATAAAGAGAGAATTTCTTATGTAGTTTTATTTTTTTTAGTTTATTAAATTCCTATCATAATTTTAAATTAACGTTATCTGTATAACTTTTTTTAAATGATTTCTAATTTGTTTCATTATTTAAAATACTGAAAGTAAGTTTTTTGTAAAGGTTTTTTCTAATGTAGATAATTAATCTTTCATGAGTACAGACTATTAAAAATTAGTGAAAGTGATTAAGAGGTTTTTTATGTTATTGTTAGTTTTTCCACTGATTGTGTTTTTTTAACTTTTTTTTATACTTTAGCCGCAAGAAATTTTTTAGCAGAAAATTCTTGTTAAGAGTCTCCCGAAATGACTCCACGAAGATTGCTAAATTTCTTTTAAACATTTTCCACCTTATTATTCCTTTTTTATACCCTGTATGTGAGTCAGGGAAGCGAAGCTTTAGTCAAAATTTTAAATCTATTTTTATGAATTTTAACAATGGTTGGTACGTCTTGTACGTAAAACCTCGTTGGGAAAAAAAAGTAAACGAATCATTAAAAGATATTTTATTAGAATCGTTTTTACCACAAATAAAAACAATCAGACAGTGGAGTGATAGAAAAAAAACAATCTTAAAACCCATGTTTCCTTCTTATGTTTTTGTAAATGTAAAATCTTCTACTGAATTCCATAAAGCCCTTTCTGTGAATGGTGCTTGTGCATACATTAGTTTTGGTAGAGAGTATGCTAAGGTATCAGCATCTGAAATTGATAAAATTAAAACGCTAGTAAGTGCAGATGCTGTTACTAATTTTGAAATTGATACAAGGCGTTTGAAAATAGGCGCTATTAAAACAATTAACCAAGGTCCTTTAAGTGGTTTAGAATGCGAAGTGCTTAAAGTAAATAATAAGAATAAGGTTGTTGTTAGAATAGATTCGTTACAACAAAATATACTTGCCACTGTACCCTCACATTTTATTTAAATAATGAAAATAATTGCTTTCCCTTTCGCAGGAGGAAACTCTCAATCGTATAATAAACTTTTTCATAAAAATGAAAAATTTACTGCATTGTGTTATCCAGGAAGAGGAGGTAGAATTAGAGAAAAATTACTTTTAGAGGTAGATGAATTAGTAGAAGACATGCTTCTTCGTGTAATATAAGAAGTTGAAGGGACTGATGAGTATATCATTTATGGTCACAGCATGGGAGCAATAGTGGGATATTTGATTTGCAAAAAAATAGAAACTTTAAATATTAAAAAGCCCCTACAACTTATTGTTAGTGGTGTAAAAGCACCAGTATATCCAAGAAAAGAGAAAATAGCCCACTTATCAGATAGCGATTTTTGGAACAAAATTTTGAATTTTGGAGGAATGCCCGAAGATTTTGATAATTGCCCTTAACTTATAGATTTTTTTATACCAATACTAAAAGCAGATTTTCAATGTCTCGAAAATTATAGGTATAATAAAGAATCACCAAAACTAACGATACCAATTGATGTGTTTTATGGTAGTGATGAAAACATTTCAGAAACAGAAATAAACGATTGGAAAAATAATGAAACCACAAACGATGTTGCCATTCATAAATTAACAGGGAATCATTTTTTTATTTTTAACAATGCATATACGTTCAAAGAACATATTAATAAAATAGTTTTTAACTACCATTAAAATATTTTCTTCAGAAAAACCTCAAGTTATTTCTATGACTATAAAAAACAAAAGATTATTGCAATTGTAGTTGTTGTGGACTCCAACGAGCAGGGTCATACTTTCTTAAAAAACCTTTTAAAAGATTGTTACGTTGATAATCTATATAATCATCATAAATCAATGAAGTAGGTTTTTTACCTAGCTTGTTAAAGGGAATAGAAAAAGAACCATTGTCTATATCATCTTTGCTTACTATAAAAAATGACAGCTCTGATACATTCAAATTTTTATTAATTGTTGATGAATCATAGAAAGGTGTATCGATGGTAGAGTACGTGTAAATACTTTTAGGAAGCTTATCTTTCTTGTCCATTTCTTGGGCAGTAGCAGAAAATACAACTGCTATAAAAAGAAAGATGGTGATACTATTTTTCATAAAAATTGAATTTATAAATTACCATCAATAATTATACCTTTTTTGACTTTGTAAAAATAGACTTGTACATTTTACGAATAGCAATAAATATCAAAACGACTAGAATAATAGCTACTATAGGTAAAAAAATAGAAAAGGCAGACATCACCATAGAGGTGCCCGTTTCTACAGTAGAAATAACAGGATTTGCAATTCCCGCAGTTGTTGCAGTAGAAGTCAATCTTGCAGAAGCGGTAGTTCCTTTTATTGTAGAAGCTGTTCCGCCACCAGCAATTATTGCTAAAGCCCAAGTAGTTACAGGAGATAAATCTGCTATCGTCGAGACCATAACAGCGGTACCAGCAATGGCTGCAAGAGGAATGGCTATAGTATCTAGTAAATTGTCAAACCAAGGAATATAGTAAGCAAATATCTCTAACAAAGTAGCTATACCAAGCGTAATAATAGCCGATGAACTTGCTACCCAATGCCAGTTTTCATTCAATGGAATGATATTGTAATATCCAGCTAAACTCAATGCAAACAGCGGTAAAAAAACTCGAAATCCAACTGAGGCTGATAAGCCAATTCCTAAGAAAATACTAATAATCGTTTCTGGTGTCATTTGTTTTTTATTTGAAAGATATAAAAAAAGCCTCTTTTTCTAAAAAAAGAGGCTTTTTAATATTATATAACTTAATGTGCTAAAATTAGTTAGAATCAAATCTATCTAAACCAGTTTTTAACCAATTGTAGTACGTTGTATGATCTGTATATTGTTGAGGCGAATTTAATACTTCTAATTCAGGACTCATCAACACATAAAAAGGCTGAGAAGCTGTCTTAAAGTTGGCTGCTTGTAACGTAGCCCACTTATCTCCATACGTTCTAATTCTTTTAATTTTTCCGTTCGATTTTATAAAATCAAACTGTTGGTCTTCTGGTAAGGTTCTTTGATGATCGTCTACATACAATGAAATTAATACGTAATCGTCATTAATTATAGAATAGATGTTTGGTTGGCTCCAGATGTTCTCTTCCATCTTACGACAGTTTACACATGCCCACCCAGTAAAATCTAGTAATACAGGCTTGTTTACTGATTTGGCATAGGCAATACCTTCATCAAAATCTTTAAAACAATTCAGGTTTAGAGGACATTTATTGTCTTTTTGGTAAATACTATGGAATTTTGGTGGGGCAAAACCACTTAAAAATTTATCTTGACTCCAAATAGGTTTTTCCATAACTCCAGGAGCTAAATATACTGCTATGGCTAATGAACCTATCCCTAGTAACACTCTGAAAAGAGTAATTTTTCCGTGCTTCTTTCCTATAAAACCAAATAAATAGAGTGCCATTAAGAAGGCGATTAGTGCCCATATACCAATAAATACTTCTCTTTTTAAAATTCCCCAGTGACCTACTAAATCTGCATTTGATAAGAATTTAAAGGCAAAGGCTAATTCAATAAAACCTAAAATAACTTTTACGGTGTTTAACCATCCACCAGATTTTGGTAACGAATTTAACCAGTTAGGGAACATTGCAAATAGAGCGAACGGTAAAGCGAGTGCCAAACCAAACCCAATCATACCTATTGATAATTGCATAGCTCCACCACTTAAAGATCCTGCTAGTAATGATCCAAGAATAGGACCTGTACAAGAGAAAGATACAATAGCTAAGGTCAATGCCATAAAGAAAGTACCTATAATACCTCCAATGTTAGAAGCACTGTCTGCTTTATTACTCCAAGAACTTGGAAGTGTTAATTCATAAAAACCAAAGAACGAACCAGCAAAGAATATAAGAATAACAAAGAAGAATAGGTTTAACCAAATATTGGTAGAAATATTATTTAAAATTTCAGGATCTAAGGTATCTAAGAAATGAAAAGGTAGACTTATTAACCCGTATATTAATACGATAAAGAAACCATATAAAACAGCATTACCAACACCTTTACCTTTTTTCTCAGAACGCTTTGTAAAGAAAGATACCGTTAAAGGAACCATTGGGAATACACATGGAGTTAAAAAAGCCAACAAACCACCTACAAACCCTAGTAGGAAAATATTTAATAAGTTATCGTCTTGTTCTTCAGAAGAAGAAGATTCAGTAGAACTTTTTAATAAAACCGTATTCTTTAAATCTAAGTTGAGAGATTGCGATAATTCTTTACTTTTAGCGTCTACTTCGGCAATTGTTTGAGCAACTTTCTCACCTGTTAATGAGAAGGTAAAATCTTCATCAAAAGGCAAACAATACTCCTTACAAACTTGTGCGTCTAAATTTAACGTAACTTGTGTTAGTGTAGAGTCAGAAACTGTTATTCTTTGTACTAACCTACCTTCGTCTACAAAAAAGATTTCATCTTTTCCCCAGATTTCACTAAACTGAGTTTCTGTTTCACTTTCTTCGGCCTTACCATTTAAAGTATAGCCAGATTGTCCTTCTGCGGGTGCAATTGTCATAGGTAGTGAAGCATCTTCAGGATTGTACTGAGAGTATAAGTGCCAGTCTTCTGCAATTAACACATTGAAAATTAAATCGTATTCATTATCAGAGACTTTTTGTACAGATGGTGTTACTACTACGGGATTATCGTCAGATTGAGAATAAACCGCTAAACCTATGAATAATAAAAGTAGAGTAAAGAATTTTTTCATTCTATGTAGTTTGATGGGGTTAATTAAATACTAATTTTTAAAAGGTTGGTTGTTTTTTCTGTAGGTAAAAAACGTCTGTCTTGTCGTTTTCCTATAATCCAAATAATTTCGTTTTTACCAGAACAGAGTAACCAAATTTTGTTTTTGTTTACTATTGATATTTTTTCGTCCTTAAAATATTTACTTACCTTCTTACGCCCTTGCATTCCTTTGGGATAAAAGTAGTCGCCAGAAATCCAGCGCCTTAGAGATAGGGGATAATCAAGTAATTCACTATCAACATAAATAGAATTTGTGCTGATAGTAGTTTGTTTTTTAACATTTTCGAATATAAGCTCGATGGGAACTGTTATTCTTTTGTTTTCTTTATGAATGATGAAATGTTCATTCTTACACAAACTTTCCTCATCAGTGGGTAAAAGTAATAAAAAATCTCTGTCTTTCAACAAAGTATAAAATTTTGTTAAAATTCGCCTCCCCGATTGCGCATAAATTAAATCAAAAACATCGTCCCATTCCCTGAATCCATAAGGCTTTAAGAGCTGATATAGGTAGGCTTTTGGGTTCGTTAATTTTAACATTTCTTCAATGTTAATTTTTAACAAATCACCCTCTTTTAAAAGAATTTTAGAGGAAATTTCTTTGATTTTATTATCAATTATTTGTTGAGATTGCTGTAAATAATCAATTGTTTTATTGAACGATTTTAAAAGGCTAGGGTTCAATTCTTTTAATACAGGAATAACGTCATGACGTATTTTATTTCGCACATATTTTTTTTCAGCATTACTTTTATCTTCTTGCCATTCGATGTTGTTTTCTGTTGCGAAAGAAAAAATTTCTTCACGAGAAAAAATTAGCAAAGGCCTCACCACATTTTTATTAATTGACGGAATACCGGTTAGCCCTTCTAGCCCTGTACCTCGAGTAAAATTGATTAGAAAAGTTTCTAAATTATCGTCTGCATGATGAGCCGTTAAAATATAGTCAAAGGCGTTTTCTTTTCGTAGTTTATCAAACCAGTTATAACGTAGCTCTCGTGCTGCTAACTGTATTGATAGTTTGTTTTCAACGGCATATTCACGAGTATTAAATCGTGTTGTAAAGGTCTCGATAGTTAAGCGATCTCCTAATTTTTGAACAAATTGTTCATCCAAATCACTTTCCTTACCCCTTAGTTGAAAATTACAATGTGCCAATGAAATTTTAAATTGTAATTTGTGTAAAAGGTGAGTTAGCACAACACTATCGACACCTCCAGAAATGGCAATGAGCAATCCCTTATCCTTTAAAAAAGAAAATTGTTCGTCAATATGTGAAGCCAACTCTTGAAGCATATAAAAAAACCTATGGTAATTGAGCGTTTAACCAGTGTACTACATCTTGTAACAGTTCTTCTTTACACAAGTCGTTTTGTAGCTCATGATAGCCGCCCTCATATAATTTTATACTAGCATTAGGTGTTTTACTAGCAAACGCTTCTGAGCCTTTATAATCAATAATCTTATCATCAGTACCGTGCAATATTAATATTGGAGTCTGTAACGAAGAAGCATTTTCAATAGCCCACTCACCAGCATCGATAAACGATAAAGAAAAATTAGGACTTACCTTATCGTGCACCAAAGGGTCTTCTTTATATTTTTGTACCTCAATAGGGTCGCGTGATATGTCGTTAGGATTCAGCTCGTTACCTAAGGTAATTGAAGGTGCTATTTTTTGCATGAGTTTACCCAGCGATAGTTTCCATGCAGATGGCTGAAATGCCAAACGTAAAAAAGGACTGGTGGCTACCACTCCCGTTAAATCATGCTCATTTCTTAAGGTGTAGTTAATAACTGTATTTCCTCCCATCGAATGTCCGTATAAAAACACAGGGTTATTTCCAAAAACTTCGATGCCTTTTTCAATAAGTTTGGTAACACTTTTTAACACATATTCATAACCTGGATTATGACCTCTTTTTCCTGTAGTTTTTCCGTGTCCGAAATGATCGAAAGCGATAACACCAAAATTAGCGCCTGTGAGTTTTTTCGCCACATGCTCGTACCTGCTAGAATGTTCTCCCATACCGTGAATTAGCACTACAATGGCTTTTACGCTTTCAGGTTTCCAATACTGACCGAAAAATGTGGTATTTTGAAAATTGAATGTAAAGGTGTGGTGTGTCATCTAATCTCTTGTAATATTTCCGTCTTCTAAAATAGAAAAGATAATGGTAGAAGGCGAATCTGAAACATATTCTACCAACTCAATACTGTTTTTGTTAAGAGTAGAAGTGGTTTTTAACATGCCGTCAGCTATTTCATCATAGGCCAGTACCTGACTGTTAATTACGGTAAACGAATCATCGTAATTTACCAACATAGAAATCAGTTCGGTGTTATTAGGATAAAAATAATACACTACAGATTTAAAATTATCTGAAATTTTAGGCAGGTAAGAAACACCAATTTTAGCATTCTCCTCAGGTAACTGCCCCTCAAAAATAGCGGGAAGTTTTAAAAGTTCTTGTTGCGATTTGGTTAATAACTTGTCTTCTACATGATTGCTAAAATTGGTACTGTCTACCAAAGGAACAGCCTTCGTAGGGTACTCATCTAAAAAGGAATAATTGTTTGATTTACATGAGGCAATTGCTACAATAATAGTCGCGAAAAATATAATTTTAATGGTGTTTTTCATCTCTTTATTTTTTGTAATAGTTTGTTGGTTATCAATACTCATTACAAGTATCAGCTATAAATATAGTTAACTTTTGTTAGTATTCGTTAAAACAAATTTCATGGCTTTGGCTTTCAGTAAGCATTCTTCATACTCTTTTTCAGGAGTAGATTTAGCTGTAATCGCACCGCCAACTGAGTATGAAACGTATTTTTTTTCAAGATTGTATAAAATACTTCGAATAACTACGTTAAAATCAAAATCTCCGTTAGGAGTAAAGTAACCAACAGTACCAGAATACAAACCACGCTTGGTTTCTTCTAATTCTTCAATAATTTTCATGGCTGAAATTTTTGGAGCCCCTGTCATACTTCCCATCGGAAAAGTATCTTTAATCACATCAACAGGGTGTGTGGTGTTTTCAATTTCTGAAACCACCGTAGAAATGAGTTGATGTACTTGCTTAAACGAATATACGTTACATAATTCCTCTACTTGAACGCTTCCTTTTTTAGCTGTTCTTGATAAATCATTACGAACCAAATCAACAATCATTATGTTTTCAGAACGCTCTTTTGCATCACGAGCTAAGTCAAAAACAATTTTTTCATCTTCAATAGGGTCTATAAATCGCTTTGCTGTACCCTTTATAGGCTGTGAAATAATTTTTGAACCTTCTTTTCTAATATACCTCTCGGGGGTAGCAGATAGCAAGTAGTGATTGTCATTTTTAAAAAAAGTAGCGAATGGAGGTTCAGATATTTTATTTAATTGCTTGTATACTTTATACGGATTAATTACGGTGTTTTCGGCATAAAACTCCTGACAAAAATTAGCCTCGTAAATATCCCCTCTATGAATGTGTTCTAAAACTTTTTCTACTTTTTGATGATATTCATCTTTATGAATACGAAGCTTTATTTTTATCTCATCCGTTTCCTCTTGTTGAGAATGTAGAAGGGTAGGATTAATTTCAACAATATCCTCAAAATCTTCCTCTAATTCGTCATCAATCATTTGCAAGTAGTGAAACTCAACCGTACTTCCTTTAATAAAAATTAATTTTTGAGGTTGAAAAAAATACAAATCAGGAAAATGAAGTCCGTCAAAATTAGTAGAAGTCAGTTTTTCAGTATCATTTTTAACATCGTAACTAAGATAGCCAAAAATGTAATCTTTGGTAAAAGATTGGTATTCTTTCAATTTGTCAAAAGCATGCTCAGAATCTGTTTTAATAGAAGTAAATTCATCAATAGCCACCGCACATTGAAACGAAGAATAGGCTTGCTCATAATTATTAGAATCTAACCAAACGATAGTTTCATGTTGTTGAGCCCAAGCAAATAGCTTTTCTTGAAAGACTTCAATATTGTCAACCGAAAAGTTGCGCTGTGTTCTTTTTGACATGCGACAAAAATAGAAAATGAAGCGAACATTCCTGTTTTCTTTTGTTACTTTTATAAAAATTAAGTTTTTTTGAGATATGAGAAAAATAGTACTAGTAATATTAATTTGTTTTGTTGCGGCATGCAAAAAAGTTGATACTAAAAACAAGCAAACAAAAGAAATAAAAGAAGTAGCCGCTCCAGAACTAAATTTAGCACAGGCTAAT
Source organism: Tenacibaculum tangerinum (assembly GCF_029853675.1). NCBI lineage: Bacteria > Pseudomonadati > Bacteroidota > Flavobacteriia > Flavobacteriales > Flavobacteriaceae > Tenacibaculum > Tenacibaculum tangerinum. The sequence continues at coordinate 1,985,264 of NZ_CP122539.1, read as the reverse complement.
AAATTGGCCTTTTTACCCGTAAATTGTATTAATGTTGAGTATCCTAACAAATTAAATCAGGTAATTGGTGGCGATGAAGACTTACAATCACCCAAAGAATTACACCCAGCCTTTTATGGATGTTTCGATTGGCATTCTTCGGTGCACGGGCATTGGAGTTTGGTTTCGTTGCTAAAACAGTTTCCTGATTTGAATAATGCCGAAAAAATTAAGCAGCAATTGCTAGCAAACATTTCAAAAGAAAATATTGAAAAAGAAGTTGAATACTTCCACGGAAAGCATAATAAAAGTTACGAGCGAACCTACGGATGGGCTTGGTTGTTAAAACTAGCAGAAGAGCTACATACGTGGGACGACCCTGTAGCTGAAGAATTAGAAAAAAACTTACAACCATTAACCGATTTAATTGTAAGTAAATATGTAGCATTTTTGCCAAAATTAACATATCCTATCAGAGTAGGAGAGCATACCAATACCGCATTCGGATTAACCTTTGCGTGGGATTATGCCAATACGGTAGGCAACGACAAATTCAAAGACCTCATAAGAAAGAGAGCCAGAGATTTTTATTTAAAAGATGCGCACTGTCCGTTGTCTTGGGAGCCTAGCGGATACGATTTCTTATCACCCTGTTTACAAGAAGCGGCGATTATGAAACGCATTATGTCACCAGCAGAATTTAGATTGTGGTTTGTCGATTTTCTTCCGCAGTTAAAAAATAAAGATTTTACCTTACCTGTAGGAGAAGTGTCGGACAGAAAAGATGGTAAACTAGTGCATTTAGATGGCGTAAACTTTTCAAGAGCGTGGGCACTTTATAAAATTGTAGAGGGCATGCCAGAATTAAAGCATGTAAAAAATATAGCCAACGAACACATCAATTATTCCTTGCCAAATTTAGTGGGAGACAGTTATGAGGGCGGACATTGGCTAGGTAGTTTTGCAATTTATGCGTTAAACGCCACTAAAAATGATTAAAAACTGGTTTAAAAATATAGGCCCAGGTACTTTAGTAGCAGCGGCTTTTATAGGACCAGGAACCGTAACCTTATGTACATTAGCAGGGGTAAATTTTGGCATGAATCTGTTGTGGGCTATGGTACTATCGATCCTAGCAACTATCGTATTACAAGAAATGGCAGCTCGGTTGGGCATTGTTTCTCAAAAAGGACTGTCGCAAGTCATACGAGAAGAAATACCATCGCCTTTCTCTAAACAATTCATCACTATTTTAATACTTTCGGCGATTGTTATTGGAAATGCCTCGTATGAAGCAGGTAATATTAGTGGTGGAATTTTAGGGCTAGAAACTGTTTTTGGAAAATGGACTATCGAGGTCGGGAGTTTTGCTGTAAATATGATGAGTTTTGTGGTTGGCAGTATAGCATTTGTACTGCTGTATATGGGAAACTACAAGTTTTTAGAAAAAGCCTTGGTCGCTCTGGTGTTATTGATGAGTATTTCGTTTATAATTACTGCAATGGTTACCAAACCAAATCTTACAGAAGTTTTAAAAGGAATGTTTATTCCGAAGTTTCCAGAAAAAAGTTTGTTAACCGTTATCGGACTCATAGGAACCACCGTAGTACCCTACAATTTGTTTTTACATGCCTCTTTGGTAAAAGAAAAATGGAAAACCACAGACGATTTATCGCTCGCTAAAAAAGACACCGTTATTTCTATTGTCCTTGGAGGAATGGTTTCAATAGCCATCATTATTTCAGCAGCGGCAATGCCCTCTTCTGAAATTCATAATGCTGCCGATTTAGCCAAAGGATTGGAACCTCTGTATGGAAGTTTTGCCAAGTATTTTATGGCACTAGGATTGTTTGCCGCAGGAATCACGTCGGCAATCACAGCACCTTTAGCCGCCGCCTACGTAGCCAAAGGATGTTTGGGCTGGAAAGAGGGACTACAATCCAAACGTTTTAGAACCGTTTGGATGGTAATTTTAGGCATTGGCGTGGTGTTTTCTTCCATTGGAATTAAACCCATTGAGATTATCAAGTTTGCACAGGTAGCCAACGGAATGTTATTACCTATAGTAGCAGGAATTTTATTATGGATTATGAATAAGAAGTCGATTTTAGGCAACTATAGCAATACCAAATGGCAAAATTTTGCAGGCTTATTCATTCTAACTATTAGCATACTGTTAGGACTCAAAACTATTTTAAGCGTATTCAATGTATTCTAACTATAGCATAGATATTAACTGTGATGTGGGTGAAGGCGTTGGAAATGAACACTTACTACTACCTTATATATCCTCTTGCAATATAGCCTGTGGGGCGCATGCAGGAAGTGTGGCTACGATCGACAATGTAATTCATCTAGCCAAAAAGCACCAAGTAAAAATAGGAGCGCACCCTTCTTTTCCAGATCGCAAAAACTTAGGAAGAGCAGTACTACCTATTTCTTCGGAAGCGTTGCAAGAAAGCATCGAGGAGCAGATTCGGTTACTAAAAGAAAGAGCCGATTTACAAGGGGTAAAACTCCATCATGTCAAACCACACGGTGCGTTGTATAATGTAATAGCTAAAGACAAGAAGATGGCACAATTGGTTATCAGAGCTATTCAAAATACGTGTTCAAACGTATTTTTATACGTTCCTTATAATTCAGTAATTGCTGAAGAAGCCGTAAAAAAGAACCTACAAATAGTATACGAAGCCTTTGCCGATAGAAATTATAATGACGATTTAAGCTTGGTGTCGAGAAGTAAAGAAAACGCATTGATTACCGATAAAGAAGCAGTTTTTATACACATAAAAAATATTATTCTGCACCAAAAGGTAACAACGATTGCAGGAACCCGAAAAATTATAGCCGATACAATTTGTGTGCACGGCGATACCAAAAATGCAGTCGCGTTAGTTGCCTATATTCATGCGAAACTAAAAGAAAATAACATTCAAATTGCTTAAAAAACCTACATATACGCTTTTTGGAGAACGCACTATTTTAATAGCGTGGGAAGCTCTGATTTCAGAAGCAATTATAAAAGACATTACTCAATTTGAACAGTTGGTGCAATCAGAGAAATCAGAAGTGATTGAAGACAGCGTTATAGGCTACAATTCGCTGTTGCTTATCTATAAAAAAGCACCTGATGCAGCAGAAATTGCCTCACTCAAAACATTGTATAAACGAAGGACTACTTCTGTAGATGTTGAAAATTTCTTATGGAAGATTCCTGTATGCTATGATATAAAGTTTGGAGTAGATTTAGAAGAACTAGCCAAAGGATTACAGCTAACACCAGAAGAAGTTATCCAAAAACACAGCAATGCTATTTACCATGTATATTTTATTGGTTTTTTACCTGGGTTTCTGTATTTAGGAGGTTTAGAAAAAGGATTGCACTTCCCCAGAAAAGCAACACCCAGATTGGCTGTATCTAAAGGGGCGGTAGCCATTGGAGGGAGTCAAACGGGAATTTATCCGCAACAAAGTGCAGGCGGATGGAATATTATAGGCAGCACACCCATTTCTTTGTTCGATATAAGCAAGGAAGCACCCTGTTTTGCTAAATCGGGAGACAAAATACAATTTGTACCGATTGGACTTTCTGAATATGCAAGTATTATGGCACAGAAAGGAGCTTACGAAGTAACCAAAACCTTGTTGCATGATTAACGTTCGAACTCCGGGAATTTATAGCACTGTACAAGATAGCGGCAGGAAAGGCTACCGAAAAATAGGTGTTCCTGTTTCAGGAGCTATGGATGCTTTTGCTGCAAACCTTGCGAATCAGTTATTGCAAAATCATGAAGATGCTGCGGTAATCGAAGTTACTTTTGGGGGGTGTATACTGGAATTTCTATGCGATACATTTTTGTGTATTACAGGAGCTGATTTTTCGCCGAAACTGAATGAGGTACCCATCAAGTTAAATTCGGTACAAAAGGTAATGAAAGGAATGGTATTGTCTTTTGGTAAAAGAAACTACGGGGTACGTACTTATATAGGGGTTTCAGGAGGCATACAAACCGAACGATTTTTAAATAGCCGAAGCTTTTACAAAGGAATCACGCCTCATTTTACGTTAAAAAGGGGAATGATTTTACCTATCGGAAGTTTAGAGAAGCAACTGCACCAAAGTTTGGCTGTAGTAAAAGTAAAGCAACCGCATTTTTCTTCAGAAAAAATATCCTGTTTTAAAGGACCAGAATTTGGGTTGCTTTCTCACGAACAAATCTTGTTGCTACAAGACACGGTATTTACGATTTCATCTGATAATAGTCGTATGGGCTATCAATTGAATGAAACCATTCCGAATACTTTTGACTCAATGTTAACTTCCGGAGTATTGCCCGGCACCGTACAGCTAACACCCTCTGGAAAACTAATCGTGTTAATGAGAGATTGTCAGGTTACGGGAGGCTATCCGCGTGTTCTACAACTCTCTGAAAATGCTATCAATATCCTTGCTCAAAAAACCACGGGAGACAGGTTGAGGTTTTTAGTACAGTAAAAAAAGAAACCCGATAGTTGTATTACTATCGGGCTTTTGTTTTATTCAAAGAAGAGTTATTCTTTTTTCTGATTACTTTCGTACTCTTTAATTTTATTTTGTACTTCTTCTAAAGTGCCTTCAAAAACTTCTTCTTTACTAACTTTTTTACCGTTTTCAATAGTGATGGTTTTAATGATAGCTTTCGCTGTTCCGTCTTCATTTTTTTGAATGTTCACTTCGGAAGTTTTTTCAACAAATTCAGTGTTAGAAGAAGCGTCTGTTTGGTGACCTTCAATTACTACCTGAGCACTTTCTGCTTCTTTGTGTATTTCAGCAGTATGTCCACCCAAAATAGGAGCGATTACCAAACCTACCAAGCAAGTTAATTTAATTAAGATGTTCATCGATGGTCCAGAAGTATCTTTAAAAGGATCACCAACGGTATCACCCGTAACAGCCGCTTTGTGTGCATCTGAACCTTTGTAGGTCATTTCTCCGTTGATTTCAACACCTGCTTCGAATGATTTTTTAGCGTTGTCCCATGCACCACCAGCATTGTTTTGGAAAATGGCCCACATAACACCTGATACACAAACACCTGCCATATATCCACCTAAAGGCTCTGCACCAAATAACAATCCGATAATAATTGGTGTAATAATGGTAATTAATCCTGGTAAAATCATTTCTTTTAAAGCAGCTTGCGTAGAAATATCTACACATTTTGCATATTCAGGAGTTCCTGTTCCTTCCATAATTCCTGGAATTTCTCTAAACTGACGGCGTACTTCGTGTACCATTTCCATCGCTGCTTTTCCTACAGATTGCATTGCCAAGGCAGAAAATATTACTGGAATCATTCCTCCCACAAACAGCATCGCTAATACATCTGCTTTAAAAATATTAATTCCGTCGATACCTGTAAAAGTAACATAGGCAGCAAATAACGCTAAAGCTGTTAAAGCAGCAGAAGCAATTGCAAAACCTTTACCTACCGCTGCGGTAGTATTTCCTACAGAATCTAAAATATCGGTACGCTCACGTACATGATCTTCCAATTCACTCATTTCGGCAACCCCACCTGCATTATCAGCAATAGGTCCGAATGCATCAATCGCTAACTGCATCGCAGTAGTTGCCATCATAGCTGATGCTGCTAAGGCAACTCCGTAAAATCCTGCAAAGTAATACGAGCCATAGATCGCTGCCGCAAATAATATAACAGATAAAAACGTAGATTTCATACCTACAGCTAAACCAGCAATAATGTTAGTTCCTGCTCCTGTAGCACTGTTTTTTACGATTTCTAATACTGGTTTTTTTCCTAAACTAGTGTAGTAAGAAGTTACCATAGAAATCAAAGCTCCTACAGCCAAACCAATACAAGCAGACCAAAACACGTTGATAGAAGAAACATCTTTAATTCCTTCTCCAAAGAAACTCATTTGCATAGTTTCAGGAAGCATCCAGTCAATTAAAAAATAACTTGCCACTAAGGTAATAAGTATAGATGCCCAGTTACCAGTGTCTAATGCTTTTTGTACTTGAGCTTCTTTTGCAGTATTGTCTTTAATACCTACTAAAAAAGTACCAATAATAGAGGCAATGATACCCACACCCGCAATTACTAAAGGTAATAGTATAGGTCCCATTCCATTAAAAGCATCGGTAAATTGAGTGGTGGTAGACATGTCTCTAATTACATAATTTCCTAATACCATCGCAGCCAATACGGTAGCAACATACGAACCAAATAAATCGGCACCCATACCAGCAACATCCCCTACATTATCTCCCACATTATCAGCAATAGTAGCTGGGTTACGAGGGTCGTCTTCTGGAATTCCTGCTTCTACTTTACCTACTAAATCGGCACCTACATCGGCAGCTTTTGTATAAATTCCTCCACCAACACGGGCAAATAAAGCAATAGACTCAGCTCCTAAAGAAAAACCTGCTAATGCTTCTAAAACCACGGTCATTTGGTTGTAAAAATTCCCATCATTGGTCATAAACTGTGCGACGAACAATAGAAAAAACAAACTCAAACCTAAAACAGCTAAGCCTGCTACTCCTAAGCCCATTACGGTTCCACCGCCAAAAGATACTTTTAAGGCTTGTGGTAAGCTTGTTTTTGCAGCTTCTGCGGTTCTTGAGTTGGCATCGGTAGCGATTCGCATACCTATATTTCCGGCTAAAGCAGAAAAAATTGCTCCTATAATAAACGCAGGAACAATCATAATACTAGTGGTTTCAACTAATTGAGAGATTCCGAATAAAGCTATTGAGGCAATAATTACAAAGATTAATAGTAATCGATATTCGGCAGCTAAAAAAGCAAGAGCGCCTTCTTTTATACTTTTTGAAATAGATTGCATTTTATCACTTCCTGCATCTTGTTTTTTAACCCAGACCATTTTTACATACATAAAAATAAGCCCTACCAGTGCTAAAATAACTGGTATATACATTATATTTTGTTCCATATTTGAATTAATTGATTAATTTTCGTGCTTGTAAAAGTATAACAAAATCAATTAGAAACAAAAATCCTCTTAGCGAAAACTAAGAGGATTTTACTTTTACTTTATAAATTATTTAGATTACAAAATCTCCTTTTGTTTTATGGTCACTTTCTTCGTAACGATCTAAGCATTTTTGTAAAATATCATACGCTTCGTTAGCATCACCCCAATCGCCAACGTCAACTTTTTTCTTTTCTAAATCTTTATAAACTTGGAAAAAATGTGTGATTTCCTCTTTACGATGTGGATTTAAGTCAGACAAGTCGTTGCATTTGTTCCAAATTGGGTCAGATACAGGTACACAAACAATTTTCTCGTCTGGTCCTTTTTCATCTGCCATGTGGAAAACACCAATAGGTTTTACTTCCATAACACACATTGGGAAGGTGGGCTCAGCTCCTAAAACCAACACATCTAACGGGTCTCCGTCTAATGCTAACGTTTTAGGTATAAATCCGTAGTCTCCAGGATACATCATCGATGAGAATAACATTCTATCAAAACGAATTTTTCCTAAATCAAAATCATACTCGTACTTGTTTCTACTTCCTTTAGGTATTTCAATTAAAACATCTACTGTCTTTCTTTCTTTTGCGGTCATATATTCTTAACTTTTCTTCGTTTTTTAAATCGGTTTGCAAAAGTAGTGATTTATTAGCTTTTTAAAAGAAAAACAAAGGTTATTTATAGGTAAATATATGATTATAAGTCAGGTTTAATACCTATACGGATTGCAAATTTGGGTGTTGGGGCAACTAATGAGCCTTGAGGAGGAGTGTAATCACTGCGCCAAATGGCGTCAATTCTTAAAAAACGCAAATTACCGTATCCGATATTTTCTAACCCAACGCTGTATTCGTAATACATTTTTTTAGGAGCGTTGTAATTAATATTGTATACGCCTTCGCTGTTTGATAAACCATCGTTTATGGCTCTGTTTTCTTGAGAGATATTTCCGTAAGCGGCTCTAAAGGTTACTAAACTTCGTAGTTTTAATTTTTTTAATAATGGAATTTTGTTGAGAATAAATCCGTTAAAATGATGTTCAAAATGCCCAGCTAGGTATTCATCAGTAACAAAATCGTAGTAATTTAAGAGTGCAAAGGTGTTTTTAACTAATGAAAAGGTTTGGTTGGCAGGAACAGGGCTTAGCAGCGCTACAGGGACCGTACCAAATGTTTTACCTGCTTCGATACTCGCATCTAAAATTCCGAATTTACTGAGTAAAATAGGTTGGCTATACTTAAATTGAATTTTGTCATAGCTATGCGTTCCGTTAAAAGGTCCTTTAAAACCTTTGCGGTAGTTTACGATGAAAGTAGGGAAAACGTTTTTTCCGAAGCGTCTTTCTACACCCAATCCGTATACAAATCTACCTGGTGTGAAGGTAAGGTAAATGTCTGATGCAAAGTCGGTTACTCTCGATTGAATTTTTCCGTTTTCATCTATATAACTCATAGAAAAATATGCTTCAGAAGCAGAGGCTATTTTTGAGTGAGAGAAATTGACTCCTACATGTAAATTTTGCTGAATTTGGTAATCGAAGTTTGTGGCGATTTTTTCAACATCGGAAAGGAAGAAGTTATCTCCTCTTGAAAATAGGGCTGTATTTCCGAAACTTCTTCCTAAGAGTTGTGTTGTGTTGAGCAAGGTGCTTCCTAGCTGCTCAATATCATTTTGATAAGCTAGACCAACGGCAATTCTAGGCTTGTAAGATAAAAGGTACTGTGCTTCTGCACCATATTTTAATTGTTGGTCTCTAAAACCATAAGCAACATGCCCACTTAAGCGAAAGCGATCATCTTTGGTGCGAAAGGTTCTAAACCCTAGTTTTGTTCTAAATCCTTCTATTTTGTTGGTCGCAAAAGAAGTCCATAAAGGTCCTATTTGAACACCAAGATTAGTGTTTACATATCCGCTTGCGACTGCATTAATTAAACCAGTTAGGTTTTTTATTTGCTTTTTTTCTTTTACGTTTTCAATTAACTTGTAAGTGCTTTTATTTTCTTCACTTTGAACAGCATCCCAATAAGAAGCTTCTCTTTTATATTGGTCGGGTCTTATTTTTTCAATGGTTTGTTTGTAGAAGTCTTCGGGCTGTGGCTTGTTTAAGATGTATTTTGTGTAAGTAATATTCTTTTTAATTGTTAATCCTCTGTTACTTTCATTTTTGTCTAAAAATGTAAAATCTGCTTCATAAGCATTTTTGGTAGGAATGTAAATACTATCGTTTCGTACTTCAAATTCTTTTTCAAAAGTAAGTCCTCTTACAAAGTTCAGGTTGATGCTTTTGTGGACTTTCATTTTTAATTTTTTGATAGAAAAATTTTTATCGGCTACCCAAACGTTCCCTTCAAAGGCAAAATCGCCTTCTCTTCTTGGAAAAAAGTAAATGTTGTATAATTTTTTGTTGTTGTCAACAATACTGTCGTACAAAAGATAGTCATAAGTAGCAAAACCGTCGGTAGATAAAGGACTGATGAATGGTTTTTGAAGTAGATTGATGTTGTTTTTAAAAACATCAACATTTTGAAAAGTGTTAGACATTCTATCAAAAATAAATCCCTGAGCATTTAAACCTTCAGATTTTTCGGCTTCAATATCTTCTCTTACACGATCGTTTTTAGTATCACCATATACATTGGCAACTTGCTCATTTAAGTATATGGGTACATAGTAGTTTATACCGTCACTATCGTACTTTATTTCTTGAATTGCTTGATGGTATTCGTCTTTAAATAGTTGTTTTAAAAATAAGGTATCTAAGTTGTTAAGACCAATTTCAATAGTTGTGTTTTTTTTGTATTGGTAATGATTCACTAAATCAAGTCCGTTTTTTCTTTTGCGTTTCCAAATTTCTTTTAAAATACGGTATGCTGGGTTTTCTTTTTCTTTAGTCGCTTTTTAGGCTTGGTTACAATAACCACTTCTTCTAATTGGTTGCTTGTTTCTTTTAAAGTAATTTTTAAGTAAGGTGTTTTTTGAGTAACCTTAATAGTTTTGGTTTGAAAACCAATAAAAGAGATTTCGAGTTTGCCTCTGTTTTTTTTTGTTTTTAAAAAAAACTTACCGTTATCATCTGTAGTTGTACCATACCTAGTATTTTTTAAAACTACATTAACAAAGGGCATTGGGTTGTTAAATTCGTCAACTACTTTACCTTGTATTGTTAGTTGAGCACTTAAGGTGCTGGCAACAAATAGTAATAGTAGACTTATAGAATATTTCATTATTTATTTACTACAAAATCCTTTTGACATAAGCCAAAAGGATTCTAATTTATTTGCAAAATTCTATTTTCTTTAATTATGTACGGTATAATACCTCTTTTACAGCAGCTACAACATCGCTTGCATTTGGTAACCATTCTTCTAATAAAACAGGAGAATAGGGTGCAGGAGTATCGGCAGTTGTAATTCTTTTAATAGGAGCATCTAAGTAGTCGAATGCTTCGTCTTGTACTCTGAACGTTATTTCTGAAGACACACTTCCAAAAGGCCATGCTTCTTCTAAAATTACCAATCTATTGGTTTTCTTAACAGAGGTTAAAATAGCTTGATGATCCATTGGGCGAACCGTACGTAAATCAATAATTTCTATAGAGATTCCTTCCTTTGCCAATTCATCAGCAGCCTTGTATGCTTCTTTAATAATTTTACCAAAAGATACCACAGTTACATCGCTACCTTCTCTTTTAATGTCGGCAACTCCAATAGGAATAATGTATTCTCCTTCAGGAATTTCCATCTTGTCGCCATACATTTGTTCTGACTCCATAAAAATTACTGGGTCATCATCGCGAATGGCTGCTTTTAATAAACCTTTGGCATCGTACGGATTTGAAGGAACGATTACTTTTAACCCAGGGCAATTTGCATACCAACTTTCAAAAGCTTGTGAGTGGGTTGCTGCTAATTGACCAGCAGAAGCAGTGGGACCTCGAAAAACAATAGGGCAGTTGAATTGTCCGCCACTCATTTGACGAATTTTGGCAGCATTGTTAATAATTTGATCAATTCCTACTAAAGAAAAATTGAAAGTCATATACTCAACAATAGGACGATTACCATTCATAGCCGATCCTACAGCGATACCACCAAAACCTAATTCAGCAATAGGAGCATCAATAACACGTTTGGCACCAAACTCATCTAACATTCCTTTACTGGCTTTATATGCACCATTGTACTCAGCAACTTCTTCACCAATTAAATAAATGCTTTCATCCCTACGCATTTCTTCACTCATTGCTTCGCAAACGGCTTCTCTGAATTGTACTGTTTTCATACGTTTTATAAGTAGTTGTTTATCAAAAGTGCAAAAATAATAAAAATAGGGGTAATATTACAGTATTAAAATAAACAAATGATTATGTGGCAATAATATCTTAATTTTGAGGCTGACTAACGTTGAGGAAAAAATTTATTATGCACGCATAGTAAATTAAAAAAATCCTTAACTTCGTCGCACAAAATTAAGTTTCTTTAAAACAACGATATATGAAAATATTAGTTTGTATCAGTCATGTACCTGATACTACTTCAAAAATCAACTTTACCGATAACGACACAAAGTTTGATACTAACGGTGTTCAATATGTTATAAATCCATACGATGAGTTTAGTTTAACTCGTGCTATGTGGTTTAAAGAAAAACAAGGTGCAAGTGTAACCGTAGTGAATGTAGGAGGAGCTTCTACCGAGCCAACATTGCGTAAAGCTTTAGCTATTGGTGCAGACGATGCGATACGTGTAAATGCAGAGCCTACTGATGGATTGATGGTTGCCAAAGAATTGACTGAGGTTGTTAAAAACGGAGGATACGATTTAGTATTGGCAGGAAAAGAGTCTGCTGATTATAACGGGCAAATGGTTCCAGGGATGTTAGCTTCTCTGCTAGATTTTAACTTTGTAAATGGATGTGTAGGTGTTGAGGTAGAAGGAACAAATGTTACGCTACTTAGAGAAATTGATGGAGGAGAAGAAAAGGTGTCTTCAACATTACCAATGGTTATTGCAGGGCAAAAGGGAATTGTAGAAGAAAAAGATTTACGTATTCCTAATATGAGAGGTATTATGATGGCGCGTAAAAAGCCATTAAATGTAGTTGAACCCGTGGGTGCAGCTGCAGCTACTGTAACTCAAAACTTTGAAAAACCAGCGGCTAAAGGAGCGGTTAAGTTGGTAGATAATGTTGATGATTTAATCGATTTATTACACAACGAAGCGAAAGTTATTTAATTAGTTAAACAATTTTAATAGCGTTTAAAAGAAAGAATAAAAATATTTGTTGGTGATGAATAATCAAAATAAATCACTAACGACTAAAAAAATAAAAAAATATGTCTGTATTAGTTTTTGCCGATTCATCGGAAGGAAAATTCAAAAAAACAGCTTTTGAGGTTGTTTCATACGGAAAAAAAGTAGCAGAAGAGTTAGGAAGCGACCTTGTAGTATTAACTATTAACGGTGGTGATGCATCCCAGCTATATACGTACGGAGCAGAAACAGTTGTAGAAGTAAAAAATGAATTAACATCGTTTAACGCCAAGGCTTATGCTTCGATTATTAAACAAGTAGCAGAAGCAAAGGGAGCCTCTACTGTTATTATCGATTCTAGTGTTGACGGATTAACCGTAGCGCCATTGGTGGCGGTAGCATTAGATGCTGGGTATGCATCCAATGCAGTAGCCTTACCAAGCAGTACCAATCCTTTTGTTGTTAAAAGAAAAGCATTCTCAAACAAAGGATTTAATAATACTGAAATTTCAACAGAGAAAAAAGTAATAGGCGTTGCTAAGAACTCTTACGGAGCACATGAAAACGCTGTAAGTGGAACTACGGAAAGCTTTGATGCTACCTTACCTGAATTAGGAGTAACATCGGTAGAGATTAACAAAGCGCAAGGTAAAGTAACTATTGCCGATGCCGATATCGTAGTATCTGCTGGAAGAGGATTAAAAGGACCTGAGAATTGGGGAATGATAGAAGAATTGGCAGAGGTTTTAGGAGCAGCGACTGCTTGTTCAAAACCAGTATCTGATTTAGGATGGCGTCCTCATAGCGAGCACGTTGGTCAAACAGGAAAACCAGTGGCGGCAAACTTATACATTGCGATAGGTATTTCAGGTGCTATTCAACATTTAGCAGGAATTAACGCCTCAAAAGTAAAGGTGGTAATCAATACCGATCCAGAAGCACCTTTCTTCAAGGCTGCAGATTATGGTATTGTTGGTGATGCTTTTGAAGTAGTACCACAATTGATAGACAAACTAAAAGCTTTTAAACAAGCATAAAATAGGAACAATTTTTTCTTTTTCTAGAAATTAGAGTACAACTCATAATTTTTAGTAAATTGTGCCCACTTAAGAAGGCTGTCTAAAATTTGAAAGCAAAAGGCCTACAATTTAGACAGTTTTCGTATTTTATGATACTAGTACATGAGTTTGATTAAACTAACGATAAAGGGAATTTCATATAGCCAAACACAAAGTGGGGCTTATGCTTTGGTGTTAAGTGAAATAGGAGGAACGAGAACACTTCCTATAATTATTGGAGCGTTTGAAGCGCAATCCATAGCCATCGCTTTAGAAAAAGAAATTCGACCACCAAGACCACTTACACACGATTTGTTTAAAACATTTTCAGACAGATTTTCTATTGTTGTTAAGCAAGTGATTATTCACAAATTGGTTGATGGAGTATTCTTTTCAAGCTTAATTTGCGAACGAGAAGGGGTCGAAGAAGTTATTGATACACGAACCTCAGATGCCATAGCACTGGCAGTTCGTTTTGAAGCACCTATTTTTACCTATGAAAACATTTTAGATAAAGCAGGTATTTATCTAAAAATGGATGAAGAGTTAGAAATAGAAGAAGACTTAGGTTTAGAAGAAGATGAAATCGAGTTTTCTATGGAGGAAGAAAAAGAAGAGAAAGGAAATTACTCGCATTTATCACTCAAAGAGTTACACGAACAACTTAACGATGCTGTGGCTAATGAAAACTACGAACTGGCAGCCAAAATTCGTGATGAAATCAGCAAACGTTCTTAATTCAAATTACTAAAATGAAGAAACTATGTACTTTCATAATGCTTTGCGTTACGATGATAACTTTTAGCCAAAGCATTGAAAAAAAGTGGAATTTTTCATCAATTACAACAACTAAAGGAGATTCAATTGTTACTATAGACGCTACAGATACTTTTACCTTATCAGAAGGGAGTTTTACGTATTCGTTAGTAGGAAAAGATAGTTTGCAGGCTTCAGGAAGTTATATTCATCAAAATAACTTATTAATTTTTAACTACAAGCAACCAAACGATACGGTTCGTTACTATAATGTAGTTACATTAACAGACGATGCGTTAACGCTTTCAGAAAAAAATATACTATACAATTTTACGACAGATTCAGCGGTAATTGCTACCCAAGAAACTGAAGACACTGCTGAAACTTCTAACAAAATAGTGCCAAGTCAAGGCTTCTCAATACAAAGTCTATGGAGAGGAGTTTTAGGTATGATTACACTATTAATTCTTGCTTTTTTATTTAGTGCTAATAGAAGAGGTATCGATTGGAAAACAGTAGGATTGGGATTAACTTTTCAATTATTAATAGCTGTTGGAGTTTTAAAAGTTCCTTTTGTGCAAAAGGCTTTTGAATTAGTAGGAGGCTTGTTCGTTAGTGTATTAGATTTTACAAGGGCTGGAAGTGAGTTTTTATTCAGTGGTTTAGTGGCTGATATGGATTCTTTCGGATTCATCTTTGCCTTCCAAGTATTGCCCACCATCATCTTCTTTTCGGCATTAACCTCGGTGTTATTTTATTTAGGGCTAATTCAAAAAGTAGTAAAAGGTTTAGCTTGGTTACTATCTAAAGGATTGAAAATTTCTGGAGCTGAAAGTTTATCAGTAGCAGGAAATATATTTTTAGGTCAAACGGAAGCTCCGCTATTAATAAAAGCGTACCTAGAAAAAATGAATCGCTCTGAAATCCTATTAGTGATGATAGGAGGAATGGCAACTGTGGCTGGAGCAGTATTAGCAGCCTACATAGGCTTTTTAGGAGGCGACGATGAAGCCTTACGCTTACTATATGCAAAGCACCTATTAGCAGCCTCTGTAATGGCAGCGCCAGGAGCAATTATTATTTCAAAAATTTTATATCCACAAACCGAAGAAGTAAATACCGATGTACAAGTATCTTCAGAAAAAATAGGTTCTAATATTTTAGATGCCATTGCGAATGGTACCACAGAAGGTTTACAATTAGCCATGAATGTGGCAGCCATGCTTTTGGTTTTTATTGCATTTATTGCGATGATTAACGGAATTTTAGGATGGGTAGGCGATATTACGAACTTAAATTCTTGGATGGCAGCAAACACATCGTATGCTAAGTTTTCATTAGAAGCGATCTTAGGCTATATTTTCGCACCCCTAATGTGGTTAATTGGGGTGGCGAAAGAAGATATGGCATTGATGGGGCAGTTGTTAGGTATTAAATTAGCGGCAAGTGAATTCGTAGGCTACATACAATTGGCAGAATTAAAGAATGTGGCGAATGCTACACATTTAACATTTAACAAGTCGGTAATTATGGCAACCTATATGCTGTGCGGCTTTGCCAATTTTGCATCTATCGGAATTCAAATAGGGGGAATAGGCTCACTAGCACCCGGACAGCGTAAAAACTTATCAGAATTTGGTATGAAAGCCCTCATAGGTGGTACAATCGCTTCATTAATGTCGGCAACCATTGCTGGAATGATTATCGGATAGTGGCGAGTCGACACAGACAAAAAACGGTTAATAACTTCTGAATAGATTTTTAAAAGCATTTACATTTTATGTAGCTGCTTTTTTATTTTTGTGTTGTTTAGCAAAGCAACAATTTTAACGATTAAACGCAGTAGGATGAAGCAGTATCACGATTTAGTAACATATGTCTTAGATAACGGAAATGAAAAAGGAGATAGAACAGGAACAGGGACGAAAAGTGTTTTTGGCTATCAAATGCGATTTGATTTAAGCGAGGGATTTCCAATGGTAACCACCAAGAAACTTCACCTAAAATCAATTATTTATGAATTATTATGGTTCATAAAAGGCGATACGAATGTTAAGTATTTGCAAGAAAATGGAGTGCGTATTTGGAATGAATGGGCTGACGAAAATGGAGATTTAGGTCCTGTTTACGGACATCAATGGCGTAATTGGAATAGCGATGAAATAGACCAATTAAAGGAAGTAATACACACGTTAAAAAACAATCCGAATAGCCGTAGAATGTTAGTGTCGGCATGGAATCCTTCAGTGTTACCAGATACCTCAAAGTCGTTTTCAGAAAACGTAGCGAACGGTAAAGCAGCACTTCCTCCGTGTCATGCCTTTTTTCAATTTTATGTAGCTGACGGAAAACTATCGTGCCAATTATATCAACGTAGTGCGGATATCTTTTTAGGCGTACCTTTTAACATAGCATCGTATGCATTATTTACCATGATGGTTGCACAAGTTTGTGGTTACGAAGCAGGAGAATTTATTCACACATTTGGAGACGCACATATATACAACAATCATTTAGAACAACTAGAATTGCAATTATCTCGCGACCCTAGACCGCTTCCAACAATGAAACTCAACCCAGCGATTAAAAATATCGAGGATTTTACGTTTGAAGATTTTGAGTTGGTCGATTATAACCCACATCCACACATTAAAGGAGTGGTGGCTGTATAATTTAACTTTATTTTTTATAGTTAGTTTAGTAGCTTTGTATAAAACCAATCTAAAAATAGTATAAAAATGAATACAGATATTGATGTTTTAAGGGAAGATCTTTATGATAAAATAGCAGAAATTAATGATGAAAATGTATTAAAAGCTATTCATACCTTGGTTGATAATATGAAAAATGAAGCTTTTGAGGAGGCAATTACTCAAAAAAGAGATCTTACAGGCTATATTAAAGAATGGGTAAAAAGTATGTAAACCCACCTCAATTCAATCAGAATTTATGATTACACTTATTGCTGCTATTGCAAAAAACAATGCTTTAGGAAAAGATAACGACTTAATTTGGCATTTACCTGCCGACTTAAAACGTTTTAAAAAAATAACTACAGGACACTCTATTTTAATGGGACGTACTACTTTTGAAAGTATAGGAAAACCCTTACCTAATCGTACATCGATAATTATCACTCGAAATAACAACTACTTTATTGATGGTTGCTTAATAGCCAACAGTATCGAACAAGCAATAGCGTTAGCAGAAGGAAAAGATGCTTTTATTATAGGCGGAGCACAAATTTACAAGCAGGCTTTAGAACAAGATTTAGTAGACCGTTTAGATATAACCTTATTGCATCACGAATTTGAAGCAGATGCTTTTTTCCCAGAAATAGATAAGAAAATATGGAAAGAAGTAGCCCGAGAAGATTTTAAAGCCGACGAGAAAAATAAATACGACTATAGTTTCGTTTCGTATGAGAAAGTTTGAAAGTTTGAAAGTTTGAAAAGTTGGAAAGAGAAAAGAGAAAAGAGAAAAGAGAAAAGTGAAAAGTGGAAGGTTGTTGGTTGAGTATAATTGAAATTAGTGACTTAGCCTAGTCGAGTTTGGTGGTGGAGCGCAGTCGAAATGGTGGTGGAGCGTAGTTGAAATGGTGGCTGAGCGTAGTCGAAGCCACAAATATCAAATGTAAGACGAACGAAAATGAAATTCAAAGAAACTAAGCAATTAAACTCTTCTTACAAAGAGCAGATTCGATTACTTTGGAATCGTGAATACCCGTCTATCATTCGCCATAAAAAAGCAAAAGATTTCGAGGAGTATTTATCGAAATTAAAAGATAAAAACCACCTATTAATTCTAGAAGAAGAAAACGTTCTTGGATGGTACTGTGATTTTATAAGACAAGAAGAACGTTGGTTTGTAATGATACTTGGTACAAAAATTCAAGGAAAAGGCATCGGAAAAAAGATAATAGAAAGTATAAAAAATAGGTACAAAGAATTAAACGGTTGGGTGGTTGTAGACGAAAGTTATTTAAAAGATAATAACGAGATATACAAATCTCCAATAGATTTTTATAAAAAACAAGGCTTCACTATTTTTGAAAATGAAAAATTAGATTCATCCATCATAAATGTAGTAAAAATTCAGCTGAAATCAATAAACTAAATGTCAATACAACTTACTGAAATATCGAAAATCTACGGAGCACAAAAAGCAGTGAATGCTATTTCTTTTGAAGCAGAAAAAGGAGAAATCGTAGGGTTTTTAGGTCCTAATGGGGCGGGGAAATCTACCACGATGAAAATCTTAACAGGATTTATACAACCTTCCGAAGGAACTGTATTGGTAAATGGAATTGATGTGGTATCAAATGCTATAGAAGCACAAAGAAAAATAGGATACTTACCAGAACATAATCCGTTATATGTAGAGATGTATGTGCGTGAGTATTTACAGTTTCAAGCATCTTTACACAACATGGCAAAATCTAATATAGACGGGGTTATCGAAAAAGTAGGGCTAACGAATGAAGCACACAAAAAAATAAATCAACTATCTAAAGGATATCGCCAACGTGTAGGGTTGGCAGCAGCTATTTTACACGATCCAGAAGTATTGATTTTAGATGAACCGACTACGGGGCTAGACCCAAATCAATTAGTAGAAATTCGACAATTAATAAAAGACTTAGGAAAAGATAAAACCGTATTGCTGTCTACGCACATTATGCAAGAAGTAGAAGCCATGTGCGACCGAGTTATAATTATTAACAAAGGAAAGATAGTACTTGATAAACCCATATCAGAACTTAAAACAAGTAACGAGCAAATCATAAAAGTAACGTTCGATTATAAATTAGAAGAACAGTTTATAAAACGCTTGCCAAATATTACAGCCTACAAAAATACAATAGAAAATAATTGGGTACTTACATTTAATACTTCAGAAGATATGCGTCCGGTAATTTTTGACTTCGCACAAGAAAACGGATTAAAAATCCTTGGATTGAATACCGAAAATAAAAATTTAGAAAGTTTGTTTAGAGAGTTGACTCAATAGCAATAAAGACTATTGCACTTGAGATAAACATATTTTACGAATATGTTAAACTTATTTTTCATTTTAAAGCAAAAAGGGGATTTTCCCCCTTCTTACTACCTGTTATTTCATTTAAAATTTTTTAGGAGAAACTACCTTTTTAAAAGAGTTTTTCATTGAGGTTTCTCTTCATAAGAGTGGTTAATTTTACCATGTCTGATTGTCTTCCCTTCAATCACATACCGAAAACTAACCAAACTTACTATTAAATGATTTTTGAGATATTACAAATCATTACAGAGGAACTAAATGGATATTTAGACGAAAACACAGTAGAGCTATCAAACATTGCGATGGCAGATGGCGATGGGAATTCTCCAGGAAATAATCCAGATATTTCATTAACACTTATCAACACACAAGAAGAGTTTGCCTTAAAAAATACTTCTAACAATAGTGTAGAAGGAACTTCGGTTAGTTATAGAAATCCGAAAGTATACTTAAATCTTTATGTTTTGTTTAGTGTAGATAAATCTACGTATTCAGAATCATTAAAAAGTTTAACCAAAATACTAGCTTTTTTCCAAGGTAAAAAAGTATTTACCCATCAGAACACCAACTTTGAAGGCATAGAAGAGTTATCAGATTTAAAGACATTCAAATTTATAACACAACTATACACCCCTTCTTTTGAAGAACTGAACTATATATGGGGTACTTTAGGAGGAAAACAATACCCTTCTGTACTCTATAAAATCACCTTACTAGAAATAGAAAGAGATGTCATAACCAAAGAAGGTACTGTTGTCTCTGGTATCGAACAGCAATCTCTTATTAAAAATTAAAGCTATGTATAAAACACTGTTCAATATCAATATCTATCACTCGTATTTTTTAGACGAAGGAACACTCCCATTTTTTAAGTTTAGTGATGCTAGTACTAGCAATAATGGAAACAACAATGGAAATAATGGCAACGCAAATAATGGAAATGCAAATAGCAATAGCACAGAGTTAGAAGGAAAGGATAGAGAGCGTGCAGAAGCACAGTATAATGTGAATGATTTCTTAAGCATAGTACCTACCGAAGAAACTAAAAAAGCGGTAAAAAACCATAGACTTTTACTAAGAAACCATAAAAAGGGAATTCGAGTACTTGCAGAAACTTTAGAGGTAATTACAGAAGGAAACAATCAAGAAGAAGTAGCTCTTTATAGTCCAATCATTACACTACCCGATTCGTTAACGCTAACATTTTACCTCAAAGTACACCATCCATATTTTGAAAATTTTTCCAACGTAATTGAGAAAAATAAGCAACAACTGTATTACCTCTCGAATAAAAGTTCTTCAGTACTCAACGTATTTGAAACCATTTCAGAAGTAAAAAAATGGAGCGATTTTTTGTTATCAGATAGTGAAACAAGAAAGTTAGTACACCAACTGGAAACAATGAAGGAATTTGAAACAAGTACTCCGAATTTGGTAACCATAGCCAATATAAAAGAAGAAAAACTAGCGGAAATCGAAACGAAGATAGCAAACGAAACAGCCTTAGACACCGAAGAGCAAGAGATACACGATGCTGTAAAGGCATTTGTAAAAAGGGTTAAAAACAATCGAGTAATAGGGGTGTTGCAGTTACAAATATCAGGAGAAGATAGCAATGATTTCACAGAACAAATAATGACCAAGAATAAACAAACACAGCAGTTTGATGTAGAAAAACAATGTTTGTTAGCAACGTTTCCAGAGTTTAAAGTATGTATTCAAAACAGAACCACTTTTTGGCGCTATACAAAAACAAGTGAGAACTTGGTAATGACCACAATAGACGAACAACCCCTAACCATGAATGGGCGTGTAGAGATA
Source organism: Tenacibaculum tangerinum (assembly GCF_029853675.1). Classification (NCBI taxonomy): domain Bacteria; kingdom Pseudomonadati; phylum Bacteroidota; class Flavobacteriia; order Flavobacteriales; family Flavobacteriaceae; genus Tenacibaculum; species Tenacibaculum tangerinum. The sequence goes on along the minus strand of NZ_CP122539.1, from coordinate 1,964,347 downwards.
AAAAACGAAGATGTTTCTCCACAACCGCAAGACAGTTATTATTTCCCGAACCCTACTCCTGAGAGTATTACCCAAGATCCAAATAATCAAAACTATTATTCGGAAGTATTTATATAAACAAAAATTAAAATTAAAAACAAGTAATTATGTCAGCGTACAAAACACCAGGAGTCTACATAGAGGAAATTGTAAAGTTTCCCCCTTCGGTAGCTCAAGTAGAAACAGCGATTCCAGCTTTTATTGGTTATACGGAGAAAGCAACCAAAAAAGTTAAAGGAGATTTAAAAGCAACACCGACACGCATTAGTTCTATGCTAGAATATGAAATGTATTTTGGTGTTGCCAAACCAGAAATAGGTATAAAGGTCACAGTGGAAGACGAAAAAGTATCGGTTGAAGCTCCTAATAGTATAGAAAAGTCACCTTTCTTGATGTATTATAGTTTACAGTTATATTTTGCCAATGGAGGAGGGCCTTGCTATATTGTTTCTGTAGGAAGATATGGTAATATCAATCTATTAGATGGGAGTGATTTACAAATAAAGGCTATTACTTCTGTTGCAGATTTTAATACTGGATTGGCAGAAGTAAGAAAAATTGATGAAGTAACTTTAATCGTATTTCCTGATGCAACTGCATTAACAGACGACACGACCTTTTACGACTTATACAAAGCTGCTTTAACTCAGTGTAATGAGTTACAAGATCGTTTTACGATAATAGATACGAGAGCATGCGATCCAACTGATCCTGCCTTTCCAAACATAGGGATTTTAAGAGATAAAATAGGTTCAGAAAAAGATTACCTCAAATACGGAGCGGCATATTACCCATTTCTTAAAACTATTTTAGATTATCGCTACGATGAATCTAGTACAGATGTAACTATAAGTACAGCTTTACCGAGAAACATTCAAGCGGAAGCACAAGCAATTTCAACGGCAATAGATACTACTGATTTATCCACTTTTTTAACTGATATAGCAACATTATCATCAACTGTTGATGGATTTACTGGTCCTGATGACGATGACGATGCTGTTGCTGAAGTACCTAATGTAATTGCAAAAATAAATAGCATTAAACACTATTTAGGTACTTTGGAGGTAGAATTGAATAAAGCTGTAAATCTCGCAAGAACAGATGGTAGTGCTACTGCTGAGGCCAATGCTTTAGATACATGGATAACTGATGAAATTGAAACATTACAAGTCGATTTGAACAAAGCTATTGACCGTTTGAATAATGATGACTCTAAAATAACAGTTTTAAATGAGATATCTGAAGACACTGGAAACAGTACGTCTTTACAAAAAGTATTAGGAACCCATAATGATTCTACAGATTCAATTGTAGATAAAATCAACACGTTAATAGCTTCGGGAGAACTTCAAGATTTAATAGATAATTTACCGACATCTAGTGGAAGTGCGTTGGTAAAGACTTTAAACACTATAAAAACGGAAGACGATGCTCTTTATAATCAAATAAAAGCAGAAATATCTAATTTACCGTTAGTATTACCACCGAGTAGTGCTATGGCAGGAGTGTATGCAAGGGTTGATTCAGACAGAGGTGTTTGGAAGGCGCCAGCTAATGTGAGTTTAAACTATGTTATTGAACCATTAGTAAATGTTTCTCACGAAGATCAGCAAAACTTAAATGTAGATACTGTTGCAGGAAAATCAATCAATGCTATTCGATCTTTTGTAGGAAAAGGAAATCTCGTATGGGGTGCAAGAACCTTAGCAGGAAACGATAATGAGTGGCGATACATATCCGTACGACGTTTCTTCAATATGGCAGAAGAATCTATTAAAAAAGCCACCGAACAATTTGTATTTGAGCCGAATGATAAAAATACTTGGGTACGTGTAAAAGCGATGATAGATAATTTCTTAACCCAACAATGGAGAGCAGGAGCTTTGGCAGGGCCTACACCCGATAAAGCATTTTATGTAAGTGTTGGTTTAGGAGAAACCATGACCGCTCAAGATGTTTTAGAAGGAAATATGATTTTAGAAATTGGAATGGCAGTAGTACGTCCTGCAGAATTTATCATCTTGAAGTTCTCACATAAAATGCAAGAAGCATAAGTAAATAAACTAAGCAAAAACATAAATAAAAAATAAAGAATCATGGCAGAATTATATCCACTTCCAAAGTTTTCCTTCGAGGTAACCTTTGGTGATACAAAATTTAATTGTACAGAAGTATCAGGGTTAAGTTTCGATAATAAAGTAATAGAATATCGTGGAGGAGCAGATAAAGAATACCACAAATCAAAACAACCTGGAATGTCTGAGTATGGCAACATTACTATGAAGACAGGAACCTTTGTAGACAAAAGTAAACAATTTTATAAACAATGGGCGAAAACGGTATACTTCCAAGAAGGAGGTGAACAGTTTAGAGGAGATTTAACCATCAAATTATTAGACGAGACTGGACAGCCAGCAGTAGTATGGGAAGCTACAAATGCTTATATCACTAAAGTACAGCCTACAGACTTAAAAGCTGATGGTAATGAAATTGCCATTGAAACCGCAGAGTGGGTTATTGAGAAGCTAAAAATGTCATCGTAATGAGCTATTATCCACCCGTAGGCTTTAGTTTTCAAGTAGCGTTTGAAGATATTTCAACTTCGAAAGGAGACAACTCATTTCAATCAGTTTCAGGTCTTTCAGTAGACCTTGAAACTGAAGAAATAGCCGAAGGAGGAGAAAACAGATTTAAACATACAATTCCAGTAAGATCAAAGTACCCAAACTTAGTATTAAAAAGAGGAATGTTGGTCGATTCCGAAGTGATTAAATGGTGTAGAAAAGCCTTAGAAAACTTCGAAATTAAACCTGTAACCGTGAATGTAATGTTGTTAGGCGAAGACGGAGATGCTATACAAAATTGGGAAGTAAGACATGCATATCCTGTAAAGTGGACGGTAGGAGACTTTAATGCCGAAGAAAGTAAGTTGGTTATTGAAACACTTGAATTAACCTATAATTATTTTAAAGTATCATAAAATGCCAATAACAATTAAAGAACTCCATATCAAAATTAATGTAGATGAAAAATCAGCATCACAAGGAAAAACAAGTGGAGCAACAAACGGAAATACAGCAGCGATAGTGGCAGCATGCGTGGAAGAGGTAATGGACATTTTAGAAAGACAAAAACAACGGTAACAATGAACATTTATCAGTGAGCAGTGAACAATTAATTATAATATCGCTAACTGCTAACTGCTAACTGCTAACTGCTAACTGCTAACTGCTAACTGCTAACTGCTAACTGCTAACCGACAACCAAGAATAAAATGAGTCAAGGAGAATTAAAAAAATTAGTCATAAAAGCTTACAAAGACGAAAAGTTTAAAGACGAAGTAGCCGACGGTGAGTTTACTACACTTGTGAATCCCGAGAAATATATGGTTGCTTACAAACCAGAGTATACTGAAGAACAGGGGCAAGGTACAAGTGGTTGGCAACCCAAGTTTGCTAAAATAGCACCGCAGGAGATAGATTTAGACTTATTGTTCGACAGCTCTGGAGTTATTGATGGGGAAGCAGATTATGATGATGGAATTATCGATAAAATTGAAGCTTTTAAACGAATTGTATTTGAATACGATGGAGATAAGCACAAACCCAATTACTTAATGGTAAAGTGGGGGGCATTACTCTTTAAAGGAACGTTGGTTGATTTATCTATAGAGTACCGCTTATTTGCTTCTGATGGTACACCTATTAGAGCGAATGCAAAATTGAAACTCAAAGGTACCATTGACGATGATTTACGGGTAGCAAGAGAAAACAACCAATCGCCCGATTTAACACACTACCGTAAGGTAAAATCAGGAGATACCTTACCACTTATGTGTCATCATATTTACGGAGATTCTAAATATTACTTAGAAGTAGCCCGTGTTAATAGAATAATGCAGTTTAGAAAATTACGAGCAGGACAAGAAATCTTTTTTCCACCCTTACAAAAGTTCGCATAAATGAATAGTACAGGAACCATACAAACCTCAAAAAGTGCCGATTTAGTCACCTTTAAAATCTTAATCGAAGGTCAAGAGCTCTCTAAAAAATACGGAGTAAAAAACATCACCGTTTCCAAAGAAGTGAACCGAATACCTATGGCTCAAATAGTACTCATCGATGGAGATGCTTCTGAAAGAGATTTTGAGTTAAGCAACGAAGAGTTGTTAATTCCTGGGAAAGAAATTGAGATAACGGCAGGCTACCATTCTGATGAAGAAACTATTTTTAAAGGAATCGTGATCAAGCACAACCTAAGAATTAGAGCCAATTCAGCACAGCTAATCGTTGAGTGCAAAGACGAAGCGGTTAAAATGACGGTAGGTAGAAAAAGTACCTATTTCTATGAAAGCACCGATAGCGACATTTTTGAAGAAATCATAGGAAACTATGACCTGTCAAAAGAAGTAGAAGCGACTAATTACAGTCATGCCGAATTGGTACAATACAATGCATCAGATTGGGATTTTATAGTTTCAAGAGCACAAGCCAATGGAAAATTGTGTTTTGTAGATGACGGTACCATAACCATAGCCAAACCCGATGTGAGCCAGTCAGAAATAGAAACGGTAACCTTTGGGGGTTCTCTGTTAGATTTTGATGCCGAAATCGACGCCCGCCATCAAGTAAAAAAAGTAGCAGCGTACAGTTGGAATCATGCCGACCAAGAAGTGATTGAAATTGAGGGCAAAGATCCCAATGTAAGTTTAAACGGAAATCTATCGGTTTCAGACTTAAACAAAACCATAGGCTTAGAAAGTATGGAGTTACGACACGGAGGTGTGGTTACAGATACAGAACTACAAGATTGGGCAGATGCCAAATGGCTATTTCAACAATTAGCAAAAGTAAGAGGGCGTGTAAAATTTCAAGGAATTCCGTCAGTAAAACCAAACACCATATTAAAATTAGAAGGAGTAGGAGACCGATTCAACGGAAATATATATGTAACAGGAGTTCAGCATGTGATTTCAGAAGGAAATTGGGTTGCCAATGCGCAGTTTGGCTTGTCAACAGAGTGGTTTTCTGAAACCTTTGAAATCTCAGCCAAACCAGCTTCAGGGTTGTTACCAGCAATTCAAGGCTTGCAAGTAGGAATTGTTTCTCAGTTAGAAGAAGATCCCGACGGAGAAGATAGAATTCTCGTACAAATTCCCATCATAAATAACGAAGAAGAAGGCATTTGGTGTAGAGTAGCCTCACCCGATGCAGGAGAAAATAGAGGCATTTTCTTCCGTCCAGAAATAGGAGATGAAGTAATTGTTGGATTTATCAACCAAGACCCTAACGATGCCATTGTGTTGGGTATGTTGCACAGTAGTGCGAAACCCTCACCAATTACAGCAACAGATGATAATCACGAAAAAGGAATCATTACCAGAAGCGAAATGAAAGTATTGTTTGATGATGATAAGAAAATAATCACCATTGAAACACCCGCAGGGAAAGTGATTTCACTTGATGAAGATGCAGGAGCGATAACCATTGAAGACGACAACTCGAATGTAATTACCATAAACAGTGACGGAATATCCATGGAAAGCGCTGGAGATATTTCTTTAAAAGCATCAGGAGATGTAACGATTGAAGGAACTAATGTGAGTATTGCTGCCAATGCAGAATTCAAAGCAGAAGGAAGCGCCGGAGCAGAAGTATCTACAAGTGCCATAGCTGTTTTAAAAGGCTCTTTAGTACAAATAAATTAGTGAAAAGAGAGAAGAGAGAAGAGAAACAAGAACCAAGAACCAAGAAGAGAGAACAATTAATATTAAAAACTAAAAACTAAAAACTAACAACCAAAAACCAATAACTGATATGGGAAATCCAGCCGCAAGAATAACAGATATGCACGTATGCCCCATGGTAACAGGCACCGTTCCACATGTTGGAGGACCAATCTTACCGGCAGGAGAACCCACCGTGTTAATAGGAGGGTTACCAGCAGCCAGAGTAGGTGATATGGCAACTTGTACAGGACCACCAGATAGCATTGTAGCAGGTTCAGGAAGTGTGTTAATAGGAGGAGCGCCAGCCGCAAGAATGGGAGATAGTACAGCGCATGGAGGAACCATCGTACTAGGAGAACCTACAGTTTTAATAGGATAATCATGGAAAATAAAAAAGCATTTTTAGGAATAGGTTGGGATTTTCCGCCAGAATTTTCAAAAGACCTAAGTGAAACCATTATGATTTCTGAAGAAGAGGACATAAAAAGTAGCTTAGAAATATTGTTAACTACTCGATTAGGCGAACGTGTAATGCTACCCAATTATGGATGTAATTTACAAGAACTTCTTTTTGAAAAGTTAGATAGAACACTCATAACCTATGCCAAAGATTTAATAGAAACGGCCATTCTATATCACGAACCACGAATAGATGTACTTCATATTGATGTTTCAGAAACAGACCCCTTAGGAGGAATGTTAGTAATAAAAATTGAATACAGAGTTAGAGCTACCAATAGTAGAACCAATGTAGTTTTCCCTTTTTACAAAGGAGAAGGAACCGACATAAATTAAAATATTATGAGTAAAATCATTTCTAGCATATTACAACGAAACGGAACAGGACAAGAGCTGCGCTATATTGATGCATTAGATCCTGACAATTTCGAACTTCACGATTTTACTATAGAAGATTGGATGTTGTTTGCCTATAATTTTGCTGAAAAACTACATTATTTTCCAACAGAAAATCACAAAATACCCGCTGGAAATTGGCAAGCCTTTTTTAAAAAAATAACCACAGCAGAGATTCCCTTTAGAGGAACTAGAGCGTACGATAAATTAAAAGAAAACATTCAAGCAACCCTCGAAGGATATACTAAAGAAGGAAAACTGAGTCCGCATTTAACCTTGTTCGTTTGCTTTTTACAATTATTAGAATTTTCAAAAGAACGTTTTAATAAGTTAACCAAACGCCATTTAGATTTCTACTACAAAGAAATACTACAAGTTCAAAAGCGAGAAGCCACTCCCGACCAGGTGCATGTCATTTTTGAATTGGCAAAAAAAATGACGAACGAACGAATTGAAGAAGGAACTTTATTAGACGCAAAAAAAGATAGCCTCGGAAATCCGTTAGTATACGAAACGACTAAAGAACTCATCGTAAACAAAGCTTCGGTGGCAGCTATAAAAACGATGTATAATAACAATTCAGAAACGTTAAAAAAGATAAAAGTAAGTGCAGTAGCAAATACCAAAGACGGTTTTGAAGAACCACTACCCGAAGAGACTCCCTACTGGTATCCTTTCGGATATCCTGCAAACGGAAAAAATGCTTCTGAACTGCCAGATGCAGAAGTAGGTTTTGCAATTGCCTCACCCATGCTATTATTACAAGAAGGAGATAGAACGGTAACCATTACTATTGATTTTAAAAACAACTTTGAAGCCAATACTTTTAATGTAAGCGAATTGTTGCAAACCGTTCAATTATTTGGAAGTGGTAAAGAAAAATGGATAGAACCAACATTGGTTGCTATTAATAATGTAAACGATGGAGCGTTAGTTACCACCAATCAAATAAGTTTCAAATTTACTTTAGGCTATGATGCCGATGCATTGGTAGGCTATAATGAAGAATTTTTACTAAAAAAGTACAACACCTCACATCCGTTAGTACGTTTTGTGTTTGATGTTTCAACAACCGAAGGATATGATTTTTATAGATTCTTAGCAGGAAACGCACTTGAAAAAGTAACCATAAAAACAGCTGTTAAAGGAGTACAATCAGCAACTGTTGAAAACGATAACGGAGTGGTGAGAACCAGAAAACCATTTCATCCTTTTACTACACGCCCTATTGAAGGATCGAATTTTAGTGTAAGCTACAACGAAGCCTTCTCAAAAAAATGGAATGATTTCAGCGTAAACCTACGTTGGAAAAATACCCCAGATGATTTTAGAGAATGGTATCAAGCATACCTAAAATCATCAAGTTTTTCTTCAATCTTAACGTATGCAAATAAACTTAGTAAATCTATAAACCCAACAGACTTAATAGTTAAGGATTATACCTATTTTAAAGTAGAAAAGCGATTAGTCCATGCTGCAGGAGCAGCTAAAGAAACGATAGGAGAAATAGCCAACCTTTTTAAAAAAGAAGTTGTTGAAGACGGAGATAATGAAGAAGTATTGTATACCAGCGTTTTTACAGTAACCAACCCAGGAAATGCGTATGAAATTGATAAGGCAGGTCCGTTGCAACTATCCTTAGAACAATCATTTTTACACGAGTTGTACCCTAAACTCTATGCGCTGGCAATAAGTGCAGATAATAAAAATATTAACCTTCCTAACGAACCTTATACACCGCTAGTAGAATCTATTTCTATAGACTATTCAGCAGAGGAAGTTTTGGTGATGGAAGAAATGAACTTAGAAGGAAATCGCATACAATTGTTTCATGAACACCCTTTTGGGCAGCACGAAGAAAATTATGCAGAAAAGAAATACTTACAAGAAGAAAAAGAGATTGTCGATGTGTTCGATAAAGACACCATTCAAACTGTTTTAGTACCCAACTACTGTTTAGGAGGCTACCTATTTTTAGGAATAGAAGACCTAGAACCACAGCAAAACCTATCTTTATTAATTCAGGTGTTGGAAGGAAGTGAAAATCCATTAGTAGAAAGTTTTGGAGAAAACGAAAAGATACACTGGTCAATATTATGCAACAATAAATGGAAAACACTCGAAAACAATATCCTATCGAATAACACCGATAATTTCTTAAAATCAGGAATTATTACGTTTTCAATACCCAAAGAAGCTACTTCCAACAATACACTATTACCCTCAGGATATACTTGGATAAAAGCACACATGAACAAATCATACGATGCAGTATGTAAAGCCATAGGCATTCATGCACAAGCGGTAAAAGCATCGTTTGAGAATAACAATAATGAGGTAAGTCATTTAAAAAACGGATTACCAAGTGGAACCATTAAAAAAATGGTAACACGTATCCCACAAATTAAATCCGTTTCGCAACCGTATAGTTCTTTTGGAGGAAGTCCAGAAGAGTCAGACGCTAATTTTTACAGAAGAATCAGCGAGCGCTTACGCCATAAAAATAGAGCCATAACCTTGTGGGATTACGAGCATGTAATCCTTCAGGAATTCCCAGATATTTATAAAGTAAAATGCTTAAACCATACCTCAAAAACAAGTTTTACTGCGGCAGGTCATGTAACACTCGTAGTAGTGCCAGATACAGTAAATAAAAATGTATTCGACATCTATCAACCACGAGTAAGCAAAGCTACGTTAAATAGCGTAACACAGTATATTAATACATTAAACACGCTACACGTACAAGCAGAAGTTATCAACCCTAACTACGAAGAAGTAAGTATTGGACTCGAAGTAAGTTTTTATGAAGGCTATGACGAGAATTTTTACATCGAACAGTTAAAAACAGACATTACCAAGTTTTTATCTCCTTGGGCTTTTGACGAAACCAAAGAAGTAACCTTCGGAATTATGCTTCACAAAAGTATCTTGATAGACTATTTAGAAAAATTGCCGTATGTAGATTATTTACAAAATGTAACGATGAATGGAGATGCAAAAGTTTATAAGATAACACCCAGCGACCCAAAGTCCATATTAGTATCTGCAAAAACACATCGTGTAAGTACCGTATTAACCACCTGCAAAGGCACTAAAAAAATTACAGAACCTACATGTCAACTATAAACGAACATATTAGCATTCCTAAGAATATAGCGACCAAAGACGATTTAGATTTTTCTTTTTTAAGAAAAGAAGGAATCTCTTATTTAGAAACATTTGGTGGAAAATTATGGACTGACTTCAATTCACACGACCCTGGCGTTACCATTTTAGAAATGCTGTGTTACGCAATTACCGATTTAGGCATGCGTATCGATACACCACTAGAAGATTTATTAGCATCTAAAGACCCAAACCTATCACTACAGGCACAGTTTTATAAGGCCTCAGAAATTTTTCCAACCAAACCCGTCAATGAATTAGATTATAGAAAATTGTTTATTGATTTAGAAGGCGTAAAAAACTGTTGGTTACGAACGTATGATAAACAGGTGTTTGTTGACTGTAAGAACAACAAATTAGGCTACCAAAAGTTTGAAGATATTTTACCAGAATTTCAAAAAGATTTTACCCTAAAAGGACTGTACTCGTTGTTGGTAGATGTTGAAGAAGGCTACACCAAAGAGCAGGTTTTTGCAAACATTAAAACTACCTACCATCAAAACAGGAACTTATGCGAAGATTTAATAGAAGTAAAAGAAGTAGCTACCCAGCCCATTGCTATTTGTGCGAATGTTGAGGTGGTGCCAGAAGCAGATGAAGAATGGGTATATGCCAATATTTTAGTTGAAATAGAAAAATACTTATCACCTTCGTTACAATTCTATTCAATTCAACAAATGCTAGACAAAGGCTATACTACCGATGCCATATTTGACGGACCAGTATTAAGCAACGGATTTATAGATACAGAAGAACTCAAAAAAGCAGAATTAAGAAAAGAAGTACGCCTTTCTGACGTGATGAAAATCATCATGAACATCGAGGGAGTTAAATTAATAAAAGATATCTCTGTAGGGTTTTGTAATGAGGATATTGTACAGGAGAACAGATGGGTAGTATGTATCGACCCAGATAAAAAGCCAATATTGTGTGAAAAGAGCACGTTTAATTTTAGTAAAGGATTTCTTCCACTAAACTTAAATTATGATAGAGTATATGAGTATGTAGCACAATTAAAAACAGATGAAATTGAGTCACAACAAATAGCCGATAAAGATAAGGTTTTATCGCTTCCCAAAGGTAGCGCGATAGAAGCTGGCGAATACACTACGATTCAAAATGACTTTCCTGATACCTACGGAATTGGTCAAGAAGGACTAGCAGTACACGTTACTAACGAAAGAAGAGCCAAAGCAAAACAACTAAAGGCATATTTAACGTTTTTCGATCAAATTTTAGCAAGCTATTTCAAACACTTATCACAAGTAAGAACATTATTTTCTGTTTCCGGACAAGAAGCACGCACCTTTTTTACCCAAGCCGTAAAAGACATTAAAGACTTTGACGAACTCGTTAGCGAATATCCACAATCCGATGATGACGAATTGACAAAAATGTTATTCAATCAGTTTGATAATAACATAGCACGAAGAAATGCCATTTTAGACCATTTATTAGCACGTTTTGCAGAACGATTCGGAGAGTACACCTTCATTATGAAAGCCCTATACGGAACAGCTACAGATGAAATTGTATTGTCAAACAAAGAAGCCTTTTTAAAAGACTACCAAGTTATTAGTAGCGAAAGAGGGACAGCTTTCAACTACTACAAACAAACCCCAGAAAATTTATGGGATACGAATAATGTTTCTGGATTTCAAAAACGAATCGCACGCCTAATGGGAATGACCAATGAAAAAAGAAGAAATGTAACAGAAACCAACGTAGAAATATACGAAGTAACGGAAGGCAGTAATACCTATCGATGGAGATTAAGAGATAACGAGGGCAATATCTTGTTGTCGGCAACAGAGCACTATGCTAGTATAGCCTTCGCTATTGAAGAACTATATTTTACGGTATTACAAGTTGTACAAACCAAAGAAAAAGATATCGAAAAAGCATTTGAAGAAGATATTACAGGTGATACACAAATTGGATTCATTAGAATTCATGAGTCGACCCCATCAAACCCTTCTATTCCTGTAAAGTACTCTTTCGATGTGGTGAATCCAGAAAAACCTGAAAGCAGTAGCGATTATATCATAGCCAAACAACACAAGTATTATGAAGATACTAATGACTTGAAAGAAGCATTGCTAGAAGTAATTTCTTTTCTTAAAAAAGAGTTTACCGAAGAAGGAATGTTTTTAGTAGAGCACATGCTATTGCGTCCAGATGTTACCGAATCGTATGTAGAAATCTATGAGCTAATAGACAATAGCAACACAGTGTTTAGCTGGAGGTTAAAGTATAACGATGGAAGTATTTTGTTATCAGCCAAAAAGAACTATGCAAGCGAAAACCTTGCAATAGAAGGGTTTTATTTGATAGCAGAACAAGTTTTACAAACAAAAAAAGGTGATTTAGAAGAAATAGTTAAAAAAGAAACTATAGATAAAAAGCAAATCGGATTTATAAGAATACATCAAGCTGCACCTACAAATTCATCGGTAGGTGTTAACTATTGGTTTGATGTAATTAATCCTGAAGAAGTTGAAGACAGTAGTGAATTTATCGTTGCCGAGTCAGGTGAATACAAAAACAGAAACGCCTTGAAAAGTGCCATAGAAAACATTATTTTTCTATTAGAAAAAGATTTTTTAAAAGGCACTCTAAAAAAAGGAAAGTATCATAAAGACCAGATGATTTTGCGTTCACAAAATGCCAGTACTGGAGTCGAAAACTTTTTACCCATTTGCGCCAAAGACTGTGAAGACTGCGGAACAATTGACCCCTATTCTTACCGAGTAAGTATTGTGTTACCAGGTTATACCTATCGTTTTTCAAATCCAGATTTTAGACATTACATGGAAGATGTAATTCGACAAGAACTACCAGCACATATTTTACCAAGAATTTGCTGGGTAGGAGAGCGAAAAGAAACCATAGCAGATGAAGAAAACGATTTATTACAGTTTGAAGATGCCTATAAAGCATACCTAATTGCAAAAACAAACCAAGAGCAAAAACAACCAATAGAAAATGGTGAATTGCAAGACTTAATACATGCAATGCAGCAATTAAACACCATTTATCCAGTAGGAAGATTAACCGATTGTAATGCAGAAGACGAAGCCTTAGACGGTAGAATTATACTAAACCAATCTAGTATCGGAAATATACAAACAGAAAAAGAAAATAATAACGAAGAAAACTCATAAAAATAGTACGTGTTTATTCATGAACACAGCCAAAATAGTATACGTATGGAAACGACTAACCTGAAACTAAAAGAAATTACGACTGAATATAGTAAGTTCAATGCGAATCAAGTATTAACAGAAACGCAATTAAACACATTTATAGACTATTTTGACGACCAAAACCGTTTGTCGAGACTTGGGCTGAGTGGTGTAGGAATAGCTTGTGGGTTTGAAGTAACTCCTAAATTTAACGCAGATAAAACAGCGGTTAATGGCATTCAAATAAGTCAAGGAACTGCCGTAACTACCGACGGAGATTTAGTCCAGTTTTTTGACTTGCTAGAAGAAAACCTAGCTTTAAAAACGTTCTCATTCTATAAAAAGTTTGAAGATACCGACGGTACATACGACCGATTTAGAAATACGCAAGAAAAGCAATATGATTTATGGGAGTTACATACAGAAGAAGATGAATCGCATACCCCTTTGGTTGATTTTTCAGGGATACAAAAAATGGCGGTGTTGTTGTACTTAGAGCAATACTCTAATGAAGATGTATTGTGTAATAAACTAACCTGCGATAACCAAGGTATTGAGCAGATTAACAACTTACGAGTACTACTTATTCGTATAGAAGATTTAGAAGCCATTGCAGCTAAAGATTCCATCTTTTTAAAGCACAATTGGTATAAAATTAATGACGAATTACCTGTGGTAGAAGCAAAAAGAGTAGTGTTGCATGAAACCAACACCAAAACATTTTCATTATTAAAAGCAGAGTTCGATAGTGTAGTTAAAGATGAAAGCATTAGTGTCGATTTAATAGAAGGCTATGATACGATATTGTCAAAATTTCAAAAACCATCGATAACCACTAAAATAAAAGCCTTATTTAGTTTTAGTTCGTTAGCAGTTCCGTTAGACTTTCAATACCGTTACGATGTTATTAAAGACTTGGTTGATACGTACAATGAAATTAAAGAACTATTGCTACATATTAATGTAAACTGTTGTCCGAATATAGGCGCATTTCCAAAGCACATCATGTTAGGAAAGCTCATAAAAGAAGCAGAATACCCAGTGCTACGTCACCGATTTTATAAATCAACTATTGTAGGGCATGAAAACGAAAATCTTCAAAAAATACAGTTATTACTCGAAAGAGCTGTAGCGATAGTAAATAGTTATATAGGAAAAACAAAATCAGAAGACATCGAAATAACGCCATCGCAAGCACACACTGCATTGAGCAAAAAAGCGGTGCCATTTTATTACAAAGTTTCTTCAGAATTTTTACAAAAATGGAGTTTTGACAAAACAAAAAACTACAGAGCTAATCAAAACTTAAGTTATCACAAAGAAAATCTTTCCAAAGCATTGGCAATTCAAAAGCCACTATCGTACAATATCGATAAAAATGATTTTTACAGAATAGAAGGGCATCAAGGAAAAATGTATCGTGAAGCATTAGCGAAAATCCTGAAACGAAAGAAAGAAAACGGATTGAGTTTTGATGTCAAAACACTTTCTATCAATGCGACCAAACAAACCATCAACACCGATAATTACGAATGTGAGTTTGAAGATTTAAAAATGTTGTTAAATGCTTGGAGAGCAGAACAAAATTGCATTTTATCAGAAGTAAGTAAAACATTTTCAGCCTTTAAATTAACCGATCCAAAAGTCAATACAGTAGCGGCTAGTGCTGCAGACTACGATTATATAAAGGGAGTAAGCATTTTAGAAAAAGAATTGATAAAAGGAGAAACCCCATCAGTAAAAGAGTCTGTAAGTGAAATGAATTTACTTTCAAAAGAGATAAGTGTTAACGAAGATTATACGTACAAATATACTACAGAAGCCAAAGAATATAGCAAGTACTTAGAACAAGAAAACATTGTTAAAGAAAGTCTAACAAAAGAAGAAGACTCGATAGGATATTTAATAGATAGTGTTATAGACAAAAATAAAGATGCGTCGGCAAGAGATATTATATACGAGTTGAATAAAGAAACAGAAGTTTTAAGAGAAAGAGAAGTATGGAAAGAAGAACCCGAATTGAGTGATTTTATTCTAACAGATCTTACTGAAACTTTAGTACACACGTATATTTTAGACACAAAAATTCCATTAAACATAAGAGATATAGACAGTCTCGTACTAGCAAGTTATCAACAAACCATAGCAGAATTATGCAAAAGAGTAAAAAGGCTACAAGCAACGTATAGCGGTACGTCATTACAACCATCAACCAAGCAAATTTTAGGACTGCTTATTAACCAGCTATCTATCGTTTGTTGTTCAGGAAAAAAGTTAGAAACATTACTTGCCGAAATAGATAAAAGAAAGAAAAAGATTTTAGAAAGAATACAACTTTCTGAATTTGTAAAACAACACCCAGGACTTGAACACAAAGCAGGAGTAATACCTGGAGGAACTTTTGTAATGGTATATGTAACCGAAAATGCAGCCGATAAAAATACGTTCGAAGAGGTGGTACTAGATGTTGTATTTAAAAACCAACCCATTACAACCAATACAGAAACTGAATTCATAAAAGATGAGCTTTTTCCTTCAAAAGATACCTTTTTTGAAAAAGAAATGTTCTATGAAAACGGAGGAGTTATCAAATTATGGGATGAAAGTTCAAGCATTGCGTTTTCATTTGTAGATGCGAATTATTTCAATAAGGAAAAAGAAGCATCTATTAGTAATATTGTGTTAGTAGGAAAAACACTAGCAGAAACCGTAAGTAACTTAACAGCTTTTTTAAATGGAATTTGGTTTAAAACAGGAATGTCTAAAACCCTGAATGCCGAAGAAACAATTATGTATAAAGATGGCTCTATAGGTATGCGTATTACTATTAAAGACACTTTAGTACCCAAAGGTGAATACTTTTTCCAGATATACAATCCTGTAGTTTTAGAAACGGACAAGCCATTGTACTTCGACGAGAATCAACCCATACGTGAAAACGAAACCCTAAGAAACACAGTGGTGGCAGATTTTTCGTTGCCCTATATGTGTTGTTCAGACTGTGCGCCTGTGAACTTTATCATACCCAAAGAACCACCGTTTTTAATATTACCACAAAATAATATTTGCTTACAAAATAATACTGAAATGGAACCATTAATTTTTACTCTACGACCACTTGATGGAGAAGTAAAAGCCAATGTTAATGAAGGAGTGGAGTCGGGAGTTTATTTCGATGAGGAAGACAAAAAATGGAAAATAGACATTACCAAAATAGACAAAAGTTTGTTAGGAAAACCAATCACATTTACGGTAAATGGCGAACCTACCGATTGCGAACTTACGGTATATCCAGCGTTAGAATTGACGGTAACTGTAGATCGTCCCATTGAATACAATGCCGATAAATCAAGAGCTAGGGTAACCTATCTGTTAAAATGGCACGATAGCGATTTTGTCAATGCAGATTTCTTTACGAATATCAAATATTCTTGGGATTTTATGGGAGATGGTACTAGAGTAGAACGTACGCCAATAAATAACAAAGTCTTTCAAAACTATACCCTGCCAATTGATGATATAAACAATGAGATACACCCAGGATTAACAATTTCACTGGGTCCATGTTCAAAAGAAATTCCTATAGAACCAATAAAATTTGATACACTAACACCATCAGAACTAGCCATACAACCTAAATATTGCATAGATCTTGGTAAAGAAGAGGAGGTAAGAATCTCCTTTACCAATGTAAATGGAACCATAACCATAGTAGGAGGCGCTATTGAAGGATTGAGCATTGAAAATAGTGAATTGTTAGTTGATGTGGCAAGCTTCAGAACCTACGACCAAAGCATTGAATTTTTAGAAGACGAACAACCCACTAATGCAAGAATAAGGATTTATGAAGTGAAGCAAATAAGTATTACCGAACGAAGTGAATCGAGATATGTATGGAATAACGGACAATTATTCTACGAAGCGGCCTTTGAAGCAATTCTTCCTGATGGTGTAAAACCAGACGGATTACAATACCATTGGAATGTAAACAATATCGAATCAAAAACAGAATTGTTTAATCCTAAGTTATCAGTAAAAGAAGGAAATGAAAACACATATATAATATTTTTAACAATTGCAGATGGTAACGGCTGCGTTTCAACTGCACAATTTACCAAGAGCATAGCATTTCCAGAATTTAAGATAGACTTAGATGGTACAACTTTTTGTTTAAGCGATAAAGAACCGCATCCTGTTGTTGTAAGACCAACATTTGAAGGAGTACAACTCACAGGAGGAAACGTAAAGTTAAATGAAGCAATAAAAGTATGGGAATTCGTGCCTGCCAATTCAGGATTAACAAATTCAGGTACTGTAACAATTGGTATTGTAGGAACCTTTGTAACACAAGCTGTAACCCTAATAGCAACACCAAAAGCAAGCTTTACATACAGCTTTGATCAAGAAAGAAAGATACTGTCGTTAACCAACACATCCGATCAAGGGGATGAATATATATGGGTAATTAATGACGTTCAAAGAGATCCACAAGTGAACAGAGTTACCATAACCGAAGACCTGAGTAATTTTGATGGAGACCAAATAAAAGTTTCATTAATAGCAGCAAGCAAGTGTGGAGAACATACAGCAACAGAAGTTATAGAAATAGGGAAAATACAAGATGAAACCTGTGAAGAAATAACAAAAGGAGAAATTGAAAATTATTATCTGCTAAATAGGTTTAATATAGAAGATGGAGGTAGCGATACTAATGTAAATATAGTGGTCGTAGTTCCTACAAATGATGCTTATGCGGACATTATAGGAGATAAAAGTAATGCTTTTTTAACAGGTGAAAATAACAACAAGTTACGCGAACTGTTTTTAGAATTATTAAATAAAACTACCAACTTACTTAAGACATCGAGTAATGATAATGAAAGAAAGTTAATTTCAAAGTATTATAAAGCCCAAGTTCGTCTATTCTTTAATATTCTTCATTGTCAACAGCAAACAGTGTTAGAGACAGATGAAAACAGGCAAGTTATTCAAGGCATACTAGAAGAAATTAGCACAGGGTTTACCGAAGGGCAAATAGAAAAAGAAGAAGCTTTATTAGAATTTTTAAGAAAATGTTCGGTAGAAATTCAAGCACAGTATATATCAGATTTTATAACTGATAAGTTAATACCTCTTTTATGATGCACAATCAAAAACATAGCATCGAAAAAGTAGTTGTTGAGGTACACACAAAAAGTAAAAAAGTGGCGGAAACCTATAAAAATTCCATCGAACACTTTTTACAGGAAGAGGTGTTTCCAGAAATCGAAAAACACTTTAATTCTCTCGAGATAGAAGGTGAAATAGGTATTCAGCAAATTCAAAAATTGAACATCGAGGTGGGTTTGTCTAATTCGTATAAATCAATGGATGAAGCGGGTACAAAACGAGCAATCAAAGAGCAATTACTAACGAAGTTAAAAAATATTTTTAAGCAACCAGAAGCACACGACGTAACTGTAAACACAGTAACAATTTCACAATCTCACACAGATGCTTTTTTCCACTTTTTACAACATGGAACCACGGCGTGGTGGAACCAAAACGACGAGAAAAATCTCACAAAAAAACGATTGTTTGAAATTACAGAAAACCAAAATTTTGAAAAACGATTTTTAAAAGCGCTCAATAGTAGCACCCAAAAACAACGCTTACTTCGTCAGTTTACAAAAGACGAGTTGCAAATTTTATTCCTAGGAATTTTAAACAAACCCAAAGGATATTCAGCGTTTTTAGAAGCAATAAAAGAGTTCTCTTTTACCTCACAGCATACAAAAAATAGGCTATGGCAAATTTTTATAGCAGCGACCCTGCATCATAATTTCTCTGAGGTTATAGCTACAATTCAAGAAGAAATGAAAACTGTAAAAAACACTGAAGCTTCAAACGATTTTTCAGAAGAGCTAAGCAATTTTTTACAAGAGTTGATTTCAAAAGAACAACTATTTAAAAATCAGGTTTTCAAAAACAAAAAGGAAGATGTTACAACAGTTGCTACTCTTGAAAATAAAAACACAACTGAGACAGATGAAGCTACTTGTAAACTAAAAGAAGAAAGCGGTTTAAAACAATTAGAAGATTCAGAAAAAAATCATAAAAAAACGAACATACCCCAAGAAAAAAGCGCTGTTTCTCAAGAAAAAAATACCACCGAAAAAACGTTGGCGAATACTAGAGAAAATAAAACAACTACGATTGATGATGCTAGTAAAATGAGTAAAGAGAGTAAAGAAAAAACAGTAAACAATAGTACCGAGAATCAATCGATAACCAATAAAGAGATCAATAAAAATTCTGAAAAAGAAACAAGAAACAATAATTCTAATACAACAGGAAAAGAGACAAATAGTCAACAGGAAAAGACCAAAAATCAATCAACAACAGAAGAAGCAAGCGAGCATTTTAATGACAACGAACAAAGAAATTCATTAACAAAAGAAACAAGTAACGATTACAAAAAAGCCGAATATCGAAGAAGGCTACAAGAAGCCTTACACAATAATCTTACAACTACAAACGAAGTGCCTAACGACACAACGTCTCACTTGGTAAAAAACGCAGGACTCATCTTACTACATCCTTTTTTAAAACAATTTTTTACGGTATGTGGTTTTTTAGATGAAAAGAATACCATAATCAAACCCAACGAAGCAGTTCACTTATTACACTATGTAGCGACAAAAAAAGAACAGCAGTTTGAAAACAATTTAATTTTTGAAAAATTTCTGTGTAACATACCCATTCAGTATCCGATAGAAAGAAACATCGTGTTGAGTGATGAATTAAAAGAAAAATCAGAAGAACTGTTAAGAGCAGTCCTTCAAAACTGGAACGTATTGAAAAACTCGTCTACAGATCTTCTAAGAAACGAGTTTCTTCAAAGAGAAGGAAAGTTAGACTTAACAAAAGAGCAACCAAGAATTATTGTAGAGAGTAAAACACAAGATATTTTGTTACAAAAGTTACACTGGAATATTTCAATGATAAAACTACCATGGATACCATCAATTGTATTTATCGAATGGTAGTGATTTTGAAAACAACTAAAAAATAACGTCATGAGCACCAAACACCATTACTGTAATTTACCTCAAGTACCCACTCGAGAATTTTCGTTAGGATTGATGCCTAATAGATTAGAAGCAATTATTATTCTCGAAAAAAAATGGGTAAACGGAACCAAGCTGAAATATTATTTTTTTAATGATGATACTTTTTTTACCAACGCCGTTGACACCTTAGGCAATCAGCAAAAAATTCTTTGGAAAGGAACTTCTAATGAAAAAGAAGCTGTTAGAAATGGATTTCAAAAATGGATGGATTTAGAAATAGGATTAGAGTTTGAAGAAACTACGAATCGCTTAGAATCACACATTCGAATCGGTTTTGCGAAAGGAGAAGGCTCTTGGTCGTATGTAGGACGAGATTGCTGGGATATTTCTAAAAGCGAACGAACGATGAATTTTGGGTGGAATATCTTAAACGATGAAGATACCATTTTACATGAAATTGGTCATGCTCTAGGATTGCCACACGAACACCAAAACCCCAAGGCAGGAATTGTGTGGAATGAAACAGCCGTATACAATGAATTGGCAGGAGCCCCTAATTTTTGGAGTAGAGAAAAAACACACTATAACATTATTCGAAAAATAAACCCAGACGAGGTTCAAGGTTCTAATTGGGATGCAAACTCCATCATGCACTATCCGTTTGGGGCAGGACTCATCACTGCACCAACACAGTTTCAAAACGGAATTCAACCTCAGGGCGGACTTTCTCCCAGAGATATTACATGGGTAAAACAATTTTACCCCAAAATAGACCGCAGAAAATTTTTAACCATCAAACCATTTTATTCAGAGGTATTTGATATTGAAGCCGGACAGCAAGTAGACTTTGAATTTGAGCCAAAAGAAACACGTAACTATACCGTAAGAACCTTCGGGAAAATGGATACTGTAATGGTAGTTTCAGAACATGTAAACGGTGAAGATGTATACCTATCGGGCGATGACGATAGTGGAGAAGATTACAACTCAAACATTGTCATGAAGTTTGTGGCAGGCAAAAAATACATAATAAACATACGACTGTATTACAAAACATCTTCAGGAGCAACCTGTGTAATGATTTGGTAAAGAGAAGCACGCTCTTTTTAAAGAGTTCTGAGAGGCAAGAATAGTTCATCAATAATAAAAAAACACCCATGAAATCAAAATTTATATTTTTAGTTCCAGTAATTATAGCCGCCATAATTTTAACAAGAGAAGAGGTAGTGTTAATCACATTGAAGCCGATGGGAAGCATCAATTTTAGCTCGCTTCTGGTTACATTTCCAATTATTCTTGCATTAACCGAACGATTCAACGAATTGTTTATAGTAGATGATCAATATTCAAAAGAGCGTCTTATTAAAAGAACCTCGTTGGCGTCTTTCTCTGTCGGAATAGCCTTGGCATTGGTGGGATTTAGAATTTTAGAAACCTTTATGGAAGTTCCCTCAACTAGCTCTGCATTCCAAAAAGGATTGTTCTTGTTTATCGATACCGTTTTAACCGCAGCAGTAATTGCAGGAAGTACAGACGGATGGCATCAGTTGGTAGCCTTGCTACAAGACATTACCAAATCTAAAAGAGAAGAAGTAAAGAACAGTTAAAGTCAAGAATTATGTTTAAGCGAGATAGAAAACCAATAAGAGGGCACACTTCGGAAAGCGACCAACAAAAAACTCCCTTCATACAGCGCAAACTAGCCTTTGGTAGCAAAGGAGATCCGTATGAAGTAGAAGCCGATACAATGGCAAATAAAGTAGTAGGGAATGGTGCAGAAGCTACCTCGGTACAAAAGAAAGAAGGCGAAGAAGAAATACAACAAAAGCCTTTGGCTGCTGAAGTAACCCCTTTGGTACAAAAGATGGAAGCTACAGAAGAAGAACAACCCGTTCAGAAGATGGAGGAAGAAGAAGCGGTACAGAGTAAGGAAGAAGAGGAATCCATTCAAAAACAGGAAGAGGAAGAAGCTGTTCAGAGTAAGGAAGATGAAGAGGTTCAAATGATGGAAGAGGAAGAAGCAGTACAATCGAAATGTGCCGATTGTAAAAAAGAAGAACAAGTCCAAAAACAAGAAGAAGAGGAAGCAGTGCAATCGAAATCAGAAAATACCAGTTCAACTACAAATACCCCTTCTTTTGAAAGCAGGTTAAGAGGCGGAAGTGGGGGGCAAAAAATGGATGCACAAACCCAAGGAGAAATGGAATCGGGCTTCGGAGCAGACTTTAGTCATGTAAACATACATAACGACTCAGAAGCCGCACAAATGAGTAAAGATATAGGCGCACAAGCATTTACTCACGGAAACGATATTTATTTTAACGAAGGAAAATACAATCCGAATTCCAAAGGTGGAAAACATTTGTTAGCACATGAGTTAACGCATACCATTCAGCAAAAAGGAATGGTGCAGAAAAAAATTCAACCATATGGAGGGTGTACTTCAACAAAAGATGCAACTATTAATGCAGATCATAGTTTGGCTTTAACTTGGTTAAATGGCGCAATAGCTAATCTTGCTTCTTACAACGGAACAACACCATCAAAAGTTAAAACAGCATTATCCACTCATTTTGGAGGTGTTTCCAACGTAGGGTTTGCTGCATGGATTAAGACAAATTTGATTTATTTAAGAGTAGTCGCTTGGATGGCAGGATATCAATGTGAAACAACAGGAAATTCATCATGGGCTTGTACCAGTAGTTCTACATTGGCTACCACTTTTTGGTGTGTACCTTTTGTTGATGTTAGATTATGCCCAGGATATTTTAGTAGTTCTCAAAGCGATAGGGTAACTACATTAATACACGAATGGGTACATAAGTATGGATGTAATTTTGATTTAGGTTACGAACATGAATCCCATTATTCAGGCAATGGAACATTAAGGCAATTGTTAAATGCAGATTCATTTGCAAATTTTGTTAGAGATGCTCATTAGTAAAATTTTGGACTAAACTACTGTAAAATTTAAATTATCCATGTTCTCACCAAAAACCCAACATACCACAAAGCCAACTTCTCCAACCACTGGAGCAGGAAGTTTTATTCAGCCTAAATTAAACATTGGAAAACCGGGTGACAAGTATGAGGTAGAAGCAGACAAAGCCGCTGATCAAATTGTGGCGAAAGGAAATGACACCACCAATTCTTTTTTTGCACCCAATATTCAAAATAAAAACGAAGAAGAGGTTCAAAAACAAGAAGCCAACGAACAAGAGATTCAGCAAAAACCCTTAGTTGATTCTATAAGTCCAGTAGTTCAGTTAAAATCGGAAAATACGCTTCAGAAACAAGAAGAAGAAATTCAACAAAAAGAGGAAGAGGAAGTGCAAAAATCTGAGGATGAAGAAGTACAACAATATCCTGAAGAAGAAATTCAAACAAAAAAAGAAACAGCGGATGCACCATTTACAGGAGATGTAATCCAGCAACAACCCGAAGAAGACATTCAAGAAAAAGAGGAAGAAGAAATTCAAGAAAAAGAGGAAGAAGAAGTACAACAACTACAAATGTCAGGAGGTGATGACAATTCCTCATTAGAAAGCAATTTAAGCAGTTCAAAAGGAGGTGGAAGTTCTTTGCCTAGTAGCACTAAAAATGAAATGGAATCGGGCTTTGGTGCTGATTTTAGTGGGGTACGTGTGCATAACGATAGCAATGCCGTTCAAATGAATCAGCAACTAGGTTCACAAGCATTTACCAATGGAAACGATATTTATTTCAACGAAGGTAAATACAATCCCCAGTCCGATTCAGGGAAACACCTATTAGCACACGAACTTACACATACGGTGCAACAGGGTGCCTCGCCAGCAGCTAACAATGTTCAAAAATCAGAAGGAGAAGCAGGCACAGAAACCTTAGTAGCACCCACCCAAGCAGTTGACATCACCAATGGTTTACAACTGTCAGATGCATGGTTAAATTATATAGAACAAGAATCAAGAACACGAGATTTTGAGGTAGCAGTTAAAATAGGAGAACGTTTTACAGGAACTATAAAAATTAAAAAACTAGGAAATCCAGCGGAAGGTCAACCACAAAAATTTGAATTGGTTAGTACAAGAAATAATAATCACTTAGATGTAAGAGGAATGACCTTTTTAAACCCCTTACGAGATGCAGGCGTGTTCCCAGTATTAGTTTTAAGGAATTTTGGAGAAGAACAAAATACCACAGGATTTTTAAGTATTCGAACAGGAGAGGAAGTTTTTACTAGAGATGCACTAGGAATTATACATAAAATTAATGAAAACCTTGAAGCCATGAGCTTTTTAGGGTTGAGTCCGATTCAAGTTGCAGAAGGTTTAGAAAACCGATTTGAAAGTGGAGGATTAAACTTTAGAGCCAATAATTTATCTGCTAATATCGATGGCTATATAGAAGCCACGGGTAGTATGGGAATTACAGACTCTACGATGACTTTTGAATTAAACTCTACCGTAGATATTGCAGGTTTAGCTTCTGGGGAATTTAATGTAGCAAGAGGAGCTGATGGAAAATTGAGCGGACAAGCAAGTATTGCTGCTGATATTGCCAATATAACAGCATCTCTAAATGTAGCGTATGATGATGGTGCGGTAACCATTCAAGGTACGGGTAGAATGAATTCCGATAAATTTTCTGGTGAAATTACCTTATTAGTTACTGATGCTACCCGCTCTCGCCAAATGATGCATGCTGCGTTAGGCGTAGAAGCAATGGATCAAGAAGCAGAAGCTCCCCCTCAAGAACAAGTAGCAGTAACCAAAACTAAAAACAATCAAGTATTAGCAGGCTGGGGAGAAGTAGAGGCTACCATTACACCTTGGTTACAAGGAACAGCCAAGATAGGAATAGACCACCTAGGGCATGTGACGATTGTAGGTGAGGTCGTTGTAACAGAAGACATTGAGTTGATGGAGCAACGTGGTAAAAAGGTCGATATTTTTGAAGTAGAAATACGGGCAGGCTACGGTATTCCATTGGTAGGGCAGGTATTTTTATTCGCTAGCATAGGTATGTTTGCCAATGCAGGTTTCGGTCCGTTAGTTCTTAAAAATGTAGGCTTTACAGGAACCTATTCTACCGACCCATCGGTATTGCAAAATTTTAGTATTACAGGAACCTTAGGAATTAATGCTTTTGCAGTCTTGGGCTTAGAAGCCGAAGCAGGAGTCGGAGTTACCTTAATTGGGCATGATGTAAAAGCTGGGGTGAATGTTACGGCAGCAGCAGGATTACGAGCCTATGCAGAAGCTACCCCCACTTTCGAATATAATGAAGAGCGCTCGCCAGAAGGAGGAAAAGTAGGAGAATCACGATTAAAAGGACACTTTGAGGCTGCAGCCCAGTTATTTTTACAATTATCAGGAGCTTTATTTTATGAATTAGACAGTCCGTGGTGGTCACCCGCACCCGATGGACGCGAAGAATTCCCATTAGGAGAAGTACAATATCCTATTGGAGATAGCTTAGGAATTGGAGCCGATGTAGATTGGTTGGTAGGCGGAGAAGAACCACCAGAACTCACCATGTCGCCAGTAGAGTTTGATGCAGATAAGTTTACGGCGGACGTCATGGCAGATCCGCCACCAAGAACTATGGGAGATAGTGAGTCTAACCCAGCTGGAGAGTGGCAAGGAGAAAATGCCAATGGAAATCAAACAGAAAATCCAGAAATTACAGGAGAAGCAGAAGGATTACCACCAGGTAGACGAGAAGAAGATTTGAGTACGCTTTCTGAAGAGCAAAAATATATGAGAGCCTTAGATGAATTGTCTCAAATGGAAAATGCCAATCCAAAGCCTACCATTGGAGTCGTAGAAGATAAAATTAATACGGTGAAACGCAGGTATGGTATAAGTACTATTCAAAAGCGAAATGAAGAAGCCGAGAGGGTAGCCATTTTTGTACGTCACGGAGAACAAGACAATACAAGGCATTTGTTAGAAATTCAGTTGATGAGTGAGGCGGAAAAAAGACAATTAATAAATGAAGGATTGGAGGCATTGCATCGAAAAGAAAGAGAAAAAGCAGAAGAAGGGAAAATAAGTAGAGCAGAGGCTGAGGATGTAGCTCGAGAAATAAATGCTGAATTTGAGGTCTTTACATCGGTTAGGGTTACAGATGGAGAAGATAGCTGGGATTATATTTATACCGCTAGTCCATCTCAAAAAGAAGAATCAGATTTAACGAAAGAGGAAGCTCAGGAAGCAGTAAGCTCCCAATTTTTAAAAAAGTGGTTAGACCAAAAAGTGACAACGAAAGAAGGAAAATTTCTAAAGAGATTTTTAGCTGATTTTGATAAAGAGATTAATAAGGACAATGGAAATAAAGTGTATATACTTAGAGAAGCCAATGAAGAATTTTCTATTGTAAGAGGAAGTGGTTTTGCAGAAGTATACCCGAGTGTATATGTCGTTAAAAGAAATAAGGAGGGAAGTAATAAAGCAGAAGTAGGTTATTTAAAAGAAGGGAGTGAAACCAATTCAAACAAGGCCAGACATAAAAACTTTAAACCGAAAAAATTAACCATAATAGAGAATAAAGATGGATCTTATGAAGCAACATACGAAACACAAAGGGCAGACCATCAAGAAGAGCAAGAAATAGTAGGAGATCCACCAACATTTGTTATAAAAATTAGATTTGATGATATTTTAGACGATTTAAAAGATGTTCCTGTAGAATCAAGAGAAGTTACGGGATTAAACTTAGTGAGTAAGCCAGGTAAAACAGGTAGAGGTAGACATGATAGTGCCGCAACTGGCAGTGGATTTGATAATGCCCATATTATCGGAGATCAATTTGGAGGATCAGGTTATAATCACTCTTTAAATATTCATCCTTCTTCGCCTGAATATAATAAAAAAGAAATGGGGGATGTAGAGGAAGAAATGGCAAGAGTATTCGCTCGAAAACAGCAAAACTACAACTTAACAGCTAAAGCGTACTTAAAAGACGATACAGAGGATGTAAAACCTCTTCAAAAAATATTAAAAGAAGAATATAAGAAAGATAACCAACAAGATAAATCAAAGGAAAAATTAGCAAATCAAGCTCAGGAAAAATTAGTAAGTAGTCTTCAAAAAAGAGTAACCCAAGACATTATTGAACATCCAGCAAAATTTATGAAGGTAGAATATACATCAGAATCTTTGGCAGGAGAAGAATTCAACTTAAAAAACAGAGAAGAAAGATACGATAATAGAGACTCAGAAGAAAAAAGGTTTGCAAATAATCCATTTGAAGAACACCAACAAGAAGATATCACTGAAACAAATGAGAATAATGAAGAAAAAACTTACAAAAGGATATCAATAGGGCAAGATGTTAACTACGATAAACTTGTTGGCACAGGTGAAAATGAAACAACCACCGAAGATTTATCATAAAAATAGTGAGCAATATTGATGGAGTATAATTGAGATAATAGAAGTATATTTTGATATAAAAAACAATCAAATGAAAAGTGAAATAGCAGACATAATGATAGAAAATAGTTTTTATAACTATTTAGCATATAGAATACGAGAAAGATTAAAGTTAGAATTAAAAAGAGAACCTAAAAGGAATACAGAAATTAGATTCCAATTAGATAACTCTAAACTGTCTAAGTTCATTTATAAAAATCAATTCTCTAAAGATGAAATAACAATAATAATACTTGCTCTAATATCTCATGTATTACCGAGTTTTATCAACGATATTTTAGAAGAATTTATGCCCAATGGAGGAGAACTTCCTGAATTTGGAGGCGTAAAAGGAAAAAACCATAGAGGAATTATTCCAACTGGAGAAACCATGCTGTATATTTTAGCAGGAAAAGATATTGAATACAGAAGGTATTTAATAGATTATTTATTTCACGAAAGTAAGTTGTTCAAGAATGGAATTATAGAATTAGAAAAAGTACCCTATGGCGAACCTTATATGAGTGGGAAAATTATACTTACTCAAGAATACGTACACCTGTTTTTAACAGGAAAAGAACTCAAACCACAACTAAGTCAAGATTTTCCAGCAAGCTTAATAACTACCGATTTAGAATGGAATGATTTGGTACTGCAAGAAAAAACCCTAAATGATGTTAAAGAAATAGAAAATTGGTTGGCATATAATGACATACTCATGAACGATTGGGGGATGGCTTCAAAAATAAAACCAGGCTATCGCGTATTGTTTTGTGGACTCCCAGGAACTGGGAAAACATTGACCGCAGGTCTATTAGGAAAACATACAGGGAAAGACGTTTATAGAGTAGATTTATCGATGGTCGTGTCAAAATACATTGGTGAAACAGAAAAAAACTTATCCAAACTTTTTGATAAATCCATTAACAAAGACTGGATTTTATTCTTCGATGAAGCCGACTCTATCTTTGGGAAAAGAACGAATGTTCGCGATGCGCATGATAAATATGCCAACCAAGAAGTATCCTATTTATTACAACGCATAGAAGCACATCCGGGACTCATCATTTTGGCATCTAATTTTAAAAATAACATTGATACCGCATTTACACGTCGCTTTAATAATATTATTGAGTTTGAAACACCAAACTACGAAGAACGATTAATGCTTTGGAAAAATAACTTACCAAAAAATATAGAGTTAGAGGCGTCTATTACGATAGAAGAATTAGCCAAACGATTTAGTATTACAGGAGCTAATATTGTAAATGCAGTTCAGTATGCCTGTTTAAAAACCATCGCAAACAAAGAAAATAAAATATTGAAACGATATATTTTAGAGGGGGTAAAACGAGAGTACACTAAAGAAGGAAAAACAACCAATATTTCTGTTTAGAAGTATTTAATTATAAGAAAAGTAACTGTAAACATTAAAAATAAGAGATGTTATGAAAACAATCAATCAAGTAAACGGAATTCCATTACACTATGCACGTTTAACCAACCATCCGTATGGAACTAGAGGACAGCAACGCAATTTTTTAATTGATGAAGGCTTCTTAAATACCTTGCAAAAAGCACTTCAAGAAGTTTTTGAACACTGCCCTTTAGGAATCCCAGAAGTACTTACCACTGCAGGAATTTTTGTAGATAAACCAGGGCAACACGGACATGGAAAAGCGTTTGATATAGATGCCATTTTTTGGAATAATGAAACCTTAGTTACAACGAATTTTATTCATCAAAAAGAGTTATATCTAGGGATTGAATCTTTTTTGCGTAAGCACTTTGGTATCGTGCTAAACTATTACTACCCTAATCATAAAGACCATTGGCATGTAGATACCAGTGTGCCTGTCGACTATAACGAAAGCTCAAAATCAGAAACGTTGTATTTGCAGTTGGTGCTGAAGTATATTTACAGAGAAGAAATTTTAGTAGACGGTATTTGGGGAAGACAAACTTCGGGGGTCGTAAAAGAAGTTTTTGAAAAATTAGGAATTAAGACTCCTATTACCACGAAAGCAAACTACCTAAAATTTTTGGATAGCACTGGTAAAATAGCATTCAAGCTATACGAACAAAAAACCTCTCCAAGACATTTATTAAACAATTTAACAGAGGTTATTGAAGGCTTGCCACAACAAAACAAACTAGCAGTACGAGAAGCACTCAATAGTTTTTTAGATCATTCAGAGACAGCTACTTGGTTGGATGATTTTGAAGATGTGCATGATTTAGAGTCTGTTATAGAAGAAATAATAACCTAAAAAACAGCAACTGTAGAAAATGGTTGTAAATGCGAAATAATAAAGCATAAATAGAATAAATCGTAGTACTGAGATGTCTCATCAGTGATACTTCACTCTATCGCCGTGATATTGTATCCCAAAATCATGTTAAAGAAGCTCCCGTGTAAATGTTAATAAGTGTTAATTATTTGATTTTAAGGTCTCTGTGTTTTGTTTGAGTCAATATTCATGGCATTTGAGTTAAACTTTATCTTATGTCATTTATATATTTGTATGGAACAGTAAAATAAATAATTATGAACTCAGACACAGCTAAAGGGAAGTGGAATCAGATTAAAGGAGAATTTAAAGAAAGATACGGCGCTATAGCCAACGACAATTCAAAAGAAGCAGAAGGAAAAATGCAGGAATTATTAGGAGAGATTCAAGAGAAATACGGCGAAACCAAAGAGGCTATCGAAAAGGAGATAGAAAGTTGGAAATAAAAAAGTACTATTTTATCTTGAACAGCATAAACATATCAAGAATTCATATTCTTGATATGTTTTGTTAATTTAAATCCATCTTGCACAAACAGAAATATACAAATACGAACCAACTAAACAGTTTTTCTTAGTCGGTTCTGGTAGTGTTTGTTTTGCTGTAGTGTTTGTACTTCTAACAGAGTGGGTAGTTGTTTTTAAGACTTTATCCTTTGTAAAACCGCTCTTTAAACCACACCTTTTTCCAAATTCGTTGTAAAATTAAAAATGTGATATTTTCAGCATACAAATCAATATCGGTAGCATCATTCATCTGAATATCTTTTTCAGAAATATCAATACGATATAAAAGATTGGTAAACGAATTAAAATCATGTAATAGCAATTTTTTTACCACTTTTAGAAGTACTTCTTTTAATGTTGAAGGCGTGTTGTCTTCAGAAAAAGTGACATCAATTCCAGTTAAATGAAAATCTTTGTTAAGCTGAATGATGAGTAGCGTATATAACTTCGTATTATTGGCTACTTCTGTTAACAAATCGGTGCTGTTTTGGTAGCTAGGAAGCATTTTAATTCAATTTATAATTGATAAACTGTTCGTCCAAGGCTTTTAAAAATTCACTCGATACTTTAATTTTAGTCGTTCTACTTGGTAAACTGAGTTCAATTTTTTCTTCGGCATCCCATATTGTAAAGTGTACACTTTGCGACCCTTTATTCGTCGCAAATAGATGTTGTAATTCTTTAATGGTATTTTCTTTTACTTCTAGTAGCGGAATTTTAATGGTGAGTTTCTTACACATTTTATCCATAATGTCGTGTAACAATAAAAACTCGTTAAATCCAACTCTAGGCTCTCCTTTTCCCCCTTCTTTGTTAGTCCAACCAGGCTTGATGGTGGTTTTTATAAATAAGAAGGAGTTTGGCACTAAAAAGTGTTTAAATTTTAAGTAATCTTCTCCAAAAATTCGAAACTCAAAACTATCGTTATAATCTTCCATAGTAAATGCAGCCCATCCTTTTCCAGCTTTTGACACACGATGTTGTACATCGGTAACAATACCCGCAAAAGAGAGTCCTAAACCTTCGTACTGTGCTATATTTTTAAAATGCGCTAAGGTGGCGTTACAAAATTTGAGTTCGTTTTTAAAATCATCTAACGGATGTGCAGAAATATACATTCCTACAACTTCCTTTTCACGAGCTAACAACTCCATCGTTCCCCAAGTATCACATTCAGGAATTAGCGGTTCTGGTAAATCAACTTCCGAAGCCTCTCCAAATAAAGAAACCTGAGATGAATTCTGGTTTTCTTGAAATTTATTACCAAAACGAATAGCCTTTTCTAAAAATGTTTGTCCTTTTTCATCTTTCACATAATACTGCGCTCTATGCGTTTCGGTAAAGGAATCAAATCCACCAGCCAATACCAAACCTTCAAAAGCTTTTTTGTTAGCCACCCGTAAATCAACACGTTTTGCCACATCAAAAATAGAAGTGTAAGGTCCGTTTTCTTTGCGTTCATCAATAATAGCTTTCACAGCGGAACCACCA
This sequence comes from Tenacibaculum tangerinum, assembly GCF_029853675.1. Classification (NCBI taxonomy): domain Bacteria; kingdom Pseudomonadati; phylum Bacteroidota; class Flavobacteriia; order Flavobacteriales; family Flavobacteriaceae; genus Tenacibaculum; species Tenacibaculum tangerinum. The sequence continues at coordinate 1,932,632 of NZ_CP122539.1, read as the reverse complement.
ACTCCTTTAATAGCTGCCATACCAAAACGAACAGCACCGTCTTTATTTACGGAAAACTTCGCATACGATTCATTTACATCGGGTCCTAATACCTCCAATCCCATACGCTTACATTCTTCCATAAAGAAAGACACCTGCTTAATATCGTTCATATTGTTAGAAAGCACTGCAGCCATATATTCAGCAGGGTAGTGGGCTTTTAAATAAGCCGTTTGATAGGCAATCCAAGCATAACATGTAGAGTGCGATTTGTTAAAGGCGTAGGATGCAAAAGCCTCCCAATCTTTCCAAATTTTTTCTAAAGCTTTTTCATCATGACCGTTTGCTTTTGCTTGATTGATAAACTTAGGTTTCATTTTTGCCAATACCGCAGCTTGCTTTTTACCCATCGCTTTACGCAATACATCGGCCTCACCTTTGGTGAAATCAGCTAACTTTTGCGAAAGCAACATTACTTGCTCCTGATATACCGTAATTCCGTAAGTTTCGGCTAAATATTCTTCCATAGCAGGAAGGTCGTATTGAATTTCTTCATCCCCGTGTTTTCTTCGGATAAAGGACGGAATGTATTCCAACGGTCCAGGTCGATACAAAGCGTTCATGGCAATTAAATCGGCAAAAACGGTAGGCTTTAACTCACGCATGTACTTTTGCATTCCTGGAGATTCGTATTGGAATATTCCTACCGTTTCTCCACGTTGGAACAATGCATACGTTTTTTCATCATCAATAGGAAAATTCTCTGGGTCGAGTGCTACACCGTGACGTGCCTTTACAATTTTTACGGTATCTTTAATCAGGGTCAAGGTTTTTAACCCCAAGAAATCCATTTTTAAGAGTCCCGCACTTTCTACCACTGAGTTATCGAACTGAGTAACGTACATATCGGAATCTTTCGCAACCGATACGGGTACGAATTTGGTAATGTCATCAGGGGTAATAATGACTCCACAAGCATGAATACCAGTATTACGAACCGAGCCTTCTAAAATTCGAGCTTTGTTAATCGTTTCAGCTTCCAGTCCGTTACCATTGGCAATAGCTTTTAACTCGTTTACCATTTCTAGTTCCTCAGAACGAAGCTTTTCTCTCAATCCTTTCTCGTCTAATGAGAAAATTTTAGCGAGTTTCATTCCTGGGATTAATTTGGCAATTCTATCAGCTTCAAATAAGGGCAAATCGAGCACACGAGCTGTATCACGGACAGATGATTTAGCTGCCATGGTACCGTAAGTAATAATTTGTGCCACCTGATTGGCACCATACTTTCGAATTACATAATCCATTACACGACTTCTACCTTCATCGTCAAAATCAATATCAATATCGGGCATCGATACACGTTCTGGATTTAAGAAACGCTCAAAAAGTAAATCGTATTTGATAGGGTCGATGTTGGTAATCCACAAACAGTAAGCTACTACAGAACCCGCAGCAGAACCACGACCCGGACCTACCGATACATTCATGTTACGGGCTTCTCGAATAAAATCTTCTACAATTAAGAAATATCCAGGATATCCTGTTTTGGCAATTACATCGAGTTCAAAATCTAAACGTTCTCGAATTTCATCGGTAATTTCTCCATAACGTTTTTTGGCACCTTCATAAGTTAAGTGACGCAAGAAATTATTTTCACCGCGTTTTCCGCCATCTTCTAAATCTTTTTCGTCTCTAAACTCTTCAGGAATATCGAAAGCAGGTAACAGTACGTCACGTGCCAAACCAAAAGGTTCAACTTTATCAACAATTTCTTGAATATTACTAATGGCTTCAGGTAAATCGGCAAAGAGTTTTTTCATCTCTTCGGTAGATTTAAAGTAGTACTCATCGTTAGGTAATCCATAACGATACCCTCTTCCTCTCCCTTTAGGAGTCGCTTGCTTTTCACCATCTTTTACACATAGTAAAATGTCGTGTGCGTTGGCGTCTTCTTTATTCAAATAAAAAGTATTGTTGGTGGCAACTACTTTGATGTCATGTTTTTTTGAAAACGCTAACAGGGTTTCATTTACTGCTTTTTCGTCTTCCTGTCCGTGGCGCATCAATTCGATGTACAAATCATCTCCGAATTGTTCTTTCCACCACAATAGTGCCTCTTCAGCTTGGGCTTCTCCAACATTTAATATTTTACTAGGAACCTCACCGTATAAATTTCCTGTTAATACAATGATATCTTCTTTGTATTGCTCCACAATTTTTTTGTCAATTCTCGGAACGTAATAAAAGCCATCCACAAAGGCAATGGAAGACATTTTTGCTAAATTGTGGTATCCTTTTTTATTTTTTGCTAATAAGACAACTTGGTATCCGTTGTCTTTATGACTTTTATTGGTATGGTCTTCACAAACATTAAATTCACAACCTACGATGGGTTTTAAAATAGTTTCGGTTGGTTTTTCTCCTTTTTCTATAGCTTCTTTGTTAGCTGCTTCGGCAGCTTTATTATGCCCCAACACAGCTTGAACAAAGTGAAAAGCAGCCATCATATTGCCCGTATCGGTCATGGCAATTGCCGACATCTTATCTTTAGCGGCAGCATTTACAATATTTCCAATTTGAATGGTTGATTGTAAAACCGAGTATTGTGTATGGTTGTGTAAATGTGCAAACTGAATACCTTTAAGTTCTGCCAATCCTTCTGCGGTAGAAATAGTATTCGCCTCTTCTGTTTCAGAAGATTTTCTTTTTCGGATTTTCTCACTTTCCTTTTTAAGGTTTAAGTGTTTAAGTCCGATAACCTGAATTGGATTGGGGTTTGCCTCTGTATAACGTTGAAAATAATCACTAGAAACCTGTAATTCTTCTTCGGTATACTCACGCAAGCGTATGAGTTCTAAGAAACATCGTGTGGTTGCTTCAACATCGGCGGTTGCATTATGCGCTTCTCCAAAACCAGTTCCGAATAAATGCTTGTGTAATTCGGTAAGTGTAGGTAATTTGAATTTACCACCACGACCACCAGGAATTTGACATAATGCTGCTGTGTGTTCAGTACAGGTGTCTAAAACAGGGAGTTCAGTTAGGTTGTTTTCAACTCCTAAACGATGAAATTCACAGCCCATAATGTTCACGTCGAACCCTACATTTTGACCGACAATAAACTTAGTTTTTTGTAGTGCGCTGTTAAATAATTCGAGTCCTTCATGTAACGAAATACCTTGTTCAATAGCCAAATCGGTAGAAATTCCATGAATACGTTCTGCATCAAATGGAATGTTAAAACCGTCAGGCTGAATTAAAAAATCGTTATGCTCGATTAAATTTCCTAACTCATCGTGTAACTGCCATGCAATTTGTATAGCTCTTGGCCAGTTATCAGTATCAGTTATCGGAGCATTCCAGCTTTTAGGTAATCCAGTAGTTTCGGTATCGAAAATTAAATACATGGGCAAAAATTAGGTATTGGAGTTTTGGCGTAAAACAAAGTGTAAAAATACGAAGAATTTGGATGGTTGCCTCGAGAAGTTATTAACGGATGTTTTTTATAAATGTAATAACTTGAATACCCGATTGTAGCCGAAAAGGAATGTTAAGTATACGTTAACTTTGAAAGAAAAGTAAAAAAAAGTAGTTGATAGTCAATTAATAAGATTATCTTTGTGCTTTAATATAATATTTTTTACAATGAAAGAAGGAACAGTAAAGTTCTTCAATGAATCTAAAGGTTTTGGATTTATTACAGAGTCAGGGTCAAACACAGAACATTTTGTACACGTATCAGGTTTAATCGATGAGATTAGAGAAGGTGACAGTGTAGAGTTTGAACTTAAAGAAGGAAAAAAAGGATTAAACGCTGTTAGCGTTAGAGTATTATAATATACCTCACAATTTATTTTTCTTAAGAGCCTGTTTAACAGGCTCTTTTTTATTGTAATAATACTAGTTTTTTTGTTTTTTATTGAAAAAGATTTTATAAATTTGCGCCCACTTATCACGAGATGGTAAGCTATATTAATAATCAAGGTCGTGAACCTTAAAAATTAAAATTATGCCTGTAAAAATTAGATTACAAAGACACGGTAAAAAAGGAAAACCATTTTATTGGGTAGTAGCTGCTGATTCTAGAGCTAAAAGAGACGGACGTTTCTTAGAGAAAATCGGAACTTACAACCCTAATACCAATCCTGCAACTATCGATTTAGATGTTGACGGAGCTGTAAAGTGGTTGCAAAATGGTGCTCAACCAACTGATACTGCTAGAGCTATTTTATCTTATAAAGGAGCTTTATTAAAGAATCATTTAGCTGGTGGAGTTCAAAAAGGAGCTTTAACCGAAGAGCAAGCAGAAGCAAAATTCAATGCTTGGTTAGAAGAAAAAGCAGCTAAAGTTTCTGGAAAAACAGAAAATTTAGCAAAAGCTGAAGCAGACGCTAAAGCAAAAGCTTTAGAGGCTGAGAAAGCGGTAAATGAAGCGCGTATTGCTGCCGCAACTCCTGCTGTTGAAGATAGCGAAGATGCTGCTGCTGAATCAGGTGCTGATAGCGAAGAATAAAACTGTACAGCGATGATGCAAAAAGAAGATTGCTTTTATCTTGGCAAAATCGTTAAAAAACATAGTTTTAAGGGTGAGGTAGTGATTAAGTTAGATACCGATGAACCCGATCTTTACGAAAATTTGGAATCAGTTTTTGTCGACTTAGGCAATAATCTGGTTCCTTTTTTTATTGAAAATTCTAGGCTAAGTAAAGGAACCATGTTTCGAGTAAAATTTGAGGATGTTGATACCGAAGCCGATGCCGAAGCTATTTTACGCTCAGGGGTGTATTTACCTTTAGAGTTACTTCCTAAACTTTCTGGAAATAAATTTTACTATCACGAAGTAATAGGTTTTACTGTGATAGATGCTTCTTTTGGAGAAGTAGGAACAATCGCAAGTATTAACGATACTTCTGCACAACCTTTGTTTGAAATTAATCGAGAGGGAAAAGAGATTTTTATTCCGATGATTGATGATTTTATCGTAAAGGTTGATAGAGAAAATCAAACTATTGAGGTAGATGTTCCAGAAGGATTGATTGAATTGTATCTATAAAAAATAGCATTTTTTCTTTTAGTACGGTAAAAAATGGCTAGTCGACTTTTTTTGTTCTAGCAAACTTTTTTAAAAGTCTTAATTCCTTTCTTTTTAATTTTTTAAAGGAAGTCGTTCGGTGACAAAGAGAGGTAAATAAATCGTTTTTTGATACATTTTTCGAGTCAATACCATAATGATTGCTGTATACTAAATATTTTTTATTTAAGCTAAAAACAAAACCGCAAGCACTACTACTTCTGTGAGATTTTACAGTAACTTTTTCTTTTGAAATGTTGCCTTTTAACACCCTAGTTACTTCAAAAGTATAGGAAATAATATCGCTTCCAGAGTCGAACTCTTCACTGTTTTTATGTTCTTTTATGTCGACTACTTTTCCATAGAAAATAGCTTTCGAAGAAATGTATTCTTTTTTCACCTTTTCTTTTAAAGATTCCTTTGTTTCTATGCAAGTACATGGGTACATGCTTAAAGAGCTTACTAAAAAAATAAATAGTAATGTAATTTTTTTCATCATAATTGGTAGTTTTAAAATGTGTACTCGTATACTGAATCTTCTCCGTTGTTAAAAACTTTTAAGATTTTTTGTTACTGGGCATGGTCAATGCCAATACCTTTTTTGTTTAATTTTTTTACAAACATACTCCATAATCAATTCTGTGGCTTCAGTTGCGTAGCCTTTACCCATAATTTTAAGCGCATAACCAATATCAATAAAATCTAAGCGATCTCTTTGTAAAGCTTTAGAGGTTCCAATGAGTTTGTTGGTTTCTTTTAAAATGATGGTAAAAAAACCGAGTTCGCCTAATTTAGAATTTTTAAAGATAATGCCTTTCAAATACATTTTGGTATCTATTTCTGATTTTAAATTTTTATTACCTATAAAAGTAATCCAATCGGGGTCGTTGAATAACTTAAAATAAAAAGCAGAATCACTAATTAAAGTATTTCTAATCAGTAATTGGTCGCTTTTTAATACCATGGTTTAAATATAAATTAAAAATGTACTTTTGCGGAGCAAAAAAAGAATAAAAATGAGTTTATTACAAGAGTTACAAGACAGAAGTGGAAATCAATGTGAATTATGCGGAGCAAAAAATGAGTTGTCGGTGTATGAAGTACCACCAATATCTACAGGAGGAGTCGATGGTAGCTTGTTGGCTTGTGCTACTTGTATTGAGCAGATTGAAGATGCTGATAAAACAGAGGCAAACCATTGGCGTTGTTTAAATGATAGTATGTGGAGTGAGTTCAGCCCAGTAAAAGTGGTGGCTTGGCGAATGTTACATCGCGTTAAAAAAGACGGCTGGTCGCAAGATTTATTAGACATGCTATATTTAGAGGGTGAAGAATTGCGCTTTGCGGAAGCCACAGGAGAGCATTTAGACGAAAGTGAAAAAGTAATTCACAGAGACGTGAATGGTGCTATTTTGCAAGCAGGAGATAATGTGGTGCTGATTAAAGATTTAAAGGTAAAAGGCTCTAGTATGATAGCCAAGCAGGGTACGGCAGTGCGTAGAATTTCGTTGGATCCTGAAAATGCCAAATATATTGAAGGTAAAGTAGGGTCACAGACGATAGTTATTGTAACCGATTACGTAAAGAAAATGGCAGAGAAGGAGTAGTTTTATAATTATATTGTGTTCAAATCATAATATAATTGGTAGTATCTCAGCAAACAATAACCAAAAAGATAGTAGATCGACTATAAAGTTTGGTCTTGGTCGAGGGATTCCAAAAACTCTTTTAAATATTATGGCATCTATAGAAATTGGTTTTAAATAAGAAGAAAACAAAATAGAATAGTGAAAAGGTTATTAAAAGACTCGCTTTAATCATCATTATATTCATTTGTATAATACCTATAGTTGCAGTTGGAAGTGCTATTAAAATATGGATTTCGGAAGGATATCGTTTTGCAAAGGAGTATATATTCAAAAATAAAGAGATACATAAAAAGACAGGAGATATATTAGCGTTTGGTAATTTTCCTTCAGGTTTAATTGAAGAAAGTTACACAAACACAAGTGTTAATGCTTAAATTGAAATTGACACAGAAGGTTCAAAATAGAGTGAAAAATTTATATAACTAACTCAATAATAATTTAAACAATAAAAAAACCGCAAATTTGCGGTTTTTTTATTGTTAAGGTCTTTATAAAGACTAGATGTTTAATGATTGAAATAACTCGATTAATTTAGGATCAGAAGGTCTTGGAGCATTTGCATCTACAATATTTCCTTCTGGATCTAATAAAATAAATCTTGGAATACCAGATACTCTATAAGCATCCATAAAAGTTCGGTCTTCTTTAGCATATAACTGAACACCTGACAATTCTTTGTCGACAATCATTTGTTTCCAAGTTTGGTAATCTCTTTGTTTATCTACAGAAATGCTTACAAATTCGATATTTTTATCGTGGTATTGTTTTTCTACTTTCTTTAAAAATGGAATTTCATTTTTACATGGTTGACACCACGTTGCCCATAAATCGATATATACATATTTACCTTTTAAATCGTCTAGAGAAGTAGTACCACCTGCATTGTTTTCATAATCTAAAAATTTTGGAGACTCTTTTCCTTTAGACAATTTGGTTGCCAGGTACTGTTTGTCCTCATACATTTTAGTTAGGTAGTTTTCTAAACCAGTGATATTTTTCTTTTGGTTGGCTACGAAAGTCGAATCTAAAGAGGCACCCTCTATTTCCTTGTTAAAATCATCTACAAAAGAAGAAACTTTAGCTTTAAAATCTAATTCAGGTAAATCCATCAATCCCTTATCTGTAAATAATTTTTCTTGGTTTATAGCAGCCTTGGCAATAAAGTTATTTTCTTCAGCGCCATTTCCAGTATACTTAATGGTTTCATCAAACTCTTTTGTATCAAGGGTAAGATTGATATCATCTCCATTTTTTAGATACAATGTGGTAGACTCTTTACCATCAAAAAGTCTGTAAAAACCATTGGTTACTTTCATGGTATCTTTAAAAACGCCGTTTTCATCAACCTTTAATACTCTATTAAATCTAAATTGTGGATTAGAAATGATTACAGAATCAGAGTTCTTATTGGTAATTTTTCCTGAAAAAGTAACATAATCTTTTTGTTCCTCTTTACATGAAACCAAGGCAATAGAAAATGCCAATAAGTAAACTATTTTTTTCATTAGGTGCATGTTTAATTTTTGCTATTCAGTTTTTTATAAGCGACTAAATTAGTCATTTTAAATGAAAGAACAATTTTTTAACATTTCTATAACAGCATAAATTCATCAAGCACATAAGGAGTTTGTATGTTTATAAGACAATAGCTAATTCATGCAGTTTTTAATTTTCTACTTTTTAAATACGACTTTAGCTTTTTATTCTATCAAAATCTAGTTCTTCTGAAATAAGAGTTATTATTTCTTTAGTAAAACCAAATTCATACTCTAAACGTGTCCATTCCTAGATGTGTTCGATTCATCAAGCGGAAAAAATCTCAAGGAGAAGGTAGGTGTTGTGTTTTGAGGATGCTTATTTAGGTGTATTGGTAGCGATATTGTAACAAAAAGGAATTCAATTTACGCAATTACCTAAACATCAAACATGTTTATATATAGAGAAGCTCATGTATTAGACTCAGATGGAAATAAGCTAGTTCTATACAAAGCAGACAAGAAAAGAAAAAATAAGCCTTGGCGAATCAATTAAGAAATAGAAGTTTTTATCTTTGGAAATTTAATAAAAAATGTTAGTTTGATATAAAATATCATGTTCTTAAAAAAAATAAGTATAAGATCATATCAAATACGCTATAGCCATTAAAGCAACAAACATGAATATACAAGACGCACAACAACAAGTAGACGATTGGATTAAAAACCACGGAGTTCGTTATTTTAACGAGCTAACCAATATGGCGCAACTTACGGAAGAAGTAGGGGAAGTGGCTCGAATTATTGCCCGTCGTTATGGAGAGCAAAGCGAAAAAGAAAGCGATAAACACAAAGATTTAGGTGAAGAATTGGCAGATGTGGTATTTGTAGTATTGTGTTTGGCTAACCAAACAGGGGTGAATTTACAAGAAGCCTTTGAAAAGAAATTGGATATTAAAACAAAACGTGACCACGACCGTCATCAGAATAACAAAAAATTACAATAATGAGTTTTATAAAAAAAATACAACAACCCTTGTTTTGGAAAAATGTAGCCAAAGTAGCAATCCCATTTTTTGTGTTAGTAACCATCATAAGCTTATTTATGAATAGCTGGCGTGATATTTTTGCTGGAGATTTTGAAATCGTTAACCAAACTAATTTTGCTGATGGAAAATGGGTGCGTTTTTGGGGAATAAAAGTTGTATTAAGTTTTATTTACGGAGTATGGGTAACGAATAAAAAGATGAAGTAGAGCAATGAACTTACAATAACTGTATTGAAATATATAGATCGAGAATGTATCAGATTCAAAAGACACCTATCATTTATAAGAATTATTGTTATCAGCTAAAAACATAGCTTATATTACGCGAAGGAGATACCACAGAAGTAACCTGTTTATTTCGAACGAAAAACAAAAATAAAAAGATTACTTCGTGATGGCTCGTAATGGCGTAATTTTTTTAAAATGTACAACATGCTATACATGTCTCTTATTCTTTCAGTTGTATAAAATCAATTTGACTGTTCTTTATTTTCTGATTCAACTCTTTTACTTCCGTAGAAAAAAGCGTGTTTAATTTACCGAGTTCAACATCAATCTTTTGAGTGATTTCATTTTTAAAAGCAATAGCTTGCGCTGTTGGGGCATAATTTCCAATTCTGGTCAATGAGTTGAGGTGTGCCAACTTATTATTCAATCGAATCGGATAGTTTAGCGGGTCTTGAGCACTTTTACTTTTGGTTTGATACAGCGTAGTTTCAACAGCAGTTAATTTTTTAACCAAGGCATCAGCAAACGAAAGCAATTCTTCATGTTTTTTGGTATCGGTAATGTTTTTTTTCAAATCAGCCACGCTGTTTTTAACAATAGTTACATTTTTTAACGCTTTGTGAATTTCCGTTACCTTTGCATTAATTTCATTGATAAAATCAAACTGTGCTTTCATATCTTCTAAAGTAGCTTCCGAAGAAGGATTTTTAAGAATTGTAAACGGCTTACTTACGGTCTTTTTATTTTGAGTTAAGGTTACTTTGTATGTGCCTGGCAAAGCAGCAGGTCCGTTTAAAGACGCCCACCATAAAATCATTCCTTTTACCTTTTCGGCCCCTGGATACATCATATCCCAGTAAAAAATAGCATTGCCGCTTTTTACAGCTAATTTTTCTTCATCGGCTTCCTTTTCGGGGTGATTATTAAATGTTTTAATTAATGTATTGTTGGCATCATAAAAAGAAAGACTGATGGTATCATTTTCTTGAACACTCTTTAAGGAATAGTTCACCGCAACTCCTCCAGGATGATTCGTTCCCATAGTTTTAGAAGTATGTCCTTTCCCCCCTTGCAAAGCATAACTATCTTTGGGTTTGAATAGAACAATAGGGTCGTCTTTACTTTCTTTGGTGTATTGGTGTAGCGGAGTCAAATCGTCAATCATCCATAAGGACCTACCTTGAGTAGCGGCAATTAAATTGTCGTTTTTAATGGCTAAATCTGTAATAGGAACGATGGGCAGATTTTGCTGAAAGGAATGCCATGTTTTACCATCATCAAAAGAAATGTACATGCCTCTTTCGGTGCCCGCATACAGCAAGCCTTGTCTTTTTGGGTCGGCTCTTAGGGCACGTGTAAAATCTTCTTCGCCAATTCCTTGAGTGATTAACGTCCATGATTTTCCATAATTTTTTGTTTTGTACACATAGGGTTTGTAATCTCCCATTTTATAGCGTGTTCCCACAATATAAGCACCTCCTTTGGTAAATGGGTCGATTTCTATACAATTAATTAGCATCCATTCGGGCATATTTTTGGGTGTAACGTTGGTCCAGTGTTCTCCATTGTTTTTTGAAATATGTACCAAACCATCATCAGAGCCTGTCCATAGTAATCCTTCCTCATAAGAAGATTCGGTAGCAGCGAAAATAGTTCCGTAGTACTCTACCCCTGTATTATCTTTGGTGATAGGGCCACCTGAAGGTCCTAGAGTTTTAGGGTCGTTTCGGGTTAAATCTGGACTGATTACTTGCCATGACTGCCCTTCGTTTTCGGTAACGTGGAAATGGTTAGATGCGGCGTACAACCTTTTTTTGTTATTGGGAGAAAAGAAGATAGGAAAATTCCATTGAAAGCGGTATTTAAAATCTTCAGCACCATGTCCCATAGGGTCATCGGGCCATACATTGATGGCTCTCGTTTCGTCGGTTATATGGTTTTTTCGGGTAAGTAAGCCCCCATAACTTCCTCCATATACGATATCGTTGTTTAATGGATCAACTACAATATGGGCACTTTCACCACCTGCCGTGGCTTCCCAATCAGATTCACCAATAAATCTACCATGGGTTCTGTGCGAAATTCTTATGGTAGAATTATCTTGCTGTGCAGCGTAAATTCTGTATGGAAAATGGTTGTCGGTGGTTACCCTGTAAAATTGTGCTGTGGGTTGGTTGTGATAGGTAGTCCAGTTTTCACCTGCATCAAAAGAAATTTGCGCTCCCCCGTCGTCGCCAATAATCATTCGTTGGTTGTTTTCAGGGTCGATCCACAAGTCGTGATGATCGCCATGCGGAGCGTTGTAGGTTGTATAGGTTTTTCCGCCGTCTGTAGATTTGTGATAGTTTACATTTAAAACGTATAGAATATTTTCATCTTTGGTATCGGCATACAAGCGGGTATAATACCAAGCACGTTGCCGTAGTTTACGTTCTTTATTAATAAGTTTCCACGTTTTTCCGGCATCGGTAGATTTGTACACTCCACCATTTTCATTTTCTATAAGTGCCCATACAATGTTTGAGTTTAGGGGTGATACGGTGATCCCAGAAATTCCCCAAATACCTTTCGGTAATCCTTGATTTTCAGTAATAGATATCCATGTTTCTCCAGCATCGGTACTTTTCCAAAGTCCAGAACCTTCACCACCACTAGATAAGCTATAAGGAGTTCTTCGTACATTCCAAGTACTCGCATATAAAATTCTCGGATTGCTGGGGTCGATGATTAAATCGATAGCTCCAGCATTTTCATTGGCGAACAATACTTTTTTCCAGTTTTTTCCTCCATCGGAAGATTTATAAACGCCTCTTTCTTTGGTCGGTTTGTATAAATCGCCTAAAACAGCTGCATAGACTATTTCTGGGTTTTTTGGATGAATTCGCATTCTCGGAATATGTCTTGAGTTGGAAAGTCCGATATGTTTCCATGTTTTTCCAGCATCGGTCGATTTCCACACGCCATCACCTGAAGAAACATTTCCTCTAACGGTTTTTTCACCAGCTCCTACATAAATGACATTCGAATCCCATTCGCTCACGGCTATAGAACCTATGGAACCTCCAAAGAACCCATCTGAAATATTTTGCCAGGTATTGCCTGCATCATTTGTTTTCCAAACACCTCCACCAGTGCTACCCATATAGAAAAGATTAGGCTGTTTTACCACTCCAGTAACGGCACAACTTCTTCCGCCTCTAAAAGGACCTATGTTACGCCAGGTAATGGCACTAAAATTTTCTTTTAAAAATTGGTGGTTGTTTTTCTGCGCTGTAACTTTGGCGCTAAAGCTAACTATTAGAAATACAAAAAAGGATACAAAGATTTTCTTCATTTTTGTGGCTGATATGAATGTTTAAAACGAGTTAAATATAAAACTTAATTCATGAATGTAAGATTAAAGAATTCAGAAAATAGCATAACTACGGAAGAAATTACCATTTCAGGTTCTAAAAGTGAATCAAACCGTTTGTTAATCTTACAACAATTGTATTCAAATATACATATTGAAAATGTATCAGATTCAGACGATACCCATCATTTACAAGAAGCATTGTCATCAGCTAATAGTGTAGCTGATATTGGTCATGCAGGAACTGCCATGCGTTTTTTGACGGCCTTTTTTGCAACGCAGGAAGGAGAGACAAAAGTGTTACAAGGTTCAGAACGTATGCACAATCGACCTATTGAAATATTGGTAAATGCGTTGCGTGATTTAGGTGCTGATATAGTATATATAGAAAAAGAAGGCTATCCGCCACTGAAAATTACTGGTAAACAGCTAACAAAAAACAAAGTTTCAATTAACGGAAATGTAAGCAGTCAATACATTTCAGCCCTAATGCTAATAGCACCCAGCTTAGAAAAAGGGTTGGAAATTGAGTTGATAGATAAAATTACATCGGTTCCTTATATTAATATGACGTTGCAGCTATTGCATCAACTAGGTATTGAAGCTGAGTTTAAGGGGCAATTCATAAAAATAGCACCAACACCTGTTGTAAAAAAACAAACAGTCGTTGTAGAATCAGATTGGAGTTCTGCATCTTACTTTTATTCGATTATAGCATTGAGTGAGTTGGGTTCTTCGGTAAAATTATCTGCGTATAAAGAAGATAGTTTACAAGGAGATAGTTGTTTGGTAGAAATCTATCAGCATTTTGGAGTGCGTACTATTTTTGAGGAAAATTCGATTACGCTTATCAAAGAAAAGGAACATGATACTTCAATACTAGTACAAGATTTAAAAAATGCGCCTGATATAGCACAAACAATAGCCGTTACGTGCTTTGGGTTAGGAATAGCTTGTGATTTGTCAGGATTACATACTTTAAAAATTAAAGAAACCGACCGATTAGAAGCGTTGCGAGAAGAATTAACTAAGTTAGGCGCAGAAATTACAGTTACCAATGAAAGTTTACATTTAAAACCGTCTGCAAAAATTAACAAAGACATTCAAATAGCTACCTATAACGACCATCGAATGGCAATGGCATTTGCGCCTCTAGCTTTAAAAGTGCCTATTGAAATTTTAGATGCTGAAGTCGTTACGAAATCGTATCGAAGTTTTTGGAAAGATATGGAGCAGCTAGGAATAAAATAAGATGACATACTTTTATAGTTAGTATTATTTTTATTGATACTTTTATAAAACAGGTAATATCTTGATGTAGAGATAATTATACTTTACATCAAGCTCATGTTACGTATTAAAAACGGTTCGTACTTGTGTAGTAGTACGAACCGTTTTTGTTTTGTAGAAAGCATTCGTACCATAGATAAGTTCGATAGATATATCGCAAAAAAAAACCAGAGCATGTACTTAAAACACGCTCTGGAATTTAGTTAAAATTGAATTAAGTTAACGTTTGGAAACGTTATTCAATTGCAATCTTTTTAACCCATTTAGCATTTTTCGTTTGGAATTGTACGAAATAAATTCCAGGAACTAAATCATTTACGGGTAATCCTACATCACTATCAATTTTTTCTTCATTAAAAGTTTTGACAGTTGTTCCTGTGGTTCCGTTTATTACTTTTATGAAAACGGGCTCCATTACAGGGTTGCTTATTTTAACATTCATAATGTCTACAACTGGATTTGGGTGTACATCAATAGCGTCTTCAAGTTCTTCATTTGACTCTATGCTATCTACTACCACAATTTGTACAGTACTAATGGTTGAAGCTCCCATAGCATCTTTTCCAGTAATTACCACATTCGTTGTACCTTTTGCTAAAGGCTTTAGTAGTAATTTTTCATCACTAATATAAGCTGTTACGATAGAAGTATCTTCTATATTATACGTGAATGATAAGGTATCACCATCAGGGTCTTGCATTGTTTCGTTGTAAACAATTTCTACTTCACCGTTGTACAAGTTCATGTATTTGGTTTCTAATGTATTGGCAACAGGAGCTCTGTTTTTATTCATTACTTCAACGGTAATGGTAGAGTTTCCTTTTACTGCATTTTCATCTTCAGTTTCAAATACAAAAGTGTATACCCCTTCATCTTCATAAGTTGGTGTATAGCTAAAGTTAGCAGTACCATTTACGAAATCGAAAGTAACGTTAGGATAATTTTCAACCAACGCTACATTGGTAATAGCATCTCCTTCTAAGTCTTTTACCTCTAATTCTAGCGATAATGTTTCCGATTCGTATACATAGTATATTTGCTCGGTTACTAACTCTGGAGCTTGGTTAATTTCTAACGTAGCATTAATACTTGTAAGAGAAGCATTAGGGTCGTTAGTTTCAATTAAAATATTTGCAGTGTTTTTTGGATACAAGGTTCTAGAAGGGTAGAATTCTAGCGTAATATCTTTTGTATTGCCAGGTTCAATGCTACCAGTTCCTTCTTCTACATGCGTTAACCAGTTTAGCTGAGAAGTCGTATCTGAACCAACTCTGTTCATCCATGCAAAGTTTCTTACTGCGGCTCCACTAGCGTATAAATCATACCAGAAACCACCATTATAGTAACGATATCTATCTTTTACAGGTGTTTCAATTCTTACAGCACCTTGCGGGAAGGTTGCTCCTAATGGGAATGAAATTACTAAATAGAATTTTTCGTAAGGGAAAATTTTAACGCTTTCACCTAATTCAAAAGTTAGTAAGCTACCATAAGAATCTGAACTTTCTATAGTATAGTTAAATGTTTCTTTATGAATTGGTGTTGCATTTTCTAAAAAGGCTCCCACTCTAATTTCTACTTCAATATCAGAGTTTAACCAATCCCCAGGTACGTACCAAGTTTGTACATGAGAAAGGTCAAATCCACTTGCAGGAGCAATAAACTCTGTAGCAGAAGAGAACACGGCAATACCATTATAACCAAATGATGTATACGGACCAGACTCTTCTTCGTACGACAATATTTCTACAATATCGCCTTTTGATTCGGCATTTTTAGCATTTTGTTTTTTAGTAAATGCTTTGCTACTTTTTTGTAGGAAGCTATTGTTTTTTACAGTTTCTGATTTTGATTGTTTTTCAGACTGTGTTGTCGTACCTCTGTTATAAGTCATACTTAACTTATAATTTAAAGGAGACTGTCCGTTTTCATTTCCTAAGTTTAAAACGTAGGGCAGTACATCGTCGTTGTATGCCATTTTATAAATAGGGTCTGCATTAATTGTAAAAGCAGGTGGTGCTTTGAAAATAGCAGTTATAGGAAGCTCTACAGTAGAACCATCGTTAATAGTTGCCATAACAGCATTGCTATAGTTATCGTTTGGTTCTGTTGGCGAGAATGTAATTCTCAATGTTTCAGACTCAAAACCTGGTTCTATAACAAAACTGTCTCTAGAACTAATAGGGACCCATCTCCAACCCCATCTAAAATTAAACACATAGCGTTCAATAACTGCATTTGCAGGGTCTTTTAAACGCAAGTTACCAACATTTAATGTTGCTTTTCCAGTATTAGCTAATTGGAATTCTTCATAATATTCTTGATTTGGTAATACTACTTTTTCGCCTAAATCTATTGTTTCAGGTATATAGGTAAGTACTGGATCACCACCAACAGTAATATCAAAAGGTACTCTTACACTTCTATTTAAAGGATCGTTACTAGAAATGTAAATTGCATCGTTGTAAGTACCAGCGTTTACATCTACTGAAGAATACGTAACATCAAATTCTTGTGAAGTATTCGCTTCTAATGTGTATTTATTAGCAGGTATAATCTCTACAGCGACACCATCGGCAAGGAA
This sequence comes from Tenacibaculum tangerinum, assembly GCF_029853675.1. Lineage (NCBI taxonomy): Bacteria > Pseudomonadati > Bacteroidota > Flavobacteriia > Flavobacteriales > Flavobacteriaceae > Tenacibaculum > Tenacibaculum tangerinum. The sequence goes on along the minus strand of NZ_CP122539.1, from coordinate 1,915,953 downwards.
ATCTTGATAATGAGCAATTTGAACTGCTTCTGTAGCTGCTTGGTTTTCAATTCCAATTAAACCGTAAAAAGCTCTTGCTCTGGTTGGTATGTTTTCTTTATACTGGAATTTAATAGTACCGTCTTTATATAAAATAGCTTGGAAACTGTATTCTGAGCCAAAACCAAATATGTTAAGATAGTTTCTCCACTCAAAAACAAGTTTGTCTTCATACGCTTTAAAATATCGCCCTCTTTGATCTTCTGGTAAGCTCGTATTCGGACCACCCGCAGCAAAGTAAGGTGCAATAATGTTGTTTACCTCATCTGCTGTAGGTACTGGGTTTGGAGAGAAGAAGTTTAAAGATTCATCTTTAATTTCATCAAAGCTCAACACCCCTTGCGTACCCATCCAAAGCTTCGAGTATTTTTGGTTGTAAAAGTTAAACTCAAAAGGTAAGTTTATCGCCTCCCAAAAATCTGAATTTTGTACATTGAAAGGAACTTTATCGTCTTCAGTTAAACGATACCATTGGAAGCTTGGCTTATTTTCTTCATTGTATGTAGTTCTTGAAATATAAGCGTATTCACCAGTAGTATTGTTCGCAGTCTCTAATGTTAAATGTTCTGTATTAGCAATAGCATATTCGAGTGTAGCCTTTCCGCTATTTTTTACGGTGAATTTTGTCGTTGCTGTTTCATCAGGATTCATTGTCACGGCATAGCTAGGTTCTACAACCTCCATTTTAGGAGCATCGATAATAGTACCTGTAAACGGAACACTATACATCTGGTCGTTTTCATCAACAACTTCTAATACATCATCAATAGCACCAAGCGTATTGGTTAGTAATGTGTAATTTACATACAGTGTTTGGTTTGGTTTAATAACTGTAACATCTGCTGTTTCGTGCGTTAATTGTCCGTTTTTAAACTGAATGCTTTTTGTTGAAATTTCTTTGGTACCTAAATTTTCAATACCAATGCTACCAGTTACTTCTTCGTTTTGGAAAACGTCTCCAAAATCAACATTTTCAGGAGCTACTACTATGGTAGAAGCACCTCCGCCAGTAACATTAATATTTACTTCAATTGATTCGCTGCTTCTAAATGGATCGTTAGACAATACACTAATGTATTCTTTAAAGCTACCTTCAATTAGTTTATCCTTGTCAACAGTCATTACTAATTCAGCTGTTTCACCAGGTTGGATAATACCTCCAGAAGAAACCACATCTTTAATTAGACCTCTACCAGGACTGTGAATTTTTACGATTTGGTATGCCTTGTGTGGTAAGTATACTCTTTCTCTGTTAGAATTTATAAGCAAACCATCATTTTTCGCTCTATTTTCTATAGCAGTATAAAAGCCTCTCATTATATAGCTAGGGAAGCCTACGATGTTATCGTAAATTAATTCAATGTCTCCCGTATCATAAATTACAATTTGTAGCGTAATACTTGCCGTTTCAGGGTCGTTTGCATGGCGCACATTTGTATATTGTACTGTAAATTTGCCTGGGTCTTTTTTATAGTGTACCGAACCTTGTTGAGCAAATGCAAATTCTTTTACAATTGCTGAAATATATCCGTTCGGCATAAAAGTACCATGGAAGGTAGAAGTTGCATTAAAAACACTATTTGTTTCTAGTGTAAGCAATCCGTTACGGGTAACATACAATTCACCTACGATTTCTCCAAAGAAAGGGAAATCAAACCCTAAATCTACTTTTTGATATAACTCTTTTGAGTTTTGTTTAAAGAAGTTGGTGATGTCTGTTCCTGAACTTGTAATATCATTAAAAACATATCCTACCGGATAATCCATTTTTTCCATAGTATATGGAAAACGTTGAATGTTTTCAGGTAAATTTTCAATATAACTTACATCACTTTTAAAGTTAGGGAATCCGTATTGTAGCGGATATTGCCCTGTATTGGTAATCTTAATTGTATCAACAGGTTCGTCTCCTATTTGTACGTTATCAAAATTATATACACTTTTCTCAATGCTCATTTGTGCTGGTTCAATACTTACAGCAAAAACATTGAACTTGAATTGCTTACCAGCATCGTCTGTTAAAGTAATTACAGCATTTTTATTACCCACACTATTAGGGGTAAAGGTAATTTGTAGCGGTCTTTCGTCTAATGCAGGAATATTTAAAGCAAATCTTGATGTATTTACTACAAATTGAGGATCTGAAGATGAAACAGATAGGGTTCTAAATCTTCCGTAACCTTGGTTGGTAATGGTCATTTCTTTAGTACTGCTCAATCCATTGAAAACATGACCAAAATCTAAGATGTTAACTGAGGTTAATTCAGACTCTTGTCCTTTTACCACCACGTCTAATGGAATACGATAGTTAGGAGTATCGACATCGTTACTTCTAACTACTATATTAGATTTATACGTTCCGTTAATCAGTTTCGAAGCGTCAATATCTACAGTCACCTCTTCTTGTCCAATTCCAGAAATGCTTCCTGCTTCTGGAGTAAATGTAGTGTACGTTGCTAAAGGTTCGGTAGTACTTGAAGCAGTTACTGCCCATACAAAAATATCCGATTCTATAGCTTGTGATATGGGTTGCCAAGTTTTACCTAAATCGAAACTCATAAAGCAGTTGTCTGAATATTCAGGTGAGGTTTCTGCTCCAATACCTAGTGGATATAAATTACCTGAAGGTGCATGGAAAACAAGCCAGAATGTTTCACCCTCTTCGAAGAAAAGTTGCTCTTTCAATGCGTGAGAATAGTTTCTAATATCATTTTCACCAAAAGCATTCAATTCAGCACTATATACTAAGTTTTCTTTGATAACTTGCTCACCCTTATATACCTCAAATATAGCAGGACCATCTTCTTTATCTAATTGCATGTATGAACTAACTCTTGTAAGGTTAAATCCTTCAGGATTGGTAATTTTAAACCTTGTGGCAGCAGAGTTAGTTAAGGTAGAATCTACATCTCCAATTACATAACTAACATTGTTGTAGTATTTTAAGTCTTCTGGCTCCCATTTACTAGCTTTATTTTGCTTGGTAGGGAATTTTTCAACTTCGGCAACTTCTTGTTTAATTACGTTTATTTGATTAAATGATTTTATCGTTCCTTGTTTTGGATACTGTACGCTATTTTTAGATTGTATTGCTCTAATTTGACGTGCTTCAACAGTCCAATTTAAAACACCATTATCGTTGTTTAAAATATTGAAAACATCAGATGCTTGAGTAGTTGCAGTTACATCAACAGGAATGTTTAAACTAAATTTATCTGACGATATATCGGGACCACTGTTGGTGGTAATTTCAACAATATTCGACATTTCAGAAGTGTTTCCCCAACGGTCTACTGCAGCCACTGCAATATAGTACGTAGTTAAAAACTCAAGGTCTACAATTTCTGCTTCTATAGTTTCGCCAACCTCACTGAAGTTGTTAGCGACTACCATCATATCTTTAGAAGCAAAATTAGAGTCTTTAGAATAGTAAATTTCATAACCAAAAGGTGTTCCGTCTTTTTCGTCTACAGGAACTTGCCATGATACTTTTGCAAAGTCTTGTGATACACCTGTAACCGTTAAATTATCAATTATCATTGGTGCAGTCATATCGTTTTCTGCAAGTGCCATTGCGGCATCGATATAACCTGCCCCTAGTTTACCACTATAGTCGGGGTTGTAAACATCGATATTTTTAACACTTGTTAATAATCGATCTTTTAACATTTCGTTGGTAAAGGTAGAAGAACCATACTTAGAAATTACAAGAGCAGCTATACCACTAACATGAGGTGTTGCCATTGAAGTTCCCTGTAAATAACCATATTTGTTATCTGGAAATGTACTTAAGACTCCGTTTTTAGTTCCTAATCTGATATCTCCACCAACAGAAGCGATGTCTACCCAATCTCCGTAGTTAGAGTAGTATGCTCTTTTAAAATTGGTTCCTATAGAAGCTACCGAAATAGCATTTTCATAGTAACCAGGGTAATGAGCCAAGTCGTTATTGTTATTACCAGCAGCAAAAATTACCACTCCTCCTTTCATTGGGCTGTTAGGGTAACTACCTGCTTCAGCAATAAAATAGTCTATCGCATCGAGTACAGATTGCTCATATTGACCTGCAAGTTGGTATCCCCAAGAGTTTTGAGAAATAACAGCACCATTGTCGGCACCGTAAACAATTGCCGCAGCAAAGTTACCTCCGCCATTATCTGCAAATACCTGACAAGAGATCAATTTAGCTCCGTCGTTATTACCACTACCACCAGCAACACCCGCAACACCTTTTCCGTTGTTGTTCACTGCTGAAACAGTACCTGCAACGTGTGTTCCGTGTTCTTGATCGGTAATTTGTCCTGAATTGTCAACGAAGTTATACCCATGAATATCGTCTACATAACCATTAAAGTCGTCATCAACTCCAGGTTCTCCATTAAGTTCAGCTTCATTAATCCACATATTATCTTGTAAGTCAACATGGTCTACATCAATACCACCATCAACAACAGCAACGATAACATTCGATTTTCCTTGTGTAATTTCCCAAGCTTCGAATAAGTTGATGTCAGAACCTGCTATAGAGCCTTCTAAACTTCCGTCATTGTTATAATGCCATTGGCTGGGAAGATAAGGGTCGTTTGTAGATAAAACAGCACTTGTAGTAGTGTTAACTTCTGGAACCTCTACAATTTTCGACTTTTCTAGTGTTTTTACTCGAATGGGTTCTGAGTGAAGTATGTTTAAGTTATTTTCATAATCGTTGGCTACTTTTTGTAAGCTAGCCTGACTGTCGTTAATGGTTATTTCATACCATAAATGCAATCCGTATTTCATGTGCTTACTTTCATTTTTTCCAGCATGCGGAAAAACTCTCTTCATTTTAGTAGCACCATACTTGTTATTTAACTTGTTAATTTCAGCAAAACCAGTTTCTAACTTATTTTCTTTAGAAGACTGTTCTAAGTTTTTATGTAATAATGTTACTGCTGAAGGTTCTATTTTTACACGTATTTTTTGTGGTACGAGTCCTTTATTAGACTGAGCATAACCACTGGCAAGGCATAATAAAAACACCCATATAGCAAGATGTTTCATCTTGTTTAAGATTTTTGTAATTTTATTCATTATACTTTCTATTAAATTAGTTTTTAGTTTATCTGAGCCTTCTTTTTTCTCTTCGTTTTCGTAGTAGGTAATTGGTTTCCTACTTTCTATATCGTTTAAGATTTTTTTGATGGCTTTTTCTTTAGATTTTTCTTTCTGTATCCAATCTTCTACATCTAAATCTTCCATAACCGTAATGGTTTAATTTTCTGCGGTATCTGTATCGTTATCAATAGCTTTTACCGTGTTTGCTGCACCTCCAAAATTTAAACGTAGTGAAAAGCGTAGCGTATTTTCTATTGGGTGTGAAACACTAGAGTTATTTACTAAGTAAGAAAGGTCTATTGTCGCATTTTTAATCTTAACTCCTCCTCCTAAGGTTGCAAAATTAAAACCTCCTCTAGCTTGGTTTTCTGCATAATAACCAGCTCTTAAAAAGAAGGCCTCGTTGTAAGCATATTCACCACTTAAACCTAAACTATGTGCACTTGCTCCATCATCAAAAAAAGAGTCGAACATGCCTCCAATAAACCCTACATCATTGGTTGGAGAATTTGGGTCTGATGAGGGTACAAGAAGTTTGTTAAATTCTAACCCAGCAGTTACATTGTGAAAATCATTAAAAGCAAAACTATAACTTCCCCCTAATCTTAAATTAGTAGGTAAAAAGTAATTATCACCAGAATTGTCTAGGTCTACTTTTGGCCCTATGTTAGAAATGTTAAAACCAGCTCTGTACTGACCTCTAAAACTTTTGTATTGTTTAGGGTCTGATTCATAATAACCTGAGATATCAATGGCTGCGGTATTAACTGCATTTGCATTCGTTGTATTACTTGTTCTACCTAAGTGAATGTATCGTAAACTTACCCCCATTGAAAAATTTTCACTTAATTTTTGAGAATAAGAACCATCAATTGAAAATTCGTTGGGTCTCATCGTTCCAAGAGAGTTTTCGTTTTCATCAGAAAAGTCAATTTGACCTAACGAAAAATAAGTAACACTTGCTGCCCAAGCACTTTTTTCATTGATTCGTTTAGAATAGGAAGCATTGGTTAAAAAAACATCAGGACTTATGTTTCTTAACCAAGGAGTGTAGTTAATACTTACCGTGTTTTCATATTCGGTAAATGCAAACTTTGAAGCGTTAAAAAACTGTGAGTTTCCATCTGTTGATGTTCCAACCCCCATATCTGCTAATCCAGCACCCCTAGCATCGGGTGTAATTAACAAAAATTGTGCTGCAGTTTGTATTACCTCGTTATCAGACTGTCCATAATTCTTGAAAACACCTAATAAGAGGACTACCATAAGTAGCATGTTTAGTTTTTTCATTTTGTTGAATGTTTAAATTAGTGTTAACAAATCAATAAATTAAAACTAAAAACTACTAATGATAAGGGTTACAAAAACAATACAGCGGCTTTTTTTAAGGTTACGAAATCTATACAATTAACCTTAAATCACTGAATTACAATGTTTTTTATATTTTGTTTAAAAATGAAATTAGGTTGGTGTCAGTGTTATTAATTCCTAATTTTTTTCTTAATCTGTAGCGAGCAACATCTATAGTTCTAGTATTTTGGTTAGTAATTGAAGAGATTTCTTTAGATGATAAATTCAATTTTATAAAGGCAGCAATTTTAAGTTCGTTTGGGGTTAAGTTGTATTTTTCAGATAATCTTTTATAAAAATCAACATGTACTTCTTGAAAATAAATTTCAAATTCATCCCACGGTTGTTTCTTTGTTTCGATTCTTAATTTTCGTATTAATTTATCAATTTCTTTGTTAGCTTGTGTTTTAGGAATTTTCTTTATTTCAGATAATTGTTTTAATAAATGCATAATAAACTTATTATCTTTTAAAATGTACATTAAATTGGTTACTAATTTTTTATTCTTATAATCTAAATCTTGTTCTAGTAAAATTTTTTCTTTTTTAATGTTTTCATTAATAAGTTTGGTGCGAACTATTTTATTTTTTTGAAGTAAAAAAAGATTGACAAAAATAATTAAAACAAGTAACAATATGCCTAAGATAAAATAGAAAATTAATTCTCTTCTTTTTTGCTTCTCTTTATTAATTTGATTTGTTAATTCATTTTCGTAATCAGCTTTTAATCGAGCCTCTTTTTTTAGACTTTCTTCATTCAGAAATTCTTCTCTAGATTCGAGCTCTATTTCTTGAATTTCATACGCTTTTTTAAATTCTTTTCTTTGTACATATATATCTTTAAGTGCTTTGGAAATTTCATGTTTATACTTCGGAGAGTTTATTTTTTTAGCTTCTTTAAGAGCTTCCTCATAATATTGTTCGGCTAAACGAATATTATTAGTGCTAAGGTAATTACCAGCTAAGTGTCCTAAAGATTGTATAATACCAATTTTAAAATCATTTTTGTAACGAATCTCTAGAACCTCTTTATTTAGTGTAATAGATTCGTTGTATTTTTGTTGCTTAAATTTAACGCTAGCTAAGTTACTCATTGCATTCGCTAGGTAATACTTAGAAGGTAATTTTTTAGCTACTTCAATAGAGTTGTTATATAGTTGTTCTGCTTTGTTATAATTATTCAAATTTTCATACGCAATACCTTCATTGTTATACATTACTGCTAATAAAAGATTGTCTGCCTGTTTAAAAGCAACCGCATTTTTCTTTTTTAGGGTTTCGAAAATATCGACAACTTTTTCATACTCTTCTGCTTCTAGATATATACTAGCTAAACTAATAGCAGAATAAACGATTCCTTTACTATAGTTAATTTCTTGTGATAATTTAGAGGCTTCCATATACTTGTCCATAGCCTTATCTCTAATACCTTTCACAAGAAAGACGTTTCCAATATCAAGTAATATTTGAGTTTGTTGTACTTTAAAATCGTTTTCTTTTAAATAGGTATTTAACCTGTTTAAATAAAATAGCGAAGAGTCTAGGTTTTTTTGATTATAGGCTTCATATTTTGTGTAATTATCTACATAAAAAATAGAATCTTGCTCAGAAAAAGGAGTAGTCTGAGCTTTTGTATTATTAGAAATAATTACCGAAAAGGATAGAAAAAAAATATAGTTATTTTTTTAATCATAAAAATATAGTTGCTTTACATAACAAGTGTTTAGTTGTTATCTAATAATTAAAACCAATATTATTGGTATCAACTCACCAAGTGAAACTCCAATGCTTCTATACTTGAGTTGATTTTTTTAATATTTTCCTTTCAAAGCAATGTATGGTAACACTAAGATTGGTTGTACTTCATTCAACAAACCTCGTGTTAAAAGCAAAGAGTAATTGTTTGCCAAAACAAAAAATTAAATGCTCGTATTTCTAAAATACAAGTCTATCTATAGATAAAAGTACAGAATTCTTTAGAAGAAAAATAATTTTTCTTCATTTTATAAAAAAGTAAAGCACTTATGAGTATTAAATATTTACACAAAATAAACTGGCAAAATGCTTGACAACCCCTTGGTTGAAATTGTATATTTGCCACCGTTAAGAAAATTTTACAAATGAAATTATCAAATTTTAATTTTGAGTTGCCAAAAGAATTGTTGGCAGAATACCCTTCAGAGCATAGAGATGAAGCACGATTAATGGTATTACACCGTGATACACAAAAGATAGAGCACAAACTATTTAAAGACTTAATCGATTATTTTGATGAAGGAGATGTAATGATGTTGAATAATACGAAAGTATTTCCGGCCCGTATGTATGGAAACAAGGAAAAAACAGGAGCTCGTATTGAAGTATTTTTGTTACGTGAATTAAATGCTGAAAATCGTTTGTGGGATGTATTAGTAGATCCAGCAAGAAAAATAAGAATAGGAAATAAATTATTCTTTGGAGATGACGAAAGTTTAGTCGCTGAAGTTATTGATAATACAACCTCTCGTGGAAGAACATTACGCTTCTTATTCGACGGTTCATACGAAGATTTCAGAAAAAAACTTCTAGAATTAGGCGAAACACCGTTGCCAAAGTATATTAAAAGAGAGGTTGAACCAGAAGATGAAGACCGCTATCAAACTATTTTTGCCAAGCATGAAGGAGCGGTTGCCGCACCCACAGCAGGATTGCATTTTTCTAAACATTTAATGAAGCGCTTAGAAATTAAAGGGATTGATTTTGCAGAAACAACCTTACACGTAGGTTTAGGTACATTCAATCCGGTTGAAGTAGAAGATTTATCAAAGCACAAGATGGATTCTGAGCAAATTATAATACCTCAAGAGAGTGCAGATATGGTAAACAAAGCTATTGCAAATAAGAAAAAAGTATGTGCAGTAGGTACTACCGTTATGAGAACCGTAGAATCATCGGTGTCTTCTAACAATCAGTTAAATGCTTTTGAAGGATGGACGAATAAATTTATTTTTCCTCCTTATGATTTTAGCATAGCAAATTGTATGGTAACGAATTTTCATACGCCAAAATCTACATTGTTAATGATGATATCTGCATTTGCAGGACATGATTTTGTTATGAAAGCGTATAAAGAAGCCATTAAAGAAAAATATAAGTTTTACTCGTACGGAGATGCGATGTTAATTTTATAAAATAGTTTTTTAAACCGTTTGCAAAACCTCACAAGTAACTTGTGAGGTTTTGTGTATTTTTGTACCAGATGAAAGTAAAGAAAAAAGATATACGTGCATTAACCAAGGAACAGCTCCGTAATTTCTTTGTTGAAAACGGAGATAAAGCCTTTCGGGGAAATCAAGTATACGAATGGTTATGGCATAAAGCAGCGCATTCCTTTGATGATATGACCAGCCTATCTAAAGCAACAAGAAAAATGTTGGATGAGCACTTTGTAATCAATCATATCGAAGTTGATGCCATGCAGCGTAGTAATGACGGTACCATTAAAAATGCGATTAAGTTGCATGACGGATTAATTGTAGAGTCTGTTTTAATTCCTACTGATAAACGTACTACTGCCTGTGTATCGAGCCAGGTAGGTTGCAGTTTAGATTGTAAATTTTGCGCAACAGCTCGTTTGAAGCGTATGCGTAATTTGAATGCAGATGAAATCTACGATCAAGTAGTAGCAATAGATAAACAAAGTAAGCTATACCATAATCACAAACTATCAAATATTGTTTTTATGGGAATGGGAGAACCATTAATGAATTACAACAATGTAATTAAGGCTATCGATAAAATTACTTCGGAAGAAGGCTTAGGAATGGCAGCTCGACGTATTACGGTGTCAACTTCTGGGGTGCCTAAAATGATTAAAAAAATGGCAGATGATGAGGTGCGTTTTAATTTGGCAGTTTCGTTGCATTCAGCGATTGACGAGGTTCGTACATCTATTATGCCATTCAACGCTACGTTTCCTCTGAAAGATTTAAAAGAATCATTAGAGTATTGGTATGAAAAAACGAAACGGAAAATAACCTACGAATACGTTGTTTGGAACGGTATTAACGATCGAAAAGAAGATATTGATGCGTTAGTGCAATTCTGTAAATATGTTCCGTGTAAAGTCAATTTAATTGAGTACAATCCAATCGATGATGGAGAGTTTCAGCAAGCTTCAGAAAGAGCGATTACGAATTATATTTCTAATCTTGAAATGAACGATATTGTGGTGAATGTACGTCGTTCAAGAGGAAAAGATATTGATGCGGCTTGCGGACAATTGGCGAATAAAACTTAAAGATTAATTCCTTACTTTTGATGGTTAAATGAAGCCAGTAGCGCACATAAAACTTCCGATTGCCAAAGAAATGGAACTCTTTGAAACTAAGTTCAAAGATTCGATGTTGTCTAAAGTTCCTTTATTAAATCGAATTACCTATTATATTGTTCGTAGAAAAGGGAAACAAATGCGCCCCATGTTCGTGTTTTTGGTAGCAAAAATGGTTTCGAACGGAGGTTTTGACGAACGTACTTATCGCGGAGCATCAGTAGTAGAATTAATTCATACAGCCACTTTAGTACACGACGACGTGGTAGATGATAGTAACCGACGTCGTGGTTTTTTCTCTATCAATGCGCTTTGGAAAAACAAGATTGCTGTTTTGGTTGGAGATTATTTACTTTCTAAAGGATTGCTTCTTTCTATAGATAATGAAGACTTCGATTTGCTAAAACTAATCTCTATTGCGGTTCGAGAAATGAGTGAAGGTGAGTTGTTGCAGATTGAAAAAGCGCGTAAGCTGGATATTACAGAAGAAATATATTTTGAAATCATCCGTCAAAAGACAGCTACATTAATTGCAGCTTGTTGTGGAATTGGAGCAGCATCGGTTGGCGCTAATAATAAAACAGTGCAGCAAATGCGTAAGTTTGGAGAATATATTGGTATTGCTTTTCAAATTAAAGACGATTTGTTCGATTATACCGAAGATAAAATAGGAAAGCCAACGGGAATCGATATCAAAGAAAAAAAGATGACGCTTCCACTAATTTATGCCTTGAATACGTGTACTCCCAAAGAAAAATCGTGGTTAATTAATTCAGTAAAAAAACACAACAAGAACAAAAAAAGGGTCAAAGAAGTCATCGCTTTTGTGAAACAACAGGGTGGTTTGGAATATACCACCGATAAAATGCACGATTATAAAAATAAAGCACTAGCCATTTTAGATAATTATCCAAATTCAGAATATAAAGATTCGCTACTTCAAATGATTGATTATGTGGTGGAGAGGAAAATTTAATTTTTTTATCATCCTTCTAATCTTTTTTTCTTGTTCAAAAGAAAAAAGATATGAAGACTTCAATGAAGAAGATTTTTACGAAGTGCAAGGAATTATAACGAATGTCTATCAAACACCTTCCGTTTTTGACTCACCGTATAATAAATCAATGAATTATTCTTATTCAGTGAATGATTCGGTATTTCTAAATGGTAGTGAAAGAGAATTTTATAAGGCATGGGTTGTAGGAGACCCAATAGTTGTATTAGTTCATAAAAATGATTCTAAGATTAATTTTTATGCTAGAAATGGCTTTTTAGATAATGTTACTGAAGAACAGTTTAGGCAGCTTAATCTTATTTTAACGTGAGTTCGGGATAGTTTATCCTATTCTTTGTAAGTTATCGATATTGATATTAGGTTTAGTTGGATAAAACGAATAAGCGATTAACCCTGCGACTAAATTTAAGATAAAGTTATCGAAGCTTCTGTGTCTTGTATGCTCTATTTGACATACGTTTTTCAAAATATCATTCACACTTTCAATAACAGCCCTTTTTCTAAGCATAATTTTATCATAGATATGCATAAGAGTATTTTTCATATTCTTTCTAATTTTTGTAACCAAATGTATTCCATCTACAAAAAGCTGTTCAAACAGTTCTTTACCTACATACCCTCTGTCGGCAAATATTTTTCCGAACACACGATTATGAAAGGCTTTATCTTTAAGTGGTTGCCTGTCATCTATATTACCTTGCGTAATTAAAAAGTCAACGATATCGCCCTTTTCATTGATAATAATATGAAGTTTAAAGCCAAAGAACCACCCCATGGTTCCTTTCCCTTTTTTTGCGGTGTTTTTAAAAACTTTGTTCTGCTTTTCTCTTTTATAATGACATACTTTAATAGTGGTAGAATCTAAAAAGGAGATCCCTGTACATTGACCTAAACAGTGCATTTGAAGAAACAGTATCATAGGCACTGAACAACGCTTTTTCAATTCAACAAATCGGTTATAGGAAACTAAATCTGGAAATTCTTTTGACAAGTGTTTGCTAACATATTCGATATAAAAGTGTTTAAAACACCTAAAACCACTAAAATGGAAAAGCACCATAATTGTGATTATTTCACTTTGGGTGAGTTTAGGCTTTCTTCGTCTAACTATCTTTGAACAGGTTTCTAAAGCATTTTTATCAATAACTTGATTAATTTCGGTACAAAAATCATCAATTAAACAGAAAAATTCAGTAATTTTAAAATCAGAAATCATAGTGGAAAATTTAGTTACACAATTAAAAATCAGTACTTTAATTTACTAAATTTTTCGCTTTTTTTCGTGTAATTAAAAAACTTTTTTATCCCGAACTCACGTTATTTTAGGAATAGAAGTGAATAAAAAAACCTCGGGATAATTCCCAAGGTTCTCAATTATTGATTGGTTTTTTATTATCAAACAAACTTAAGTTTATATTACAAGATATAAATGCTTATCTGTTTATCAATCATATTTAATCTAGTGATTTTCCTTACTTTACTCATTCTAATATCTTGTAGACGGTAAAGTCTATTGATTCCATTTCCTAATACGAGTTCATTATCCAGAAATATGTTTATTACTTGAGAAAAGTTTTTTCCTAATTTTCCAGATACTCTTGACGTGCTTGAGTCATCAATACGAGTAAAGTTTGAGTTTAATTGTGTATTAATTAGGTTTTTTAACTTTCTGCTACTAATTCTTGAGTCATTTTTTAAAAAATCTAAAAGTAACTGGTTAGATTTTATTTCATTATTGTCAACTATAATCTCAATTGGTTTTTCTGATTCTTTCTTTGATTGTTTTTCTTTTTGAGCGAACAAGTTTAAAGAGATTAAGGCAACAATTAGTACTAAATAGCTTTTTGTTTTCATAGTATAAAGTTTAATATTTAAATAAATAGCGCCAAAAATCATTCCAAAAAACCTCAACAAATTTCTCGAGGTTGGTAGTTATTGATTTGTTTTTCTGAAAGAACGTGCTTTTTAGAGATTAATTCACCTGATTCAGTAAGTCCCTCAATATAAAGAATAACTTCACGTTGCATATTGCTGGGTAACTTTACGGCTAATGTAGAAAAAGGATGAATAAAAATATTTTATATTATTAAATATCCTATTTTTACGTAATGAAAAAGTTACTTTTCTTTATAGGTATTATTTCTATTTTACTTTTTTATTTTTGGTCAAAATTGATAGTAGCTTCAATACTATTTATTTTAATTTTAGATAGCTTTACGGTTAAAATTTTAGTAAGTAAACTAGAAAAGATACTACCAAAAAATATATGGAAAATAATTAGCTATGGCTATATAATTATGCTTCCAGTTTTATTTGCAATTTTTTTTCGAACTTTCTTTTTTGACATTTACTATGTGCCATCAAGTTCGATGGAAAGAACATTGTTTCCAAATGATTATGTTATAATCAATAAAATAAGTTATGGAGTAAAATTGCCAAAGCACCCAAGAAATATCCCAGTGATTGGAAGTTTTTTCACCCCTCCTAAAAATGAATACAATATTTATCAATCTTTAAAACCTTTTAAAAGACTCAAACGAGAAGATATTGTTGTGTTTAAAGCAGTTGACAATTCTGATAAATTTTTAATCAAGCGTATTATAGGAATGCCAGGTGACACCATAGAGCTAAGAGAAAGTAAAGTTTTTATCAATTCAAGAGCGTTGAAGGAAAAAGAAAGTTATTCCTATAATTTTTTATTAAAAAATAAAATCAAAAACTTATTAATAAAAAATTATTCTAATAAGGAATACAGGAAGTTGCCTTTTAATGAAAAGAATAGGTATAAAAAAAATGTTATTGAAAAACCAAATTTTAATTATTTTTTATTTCCTGCGTCTAAGCAGGATAATTGGACAAGGGACAATTACGGGAAATTAATCATCCCTAAAAAAGGGATGAAAATATCTTTAACTGATGAAAATATTGGAATTTATAAAAGTGTTGTGTTAAAATTTGAGAATATCAACTTACAAGAATTAGAGAATCAATATTACACTTTTAAAAACGATTACTATTTTATGATGGGAGATAACCGACATAATTCGATCGATTCTCGAAGTTTTGGCTTTGTGCCTGAAAGTTATATTCAAGGAAAAATGATAAAAGTATTTTCGAGAAAAAGATTATTTAGTTTCTAACGAGATTCACAATTCAAAACTAAAGGATATGTAATAAATATACCAATGGCTTACTATGTGTGTGTTAGTTTTTGAATTTTGTTAGTACTAATACGGGATTATCATTATCGTTTAAATTATCAACTGTTTTTTTTGCCTTTTCATTAAAATAACAGTCTTTGTCTATGGTAAGTGCTCTTTTTATATGTTCATGATCTAAAGTAGTAAGAAGATAATCTTGATAGTAACCTTTAGGGACAAACTTATTGTTAACAAATCCATTCTTAGTGTTATTTATATAATTGAGATTTTCATTGTTTTTATTGTAAACAACCAAATGGCGCAAATCGGCCGTCCAAAAATCAGCAATAATAAAATTAGTAGACTCATTCATACCTAAACCATAAACAAGTTCTTTTTTCTTAATATTGAAAACAAAACTGTCGAAACCGTCTGCTTTTTGATATAAAATGTCTTCATTCCAGCGATCTTTGAAGTTGAAAAAGTATCTTGGTACAATAGAGTCTTTAGTTACTTTGTATGCGATCACAGAATTTTGAGGTAAAAACAAAGCACTATCATCAGTCCGTTTACTTGTTTGATTACCATGTCCCATTTGAAATGAATAAAACCTTTCGATTTCAAAAAAACTATTTTTAATAGTCAACGTGGTATCTGTAATAATTGCTTTATAAGCATATTTTTTGTCATCAAGCGAATAGTTATTAAATAAAAGGTTTTGGGAGTCAAGATAGAGAAAAGAACGTGAGAAAAAAGGAATTCTTTTGGAGCTAACATAACTTCCGTCAAAACGATATTTGAATAGCTTTCGTAAATTACCGTCTAAAATCATAACGCAATCTTGATTTTCTATGATATTAAAATCGAATACACCAGTATACTCTCCTGGGCCATTACCTATAGATCTAATTTTATTTAAAAACTTCCCATCAGGATAACTAAAAATTAAAATCGACTGTGTTTTATAATCATGAACAAAAATTCTGTCATTTTCTATTTTTACCCTTTCTATGGTTCCTATCAAAGATTCTTCAGAAGTCTCAAGCCTTATGAATTTAATATCGTCCACAAGTTCACAAAAGTTCTTAGAGTTGCGACCAATGGTCATGTCAATTTCTTTTGCCCCTGTTACATTATTGATTTGAGATTCTTTTTTACAAGATAAAAGAATGATAATAATTATGACGAGTGTTGCCGTTTTTTTCATTTCAATAGTGAAAAAGGAGAAAATTTCTTAACTCCTTATTAATCTTTTTTTTGCATAAAATCTATGCTTGTTCTCATACTGGACCTTTATCAACACAACATTCACTACCTCTGTAGTAATGTTTTTTTTTTGACCGTTAACATATTGAATATTATACCGTTTTGTAAAATTTCTAGCACAATTTGGATGGAAATAGTATACATTAACGACTGAGGTTCTTTAAAATTAAACAATAAAATATACTCTTTATAAACAAATAAAGTATAGTTTCTTTAAAAAAATAGGGTGCAATTTTTGTGCACCGTTTTCTGTTAGCTATAGCAAGACGAATATATGTATTCAATTCTTAATATTTTTTTTATTGTCTTTTTAAGGTAAATATGGGTAAGTAAACTAAAATTCCTAACAGAGAAAAGATTAGCCCACCAATAGTTCCAGCACCTAAGGCAAACCAAAATACCTCACTTTGTCCATCTTTAACAAAAGGGATAAAACCAAGAATGGTAGATATTATTGTTAAAGTAATTGGAAATATTTTTTGCTTGAAAGCTTCAATATATAAATACATATAATTATGTTTTGGAAATTCTTTTTTTAATTTATTAAAACCATTGATAATAAAAATAGAGGCGTTTACAGTGATACCACTTAACAATACAAAACTTGCCAATCCGCCCTGATCAAAATTAAAATCAAAAAAGTAAAATGTCAAAAATACTCCAATAAAAGAAATAGGGATCACACTTAAAATAATAAAAGGTTGTTTGAGGCTTTCAAATAAAATAGCGCAAATAAAATAAATAATAACCAATATCAACAATAATAATAACGTGTAGTTATTGTTTTTATCGTCATTCAAAAACCATTTTCTTTGAGCGTTTTCAAACTGGTAACCAAGCGGTAGTTTTTTTTCTAATTCTGTTAACTTTTCTTTTAAGAATTTTGCTCCAAATTTAGGAGACCCGGTGTATTGAAATTGTACCAATCGTATGTATTCTTGGTTTTCTTTATAAATACTTTCTTCTTCTCTTTCTTTTTGAATAGTAGTAATATCTTCTAACACAATGGGCGTGTGTAAACTATCTATAGGTGTGTTGGTAATATTCCAAATATCAAATTGTTTAGAATTATGAGACTCTAAGCGTATAGGAGCGTATTTTCCTTGGATATTTAAAGAAATATCCGATTGTTTTGAAAGGGTCAACGATTTTAATTCTTCAAATATTTTTGAGGGATTACTTTTTTGCAAAGCTACTTGCTCTTTATCTAAAGTAAAAAGGTATTCATATGATGGTTTTCTAGACCAATACGAGTTTTCTTTTACAATTACCTTCTGTATTCTTGGATGTTTTAATAGAGCTACTTTTAATGTATCTGCCCAAATATTCAAATTATCATAATTATAGCCTTTAGCTTCTACTGTAAAATCAACAACCTCATTGTTCCCACCACCATTATTAAAACCATTGCCAACACCATAAATATTCCAGTCAATACCTCCTAAATCTAAAGCCTTTCTAACCAAACGTGCCTTTAAAATAAATGGAAAAGAAGATTCTCGAAAACCCTCATTGAAACTGATTTCCATTCGAGCATAATCACCGCTATATACGGTGGTAGTATATTGTTTGATTTCAGTGAAGGGCTGCAAATAATTTTCAATCTTTAAGAAAGCTTCATTCATTTGGTGTACTGTGGTTCCTTTTTCCATAGAGGCAGATACATATAATTTTGTTTCTTCATTTCTGCTATAGTAGGCATTTTCAAAAACATAGTAGTTAAAGAGACGAAAACTACCGCCTAAATATCTGTCAATGTACGGACGAACATTTTCTCGATACCACTCATTTCCAAGGGTGGTATTGTAGGTTTTTTCTAAAAAAGTTTTATTATTTTCTAATTTTTGAGGTAACATAAAAAAAGGAACTCCAAAAATTAAAATAATTATAACGATGGTTACTTTTTTAAATCGTAATAAAAATTTTAACAATACTTCATAAAAGCTATAAAACCTTTTTTGAATAATTAATCCTAGTCTTTTTGGTGTTGTTTTTTGTAGTGAAATCTTTTCTAATAAAGCAGGAATTAAGAATAACGCAATAAACAATGAGACCCCCAAGTTGATAATGATAACCAAAGCAAAGTCAATTAAATTTACTTTGTAGGTATCGTCTAAAAAATAAATAACACTTAGTGCGCCAATGGTAGTCAGAGTAGACGCTAAAATAGGAATAAAAACGTGAGTATTGCCTTGTTTTTTTATATGGTCAATCATTACAATACTGTTATCAACGATTAAACCAAGAGAAATAGTAATTCCTGCCAAGGAATACAACTGTATTTCCACCCCTAAAAAAAAGTAGCCTAAAAAAGCAATTCCCAAATTACAGGTTACACTTATTATTGTTATCCATAAGTGCTTAAAACTACGACTTATCAATAGTATAAAAAGTAATAAAATAGCTAAGGTATATGCGGTTCGCTCATATATTTTATTCAATTCTGTTTCTAAATATTCTGTAGCATTATACGTTTCAATAATGGAATAGTTGCTGGGTAATTGTTGTTGTAATTCTTGAAGCTTGTTAGCTACTTGCTTTGCTAAAACAATCGTATTGGCATTCTTTGTGGCAAATACAGAAAGTGTAATCGTATTTTTTCCATTGACTCTAAAATAACTTTGTGCTTCTTGTTCTAGCTCTTTAATGGTAGTTATATCGTCTAAATAAATGAGTCGATTTTCTATTTTTTTTACAGGAATGTGCCAGTTTATTTTCTTTTCAGAATGAATAGCTAAAGTAATGTATTGTTTTTGGTAAAAAATAGAACCTAAACTTTCTTTTTTAAATTGTAACTGTAGTGCGGTAATGATATCTTGTCTACTAATCTTAAGTTGTTTCAGGATACCAAAATTGTAGTTAATAACATACTCTTTGGGTGTAGCGCCGTATACTTTAGTTTTATCTACGCCTTGAATAGCTCCAATATTGGGTTCTATTTGGTTTTTTACCGTTTCTTGAATTACAAAAGGTGTTTGAGGAGCATTGATGCTATACGATAAAAAAGTACGCTGCTGTTTATTTTCATTGGGTTTGTTCACACTAATTGTCGGATAACTAACCCGTTCGGGAAGTTTCTTATAGAGTTGTCGAATAATCGTGGCTATTTCAAAACGCACATGGTCTACAGAGGTATATTTATCAAATTCTAATGTGATACTCCCGCTATTTTTAGATGATGTGGAGCTTAACTTGGTCAGCCCTTTTATCGTGCTGAATCCTCCTTCTAAAATACTAGTTACATCTCTTTCTAGAACGTAAGGTGATGCGTTAGCCCAATTATAACTTACAGCTATTGAAGGTAAAGAATTACTTGGGTTTAGGCGAACCGAGAGTTTAGGAATAACAAAAAAACCCAAAAAGCTCAATATAAAAAAGAAGATGAGTGTTTTAAATGTTGATATGTTACGTTGGTTCTTAATAGCAAGTTATTTTAAAACACCAAACATAAGAAGTATTTTGCAAAATACCACGTCATTTGGTGATATCTCAAAGAACTTGTGTAAACATTTTGTTTTTTTTAAAAAGTTTCTAATCTATTGTGGTTTAATTTTTTTGTATATTAGTGATGTTTTTGAAAAAGATTAGCTACCTTTTTAAAAATTTTAGTTAAAGAAAAGAATATTAAAAAAAGTTGTGCAGCATTCTTTATTTTTTACTTTTTATTTGGACTATTACTTTATTTTTTACAAAATGAAAGTATGGTTTTGTTTAACTTTTAAAATAGAATAGAAATGAAAAAATTCTTAATTTTATTAGCTTTTTCGGGAGTTTTATTTTCGGCAAACATGCTAACTAAAACTGAAACTGCAGAAGCTTCTTTAGATGAGTGGAAAAGCACAACTGTAGAATGTACTGCGACAAAAACAGTTGGATGGAATTACATTATTACATACGAAGAGTCAACAACATATCAAGCTACAATGCGCAAGTGTGTAAGTAGTTGGGGGCTTTGTACTTGGAACAGTTCTTGTAGTTAAAAAATTATAAGACGAGGATAGAATTATTCTATCCTCGTTTTACATTAAAAAAGTATGTTTAAAAAAATTATATATTCATTTTTTTTAATCCTTTTGTTTTCTAGTTGTAAAGAGGAAAAAAAAGGACGTGATTCGCAATTTGATTGGTTGGATAGAAAAGCGATATCTAATAAAAATATACCAATTAATAATGATAATCAGGTACAACTAAATGTTGAGCAATATGTAGAACAAAAATTAAAAATTTCAGATGTTATTTCTAATTTTTCTTTTCTAAGCTTAAAGGAAAACATTAATAAAATTGGAAATATAGATAAGATTTTATTTAATGACGATTATGTTTTTCTTCTAGATAAATACACAACAGAATCATTACACTTGTTTGATAGGAAAAATGGAGAACAAATTATTGTTTTTAATGAGCATGGAAGAGGTCCAACTGAGTTCACCTCCATTTATGATTTTGATGTAGATTATAAAAATAAAGAAATCTATATTTTTGATGGAGAGAATCTTAAGTGTTTGAAATATAGCTTTGATGGGCGATTTATTATTTCAGAAAGATTACCTTTTCGTATTGGGAATATTAGAAAGTTAAGAACAGGTGGGTTTGTAAACTTTCCTCAGCATGCACCAAATTTTCACTTTGGAGATTTTTTCTCCGATAAAGATATTATTGTAACCGACAGTTTGTTAGTTCCTAAATATGGAGGGTTTACTTTTAATCAGAATGCAGTTATAAACGATTTTTACAGTAGGGATTATTTTGGTTTTAACAATGATACATTATCTTACTTTCCGAGATTTAAAAATCAAATCTACGAATTGAATAGAAAAGAAAAAGGTTATGAATTTATATCATTAGTAAAATTCGATTTAGGTAATTACGAAATTCCTAACGAAGACTTTGTTATGGAAGCCTCTAAGTTTATTAGTAATCGTAGAAAAGATAATAAGCTATTTTCAAACGGAAACCATTTTGTATCAAATAATTGGATTGGTACTTCTTTTAGAAACTTTGGAGGAATTGATTTTTCTGTTTTTTATGATCGAAGGAGTGAAAGAGTTTTTGCTGGAACTGGTTTTGAATTTGATTTTAAAGGTTTGCCTTTTTTCGGATTTCCAACAGCAATAAATAAAAATGAGTGTGTAACTGTAATAGATAATTCGTTAATTCATCAGTATAAAAATATTAGTGATAAAAACAAACAGTATTATATAGATAACCAAGTTTGGTCTCATGAGATGGACTCATTAATGTTAAATATAGAGGATACAGAATCTCCAGTTTTACTTTTTTATAATTTGAAATAGTTTCTTTATGTATAAAATAAAGTTAATTCTTTATACGATATTACTGATTATTTGGGGGGATGATTAACATCTTCTAACACCGTGGATTCCGCCATAATAGCAAGTTATTTTAAAACACCAAACATAAGAAGTATTTTGCAAAATATCACATCCTTTGGTTATATCTCAAAGAACTTGTATGAACTTTTGTATTTTTTTTAAAAAAGTTTCTGATTTATTGTTTTTTAACTGTTTTTTTGTATATTAGTGGTGTTTTTGAAAAAGATTAGCTAACTTTTTTAAAAATTGCCGGCAAAAAGAAAGAGTGTTTATATAAAATTGCAATACATTCTTTTTAAAGTTTATTACCAATAATGCGTTATAAATTTAGTTTTATAATGGTGTTGTTAATGTTTAATTTTTAAAATTTTTTAAGATGAGAAGAATAATTTTAGGCACTTTGATTGTTGTGCTTTCTTTAGTATATAGTATTGATATGTCTTTAGCCCAGTCTTTAACATATGAAGGAGATACTACTATCTGTCTCACAGCTCCTACAGCTCCATATCATTGTGTAGCAAACGAAGATGGATCTGGTGATACCTGTAGTAAGACCAGTAGTGTTGGTCCTGCGTGTTCAAATACAGCAAAACGTGTTTAATTTAAAAATTATATTATGAAAAAAACAATTTTTCTTTTAAGTGTTCTTTTTTTATGTGGAATTACTATTAAAAGTGTTAGTATAGTAGATGCTCAATCTCTCATACATGAAGGAGATGAAAGACAAATGTGCTCTGTTAGTTCCAGTTCTATTGATAATTATGGCAAATGTTATGCTAGTGGAGGTGGAAACTATGGCTGTAGTATGTTAGTGGTGTCAGGCAATGCCTGTAATGGCACTGTAACGGTACTGAATTGATGATAAAGTTTCAAAAACAAGCTTCATCATATTTTATGGTGAAGCTTCATGTTAAAACACTAATGAGAATAATATTATTTTATATTTTAATGGTCTTTCTTTCGTGCGAGAGTAATACCACCAATGGTATAGATTTTGTTGATAGCGGTCAGGAAACTTATGAATTAAATGATAAGTCAACATTTAATATAAGGTCAGCAGAATTTTCAAATTTTAATAATGAGAGTTTCTTTTCTTTTTTAAATATTAATGACAATACACTTGTGAAATATGTTGGAGAAGAAAAGAAAGCATCAGTTTTAAATTTAGATTCAGAAGGAGAAGACGGTGTTGGGAGCCTAGATTTTTTTTCGACTCATAAATTTATATCCAAAGATAGTATCCTTATACTTCAAAGTCAAATAGGTAAAATGTTTTTGCTAAACTCAAAAGGGAAAAAACTTAAAACTTATGAGTTATATAATGTGTCTGAAAAGGGGAGTTTTGTAACTTTTCCAAGTAATGGAGTTTTGAATCCAATACTTTATGACGATAATCAGAATATTTTTACAAGATGCTCAATGGTAAAGTATTTTAAAGATTACCAAAACATAAAACTAGTTAAAAAAATTAATCTTCAAAATAATTACAGTGAAGATATCCTATCACTACCAAAGATATACAATGATGGATTTTGGGGAGCTTTGTTCAAGTATGAACCAAGTATTTGCTTTTATGATAAAGAACACCTATTAGTAAGTTTTCCTATCGTTAACGATATTTACAAGGTCAATCTTAAAGGAGAGTCAATTGAAAAAATTAGTATTAAATCAAAGTTTTTATCAAAAAAAATGAACCTATGAATGATGATTTGGAGTATGGAAACAAAGAAAACGTAAATTGGAATAATATTAATTCTTATAGTCTTTCCAATTCTGATTACACAGCTGTAATTAAAGACAGTTACAGGAATTTGTATTACAGAATTGTTTACTTAAGACCTTCATTAGAGGATGTTAAAAAAGGGAAAAGAGTTCCTGACTTTTCTGTGATTGTAATAAATGAAAATTTGGATATCATAGTCGAAAAAAAATTTAATTCTACCATATATTCCCACACTATTATTATACCAAATGAGAAAGGGCTAGCCATTGCAAGGAAAGATTTATATAACTTAAATGATAATAAACTGACATTCAGTTTCTTTAATATAAAAAAATGAAAAAACTAATTTTATATTTCTTTGTTGTTTTTAGTTATGTTAGTTGTGATGAAAGTAAAACAGAACTTTTTAATAGAGGAGTTAAAGAATTGTCAAAAAATAACTCAATTGATTTGAATTTAATTGATAATGTAGTGCTAATTCCAAATGAGGGCTGCGGAGGATGTATCACAAGTGCTACACTTTTTTTTGCGAAAAATTTCGATAAGTATGAAAGTAATACTATAATTATTTTTACAAATGTTAAAGATATTAAACAATTAAAAGTCACTTTAGGAAAAGAGTTTTTAGAAAGGAAAAATGTACTTGTTGATACTGAAGAGTTTTTTGTTGATTCAAAAATTTCATCTATATATCCTCAAATACTGAAATTAAATAATTCTAAGGTTGTAGAAAGTGAAATTTTTGATATAAATAATTTTAAAATGATGTAGCGCAATAGATTTTTTATTACAAGGCATGATGTCTCAAAATTTTAGTTGAAAGTAGGTATAAGAAGCTCTAAAAAGGGAGGGGGGTTATAAATAAATATTTTATTATCAATAAGTTAAACTGTATTATAGCAATAACAACTAAGGCTTTTTTGAACAAAAAATAAATGTTTTTTAAAAAATTTAAAACTCCTTTATTATTAGTGATTATAGGGAATGTTATCGCTTATAGGTATTTTAATAGTTCAATAATTTTCTTAGAAAAAAGTGTATTTTTTAATAGTTTTTTGTAAGTTGCTACTTCTAATTTTTAAGAAAAGATACCATCCATAATAAATTTGCTTTTGAGAATATGTTAAGAGTTATATTACTGTTTTTTGTAGTGCTTTTAGTTTCTTGCCAAAATGAAAAAAAGCCTAGTGAAGAAGAATCACAAACTACCGTAAGTACAGAAGGGGTCTATGTAACCGTACTACCTATAAACACAGACACTTTTAATCAACAGCTTATTGTAAATGGTAAAATCCATGCTATTCAGAAAGCAGAATTGCGATTTAAAACATCCAACCAATTAGCAACAGTAAACGTACGTAATGGAGAAAAAGTTAAGCATGGTCGGGTAATCGCTTCTCTAGAAAATGAATTGTTAAAGAATGAGGTTCAAAAGGCAGAGATAGATGTGCAGAAGTCTGAAAATAAACTGAGTGAAGAAAAAATAAATTATGATTCAGAAAAATTACCTGAAAAAGTACTTGCTAATTTGAAAGTAAAGAGTGGTGTGGTTGAATCAAAAAATAATCTCGAAAAAGCAAGGATTCAATACAGTCAAACTTTTTTAAAAGCACCCTTTACAGGAGTGGTAGCCAATGTAGAAAAAAAATAGGAGACTATGTTACCCCTTCAGAGGTTTTTTGTACAGTAATCAATCCTAATCGTCTAGAAGTTTCCTTTGCTGTTTTAGAAAATGAATTTGGATTTATCAGCAATGGTCAAAAAATTGAGATTCAATCGTTTTCAGGTAAAAAACAAAAAATTGAGGGGATTATTACAGATATCAATCCTTTAGTAGATAAAAATGGATTGATACAAATGAAAGCTAAAATAACTTCTGAAAATACAGGTTTGTTGGATGGAATGAATGCTAAAATTCTGATAAATAGACCTCTTGAAAATGTGATTCTTATTCCAAAAGAGGCGTTAGTCCTCCGCACAAATAGAGAGGTAGTATTTACCAAAGAAAATGATTTGGCAAAATGGAATTATGTAGAAATAGCTGGAGAAAATAAAGATAGTTATGCGATAAAAAAGGGGCTGAAATTGACGGATACCATCATTGTTTCAGGAAACTTAAATTTAGCACATGATGCTAAAGTGAATGCTACTTTTGTAAAAGATGATACCACAGAAAGTAAGTAATTCTCTATGGTTAAATTTCTAATAAACCGTCCTGTTGCCGTTTTTATGGCAAGCTTAGCATTTTTGTTACTAGGTATGGTAGCTGCTGCTAAAATACCTACTTCACTAATGCCTGACATTCCCATACCTGAAATTACGGTGCAAGTTAGTTACCCTAACAATACGGCAAGAGAATTAGAAACCAACATAGTTCGTCCGTTACGAAACCAACTACTGCAAGTTGGTAATTTGAAAGATATTTCATCAGAAACTCGAGACGGTTTTGCTGCCTTAAAACTATCTTTTGAATACGGTACCAATACCAATTTAGCCTTCGTAGAAACCAATGAGAAAGTAGATGCTTCGTTAAACTATTTACCAAGAGATTTAGAACGACCAAAGGTAATCAAGGCATCGGTAACTGATATTCCTATTGTAAACTTAACTGTTTCTTTGAAAGACGATTTTTCATCAGAAAAGTTTTTAGAGTTAAGTGATTTTACAGAAACTGTTTTAAAAAAACGTATTGAGCAATTGCCCGATATAGCTCTAGCAGATATTAGTGGATTAACTAAACCCGAAATTGTAGTAACTCCTGATATCCAAAAGTTACAAAGTTTAGGCTTGGATAGTAACGAGCTTATCAATGCTATTAAACGAAATAATTTCGAATTGGGAAATCTGTTAGTGCAAAATGGAATTTACCAATACAATTTTAAGTTTGCAAATCCTTTAAAAAATAAAAAAGATATTCAAAATATTTACTTGAACATTCATAATAAATTATTTCAAATAAGCGATTTAGCAAGTGTCAAACTACAAGCAGAACAAAACAAAGGTCTAATTTATGTAAATGGTAAAAGGGCCATTGTACTAGCAGTCATAAAACAAGCAGATGCACGAGTATATGAACTCAAAGAATCACTTGATAAAGTAACACAATCTCTTGTGGAAGATTACCCTAATTTGGAGTTCACGACCAATCAAGATCAAACAAAACTGTTACAGCTTTCAATAGATAATTTAAAGTCTAGTTTATGGCTGGGTAGCTTTTTAGCAATACTAATAATGTTTTTCTTTTTACAAGATGTAAAGTCTCCTTTAATTATTGCCATAAGTATTCCTGTGTCTTTAATAGTCAGCATCTTTTTTATGTATTTATTTGGGTTGTCTATTAACATTATTTCACTTTCAGGACTTATTTTAGGGGTGGGAATGATGATTGATAACGCCATTATTGTTATTGATAATATTACCCAAAAATTAGAAGAGGGAAGCAATTTGGCGAATGCTTGTGTACGAGGAACAAATGAAATTATTACACCGCTAATAAGTTCTGTATTAACCACTTGCTCTGTATTTTTGCCTTTGCTTTTTTTAAGTGGAATAACAGGAGCATTGTTTTATGATCAAGCACTAGCCGTTGCTATTGGATTATTTTCATCTTTGTTAGTATCGATTGTGTTAATACCGGTAATATATAATCAATTAAATAAAAAAACGTTCAAGTTTGAAAAATGGTTGCAACTCAAAGTACAGACTCAACACATAGAAAATTGGTATGAAAAAGGGTATGATTTTTTCTTTAAAAGGAAAAGTATTTTATACGGTATTTCTACGTTTTTTGCACTTTTAGCAGTTTTGTTTTTACTACTAATGCCATACTCTCAATTACCAGAGCTTAATCAAAATGAAGTGATTTTGAATATAGATTGGAATGAAAATATTACAGTTGAAGAAAACCAAAAAAGAATAGCCAGTTTATTTAGTGAAGAAACCAATTTACAAACAGTGTTTTCAAAAGTGGGAGAACAACAATTTTTATTACAACAAGAAAATACTAAAAGTTTTTCAGAAGCAGCGATATATCTCAAAACAAATACCATTGATGAAATTGAAAAATTGAAGAATAATTTACAAGGCAATATTAATAGAGTATTTAAGAGTGCTACTTTTAGCTTTGAAGAACCTAAAAATATATTTCAATATTTATTTGGGAATCGAAAGAGTGCGTTAATTGCCCAAGTTTTTTCGAGAAGTTCTTTAGAGGTACCACCAGAAGAAAGTTTACCCAGAATTCAAAGGTTACTGAAAAAAGTCTCAACAACTGAAATACCCCTTAAACAAACAGCTTTTATTGAGGTATTACATGAAAAAATATTGTTGTATGATGTTTCTTATGATGACTTGTTACATGAATTAAAATCTACTTTCAACCAAAATTTTGTTGATAACCTAAAAACAGCTCAAAAGTTTATCCCAATTAAACTCAATTACCAACAGGAAACTTTTGAAACAATGATTACCGATTTATTTGTGAAGAATAAAAACAACGAATTAATAGCTGTTCGTAATTTAATTAAAACCTATCCTGCACAACAGTATAAAACCATAACAGCCAATAGAAGTGGAGAATATTTAGCTTTTGATGTACATACAAATAAGAATATTGAAAATAAAATAAATGAAATTCAAAATGTATTTAAGAAGCAAAAGGATTATAATGTTCGGTTTGATGGGAGTTTTTTTGATATAAAAGCATTGGGAAATGAATTATTAGTTGTTGTTTTAGTAGCGATATTATTACTATATTTTATCATGGCCGCTCAATTTGAATCGTTATGGCAACCCATAATAATTTTATTAGAAATACCCATTGATATTGGAGGAGCATTATTATTACTTTGGCTTTTTGGAGGAACTATTAATGTAATGTCAGCTATTGGAATTGTAGTAATGAGTGGTGTAATTATAAATGATAGTATTTTAAAACTACATACCATAAATTTACTAAGAAAAGAAGGGAAATCGACACATGAAGCTATTAAGTTAGGAGGTAAATTGCGTTTAAAACCTATTTTAATGACCTCATTAACTACTATTTTAGCATTATTACCCTTTCTATTCATAGATGGTTTAGGGGCAGAATTACAAAAGCCTTTGGCTTTAACTGTAATAGGAGGAATGCTAATAGGAACTTTTATAAGTTTGTACTTTATTCCTTTAATGTATGCACTATTAAGTAAAAAAGAAGTATATGAAAAGTCAACTTAAATATTTTATACTTATAATTTTTTATCTTTCAACTATAAGTATGTTTTGCCAAAAAAA
Organism: Tenacibaculum tangerinum; assembly: GCF_029853675.1. Lineage (NCBI taxonomy): Bacteria > Pseudomonadati > Bacteroidota > Flavobacteriia > Flavobacteriales > Flavobacteriaceae > Tenacibaculum > Tenacibaculum tangerinum. The sequence goes on along the minus strand of NZ_CP122539.1, from coordinate 1,887,411 downwards.
ATGGACTTTAGAAAGTTGTATTGAACATGCAAAGCAACACAACATCGATGTAATAAAACAAAAAATACAAACCGAAGTATTAAATAGTGATATTAAAATTGCTAAAGGAAATTATTTGCCAGATGCAAATTTTAATGCTTCGCAAAACTTTTCTCTGGGTAATTCATTTAATGTTTCTACTGGAGTAGGACAAAGGGAAAGTAGTTCAAACAGTTTTAGTTTATCATCTTCCTTGAATATTTTTAATGGCTTTAAAAATAGGCATACACTTCAAAAGTCTAAACTGTCTAAAGAAAAATCTGAAGCGGATGTAGATAGGATAGAGTTTGATTTAACTTTGAACATAACTAACAAGTACTTACAAATCTTATTCAATAAAGAGCTTCTTAAAGTTGCTGAAGAGCAAGTAAAAATAAGTAATCAGAACTATAACCGCCTAAAAAGACTATATGATAATGCGCTTATTGGAAAAAGAGAGCTACTTGAAATTGAATCTACCTTAGCCTCTGATACTAAAGAAAAGGAAGTAATGAAGAATAAGGTTAAAAACAGTTTAATTGAATTACGGGAATTGTTAGATATCAAACAAATTGAAAGTTTTGATATAGAAGAAATAACGATTGATAATTTGCTGTCAGTTCCTAATAAAATCACAAAAAATATTATAGAAAACAATCCACAAATAATCTTTTCAAAATTAGCTATTGAACTTCAAAGTAAAGAAATTCAGCTTTCTAAAGTTAATTTTTATCCTAGGGTCAACCTAAATTATTCATACGGCAGTAATTATTTTCATATTTTAGGACAAGAAGATGTTGTTTTTAATCAGGAAACAGGGCAAAATGAGGCTAATGGCTTTTGGGTACAGTTGAATAACAATAGAACTCATTTTATTGGTATCTCAGCTTCCATACCAATTTTTAATAGGTTTCTGACGAAGGAGAATTATAAAAAAACTCAAGAGGAATTAAAGACTCTAGAAGCAGAACTAGAAAATAATAGACAAATTTTACGAAATAAAATTGAAATAGCGACTAATGATATGGAAACTGCTAAAGTTTCATTAGATGCATCAAAAATAGCCACGGACACACAAAATAAAGCTTTTGAAATATTACAAAAACAGTATAAAAATGGGAACGTTGGGATTTATGAGTTCTTAGAAGGTAAAAGTAAATATATTAGAAATGCTTCTGAGTATATAAAATCAAAGTACGAATATTATTTTAAATCAAAAGTGTTAGGATATTATTTTAATCAATAATGCTTCACTCATTCCCGTCCATAAATATGTGTTTTTCTACTTCACTTATAACTAAATAAAAAGTTTTTTAGATTGTTTTATTAGGTATTCTCTATATAGTAGGCTTCATATTTTGTTTTTTCATCTTTAGATATATCTTTTAAATGATTTAATATTTCACTAGTTAATTGATGTAACTTAAATGTATAGTTACGATTTTTTATATTTTTATTTATGGTATAGGCTAAAATGAATAAAATTATACTGGTAGAGAAGAAAATGTAGGAAAATATATTATGATTTAATAACAAAACTGTTTGACTGTCTTGAGCAAGTGAAGATTTGGTTGATTTTTCTACAATTGAAATTATTAGCTCAGGGAAGAAAAAAATTAAAGAAAAACTAGCTGTTAAAATTGATAGTAACAGCACAATAATTTTAGTAGAATTTAGAGAAAAATCTTTGATACTCTAAGAAAGAGATTTTTCCTCCATCTTTTTAAAAGTATTTTCAAATTCACGTATTTTTTGATCAGTAATTTAGATTTTATACAGTTTGTAATTACGAATTTCTTCTTTAATACTACTATTGGCCATATCTCATATTATTTTCTATCAATTATACAAAAAAAACTCGGAATTAACTAGTTGCGTTTTTTAATGAGTTTTTTTGTCTTTTAGTAAAAATAGAAAACCTTGAGAGTAATCTCAAGGTTCGCAATTATTGATTGGTTTTTTTTGAAAGGACATGCTTTTTAGAGATTAGTTGTCCTGACTCAGAAATCCCTTCAGTATAAATAATAATTTTTTCTTGTAAGTTTAAAGGAACTTTAAATTGAAAATATGAATTGGGTTTAATTTCAATATCAGGTTTCCAAAAAACATCTCCAAAATATACGTATTTATAATCAATATAGGAATTATAAGTAGGAGTGTAATATTCTTTGGCTTTTGAAAAACCTTTTGATACACGATAATATGAGAAAGTACTTTTTTTATTTTTGTATTCAGCTGGAGAATAGGAGTATATATAAACATGTTCACAACTATTGTTGTCAAAAACTCTACCATAATAAATTTCTTTTACTCTATCGAGATATAAAGTTTCTGTAATCCATAACATTTGACTTATTTCATTATTGTCAAGAAATAGTCTGACTAAGGGTCTAAATTTGTAATTATTTGTTTTTAATGTACAACCAGACCTTGGATTAATTATTACTTCTCCATCATCCATATAAATATTATAAAGTTTACCTTTTAGAAAATCAATCACAGTCTCACTAGAAGAGAAAATATAATTTTTCATTTTTTGTCTACTCAAAAAAGTAACAGCTCCGTATGGAGGATTTTCATACTCTTCAATATTCCTTTTCTTTCTTATCCTAACTTCATCAAGTATTTCAGTTTCTTTAAAAGTTGATGCTAAATTTTCTATTTTAAAATTCAATTGCTTTTTGTTTTGAATCTTGTCGGTGTAGTTATTTGGTAAAATTTCATAGGAACTTCGCTTGGAAAATTGAAGTGAAGGGGTAATTTTATGTATGATTTTTTCTTTTCCTTTTATCCCAAATTGTATATGTGAGTCTTCATGAACGAAAGTATTCGGGAGTTTAAAGTTTCCATTATTTGGTTTTAGAACTTGCACAATATTATTTTCTCCAGAGAAAATTAAAAGCTCTTGATCGCTTTTCAATGGTTTGTTAAGTTTTCCCGTAATGGTTATACCATTTTCAAACTCATAATAAGTTTTAGGATGATTATTGAAGATATTAGACCAATCATATTTGCTCCATCCTTGTGTGAGTAGTAGCAAGTCTAAATCACGTAGTTTTTTATGATTTATGTTACTTAAATAATATTCAGCATCTTGAATGTGTCCTTTAATGTAGGGTTTAAAGATAAAGGCATTATAGATATTATCAGTTGGTTTATATGCTTTTGTATGAAAAGGAAGAAATGAGGAACTTAAATAAAGCTTTTGATTACTTTTGTTTTTGATTTGAAAAGTTAGAGAGTCATTCGTTGAGTTGATTTTTGTTATACCAATATCGGCGTAAAGTTCTTTCTTATGATTGTATATAATTCGTTCTAAAATAGGCTCAAAATTTTCATTAAATACCGTTATTATGTTAACTCCCGCTATTAAATTTTCTTTATTTATGATAATTGAATAGTTTGTGTTGTTATTTTGAAATGTCAATTCTTGCTTTTGATAGTTTCTGGTATTATGAATAAATACAGTATATGTTTTTGTATTCAGATTGGGTAAAGATTTTTCGTTTGTGCTAAATTTAATGAATAACTTCTTAGTATTACTATTAATTACTCTCATAGTAATCCCAATCTCTTTAGGGATAGAAGTTTTTTGAGTAATTAAAATTCCATTGTCTAATGTCGCCTCTAGTGTGTAAATTTCATTTTTATCAAAAAATAGGTTAACACTTCCCAATCCAAATTTATTGGTTGTAAACTCTTTTATTACTACACCTTTACTATTTTTAACTACTCCTTTACTAATGTGAATACCTTCATTATTCTTATTTTTTATCAGAACCCCTAGATTGTTTATCGTTTCAGAAACTATATGACCACCTTCAGGAAATAATTTGAATTCATAAAATTCTTCTTGATTAATTGAATTATCAGTTTGTTGTTTCTCATTTGTAATAATACTTATTTCTTGGATATATGAATTGTCTTCGTGGAAATTTTTCATCCAACTTGTTGAGGCCTTTAAATAGTAACTTTCTTTGGTATAAGTTGAGTCAATTTTTATATTTCCTCTTCCGATACCTTCAGTTATTTTAATTAACTTTTGGTCTTTTATGTTGCCTTTTTGGTCAAAAATAGAAATGTATAAATTAGATGTTGTCTTGTGGAGTTTTTGAGAGTTTTGCTCTTGTACGTAAGCTTTGAACCAAATTTCTTCTCCAACAAAAAAAGTAGTTTTATTTAAGTGCAAAAAGGGTACCTCTCTAGTGTTTTCAAAGTAATTAGAGTAGCTTTTAATAATGCTTTTTTGTGCTAATAATAAGTTACAAGTAGGTACTAAGATTAGTAAGAAGAATATTTTTTTCATAGTCTTGTTTTTAATTTTTCTTTCCTAAAAAACCGCAAAAATAATGCCGTAATCATACAAAAAACCTCGGAGATTTCCCCGAGGTTTTAAAATATTTAGGTGTCGCGAGCCTTCTCTACCTACATCATTCCTGGCATTCCACCGCCCATTGGAGGCATTCCGCCGCCTGGGTTATCTTCTTTAATGTCTACTAAAGCACATTCCGTAGTTAAGATCATTCCTGCTACAGAAGCAGCGTTTTCTAATGCCACACGTGTTACTTTTTTAGGGTCGATAATACCAGCTTCTAACATATCTACATAGGTTTCAGACTTCGCGTCGTAACCAAAGTCTTTATCGCCTTCTAAAACTTTATTAATAACAACCGAACCTTCACCTCCTGCATTTTCAACAATAGTGCGTAATGGAGATTCAATAGCTCTGTTTACGATTTGAATACCTGTAGTTTCATCTAGGTTATCAGTAGTAATTGCCTCTAATACTTTTTTAGCACGTACCAAAGCTACACCACCACCAGCTACAATACCTTCTTCTACAGCAGCTCTTGTAGCGTGTAAGGCATCGTCAACACGATCTTTCTTTTCTTTCATTTCTACTTCAGAAGCAGCACCTACATATAACACTGCCACTCCGCCCGCTAACTTCGCCAAACGCTCTTGTAATTTTTCGCGATCGTAATCAGAAGTAGTCGTTTCTATTTGTGCTTTGATTTGGTTTACACGAGCTTTGATTTGAGCTTCATCACCAGAACCGTTTACGATAGTCGTATTATCCTTGTCAATAGTCACTGTTTCAGCAGTACCTAATAAGTCTAATGTAGCATTTTCTAACGAGAAACCTCTTTCCTCAGAAATTACCGTACCTCCTGTTAAAATAGCGATGTCTTCTAACATTGCTTTTCTACGGTCACCAAACCCTGGAGCTTTTACTGCAGCGATTTTCAATCCACCACGCAATTTGTTCACTACTAAGGTAGCTAAAGCTTGCCCGTCAACGTCTTCAGCAACAATTAATAAGGGTCTTCCTGATTGTGCTACAGGCTCTAAAATTGGAAGAATTTCTTGTAAGTTAGAAATCTTTTTATCGAATAATAAGATATACGGATTTTCTAAATCGGCAATCATTTTATCGGCATCGGTTACGAAGTATGGTGATAAGTATCCACGGTCAAATTGCATTCCTTCAACAACATCAACATACGTGTCAGTTCCTTTAGCTTCTTCAACAGTAATTACTCCTTCTTTTCCAACTTTACCAAATGCTTCTGCAATTAAGTTACCAATTACGGTGTCGTTATTAGAAGAGATTGAAGCTACTTGCTGAATTTTTTCTGAAGAATCACCCACTTCTTTTGCTTGCTTAGCTAAATCTTCAGTAATCGCAGTAACCGCTTTTTCGATACCGCGTTTTAAATCCATCGGATTTGCCCCCGCAGCCACGTTTTTTAATCCTTCTTTTACGATAGCTTGTGCTAGTACGGTTGCAGTAGTAGTACCGTCACCAGCTAAATCGTTTGTTTTAGAAGCTACTTCTTTTACCATTTGAGCTCCCATATTTTCTAACTCATCTTCTAGCTCTACTTCTTTTGCTACAGAAACTCCATCTTTAGTTACGTGAGGAGCTCCGAATGATTTAGAAATAATTACATTACGCCCTTTAGGTCCTAAGGTTACTTTTACTGCATTTGCCAATGCATCAACTCCACGTTTTAATCCGTCGCGAGCGTCTACATCAAATTTTATATCTTTTGCCATTTTGTTTTAGTTTTTAGCCGTTAGCTTATAGCTTTTGGCTTAGTTTTTTAATTTTTTTGATTAGTGGCTAATAGCAAAAAGCTAAAAGCAAATAACTTATTAGATAATAGCGAAGATGTCGCTTTCTCTCATGATTAGATAATCTTTTCCTTCCAATTTGAGCTCAGTACCAGCGTACTTTCCGTATAAAACAGTATCACCAACGTTAACCGTTAAAGGTTCGTCTTTGGTTCCGTTTCCAACGGCAACGATAGTTCCTTTTTGTGGTTTTTCCTTTGCGTTGTCAGGAATGATGATTCCTGATGCTGTAGTAGTTTCTGCTGCAGCTGGTTCTACAAGAACTCTATCTGCTAAAGGTTTAATGTTTAATCCCATTTTATATTTTTTGATTGATTAAATTAATTTTTACTGGTTATGTCTTGTCAGAAATTATGCCATTAGATTTTTGCTGACAATTTTTCTAACACATTTGAGGTACGTATAAAAAAAATGCCAACGTGTCATTTACGTCGGCATTTCATCGTGTATTTTGTAAAAACTACTGAGCGCTATCTTTAGCAGTATCAGTTGCTGCTGGTGCAGCAGGAGTTGTAGTAGTTTCGTAATTGTTTAACGTTTCATCTAATTGAGGGGCATCGGCTGCATTACCTCTTGGAATAGCAAAATTTGCTAATAAAATTAAGGCAAACATGGTAATAGCTAAAGTCCAAGTAGTTCTGTCTAAAAAGCTATTCGTATTTTGTACACCTCCAATATTTTGAGCTCCACCGCCTCCAAATGATGAAGATAATCCTCCACCTTTAGGATTCTGAACCATTACAATTAAGATTAATGCTATTGCAACAATCAATATTAAAACTAAAAGTAAAGTATACGTTGTCATTTATTTATTGTTTTGTAAAATTTGTATTCTTTTAATTTGGTCTGCAAAGAAACCACTTTTTTCTGGATATTTCAAACTTAATATTTTATATGCTTGAATCGCACTATCATATTTCTTTTGCTCTAAATATACCTTAGCTAAAGTTTCAGTAGCTAACGGGTTATTTTGTTTGTTTTCGGTAATTTTTACGTCAGAGACAATTGTCTTGTTAGGACGAGATATTTTTGGAGCGGTTTTAATAAAACGATCGATAATAGCATCTTGTTCAGATTGTTCAGGATTCTCATCTACTTGCTTTTCTAGAGGTTTATTATCGTCAGAAGTTCTTATAATCGCTTTTTTCGAGGATAGTTGTAGCCATTGATTGAAAGAAAATGTTTCATTTTTTGTAAATGAAAGTGGTTTTCCGATAGCTAAATCTTCTTCTACATCTGTAACTTTTGTTGGTTTTCTTTTGGGTAGAATCTTTTCTTTTAAAGTAATTTTTGGTTCTTGTTGGGATACTTCTTTGAAGACCTTAGACGTAATAAAATCAAATAAAACACTTCTATCACTCGTATGAGCCGCTGTTATTTTTAACTCGTTATTGTATTTGTAACTTTCTTGATTTTTTAAAATTTTTAAACGAAGTGCTCGAGCAGATTGAAAATAAGGGTACTTTTGAATAATAGCAGTAATATCTGAAACTTGTTCTTGAGAAACTAATTCAGGTTTTTCTAATAACTGTATGTACGAATCCTTATTCAAAAAAAACTACCATTTTGCCACTGAGGCATTAAAAATATCTTGTGTAATACGTCCTAAAATTTCATCTAAGGCAGCTTCTAAAACTTCTCCTGTTAGCTGTTCGTTAGCCCCATAATCATCGAAATAAGAGAAACGCTTTTCAAAATTATCTTTTTCTACTAAAGCATTCACAAAGTTCACATTTACAACAATTGTTAAGCGGTTTTGAGCAGCTGTTTGTTGTGCAGTGGCACTCATTGGAGTAATACGATAGTCGACAATTTCACCGTAAAAATGCAAGTCGCCACCAGCTTTTACCAAGGTTAAATTGGTTTGACGCGTAAACAAATCTTGTAAGTCTTGTGTAAACCTTTGACTAAGTGTTGGCTCTACTAAAGGTGCTTGGTTAGGAAAAAAATCAACCTGAATTGTTTTTGCATCTCCAATGTTTCCTCCTGTAAAAGAGTAGACTCCACAACCTAACATTACAATAGTTGTAGCGATAAAAGTAATAAAGTAAAATAGCTTTTTCATAAAATTAAAAGTAAACAATTCAAGTTTATATAATATGCACGAGTTTTTACAAGTCGTACTGTTTTATTTTTCGATATAAAGTTCTTTCTGAAATTCCTAATTCTTTGGCAGCTAACTTACGCTTTCCATTATTCTTTTCGAGAGATTTTTTTATCATTTCAATTTCTTTTTCTTGTAAGGATAAATTCTCATCTTCTTCAATGGTTTCTGCATAGTCATAATCACTTTGATGAGAAGATGATTTTGGTATTTGTACAACTTCTATATTTGAAGCTTCCGACAAGTCTTGGTCTTGATAAATACGTTCAATTAAACGATGGTTATCCTCTTGGACTTGTTCAGAATTGCCATTTTGCATTAAATCTAAGGTTAGTTTTTTTAGATCGTTAATGTCATTACGCATATCAAACAAGATTTTATACATAATATCTCGTTCGTTGGCGAAATCTGACTGATTTGTTGTTTTGCCTCCAACTACCGCAGGCAAGTTACTACGGTTTTTAGGTAAATATTGAAGGAGTTTTTCAGGAGTAATAAACCTGTTTTCTTCAACGATTGATACTTGCTCGGCAATGTTTTTTAGCTGACGAATGTTACCAGGGAAATGATAGTTTAACAACATCTTTACCGCATCTTCATCCAGTCGAATAGTGGGCATTCGATATTTTTGGGCAAAATCAGCAGCAAACTTTCTAAATAACAAGTGTATATCTTCTCCACGTTCTCTCAATGGAGGAAGTGAAATTTCGATAGTGCTTAGTCGATAGTATAAGTCTTCACGAAACTTTTCTTTGGCAATAGCTTCGTGCATGTTTACGTTGGTTGCAGCGACAATACGAACATTGGTTTTTTGTACCTGAGACGACCCTACTTTGATAAACTCTCCGTTTTCCAATACGCGCAACAAACGTACTTGTGTTGTTAAAGGGAGTTCGCCTACTTCATCTAGAAAAATGGTACCTCCATCTGCCACTTCAAAATACCCTTTACGAGTTTGCGTTGCTCCTGTAAAAGCTCCTTTTTCATGTCCGAATAATTCACTGTCAATAGTTCCTTCAGGAATCGCACCACAGTTTACAGCAATGTATTTTGCATGTTTTCTGTGAGATAATTGATGAATGATTCTTGGAATGTTTTCTTTTCCCACACCGCTTTCTCCGGTAACTAACACCGAAATATCAGTAGGAGCCACCCGAATCGCTTTTTCAATAGCGCGATTGAGTTGCATATCGTTACCGATAATTCCAAAACGTTGTTTTATAGCTTGTAAATTTTCCATTGCTTTCTTTACAGTAAAGAAAAAAGAATAGAGAGAAAAGATTGCGTCTTTTCTCTTGACTCTATTTTCTATATATTAATTATTTTCAGAATAGCCTACTGCGATTCCTTTTAAGGTAGTAGACGTACAATCTTCAATTTTTACATTTACAAAATCACCCATTTTATAGTGTTCCTTAGGAAAAACAACTACGGTATTTTGTGTATTACGACCTTTCCATTCATTTTCATTCTTTTTTGAGGTTCCTTCAATTAATACTTCTTGAATTTTACCCACATGCTCTTTAGCTCTGTACAAGCTATGTTCTTGTTGCAAATCGATAATTTCTTGTAAACGACGTTTTTTAATTGCTAAAGGAACATCGTCTTCCATTTTTTTTGCAGCCAAAGTACCCGGTCTTTCAGAATAGGCAAACATAAATCCGAAGCTATACTTTACGTAGTTCATCATATCTAACGTATCAAGATGGTCTTCTTCAGTTTCACCACAGAAACCAGCAATCATATCTTGACTCAACGCCATTTCAGGAACAATTTTGTAAATATTGTCAACCAATTCCATATACTCTTCGCGAGTATGCTGACGATTCATCGCTTTTAACATATTGTTGCTTCCGCTTTGAACAGGCAAGTGAATGTATTTGCAAATATTTTCGTGTTTTGCCATCACATGAATAACATCCAACGTCATATCTTGCGGATTTGAAGTTGAAAAACGGAAACGCATTTTAGGAAACTCAGTAGCACACATGTCTAGCAATTGTGCAAAATTCACTGCGGTAGCCTGTGCTAACTCAGAAGCCTTTTTAAAATCTTTTTTCAAGCCACCACCATACCATAAATAAGAATCTACATTCTGACCCAGTAAGGTAATTTCTTTAAAGTTTTTTTCTTGCATGCTGCGAATCTCTTCAATAATACTCTTAGGGTCACGGCTGCGCTCACGACCACGAGTAAACGGAACCACGCAGAACGTACACATATTATCACAACCACGCGTAATCGATACAAATGCTGAAACTCCGTTAGAATTTAATCGTACAGGAGAAACATCGGCATAGGTTTCTTCTTTCGATAAAATAACATTAACAGCATCACGACCTGCATCTACTTCTTCTATTAAATTAGGTAAATCACGATAGGCATCAGGACCTACCACCAAATCTACAATTTTCTCTTCCTCTAAAAACTTCTCTTTTAAGCGTTCAGCCATACAACCCAATACCCCAACTTTCATTTTCGGATTGTGTTTTTTTGCATGATTGTATTTTTGCAGTCTGTTACGAACGGTAGTTTCTGCTTTTTCGCGAATCGAGCACGTATTTACCAACACCAAATCTGCATCTTCTAAGGTTTGTGTAGTGTTAAAACCCTGTTCAGCTAAAATCGACGCCACAATTTCGCTGTCGTTCATATTCATTTGGCAACCATAACTTTCAATAAAAAGTTTTTTGTTGTTCCCTTTTTTATGTTCTGTAACAAGTGCTTTTCCTTGTTTTTTCTCATCAATTACTTTCTCTACGTGTTCCATAAAATCCTAAAATCGTACTAATAATAGGGAGCAAAGATACAACCAAAAAGTGTAATTCGTGACAAATTGACAGGAATTGTTTCTTTAAGAAAAAGTAAAATTTTGTAAAAACAAACTCATTAAAAAAAAACTATATACTTTTGCAAACTGAATTGTACCTGTTTTAATAGGGTATAAAAAAGATTAAGAGATACAAACCTATGGCAAAAAATTTAGTAATCGTTGAGTCACCTGCTAAAGCAAAAACGATAGAAAAGTTCTTAGGAAAAGACTTTCAAGTAGAATCGAGTTTTGGACATATTGCAGACTTACCATCCAAAGAGCTAGGAGTTAATGTTGAAGGAGACTTTAAGCCAAAATATGTGGTTTCAACCGATAAAAAAGCGGTGGTAAAAAAACTGAAAGACTTAGCGAAAAAGGCAGACGTTGTTTGGTTAGCTTCCGATGAAGACCGTGAAGGAGAGGCCATAGCATGGCATTTGGCAGAGCAACTAAAATTGAAGGAAGAAAATACAAAACGTATTGTTTTTAACTCTATTACTAAAAATGCCATTTTAAAAGCTATTGAAAATCCACGTACCATCAATTATAATTTAGTTGATGCGCAACAAGCGCGACGTGTGTTAGATAGAATCGTAGGGTATGAGTTATCTCCTGTATTGTGGAGAAAAGTAAAACCAGGGTTATCGGCAGGTAGAGTACAGTCGGTTGCTGTAAGACTAATTGTTGAGAGAGAAAGAGAAATTGAAAGTTTTACCCCAGAAGCATCTTACCGAGTTGATGCAGAATTTGTTAATGAAGAAGGAAAAAAGTTCAAGGCAAAACTTGCCAAGAATTTTTCAACAAAAAAAGAGGCAGAAGCTTTTTTAAACTCGTGTTTGCATGCAGAATTTTCGGTAGCTGATTTGCAAAAAAAACCAGCAAAAAAATCTCCTGCACCACCATTTACTACTTCTACGTTACAACAAGAAGCGTCGAGAAAATTAGGATTTCCTGTAGCAAAAACAATGCTGGTTGCACAGCGTTTATACGAGGCAGGTTTGATAACGTACATGAGAACAGATAGTGTAAATTTATCGAACGATGCAAAAAATGCTGCCCAAGCAGAAATCATTGCTTCGTACGGAGAAGAGTACAGCAAGCCACGTAACTACGCAACCAAATCAAAAGGAGCGCAAGAGGCGCACGAGGCGATTCGCCCTACCAACATGGAGCAACATGAAATTACAGGCGAGTATGACCAAACAAGATTGTATAGCTTAATTTGGAAGCGTACACTCGCTTCACAAATGAGTGAAGCTCAGTTAGAGCGCACCGTGGTGAAAATAGATAACGATAAGAACAAAAAGCAGTTTACAGCAAATGGAGAAGTAATTACATTTGAAGGCTTTTTAAAGGTGTACCTTGAAGGAACAGATAATGAAGAAGAAGAGCAAGCAGGAATGCTGCCGAAAATGGAAGTTAAAGAGCGATTGGTGAATGAATTGATAACAGCAACCGAGCGTTATACAAGACCTCCTGCGAGATATACAGAAGCGTCTTTAGTAAAACAGTTAGAAGAATTGGGTATTGGTCGTCCTTCTACCTATGCGCCAACTATTTCAACAATTCAACGAAGAGAGTATGTCGAAAAAGGAACTGTAGAAGGAAACGAAAGAGCGTATACACAGTTAAGTTTAGCCAATCAAGCGGTATCAGAACAAACGTTAACAGAAAGAGTAGGTTCAGAAAAAGGAAAGCTAGTTCCTACAGATATAGGAAATATTGTCAATGATTTCTTGGTCGAAAACTTCGACGCTATTTTAGATTATGGTTTCACTGCCAGAGTAGAGAATGATTTTGACGAAATTGCTGAGGGGAAAGAAGATTGGACAGCAATGATTAAAGACTTTTACAATAACTTTCATGTAGTTGTAGAAGATGTTGCTGAAAATGCCGATAGGGCGAAAGGAGAACGTTTGTTAGGAGTAGACCCCGAAAGTGGTAAAAATGTATATGTGAGATTAGGTCGTTACGGAGCTATGGTGCAAATCGGTGAAGCTACCGACGAAGAAAAACCTCGTTTTGCAAGTTTACAAGCAAATCAAACCATGAATTCCATTACCTACGAAGAGGCTATGGATTTGTTCAAATTGCCAAAGGTAGTTGGTGAATACGAAGGGAAAGAAGTGGTAGTTGCCAATGGAAGGTTTGGTCCTTATATTAAGTTTGATGGGAAGTATGTATCGTTAGATAAAGATGAAAATCCGATGTCGGTAGATATGGAGAGAGCCATCGAACTCATAGAAGCAAAAAGAAAAGCCGATGCCCCTATTGGAAACTACGAAGGCATGCCTATTCAAAAAGGTGTAGGGCGTTTCGGACCCTATATCAAATGGAATTCTATATTTATTAATGTAAATAAGAAGTATGATTTTGACAATTTAAGTCAGGCAGATCTAGAAGAGTTAATTGAAGATAAAAAACAAAAGGAACGAGAAAAGTTAATACATAATTTTGAAGAAGTCGGAATTCGTGTAGAAAAAGCACGTTGGGGTCGTTTTAATGTAATTAAGGGGAAAGTGAAAGTAGAACTTCCTAAAACCACAGAAATTGAAAAACTAACACAAGAAGAGGCGGTTAAGATGATAGAAGCAAAGTCTCCGAAGAAGAAAGCAACAAGAAAGAAAGCGGCTAAAAAAAATAAAGAAGCTTTGATAAAAAAAATAGTTTAGTATATTGCAACCTTAAATTTCCCCTTATAATGAATATAGACTTCTTTACCCCAATAGAAGACTCTGTACTTGCTCATGCAGTATTGCAATCTTCTTCCACACTTGGAAGAAATATTCAATTGCATACTACTCAAGCTGGCTTTCCAGATTTGAACGAGATTTCTGTAGCTATTATAGGAGTTAAAGAAGATAGAGGTGCTGTACATAATTTGGGAACGGGGAAAGAACTCAATGAAATTCGTAAACATTTATATCAACTATTTCCTGGTAAGTGGAATGTAGGTATCGCAGATCTTGGAGATATCGAACAAGGAAATACGATACAAGACACTTATTTTGCGGTTAAATCATCTGTAACATTTTTGCTTAAAAATAGCATACTACCTATAATTATAGGAGGTGGGCAAGATATAACGTATGCAAATTATAGGGCTTACGACGAATTAGAGCAAACAGTAAATCTAGTAGCGGTAGATAGCCGATTTGATTTAGGAACTATAGAAGATGAATTGAACTCTAAATCTTACGTAAGCAAGATTGTTATGGAGCAGCCCAATAATTTATTTAATTTTAGCAATATAGGGTATCAAACCTACTTTAACTCTCAAGAAGAAATAAGCTTATTAGATAAGTTGTATTTTGATGCATACCGATTGGGTGAGGTCAAAGACGTAACATTAGTTGAACCTGTTATGCGCGATGCTGACGTAGTTAGTATAGATATAGGATGCGTTCGACAGAGCGAAGCCTCTGCAAATAAAAATGCTTCTCCGAACGGTTTTTACGGAGAAGAAATATGTGCTATTGCACGTTATGCAGGAATTAGTGATAAAGTAACCTCTTTTGGTATTTACGAATACAATAGTACATTAGATTCAAACTTTCAAACAGCAAATCTAATAGCACAAATGATTTGGTATTTTATAGAAGGAGTGAATTCAAGAGCTAAAGATTATCCGTTTGCAACAAAAGAAAGTTATCAGAAGTTTACAGTACTTTTGAATGATGATGATCCAATAAACTTTTACAAAAGTGATAAAAGTGGTCGTTGGTGGATGGAAATAAATTTAATATCGAATAATAAACACAAAAGACATACGTTAATACCATGTAACTATCGAGATTATGAACAGGCACTACAACAAAAAACACCCGAACGATGGTATAAAGCCCTGCAAAAGCTTGTTTAGAAGAAGGTTGTGTGTTCTTTAAAAAATAATAACTCGTAATTGTTTTTTAATAAAAAAAATAATAGGTTTACGTCTCTTTTATAAGAAAGATATAATATGAAAAAAATAACAGTACTTGCATTGTTAGTATCTATCATTTACTCTTGTGGTTCAAGTGGTGATAGAGGGGAGTTGGTAGGAGTAAAGTCCAAAAGAAAGTGGTTTGCAGAAAAACCATACGGCATGGCCAAGATTCCTGGAGGATCTTTTACTATGGGGAAACAAGATGAAGACCCCATGGGAGCTATGAATGCCCCAACTAAAACTGTTACGGTTCAGCCATTTTATATGGATGAAACAGAAATTACCAATAGTGAGTATAAAGCATTTGTTCATTGGGTAAGAGACTCTATAACAAGAACGAAGCTA
Organism: Tenacibaculum tangerinum; assembly: GCF_029853675.1. Lineage (NCBI taxonomy): Bacteria > Pseudomonadati > Bacteroidota > Flavobacteriia > Flavobacteriales > Flavobacteriaceae > Tenacibaculum > Tenacibaculum tangerinum. Next base: position 1,872,069 of record NZ_CP122539.1, on the reverse strand, counting down.
GCTTATCAGGCAGAGTTTGCTTCTTTAGGAGGAGACGAAGCCAGTACAGGTAAAAACGCTAAAGGAATTCAATTATATGCCTTTGCCTCAAAAGATACAGTAAATGAAACTCCGTATGAAAAATACATGCGTGAAAATTATTACGAGTTGGGTGAAGGATTAGATTCACTAAAGCCACTAAATTGGGAAGAAGAAATCATTTGGGATTCTCAAGAATACCCAGACGCAGACTATGTAGAGGTAATGGACTCACTTTATATTAAAAAAGATGAGGCATTGAACGGAGTAAGAACCTTTAACGTAGATTTATTAGATTATAGATATTACTGGTTTGATAACGAAGCAGCTGCCAGAACAGGTAAAAACAGAAAAGACTTCTTAAAAGATAAGGTAATTAATGTGTACCCAGACACCACAGTTTGGATTAAAGATTTTAATTACTCATACAACGATCCTATGCACCAAGAATATTTTGCCCACAAAGCATACGAAAATTACCCAGTTGTAGGGGTTACTTGGAATCAAGCAAAGGCTTTTTGTCATTGGAGAACGAAAGCAAAGAATAGCTACCAGCGTTCAAGGAAAAAACTAGGGTTAGTTCCTGCATTTAGATTGCCAACAGAAGCAGAATGGGAATATGCCGCTCGTGGTGGACTTAACTACGGTAAGTATCCTTGGGGTGGACCCAGCACTACCAGTGATAGAGGATGTTTTTTAGCGAACTTTAAACCAGTGCGTGGTGACTATGCTGCTGATGGAGCTTTATACACAGTTGAAGCATTATCATACAACCCTAATGAATATGGATTATTTAATATGGCAGGAAACGTTTCTGAGTGGACAAATACTGCCTATAGCCAAATGTCATATTACATGGGATCTACGATGAATCCTAATGTTGAAATTAAAGAAAATAGAAGAAAAATTATCCGTGGAGGTTCATGGAAAGATGTAGCTTATTTCTTAGAAGTAAGTTCTCGTGATTGGGAATACGCTGATACTGCGAGAAGTTACATCGGATTTAGAACTGTACAAGATTATTTAGGAACGAATAAAAACAATTAAGAAACAAAACAACAAGAATAAATATTAATCCCCAAAAATTTAAAAAATTATGGCACAATCAAAATCAACCAAGAAATTGTTTAATATGGCTTACGGTTTAGGAGCCTCAGTAGTTATCCTTGGAGCATTGTTTAAAATCTTACACTGGCCATTTGGAAATGAAATGTTAATCTTAGGTATGATTACCGAAGCAATAGTATTCGCACTTTCTGCTTTCGAAAGTGTAGAAGACGAATTAGATTGGACTAAAGTATATCCAGAGTTAGCAGACGGAAAAACAACAGGAAAAAAAGGTAAAGAGGCAACTCCAGAAGATGCACAAAGTATGTTGTCACAAAAATTAGATACTATTTTAAAAGAAGCTAAATTAGATGCACAATTGGTATCTCGTTTAGGCGATAGCATTAAAAACTTTGAAGGAGCCGTACAGCCTTTAGCTTCTGCTACTCAATCAATCTCAGCAACAAACAGTTATAACGAGCAAATGTCAAGAGCAGCCGCTCAAATGGAATCGTTAAATAGTTTATACCAAACACAAGTAGAAAATGCTAGCAGACAAGCTGACTTAAACTCTGCAATGGTAGAAAACTCACAACGTTTACAAGAACAAATGCAGTCGTTAGCAACAAACCTATCTTCATTAAATGGAGTATATGGAGGAATGTTAACCGCAATGTCTAACAAAAATTAATTAGTTTATCAAAACAAAAAATTATTAATAAAACAAACTAATTAATATGGCAGGAGGAAAACTATCACCAAGGCAGAAGATGATTAATCTTATGTACTTAGTATTTATTGCAATGTTGGCAATGAATATGAGTAAAGAGGTATTATCAGCTTTTGGATTAATGAATGAAAAGTTAACAGTAGCAAATGAAAAAGCTGCTGAGAAGAATAAAATAGCTTACGAAACATTAGCCCAAAAAGCAGCAGAACAAGAGAAGCAATACGGCGAAGCTAAAGAGAAAACAGATAAGCTTAAAGTAGCAGCAAGCGAATTGTATGCGTACATCGGAGACTTAAAAAGCCGAATGACGGGTGACCTAGAAGATAAAAAAGCCTATGAGACCATGGACAAGTCTAAGTTTTTAGACGAATTGTTCTTTAAAGGAGGAAAGGTAACCAAAGAAGGTAAAGAGTTCGTAGCTAAAATTGATGCTTTTAGAAACGATGCCATGGCAGCTTTAGAAGGTACAGAAGTAGCAGATATAATAGCGACTCGTTTTAGTACAGATAAAGTTACTAATAAAGATGGTAAGAAAATCGACTGGTTAAAGTATAACTACGAAGGATTTCCGTTAATTGCTTCGTTAACTAAACTAACCCAAATTCAAGCAGATATCAAAGCTACAGAGTCTGATGCGTTATCCGCTCTATTACAAGGAGAGTTACAAAGTGCCGTATCGATGACCAAATACGAAGCAATGGTTGTTTTTGATAAAGGAGCTTATTATCCTGGAGAAAAATTATCTGGTAAAGTTATCTTAGGTAAGAAAGATCCAAATTTAACTGCTGAAAAGGTAATTATTAACGGAGAGGAAATCGCTAGTGAAAAAATCCAAGCAGGTCAAGTTATTTTAGATGGACCAGCAGGAAATGTAGGAGATAAGGAGTTATTAGGAGAGTTTAAGTTCAAAGAAGCTGACTCTACAGTAACGATTCCAATTAAAGGATCGTATGCGGTTATTCCAAGACCTAACGAAGCATTAGTTTCTGCAGATAAAATGAACGTAGTATACCGTGGATTAGCCAATCCTTTAACAATTTCTATTCCAGGAGTGCCTAGCAATAAAGTAGCTGCTTCGGCACCAGGATTAAAAAGAACAAGTGGAGACAAGTACACAATGTACCCAGGAAAAGGAAGTGAAGTGAATATTGTGGTTACAGGTACACCAGCTGGAGCCGACAAAGCAGTACGTTCTGTAAAGAAATTTAGAATTAAAGACATCCCACCAGCAGTGGGTATGGTAAGAGGTCAATATGATATGGTGAAAATGCCAAAATCTAGTGTTGGTAATGTATCCGTAGCGGCTGGTTTACCAGATTTCTTATTCGACTTAAAACTAAACGTATCGAGCTTTAAGATTAAAGTACCAGGGCAAGTAGCGATTCCTGTTAGTGGAACTAGAATGACTGCAAGAGCAAAACAAGCATTAACCAAAGCAAGAAGAAATGATGTAATTACTATTTTTGACATTCAGGCATCAGTTTCTGGCTCAAACTATAAAATTAAAAAGGTATTGCCTGTTAACATAGAAATTACGAATTAATAAGTAAAACAAGAAAGTATGAATTGGAAGCGTTTTTATATGGTTTTATTCGCATTTGCAGCGACGAGCTATGCAAGTGCTCAAGCTAACCTTTTAAATGCTAAAAAGGTAGATGAAATTGGATTTAAATCTGAAGCTCAAATTGCTTCAGAAGATGACAAACCACTTCCTTACGGCTATATTAGTGATAGAGATGTGTTGTGGTCTAAAGTGGTGTGGGAATATGTAGATTTGAATCAAAAAATAAATCTTCCGTATTACTATCCAATTGATACGATGAATGCTGGTTTAACAAGACGTTCTTTATTTGATACCCTTTTAAAAGGGATTAAAAATGGTGAAATAAAAGAGGTGTATAACGACTCGTATTTTACTACTAAAATAGGAATGGAGCAAGTAAAAACGATGACCTACAACCAAAGACAGAATGGAGATTATGTAGATGATTACTACGTCAAATCAGAAGATATCAAAGGCTATATGCTAAAGGGTATTTGGTATTTCGATAAACGTCAAGGTGAGTTAAAGTACCGTTTGCTAGCACTAGCACCTATGGGGCCCGATGTGCAAGTAATGGGAGTTGAAGAGATTGACGATACCGAAAATGTGTATGAGTTGTTTTGGGTATTCTTCCCAGATGCTAGAGAAACATTACACAGTTCAAAAGTATTCAATCCAGAAAATTCAGCCCAACCCTTATCATATGACAACTTGTTAAATGCGAGGCGTTTTACTTCTACGATTCTAAAAGAAGAGAATATTTATGGAGATAGAGCCATCTCTGATTATGTTCGTGGCAATTCTTTATTCCAATTATTAGAAGCCAATAGAATTAAAGAGGGTATTCGTGATAGAGAAATGGATATGTGGAATTATTAATTCTATTCGTATTAAAACAAAAAAGCGTTTGCAATTGCAAACGCTTTTTTGTTTTAATAGTAGTACTTTTGAACTATGAATACAGAGGTAGATTATATCATAGTAGGTTTAGGACTCTCAGGAATAGCTTTTACAGAACAATTGCTGAAAAACAAGAAGAGCTTTGTCGTTTTTGAAAACAATTCACAAGTATCTTCAGTAGTGGCTGGAGGCGTATATAATCCAGTTATTTTAAAAAGATTTACCCCTGTTTGGAATGGGCATGAGCAACTAAAAAAAGCCATTCCTTTTTATCAAGAATTAGAAGAGAAGTTACAATGTACTTTAGATTATCAGTTCACTACTAAAAAAGTATTTACCAGTGTAGGAGACGAGAATAATTGGTTTATAGCATCCGATAAACCGATGCTATCGTACTATATGAATCCGAAAATTTCAAAAGAAAAAACAAAAGGAATTATAGGAGGTTACGGTTTCGGAGAACTAAAAGGTACTGGGAGAATCGATACGCCCTTATTAGTAAAAATCTACAAAGAATATATAAAATCATTAAACAACCTTATAGAAGAAGAATTTGACTATTCAAAAGTTGTTATTCAAGAAGATAACGTTAGTTATAGAGCTATTACTGCAAAACGAATTGTGTTTTGTGAAGGATTTGGACTGAAGAAAAATCCGTTTTTCAATACCTTACCCTTGAACGGAACCAAAGGAGAAACCATTACGATTCATGCACCTGAATTGCAAATAGACTTTTTACTAAAAGGAAGTGTATTTGTAATGCCATTAGGCAATGATACCTACAAAATAGGTGCGACGTTTAATTGGACAGATAAAACCGCAACTCCTACAAAAGAAGGGAGAACAGAACTAGAAGAAAAATTGCAAAAAATAATAGCAGTTCCATACACAGTAATCGAACAATCGGCAGGAATACGCCCCACAGTAAAAGACAGAAGACCTCTCGTTGGCACACATGCTGAATATCCGCAATTAGCCGTGTTAAATGGCCTAGGAACACGAGGAGTTATGATTGCACCAACCGTTGCAGAAAACCTGTACAATCACCTAGAAAAAGGAGAACAACTAGACGAGGAAATCAATATCAATAGATTCTTAGAGCAATAGCTTTTTGTTTGCATTATTTTTATACTTTTAACGTGAATCTTATTTAAACATACCATAAAGTAATTTGTTTGTGCTTAACAGTCGTTATTTTAAAGAAGGTTTCTTAAAAAAATAATTCGCTTTAAGTCCAGCCATCAAATTGACTCAAACCCTTTTATATACCTATGCCTAATATGCTCTATTTTACAAATGTTTTTAGGTTAATCGTTCGAAGATTCTATACGGACGTTTTTTCTAAGTAAAATAGCTTCATTATCTGAGAGGTTTTGTTTTTTTATGTTCTTTCTCATCTTGTAAAAATAGTTCAGCTAAAGCTTTATATATACACTTTATTAGTAAAGAGCTGTCCAAAAAGATTCTTAGTAATGGTATCCGTTAGATCAATGCTTCTATCATCTACGTTGCCTTTAGTCAGGTAAAAAGTTAAGAATTTCCTTTATAACTGATAATCGGATGAAGTTAAAAGCCAAACAACCACCCGATGGTAAGATTTCCCTTTTTCAGTAATACCCTTGAAGACCCTATGCTGTTTCTCTCGTTTGATTTGAAAAACCCGACGTAAGGTAGAGTCAAATTAATATAGTTAATGCCTCTTGATTTGCCCAAGACCTTACATTAATATAGCATCAAAGGTAAGTAAGATACACTCTTTTCTAGCATTGAATCGTGCGTGGCTTTTCAAATGAGGAAAGAGGTCTACAAGATGTTTACAGATATATTGCGTGTAAAAATGCTTTAAGTTCGTAAACTAAGCGAAGTGAAATAGTAGATAAATATTCATCATCTCAATATAGGATAACCATCCTTTTCTATTGCGACTTTTAACACTAGAATTCTCTAAGATTGGACGATTTTCTATTTGCGAAGCAAATTCTTTGTAAAAACATCCAATTCTACAAAGAATTCTGTAACTTCATTTCTGAGTATTTGAAGTGCTTTTATTGTTTAAGTTGCTGAAAAATCAGTAAAATAAACTAATATAAACAACTTATTTCTTATCCGATATTCAGGTTATTTTATGTAAAATTTACAGCATACAGGTTTAAATTACGTAATAGATTTTAGTTGTAATGAACCTTAAATTTAAAATGGTGTTACATAGGTACGACAATGGCACCATCAAATTTCTCACGAATTTTATTTAAAGCTCTATCGGCATGCAAACGCGTTTTGTAATTTCCAACTTGCACTTTCCATTCCGGAGCTTTATACGATAGTTTAGTGTAAATGTCTGGGTATTCAATTTGAAACCTGTTGCGTATAGATTTTGCACGTCTTTCCAAACCATTGTATAGCTGAATTCTGTAACCAGTACCGTTGTTTTTATTGTATGTTCGTTTCTTTTCTATTAAAGAAATTATATTCTCGTTATCGGTATGTTTACTTTGCGCATTGCTGGTAAAAATACCCACAGTAATGCTTAGTAAAAACGTAATAAATAAGCTGTATTTTTTCATTTTTTTGATTCTTTTTGCAAAAGTAACGACTTGTTAGTTAATACATTGTTAAGGTTAGTTATTTAGAATTGTTATAAATTACAGATTAGGATTCTCTTAACATTTCACAATTTAGACAGAAGTAGTACTTTTGTGCAACTTTCTGTAAACTAATTTTAGATTAGTAGTATAGAAAATATTGTACCAAAATAGATACAAAACTTATATTTTATAGTATGAAAAGTGTGAATCATCACAGTAGATTAACCCAAACTCTAGTAAGGAGTTTAGCTTTCTTTTTAGTTTTTTTAGTTAGTTTTTCAGCGTTTTCACAAGATGTTGACGAAGCCCGTCAAAAAGAAGGAAAGAAATTATTCAAGTCTTTATGTGCCTCGTGTCACAAATTAGATAAAAAGCTGATAGGGCCTGCGTTAGCTAAAATAGAGGAGAAAAGGAGCAACGAATGGCTAAAAGCTTGGATTAAAAACAATGCTGAATTAAGAGCTTCTGGAGATAAAGATGCGATTGCAATCTTTGAAGAGTATAATGGGTCTAACATGACTGCTTTTCCTCAGTTAACAGATCAAAATATTGATGATATTCTCTATTATACCACTATTGGTGAAGTAAAACCAGCTGCTGCTGCAGGGGCTGAAATAATAAGTGAAGTACACTCAAACCAAGCACCAGACTGGTTAATATATATATTAGCCGCAGCAATAGTAGTCGCTTTCTTAATTATTGGTAGTTTACTAAAAACGATTAGCGAGTTAAAAGGTGCTCCTAAAACTCCAGGTTTTACAGGACAAGCTGCTGAGTTATGGGAAGGAATTAAGAAAAATACCTTCTTAAAAGTGCTAACAGTTATTTTTGTTGCGTTAGTAACCGCTTATTTCTTGTTCGGAACACTATTTAAGGTAGGTGTAGATGAAGGATACCAACCAATTCAACCTATTGCATTCTCACACAAAATTCATGCAGGAGATAATAAAATCGACTGTCAATACTGTCACTCATCTGCTAAACACAGCAAACATTCAGGAATTCCTTCGGTAAATGTTTGTATGAACTGTCATAAAAACATTTCGGAAGTAGCAGAAGATACGAAAGTAGTTATGGAAGACCGTACTTTGGTTAAAGCCGATTTAGACAAAGAGATAGCTAAAATTTACGAGGCCGCTGGTTGGGATGCTGATAAATTAGCATACACAGGAAATGTAAAACCAATTAAATGGGTTAGAATTCACAACTTACCTGATTTTGCCTACTTCAACCACTCACAACACGTAACAGTTGGAGGAGTAGCTTGTCAAAAATGTCACGGGCCTATAGAAGAAATGGAAGAAGTATACCAACATTCACCATTAACCATGGGTTGGTGTATTGATTGTCATAAAGAGACAAAGGTTGACTTAAAAGGTAACGAGTACTATGCTAAGATTCACGAAGACTTAGCTAAAAAGTATGGTGTCGAGCAAGTAACAATAGCTCAATTAGGAGGAAAAGAGTGTGGTAAGTGCCACTATTAATCAATTTAGAAAGTAGAAAAACACATATATAAATGGCTTCAAACAAAAAATACTGGCAAAGTGTTGAAGAACTAAAAGGTAGTTCTGTTGTTGAAACGCTACGTAATAATGAGTTTGTACAAGATATTCCTACAGATGAATTTTTAGGCGACAAAGAAACCTTAGAAACATCATCAACTTCACGTAGAGATTTCTTGAAATATGTTGGATTCACCACTGCAGCAGCTTCTTTAGCAGCTTGTGAGGGTCCAGTAAGAAAATCAATTCCTTATGTAGTGCAACCAAATGATATCGTAGTAGGTGTTGCCGATTGGTACGCAACTACCATTGCAGATGGTTTTGATTTTGCAAACGTATTAGTAAAAACACGCGAAGGACGTCCTATTCAAATCATGCCAAACAAAGAGGCAGGAGGCGTAACTAATGCACGTGTTCAAGCGTCTGTATTATCGTTATACGATGAAAAATTACGTTTAAAAGATCCTAGAAAAGGAGATGCTCAAATTTCATGGGCAGATGCAGATAAAGAAATTGTTGCTAAATTAAATCAGTTAAAAGATGCCAATCAACCAGTGGCGTTATTAACAGGTACTTTAGCGAGTCCTTCTACTGAAAAAGTAATCGCCGATTTTATCACAGCGTACCCTAATGTGAAGCATGTGGTGTACGATGCGATTTCTGAAAGCGCTACAACAGATGCTTTTGAAGCTAAGTACGGTAAAAGAGCATTGCCAAATTATGATTTTAGTAAGGCAGCTGTCATCGCATCAATCGGAGCAGATTTCTTAGGAGATTGGCAAGGCGGATACGAAAAATCGTATGCTGAAGGACGTAGAGTTGAAACGGGTAAAATGTCTTACCACGTTCAGATAGAAGCAAACATGTCTTTAGCAGGTGCGAATGCCGATAAAAGAATTGTAGCGAAGCCATCAGAGCAAGTTTTTGCCTTAATTGGTTTGTACAATGAAATAACAGGAAGCAGTCTTCCTACAAAGGCAACAAGTTTTGATGCAGAAGTTAAGCAATTAGCGAAAGCTCTTAAAAAAGCAGGGTCAAAAGGAGTTGTTGTTACAGGAATCAATGATAAAAATGCCCAGTTAATCGCCTTAGCTATTAACGAAGCATTACAAAGCAAAGTAATCGATACTGAAGCGGTAAATTTAACCCGTCAAGGAAACGATACTCAAGTAGCTCAATTAGTAGCAGATATTAAAGGAGGAAAAGTAAAAGGTTTAATTACCTATAACGTGAACCCTTTATATACCTTACCTAATGCTGCTGATTTAGCCGAAGGAATTAAAAACTTAGCACTATCTGTTGCTTTATCAACTCAAGATGATGCTACAGCAAATGCAACACAATATACATTGCCAGCACCTCATAACTTAGAAAGTTGGGGAGATGTAATGGCAACTCAAGGAGTTTACAGTTTAATGCAACCTACCATTCAACCATTATTTAACACGCGTCAATTACAAGATGTATTGTTACAATGGTCAGGAAGCACAGTAAACTACTACGATACTCTAAAAGAGTTTTGGAGTACAAATGTATTAGGAGGAGCTTCATGGAATCAAGCATTACACGATGGTTTCTTCAAAGGAGCAGTGACGATAACAGCAGCAACTACAGGAGGGGCAACTATAGCAGCAGAAACTACAGAAGTTGCAGCCTCTGAATCTACTACAGATGTAAATGCAGCAGCAGCACAATTAATAAGAAAGCTGAACAGCGCTTCAGGGTTCGAGTTAAACTTGTATTCATCTATAGCATTAGGAGATGGAAAACAAGCCAACAACCCTTGGTTACAAGAGTTTCCAGACCCTATTACCCGTGCTTCTTGGGATAACTACCTAACCGTTTCAATGGCAGATGCCAAGGAGTTAAAGTTCGAAAACGAAGTACAAGACAATGGTGCTATAGATGGTAATTATGCCAATCTAACGGTTAACGGAGTAACGATTAAAAATATTCCAGTAATCATACAACCAGGTCAAGCAAAAGGTTCGATAGGTTTAGCACTAGGGTACGGTAGAACGCAAGGATTAAAACCTGAAATGCAAGTAGGGGTAAACGCATATCCATTCTACCAAAATAGTAGCAATGTTCAATACAATGTTACGATTGAAAAAGCTTCAGGGTCGCATCAGTTTGCTTGTATGCAAGTACAAAGTACCTTAGCAGGTCGTCACGATATTTTAAGAGAAGCTTCTTTAAAAGAAGTAAACAATAAAAAATTAGATCCTAAGCATACTTGGAACAAGCCATTCATGGTTTCTTACGACCATCAAGAAGTTGAAGGAAGTAAAATCGACTTATGGGATGATCATGATAGAAGTATAGGACACCACTTTAATTTATCTATCGACTTAACATCGTGTACAGGTTGTGGGGCATGTGTAATTGCATGTCATGCAGAAAACAACGTACCTGTTGTTGGTAAAGATGAAATGAGAGTAGGTAGAGATATGGCTTGGTTACGTATTGATCGTTACTATTCTTCTACGGTTGAAGATAAGCAATACGAAGCTAAAATGACGTTGGAAGAGTTTAAAGCTCAAAATCCGAACATAGCCAATCAAGAAGTTGAAAGACGTTATACTGAAAAAGTATTAAAGTTAAGCAAAGGAGATTTATTTGATACGTTAGAAAACCCAGCAGAAAATCCACAGGTTGCTTTCCAACCTATGATGTGTCAGCACTGTAATCATGCACCATGTGAAACCGTATGTCCAGTAGCCGCAACATCACACGGTCGTCAAGGTCAAAACCAAATGGCATATAACCGTTGTGTAGGTACTCGTTACTGTGCAAATAACTGTCCGTATAGAGTACGTCGTTTTAACTGGTTTAACTATGCCGAAAATAACGAGTTCGATTTCAATATGAATAACGAATACGGTAAGATGGTATTGAATCCAGATGTAGTAGTACGTTCTCGTGGAGTTATGGAAAAATGTTCTTATGTGTATCCAAATGACACAAGCTACCATTTTAAAGGCTAAGAAAGAAGGTAGAGCTGTTAAGAAAGACGAGTTTGAAACAGCATGTTCATCAGCATGTTCTACAGGAGCAATGGTGTTTGGAGATGTAAATAATTCTGAAGATACTGTAGCAGCATTAAAAGAAGATAGAAGAGCTTTCCACGTGTTAGATTATATTGGTACAAAACCAAATGTAGTATATCAAGTGAAAGTAAGAAATACAAACGAAGCATAGTAAGTAAAAAAGTTGAATCGTTAAAAAGTTAAAAGCAATACAAACTTTAAACTTTTAAACAAATAAACATTTAAACAGTAAAAAATGTCGTCTCATTACGAATCATCTTATAGAGAACCTTTAGTGTTAGGTAATAAAACTTACCACGATATCACTGAAGACATTGCAAGACCTATTGAGGGCAAAGCAAACAAAAATTGGTATATAGCATTCTATATCTCTTTAGCAGCGATGTTATGGGGATTTGGATGTATCTTTTACACCGTAGGAACAGGTATTGGTGTTTGGGGATTAAGTAAAAACATCGGTTGGGCATGGGATATTACCAACTTCGTATGGTGGGTAGGTATCGGTCACGCAGGAACATTGATTTCAGCCGTACTTTTATTATTCCGCCAAAAATGGAGAATGGCAATTAACCGTTCGGCAGAAGCAATGACCATCTTTGCGGTATTCCAAGCAGGATTGTTCCCAATTATTCACATGGGACGCCCTTGGAACGGATATTGGGTATTGCCAATTCCTAACCAATTCGGGTCGTTATGGGTTAACTTTAACTCACCTTTATTATGGGACGTATTCGCAATTTCTACGTATTTATCGGTATCATTAGTGTTCTGGTGGACTGGTTTATTACCTGATTTTGCTATGATTCGCGATAGAGCCGTAAAACCTTTTCAAAAGAAAATATATGCCTTATTATCTTTCGGATGGTCGGGTAGAGCCAAAGACTGGCAACGTTTTGAAGAAGTATCTTTGGTATTAGCAGGGTTAGCAACACCGTTAGTACTTTCGGTACATACCATTGTATCGATGGACTTCGCAACTTCTATCAACCCAGGATGGCACTCAACCATATTTCCACCGTATTTCGTAGCAGGAGCAATTTTCTCAGGATTTGCCATGGTACAAACTCTATTAGGTATCATGCGTAAGGTTACCAATATGGAAGCTTATATTACACGTTTGCACGTTGAGTATATGAACATCGTAATCATCTTAACAGGAGGTATTGTAGCAGTAGCCTATGCAACGGAGTTCTTCATTGCATGGTATACAGGTTCACCTTATGAAAACTATACTTACTTATCGTTTGGTGCTGAAGCAGGAGCTTACGGTTGGGCATTTTGGTCGTTATTAATCTGTAACATTTTTACACCGCAGTTATTATGGTTTAAGAAAATTAGAAGAAGCTTTATTTGGTCTTTCATTATCTCAATTGTAATTAACATCGGTATGTGGTTTGAGCGTTTTGATATTATCGCAATTGTATTAAGTAAAGGTCAGTTACCATCTACTTGGTGGCGTTTTGAGCCAACGTTTGTAGATGTAGGTATCTTCATTGGAACTATCGGATTCTTCTTCGTATTATTCTTATTATATGCAAGAACGTTCCCAGTAATAGCACAGGCAGAGGTTAAAACAATCTTGAAATCTTCAGGAGAGCATTATAAAAAATTAAGAGAAGAGAACAATGAGCACTAATAAAGTAATTCACGCATTATACAATGATGATGATATCTTAATGGATGCCGTTAAGAAAGTAAGAGCAGAGCATCATCATATTGAAGAAGTATTTTGTCCATTTCCAGTTCACGGATTAGACAAAGCTATGGGATTGGCACCTACACGTTTAGCAATTACTGCTTTTCTATATGGTATTACAGGATTAGGCGTAGCAGTTTGGTTAACTTGGTATACGATGATTGCTGATTGGCCACAAGATATTGGAGGAAAGCCAAACTTTACTTGGGCAGCTAACATGCCGGCATTTGTTCCGATTTTATTCGAATTAACAGTGTTTTTCGCAGCACACTTAATGGTTATTACTTTTTACATGCGTAGTAGATTATGGCCTTTTAAAGAAGCTGAAAATCCTGATCCAAGAACAACTGACGATCACTTCTTAATGGAAGTTCCAGTTCACGGAAATGAAGAAGAGTTGGTGGCATTGTTACAATCAACCGGAGCTGTAGAAATTAACGTAGTAGAAACGCACTAATAAAGAGATATGAAGAGTTTAAAAATTATTATCGCTTTAGCTGTAGTAGCAACAAGCTTAAGTTCTTGCAACGATAAACGTAATCCACAGGTGCAATACATGCCAGATATGTACGTATCTGTGCCGTACGATGCAAATGGAGCAGAAGGTATAAATAACGAAATGGTAAATAAATTACCAGTAGCAGGTACTGTAAGTAGAAACGGAGTGATTGCTTATGATATTCCTGATACTAATGAAGGATATGAAAAGGCAAAAGCTGAGTTAAAAAATCCGTTACCAACAACTGAGGCTAACTTAGAGAAAGGTAAAGAATTATACGGTATTTACTGTGCGTCTTGTCATGGTACAAAAGGAGATGGAAACGGAGTATTATCTCAAAGAGATAAATTCAACGGTATTCCAAATTATGCAGATAGAGAGTTAACTTCAGGAAATATTTACCATGTAATTATGTATGGTAAAGGAGTTATGGGGTCTCATGCATCACAGTTACGATACAATGAGCGTTGGCAAGTTGTACAATACGTAGAAAAATTAAGAAGCGAATTAAAATAAGTCTATAATAGATAGTTAAGATATGTACCAGTTTTCAGGAAAATTAAAAATGCTTGCTATTGTTTTAATGGCTGTAGGACTTTTAGGAACAGCTTATAGTTTCTTCTCTGCACCTAAAACATTAGAAGAAGCAAAAGAAATTTTAGCAAAACAAAATGCACACCATGGAGCTCATGACGCGAAAGTAAGTCATGCTGGCGAGGAGCATGCAGAAGAAGCTAAAGTTGAAAAGCATGTTGAAGTTGAACATAACCAAGCAGATACAACAACTGGCGAGCATGTTACAGATAGTATTGCTACAGATGCTGCAGAAGCAGTACACAATGCTATTCAAGAACACGCAGAAGAAGCCACAGAAAATACACAAGCACAAGATAGCTCAGCTGTACATGTAGCCGAAGATGCTCATGCAGAAGCACAAACTGTTGAAGCACATCACGAGGCGACAGCTGAGGCACCTGCTGAAGTGGCTGCTCACAGTAAACATCGCGGTGATGAACACGCAGAGCATGCGTTACACCAAATGCAAAACAGACCTTGGTCTGCATTCTACGTAGCTTTGTTATTTTCTTTAGGAATCACCTTATTAGTCTTGGCTTTTTATGCATCTCAAATTGTAGCACAAGCAGGGTGGTCAGTAGTATTGCATAGAGTAATGGAAGCAATTACTTCAAACTTACACTATGTGAGTTTGATAATGCTGGTATTCTTAATCGTTACTGCAATGCACATGAACCACTTGTTTACTTGGATGGGTGAAGGAGTTACAGACCCAACAAGTCCAAATTACGATGCGATTGTCGACGGTAAAAAATGGTGGTTAAATACACCAGGATGGCTCATTAGAAGTATTGTTTATTTAACGGGTTGGAATGTATATCGTTTCCTTATAAGAAAATGGTCTATAGCACAAGATAATGGAGATTTAAGACAACATAAGAAAAACTACAATGTAACTGTTATTTTCTTGGTGTTCTTTATGATTACCGAAAGTATGGCGTCTTGGGATTGGATTATGGGAATCGACCCACACTGGTTCTCTACCTTATTCGGATGGTATGTATTGGCTACGTTCTTAGTGTCAGCATTAACTGTAATCGCATTAGTAACTATTTACTTACGTTCTAAAGGAGCTTTACCATTGGTAAATGATAGTCATATTCACGATTTGGCGAAATTTATGTTTGGATTCTCTGTATTCTGGACGTACCTATGGTTTGCTCAATTTATGTTAATATGGTATGCAGATATGCCAGAAGAAACTACGTATTTCTTATTACGTTTTAACGAATATAAAGTGCCATTCTTAGCCATGGTAGTTATGAACTTTGTCTTCCCAGTATTACTATTAATCAATAGCGACTTTAAGAGTGTGCCATGGTTTGTAATTATAGGTGGTTTGGTAATATTAGCAGGTCATTATATTGATTTATTTGTAATGATTATGCCAGGAACCGTAGGAGAACATTGGGGATTCGGAATTGGTGAAATTAGCGGATTATTATTCTTTATAGGATTATTTATCTTCGCTACCTTCAGTGCATTTGCAAAAGTAAATCCAGTACCAAAAGGAAATCCATATTTACACGAAAGTGAAACATACCATTACTATAATATCGAACACAGAGGAGAAGATAGTAATCATCATTAATAAAAAGAATTAATAAACAAATAGTTTAGATAATATGCTCGCTTTATTTTATATTTTCATAGCAGTTGCAATCGGAGTAAGTTTTTGGCAAATTACTCGTATCATGAATTTCCGTTCTGTAATTGCCACAGATAAAGACAACGAAAAACAAGGTAAATATGCAATAGTTTTCTTAGCATTCCTATATGCAATGATGATTTACTGCTTAATAGCCATGAATGTAATTATGTTACCTGAGTCTGCTTCTTACGAAGGAGAGCACGATGATAACCTTTTTAACATCACTTTTTGGTTAATTGGAATCGTTCAATTCGGAATGCAATTTTTAATTTTCTTCTTTACCTATAAGTACAGAGGAAACAAAAATAACAAAGCGTTATTTTATGCAGATAGCCATAAATTAGAATTAATTTGGACAACGATACCAGCCGTAACAATCGTTTTGTTAATAGGTTATGGATTATGGGCTTGGAATCACATTATGTATGTTGGAGACGATGAAAACCCGATTGTAATAGAGGTGTACTCTCAACAGTTCCGTTGGGATGCTCGTTATGCAGGAGAAGACAACCAATTAGGTTTAGGTAATGTAAACTTTATTAAAGGTATAAATACCATGGGTGTTGACATGTCAGACCCAAGTGCACAAGACGACAAGCAAGTAACCGAATTATACTTACCAAAAGGAAAGAAAGTATTGTTTAAGTTCCGTTCACAAGACGTTTTACACTCTGCTTACATGCCTCACTTTAGAGCACAAATGAACTGTGTTCCGGGTATGGTTACTCAGTTTGCCTTCACACCAAAATATACGACCGATGAAATGCGTAGTAATCCAGAAGTAAAAGCTAAAACTGAAGGTATTAACAAAATTAGAGAAGCGAATGGAGAAGAACCATACGAATTTGACTACTTACTACTATGTAACAAAATTTGTGGAGCCTCTCACTACAACATGCAAATGAAAATCACCGTTGTTGAGGAAGCAGAATACGACAAGTGGTTATCAGAACAAAAAACATTAGCTCAAGTTATTAAATAAGATATTTTTTAAAGTATATAAAGATATAGATTATGTCAGATCACCATCACAAAGAAACATTTGTAACTAAATACATCTTTAGTCAAGATCATAAAATGATCTCGAAACAGTTCTTAATCACAGGTATATTCATGGGGATTATAGGAGGTTTCATGTCTATGCTATTTCGTTTACAAATTGCATGGCCAGATACTTCGTTTTCAATCGTTGAGGCTTTTCTAGGAAGTCACCAAACCGATGGAGTTATGAATCCAGATATGTACTTAGCGTTAGTTACAATTCATGGTACCATCATGGTATTCTTTGTATTAACAGCAGGATTGAGTGGTACATTTTCAAACCTATTAATTCCGTTACAAATTGGAGCGCGTGATATGGCTTCTGGTTTCTTAAATATGATATCGTACTGGTTGTTCTTTTTATCGTCAGTAGTGATGATAATCTCTTTATTTGTTGAAGCAGGACCAGCATCGGCAGGATGGACGATTTATCCTCCATTATCTGCTTTACCACAGGCAATTCCAGGTTCAGGTACAGGGATGACTTTATGGTTGGTATCGATGGCAATTTTCATTGCATCGTCATTAATCGGGTCGTTAAACTATATCGTTACGGTATTAAACTTACGTACCAAAGGAATGAAAATGACAAGATTGCCATTAACTATGTGGGCATTCTTAATCACAGCCATCATTGGTGTAATCTCGTTCCCAGTATTATTGTCTGCAGCGTTATTATTAATTTTTGATAGAAGTTTCGGAACCTCGTTTTATTTATCAGATATCTTTATTTCGGGTGAAGTACTACACTATCAAGGAGGATCGCCTGTATTATTTGAACACTTATTCTGGTTCTTAGGACACCCAGAAGTATATATTATTTTATTACCAGCTTTAGGTATTAGTTCAGAAGTAATTTCAACAAACGCTCGTAAACCAATTTTTGGTTACCGCGCAATGGTAGGATCTATTATGGCAATTGCATTCTTATCTACGATTGTATGGGGTCACCACATGTTCGTGTCAGGAATGAATCCGTTTTTAGGTTCAGTATTTACCTTCACAACCGTATTAATCGCCATTCCATCCGCAGTAAAAGCATTTAACTATGTAACCACTTTATGGAAAGGAAATCTACAATTAAATCCTGCAATGCTGTTCTCTATCGGATTGGTATCTACCTTCGTAACAGGAGGTTTAACAGGATTGGTATTAGGAGACTCTGCACTAGATATTAATGTTCACGACACCTATTTCGTTGTGGCACACTTCCACTTAGTAATGGGAGTATCTGCCTTATTAGGAATGTTTGCGGGGGTGTATCATTGGTTCCCTAAAATGTACGGTAGAATGATGAATAAAACCTTAGGGTATTGGCATTTTTGGTTAACCATTATTACTGCTTATGGGGTATTCTTCCCAATGCACTTTATAGGATTAGCAGGTTTACCACGTCGTTATTATACCAACACGAACTTTCCGATGTTCGACGATTTAGCAGATATTAATGTATTTATGACCGTGATGGCTTTAATAGGAGGAGCAGCGCAATTAATTTTCATTGCAAACTTCTTTATTTCTATGTACAGAGGTCAAAAAGCGACTCAAAATCCATGGAATTCAAACACGTTAGAATGGACTACGCCAGTAGAACACATTCACGGAAACTGGCCAGGAGCTATTCCAGAAGTACATAGATGGGC
Source organism: Tenacibaculum tangerinum (assembly GCF_029853675.1). Lineage (NCBI taxonomy): Bacteria > Pseudomonadati > Bacteroidota > Flavobacteriia > Flavobacteriales > Flavobacteriaceae > Tenacibaculum > Tenacibaculum tangerinum. The sequence goes on along the minus strand of NZ_CP122539.1, from coordinate 1,853,585 downwards.
GTATGATTACAGTAAAACAGATGAAAATGGTGAGTATGTACACGGAAAAGATTTCGTACCACAAACAGTACCATTATTAGAGGGCGAAGAGCCATCTTAAGAAATAAGAAGATAATCTTCAACTAAACAAAACAGAACTCCTGTGAAAAGTGATTTTCACAGGAGTTTTTGTTTTTAAAAAAGTAATCTTCTAAAACGAGTGATGGATCAAATTGAATCTTTTCTATTTTAGCAAAATTGAATAATAATTATTTTTCGAATTTTAAGGTATCCTAAAAAGGTTAAGTCTACAGCATTAACAACAATACAATATATAAACAAGTTTATCTTTGATAAAAATATCAGCAATATCAAAATCAATAATGTTTAATATGCACAATGGATGTAAATAGTATTATTTCAAAAAGATAATAGTATTCAGAAGCACATTTAAGTATTTTTTTAGAGTTTAGAAACTTAACAAAATCTTGCATAAGGTTTGATGTAGTTCTGTTATAAAAGTTACCTAACAAACACTTTATTTCAAGTATATTTGCAATTGTATGAATGAAAACTTAAATCCTGAAAATGAGAACTATTCAAATGAAGAGTTAGATGTAGAAAAAAAGCTACGTCCACTCTCCTTTGATGATTTTACGGGTCAAGATCAAGCAATAGACAATCTAAAGATATTTGTAGAAGCAGCAAATCAACGAGATGAAGCCCTAGATCATACCTTGTTTCACGGTCCCCCAGGCTTAGGAAAAACCACGTTAGCCCATATTTTAGCAAGCGAGTTGGGAGTGGGAATTAAAGTTACCTCTGGGCCTGTGTTAGACAAACCAGGAGACTTAGCAGGATTGCTAACCAACCTCGATGAACGAGATGTGTTGTTTATAGATGAAATACATCGACTAAGCCCTATTGTTGAAGAATACCTGTATTCTGCCATGGAAGATTATAAAATCGATATCATGATTGAATCAGGCCCGAATGCCCGCACCGTTCAAATTAATTTAGAGCCATTTACTTTAGTAGGTGCGACCACACGGTCAGGATTACTAACAGCACCCATGCGCGCTCGTTTTGGTATTAGTAGCCGATTACATTACTATTCAACAGAATTGCTAACAACCATTGTTCAACGAAGTGCCTATATTTTAAAAGTACCTATTTCTATGGAAGCAGCAATTGAAATTGCGGGTAGAAGTAGAGGAACTCCCCGTATTGCGAACGCATTGCTACGAAGAGTACGTGATTTTGCACAAATAAAAGGAGATGGTACCATTACCATAGAAATTGCACGATATGCCCTTAAAGCGTTAAATGTTGACGCACATGGTTTAGATGAAATGGACAATAAAATTTTATCTACGATTATCGATAAATTTAAAGGAGGTCCAGTTGGAATAAGCACCTTAGCTACAGCAGTAGCCGAGAATGCAGAAACGATAGAAGAAGTGTACGAACCGTTTCTAATACAGCAAGGATTTATTATGCGTACACCAAGAGGAAGGGAAGTAACCGATTTGGCCTATAAACACTTAGGAAGACTCAAAGGAACGAGTCAAGGAGAACTTTTTTAAGATGTAGATTAGCATGAGCAATCAATCAGAAAATAAAGGATGGTTACAGCGATTAAAAGAGGAAAGCTGGGAAGCTGAATTATTGGTTTCTGCGATAGCTATTTATGGTTCATTTAAACTCTTTGATATTATTGGTTGGACCGCAAATTTCTTTATCAATGTTCTCAACCCAAGTCAGTATTATATAGGTTATTTTATTACTTTTTTTGGTTTGTTAGCTATTAGTATTTTAGCCTCAATGTTTGTCATACACTTTTTCTTAAGAGCCTATTGGGTAGGATTGGTTGGATTGAATTCCGTATTTCCAGATTATAGTATAGAAGATAGTGCCTATTCTAAAATCTATACAGAAAAAATACTCTCCATCTTGCCAAAATTGAAAGACTCTATACAAAAGGTAGATGAGTTATGTAGCGTGATTTTTTCAGTAGCATTTACCTTTTTGTTAATGTACGGTTACATCGCAATTTTTTCAAGTCTCTACCTACTTCTATTTAACCTATTGTCAGAATATGTAAATAATTTCATTCTTCTGATTCCAGCTTTTTTAATTGTAGGAAGTCTAATTTTACAATCGATAATTACCGCAATTTCCAATCTAAAAAAGAATAAAGAAAAAGAAAAATTACAGATACTAAACTTTAAAATAGTGAGATTTGTTTCAATGGTATCTTTTGGACCGTTTTACAAAAGTATTTTACAAGTATCAATGATCTTTGGGTCGAATTTTAAAAAGAAAAAATCATTGGCATATTTAATGCTGCTTTTTTTAGTTTCAGGAATAATTGTGACGAGTGTACAAATTCAGAAGACAAATATTTTTTATTTAATTATTTCAACAAAGCACAAATTTTTTAACGAGCATAAAACCTACGCCGACTACTATAAAGATGATAATAAGTCAAACTCATTTTTACTAGCTCCAGAGATTGAGTCTAGTAAAATAGATTCTAATGTTCTAGAGATTTTTATACCTATATTTAAGTATGAAGAAAAAATTAGAGAGGAGTTTTGTGGTGCTTTCGAAAAGGATTCTAAAGATTCGAAATTAGTGCAAAGAGAAAAAGAAGCAGTATATTTATCCGAATGCTATAAAAAATACCATGCTCTATCAATCGATGGAGAAAAAATAGCAGTTGATTTTATTAGGTATCACAACCATCCAAGAACTCATCAAAAGGGATTGTTAGGGTATGTTAATATTAAAAATATAGCAGACGGGTTGCATGAAATTAAGGTAGAGAAAAAAGGGCAAGAATATAATTTTTTAGAATGGACAATTCCTTTTTATAAGATATCAAAAAATTAGAAAACTATTTGGTACAAGGAATGAAATTAAGAAAACTCATACCGATTCTAGAATGGCTGCCCAACTACAAAAAATCGCAGCTAAGAGGCGATGTGGTGGCGGGAATAACAGTGGCTATTGTTTTGATTCCACAGGGTATCGCCTATGCACTTATTGCAGGATTACCCCCTATTTATGGGTTATATGCTGCATTGGTTCCGCAATTGTTATATGCCGTTTTTGGAACAGCACGTCAAGTAGCCATAGGGCCCGTAGCGATGGATTCGTTAATTGTAGCCACGGGAGTTTCAACTTTAGCACTAACAGGGTCTGAGAGCTATATAGCCATTGCAGTACTCTTAGCATTAGTGGTTGGAAGCATTCAGTTTTTAATGGGAATTTTCCGCCTCGGATTTATCGTTAATTTTTTGTCAAGACCCGTAATTACAGGATTTACCTCTGCAGTAGCTCTAATTATTGGACTCAATCAGTTTAAAAACTTATTCGGAGTTGAGTTTATACAAAGTGACCAAATTTACCTGCTTCTAGAAGATATCTTCGAAAAACTTAAATACTTTAAACCAAATACAACCATCATAGGTTTGGTTGCGTGTATCATCATCATTATTTTTAGAAGAATAAACAAAAAAATACCCAATGCACTAATCGTAGTCGTATTAGGTATCGTAGCAATGCACCTTTTTGGAAATCAATTAACAGATGTAGCTATCGTAAAAGATATTCCCTCAGGATTGCCAAAATTTTCAACACCAGTTATCGATATAGCTTTAATACGCGAATTAATGCCTATTGCAGCAACCTTGGTAATGGTTGGGTATTTAGAAACAATTTCTATAGGAAAAACGTTAGAAGCCAAACAAGACGAGTACCGAGTACGACCCAATCAAGAATTGGTAGCCTTAGGACTAAGTAATATGGTAGGATCATTATTTCAATCATATCCATCTGCATCAAGCTTTTCTCGTTCGGCGATTAATGCAGAATCAGGAGGAACTACAGGAGTTTCTGCATTTGTTTCCGCAATTCTGGTAGTGTTCACCTTACTTTTTTTAACACCTGTTTTTTATCACCTACCAAAAACTATTTTATCAGCCATTATTATTGTTGCAGTTTTTAATCTGATAAATGTAAAAGAAGCTAAAAGGTTGTGGAAAGCAAATAACTTAGATTTTTGGCTACTAGTAGCTACTTTTTTAGCAACTATTTTCTTCGGAATTGAATATGGAATTTTAATCGGAGTAGCCTTATCATTAATCGTTTTAATTTTTAGAACCTCAAGGCCCTATGTAGTTGAGTTAGGAAAAGTGCCTAATTCAAATTTTTACCGTAACAAGAACAGGTTTAAGGAAGTTATTTTAGATGATGAAATCTTAGTATTTCGCTTTGATGCACAATTATTTTATGCCAACTCTAACTATTTTAGAGATAAATTAGACGAAATGACAGAAGAAAAAGGGAAGGCATTAAAATTGATTGTATTAGATGCAGAAAGTATTAATAGAGTAGATAGCACGGGAATAGAGATGCTAAAAGAACGGATTGTTTATTTTCGTAAACACGACATTCAATTTTATTTTGCAGGAGTCAAAGGTCCCGTAAGAGACGCTTTTTTTAGAGGAGGTCTGTTAGAGGTAGTAAGCTTAGATCACTTTTTTATGCGTGCCAATGGCGCTGTAAATTTTTATAAAACAGGAGATAATAAAAACCAGAAAAAATACGCACAGTATATACACCAAGCGTATAAATAATATATCATATCATGAGAATAGAGCAAATTTACACAGGTTGTTTAGCACAAGGAGCCTATTATGTTGAAAGTAATGGAGAAGTCGCCATTATTGACCCTTTACGTGAAGTTGACCCTTATATAAACAGAGCTGAAAAAGAAGGAGCTACAATCAAATATATTTTTGAAACACATTTCCATGCAGATTTTGTAAGCGGTCATGTTACGTTAGCCGAAAAAACAGGAGCAACAATTGTATTCGGACCTACGGCAAAAACAAATTATGAAGCACATATTGCCGAAGATGGAGAAGTATTCAAATTAGGAGATGTTACCATTACCTTACTACATACTCCTGGACATACTATGGAAAGTGCCACCTACTTGTTAAAAGACAAGGAAGGTAAAAATCATGCTATTTTTAGTGGAGACACCTTGTTTTTAGGAGATGTAGGTCGACCTGATTTAGCACAAAAGGCAGCCAACCTAACACAAGAAGAATTAGCAGGATTATTGTACGACAGTTTGCGTACAAAAATTATGACACTAGAAGACGATGTAATCGTATATCCTGCACACGGAGCAGGTTCTGCTTGTGGTAAAAACTTAAGCAAAGAAACGGTAGGAACTATCGGACAGCAAAAGAAAACCAATTATGCCTTGCGTGCAAATATGACCAAAGAAGAGTTTGTGAAAGAAGTTACCGACGGTTTATTGCCTCCACCAGAATATTTCCCTTTAAATGTAAAAATGAATAAAGAAGGATATCAATCTATCGATGAGGTTATCAAAAGCGGCGCAAAAGCACTATCTGTAACAGACTTTGAAAAAATAGCGAATGAAACAGATGCGATAGTATTAGATGTACGTCATCAATCAGAATTCATTCAAGGATTCATACCACAATCTATTTTTATTGGTTTAGGAGGAACCTTTGCCCCGTGGGTGGGTGCCTTGATTAAAGATGTTACGCAACCCATTTTACTAGTGACTCCTATAGGAGAAGAAGAAACTACCATTACACGCTTATCTCGCGTTGGTTTTGACAACGTATTGGGATATTTAGATGGAAGCTTTGCTGCATGGAAATCAGCAGGAAAAGAAGTAGATACCTTACGTTCTGTTTCTGCCAATGTTTTAGCAGAAGAACTTACAAAAGAGGCACCAGTTTTTGATGTTCGTAAACCAGGAGAGTATGCCAGTGAACATATTGTAAATGTGCCAAGTACACCTTTAGATTTCTTAAACGAACACATAGGAGAATTTCCAACAAAAGAAGATTTTTATGTGCACTGTGCTGGAGGATACCGCTCTGTAATAGCAGCGTCTATTTTAAAAGCAAGGGGATTCCACAATGTAATTGATGTAGACGGTGGATACAAAGCGATAAAAGAAGCCGACATACCTAGAACAGAAGCAGTATGTCCATCAACATTAAAATAAATAAAAATGAATAAAAGTGTTTTATTAATAGGGTTGTTTGTAACTGTGGTGCTATCATGTAGACCACAAACCCACGAGGCAAAAGATATTACAGTAGAAGACCTACAAATGATTTTAGAAAACGAAAATACGGTACAGTTATTAGACGTTAGAACCCCAGAAGAATGGGCAGAAGGAGTGATTGAAACTCCCATAAAAATAGATGTTACAGGTGATGATTTTGAAGGAAAAGCTTTAGAAAAACTAGATAAAACGAAACCTGTATATGTTTACTGTCGCTCGGGAGTAAGAAGCAAAAGAGCTACCGAATTACTCGTAAAAAAAGGGTATAATGCCTACAATGTTTTAGGGGGCTATTTAGAATGGACAGAAAAAAAATAAAGAATAGAAAAATCTCGAGTATTTGCTCGGGATTTTTGTGTTTGATTGCGTAATAAAAAGAGATTTAATCTGACGAATCGTTTTTATTTCTCAGCATTATAATACACCTTATAAAATTTCATTTTTTTCTCTTCGTCATAGCCTTGTTCTAAATATTCAGCAGAAGCATCAGGAGCATCCACATCAATTTTAATTTGAATATTCGTATCGAGCTTAATTTCGGTTTTAAACTTACTTTTTTCCTTTTTTAAAACCACATCAGATACTTCAAAATTGTTACGAATAAGTACATCGTTTAATTTTTCAAAGTGCTGTTTGTAATCTTCAAAAAGATCTTTATGCTTGTCTTCTTGAAAAATTTCATCTTTAAATCCGTGATAATCTACACTTTCGTGCTCTTTAAAATAATCAACCGTATTGGCTAAGAAGTTACTTTGTTCTTGTTTTCCAAATTCAGGCTTTATAACTTCTTCAGAAAACTCTTTACACATTTCTAAATAATTCTGAGTGTGCAAATTACGGTCATCTGCATACTTAACACTCAAAAAGTTTTTTATCCAATATTGAGCGTCGTATTGATTATTATCTACAGACAGCACTACGGTACCTTCGGCATCTGTAGCATTTAAAATTAAACACCCCTTATCTAGTTTCTTTGTTGAAATTCCTTTTTGTACCACTACATCAAAACTATCTTCATCTAAATAGGTTTGAAAGAAATCTACCTTACTTTCAATTTTAAAAACGCCAACAGCTTCGGTTAAAACATCTTTATACTCGATACCTTCAAAGTAGGCAACAATTACATCGCCCGTTTTAATATTGGCAGAGTTTGATTGCTCGTATAAATGCTTCACCATATTTTTAGAATGTTCGATGAAAACCTCAGTACTTTCTTGCTCAAAAATATCGGTAGCATACTTGTTCATTTCGTTTAAGCGAACATCAGCATGGTGGCTAAAGCGATAGCTTTGCGTAACCGAACCAAAGGGTTTGAGTAAAAAAGGAAGCAATAGTTCGTAACTTTCTTCATCAAAACGCACCAAGCTTTCAGAAAAAGCATTTTGTCCGCTGTTATACTTGTTAGCTACTTTGTGGATAATACACTTACTAATTTCTGCACGAGTTCTTTTAATCATTTTCTAAAAAATTGGAAGACAAAAATAAGTATTTTAGTAGCGTAAAAATATAGAGATTATGAAATTATTAGGAATAGGATCGAGAATAAATCATCCAACTTACGGATTCGGTGTGGTAACCAACGTAGATAGCAACCAATATTGGGTAACTTTTCAGGAAATGGGGTTAGAAACCATACCTTTAGATGACGATCTAGAAATTATTGAAGCGGTGAACCAGGAAGTAGATTCGGTAAGTTTTTATGAAATAGAAAGCTCGCTGCGTAAAATTTTGAAAAAGTGGAGCGATGTATCGGAAATTGTTCCTATTGCCGATAAGTTTAAAGGTGGGAAATTAGTTATAGAGCCTGCCGATACGAATTTAACATCTAAAGAAATTCCGATTGATACTTTTTTTCATAAAATAGTTATGGTACGTGACCGTATTCGAGTAATGGAACAAAAAATAAATGCAAGTAAGAATTTAGACGAGCAAGAAAAAATAGATTTGCAACAATACATCACAAGAATCTATGGTAGCTTAACTACTTTTAATGTGTTGTTTAAAGTGAAATCACATACTTTTGTAGGAGCAAAATCTAAATAATAGAGCGCTAATTGATTCGGTTTTTACCATGTTTTGTGTTTAGGTGTCTTGAAATTAATAGTATTTCATGTAGATAGTGCGAAGCATGATTTATGAGACATCTCAATTATGAACTACGAATTTTCAATTGTTATTTTTTAGAACTTAAATGAAAGTTGTTCTTGGTAACAATTTAAATGATTTTCTATGGTAAGGGGTTATGCCAAACTGCCGTATTGCCTCACGGTGTTCTTTGGTAGGATATCCCTTGTTTTTTTGCCAGTTGTATTGAGGGAATTCTCGATGAATTTTTTCCATATATTCATCTCTGTAGGTTTTTGCAAGCACAGAAGCTGCCGCTATACTCATAAATTTAGCATCGCCTTTTACAATAGTTTGATGTGGAATTCTCTCAAAAGGTTTGAACTTGTTCCCGTCAACGATAATAAACTCAGGCTGTAGGGTTAATTGTTGTATAGAACGGTGCATGCCAGCAATAGAAGCTTGCAATACGTTGAGTTCATCAACCTCTTCTTGATTTACAAAAGAGACTCCATAGGCAAGTGCATGCGCCTCAATATAGGGGCGGAGTTCTTGTCGTTTTTTTTCTGAAAGTTGTTTGGAATCGTTTAACAATTTATGTTCAAAGTCTTTGGGTAAAATAACCGCCGCCGCTACTACAGGACCCGATAAACAACCTCTACCAGCTTCATCAGTTCCTGCTTCTAATTGATAACCGCTAAAATTTAACTGCAACATGCTACAAATTAACAGATTTCAAGGAAAATATTCACGTTTTTTGTCGTTAAATTATTTTACTTTTGCTGTTATGAAGAAAAATCTCTTAGTATTTTTTTGTTTAATAAGTGTTCAGATAATTGTTTCACAGATTCGAAATGTTGATGGAAGTTTAGGAAGGATTCCAAGAAGAGGGTCTGATTCGATACCTGATAATGAAATTAGTGTAAAACTAAGCGGAAAAACAAAATATACCGATTATAAAATTATTTCACATAAGAACGATACTACCATTATCGATACGACTTTAACGATTCAAAAAGAATATAAATTTAATTTCTTAAGAAAAGATAATTTTGAGTTATTGGAGTTTCATAATCAAGGACAAACATTTACTAATTTAGGATACGATTTTACAAACATTTCTCCGTTTCCAGATATAGGTTTTAGAGCGAAAATGTTCAATTATTTTCATATTGAAGATGTAAACTACTATCAAGTACCCACACCTACCACAGAAATTATGTACCGAACAGGAATGGAGCAGGGGCAGGTATTGGACGCACTTTTTACCACTAATTTTTCCAAACGATTCAATGTCGCTTTGGCATATAAGGGCATTCGTTCTTTAGGTAAGTACAGACGTTCGTTAGCAAGTACAGGAAATTTTAGAGTAAGTTTTCGGTACGAAACACCTAAAGGACAGTACACTATAAAGGGACATGCTGCAAATCAAGACTTTTTTCATCAAGAAAATGGTGGGCTTACACCAACTGCTCTAGAGGCCTTTATAAACGACGATCCTAATTTCAATAGTAATAGGGCAAGAATGGATGTAAATTTGAGTAATGCTGAAAGTACTTTAGATGCTAAAAGACTGTATTTTGAGCATACGTTTAAACTGCTTTCTTCAAAAGATAGCGTGACTCAAAAAGATTTCTCTAATTTAAAATTGGGACATTCATTTACGAGAGACTCTAAGTTTTTTCGTTTTAACCAAGGTGCTCCCACTACGGGTGTTTTTGGAGAGGTAATAACTTCTTCTGGTATTGATGACAAAACAGCATACATAGCCTATAACAACGAGCTTTTCTTGGATTTTAATTCTAAGTACGTACTTGGAAAGTTTCGTGTAAAAACGATGCTCTCCAACTACAGATACGGGTATGAAAATTTACAAAATAGCACTGTAGGAATTACAAAAAATAAATTAAAAGGAAATGCCGTTTCTTTGGGTGCTGATTGGAATGGAAGGATAGGAAACTTTCATATAAACGCATCAGGAATGCTAACACCAGGTAGCGGTAGGTTATCAGGAAATAGTTTTAAAGGAGAAGCTTTTTATAAAAAAGACAGTGTCTTTACCATTAAAAGTAATGTAGAAATTAGTAATAGGTTTCCTAATTTCAACTTTTTATTACATCAAAGTAGTTACGATGCTTATAATTGGGAAAACAATTTTGTACAAGAGGGTACAAGAACTTTAGGAGGATCAATAGCCTCAAAATGGGGAGATGCTTCTATTGCGCTTACAAATATTAGTAACTATACGTACTTTGATGAAAACAGCAAACCAGTACAGTTTTCAGGAGATGTTAATTATTTAAAATTAAAGGTTTCTAAAGAGTTTTCCGTAGGAAAATTTGCCTTAGATAACACCGTAATGTATCAAAAAGTAGCGAATGGAGACAGTGTTTTTAGAGTGCCAGAAATTGTTACCAGAAATACTTTGTATTATACTGATGAATGGTTTAAAGGAAATCCTTTATTAGTGCAAATAGGAACAACGTTTAAGTATTTTACGAAGTATAAGGCAAACGCTTACGACCCATTGTTAGCAGAATTTAGGTTGCAGAATGAAACGGAAATAGGATACCCGACTGTTGATGTATTTTTTAATGCGAGAGTTCGAAGAACTCGAATTTACTTTAAGGCAGATAATATTAGTTCTTTTGTGCTGAAGAAGAATTATTTCTCGGCTCCTAACTATCCGTATAGAGATTTTGTAATTCGGTTTGGATTGGTATGGAATTGGTTTATATAATGCAATTGCGATTTATGAATTACGAATTATAAATTTTTAGTTGTTAGTTTTCTTTACACCTATATCCATACTTGTAAGTCATATAGCACGAAGTGTTACTTTTAACATTTGAAAATAACAAGGAATATAAGTTTGATGTACAACATCGAATTTACGTTTAAATACCAACTGATGAAAGAAAAAATAAGACAAAACTGGAAGCTGTTTTTACTAGCAAGTGTAACGTTAGGGTTGGCTCCTTTTAGACCTCCTCATATAGTAGGAAAACTTCAATGGATAATGGGAGGGAATGCTTTTTCTGGAGAACATGCTATGCAGTTTATGGATTGGTTTGACTTGTTTTTACACGGAACTCCTTGGGTACTTTTAATAGTATCTATTTTACTACATATTTTCAGGAAAATATAGCTCCATTTCAGGCAAAAAACGCCCTTCTATACCACTCTTACGTTTGGCAATTACTTTAAAACCATGTTTTAAATAAAAAGATTCAGCGTTAGGGTCTGCTAAAACATTCAATACAGCACAAGAACCACTCAAACAATAGTCTTTTGCATGATTTAATAATTTTGAACCAATACCTTGCTTTATAAAATCAGGAGAAACAAATAAAAAGTCTAAAAAACTTGTTCTGATATTTGCTCTATACAAAACATAAAATCCAACAATAGTGTTTTGGATTTGAAATTTGTAAATATTACATTCATCAAACATTTTAGTGGTTACGGTTAAATCATCTCTCCAAACTTCCATTTGTTCTTTGGTATAGCCCCAGTATGCTTTAGCTTTTAAAGCTATTTCTGTCAGTTTTTCAGCATCTTGAAGTTGGGCTTTTGCAATCATAACAAACAGAAACCTCGCTAGAGAGCAAGGTTTCAAATACGATTATTTAGATGTTAATTGCTTTATTTTAATTCTAAAAGCAGCAAATAATAAGGTCGTAAACGGACTCAGATAGTTAAAGAAAGCATATAAAGCATATTCTCCAACACCAACACCTAATACACTAGACTGATAAGCACCGCAAGTATTCCATGGAATCAAAACGGAGGTTACAGTACCAGAATCTTCTAAAGTTCTACTCAAGTTTTCAGGAGCCAACCCTTTGTCCTCGTATGCTTGTTTAAACATTTTTCCTGGAATTACAATGGCTAAATACTGGTCGGATGCCACCACATTTAACCCTAAACAACTTACCACAGTACTAGCAAATAGCCCAAATACAGAGGAAGCTATTGATAAAAGTTCTTCAGTTATTTTAGACAAAGCACCAATACCATCCATCACACCGCCGAAAACCATAGCACAAACAATGAGAAAAATAGTCCATAGCATTCCTTTCATACCACCAGAACTAAATAATTCTGTGAGTTTTTCATTGTCAGTTTTTACTTGCGTATCAGTTAAAATAGCATTTATAATTGATTCGAACTTTGTTTCAGCCAAGCCTATTAATACATCATGTTGGAAAATAAAAGCAAAAATTGCAGCTAAAACGACTCCTGCACCTAAGGCTATCAAAGGTTTGGTTTTTAGTAAAATCATGACAATTACTGCCACAGGTACTATGAATAGCAAAGGGGTAATGTTAAATGTATTATTAATGGAAGATAATAAACTGCTAATATCAGCAGTTCCCGAAGTATCGGATGTTCCGCTTAGTATGGCAAAAATAAGTAACGTAATTGTAATTGTGGGCACTGTGGTATATGCCATGTATTTAATATGAGTAAATAAATCGGTGCCTGCCATAGCGGGAGCCAAGTTGGTAGTATCTGATAGAGGAGACATTTTATCGCCAAAATATGCTCCAGAAATAACAGCCCCAGCAATCATTCCTGTTGGAATTCCTAGCGCACTACCTATACCTACTAAGGCAATACCTACAGTAGCAGAAGTTGTCCAAGAACTTCCTGTAGCAACTGAAATAATAGCGGCTATAATTACCGAAGCAGGTAAAAATATAGACGGACTCAAGACTTGCAAGCCATAATATACCATAGCAGGAATAATACCACTAACTAGCCATGTACCCGCTAAAGCACCAACTAAAAATAAAATTAAAATGGGTACAAAAACACTTTTCCAGTTCTCCCATACTTCCAATATCATTCTTTTAAGTGATACTTTATTAAAAAAACCGACTGCCATGGCAACTCCTCCTCCAATTAGTAAAATATATTGATTGGAGTATTGTCCTAGCCAGGTACCGTTAGCAATAAAAATATTATAGGCAAGCAATCCCATTAGAATAACAACTGGAATCATTGCTTCTAGGATATGTAACTCTTTATTTTTAATGATTTTTTGGTTCTCTATCTCAATTTCAGATAAATTTTTGTCGTCTTGCATGTTTCGTATTTTTTACGGCTTGTAATGTTACGATTTTGTATAGAATTACACAAACGCAATTGTGTAGTGAATCGTTGAAAAAGCTAGTCATACCATTTGTAATTTGAAATAAACGCAATAGAATACCCTTTTTTCTTTTCTATTTTCAGAATAAAAAGAAACCGTAGCTATGATCATGCTCTCGTTTTCTTCTTTATATAAAGAAAAAAGTCTTCATTTTCTTTTACAGTAATTTCAGACAACCACTGGTATTAGAAAATAAAAATTGCCATTTTCAAACAAAAGAAGCACTCGATTTATAGATATTTCGAAGTTTTTATGTTGCTGAAAATGGCAAGTTTCAAAAATGAAAGATAGGAACTTACAGCACATCTACTTCTTTCATACATTCTTTCATCATCTGGTACGTGCGTTCTATATCGTTATCTAATCCTATTGAAAAACGAATGAGTCCATCGGTAAGTCCCATTTCTTTTTGTTCTTCTAAAGGTATTTCTGACGAGGTTGAAGTACCTGGAGCAGAAAACAAGGTTTTATAAAAACCTAAACTTACCGCTAAATAGCCTAAATTTCTTTCCTGCATGAGTTCCATCAAAGCATTCGCTTTGTCTAAAGAACCAGCATCGATTGTTAACATTCCTCCAAAACCGTATTCTTCATTCATCATTGATTTGAAAACTTCGTGAGAAGGATGCGATTGCAATCCAGGATATACCGTTTTTAATCCATCAGCTTCAAATTTCTCAGCTAAGTAATGGGCATTTTTACTGTGTTGTTTCATGCGAATATGCAAAGTCCTCATATTTTTTAAGATAGAAGCTGCACGCATAGAATCCATAGAAGCACCTAACAACATACTAGCTCCATCAATAACACTTTTTTGAGAATTGATAAAGTCTGTAGTTGCACAAACCACTCCTCCCATGGTGTCGGAAGAACCATTGATAAACTTGGTTAAGCTATGAAGTACTACATCGGCTCCTAGTTGTGCTGGAGAAATAGATAAGGGAGAAAATGTATTGTCTACAATTAACTTTAAGTTGTGTTTTTTAGCCAATTTTGATAAGGCTTTGATATCGGCAACTTCTAACAGCGGGTTGCTTACTGTTTCGCAGTAAATCATCTTCGTGTTTTTAGTAATTGCCGCCTCAACCATAGCTAATTTAGTAATGTCTACAAACGAAGTCTCAATACCCATTCTTGGAGTAAAATTCTTTAAGAAAGCATACGTTCCTCCATAAATAGTTCTACTTGAAACAATATGGTCGCCCGAACCACAAATTTGTAAAATGGTAGGGGTAATTGCTCCCATACCTGAACCAGCAACGTTTGCTGATTCGGTACCTTCCATCGCCGCTAATGCTTCTGATAAGTATAAGTTTGAAGGAGAAGAATGGCGAGAGTACAAATAGCAACCTTCTGTATTTCCTTCAAAAGTATCAAACATGGTTTTTGCTGATAGAAAAGTATAGGTAGAAGAATCGGATATTGAGGGATTTACTCCTCCAAATTCTCCAAAATATTGCAAGTCTTGTATATTATTGGCAGGTTTGAATTTCATCGATGTAAAAATTACGTGTTAATAAGATGCTAAATTCATTTTTTATAGAATAAAAATCAATATATATCTATAAAATTAGATTATTATTCTAATTTTATATTGAAATTTAGTTTTTTTATGTTATTTTGTTTCATAAATATAAAAGAGATAGTTTTTTTTTCAGATGAAATTAGATGAAATAGATAAGAAGTTATTGGAATTGCTTCAGTTCGATAGTAAGCAAACTACCAAGCAGTTGTCTTTGCAGTTAGGATTATCGGTAACGGCTGTTTACGAGCGGATTAAAAAATTGGAAAAAGAAAAGGTTATTAAGCGTTATGTTGCCTTGGTAAATAAAAATAAAATTGAGAAATCGTTTTTAGTTTTTTGTCATATTCGGTTAGAAAAGCATACCAAAGAGAATATTACTATTTTTGAGAGGGAAATTAAAAAGTTGGAGGAAGTAACAGAATGTTTTCACGTAAGTGGAGATTACGATTATATTTTAAAGATTTATGTAAAAGATATGGATGCATATCGAGAGTTTATGATACATAAATTAACAGCACTCAAGCACATTGGAAGTACACATAGTATTTTTACTATTGGAGAGGTAAAAAATGCTATAGCCATAGCCTTATAGAAAGTGAGTGTTTTAACGACTCACTTTCTCTATTTCAATAAATGAATTATGAGTGTTGATTATTTGATTGTAAAACTCTTTTAGGTAGTGATACTCATCGCTACTAAACACCCTCTTATTTAGTGATATTTTTGAGTATACACTAATTGAATTATTGGTGCTTTTAAAACTGGCTACAAAACGACCTCCTTTATTCGGTAGTGCAAAAGCTTTGTTTTCGGGTATTTTTTTAACAATGTATCCTTCGGGTAATTTTAACGATAGCACATAAGAAATATTTCTCGGATATCCATAATCAACAGGATAATCTCTCTGGTTGAGTTTGAAAGGGTTTTTAGTCACCTTTTCTATCAAAAAAGGATTGATTCTGAGATTTGTTTTAAGTGCTACATCGTCGAATATAATTGAAAATTTTTGATGTAACGGAGCATCTTTTTCATCTAGGTTTTCATGTTTAAAATCTTCCACTTCTAGGTTGCTATGTTCAGACTCAAAATCTTCGAGATAACTCTCACGACTTACGTTACTTAATTTTTCTCTTTCGTGAAGCGCAAAGAAACCATCGCTAGAAATTGTAAGTTCGCCACTTAATGTAAGATCTTCATCTAGTAACAGTTGGGTTCTGACATTTCTGAATGTTTTTCTCTTTAATTCAATAGGTTCCCAATAGCTTCCTTTTTTAAAGTCTAGTACCCTACCGTCGCCATTTAAAGATTCGTATCGTACCAATCCGAAAGGCAATTGTTTGTGGGTGGCATCTAAGAAGTATGTTTTGTCGTTTATAACAGCCTTAACTAGTAAATAATTAAAATCATCGACAATAGGATGTAGTTTTGTGGGTACAGCTTTATTTCTTGTTGAAGTTAACACCAAGTAACTTTCAATTTGAGCAGCTTGTAGCGCATTGTAAAGCGATAAATTAATATCGAAAATAGTCCCTGTTTTATCTTCAAAAGCTTCTTTGATTCTTACTTTTTTAGAAGGCCAGTATTTTTCATTCCAAATAAAATGATGTTGAATAAAACGATATGCTTTTTTAGCTCTTTTTAAATCATCTTCTATACTAAGTAGGGCAGGAGGTAGTTGGTTTTTGAAAAAGTTTTTCTTAGAAGTTTGATTGTCTAAAAAGTCATAGCGTAAACTTTTATCGGCATCTTTCCAAGTTTTGGTGTATCGGTCAACACCTCCTTTAGGGTTGTGAAACGACTCTAATTCAAATGAAAGTTTTGAAATAAAATTTTCTTTACTCAGCATATATTCCTCTTCTTTAAATGCAGGGATGTTATCTATTCCATAATTTAAAATCAAACAAGCCCCTTCGCCAAGCCCAGGAATATAAACACAACCCTTTTTTGCAAAAGAATCGTTTCTGGTAAGCTTAAGAAAACCAACAATTCGAATATTGTATTTCCAATTACCTAGTATAGATGCTGTGAAATCACTTTTAATTTTCGGAATGTCTGCTTGGAAATACCAATCATCAATTTTAGAGTATGGTGAGGTTACAGAATACGTGTATTCGATAACGCTTCCTTCTTTTACGTTAGAAAGCGTAAATGTAATTTCTTTCCATTTACCATACACATCTTTTTGGTAAACCTCACTTTCTATCAGATGATTCTTTAAAATATTATTATTCTCAGTAAGGTTATAAGTAATTCCTTTTACAGAGTGTACTTTTTCATCACCATAATACGGAATACTTACGGTAGCTTTCTCTACTCCTTCTTTTTTAAGAATTTTAATTTTAAAGTAAAAATCAGTTGTTTTTTTATAATCTCTTTTTTCATCTAAATAGTAGTTGGCATGCTCATAAACTACAACAGCATTGGCAGTTGTATCTGGTTCATACCTTTGCATACTCAATTCTTCTACAGTGATGTTTCCAATTTTGGTAGATTTATTTTTTTGAGCAAATGCATTAGTTACACATAAAAAAACGATAATAGCGGTTAATCTTTTCATTACTTTTTTACTAGTATGATTTTTTCGGTTTGTTTTTCAACTAACTGTTTATAAAATTCTTTAATCGCTGAATAATAATTAGGAGGTATAATGCTTGAATTGATTTGAGTTGTTGACGACAGGTTTATCTTGTTTTCTTTGAGAACAACTTTATATTGAAAAACACCCATGTTTTCTGGCAAACCGATGGCTAATTCTTCTGGGTACGATTCTACAGTATATCCATCAGGAATTGTAATTGACGCACTATATTTATCTTTCCATGGCATACCAAAATCAACAGGGAAATTTCTTTCTCCAGATTTAAAAGGGTTTTCATTTTTAGCTAAGAAAAGTAACGGAGAAAAGTATAATTTTCCATTGATTTCTTCAATTAAATCTTCGCCCGTAAACTTAACTGTTTGCATGATAGGTTTGCTAATGTTTTTTGCATTGAGTACTTTAAAATTTTCAATTTCAATGCCATACTTCTCTTCTGTAGAAGTAATAACGTCTTCTTCTTTTTTCACATTGTTTTTTTGACGGTAAAACATGGCATTATGATCAGTAAGAGATTTTCTAAACATTCCTGAAACGTCTCCCATTTCATCAATTTTCACAAATAGAAAGTTTACATCTTCTGTTAGGGAGTTAGGAGTAAGCTTTACTTGTTTTGAATCTCCATTTTTAAAAACTTCTCTTCCATACCAGTTTAAGGTTCTGTAAGGGAGAATGTTAGCAGTAGCATATTTTTCGGTAGCATCTAATATAATATAGTTTCCATCAGAAAAATCTACTTTAGAAATTACGTAATTAAATCCATCTAGTGTTGGAAATAAAGGAATTCCGTTGTTTTTTGTACTTACCAAAACAGGATTCGCATTGATACCTGCACTACGTAGCATAGAGGTTAATATTAAGTTTATCTCTGCAGCATTACCAGCACCCTCTTTATAGGCTTTTTTTACTCCTTTGTCAGTGTATTTACTATAGAATCCATTCCATTTGATTTTAGATTTTACAAATTCAAAAATGAATGCTGTTTTTTCGTAATCATTTTTAGCAGAGCTTAAGATTGTTTCTAAGTCGTTTTTATAATAATTACTTTTTTCTAACTCGCTACCAAAGCTTGAAGATTTATAGATTGTTTTGCAAACTCCCTCCCAAGTACTACTGTAATTTTTTATATCTCCTCCAATTTTTAAAAAGTCAACTCCAGATAACTCATATAGCATCCCTCCTCTGTAGCTGCTAATACTTCCAATGTATGGTTCGTCATCTTTTAAAGCAGGAATGTTTTCTTCTTGGTAAAGGTCGATAGTTGATAGATAATCAATTTTTGAGCTGTGGAATGTGGTTTTTACAGTTCTAACTCCACTTCTTGATTTTGAAGTTAGTGTAATAGATTTTGTTTTTTTTCTTGATTTAGGGGTAATCCTATAGTAACCTCTAGAAAACTTATTAAAAGTATAGTATTCTGGAAATTCAATTTGGTAGTCAAGTTTTTTTACTGGGATTCCATATTGAAAATTAAGCTTTTTGATATCTTTATAAGGAGAAATTAAGGTGTATTTGATATCAATTACGCTTCCTTCTTTAACATTTGGGAAGGTTATTTTTTTTGACTTCTGTATTTGTTCAGTTTTTCCTCAAAAACATCTTTCTTTGAAAGTTTTTGCTTGTCAATAGCACCATTCTCTAGATTAAAAGTATACGCTTTTAAAGAACTAATTTTTTCCGAATCGCCAGCATCAGGTTCGTAATAGACAATGTTTTTTGTTGCATACTCAAATCCTTCTTTAGAGTAAATTTTAATTCGCTCATGGTAATCTGTAAAAACCTGAAAACCGTTATTTGAGTCGTACTGAAAATAAGTCCTTCTATCTTTTAAAAGATAAGCAGCATGAGCAGTAGAGTCTAAAGGATATAGTTTTTCTTCTAGTTCTTCTTTAGACACTTTACCAAATTTTATGTCTTGGGCGTTTATACTAGATAAAAATATTAGGGATAAAATAAATACTATTTTTTTCATAGCTTTTTTATTGTTTAATGATTTCTGTTCTTAAGTTATCGTATTTAGCGACTGTTTTTATAAACTTTCTGTAAGTCTTGTAGTCTTCTTTAGAGTGATTTCCTTCCTTCAAAGAAAACTCTCTTTGATATTTTAAGGTTGTAGGGTTTACTTGTTCGAAAGTAAGCTTATAAGTGCCAAATTTATTGGTGATGTTTTTATTTTCTGGTAAATTAGTTAAAGAATACCCTTTAGGAATGGTAAAAATAAACTCGTCTTTGTGAGTAAAACCTCTTTCGATTTCTAAGGGGCGTTGCCTATTTCTGTATTTTTTAGGAATATCTGTATATCGGTTAAATACATTTAATTTGAATAAATAACTGCTGTCTCTTACCGTAGCGAATTTTTCTATTTCAATATCGATGCTTTCCTTAAATTCAATTTTGTCTTTATCGTTCACATGATTAATATTCTTTACCTCTAAATTATTCACATAATCCCATACAGTGGTCTTGTAATAATCGTCAAGTTCTTTAGGAGTAAAATTTTCTACATTGTATTTATCGTCATATTGAATGCCATACGATTTTCTTTCTAATGATGCAGTAATATTTCCTGTAGACAATAGTTGAATAGTTGCTTTGATTGTTTGTAAATTGTCTTCATTAACATACGCAGGAGTTCTTTTAACAATCCCTCCTTCTGGGGTAATAACCAATACATCTCTATCGTCGGTAAACCTTCCTAAAAAACCAAAAGGCATGGTTTGACTGGTGCATTCTAGCCATATATCTTCCCCATTATTAGGGATGTTTAAAATCATGTGATTGCCTTGCAGTGAACTAAAGTCTTTGTCAATATTTTTTTTGTTTTCCGCATAAACTAAGGTATGGTAAGACTCAATACCAACAGCATCCAATAAAGCTTTCGTATAATTGGTTAACCCTTTGCAATCGCCGTAGCCAACTTGGTCAACTTTATTCGCAACTATGGGTTCCCAACCACCAATACCAACTTGAACACTTATATATCTAGTTTTCTCTTGTACATAGTTATAAATGATTTTTGCTTTTTCTACTGGATTATCTATGTCTTTAACCAAGTTTTTTACTTTGGCTACCGTAGCAGGAGGTAATTCATTTCTGTCTTTTATAAGTCTATTATACATCCATTTTCCAAATTCTTCCCAGTTTTTAGAGTTGCCTTTAACCCCTTTTAGACTGAAAGAATTTAAAGAAATAGTCGCATTCGGAACGAAATCTTCAAAATTAACAGTGTAGTACTCACGCTTAATAGCTTTTTGGTTGGTTAAGGTATAATGTAAGGTCGTATCGGTAGAAGTGTTTTTGATTGAGAACCCTTCAAAGTTTTTTTCTCTTTTTCTGAAAGGAATATTTTGAGGATTGTTTACAAAATAAATACTTTTCTCAACAGCCAAATAGTAGTTTTCGATAGGAAACCATTTGGGAATAAAACCTGTTGAAGAGTTTTTGTATTCAGACTCAAAAACTACTGTATACGGATACGATGTTGGGGTATGTTCTAAAAACTTAACCCTTGAGTCAGAATATAAAGTACCTCCATCTACGGCACTTACATCTTGAAAATCATTTTTTGAATATTTTTTAACCTTTTCTCCCAAAGCATCGTAAATAACTGCTGATAATTTGGTTATTTTAGTGTCGTCGTCGTAGTGTTTGTAGGCATCGACATGGGTTCTTCCTAGTTTGTTTAAAACCGTAACAATTCTTTTTTCTTTTACCACTAGTTTGTCTACATCATCGATGTCGATAATTATTTCATTCAATCTAATTACAGCATTGGCATTTTCTTTTAATTCTTTTGAAAGAAATAGAGAGGAAAGTTGTTCGTTTTCTTGAGAAAAAATACTGTTACATAAGATGAACACTATAAAAAAGATAGTGTAATGGGTGTTTTTCATGCAATTAATTCGTTGTGTTAAAAAGAAACGAAATTAAAAAATTTTCACAAAAAATAAAAATAAAACAGTCTTATAAGATTTTCTGCTGATTTTTATAAAAGGAATCTGCCTGAAGTTTTAGTAGGTTACGGGCTGTTTTTTGTTTGTATTGATACAATTCTTCTTCTGTTTTTAAATCAGCGTAAATTCTGTCGTTCAGTTCTTTATCTGTTTGTAAAATAGCCTCGCGTTGATGTACTTGTTGTTGAATCCAGGTTTTTACAAGAGATTCATGATTTTCTAATTTGTAATCATACTCACTTTTTGAACTGATAAGCTTTGCAAAAATGGGAGCTGTTTCTATGGCTAAAAATAATAGGAAGATAAAAAAAGAAGGTAGCCAAGGTAATTTGTTCAAGGCATTAACACGAGCCATTAATCCGTCAAAATTAGTAATAATTGGTTGTGTTTCGGTTTCAATTAATTTTTGATTTTCTAGTAAACTAGTAATGGCAGCTTCCTTTTGCTGTATTTTTTCCTCATTTTTAGTTTTCAGTTCATGTAATTCAGCCAAAGCAGCATCGTGTTTTTCACGTTTCTCTTTGTATACAGGACCCTTGCCTAGGAGTTTTGTTCCTTTTCGGCCTTCAGCCTCTGCAATATACGTTTCGTACAAGGCATTTACTTCATTTTCCTTGGTATGTATTTCGTCTTTTAACGCGTTAACTTCAATAGTTATTTTTTCTATTTCAGGAGTAAATTGCTGCGCGATTTGAGTTTTATTATTTAAGGTCATTTGGTTTTTCTCCGTCAATAACACCTGATTAATCTCTTTTTCAAAGATTTTTAGTTCCAACGGTTTAGATATCACTACAGCGATAATCATAGCTAGCAAAAGTCTTGGAAGTACTTGTATAATTTCTTTTCTTTTCGAATCTCTTTTCTTGATGGTTGAAACAATAAATCGATCCAAGTTAAAAATAAGTAAGCCCCATATAATTCCGAAGAAAACAGCAGTATATATATTGTCAAATACCTTATATAAAGCGTAAGAAGCGGCGATGGTAGCCATTAAAGCAGTAAAAAAAACGGTAGCACCAATGCCCGCATATTTATTTTGTTCTCCGTTGGCACATTTTTGAAGTAATTCTAAATCTGCCCCAGAACAAAGAAGGAAAAATCGTTTCAACATAGAATAGGCTTATATGCTAACAACGAATGTTTTAAAGAATTGTTACAAAAAAAGCCTCGTTTAAGAGGCTTTTAACAGTATTAAATTTTTATCGTTATGGGTTCGTCTGAAAGTTTAAATGTTGCTTTCCCATTTTTATGCCAACTTTGTAAGTTTATAGAACTGTTAGCCTCTAAAATTTTGATAGCTTTTTTATAACTTATTTTTTTACCGTTGTAGTAATATTCCGTGTTGTTTCCTTTATGTTTTTTGATGTATTCCAAAGGAGGTATAGGCTTTGGTGGAGGCGGTATGTTTGATACTTCTCCTTGTAGTGCTGTAGGAGGATTTGGAGGCGGTATGTTTGAAACCTCTCCTTTTTTTACCTCTGGAAAATTGGGAGTAGAGGGTAGAGGGGGTACGTTTGTTTTCTTAAACTCACTCACCACTTTATCATCCTTATGCACTTTTGCTATATTTTGACTAGGGATAATTTTGTCGGAAGCAGTTTGCGCTGGGTTTATTATTTTTCCTTCTTTGGTTACTACTTGACCCCAACGATTGTAATAAGTAATGCCTTGGTCGTTTTTTACGTAAAATAACGTCTGGTTGTTTACATATTTATATCCAGTTTTGTTATTAGCTGGTGGCTTTGGAATTGAATCGTTGATGTTCCAATTTTCAGTTTTTGTAGCATTGAAAACAGATGAAGGTTTTTCTACAAGTGCTTTTTGATTTTTAGAAAGTTTCTTGTAAATATTGTTTAATGAGATAAAATCACCTTTCCTATATACTTTTTCAAATTTAATTTTATCAACGAACTTACGGTAGGATAAAATAATATCTACTGTTTTCACAGGAGGCAATTTATTAAGCGCTTTTAAGTTTTTGAACTCTTCAAAAGCTTTTTGTTGTTCCTTGTTTAAATTTGTGCTAGGCTGAAGCTTCGATTTTTCTTTTTCCGTAAGCTGATAATAATTCCTGTAATAAGCATCTCCGTTAGTTTTGTGACTAATTTTATAAGTACTATTCCTGAAAGTAAACTCACGTAGTAATTCTAGATTAAAATTGTCTTTTCTTATTTTTAAATCTTTTTTATTCATAGCAACCATCCCACTTTGATTCAAATATTGTGTTCTATTTTCATGTAGAGTAAAAGACAAATCGAGCCAAGCAGTATTCTTTAAGCCTTTAAAAAAAATTTCTTTCTCTGTTGCTTTAATGGTAAAAGCATATTCACTTATGGCTACATGACTGTTGTTTGAAAATCCCCAATCGGTTATGATAAACTCTTTATTTAATGGAATATCTAAACCTGCCCACCTTTTACAATTGTAACAACTTAAATGAACATGATCACCGTCTCTTTTAACAGCGGCAAGAAATTTTTCGGGCTGTGTTTTATCATCAGAACTCAATGGTAGCGAGGTTACTTTTTTTAGCTTTTCTTTACTGTTTTCTAATACCGAAGAATCAGTAGGAACTATCTCTTTTGGCAATTCACTTTTGGTAATTTCAGCATCCAAAAGCTCACTGTTGTTTTCATAAGCTGCTACTCTTTCAGCAAAAAGGAAGGTAGATCCTACAAATAGGGGAATTACCGCCAGCTTTTTTAGTAACATATTGATACGAGAACTTTGTTTTGTCATCATTAATAATCTTTTTTTAGTTAATACATAATTCAAATTACTGGCCAAGTAATATTCGTTGTTCCAAGCAGCTCTATTCAATAGTAAATATTGATACTTGGTAGTGTTTTTACAGGTAGTTATAACGTTGGTATCTGCTAAGAATTCATGATTTAACTTCATTGCTTTTTTAAGGAAGATAAATATTGGATTTATCCAAAAAACCACGTGTAACAATTCAATTAGCACTACGTCAAAGGTGTGTTTTTGTGTAGCATGCGTCAATTCGTGCGTATAGAGTTCGGTTTCGATTTTATTGGAGTTGTATTCTTCTTTGTTGATGAAAATATAATTCCAAAATGTATGCGGACAAATATTATCATCAACCAAAACAAGCGTAGCTTTTTCTTTTTTTATTTTTTGATGTCGTTTAACTTTTATGTAAATACTTCTCAAATTTTTTAGAAAGCGAATCAGTAAAATCGAAGCAATGAGTAGATAGGCGAACCATAAAAATTGTGTGTAGTTTATGGTTTCTATTTGAGGGGTAACAACTTCTGTAGTTAGGGTGTTGTTTATGGTTGTTGGAACAAATACTTTGGAAGCAGGTAAAGGAACTTCAATATATATTTTGTAAAGCGGAGCAACAAACGAAAAGAGCACGCTTCCTAACAGATAAAATCGATTGAATTGATGCATTTTTTCTCGTTCTAATACCAAATGGTAGAAGACAAGCAATAATGCCAAACAAATTCCAGATTTAATAAAATACGTAATCATCACTGTTGTTTTTTAATTTGCTGATCGATAATTTTTTTTAAATCTTCTAATTCTGAAACCGACAAGTCTGTTTTTTCAGTAAAAAATGAAGCAAATTGACTCGCCGAGTTGTTAAAGAAGTTTTTTATTAACCCGTTTACATGCTTAGAAAAATAATCTGATTTTTTAACTAAAGGAAAATATTCTCTTGATTTTCCATACAATTTATAATCAATAAAACCCTTGTCCTTCATTCTTTTTAATAAAGTAGCAACGGTTGTGGTTGCTGGCTTTGGTTCTGGAAATTCACCTAGTAAATCTTTCATAAATGCTTTCTTCAATTTCCATAAGTATTGCATTACTTGTTCTTCGGTTTTTGATAATTGCATGGCTAACAAAATTAGATTTAACTCTACAAATGTAGAAAATATTTTTCATTCTACAAGTGTAGAGTTGATAAAAATAAAATTTCGTACTTTTAAGTATTAAAAAAATAAGATTATGAAATGCTTTGTTATAATTTATTTTGCGGTAGTTGTAACTTCTTTTTCTCAGCAAAAATTTGAAAAAGAGTATAAAATAAAATTGAATGAAGTTCCGCTAAAGGCAAAATCTTTTATTAATAAATGCGACTTTGATGCGCGCATAAAATGGTATGCAGAAGAAAGTCAGGATGGAAAAACAATAGAAGCGAAATTTTGTAAAGACAGGCATGTTTACAGTATAGAATTTGATGAAAAGGGAAACCTTTTAGATGTGGAAAGAAAAATTAAGTGGAGAGAGTTAGCTGTAAAAAGGCAGCAGGCAATAAAAAAAACATTAAACAATCATTTTAAAAAATATAAAATAAAAAAAATTCAAGAACAATGGCTTACTGAGCAAGAATCTTGCATCGGACTTGCAAAAGAGAATCTAAACAGCAGAGAAAAGGTGCTTTATGAAATCGTGATAAAAGGGAAGAAAAATGCTACTACTGAGCTTTTCGAAATTTTAATGACTGGTGACGGAACCCTAATAAAAGAATTAGAATTTGCACCGCAAAATAACGATAATTTAGAGTTTTAAGATGGTAAAAAAAACACTTGTACTCCTGTTCTTTTTTACAACATTCATGGTTGCTTCGCAATCTACTTTTGTGGGCGGATGGTTGCCAAAAGTAAACACATCAACTAAATTATCAGAGAAAACAAAATGGGTAAATAGTATAGAGGCTAGAGAGATTATTTACAATGAAGATTTTCAATTTACGCATAGTTTGGTAGATGTATCGTCTATTTTTTCTTTTAAAACTGATTTAGATCAATCGGTAAATGTGGGGTATATTCTTCGATTTAAAGAAGGTGAAACCATTCACAGAACGTTACAGCATTTTAATTTGGTGCAAAACTTAAACGGAATAAAATTAGGGCACCGATTAGGTTTTGAGCAGTTTTTTCAATCGCAAGTAACTCCGCAATACAGAACTCGCTATAGGGCTACGTTTCAAAAGGCATTAAGTGGTAAAAAAGTAGATGTTAAAGAGTGGTATGTAAAATTATCAAACGAATATTTATATCAGTTTAATAAGCAAGATTTTGAAATTAGATTGGCTCCCTATTTGGGATATCAGCTTAGTGAAAAGGATAAATTAGAGTTTGGTTTCGATTACCGATGGGGTCAGGTTTTTGATTTGATTCAAAACAACTCGTTGTGGTTTAGAACCACTTGGTATATTTCTCTATAAAAAAAAGCCCTAATAAATTATTAAGGCTTTTGGATATGATGTTTTAGTTAGATAGCTCGGTGAAGTATTGGTAAAAGTAAGGAATGGTTTCAATACCTTTTAAATAATTCCAAACACCAAAATGTTCGTTTGGTGAGTGAATCGCATCAGAATTTAATCCGAATCCCATTAAAATAGTTTTACTTTTCAATTCCTCTTCAAACAAAGCCACAATAGGAATGCTTCCACCGCTTCTTTGCGGAATTGGCGTTACTCCAAACGTTTCTTCATAGGCTTTACTGGCTGCTTGATAGCCAATATTGTCAATAGGAGTTACATATCCCTGACCTCCATGGTGTGGTTTTACTGTTACTGTTACCGATTTAGGGGCAATACTTTCAAAATGTGTTTTAAACAATTCGGTAATTTCTTTCCAGTCTTGGTTCGGCACTAGGCGCATCGAAATTTTGGCATAAGCTTTAGAGGCAATTACGGTTTTGGCACCTTCACCAGTATAGCCTCCCCAAATTCCGTTCACATCTAACGTCGGTCGAATAGAGTTACGTTCGTTCGTGGTATATCCCGCTTCACCGTGCACATCGTCAATATCTAGCGCATTTTTATATTCTTCTAAAGAAAAAGGAGCTTTTGCCATTTCGTCGCGTTCTTCACGTGATAATTCTTCTACCTTGTCGTAAAATCCAGGTATCGTAATATGATTGTTCTCATCGTGTAGTGAAGCAATCATTTTTGTTAAAATATTAATAGGATTTGCTACCGCACCACCGTATAATCCTGAGTGTAAATCACGATTCGGACCTGTAACTTCAACTTCTACATAACTCAAACCACGTAAACCTGTAGTGATAGAAGGAATATCGTTGGCAATCATTCCTGTATCAGAAATTAAAATAACATCATTGGCTAGTTTTTCTTTATTTCTAGGTACAAACCAAGCCAAACTCTCAGAGCCTACTTCTTCTTCTCCCTCAATCATAAACTTAACATTGCAAGGAAGGTTTCCTGTTTGGGTCATGTATTCTAACGCCTTTACATGCATATACATTTGCCCTTTATCATCGCAAGCACCACGAGCAAAAATCGCTCCTTCAGGATGGATATCTGTTTTTTTGATAACGGGTTCGAAAGGAGGTGAAGTCCATAAATCTATAGGATCAGCAGGTTGCACATCGTAGTGCCCATACACCAAAACAGTAGGTAAATCAGGATCAATTATTTTTTCTCCATATACGATGGGGTATCCAGGAGTTTCACAAATTTCTACTTTATCACACCCCGCTTTTTCTAAACTCTCTTTAATAGTTTCTGCAGTTGTTAATACATCTTGATTGTAGGCTGGGTCGGCACTTACAGATGGAATTTTTAATAAATCGATAAGCTCGTTAATAAATCGATCTTTATGTTGAGCTATGTATTCTTTTACGTTTTGCATGTGTAGTATATTAATTACGCTCAAAAATAAGAAAAATAGTATACTTCTTCTTTGTAGTTTGCAAGTATTGTTTATATTTGCACGCACAATTCTAAAAACACGCGGGTGTGGTGGAATTGGTAGACACGCTAGACTTAGGATCTAGTGCCGTAAGGCGTGGGGGTTCGACTCCCTTCACCCGTACTAAAAATAAAACCTTAATTCGTAAAGAATTAAGGTTTTTTACTTTTAGGAACATTACCTGTTTAGAATTCTCTATATTTAGATGAATTGAAATTTTAGTATAACAACAACTTTTAGGAATGATCCGATTGTTTTTCATTACACTTAAAAGTTTAGTGTAACGCTATTTCAGGACGAGACAATATACAAATAAAAAAACCTGAACGAACTTGTTCAGGTTTTTGCGGTGGTGCCTCCAGGAATCGAACCAGGGACACAAGGATTTTCAGTCCTTTGCTCTACCAACTGAGCTAAGGCACCAGTCATTGCTTACAAAGTAACACTTTTAAAATAAAACTCGTAACGATTGCTACGAGTTTTATAGTGGTGCCTCCAGGAATCGAACCAGGGACACAAGGATTTTCAGTCCTTTGCTCTACCAACTGAGCTAAGGCACCAGTTGCTACTTTCGTTAAGCGGATGCAAATATACAATCGTTTTTTAATTATACAAAGTAAAAACTTTAAAAAAATGTACCGTAAATTTGCACGCTCTAAGAAATAAAATATGTACTTAATTATTGATGTTGGTAATACACGGGTAAAAGCAGCTGTTTTTGAAATAGATACTCTTAAAGAAATTGTAGTCTTCGGTAAGCAAGAAATTATTTCTGAGTTAAAAAAAATTACCTCAAAATATTTAATAGAGAACAGCATTGTATCTTCGGTAGCCAGTTTTACAAACAAAGAACAACAAGAAATAAAAGAGCTGTTACAACCACTGTTTTTAAACTCAAAAACCAACATACCTTTTAAAAATAAGTATAAAACACCTAAAACTCTAGGAGTCGACAGAATTGCGTTAGCATCGGCAGCAGTCAAAAAATACCCTCGTAAAAATGTACTCGTAGTAGATGCTGGTACCTGTATTACATACGATTTTATTACAAAAGAGGGGGTATATTTAGGGGGTGCTATTTCTCTAGGAATACAAATGAGATACAAAGCATTGCATACTTTTACCGCAAAATTACCACTGTTAGAACTGGAAGAATTCGAAAAACTTATAGGAAACGATACGAATAGTTCAATACATTCAGGAGTTATCAATGGAGTTTCTAATGAAATAGAGGGGATAATTAAACAATATCAGGAAAAGTATTCAGATTTAACAATAGTTTTAACAGGTGGAGATACATATTTTTTGTCAAAACAATTAAAAAGTGTCATATTTGCCCATCCAAATTTTGTTTTGGAGGGGTTACATACTATTTTGATACACAATTTAGCGAATGATTGAGAGATTTATATTAGGAGTTTTTATATTTACTACAACAGCAATAGTAGCACAAAGAAATAGTGCTTCACCATATTCTTATTTTGGTATTGGTGAAAATTTTGAGGCAGTAACAGTAGAGCAAGCTTCTATGGGAGGGATTGGTGTTGCACTGAAAGATTATAATCATTTAAACTTTACAAACCCCGCATCAAACGCAGATTTAAGAGCTGCGACTTATGCTATAGGAGGTAGCTTCACTCTTTTAACCGTTAAAGAGCAAGAAGCCTCTCAAACAGTAAACTCAACAAGTTTAAGATATGTGTCGCTTGGATTTCCCATAGGGAATAAAGCTGGTTTTACTGTTGGTTTACAACCATTTTCATCGGTAGGGTATTCTTTATTAAATAATGAAAACGATGAAAATGTTACACTGTTTAGAGGAGAAGGAGGGGCCAATAAAATTTACGGAAGCTTTGGTATGTATGTAATAGATGGTCTTTCTTTGGGAGTAGAAGCTGGTTTTATTTTCGGAAATGTAGAAAATAGTATTTTAAACCAAAGAGTCAATGTGGCTCTTGCAACCAAGCACGAAGAAAATTTTGGTGTTAGAGGAGGGCAGTTTAAGTTAGGAGCTCAGTATAAAACAGCACTAAAAAATAATATAAATTTTTATTCAGGAGCGTCATTTACATTAGCTACGGATCTGTCAGCAAAGGGGTCAGAAAAAATGTATTCATTATCGTTTAGTGGTTCTGGACAAGAAATTCCTAGAAGTGAATTGTTCGATAGAAGCATAGATGGAAATATAAACGTACCTTTAAAAGTTGTGTATGGTTTTGGTTTAGGAAAAGAAAATAAATGGTATATCGGGGCAAATCAACAATTTCAAAGTGCTTTAGGAGGCAATAGTGTTTTTATCACAAATGGGGCATC
This sequence comes from Tenacibaculum tangerinum, assembly GCF_029853675.1. Lineage (NCBI taxonomy): Bacteria > Pseudomonadati > Bacteroidota > Flavobacteriia > Flavobacteriales > Flavobacteriaceae > Tenacibaculum > Tenacibaculum tangerinum. Next base: position 1,823,178 of record NZ_CP122539.1, on the reverse strand, counting down.
TCACAAATACGATGATTCAAGCAAATTTGCAATAGGAGGATATTATATTCCAAAAATAAACTCAATATCAAGTTATTGGGATAGAGTTACTTATAGAGCAGGTTTGCGTTTTGAAGATACAGGTTTGCTAGTAAAGACTACGAATAATTTTAGTGCAGTAAAAGACTTTGGCATAAATGTTGGATTAGGATTGCCATTACCGAGACAATTATCAAACGTAAATGTAGGATTTGAGTACGGACAAAGAGGAACGACAAACAATAATTTAATAGAAGAAAATTATTTTAATGTAAGATTGAGCTTATCTTTAAATGATCTTAATTGGTTCCAAAAAAGACAGATAGATTAACAAAAACTGAGAACAATGAAAAAAATTACGTATTTACTAGCAGGGTTATTTTTGTTTGTAGCCGTAAATGGAGCAAAAGCGCAAGCAAGTCAAGAGTGTCATATCAAGTACAACCTTTTTAAAGGAGATGCTACCACCAAGAAATATACACAAGCAAAACCTAATTTAGAGTATTTGTTAGATAATTGTGCAACACTATCTATTAATATTTATAAGTATGGGGCAAAAGTTGCTGAAAACCTAAATGACCCAGCTTTAGCTAAAAAAGTATACGAAACAAGGTTGGTGAACTTTCCAGATAAAGATCCAGCAAAAGTTCATAGCGATTATGCAGAGTACTTAATTGAGAATAAGTTAGCTACTGACGATGAGGTTTTTGAAATCTTAAAGAAAGCATATGATATTTCTCCAAAAGATATGGGAGTTAAAAATATTTTTAGATATTTTAAAACAATCGCCGATAAGAATCAAGACACCAATCCTCAAAAAGTTTTTGATACCTATGATGACGTAATGGAATCAGTAGAAGAAAAACTAGAAGATTACAACAAGAAAATAGCGAAGTTGCAAGAAAAAGATTCTCTAGGAACTATTAATTCAAGAGAAAAAAAGAACTTAAGAGCGTATACCATCAACTCGACTTCTTTAGGTCAAATTGAAGGAGGATTAGATGCAATGATTTCTAAGATCGCTACTTGTGAAAGATTAATACCAATCTACTCTAGAGATTTTGAAGAAAAGAAAGCAGATGGCGTTTGGTTAAAAAGAGCCGTATCGAGAATGTATAATAAAGAATGTCAAACAGACCCCTTATTTGAGAAATTAGCAAACGAATATGCTAAAGTTACACAGTCTGCCGATGCTTATAACTTCTTAGCAGGAGTGTTAGCTAAGAACGGAGACAAGAGTGGAGCTGCTGAAATGAGAAAAAAGGCATTCAATTTAGAAACAGACCCTTTCAAAAAGGCGAAGTACAAGTTAAGAGAGGCACAAAGTGCTAGCGGAAGTAGAGCAAGAGCACTAGCGTACGAAGCACTAAAATACAATCCGAATATGGGTAAGGCATACTTATTCATAGCTAGTTTATACCAAAGAAGCGCAAACTCTTGTGGTAGCGATGAGTTCGAAAAAAGAATGGTGTATGCAGCAGCCTTAAACAAAGCGTTGAAAGCACAACAAGTAGATCCAGGATGTGGTGCTAACAGATACATTAGCAGTTATAGAAAAAACTTACCTTCTAAGAAGTTAATATTTCAAAAAGGTGTAGCGTCTGGATCTAGTCATAGAGTTGGATGTTGGATTGGAGAAACTGTTCGTGTACCTTAATCAGATTTAATGCTTACAAAAGCACAACATATATACAATAGCATTGCTACCATTTGTTTGGTGGCAATGTTTTTTTCTTGTACCAACTCTAAAAAAGAGGTGCGAGATTTTTTAGCAGATAAAAATTTACCAGTAGGTTCAGCGGTAAATATTTATCACGTTCACAAAGATTCTGGTAGCATAACCTCTAAAACAAAAGCGGCTGTTTTTTACGATTATTCAAACAGAAAAGAACACCCTTATAGCGAATTTCCCAAAGGAATTGAAATCGTAACAATAGATAAGTTAGGAGTAGATTCTACAACAATTTCTGGTAATTATGCGATAACCTACAACAAAACCAAAGTATCAGAAATAAGAGGCAACGTGGTTATAACTAATCATACAAAACAAACAACGCTAGAAACCAATCAACTCTTTTGGGATCAAAAAGAACATTATTTTTTCACCGAAGACGGTTTCCGATTTACAACACCCGAAAGTGTAATTAATGGTTTTGGATTTGAGTCTAGCGAAGATTTGAGTAAGTGGATAGCCAAAGATATTAATGGTGATATAGAAACAACACAAAACGACATATAATGAATACACTTTGGAAATATTTACAATATGGATATTTAGTCATAGGAATTGTTTTTTTTGTAGAAGGAATATTGAAATGGAATTCTGATAGGCAAGAAGCGTTTATTCTATTCGGATTTGCTATATTTATCATATTAATATTCTTCTTTAAACGACATTTTAGAAGAAAAATAGAGAAAAGAAACCAGCAACGTTAATGCAAACCGAAGTTTTAATTATTCTTACTTCTATTTTATTTTCAGCCTTTTTTTCAGGGATGGAAATAGCCTTTATATCAGCGAACAAACTTCATATAGAATTAGAAAAAAAAGGAGAAGGAATACTTTCGAAAATTCTGACCAAGCTCACCCAAAAATCATCAAAATTTATTACCACCATGTTGGTGGGTAATAATGTAGCATTAGTAATTTACAGTTATTTTATGGGAAAATTACTAATGAGTTGGTTTCAATCTTTTTTGCCCTCCGATTATGCCATTGTTAATTATGTGTTGTCAGATATAAGTTTGCTAACCCAAACACTTATTTCAACCATCATTATATTAGTTACGGCAGAGTTTTTACCCAAAGCAATTTTTAGAATTTATTCCAACGAAATGCTTAAGCTGTTCGCAATACCAGCGTATGTGTTTTATGTTATCTTTTACGGAATTACATGGGTAATTACAAAAATATCAGATTTTTGTTTGCACGTTTTTTTCAGAACCAAAGAAGATGAAATTCAAACGGAATTTAGTAAAGAAGAACTCGGTAACTATATTTCAGAACAATTAGATGCGGGGAACGATGAAGAGGAAGTAGATTCAGAAATACAGATTTTTCAGAATGCTTTGGAGTTTCACAAGGTTAAATCTCGTGAAATTATGGTGCCTCGAACTGAAATTGTAGCAGTAGATTTACACGAAACGGTAAGCAACTTAAAAAGAATGTTTATTAATACAGGCTTATCTAAAATCTTAGTGTATAAAAACTCGTTAGATGATATTTTGGGTTATGTAAATGCTTTTGAACTGTTTAAAAAACCACGTACAATAAAATCAATTTTGCTACCAGTAGAGTTTGTACCAGAATCAATGATTATTAACGATGTGCTTAATAATTTGATAAAAAAACGAAAAAGTATTGCCGTAGTTGTCGACGAGTACGGAGGCACTTCAGGAATCATTACAGTAGAAGATATTGTAGAAGAGCTATTTGGAGAAATAGAAGATGAGCACGACACCCAACAATTATTAGAAGAAAAAGTTAGTGAAACCGAATTTAATTTTTCAGCTCGTTTAGAGGTTGATTACCTAAACGAAGAATACGGTTTAGCAATTCCGAAAGAAGAAGCATACGAAACCCTAGGAGGCTTTATCTTATACCATACAGAAACAATACCACTTCAAGATGAAATTTTACGTATTGAAAACTTTCAAATTAAAATTTTAAAAGTAAGCGCTACTAAAATTGATGATGTTTATTTAAAAGTAATGTATACAGAAGATTAGTAATTATTTTTTAGCTACAGAATCCCTCTAAAAACAGCATAAAAAACATTGCATTATTTGCTGTGAAGTTGTATTTTCGCACACTGTTAATAAAATAAATGACGTATGGCAATTTTATCGAAAATTAGAGAACGTACTATGTTCTTAATTCTTGTAATTGGTTTAGCACTTTTTGCTTTTGTATTAGACCCAACTACAATATCAGACTTTTTTAGTGCAAATAAAGTAAATGAAATAGGAGAAGTAAATGGAGAAGTTATTTCTCGTCAAGAGTTTGCTGAAGCTTTAGATGCTTATAAAGCTCAAACAGGAAATAGAGTCTCTGAAATGCAGGCAGCTAAAACAGTTTGGAATAACTTAATCCGTCAAAAAATATATAAGAAACAATTAGAAGAAGCTGGAATTACCGTAGGAGATGTTGATATATTAAATGCGTTATACGAATCTCCATCAATTCAAGGCGATCCAAGATTTCAAACTTCTGGTATTTTTGATAAAAACAAGTTGAAAGAACACCTAGCGACGATAAAAGAGGAAAACGGAGAAGAATGGAAAGCTTGGCGAAATTATATGGCTTCTTTGCAAAGTAATATTGAAAAAACAACTTACGATAACTTAGTAGCTGCAGGTATAGGAGCTTCTTTAAAAGAAGGAGAAGCGAACTATTTTACTGAAAACACAAAAGTATCAGGTAAATATATATATGTACCTTATACTACAATTGCAGATAGTTTAGTAATCTTAAAGAAAAGCGATGTTGAAAATTACATCAATAATCATCAAGATGCTTTTCAGGTAGAAGCTTCAAGAGATATTAACTTTGTGAAATTCGATATAAAACCTACTGCAGAAGATGAAGCAGCTATCAAAGCAGAGGTGGCAAAATTAATCGAAGATTCAGAGGTTAATAATACAACAGTTAAAGGATTAAAAAGTACAACTGATTATAGTGAGTTTCTAGAAGAAAATGAATCTGATTTAGCTATCGATAACAACTATAAATTTAAAGTACAAGTACCTCAAGTAATTGCCGAAGAAGTTTTTAACGGTAAAGAAGGAGATGTGTTCGGGCCTTATAAAGATGGAGATTACTTTAAGTTATCTAAAATTACCGCAGTAACACAATTACCAGATTCTGCACAAGCAAGTCATATTTTAATTCCTTTTATTGGTTCTGCTAGTGCCGATGAAACAGTAGTGCAAACAGAAGAAGAAGCAAAGAAAACAGCCGATAGCTTGTTAACAGTTGTAAAAGCAAACAAATCTAAGTTTGCAGATTTGGCTAAAGAAATGTCATCAGACAAAGGATCTGCTGAAAATGGAGGATTCTACGATTGGTTTGCTTACAACAGAATGGTGCCTTCATTTAGAGATTTTGTTTTTGAAGGAAAAGAAGGTGACATGGGCGTTGTAAAATCTCAATTCGGATTCCATGTAATTAAAATAGACGGACAAAAGAACTTCCAACCCGTAGTGAAATTAGTAACCTTTGGTCGTAAAATTGAAGCTTCTGAAGAAACAGAAAATACCGTATTTCAAAATGCAGAAACATTTGCCTTAGAGTTAGCCAATGGAAAAGTATTTGAAGAAGCAGTAAAAGAAAAGAACTTAAGTTCTTTACCAGCAGTTGGATTAAAACCCTTAGATGAGAATGTACCAGGGGCAGGAAATGAAAGAGAAATCATTACTTGGGCATTTGATGAAGAAGTGAAAGAGGGAGATTTTAAGCGTTTTGATGTTGAGGGAGGATATGTTGTAGCGACATTAACTTCAAAAACGGCAAAAGGATTGATGTCAGTAGATAAAGCAACTGCAAGAGTACGTCCGATTTTAATCAATGAGCGTAAAGCAAAAATGATTCAAGATAAAATCAGTGGTTCAACATTAGACGAAATCGCTAAATCTGTTAGTCAGTCAGTTAGAACTGCTGCCGATGTAAACTTACAATCTCCAACCATTTCAGGAGTAGGTTTTGAGCCAAAAGTAGTAGGCGCAATGATTAATGCTAAAGAAAATGAAGTAGTGAAGAATGTAGTAGGAGACAAAGGGGTATTTGCTTTTGTGGTTGAAAAGAAAGAATTACCAGCTGCATTGCCTAACTACGATACTTTTAGAAAGCGTATCGCTAACGAAAGAAAGAACAAAACTTTTCAAATGTACGAGGCGGTTAAAAAAGCGTCTGATATTGAAGATAACATGAGTTCTTTCTACGGAATTCAATAAGAAATAACATTATACCAATATAAAAATCCCGAGCTATTGAGTTCGGGATTTTTTGTATTTTAAAATCCAGTTAATATAAAATATTACATTCAATAAACTCAAAAGCACTACTATGTTTTACTCAAAACATGCCTACGTTTTTATAAAAAGACCTTAATATTTTTACAAAAACAGTAAGGTCTTTTCTAACAAACCTCTTACTGCCTTCTCTACAAAAATTTTCGCTTCGTTACCAACCACCCCATTCACTTTATTAGCATCTACAAAAAGGCGTATTTCGGTAGCTTGGGGTATGTTGGTATACCACCACTTTTTCTACAGAGTATCGCTAATACCTAAATCGTTAATAAGCGCTACTATTAGTGCTCCTTTGGCAAGTTTTGTGTTAATACTACCAGTGCCAATTGTTCGTTGTAATCTGGTGGTTAGCTTAAGGTATTGGGGCTTGGTGGTGGTAGGTTGTCATCTAACTTTTTGGCATCTTCAATCTTTTGATGAACCCCCTATCAAAAGAAAATGATAGGGGGTTTTACAAAGTCTTCTTAATTTTTTATCTTATTTTTTCTTCAATAGAAATTGTCTTTTCTGTTATATCTATAAAGAAATGTGTATCAGGTTGAATTCCATTGGTGTAATATCCAAATGTTGTGCTCTTTTTTTGGGGATACACATCTACACGAAAAGTACCATCATAGTTTGGGGTAAGCTCTGTAAACTGAAAATTAAAATTTTTAATTTCATTCTTTTCAATCTTTTTTATTGTTAAAGAATCATACCCATTGGTAATTTTAATACTATCAATTAATTTTGAGGTGTTGTTCTTAACTGAAAAAGAGGTTTTTGCTTGACAAGCATAACATAACAGAATTATTGAAGTGATGTATTTTATATTGTTCATTAATTAGGGTTTTTATCTCTTTTTTTTAAAAAAATACTAAGGAACACTGATAACTCCTAAAAATTGGACTTTATTGTTTTCTTCAAGTACTGTGTAAACTATAGTTTCTTTTTTATTGATTATATAGCTGATTTTATGTCTTTTACTAAAGCCATTAGTATTTGTATCTTCTGAAATAAACACATAATTTTTTTCTTTGGCCCTTTCCATTTGGTTAAAATAATTTTTTAAAAAATCTTTTTTCAGAATTAGGTTACAAGGCTCCTGTAGAAATGGAAATAGAATTAATAATGAAAAACAATAAAAATGTAGCTTAAAAATTAGTACCAAATTTATTGGGTAGTCCATATCTTCTACTCAGGAGTTGATGAATTCGTTGTGATATTTTAATGGTCATATTCATTAAAATGTAGGCTTCCCCTTTTTAGGACACCTTAAAATTCGACAAATAATTATTATTTAACGTGAGTTCGGGATAAAAAAGTTTTTTAATTACACGAAAAAAAGCGAAAAATTTAGTAAATTAAAGTACTGATTTTTAATTGTGTAACTAAATTTTCCACTATGATTTCTGATTTTAAAATTACTGAATTTTTCTGTTTAATTGATGATTTTTGTACCGAAATTAATCAAGTTATTGATAAAAATGCTTTAGAAACCTGTTCAAAGATAGTTAGACGAAGAAAGCCTAAACTCACCCAAAGTGAAATAATCACAATTATGGTGCTTTTCCATTTTAGTGGTTTTAGGTGTTTTAAACACTTTTATATCGAATATGTTAGCAAACACTTGTCAAAAGAATTTCCAGATTTAGTTTCCTATAACCGATTTGTTGAATTGAAAAGGCACTTTCAGAAAACAGATTGTTTTCTGAGATTTAAGAAAAATCGGTATTCGAATTTTACAAATTTAATCCCGATTTTTGATTTTAGTGGCTTTTTTGAGTTTCTTCAAGGTAAAATTTTAGGAAAAAGATCCGACAAGACATACCTCTCTCATTAACCTTATTTTTGGGCTTTAAAATTAGGCTGTTTTTTTGTCTATTTCTCTCGCTTTTCTACGACCAATTTCAAGTGCGTTCCCTGTGTGTATTCCAAAGAAAATCCAAAGAATCTCATTTTTTTTAGTTTTAGCCTTTATCTTTTTTAAATGATAATGTTCTTTATCCTTACCAAAAGACCCTTCTAATCTTGTAGCTCTTTCTTTGGAAATAATAGCTCTAAGTTTCTGTTTTTCTTTGTGGTTTTTAGATTTTTTCCCCTTAGGAATAAAGTCTGTTTGTATAGCTTTAGAACTACAGTATTTTCTGTTTTTATTGGTGGCATAAATTTTATCTGCTCCAGCTATTTTTACTTTCTTTCGAGTTAATCCTTGCACTTTTTGAACCGTTTGTATAAAACGATTTCCCTCGTGAAAAGCATTAAAATTGATGTGTTCTATAAAACTAATCCCGTCTATTTGAACTTTGTTCACTTTTGCTCCAAATTCAACAGGTTTTACTTCTTTTCCCCTGACAATAGGACGAATATAATCCTTATGAATACTCACAATTCTATCCTTTATTTTCTCTCCTGTATCAAAGTGATGCTTTTGTTGCTCGTAAATCTTTTGAATTGTAGTTATTCTCTTATAATATTGTGGGGTAAACTCTAGGTTAGAATGGATTTGTAGTTCTTTTTCAAAATTGATAAACTTCAATAGTAATTTTAATAATGCTCTAGTTAATGAGATTCGTTTTGATTTGGTTTTTCTTCGCATTTTACTAAACCCTTGATACCGTTTCTTCCATTTCAAATACTTACTTCGAATCATTTTAACTCCTAACACTGAGCAGGTTTTTTGTAGTTGTTTATAAAGCCAATGCGCAGACTGCCAAAGTAATTTTTGAATGCTAGGATAAGATAGTTCACTCTCATAACAAGTTGCATCCATAACTATTTGATTGGCGCTCTCTATTTGACCTTTCCAAAAAGAAAAAAGAACTTTTTCAACTGAACTAATCTCTAATTTCTCTGATAATTCACAACGTATTTGACTTACTATTTTATAATTGGTCAAACGTTCAAATCCTAGTTCAATATCACAAAAAAATTGATAATCAAGATTAGAATTTAATTGCTCTATTAATTTCTTATCTGAACAATTAGCGTAATGCTTCAAAAACATTAAACCAAGCCTCCCTTTAGGACTAAAAAGATAGTTTCGCCCTGTTGATTGTTCGTGGATACCAAAAGTATTTACCAAATCATCCCAAGGAATAGCAGCATGGATTTTGCCTAAATCTCCCTCTAAAAAACGTGCATAATGAGCATCATAATTCTCGCTTAGGGGAAAAAATTGAAATACGGTGTTGCATTTCAGAAATTCTTCGTATTTTCATAATTAAGTAATGTGAAAACCCCGTTTTTTGCCTTTTTAGGTGATTTTCGGGGTTTGTTTTGAAGATAAGGTACAACAAATCCCCTGTAAAAACAAGGGATTTCTATTTTATGAAAGTGCCTGAAAAAGCGTTGTTCAGTGCCTATGATACTGTTTCTTCAAATGCACTGTTTAGGTCAATGTACAGGGATCTCCTTTTTAGATTCTACCACTATTAAAGTATGTCATTATAAAAGAGAAAAGCAGAACAAAGTTTTTAAAAACACCGCAAAAAAAGGAAAGGAACCATGGGGTGGTTCTTTGGTTTTAAACTTCATATTATTATTAATGAAAAGGGCGATATCGTTGACTTTTTAATTACGCAAGGTAATATAGATGACAGGCAACCACTTAAAGATAAAGCCTTTCATAATCGTGTGTTCGGAAAAATATTTGCCGACAGAGGGTATGTAGGTAAAGAACTGTTTGAACAGCTTTTTGTAGATGGAATACATTTGGTTACAAAAATTAGAAAGAATATGAAAAATACTCTTATGCATATCTATGATAAAATTATGCTTAGAAAAAGGGCTGTTATTGAAAGTGTGAATGATATTTTGAAAAACGTATGTCAAATAGAGCACACAAGACACAGAAGCTTCGATAACTTTATCTTAAATTTAGTCGCAGGGTTAATCGCTTATTCGTTTTATCCAACTAAACCTAATATCAATATCGATAACTTACAAAGAATAGGATAAACTATCCCGAACTCACGTTATTTAGGTCAGATTTGATGAAGAATTTAAATTCTTCATCAAATCTAGGCATATATTCTTTAGGTGATTTGTTACCTAAAGATTGATGTGGATGCTTAAAGTTGTAATCTTCTCTCCATTGATTACTTATCTTTTGAAGTTGGTAGCTATCATTAAAATAATAAGCATCTAGTATATCTTCTCTAAAGAAGCGATTAAAACGTTCTATATATCCATTTTGCATTGGTTTACCTGGTTGTGTGTATTTAATTTCTATAAAGTTCTTTTTACACCAGTTCATAAATGTTTTTGAGATAAACTCAGGACCATTATCACATCTTACATACCTAGGTGCTCCAATTTCTTCTTTTAAATATTCTAATGTTTCTACAACCGCTCTTGCTGGATAAGAAAGTCCAGCGTTAATGGCTATTGCTTCTCTGTTACAGTCATCGATCACGTTAAAAATACGCACTTTCCTTCCATCAGTAAACGCATCACTCATGAAATCCATACTCCAACACTCATTTAATACATTAGGTACTTCTAAGGGTTGTTTTATACGAGCAACCAAGCGTTTTTTATATTTACGCCTCAAACTAAGTTTCATTTCACGATACACTCGTAAAACACGTTTTCTGTTCCATTTTAGACCTTCACGACGAATCTTGTAATAATATTTCAACGTGAGTTCGGGATAGTTTATCCTATTCTTTGTAAGTTATCGATATTGATATTAGGTTTAGTTGGATAAAACGAATAAGCGATTAACCCTGCGACTAAATTTAAGATAAAATTATCGAAGCTTCTGTGTCTTGTGTGCTCTATTTGACATACGTTTTTCAAAATATCATTCACACTTTCAATAACAGCCCTTTTTCTAAGCATAATTTTATCATAGATATGCATAAGAGTATTTTTCATATTCTTTCTAATTTTTGTAACCAAATGTATTCCATCTACAAAAAGCTGTTCAAACAGTTCTTTACCTACATACCCTCTGTCGGCAAATATTTTTCCGAACACATGATTATGAAAGGCTTTATCTTTAAGTGGTTGTCTGTCATCTATATTACCTTGCGTAATTAAAAAGTCAACGATATCGCCCTTTTCATTGATAATAATATGAAGTTTAAAACCAAAGAACCACCCCATGGTTCCTTTCCCTTTTTTTGCGGTGTTTTTAAAAACTTTGTTCTGCTTTTCTCTTTTATAATGACATACTTTAATAGTGGTAGAATCTAAAAAGGAGATCCCTGTACATTGACCTAAACAGTGCATTTGAAGAAACAGTATCATAGGCACTGAACAACGCTTTTTCAATTCAACAAATCGGTTATAGGAAACTAAATCTGGAAATTCTTTTGACAAGTGTTTGCTAACATATTCGATATAAAAGTGTTTAAAACACCTAAAACCACTAAAATGGAAAAGCACCATAATTGTGATTATTTCACTTTGGGTGAGTTTAGGCTTTCTTCGTCTAACTATCTTTGAACAGGTTTCTAAAGCATTTTTATCAATAACTTGATTAATTTCGGTACAAAAATCATCAATTAAACAGAAAAATTCAGTAATTTTAAAATCAGAAATCATAGTGAAAAATTTAGTTATACAATTAAAAATCAGTACTTTAATTTACTAAATTTTTCGCTTTTTTTCGTGTAATTAAAAAACTTTTTTATCCCGAACTCACGTTAATATAGATGCTATTCACAATGCAGTTGTAGTCTCGGTTTACGATGCTAATAAAGTTGCAGGTCGTGAAGAATTACCAAGCTATTGCCAATACGACTATACTATGGAAATGAGCTTGTGAGGTAAAAGCAGACGAAAATTCGAATCACTAATGCTAAAAAAAGTGTCACATATAAAATCTTGTTACACTTTTTTTTGTCATAATCTTTACAAAAGATAAAAACCAGTAATTCAATTATAGAATTACTGGTTTTTTTGTGACCTCGGCAGGATTCAAACCTGCAACCTCTTGAGCCGTAATCAAGTGCACTATTCAGTTATGCTACGAGGCCGTTTTGCGGGTGCAAATATAAGAATGTTTTTTAAAAAGTAAAGCATAAAAAAATATTTTTTTATGCTTTTTAAATTTATTGGTCTGCTGCAATTTCCTGCTTAAAATTGGCAATAGTAGGTTGTGCCTTTTCAAGGTCTGATTCGTAGATAAATACGTCTACCGAATTCCCCAAAGTTCCAAAACCAGCCAATCTTCCTGCTTCTTTATTATCTTTTACCAAATACGGAATATCAATTTGATCCAGTAGCTGATTCAATCGATTTACAAATATTTGAGATCCCGAGAAAACTTTAATATGCTTGTTCATAATAATACATTTTAATCCAACGAATTTATAGTAACATAAGCACGCCATCCAATAATAGCTAATTGAAATTTTGATGCTTTCGATATATCCAACTCCTTTTTAGTAAAGGAAGGTAGTAGCGCCTTGTTTAGTTTGGCTAAAAACCTAAAAAAACTTTTTTTCATTAATAGTTGATTCTATCTCAAAAATAACGAAAAATATCGTAAATCAGAAAGTAAGACCTCCCTACTTTCTGATAAGTTTGTAGATTCTCTTTTTCTTTTTTCTTTTCCCTCATTTTCTTGGCAAGTTCAGTGCCAATAAACGATTCTAGCAAATTCCCACTGTTCCGTTTTATTTCCCCCTATAAAGTCGAAGGTAACTCTGTCTTTAACTTCTTCTGTTACGCAAATCGCTGTTTGGTAATCTCACTCAACCTGTTCTTAAATAGCAAACCAGTTAAGTGTTTTATTGTTGATAATTGATTTTAGAACATAAAAATTACCCAATAATGATGTATACCATTCCGATACATAGTAGCATGATAGCAAGATTTTGAATTGTTGATTAATAAATAGTTTGTAAAATGGTGATTGCAATTTTTAGTGCGATAGTGGTTAGTTTTAAAATAAGTATAATCATTCGTTTTTAATGTTTTTAATTAGTAAATAATGGTGAATTCTAGAATTGTTTTTTCAATATAGAAGAAAGAAAATATTCCTGCCAAATTTTTGAATACGATTTAATCTATTTGTATATAAAATTGAAGCTTATAAAATTATTTTAGTTATATTTTAAAACATATATTCCTTAATACTTGTTTATAATTAAAACTATAATGAATCGATATATGCATAAATTGTAGTTTTACAAAGGGCGTTTTTTGATAGAGATTTCAAACTAAAGGAAAAGTCATCTTTTTTAAGTGCTGATTTTGGCTTTTTGATTTTTCAAGAAATTGGTTGAGCTAAAAAAGCAGCGATTTTAAAAGTAAGTACATTACCCATTTTTAGGTTTCAAAACTTCGTTACAAAAGAGTATCTTCGCCTAAAAATATTTTATGAGTATTTTATATATTGTAATTGGACTAACATTATTAGTATTAGGAGGAAACTGGTTGCTAAAAGCAGCAGTAGGATTGTCGCTAAAATTACAGATACCAAAAATAGTCATTGGTATGACGGTGGTGTCGTTTGCAACATCAGCTCCAGAATTGATTGTAAGTATAAAATCTGCCTTAGATGGCGCAACAGGCTTGGCAGTAGGAAATGTAATCGGTTCGAATATCGCAAACTTAGGGTTGGTTTTGGGAATAACAGTCGTACTATCGGCAATAGATGTAGAAAAAAGTTTCTATAAAACCGATTGGCCCGTAATGATGATTGCTTCTGTAATGCTGTACTTTTTTATAGTGAACGATAAAACCATTCAGTTTTACGAAGGGGCTATTATGTTTACGACATTAATTGTCTTTTTAATTTATTTATTGCGTTTTCAAAAGCAGGCCGTTGTCGACGAAATGCCCGAAGACGATGAGGAACTCCCTTTATATAAAATAGCCTTGTTTTTAGCCATAGGTGGCGTTGGTTTATGGGGAGGCTCAGAATTGTTGGTCAACGGTTCGGTTACTTTGGCGAAAAATCTGGGGGTAAGCGATGCCATAATCGGAGTAACGGTAGTATCTGTAGGAACCAGTATTCCTGAATTAGCCGCATCGGTTATTGCTGTTATGAACAAAGAAAAAGCCATTTCAATAGGAAATCTTGTAGGTTCTAACGTATTTAATATTTTGGCAGTTTTAGGAATTACTGCAATGATTACTCCTGTTGAGGTAAAACCCGACGCCTATAGTTTAATAGATAACGATATTTATTGGATGTTAGGAATTTCGTTTGCCATTTTACCCTTGGTGTTCTTTCCGAAAGGAATGCGATTGGGGTGGAGAGATGGAATTATTTTGCTGGGTACCTACGCAACTTTTATATACCTAACTATTTCGTAACTTTTAAGATAAAGTTTGTGATTTCCTCTCGGCATCCGATAAATGGAAGCAGAAAGAGTCAAAGCACGTTAGAACCAAAGAGATTTAAAATAAAAAAAGCCGCAATTTGCGGCTTTGTTATTTAATGTAGTATGCTTTTTGTTAATTATACCTTAGCACTTTTTACAGTTTCAATAATTCTTCCAGCCACTTTATAAGGATCAGCATTTGAAGCAGGTCTTCTGTCTTCTAACCAACCTTTCCAGCCTTTTTCTACCGTAATAATTGGAATACGGATTGAAGCACCTCTATCAGAAACTCCGTAACTAAAGTCAGATACATGGGCAGTTTCGTGTAAACCAGTTAAACGCTCATCGTTGTAAGCACCATAAACATTGATATGCTCTTCAGTAACAGGTCTGAATGCTTCACAAATTTTCTCGTATGTTTCTTTTGAGCCACAAGTCCTTAACGTATTGTTAGAGAAGTTGGCATGCATACCCGAACCATTCCAGTCACCTTTTACAGGTTTTGGGTGGTATTCGATATAATATCCGTATTTTTCAGTTAAACGGTCTAATAAATAGCGAGCAACCCAAATTTCGTCTCCTGCTTTTTTAGCACCTTTCGCAAACAATTGAAATTCCCATTGTCCTGGAGCTACTTCTTGGTTAATTCCTTCAAAGTTTAAACCAGCTTGTATACATAAATCGGCATGTTCTTCAACGAAATCTCTTCCCCATGTATAACGTCCACCTACAGAACAGTAGTATTTTCCTTGTGGTCCAGGGAATCCACCACGAGGGAATCCTAAAGGAAGATCAGTTTTAGTATCCATTAAAAAGTATTCTTGCTCAAAACCAAACCAAAAATCATTGTCATCATCATCAATTTTTGCACGAGCGTTCGAAGCATGTGGCGTACCATCAGCATTTAAAACTTCAGACATTACTAAGTATCCATTTTTTCTAGTAGGGTCTGGATAAATAGCAACAGGCTTTAATAAGCAATCAGAAGCACCTCCTGAAGCTTGTTCTGTTGAGCTTCCGTCGAAAGACCAAATAGGACAATCTTCTAATTTCCCGCTAAAGTCATCTTCAATCTTGGTTTTACTACGCATATTTTGCGTTGGTTCATGACCATCTAACCAAATGTATTCTAATTTTGATTTACTCATGATTTTTGTTTTTTATATTGTTAAGGAATTAAACACGAGGCAAAAATGAGTATTTTTTCTATTAAAAGCAAAAAAAATAAAGGGTGTTTTTAAAATAAAATAACTTTTAATCATTTTGACCCCTGTTTTTTAGGGGGTGTTTGCTTAAAAAGTGTATTTTTGAAAATAAAATCTAATACCCTATTAATATGTCAATTTTAAGATTTAATGCATTACAAGAGGTTTTAAATAGAAAGCCAATACAAATAGAAGAGAACGATCGTCGTTCAGAATTGTTTGGTAAAAATGTGTTTAACGAACAAGCCATGCGTCAGTACATGACTAAAGAAGCGTATCGAAGTGTAATAGATGCAATTGAGTTTGGAGCGAAGATTGATAGAAAAACGGCTGACCAGATTGCCTTAAGTATGAAAGATTGGGCATTGTCTAAAGGAGCCACACACTACACACACTGGTTTCAACCCTTAACCGGAGCAACTGCCGAAAAGCACGATGCTTTTTTTGAAACCATAGACGGAGGAGGAGCTATGGAAAAGTTTGATGGAAGTCAATTGGTACAACAAGAGCCAGATGCGTCTAGTTTTCCTAATGGAGGAATTAGAAACACGTTTGAAGCACGCGGATATACTGCATGGGATCCAACATCACCAGCCTTTATTTATGGTACTACCCTATGTATTCCAACCGTTTTTGTAGCCTATACGGGCGAAGCGTTAGACAACAAAGCACCATTGTTAAGAGCTTTGCAAGCAGTCGATACCGCAGCTACAGCAGTTTGTAAATATTTTGATAAGAACGTAAGTAAAGTAAATGCAACCCTAGGTTGGGAGCAAGAATATTTTTTAATAGATACAGCGTTGGCAGCCGCGCGTCCTGATATTATGATGACGGGAAGAACCTTGTTAGGACATGCGCCAGCAAAAGGGCAGCAGTTAGACGATCATTATTTTGGTTCGATACCTGCTAGAGCGTTGAGTTTTATGCGCGATTTAGAGCACGAATGTATGTTGTTAGGCGTACCCGTTAAAACACGCCATAATGAAGTAGCACCGAATCAGTTTGAGTTAGCACCTATTTTTGAAGAAGCGAACTTAGCGGTAGATCATAATTCATTATTAATGGATGTGATGGAAAAAGTATCACAGCGACATCAATTTAAAGTGTTGTTTCATGAAAAACCATTTGCAGGAATTAATGGTTCAGGAAAGCATAATAACTGGAGTTTGTCTACCGATACAGGAGTTAATTTATTGAGCCCGGGTAAAACTCCGATGAAAAATTTACAATTCTTAACCTTTTTTGTGAACACCATCAAGGCAGTTCACGATTACGAAGAATTAATTAGAGCATCGATAGCAAGTGCAAGTAACGATCATCGTTTAGGAGCTAACGAAGCACCACCAGCCATTATATCGGTTTTTATAGGAACGCAATTATCATCGGTATTAGATGAATTGGAAAACGTAACCAAAGGAAAATTATCGCCAGAAGAAAAAACAGATCTAAAATTAAATATTGTAGGGAAGATTCCTGAAATCCTATTAGACAATACAGATAGAAACAGAACTTCACCTTTTGCATTTACAGGAAATAAGTTTGAGTTACGTGCAGTAGGCTCATGGTCTAACTGTGCAGGACCTATGACCGTATTGAATACCATTATAGCCAAACAATTAAATGAGTTTAAAAAAGAAGTAGATGAATTAATTGACACCAAAAAATTTAAAAAAGATGAGGCTATTTTTAATGTATTGAGAGAATATATAAAATCATCAAAAAACATTCGATTTGAAGGAGATGGATATGGTGAAGCTTGGGAAAAAGAAGCAAAGAAAAGAGGATTGTCAAATAACAAAACAACTCCTGAAGCATTAAAAGCTAAAATATCTAAAAAAGCGATAGCCCTTTTCGAAGAAATGGGTGTGATGAATAAGGTAGAGGTAGAAGCCCGTCATGAAATTAAATTAGAAGAATATTCTAAAAAAATACAAATTGAAAGTAGAGTCTTGGGCGATATTGCAAGAAACCATGTCATACCCATTGCTATTCAATACCAAAATACGTTGATAGAAAATGTAAGGGGGTTAAAAGAAATTTTTGGAAATAATTTTGAGAAGTACGCCAACGAACAAATCTATTTAATTCAGAAAATATCCAATCATATTGTTGAAATTAATTCTAAAGTAGAAGAGATGATTGAAGAACGCAAAAAAGCCAATAAACTAGTAGGACAAAAAAATGCCGATGCTTACTGTAACAAAGTAAAACCTTATTTTGATGAAATTCGTTATCATTGTGATAAGTTAGAGTTGATGGTAGATGATAATCTATGGACGTTAACGAAGTACAGAGAATTATTGTTTACACGATAGTCAATGAACACCGAATTGAAATTTGAGAAAACAAATTCTAAAGACGAGAATTTTGTTAGTTTGGTACAAGAACTAGATGCGTATCTCTCGGAAGTAAATGGGAGTAAAGATGACTTTTTCAGGCAGTTTAATACAATAGATGTCTTGCCGTATGTGATGGTAGGATATTTAGGAGCAACGCCTGTAGCTTGCGGAGCGTTTAAAGTAGTTGCCAACAAAACGGTAGAGGTTAAGCGAATGTATGTAAAACCCACAAGTAGAGGAAAAAACGTCGCAACACTTCTTTTAAAAGAATTAGAAGAATGGGTAAAGCAAGAAGGGTTTGATACCATTATTTTAGAAACAAGTAAAACGATGAAGTCTGCCGTGAACCTGTATCAAAAAAACGGGTATGTTGTAATTCCAAACTATGCACCTTATAAAGAAGTTTCATCAAGTATTTGTTTTCAGAAACAATTATGAAGAACATAACATGATACATATAGCCAAACTCACGCAAAACCATTGGCAAGAAGTAGCTACTATATTTCAGGAAGGAATTGAAACTAAAAACGCTACCTTCAGAACTCAAGTTCCTATTTGGGAAGCATGGAACGAGTCACATCATCAGCACTCTCGGTTTATTGCTTTAGAAGCAGGTAAGGTAGTAGGTTGGTGCGCCCTAGCTCCAGTATCAACAAGATTTGAGTATAACGGCGTGGCAGAAGTAAGTGTATATGTTAAGCTAGGAATCGCAGGGAAAGGAGTAGGAAGTTTATTAATGGAAGCGCTCATTGCATCTTCCGAAGCACAGGGTATTTGGACTTTGTATTCAAGCTTATTTCCCGAAAATGAAGCAAGTGTTCGATTGCATCTCAAATACGGTTTTCGAAAGATAGGATATCGAGAAAAAATAGCGCAGTTAGATGGTGTTTGGAGAGATACCGTTTTGTATGAAAGACGCAGTAAAAAACAATAATTACTTTGATAGTTTACTGTTTTTAAAGTAATTTCGCAGCAACAACAACGCAACACATGAGTAACGAGGTATCTAAACGCTACGCGCAACGTGGAGTATCGGCATCTAAAGAAGATGTGCACAACGCCATTAAGAATATTGACAAAGGATTATTTCCAAAAGCTTTCTGTAAAATTGTTCCCGATTACCTAACGAACGATGAGGATTACTGTTTAATTATGCATGCTGATGGGGCAGGAACAAAATCGTCTTTAGCCTACATGTACTGGAAAGAAACAGGCGACCTCTCGGTATGGAAAGGGATTGCGCAAGATGCCTTAATTATGAATATCGACGATTTATTATGTGTAGGAGCAACCGATAACATTATGTTATCGTCTACCATCGGGCGTAATAAAAGTAACATTCCAGGAGAAGTGTTGTCGGCAATTATTAATGGAACAGAAGAGCTAATTCAGGAGTTGAAAGAATTCGGAGTTACCATTCATTCCACTGGTGGAGAAACTGCCGATGTAGGAGATTTGGTACGTACGATTATTGTAGACTCTACCGTAACGGCTCGTATGAAACGAGCAGATGTTATTGACAATGCAAATATCAAAGCAGGAGATGTGATTGTAGGCTTAGAATCGTTCGGACAAGCTACTTACGAGAAAGCATACAACGGAGGTATGGGAAGTAACGGGCTAACCTCAGCACGTCACGACGTGTTTCATAAAGAATTAGCAGAAAAATATCCAGAAAGTTTTGATGCTTCTGTACCCTCAGATTTAGTGTATTCAGGAAATACGAAATTAACCGATGCGGTGGCTGATTCACCAATAGATGCAGGAAAGTTAGTGCTGTCGCCAACAAGAACGTACGCACCAATTATCAAGAAAATTTTATCAAAATTCTCTTCAAAAGAGGTACATGGTATGATTCATTGTTCTGGAGGAGCGCAAACCAAAATTTTACATTTTGTAGACAACCTACATATTGTAAAAGACAACATGTTTCCGATTCCACCCTTATTTAAATTGATACAAGAACAATCAAAAACCGATTGGAAAGAAATGTATCAAGTTTTCAACTGTGGTCACCGAATGGAGTTATACGTATCTCCTGAAGTTGCAGAAGAGATAATCGCTATATCGAAATCATTCAACGTAAACGCACAGGTTGTTGGTAGCGTAGAAAAATCGGATAAAAAACAACTAACTATAAAAAGTGACTACGGAACCTTTGAGTATTAAATTTTCTTAAAAAGGAAATAAAATAACAACTTTTTTAGGTTGATAAAAATGTAAATAGCTAATATTTAGTTTTTTACATTTTTTTTTGATTAACTTTATGACTTTAATCATGTTTTAAGTTATTTTTTTTGAGTTGTTTTACAAGCGTCTAATGAATCGCTAAATTCTCAATGAAATAATGAAACCAACAACACAAATCGCAGCTAAAAAAGTAGTTACAAGAGACGAAGCACTGCAAGCTTCACTTGTTTATTTTAACAACGATGATTTGGCAGCCAGTGTTTGGCTAAATAAATATGCCTTAAAAGATTCTAAAGGTACTATTTATGAAAGTACCCCTGATGCTATGCATCATAGAATTGCCAAAGAAATTGCTCGAATCGAAAAAAAATATGCAAATCCGTTAACTGCAGATGCAATATACGAAGTCATAAAAAACTTCAAATATATCGTGCCGCAAGGAAGCCCGATGGCAGGAATAGGAAATCCGTTTCAAATCGCATCACTTTCTAATTGTTTTGTTATAGGAAACGAAGGAGGTTCAGATTCGTACGGAGGAATTATGAAAATAGATCAAGAGCAAGTGCAGCTTATGAAAAGAAGAGGTGGGGTAGGTCATGATTTGTCACATATAAGACCCAAAGGGTCGCCCGTAAAAAATTCGGCATTAACCTCTACAGGAATTGTTCCGTTTATGGAGCGTTATTCAAACTCAACACGAGAGGTAGCGCAAGATGGTCGTAGAGGAGCGTTGATGTTGTCGGTGTCTATCAATCACCCAGATTCAGAAGATTTTATTGATGCGAAATTAGAGCAAGGAAAAGTAACAGGGGCCAATGTTTCTGTAAGAATAGACGATGCGTTTATGGAAGCCGTAAAAAAAGGAGGAGCATATACACAAAAGTACCCTGTTTTTAGTGAAAATTCGAAGTATTCAAAAACCATCGAAGCACAAAAATTATGGAAAAAAATAGTGTACAATGCGTGGAAATCTGCCGAACCAGGAATTTTGTTTTGGGATACTATTATTAATGAATCGGTACCCGATTGTTATGCCGATTTAGGTTATAAAACAGTATCTACAAATCCTTGTGGAGAAATTCCGTTATGCCCGTATGATTCGTGTCGCCTTCTGGCAATCAATCTCTTTTCGTATGTAGAACATCCGTTTACCAAAAAGGCAACTTTCAATATAGAATTGTTTAAAAAACATATTGTCATTGCCCAGCGAATGATGGATGATATTATTGATTTAGAATTAGAAAAAATAGATAAAATTTTAGAGAAAATAGATGCCGACCCAGAACTAGATGAAGTAAAAGCGACAGAGAAAAATCTTTGGTTACATATAAGAAGAAAAGCCTATGAAGGAAGAAGAACAGGAATAGGCATAACTGCAGAAGGAGATATGTTGGCTGCTTTAGGAATTCGTTACGGAAGCAAAGAAGGAAACGAATTTTCAGTAAGAGTACATCAAACATTAGCCATTGAAACTTATAGAGCCTCGGTAAATTTGGCTAAAGAACGAGGGGCGTTTTCGATATTCGATGCAGAAAGAGAAAAAAACAATCCCTTTATTTTGCGATTAAAAGAAGCAGACAGCAAGTTGTATTATGAAATGTTAGAGTACGGGCGCAGAAATATCGCTTTGCTTACCATTGCGCCAACGGGCACCACAAGTTTGATGACACAAACATCTTCGGGCATTGAACCCGTGTTTATGCCCGTGTATAAGCGAAGAAAAAAAGTGAATCCAAACGATACAGGAGTGCGTGTAGATTTTGTAGATGAAGTGGGAGACTCCTGGGAAGAGTACGTAGTTTTTCATCACCGATTTAAACAATGGATGGAAGTAAATGGCATAGACACGAATCAAAACTTTTCACAAAAAGAACTAGATAAGCTGGTAAAGCAATCGCCCTATTACAAAGCTACCTCTAATGATGTAGATTGGTTGAGCAAAGTAACGATGCAAGGTGCTGTGCAAAAATGGGTAGACCATTCTATAAGTGTAACGGTTAATCTGCCAAATGATGTGAGTGAAGATTTGGTAGGAGAGTTGTATTTAAAAGCATGGGAAGTTGGATGCAAAGGGGTTACGGTGTACAGAGATGGGTCGAGATCAGGCGTTTTAATAGCAACTAACGATAAACAAGAAGAACATACTTTAACCTCATTTCCAATCAAACGTCCGCAAGTTTTAGAGGCTGATGTGGTTCGCTTTCAGAACAAAAAAGAAAAGTGGATTGCTTTTATCGGGCTGGTTGATGAGAAACCGTATGAAATTTTTACGGGTTTAGCTGATGATGAAGACGGTATTTTATTACCACGCTGGGTAGAGAAAGGGTTTATTATAAAAAACAGAAATGAAGATGGAAGCTCTCGTTATGATTTTCAATACAAAAATAAACGGGGCTACAAAACTACGATAGAAGGCTTATCGCATAAGTTTAATCCAGAATTCTGGAATTATGCGAAGTTGTTTTCAGGAACCTTACGTCACGGAATGCCTATTGATAAAATTGTAGAGTTAATTCAGAGTTTACAGTTAGATAGTGAATCGATTAATACATGGAAAAACGGTGTTGTGAGAGCCTTAAAGCGTTATGTTGAAGACGGAACAACAGTAAAAGGGCAAACCTGTGAAAATTGTAAATCAGGCAATTTAGTATACCAAGAAGGATGCTTGACTTGTAATGACTGTGGAACCTCCAAATGTGGGTAAAAGCTGTATCACTTAATTAATCCTCAGAGTAATCTGAGGATTTTTTTGTTACGATTAGTTACAATAGTCGTTTACAAGCTTAATTTTGTTGAGCATTTTCCATGTTTGATGCGTGAAGTTTTTTGGAGAAAACGTAAACAAGAGGATTAATTTTTCTTGCTTCTTACAAAAATGACTTTTTACTAATACGTTTAAAACAATTGGCTTTTTAGTCGTAAATCGATCGTACGTTTTAATTTTTCCTACAAACAGGTGCTTCTCTTTTTTTATAAACAGAGCGACCGTTTTATACGCTTTTAATTCTTCGGTGGTATCTATTCTCATTAAGCCATCAAAATACTTTTGTAGGTCAGTTTCTAAGTCGTTTGTGGTAATTTCTGATTTTTTGTTAATGTTCCAAGCAAAAGTATACGACCAAAAGTTAGGATGTTGTACATCAGACCAACCTGTTGGAGGAAATCGGGCTTCTTCGATACCCTGATAGTTTATACTCGGAGCGAAACTTATAGGAAACTTAAAAATTTCCTTTCCCCAAGAATTATCTAGATCAATTAAGCTTACTTCTTCGTTCTTTTGGGTGTAAAGGTTTATAGAGCAAAGAAAAAATAAACAAGCGAGTGTACTAAAGTTGTTTTTCATTTTTTACAATTTTACAGATACTTCAAACCCAATAGCATCAGAAATAAAACCATTTTTAAGTTTACTTTGATAATTAACATTCCAAAGCTTTCTATCTATTTTAAAACGAGTTTTCATTAGTCGTTCTTTATAATTAAACTCTACTCTAAAATTAATGGTTTTCGTAATTCCTTTTAAAGTAAAGTCAGCTTTCATTCTTGCATGGGTTTTATCTGAATAATTTACTTCTGTAATCACTAATTTGGCGAACGGAAATTTTTTGGTGTCAAAAAAATCAGGGTCTTTCAAATGGTTTACAAGATTGTCTTTTCCTTCTTGTTGTTTTATATCGGTATTGGTAATAGAATTCATATCTATAATAAATTCACCGCCTGTAATTACATCATCGGTTTTTATAAAATACCCTTCTTTAAAATTGACAAATCCATCATGTCCACCAAAATGGAAAGTAAGTTCTCCAATCCATTTAATAGTACTCTCAGTAACATCAATGTATAGTTTTTCTTGTGCATTAGCAGTGGTAGGTATCCATGTAGTACAAATAAGTGCGATAATAAATTTTTTCATCTGATTGATTTTTAAAATGTCAGATAAAACTATTTCAGTATTCATAGAAAAGTGTCAAAAAAAAGTAAAAGAAGTGTGGAGAATTGTAAAAAAAGAACAAACACGAAGTTTCTCTCTTTTTTATTTAACTTGAGTTTTCGATACAATATTAAATTCGATATACTAAAATCAACAGAATATCAAGTAGATAGCGTGAAGTATGAGTGATGAGACATTTCAATAATAAGAGTTATACATTTTGCGAATAATTTTTTCGTGTTGTTAGTTCGAGACAACAGACAAAAAAATTGTCAAGCAAATTTGATATTGTATCCCGAACTTACTTCAAAATAGTATAAAACCAAACAAAAAAAGCAACCTTACTTCGACTACGCTCAGTAACCAGTAGGGGTGCTTTTTACTTACTATTAAATTTTTAAGAACTCTCGAACTGTATTCGGAGCACTTCTCAGAATTGTTTTATAT
The DNA here is from genome assembly GCF_029853675.1 of Tenacibaculum tangerinum. Lineage (NCBI taxonomy): Bacteria > Pseudomonadati > Bacteroidota > Flavobacteriia > Flavobacteriales > Flavobacteriaceae > Tenacibaculum > Tenacibaculum tangerinum. The sequence continues at coordinate 1,798,758 of NZ_CP122539.1, read as the reverse complement.
AATTTCCACAAACAAGCCTTCTTCAGTTTTTTCAACTTTGGCAAGGTTATTTTTGGTTAAGCCTTTGATGGTTTTGTCCCATTTCTTGTTCGATAAACCAGATTGAGATTTTAATTCGTTTAATTCTATTTTTTCAGCTTTTTCAAGTAAAGTTAACAATGCTTTTTCATCGTCGTTTAACTCAACCGTTGGCGCTTTTCTCTCGGGCTTCATTTGCGGGAAGAACAATACTTCTTGAATAGATTGATTATTCGTTAAAAACATAACCAAACGATCCATTCCAATTCCCAATCCAGAGGTAGGAGGCATTCCGTATTCCAGAGCACGTAAAAAGTCTTGATCGATAAACATCGCTTCATCGTCCCCTCTGTCAGCCAATTTCAATTGTGCTTCAAAACGCTCGCGTTGGTCGATGGGGTCGTTCAATTCAGAATACGCATTGGCAATTTCTTTTCCGCAGACCATGAGTTCAAAACGCTCTGTTAATTCAGGATTGTCACGATGTTCTTTACACAACGGAGACATTTCTTTCGGATAATCGGTAATAAAGGTAGGCTGAATGTAGTTGCCTTCACACTTTTCCCCAAAAATCTCATCGATTAATTTTCCTTTCCCCATGGTGTCATCTACCTCGATACCCATGTCTTGAGCCGCTTTTCGGATTTCATCTTCCGATTTTCCATTGATATCAAAACCAGTAAAGTGTTTGATGGCATCTGCCATGGTAACACGTGCATAAGGTGCTTTAAAATCTACCTCATGCTCTCCAAAGGTAGCTTTGGTAGTTCCGTTAACTGCCAACGCACAGTGTTCTAATAATTTTTCGGTAAACTCCATCATCCAGTTGTAGTCTTTGTAAGCTACATAAATTTCCATGGCGGTAAATTCAGGATTGTGTGTTCTGTCCATCCCTTCGTTACGGAAGTTTTTAGAAAACTCATACACACCGTCAAAACCACCCACAATCAAACGCTTTAAGTACAATTCATTCGCAATACGCATGTACAACGGAATGTCTAAGGCGTTGTGATGGGTAACGAAAGGTCTGGCCGCAGCACCTCCTGGAATAGGTTGTAAAATAGGCGTTTCTACTTCAAAATATCCAGCGTCGTTAAAAAACTGACGCATGGCATTGAATAATTTGGTACGCTTTACAAATACTTCTTTTACTTGCGGATTCACAGCCAAATCGGCATAACGCTGGCGGTAACGCATTTCAGGGTCTGTAAAACCGTCAAAAGTGTTTCCTTCAGAATCTACTTTAGGTAAGGGTAATGGCTTTAGCGATTTGCTTAATAGTTTAAAATCTTTGACCATTACCGTAATTTCACCAACTTGTGTTTTAAACAACTCTCCTTCAATACCTACAAAGTCACCAATATCTAATAACTTTTTGTATACTTCATTGTACAAGGTTTTGTCTTCACCAGTACAAATTTCATCTCGGTTAAAATATACTTGAATACGTCCTGCACTATCTTGCAATTCAGCAAAAGAAGCTTTTCCTTGAATACGACGAGACATTAATCTACCCGCAATTACTACCTTCTTTCCTTCTTTAAACTCCTGTTTAATCTGTTTGGAATTTGAATCTAATGGAAATAAATCTGCAGGGTACGGATTGATACCCAATTCACGTAATTTCGATAGTTTTTCTCTACGTACAACTTCTTGTTCTGATAATTGCATTGACTTAATTTTTAAGTAATTTTAATTTAAAGTTGCAAAGATACAATCAATTACAAAATTAGGCAATGGTAGTGGGGTATAGATTTTATAAAAAAGTTGTTTTTTGTTTGTAGGTTTTAAAAAAGAATGTATATTTGCAGGCTGTCTGATTTTAAAAGGACAGCATTTAGTTGTGTTGTTAGATACTTTAAATAGTATCACGGTTTTGTTAACCAATGGAAAGCTTCCCTTAGATGGGTTGCTTTTTTTTTGCCCTTTAGTTAGGTTTTTATACAGTGTAAAAGTGTAATTATCTATATATAAAAGAGCGCTTATTTTTCTCTGAATTAGTTCACAATTCACAATTCGTAATTCATAATTGTATCAGAAGCTATTCCCGCTTTCCGCACTCGCTTCCCGAAGGTTCGGGAGAGCTCAAACAAATGCTGCAATCGGGGCTAAGTGTATTTGCTAACTTTTTTCATACCATACGATGTTCCATGAGTGTATTCTAAAAGAAATTGTTAATAGAGCTCGTACTCTAAAAGAAAGCATCTTTATACTCCCAAAACTTCATAATAAACAAGCCTAAAAACACCAATGAAACCGAAAATTTAATGGTAGCAGAAGCTAAAAAACCTAAAAAAGCTCCAAAAGAAGCTTTCATAGCTCTGTTGGTATCTTTACTATCATACAGAAGTTCACCTACCAACGCACCCACAAAAGCACCTATTAAAATACCAAAAGGAATGGGAGAAAACAATCCAACAATCAATCCGATCGTGGTTCCGTATACGCCATATTTTGTACCTCCAAAACGTTTGGTTCCCATGGCAGGAATCATATAATCAAGAAAAAAGATGAGAAGTGCAATAGCCAATGTAATACCTAAAAAGCTCCAGTTTTGTGGAACGACTTTCGTTAAATGTAATAATAACAAGCCCACCCAACTGGTAATAGGACCGGGTAGCACAGGTAAAAAAGACCCAACAATTCCCAAGCAAGCAAATACAAAACCTAGAACTAACAAAAATATATCCATTAATTTTTTTATTGATAAGACGAAGTTCAATGAACTTTGTTACATATTTATTAACTAAAAAACTAGTTTAAACTAGTTTTTTAGTTATATTTGTTTTTGAATTAAAAATATAAGACATGAAAAACGTATTGCTATTCTGTTTGTTGTTAGTGGTATTCTCCTGTAGTAAAGAAAATAGGGGAGTTATTATAAATCTTGAAGACGAAGTTGCGTTGAACAAGATAAAGAAATTAGAATTAGATACCAAGTATAAAAATTTATTGAATGCTCAGCTTACAACAGCTAAAGAATATGAAACGGTAATGAAGTCGTGGAGTGGTTTTCATACACAAGTAGGGAAAATACTAAAAGAAAATAATTTTGATTGGGAAGTTAGAGACAGCGCTGTTAAAATACTCAATAAAATCTATTTTAATAAAGATGGAGAAATAAATTATATGGCTTTTAAAGTGATGAATGAAAGCGTTACCGATGATAAAAAGGAAGCCTATAAAAAGATATTGTCTGATAACGTTTCAAAGCTAACGATAGCTTTAGAAAGAAACGAACAATATGCCCAATGCGGTAAGGTAAAATATGTAAACTAGTAAAAATGCACAAACAATTAACGAAAGCAGAAGAGCAAATAATGCAAGTTTTATGGAAGTTACAAAAAGCTTCGGTAAAAGAAGTAATCACCGAATTACCAGCACCGAAACCCGCCTATAATACGGTTTCAACCATTATTAGAATTTTAGAAACGAAAGAATTTGTAGGGCACGAACCTAAAGGAAGGGGGTATGTTTATTATCCGTTGATAGAAAAATCAGCGTATAGTAATGAGAGTTTACACAAGTTAATGAACGGTTATTTTGGTGGATCATTTAAAAGCATGGTGTCTTTTTTTATGAAAGAAAACAACATGGATATCCAAGAGCTAGAAAGTATTCTAAAGGAAGTGAATAAAAATGAAAAGTCATGATAAACTATCTTATTCAAGTTATATTGTTTCAAGTCCTCTTCGTGGCGGTGTATGATTTCTTTTTAAGTAAAGAAACATTTTTTAACAAAAATAGAGGATACTTGTTAAGTACCGTAGTACTTTCGTTTTTGTTACCACTGTTTAAAATTCCAACAGTTCAAAAAGCAGTGCCTCAACAGTACTATACGTTGTTGCCAGAGGTGGTGTTGTCTCCTCAAAAAGTACTAGAAAAAGCAGCATGGTATCAATCTGTAAATTACTTAGATGTTGTGTTTTGGTGTGGATGCTTCCTGTTTTTTGTGATGTTTTTAGTGAAGCTAGAACGAATTATTCGATTGATTTTGAAGTATGGTATCAGGCAACAAGGAAACTACAAGTTGGTATTGCTTCCAAAAGAAACAAAAGCCTTCTCATTTTTCAATTATATTTTTTTAGGTAATGAGATTCCTACTCAAAAAAGAGAAAAAATTATTGAGCATGAGTTGGTGCATAGCGAACAAAAACACACGGTAGATTTGCTGTTTTTTGAGTTGTTAAAAATAGGTATGTGGTTCAATCCAATGGTTTATGTATATCAAAATCGTATCTCACTAGTTCACGAATATATTTCAGATGCGGTGGCTAGTAAATCAGATAAAAAAGAAAACTATATCAACCATTTACTTGCTGATATTTTTCAGGTAGAACATATTTCATTCATCAATCAATTTTACAAACATTCCATCATTAAAAAACGAATTGCTATGATTACAAAAACACCCTCTAAAAAAGTGAAGCAACTAAAGTATCTCGTTTTAATTCCACTGTTAGGAAGTATGCTTTTATATACATCGTGTACAAGTGAGCAAGATACAATTGAGAAAAAATCAGTGAAACAACCAATAAAAGTTTATGAAAAAAAAGATGGTAAAATTGTAGAGAAAGCTTCTTCGGGGTATCAGAGTAAATATTTAGATTTATACTTAGGAGATGGGATGCCGAGTACAAGGGAATACGCTATTGATGAATTGACAGAAGAAGAGAGAGATGAGTATGCTGCTTTATTAAAAAGCTTTAACAAGATAGGAGTAATTCAGTTAAAATTTAGAGTTTTTGAAGCTGAGAATGGTAGAAGAATGGTTGCTTTAGGAAAACCATCCATAGAAAAATATAAAGAGCTTGGGAAAACAACTCAGCTGGACGCTGGAGTTGTTCCTTTTTCCTTACTGGATAAAGCACCCACGTTTCCAGGCTGTGCAGAAGGAGATAAGGACTGTTTTAATAAAAGCATGATGAAATTTGTGCAAGATAATTTTGATACTTCCATCACCAAAGGTTTAGACTTAACATCTGGGAAGCAACGAGTTTATGTGCGTTATAAAATAAATAAAGATGGTAATGTAACAGGCATTGAGGCAAGAGCACCACATGCAACAATAAAAGAACATGTAGAAGCATTAGTACGAAAATTGCCTCAAATGCAACCAGGAGAGCACAATGGTAAAAAGGTAAGTGTAGGGTATACCTTACCCATTACTTTTGAGGTAAAATAAATTAAGTATCTTGGTCATAAATAATCAAAGAAAACACAAAAATAGCAACGTGAGAATCAAAATTTTACTGATTGTTTTTGTAATAGGACTGCTAAAAGTTGAAGCGCAAGTTTCAACTTTTAAAACGATTGATAGTTTAGTAAATATAGGTCGCTATCAAACAGCATTGACAAAGTTGCATAAAATGGATACGACGTTTCAATCTACTTCAAAAATAGCCTCCATATATGCATCTATCGATAATTACAAACAAGCCTCTTTACATTATGAGAAAGCATTAGAACTGCAAGATGATTATACCACAAAAGTAAGATTAGCAAAAGCATATCAAAAACAGAAAAATTTACAAAAAGCCATTGCCATTTATGAGGCTATCGTAAGCAAAGACCCTAAAAACTTACTTATTCAATACCAACTCGGAAAATTATACACACAAACGAAGCAACCTGCTAAGGCGATTGATACGTTTAAGAATATTACTAAGCAGGATAGCACGAATGCAAACTATCATTACCGATTAGGACTAGCCTATGGAATGTTGAAAAAACAAAACCTCAAAATAAATAGCTTTTTAGAAGCTTATAAAAACGATCATGAGCATATTCAGTCGATTCATCAATTGGCATTGGCGTACACTTTTTTACGAGATAAAGACTCGGCAAGTCTCTTTGTAGATAGGGGGTTAGCAATAGATAAAAATCACATTAATTTAAACAAATTAAAAATTAATAATTTATATATAAAAGAACAATTTTCTGAAGCCATTCAACTATTGAAACGAATAGATTCTTTAGAACCTAATGAACACTACACCCAAAAAATGTTAGGACGTAGTTATTTTCATCTAAAGAAATATGACGAGGCAAAAGAACACTTTAATAAGGCTTTAAGAATTGATAGGTCAGATTTTAAAGCCTATACCTATTTAGGCGATATTAATTTTGAAAAGAAAAAGTTTTACAAAGCTCAGTTAGATTATATGATTGCTACAACGGCAGGAAAAGAACCCAGAGACGTTGAATATTACCAGTTAGGCAATGTATATGAAAAATTAGGCAATCCTGAACAGGCGTTAAAGTCTTACAAAAGAGCTTTTGAAGAAAATAGAAAAAATTACAGAGCCTTGTACCAATTGGCTCTCAAGAGTGAAGATTACTATAAAGATAAAAGGATAGCCTACAAGCATTATTCAAACTATGTAAAACGTTTTGAGAAAAAAGACACTCTGCTAACAAAGCATGCTAAAACACGGTTAAAAGAAATTAAAAAATTCTATTTCTTACAAGGAGAGGTTTTAGAATAAGCTAAAAGCAAAAAAGCTCCGTTTTTTTAAAAGGAGCTTTATACTGTTATTTCAAACAATAAATGGTATTAATTACTATCACCACAAACTATAAGTTTCACAATGAGAGGTTGTGGATTTGGAACTAATAAAACCCATCTTCCACCTATACCTAAACCGTTAAAAAAGGTAGTGGTTTGCCCTGCACTAATAATGCTTTCACGCCCACTAATATTTAATCTAACATCTACGTTAAATGGGTTTTTTACAGAAGTAATTCGTTGCCCGATGAACAAATTATTTGCAGGATATTCGTACACTACAGCGGTATTATCTCTTGATGATATGTTAAAGTTTCCTACATATGGGTATGAAATACAATTGGTGCTAGGTTCTACTTTAACAGATAATCTTGTAGAAACAGTATTTGAATTATTGGAAGCTTCTAATTTAAAATTTTGGATTCCTACATTGTTTAGCCTAATAGTTTTAGAACCAGAAGAGGTACTACTAGAGTGTATTTGTGAATTGTTGTGAAATAACTTTACACGGTTGGTATTTGAAGTATTCCAATTTAAAACTACTTGATTTCCCTTTTTTACAGTTGTTTTGTTGCTTGTAAAGCTTAAGATTTTTGGAGCGGTTGGCGGTTGATTTACACTTACAACTAATGTGTCTTGAGCTGTACCAACTTCATTTTCTGCTCTTAAAATATAGCGGGTTGTACTGGTGGGAGCAACAGTTCGTTGTCCATTAAAAGTTGTCAATTCAGTATTGTTTAAAAACACGTTAGAAGCGTGTTCGGTTTCGTATGTTAATTGTACATTCTCGCCACGATTTATAAGAGTGGTATTTGTCGATAAACGGGCAATGGGCTTAGGAATTCTTTCAACACTTACAGTAGGTGTAAACGTTATATTACCCGCCCAATCGACAGCTTCAGATTTTAAAATTATTTTCGATGTGGGACTGTCAAATTCTAATTCTCCTGAAGTTAAAACACCTACTTTACTTAATCCAGTAGCAGTGGTATCGTTCGTCTCGCTAACTTTTTTTAAAAGTTTATCCTGATATCTAAGGAGTCCGCCAGAAACTACTTCAGTTGTTAAACTTTTCAAACCACTTTCATCAGAACCGCCTGCAATCCAGAAAACTTTTTCATTTTCAGCTACTAATATTTTTTTTGGCATTTCATCGGACTTCACCATGGCTGTTTTCTTTAAACCTCCGGTAAATACTCCTACTGATAGGTTAGGGTTCGTTTTATCGTTTGTCTTGACTTTTACAGATTTACAGCCTGTTACTATTACACATAAACTCAAAGTAATTAGTGTATTGAAACTTTTTGACCTCATAATTAGTTAGTTTTTAAATTTATTGCACCAAAATTATGGCACACTCAAACAAAAAACCACAGCTATAAAAAGGTTTTTAGGTAGCTATTCTACACTTTTTTTGCACAGTGTATTTCCTTTTACTGTAAGCAGGTTTTTATGAGATTTTTTTCGTAATTTCAACTCATAATCAATAGAAATGACGTTTCAGAATTGCTGTTTTTTATTACTTTTTACGGTATTAGTATCGTGTGATAAGATGCCTTTTAAAAAAGGCGAACGTAGAGCTGATGCAGATAATGTAGTTAATTTTACAAAAGTTGATGTTTCTCCTAGCTTCACCAGTTGTATAAATTTACCTGTTCAGGAGAAAGATGCATGTTTTAGAGAAGAAATTCATAAAAGAATAGCAACCAGTTTGCAACAATATAACTTTACAACAGCTACTAATTTAAACGAAGAGGTGGTTATAAAGTTACTTATTAACAAAAAAGGGAAGTTTCTAGTAGAGAAAATTATAGCTTCTAAGACGATTGATAGTCAGTTGCCTGCATTAGACAGTATTATCAAATTAACAATTGCCAAACTACCCACAGTTCAACCTGCTATGAAGAGAGGAGTTCCAGTTACAACACAATATCAATTGCCGATTACTATAAAAACGCCCTAAAAACTTCTATAGTGTTAATAATTCTTCAACAAAATTTCGATTGTTCGATAATCGAGGTACTTTATGCTGACCTCCTAATTTTCCTTTTTTCTTCATCCAATCATAAAACAAACCTTCACGAGCTTGATGAACTTTAGGCATCGCCAAAGTCATATTGTTATAACGTTTTGCCTCATAATCAGAATTGCAGTTTTTCAAAGAATTGTCTAACATTTCTGTAAAAAAAGCTAGGTTTTTAGGAGGTTTTTTAAACTCAATAATCCATTCGTGTGCTCCATTCTCTTTCCCATTCATAAAAATAGGACCAACGGTATATTCTTTTACTTCACTATTGGTTTTATTACTGGCAGCTTTTAAGGCTTCTTCAGCATTTTCAATAATGAGTTCTTCACCAAAAACATTGATATGATGCTTGGTTCGCCCTGTAATTTTTATGCGATAGGGGTCTGTTGAGGTAAATTTAACCGTATCACCAATTAGGTAACGCCATAAACCACCATTGGTTGTTATAAGTATCGCATAATTTACATCTTTTTCAACTTTAGAAAGTGGAATTGCAGTAGAGTTTTCTCCATTATACGTGCTCATAGGGATGAACTCATAAAAAATTCCGTAGTCTAGCATCAACAACATTTCGTCAGAATTGTTTCTGTCTTGAATAGCAAAAAATCCTTCCGAAGCATTGTACGTTTCATAGTATTTAAAATCTTCTTTAGGAATGAGTCTTTTATACTGCTCTATGTACGGACTAAAGTTTACACCTCCATGAAAATAAACTTCCAAATTAGGCCATACCTCTAAAATGTTATCCTTTCCAGTTTTTTCTAAGACCCGATTCAATAGTACCAACATCCACGAAGGAACGCCTACTAGACTTGTAATATTTTCATTTATCGTCTCATTGATAATGGCTTCCATTTTAATTTCCCATTCGCTCATCAAAGCGATTTCTTGCTTAGGAGCTGAGCTAAAGTCTGCCCAAAAAGGCATATTTTCAATAATAATAGCCGATAAATCACCAAAATAGGTATTGTTGTCTTCGTATACGGCAGAGCTTCCGCCCAAGCGAAGTCCTTTACCAGTAAAAAGCTGTGCATTTTCGTTATTGTTAATATACAAGCATAGCATATCTTTTCCTGCTTTAAAGTGGCAATACTCAATAGCTTCATCGCTTACAGGAATGAACTTGCTTTTAGAATTGGTGGTACCACTAGATTTTGCAAACCAACGTATGGGAGTAGGCCAAAATAAATTCTGCTCTCCTTTTCTACAACGTTCAATAAGTGGTTCAATACTTTCGTATTGTTGAATAGGAACATTCTTAGCAAAATCGGTATAGTTTTTAATAGAAGAAAAATGATGTTGTTTACCAAATTCGGTGTTTTTAGCAAAATTTATAAGTTTTTGCAATAACTCTTTTTGCACATCAATAGGGTACTTTAAAAATAACTCTACCTGATGCTTGCGCTTTTTCAAGAACCAAGAAATGATTGAATTTATAAATGGAAACGACATAGAATAACTATTAATTCAATTTTTTTACTGTAATTTTGTGAAGCTAAAAGTAACAAAATTTAAGACATGCAATACCAAGGAGTTTTAAAAAAAATGCCTACGGAGAATTTAAGTACAGTTCAGTATTATTTAGATATGGGGGAAGATTTTTTAAATATGAACCAATTATTGAATAAAGAACTGACCCTTAGTTTTGTTACGTATGAGTGTTTACACTGCCATTTAGAAAAGAAAATTTACCGTCAAGGTTTTTGCAAAGAGTGCTTTTTTGAAACACCTACAGCAGGCGATTGGATTATGCGCCCTGAATTGAGTAAAGCGCATTTAGGAGAGGAAGATAGAGATCTAGATTATGAGAAAAAAGTGCAGCTACAGCCGCATATTGTATATTTAGCCAATTCGAGTAATGTAAAAGTGGGGGTTACTAGAAAGCAGCAAGTACCTACTCGTTGGATAGATCAAGGAGCACATGAAGCGATTGAAATTGTAGAAGTACCCAATCGTTATTTAGCAGGAATAACAGAAGTTGCTTTAAAAGAGCACGTTGCCGATAAAACGAACTGGAGGACTATGCTGAAGAATGATATGAAAGATGAAAACTTAGTCGAGTGGAGAGAGAAACTACAAGCGTTTATTCCTGATGAAGCTAAAGAATACTATATCGCAAACAATACCGAAACAAACATTCAGTTTCCTGTTGAAAAATATCCTAAAAAACCTAAAAGTTTAAACTTAGAAAAAGAAGAAACGTATACAGGAAAATTAGTAGGAATAAAAGGGCAATATTTAATTTTTGAAGACGAAACGGTATTTAATGTTCGCTCTAATGAAGGATTGGTAGTTACCATAGCGTTGTTATAATAGCGCTATTTCTCGTTGTATATTCGTACGTGCATTTTTCTCGAATTTTTCATAAAAAAAGTCAGTTTTATAGATGTTTTCCATAGTTAAAAAATGCTGTAAAGCCTTTTTTCGACCAGAATTATAAATTAAATTCGGATACATGGTGTATTCTTTGCGTACATTTTTATAATACTGAACATATACTTCCCATTCTTGACCTAAGATTGATAAATCAGCATCGATAAAATAGTTAGTATCTGAACTTTTAGACAGGTTATGAGCTTTGGTGGCTAATATTTGAGCACGACAGTTGTTGATGATTTCTTCTGGAACTAAGAGTTGCTTCATTCTTTCAATAGCAAGTTTTGCACTTTTTTCTTCATTATTGTTTTTTAAAGCGTTGTAGATAATATCATGATAAAAAAGCGTAAATAAAATAGTTTCCCAATGGGTTATTTTCTCTTTTACTGAATTTAGTTGAAAAAATAAACTGGTAAGGTGTTCTAGCGTATGATAATGTCTTTTTGTGTGTGTATAACGTTTCTCAATTTCTTGCCATAGCGAGAAGTTAATACTACTATCATTTGAATACTTAGCAAGCAGGTTTAAAAAAGTATTTCGTAACATAAAAAAGTAAAGGAAAGAAAAAAGGGTTCAAACGAACCCTTTTTTTAATGTTTTACAGCAACATGATTATTGTTCATTTTCAATTCACTAAGCACATTTAACGCTTCGTTTACGTAAATATCTTTCTGAAGATTTTTATGCCATCGTATGCGTTTTTCTTCTAAAACGGTGTCTTTTTTAAATAAGGCTACTTCATATTTAGGAGACGCAAACGTTAATTGAGAATCAAACTTAAAAATGTCTTTAAATTGTTCACCCTCTTTGGTTTTAGTGTCGCTTTCTTTTTTAAACGCTTCGTAGTTTAAAGAATAGAGTCGTTCTTCTTGGTTTTTCTTTAGCCACTTGGCATAGTCGTTTATTTTAGTGAACTTTTCGCTATTCATTACGCGTTGCTTACTGTTGTATACAACATCGGCAAAATTACTATATGAATTGGTAGCGGTGTAGGTTGCTTGTTTCACCTTATCCCAAGGTAAAGCACCGTCTAAATCACGCTCTCCGAAATCCATATAACTATATCGAGTAGGTAGTGAAATATCAGAATATACTCCTTCAATTTGGGTAGACCCCCCGTTGATTCTGTAGAACTTTTGAATAGTCATTTTAAGAGCTCCTAAATCGTCTGGGTACTCTTGGTAAAAACGGTTGATAGGCAGTACATTTTGTACGGTTCCTTTACCATAGGTTTGCTTACCTCCTATAATAACCCCACGCTTATAATCTTGCATTGCCGCAGCAAAAATTTCGGAAGCAGATGCAGAAAATTCATTAACCATGACTACCAACGGGCCCTGCCATTGAGTTGTAGGGTCTGTATCGGCTTTTACCACGGGGTCTTCACCACGATATTTTACTTGTACTATAGGACCTTTGTTGATAAACAAACCACCAATTTCAATGGCTGTTTTTAAAGACCCACCACCATTATCACGTAAATCGACAATTAAACCTTGTACATTTTCTTCTTTTAAACGTTCAATTTCTTTTTCCATGTCTTTGGCAGCATCTCTACGGCTTAAATCATTAAAATCAATATAAAATCTAGGAAGGTTGATAATTCCGTATTTAGTACCATTTTTTTCAACAATACTCGATTTTACAAAAGTTTCTTCCAGTTCAACAACATCTCTAATAATCGGTATGATTTTAATAGAACCGTCAATTTTTTTCTTTACCGTTAAACGAACCTCTGTTCCTTTTTTTCCTTTGATAAATTTAATTGCATCATCCAAGCGCATTCCAACAATGTCTAGTGGTTCTTCGTTACCTTGAGCAACTTCTAGAATAATATCATCAGCCTCTAACTCACCTTGTTTCCATGCAGGTCCACCAGAAATTAACTCGATAACATGTGTATAAATTCCTTTTTTTTGCAAACGAGCTCCTATACCTTCTAGTTTACCAGACATTTCTTGGTCGAAACGTGTTTTAATTCGAGGAGACATATAGGTGGTGTGCGGATCAAAACCACTTACTACACTATTTAAAAAAGTAGAATACCAGTCAGAATTTTCAAGCTCGCCGATTCGCATATACAAATCGTCCATGTTTTTTAGCACCTTTTTTCTTGCCTCAATCTCTAATTCCTTAAAATTTTTCTTATTAAAATTTTTGTCCTTTTTGGCTTTTTCGTTTTGTTGATTTTCAGCATCTTCAATATTGCCTAAAATTGATAACTTGAGTTGTTTTCTCCAATAGTCGGTTAGTTCAGTTTCGTTTTTAGCAAACGGAATCTTGTCATAATCGACATCAATAATTTCTTTTTTATTGTAATTAAAAGGTTTTTTCAGCAGCGAACGGTAGGTTGTTTTTGCTTTTGTCACCTTTTCTAGAAAACGATTGTAAACTAATTTGTAAAAATCAATATTAGAATTTTTTAACTGGTTGTCAATTTGGTATTTGTATTGAGAAAATTCTTTTAAATCTTTTTGTGTAAAATAACGTTTGCTTGGGTCAAGACCATCTATAAAACTTGTGTATACGTGTTCAGAAAAATCATCATTCAACTCTTTTTGAACATAATGATACCTGCTTAAGATGTTTTTCAAAACATAAACAATTACGCGATCTTTTTCTGGATCGTTGTTGTAAACCGTACTTGAGCTTACAGAGTTAGAAAATAAAAGGGTAATTGCTAAAAATGGAATAATAAGTTTCGTCTTCATATAACCTTCTGTCTTTTTTAATTTGTTGTAAGCAGTTATTAGTGCTAAGCTACTAAAATAATGCCAATTTTTTTTAGTATTATGATTTTTTATAAATTCCTTTTGAGAATTTCTTTAAAATAGTTTGTAATATATTAGTCACATAACCTTACGGCATTTTGTTATATTTCCCTAACTCATTTCTTCAATTTCAATTTACACGCCATCAATTAAATTGCATATAATTTATTTAATGACAGAATGTTTTATATAGAAATGATTGAAAAAAAAGTAGAAATTACAAAAACAGTTATGTAAATAATAATTCGTACCATAATGTTTAGTTTTGATTTCCACAATTTTACGTATAAATTCAATCAATCTGTCTTTACAAAATGTTAAAAAAAGAGTCCATTTTTTATAGTACATTTGTTGTAAAACTTAACTAGTATGTCAGACAGACCCCTAATTTTAGTTACGAATGACGATGGAATAACAGCCCCAGGAATTCGTATGTTGATTGAAATTATGAATAAAATAGGAGATGTAGTTGTAGTAGCTCCCGATAGTCCGCAAAGCGGAATGGGGCATGCTATTACGGTTAACAACGTATTGCATTGTAACCCTATTACCATCGATGAAGGTCCGCAAATCGAATACAGTTGCTCAGGAACCCCAGCAGATTGCGTAAAAATGGCAAAGAACGAAATTTTAAATCGTACTCCCGATTTATGTGTTTCAGGAATTAACCATGGCGCAAACTCATCTATCAATGTAATTTATTCAGGAACCATGAGTGCAGCGGTTGAAGCTGGTATTGAAGGAATTCCGGCCATAGGCTTTTCATTATTAGATTTCGATTGGCATGCCGATTTTAGAGCAGCACGTAAGTTTATAGAAAAAATAGTACTCAACGTTTTATTAAATGGATTGCCCGATGGTGTTGTTTTAAATGTGAATATACCCAAGTTAAAAGAAGAAGAAATCAAAGGAGTTCGTGTGTGCCGTCAGGCTAACGGGTATTGGAATGAAACATTTGATAAACGAAAGAGTCCGTTTGGAAAAGAATATTATTGGTTGTCTGGAGAATTTATAAACAGAGATAAAGGACAAGATACGGATATTTGGGCGTTGGAAAATGGCTACATATCGGTTGTTCCTGTTCAGTACGATATGACAGCGCATCACGCAATTCAAAAATTACATACATGGGACATGTAAAAAAAGAAATACTTATCGGAATTCTAGTTTCCTTGTTTGCAACATTTAGTGGTTTCTTCATCTATTTAGAGTATATCTCAGACCTTAGCTTTTCAGAAACCATATATAAAATTAGGCAAGGAGGGGTATTAGGCTCGGTAATTGCCTTAGCAGCCATACCCAATTTATTTGTCTTTTGGGTGTTTTTAAAGAAAAGGCAAGATAACAGAGCAAAAGGAGTATTAATCACTACGATAGCCATAGCGCTTTTTACAGTAGTTTTAAAAATTTTCTAAATTCAGTACATGAAATATTACATTCTTGTAGGAGAAGCTTCAGGCGATTTGCATGGGGCCAATTTGATGAAAGCTTTATTGAAGGAAGATCCTAAAGCCGATATTCGCTTTTGGGGTGGAGATTTAATGCAAGAAGTAGGAGGTACACTTGTAAAGCATTATAAAGAACGTGCTTTTATGGGGTTTGTTGAGGTATTGATGAATTTACGTAAGATTTTAGGCATGATTTCTTTCTGTAAAAAAGACATTGCTCAATACCATCCAGATGTCATTATTTTTATTGATAATTCTGGTTTTAATCTTCGTATAGCCAAATGGGCAAAGCAACAAGGATTTAAAACAAATTATTATATCTCTCCGCAAGTTTGGGCAAGCAGAGCGAGCAGGGTAAAAGATATCAAACGCGATATTGATGCGATGTTTGTCATTCTTCCATTTGAAAAAGAGTTTTATAAAAAGTACGACTACGATGTGCATTTTGTCGGGCATCCGTTAATTGACGGAATTGCAGGAAGAAAGCAAGTATCGATTAAAAAGTTTAGAGAAGAACACGATTTAGGACACAAAGAAATCATAGCACTATTGCCAGGAAGTAGAAAACAAGAGATTACAAAAATGCTTTCTGTAATGTTATCGCTAGTCAACGATTTTCCTATGTATCAATTTGTGGTGGCAGGAGCCCCAAGTCAACCCTATGAATTTTACAAAGCAATCATTGGAGATACCAATGTAAAATTCATCAATAACAAAACCTACGATTTGCTAAGCATTTCTCATGCGGCACTGGTAGCTTCTGGAACCGCAACCTTAGAAGCAGCATTGTTTAAAGTACCACAAGTGGTTTGTTATAAAGGAAGCAATATTTCGTACCAAATAGCCAAGCGAATTATTACCTTGAAATACATATCTTTAGTGAATTTGATTATGGACAGAGAAGTAGTGAAAGAGTTGATACAAAACGATTTTACCAAACAAAACCTACAACATGAATTAGAGCAAATTCTTGAGCAAGAACATCGTCAAAAAATGTTTTTATCATATTTTGATTTAGAGCAAAAGTTAGGAGGAAAAGGAGCCTCGGCTAAAACGGCGA
This sequence comes from Tenacibaculum tangerinum, assembly GCF_029853675.1. Taxonomy (NCBI): domain Bacteria; kingdom Pseudomonadati; phylum Bacteroidota; class Flavobacteriia; order Flavobacteriales; family Flavobacteriaceae; genus Tenacibaculum; species Tenacibaculum tangerinum. The sequence continues at coordinate 1,782,551 of NZ_CP122539.1, read as the reverse complement.
AGTTAATCGTTGCAGGATTAAAAGACCAAAGGAACCATGATTAGAAAGCTACTTTTTGTTTGTCTATTTTCTTTTTTGATGATTTCGTGTGGCGCTTCAAAAAATGTAAGTAGCACTTATAAAAAAACAACCGATACCAGAACTCTTTCAGAAAAAAACACGAGTATTTCAGGAGAGGCAAGCATAGCAGATAAAGTCGTGTGGACAGCTGTTACGTATAAAGGTGTGCCCTATCGCTTTGGAGGAATGACCAAGAAAGGAATGGATTGTTCGGGATTGATTTTTACCTCATTTCAGCAACGAAATGTACCCATTGGTAGAACTTCTTATGAAATGTATGCGCAAGGGATAAGTATTCCATTACGAGAAGTGCAAAGAGGTGATTTGTTGTTTTTTAAAACATCAAGAAAGAGGGGGAAAATAAATCATGTTGGCTTGGTGACCTCTGTTACGAACGGAGATATTCGTTTTATTCACTCAACTACCTCAAAAGGAGTGATTGTTACTTCGTTGTATGAGAGTTATTGGAAACGTGCTTTTATTAAAGCCAAACGTGTGCTGTAAGTATGAAAAGACAATGGTTTTTATGGGTGTTTTTAATGGCATTTATTGTGTTTCGTTACTCGAATCAAGGAAGTGCAACAAAAGAGTCGTCTAAAAATTCAACCAAAAGCACCAAAGTTGAGCAACTGATAACGATTGCCAATGATTATAAGGGTGTGCCGTATGGGGCGGGAGGTACGACTCGCAAAGGAATGGATTGTTCGGGATTGGTCAATACATCGTTTAAAAAAATAGGAGTTCAGTTACCGCGTTCGTCTAGCGCCATGAGTACAAAAGGGACAACAATTGACTTAGAGGAAGTAAAAGTTGGAGATTTATTGTTTTTTGACATCTCTCGTTTAGAGGGTGGAATTAATCACGTAGGGTTGGTAACTGCTGTGGTAAATAATGAAGTGTTTTTTATTCATTCGACAACCTCACAAGGAGTGATTGTTTCTTCTATGAATGAAACGTATTGGAAAAAGGAGTTTGTAAAAGCAAAAAGAGTTTTGTAGTTTTTTAATCGCAGGGCGATATATCAGGGAACAATTATCAATAATAAGTGATTCGTTTTTAGAAACAAGAAACAAGAAACAAGAAACAAGAAACAAGAAGCAAGAAACTAGAAGAGGAATGTTCTGAATTGATTTAGCTTATGGGGTTTTATTGTTTTAAGAATTCGCTGAATTTCGTACCTCAATTTCAGAATTGTATTTTTACGTGAGCAATCACAAGTTACGTCTATATTTGTTTTTACTTTAGAGTGTTGTGAATTGATTTAGCTTATGGGGTTTTATTGTTTTAAGAATTCGCTTAATTTCGTACCTCAATTTCAGAATTGTATTTTTACGTGAGCAATCACAAGATAAACGGAGTAGAATATAACCTAGTACCAGTTGTGAATTGATTTAGCTTATGGGGTTTTATTGTTTTAAGAATTCGCTGAATTTCGTACCTCAATTTCAAATTGTATTTTTACGTGAGCAATCACAAGAGTCAGACGGCGGCTACGCTTATTGGGAAGGTTGTGAATTGATTTAGCTCATGGGGTTTTATTGTTTTAAGAATTCGCTGAATTTCGTACCTCAATTTCAGAATTGTATTTTTACGTGAGCAATCACAAGAAGATTTAAGAAATGAAATTATCAAAGGAAGTTGTGAATTGATTTAGCTCATGGGGTTTTATTGTTTTAAGAATTCGCTGAATTTCGTACCTCGATTTCAGAATTGTATTTTTACGTGAGCAATCACAAGAATACCGTTCTAATTATGAAAATGTAACTAGTTGTGAATTGATTTCAAATTGTATTTTTACGTGAGCAATCACAAGATCAAGCATCTAAATACTTTCTTGTTGGGTGTTGTGAATTGATTTCAAATTGTATTTTTACGTGAGCAATTACAAGAGGAGATGCGTTGTATGTGTCTAACACAGAGTTGTGAATTGATTTCAAATTGTATTTTTACGTGAGCAATCACAAGAAAGTCTTAATAGGAGTAGAGCCGCCACCTGTTGTGAATTGATTTCAAATTGTATTTTTACGTGAGCAATCACAAGTAAAGATGTGTTGTTAACTTATCATCTTATGTTGTGAATTGATTTCAAATTGTATTTTTACGTGAGCAATCACAAGTTAAATAAACAGTAGGTTTTCGAATCTACAGTTGTGAATTGATTTCAAATTGTATTTTTACGTGAGCAATCACAAGGGAGTGTCTAAATAATACCCGAACTTATTTGTTGTGAATTGATTTCAAATTGTATTTTTACGTGAGCAATCACAAGTTTTTTTCTTACTATTTTGATTTACATATAGTTGTGAATTGATTTCAAATTGTATTTTTACGTGAGCAATCACAAGTTTCACAATTGTCTCTTGTAGTTTTTCAACGTTGTGAATTGATTTCAAATTGTATTTTTACGTGAGCAATCACAAGTCGGAGTACCGAGTTAAAAATAAAAACAATGTTGTGAATTGATTTCAAATTGTATTTTTACGTGAGCAATCACAAGAAAAACTAAATAATCATGGATTCAATGATAGTTGTGAATTGATTTCAAATTGTATTTTTACGTGAGCAATCACAAGAATACCTAGATATAAAAAACATGACATGGGGTTGTGAATTGATTTCAAATTGTATTTTTACGTGAGCAATCACAAGTTTCATTGATAACCGAACATCTGACACATCGTTGTGAATTGATTTCAAATTGTATTTTTACGTGAGCAATCACAAGAAATCAAAAGATAGTTTTGGTAACTATATAGTTGTGAATTGATTTCAAATTGTATTTTTACGTGAGCAATCACAAGTTGGTCTTTTTCTAACACAACTTCGTTACCGTTGTGAATTGATTTCAAATTGTATTTTTACGTGAGCAATCACAAGTTAACCAAGGCTAATGAAGATCTAGATCCTGTTGTGAATTGATTTCAAATTGTATTTTTACGTGAGCAATCACAAGGGTGTTATTGTTATATCCGCATCTGATTCGGTTGTGAATTGATTTCAAATTGTATTTTTACGTGAGCAATCACAAGTAGGAGACCTAACGACTTATGTAGACCCTAGTTGTGAATTGATTTCAAATTGTATTTTTACGTGAGCAATCACAAGGTAAATGTTAAAAACCGCCTATTTTACAGGTGGTTTTTACATTTTATAGAAAACAAAAAATAAAACAATTCTAGTTGTTGTACTGGTTGAGGTTTTGGAATTTCTTTTCTACCATGAAAAATTTCCATCATCTCAAACTGCTTGTCTGTAATTTCAAATACACATACTTTTCCATACTTAGGCAACGAACTTTTTACTCTTTTTACATGTACTTTGCTATTTTCTCTACTGGGGCAGTGCCGCATATAAATGGAAAACTGAAACATTACAAAACCATCGGCTATCAATCGTTTTCTAAACGTACTTGCCGCCTTTCGCTCGGCTTTGGTTTCAGTAGGTAAATCAAACAATACTAATATCCACATAACTCGATAGGCATTATACCGCTGCTCACTCATACCATAAGAGGGTATAAAATGGTTCTGCGTTCTCCAGTAAAGCATTTATACAAGCTAGCCGTAGTAGTAGTTACGGCGACCAATAAAGGGCGCTTTTTGGCATCGATAAGTACGTCTTGTGTAGCAATGGTTAACAAGTGCGCTTTGGCTTGTTGAGTCAATTCTTCTTCGGTAGGGTGTAGCGTTATATATTCTAAAACTAATAGGTCTACAAACGGGCGATAGGGCTCCATAATATCATCGGCTAAACAATACGGATTGTATTTGTTTTTATGAAAAATACCCATGGCGGGTAACAACCCGCTACTTACCAACGCCCGAGCTACAATACTTCGTAATACGGCATATCCGAAATTGAGAAAATTGTTAGGCGCTTCTCCAAAACGCTCTCGCTGAAAATCGGTTAAAATGTATTTCCAATAATGGTTGGCAGCTTTCCCTTCCATATTGGTTTCATCTCCCGAAACTAACTTTTGTAAGTACACATTCATAGCTTCTGTGGGCTGTTGGTATTTAGCGAGTAATTCTTTTTGATTGGTTATTTTGGCAGTAATGGTTTGTTTCCATAATTGTTTTTTCAAAGGAATTGAAGCTGCTAATTGATGTCGCCAACGCTCGGTAAGTTGAGAATGTCCTGCCATAGGCAACATCAAACCGCTCGGAAGGTGGTGGTTGTCGCAATGAACAATCGCAACCGTATTGCCCATTAAACGGTTGATAAGCTGGGTAGAAAGGGTGATTTGAGGATGGTCTAATACTAACAACGCCATATCTTCAATAGGTACGGTTCCTTTTGGTTCTTTGGTATTGGTGCAAGCTACGACTAACTGATGTTGTTTGAGTCGTAAATAGCTAGGATTGCCTATATATATGGTGCGTTTTAACATGATAATACGGTGTCTATTTTATTACTTTAATAATATTCCCTAACCTATCCACGACTAGTTTCCAACATACATTTTTTACCATTATACCTTCTATTGTTTTTTCCATTTTATTGAGAGCAGAAAACTCTAATTTGTTTTTAATAGGGCTTGACACTCTGTTGTTTAAAAAGAAACATTGCTTATTTGTAGAGCTTACCATCTTATAAACTTGGCTAGCTCTTTCTTTAGTTAAATTATCAAAATCAATATTTTTAGAATTTTCAATTTCTTCACTTGTAGGTACATATACCAAATCGTTGGGAGATAACGAGAATAAAAACTTCCCTTTAGAGGGTTTAATGGGTATTAAAGGCGTTTCTTTTCGTTCTTCTTTGGTTAACGTGGCTCTCCATTTTTGATGTTCAATAACTTCATTTAAAGGGAGCGTTTCAAATTCTCTTTTTTGCTGATCTTCATTCCAATAAATCGCAAAAAATAGGTTTGTACCACTTTCTGCTTCTCCATATTTTTTATTTACTCCAATAGGAAATTTACCTTCAGAATATTCAGAGATGGGTAATCTAAAGACAGGAATTTTTCTTTCTATATTAAATTGTTCTAACCCTTGAACGGAAAAAGCAATATCAATATCATTTTTATGTTCTTTTAGATGGTTTAATAAGTCATTTCTAATACCAATATCAGAAATTTTATTAATAAAATCTAAGGCATTTCTTAATGTTTTAATACCTCCTTGACCTCTATTAGATAAAGTGTTAATAGGTTTTCTTTTTCTGTACCTTTTTTGTGGTAAATTAAAAATAGTATATTTAATAACCTCACCATTAATGCTGATAGGGTGTTTCTTTAAATATTTTTGTGTGTCTCCAACTTTTGAGTTTTTTTCTATAAAAATGTCATTTACTTTGACTTTAATTATTTTATCATTAATAAAGTTTCGATTTCTAACATTTTTACAAATTTCAAGTATTGTAAAATTGTATTGATTTTTCCCATAAGGTAAAGGAGTATGTAAAGGTTTGCGTATAGCCCAGTTTTTTCCCTTGGTTTGTTGGGTAATTGCTTTTTTTGGATTCTTGTTTTTATCTAAACGTAAATTTCCTTGTTCGTCTTTATACGACAAGTATTTGTTAGTTGCTTTATTAATAACCCGAGTATTTTTTTTAAAACTAACAATTATTGTATCTAATTTTTCTTTTGCGTCATCACGAAACGAACTCCATGGTTTTTTATAGGTAGTCGCTATCTTCTTTGTTACGAGTTCACCTTTTTTATTCAGTCGTTGTATTTTTTTTTGATGTCTTAATTTATTCACTAATGAGTAATTAGTTCTTTCGGTTTCTAAAGAAGAGATATAATTAACATGGTCTTTTGTGCAACAGGCAATTACCAAAGCATCTAGTGCATGGTGGCGATGGTCGATTCTTTTTTTATGTACGTTTGTTGGACTTTTGGTTCTAAAGAACTCTTTTCCTGTGTTATTACCGTTCTTATCTTTTTGAAAATCGATATAACCATAATCTTGAGAGTTTGTTATTTGATTCAGACGTTTAAAGCGAGGTGTTATCAATTCATTCCAAACCTCGTTCAATTCCCAATCTTGTTTCAGTTTACTCGTTATTGCTCCAGAAACAGGAACTAAATTTTTGGCAGTTGCTTCTTTTTCATTTTCCTCTCTAACTATGTTACTTAGTAATCCCTTTATGAACTTGTTAATATATCTACTGTCATTCATTTGTCGGTTAATAAAACCCTCTGGCACATCTTCACTTAACAAGTTTTTTAACTTTGCTCTATTGTTCTTAAAGTAGTTTTCACAGTGCGCTATATAGCTTTCTAATGATAAAAGTTTAACAGTTTTGCCATTTCCTAAATTAACGATTTGTTCTGGTGAATTTTTTAAGAATTCATACGCTGTTTGATTACTCTTAAGCTCGTTAACAGCGCTTTCACAAATAACTTTATTGCTTAAAGAATTATCAAAATATCGAGATTGTGGTATAATGTGTTCAATTTGATAATCGGATGAAAATAACTTACTCAGTGGAATAGGGTGTCCAGTGTACGGAGAAATATAGTTTTGCTCTAACCATAACCTATATCTTGTTATTTCTGTTGCTGTTGGACTTGTGTTTTTTCTAATTTTTGAAATTTCTTCTTCACTTACGGTATTAAAAGAAGTTTTAGGGTTTTGGTAAACACCTTCCTCATAAATTTTTAGAATTTCTTGATGGTTTGGAGAAAAGGGTCTAATATCTTCTTTTGTATAATTATTCTTTAATTCATGCAATAGCAGTTTAATTCTATTGTTTTCATTTTCATTTTGTTTACTCGCTATTTTCTTGCGTTTGTCAGCAGAGTTTTTAATATCTCTCCCCAATTCCAAATGAATTTCAGAGAATTTAAAATCAGGGTCGTTTTCTAAATTAAATTCCCAAATGTCTCTAACAGTTCGTAGTGTTTCCAGAATAACTTGTTCTACTATAGGGTTTCGTAAACTATGCTGTTTAAATTCAAACAAGTAGTTGTTTATATCAGTCGGTGTTTTCCACTGTTGAATTACATTAACCTCAGAATGTCTTTCATAAACGGCATAACATGCTTGATAGGTATTTAAACCAGAAAGCGGATTTTTATCTTTTAATTTTAAAAAGCTTTTAATAAATTTTGAAGGTATCTCATCATCTGAAACAAGAGAAATTGCCTCACTTAATTTTTTTTCATCAATTTTTTCGTCATCTGAGACTTGTAAGTGTTTAATTCTTTCATTTATAGCTACAATTCTATTCTTTGCATCAGATATAATATCATCTTCGTTCCAATATTTTCCCATACGCATCAAAGGCAATAACTTTTTAATAGCCTTTTCAGAATAAGAACCATATTCAGCTTTGAAAGGAGGGAATTTCTCAAAACTTCTTACAAAACTCTCTTTATCAAAGTTGTTTTTTAAAGCAAATGTCGCCAAGGCGGTTATAAATTCATTTTTATCTGTTATAGAATAAATAAGATGCCAAAGTTTTTTCTCTATTTCTTTACTTAAAATAAAGTTATTTGGGATGTTTTCAACATTTTTTAACCTTGAAATTATTAATGAACGAGTTTCATTTATTGGATATTTTTTATCAACAACATAATTCCATCTGTAATTTTCTTTTTGCTCTCTTTCTAATCTTTTTACTTTGATTAAGTAATCAATAATGTTTTTTTGTTCAACTTCTTTTTTGTCATTTAAAAAATCAAATAAATCACACCATTCTTCTTCACTTCGTAAACAATAATCTGTGATGTCGACATCATTCTTTCCTTCGATTTTATAAATTTTCAAATTTCTTAAAAACTGCCATAATCTAAACTCTATAAATAAGGGGTTTGATTTTGAAATTACTTTTAAAGGTTGTTTAATGGTTTCTTCTATTCCTTTTTTATTTTTTTTAGTGTATTTTCTTGATTCATATTGGCATCCAGCAATCGTAGATTTTTTACTCTTTAAAGGTCTTTGATAAAAGATAATATCTTCCATAAAAAGATACCTAAACATTTTTTTTTCATTCTTGTTAAGAATATTACTCTTATGACTTTCATTATACTTGTATAGCTCATTAATACATGCCTCGTACAATTTTTTATTTCTTAATTCGGGATGGTGTTTAACTTGTGTTTCAAGAATGGCTTGTAATTCATGCTTATAAAATTTACGCTCTATGGTTTTGATTAAACCACCATTTATTTTTTGTGTAGGTTTCTGTAAAAGAGTTTCATAGATATAGGTGCCTACTGTTTTATTTGACTTTTTTATGTCTTTTTGTGTTTTTTCTTTAATGGCTATCCAGTCTTTTTCAGAATCTACAGCTTTAAAGGTTCTTTTTATCGTACCGTCTTTTAATTTAGAACTAGTAACAATAAACTCTTTGGTCTTATTTAACCAATCATTAGGACGAGTTGTTTTCTTGTCATATTACCAACCATTATCAAAATGAATAGTAAATAAGTTTTCTCCTGTTTTTTTAATGACTTCACCTGAATCTTCAACGCTATCTACTTTTAACGTTTCAAAAGTTTTAGTTTTTCCATCTTGTATTTCCTCTTCTTCACCTCTTAATTGATAATACCCTCTTTTTTGATTAAAATTTAATAACAACCAAGATAATTCTTCTTTTGAAATTTTTTCTTTCAATGCTTTTTTACGTAGGTAGTAAATCGTCCAATCATAAGGTATTTTGGTTTCTTTACCTTTTTTATTCTTATAAAATAGACTCGGATGTTGTGCTTTAAATTCTGAAAGCATTTCGCTGAAAGAGTCTTTAAATAAGAACTGAAATTTGCCAGAAGCATCTTCATAGTAATTCAATTTAGTTTCTTTTTTAAACTGACCAATTTTTTTTTCAAAATCTATAGATTTTTTGTAGTGTTTTGGTAAGAAGTTTAACACATTTAAAACTCTATGAAGCCTTTCTCTTCTCAAATTATCTCTTTGATATAATCTTCTGGTACTTCTATAATTTGTCCTTTCTGAAGTTTGAGAATGAGAGATGCCATTCCCAAAATTATCTATAATATCTTGAGACATGGGTATTATTCTACTACCGAGTTGTAGTATTTTACCTTCCTTCTTATCGAAATTGTTTTCTACCAATGCCCAACCAATTGAGTTGGTACCTAAATCTAAGCCTAAAACTTTTTTAGTCATGTTATTATTTTTTTAGACACAAAAATCCTACACAAGGGGTAAGACCTATGCGATATGTTTTTATGTATTTAAGAGGAAAGGGTGCAATTCTTTGTGTTAACAACAACGAGTTGCTTGCACTATAAAAGTAAGGAAATATTTTTTAGTAGAAGTACGGAAAACCATAAGCAATTAATTTAAAAATGACTATTTTAGCAGTACAATTTTGAAATCAATTCACAATAAGGATTATTCCGTTGTGAAAACATCTAAGTTTGCCTCTCGACTTTAACTGGGAGGTTTTTTTGTGGAATAGATGTAAGGTAGGTTAAAGGCATCCAGGTGTTTTCTTTAAAAGAAAAATCCCAACTAAAAATAGTCGGGATTTCTAAAATTTAGGAGTTCAGCATCTGCCATAATTTATCTTTCAGTTCCACCAAGCCTTGTTGGGCAACAGAGGAAATAAATAAGGTTTCGATGCCTTCGGGTAACTCTTGTTTGATTTCTTCTTTCAGTTCTTCGTCTAACATATCTGATTTAGAAATGGCTAACAATCGGTCTTTGTCTAACAGTTCAGGATTGTGTTTACGCAATTCATTCAATAAAATATCGTATTCTTTCTGAATGTTGTCACTATCGGCAGGAATTAAAAAGAGTAGGGCGGCATTACGTTCGATATGACGTAAAAAGTGGTGTCCTAAGCCTTTTCCTTCGGCAGCTCCTTCGATAATTCCAGGAATATCGGCAACCACAAAACTTTGATGATTGCGGTATTCTACAATACCTAAATTGGGTTTTAGGGTAGTAAACGCATAATCGGCAATTTTAGGTTTTGCAGCAGTAATTACCGACAGTAAAGTTGATTTCCCTGCGTTTGGAAAGCCTACCAAACCAACATCGGCTAAAATTTTTAGTTCAATACGAAACCAGCCTTCTTGTCCTTCAATGCCAGGTTGTGCATACCGAGGGGTTTGATTTGTCGACGATTTAAAATGCCAGTTACCAAGGCCACCTTTACCACCTTCTAATAAGATGATTTCTTGTCCGTCTTCAATAACTTCGTGTAAAATTTCGTCGGTATCTGCATCGCGAATAATCGTTCCTAAAGGAACAGGAATAATCACATCAGAACCATCATGTCCTGTACTTCGGCTACTGCCTCCATCGCCCCCGTGTTCTGCTCTAAAATGACGTTTAAATTTTAAATGAAAAAGTGTCCACATATTTTTATCGCCACGAATAACTACGTGTCCACCGCGACCTCCATCTCCGCCATCAGGACCTCCTTTTGCGATGTATTTTTCGCGATGTAAGTGAGCAGATCCACGTCCTCCTTTTCCAGAAGAAGCATAGATTTTAATATAGTCGACAAAATTTCCTTCAGTCATTTTTAATTGTTTAATTGTTTGGTTGTTGAATCTTTTAACATGGTAACCTAAGTAATTTAGTTAAAATAATTCAATATTCAAACAGGTTATAGTGTGTCAAACACGTCTGATAAACGTTGTGTAATCTCTTCAATAGAACCTACTCCGTTTACTCCGTAGTAGTTTCCTTGTGCTTGGTAATAGTCTTTTAAAACGGCGGTTTTCGTGTTGTACTCGCTAAAACGATTACGAATTTTACTTTCGTCCATATCGTCAGAGCGACCGCTGGTTTTTCCTCTTTCCAATAGGCGTTCAACTAATAAATCTTCAGATACTTCTAAAGCAACCATTCCGTTAATACGTTCTCCTTTTTCAGCTAAAAAAGCATCTAAAGCTTCTGCTTGTGATTGAGTACGAGGAAAACCGTCGAAAATAAATCCTGCAGCATCTGCATTTTTATTAACCTCTTCTTTTAACATATCAATCGTTACTTCATCAGGTACTAAATCTCCAGCATCAATGTATTTTTTTGCTAAAACGCCTAATTCGGTTTCATTTTTAATATTGAATCGGAAAACCTCTCCTGTTGAAATGTGTACTAAGTTGTATTTTTCTTTTAATACTTCAGCTTGTGTACCTTTTCCTGCGCCTGGAGGGCCAAATAATACAATGTTTTTCATGTTAGGTGGTGTTGTTAATTGATAAATAGCAGGCAAATTTCTACCATAGTCGTTGTAGTCTAATCCGTAACCCACAATAAATTTATCTTCAATACTTTTTCCGATATAATTTATGTGTAATTCTTTACGGTAAACATCAGGCTTGTAAAAAAGTGTTACTATTTTTAGTTCTTTTAATTTTTTTGTTTTAAAAATTTCATAAATCTCTTGAAGGGTGCTGCCTGTATCGATAATATCTTCTAAAATAATAACGGTACGACCTGATACATCTTCATTAAGACCAATTAAACTTTTTACATTTTCTGTTGATGAAGTGCCATGGTAAGAAGACAGCTTTACAAAACTGATTTCACAGTTTCCTTTGTATTGGCGTAAAAAATCGGCAGTAAAAATAAAACATCCGTTTAAAATACCTATAAAAATAGGGACTTCGTTTGGGGGTAAGTCTTGTTTTACTTGTGTAGCTAATGAGCTAACAATATTAGAAATTTCAGTTGCTGAAATAAATTCTTTAAAGTATAAATCGTGAAGTTTTGTAATTTTCATCAGACTGCAAAGATAGTGGCTTGATATTAAATGAAAAAACCGTTTTGAAGTTTATTCAAAACGGTTTTATGTTTGTTTGTATCTATATTATTTTTTTCTTGCTTTTTTGAAACGTCAAACATAATTGGCGTTGCAACAAATAAAGAAGAGTAGGTACCTACTATTACCCCTATAATTAATGCGAACATAAATCCTTTAATACTGTCTCCTCCAAAGAAGAAGATAGCAAGCATTACTAATAAGGTTGTTAATGAAGTATTGATAGTTCTTCCTAACGTGCTATTTAATGCTTTGTTAACTAGGTTTGTAGTTATGGTGTTTTTACCCTCGGTAAATTCTCTAATTCTATCAAAAATAACCACGGTATCGTTTAACGAGTATCCTACTACGGTTAATATAGCTGCAATGAACGATTGACCGATTTCCATATCAAATGGCATGAATTTATACAGTAGAGAGAATACTCCTAATACCACCAATACATCATGGAAAACTGCCACAACCGCACCGATAGAATACGCCATTTTTCTAAAACGCAATAAGATATATAAGAATACTACGATTAACGAACCTAATACAGCCCATAAAGCGGCTTGCTTAATATCATCAGCAATGGTAGGTTCTACCTTCATGTAGCTCATAATACCGCTTCCTGCTTTTTCAAAGCCAGGTTTAAAGTTTTCATAAGTAGTATCACCTAAATATGGTTTTAATCCTTGGTATAGTGCATTTTGCACTTGATCGTCTACTTCAGTACCTTCTTCATCTATCTTATAAGCAGTAGTAATTTTTAATTGCTGGTCAGAACCATAGGTTTTTACTTCAGGAGCAGTTCCAAATACACCTTTCAATGATTCGGCAACTTCATTACCTTTCATTGCCTTATCAAAACGTACTACATACGAACGCCCTCCTTTAAAATCTACTCCTTGTTTTAAACCTACTGTTAATATAGAAACTAATCCAACAGCGATAAAGAAACCTGAAATGATGTAGGCAACTTTACGTTTTTGTAAAAATTCAATATTAATATTTTGAAACCAGTTCTTAGAAATATTGGTATTGAATGTTAAGTTCGTTCCTTTATTAACAGCACCGTCAATAAATAAACGAGTGATAAAGATTGCAGTAAATAAAGAAGTACCAATACCTAACATTAATGTGTATGCAAACCCCTTAATCGGTCCTGTACCAAACACATATAAGATAACTCCAGTTAAGAATGTAGTGATGTTCGCATCGATAATGGCAGATAATGCTCCTTTGAAGCTAAATCCTTCATCTACAGATTCTGCTAGATTTTTACCTCTATGTAAGGCTTCTTTAATTCTTTCGAAAATAATTACGTTAGCATCTACCGACATACCTATGGTTAAGATAATACCTGCAATACCTGGTAATGTTAATACAGCTCCAAAAGAAGCTAACCAACCATAGATGAATAAAATATTTACCACCAAGGCAATATTGGCGTATAAACCAGCCTTACCATAGTATAAAAACATCCAAAGCAATACTAAAACAATAGCCAATCCGAACGACCACATACTTGCATCGATAGATTCCTTACCTAATGATGGTCCTACTACTTCCATTTGAATAGCTCTTGCAGGAGCAGGCAATTTACCTGCCTTTAATACAGTGGCAATATCTTGTGCTTCAGTAACGCTCATTGTACCTCCAGAAATTTGTGTATTACCTCCAGTAATCGCACCATTTACAACAGGAGCAGTATATACATAATCATCTAACACCACAGCCACGTACTTTCCAACATTTTCGCTCGTCATTTTTGCCCATTGCTTGGTACCCGAACCATTCATCATCATTGAAACTACGGGTTTACTCAGCTGATCGTATTCTTGTTTTGCATCTGCAATCACGTCTCCTTCAATAGGTGCTTGGTCTTTTCTGTTCGATTTAATAGCATACAAGCCAATCATGTCAAACAGCTCAGCATCTTGGTTTTGAGCGTTTCTTTGAGGCGTAAATGACTTATAATCCCATAAAAACTTCGTGTACTTTAAATTGTTAGGTAGTAAAGCTCTTACCTCTTTGTTACGTAAGAAGCTATTTACCTTTGCGGTATCTTGAACTCTAGCTTGTGCTACCAAAGAAGTTACTTGTTGTGGACTTTGAGCTATGTTTGGAAATAAGTAAGTGAATAAATTCTTTTGAGTTTCCACCTTTGTTGAATCTGCTGATTCTCCTAATAAATCATCAATGTCACTACCTGTTTTAGTACTATCGGTACTTTTTTCAGTAGCTGTATCATCTTTTAACAGTTCAGCAACTTTAGCGTTTGCTGCAAAGAAAAAGTTTTGAACATCGGCATTTGTATGTACTTCCCAAAACTGTAATTCAGCAGTACTTTGTAATAATTTTTTAGCACGCTCAATATCTTTCGCACCTGGTAATTCTACTTGAATTCTTCCTGAAGTACCAATACGTTGAATGTTGGGTTGTACCACTCCAAATTTATCAATACGGCTACGTAATACTTCAAAAGCAGTGTTGATAGAAGTGTTGATTTCTTCTTGTAAAGTCGATTTAACCTGCTCGTTTGTTTTGTTGAAGTCTATTTTATCACGTAAAGCTTTAGTTCCAAAAATGCTTGGGTCGCTTAATTTAACACTACCCTTGCTTAATTTTTCGAACTCGCTGTAGAATAAATCTAAGTAGTTCTCTTGGCTATCTTTTTGAGCTTCGTCAGCATTTGTTAATGCTTGCTTAAAAGTAGCGTTTTGAGAATCGTTAGACAATCCGATTAAGATATCTTTTACCGATACCTGTAAAATGGCATTAATACCCCCTTTTAAATCAAGACCTAAATTCATTTCTTTGTTCTTGATGTCGTTGTAAGAGTATTCTGTAAAACCTAAGTCTATGACCTCTTTGTTAGCTACGCTATCTAAATATTTTCGTTCATATTCAGCTAAAGCTCTACCATTGTTATCTGTAACATTCGCTCTTGCATACTCTTTCGCACTATCTTCTACCTTGTTGGCAAAGAAGGTAAACGATAACTGATAAATACTTACTAAACCAAAAAGTATAGCAAATAATTTAATTAATCCTTTGTTTTGCATTGTAAATAATTTAAATCGACTTTATTTTTAAAACGTGCAAATATAGCGTTTCATTAAAAGAAAAGCCAATTCTTTTACCATATTTATGTGATTAGATACTAATTGAGGAATAATAGCTAACAAATGTCAGTTTCTGTGGGAATTATTATGTGTATATTTACCTGCTTTTTAGTAAAAAAATAACTTAAATTTTAAATAATTTGCCATGGCGCATTTAACCGATATTGAGATTGCTCAAGCAAAAGAGTTGCAACATATTAAGCATATAGCTGCGAAGTTACAAGTGGCTGAAGATGATTTAGAAATGTATGGAAAATACAAAGCTAAATTACCGCTGAATTTAATAGATGAAGAAAAAATTAAAGAAAATAATTTAGTGTTGGTAACAGCATTAACCCCAACACCTGCTGGAGAAGGAAAAACTACGGTTTCTATAGGATTAACAGAAGGATTGAATATCATAGAAAAACAGGCTACTGTAGTATTGAGAGAACCTTCATTAGGGCCTGTTTTTGGAATTAAAGGTGGAGCTGCTGGTGGTGGATATTCGCAAGTAGTTCCTATGGAAGACATCAACTTGCATTTTACAGGAGACTTTAATGCTATTGAAAAAGCTAATAATTTATTGTCTGCGTTAATAGACAATAATCTACAAAGTAAAACGAATAACTTAAATATCGACCCCCGTACTATTTTATGGAAACGTGTTATCGATATGAACGATCGCTCGTTACGTCAAATTACCATCGGTTTAGGAGGAACAGCAAACGGAATTCCTAGAGAAGATGGATTCAACATTACACCAGCATCAGAAGTAATGGCTATTCTTTGTATGGCAACCTCTTTTGATGATTTAAAAGAACGATTAGGAAATATATTTATCGGATTTACTTTTGATAACAAGCCAGTTTTTGCCCGCGATTTAAAAGCACAAGATGCCATGGCTATTTTATTAAAAGATGCAATTAAGCCTAATTTAGTGCAAACCTTAGAAGAAAATCCGGCGATTATTCATGGTGGTCCTTTTGCAAATATTGCACAAGGAACGAATACGATTATTGCGACGAAAATGGGATTGTCTTTATCGAATTATGTGGTTACTGAAGCAGGTTTTGGTGCCGATTTAGGTGCCGAAAAATTCTTGAATATTAAATCGCAATATGCTGGGTTAAACCCAAAATGTGTTGTATTGGTCGTTACGATTAGAGCTTTGCGTCATCACGGAGGTTCGCCAAAAGAAGAATACAATACCCCTAATGTAGCACGTGTTCAAAACGGATTTGAAAATGTAGAAAAGCATATTGAAAACATTAGAAAGTTCCATATAGAACCCGTGGTAGCAATAAACTCTTTTATTTCTGATTCAGACGAAGAAGTGCAGTTTGTGATTGATGCCTGCAGCGAGTTAGGAGTTCAAGCAGTAGTTTCAGAAGGATGGGCAAAAGGAGGTGAAGGAACTATAAACTTAGCCAAAGCTGTAGTTGATGTAGTTGAAAATAAAGCCACACACTACAAACCTTTGTATGATTGGAAAAGTCCTGTAAAAGAAAAAATAGAAATAATTGCCAAAGAAATCTACGGAGCAGATGGTGTCACTTATGATAAAAAGGCAGAGTTAAATCTGCGAAGAATTAATCGATTAGGTTTTAATGATTTTGCGGTATGTATGGCAAAAACCCAAAAATCTTTTTCAGACGACGAGAGGTTAATTGGAAGACCTAAAGGATTTACGGTAAATGTGCGTGAAATTGAAATAGCGGCAGGAGCACAGTTTATCATTCCTATTTTAGGAAAAATGATGCGTATGCCAGGTTTGCCTGCAAATCCTGCTTCTGAAAATATGAGTATTGATAATAGTGGAGTGATTTCAGGGTTGTCATAGCAAAAGAAATTACAGTAACTTATATTAAAAAAACAGCTAAGAGTTGCTATTTTTTTATTAAAAAACTCAAGGTGTACTATTTAAAAATAAGCCAGAGTTCTCAACTCAAACATTCTAGTGTTAGAGTACTTAAATCCCCGAGTTTCTTGCCCGGGGATTTAACTTTGTTGTAGTGGTAGAAATTAACTTACGCCACGTTGTTTATTAATCTCGTCTTGTAATTGTCTACGTAGTTTTTGCTCTTTCTCTAAAGCTTTTCTTTTATGTTGTTCGAACTCCTGTTCTACTTCTTCTAATAAATTTTTAGTTTGCTTGGTAATTATGTTGCTGTTTTTAAATCGATAAAGAAAGAAAAGCAATCCAATAAGTAGCGCAAAAATAATAGCCCAAACTAAGGTGTTGTAAGTGGTTTTGTCAAGTGGAATGCCAACAAAAGAAATAGTATCTTCTTTGTTAACAGAGGCCGTTAAATCTTTGTTTAATCGATCTATTTCAGTTTGTAATTGGGCAATATTTTTTTGTTGCTCGTCAATTTTTACTTGTTTGCTAGCACTTTCTTTTTTTATGGCAGCTACACTATCTAGCACATTCTTTTGAAAAGTTAAGAACACACTACGGTTTATCATTTTATATTCTTGCCAATTGTTAGAAAGCCTATATGTCTTTAAAAATTGATTTTCGATAGTGTTAGGTAAATCTTTAACTTCTTCTTTCGACAATGTGTTTTGAGCAACACTATGTTGAGCTAACACAAAGAGAAATACTATTTTTAAAAATTTCATAGATATAGATATTATTTTAATGAGTAACTATAAGTGGTTTAAAAAAACCCAAACGATAAGGTTTGGGTTTTTAGTATAAGCAAGGTTATGAAACTTATTTTACTTTTTCTACAATCGCCTTAAAAGCTTCTGGGTTGTTCATCGCTAAATCGGCTAAAACCTTACGGTTTAATTCGATATTATTAGCTTTTACTTTCCC
The DNA here is from genome assembly GCF_029853675.1 of Tenacibaculum tangerinum. Taxonomy (NCBI): domain Bacteria; kingdom Pseudomonadati; phylum Bacteroidota; class Flavobacteriia; order Flavobacteriales; family Flavobacteriaceae; genus Tenacibaculum; species Tenacibaculum tangerinum. The sequence goes on along the minus strand of NZ_CP122539.1, from coordinate 1,764,887 downwards.
CATAAACTGAGAGTAAGACATTCCGAACTGACGAGCTCCAGCGTTGATACGTTGAATCCATAATGAACGGAAGTTTCTCTTATTGTTTTTACGGTCACGGTATGCATATAACATTCCTTTTTCAACCGCATTTTTTGCTACTGTGTAAACGTTTTTACGACGTCCGAAGTAACCTTTTGCTTGCTTCAAGATTTTTTTCTTCTATTTCTTGAAGCTACTGAATTTACTGATCTTGGCATAATTCAAATGTATTTTTGTAGTAGGCGGTTTGCACAGTTTTAAGTGAGTAGTTTTTGTTGTGTTTAACTCAAAACTAGTAACTCAAAACGCAAAACTCTTTATTGCCCAACTCCATGGTTAATAATTAATTTACTACCTAGCTAACAATTATTTTAATACTAATTGTTGCTTAATGTTTGCTTCATCAGACTTATGTACTAATGTAGCGTGTGTTAATGCAAGCTTACGTTTTTTAGACTTTTTTGTTAAAATATGACTTTTAAACGCGTGCTTTCTTTTGATTTTTCCAGTACCAGTTAACTTGAAACGTTTCTTAGCACTAGATTTTGTTTTAATTTTAGGCATCTTTGTTCTTTAGTTTTATCTTGCTTATATTATTTTTATGTAGCTTATTTCGTCTTTTTAGGCGCAATAAACATAATCATACGTTTTCCTTCTAATTTCGGCATTTGCTCTACTTTACCGTATTCTTCTAATTCTTGAGCTAATTTTAATAGCAAAATTTGTCCTTGCTCTTTAAATACAATCGAACGACCTTTGAAGAATACAAAAGCTTTCAATTTAGCTCCGTCTTGTAAGAACTTAATTGCATGCTTCTTTTTAAATTCGTAATCATGTTCATCAGTTTGAGGTCCGAAACGAATTTCCTTTACGGTAACTTTAGTAGCTTTTGCTTTTAAAGCTTTTTCGCGTTTCTTTTGCTCGTATAAAAACTTTTTGTAATCAATAACTTTACATACAGGAGGAACCGCTTTAGGTGAAATTTCAACTAAATCTAATTCTAACTCCCTGGCAATTTCCTTTGCCTTAGCTAAAGGATATACACCTACTTCAACGTTATCGCCTACGAGACGAACTTCATCAACATTTCTAATTTTTCCGTTAATTCTATGTTGATCTTCTTTAATTACTCTTACGGGTCTTCTCCCGCCTTTTCTTCTAATTGCTATGACTTATAAATTTTAAATTATTATCTATTTTTTTAACTTCCAAAAGGAACCAATGTTTTACTAACTTCTTTCTGTATTAGAGAAATGAACTCTTCGGTAGTAAATGTTCCTAAATCACCTTCGCCATGCTTTCTAACAGATACCGTGCCATCTTTTTCTTCCTGCTCACCAACAATAACCATAAAAGGTATTTTGCTAACTTCGGCATCACGTATCTTTCTTCCAGTCTTCTCATTGCGGTTATCAACGAGGGTGCGAATTTCGGAATTTTCCAACAAAGTTAAAACTTTTTTGGTATATTTTTGATATTTCTCACTGATTGGCAGTACAATAACTTGTTCGGGAGTTAACCAAAGAGGAAAATTACCTGCTGTGTGTTCTAATAAAACGGCAATAAAACGCTCCATAGAACCAAACGGTGCACGGTGAATCATGACTGGTCGGTGCAATTGGTTATCAGCTCCTTTGTAGTGTAAATCAAAACGTTCGGGTAAGTTGTAATCTACTTGAATAGTGCCTAACTGCCAACTTCTTCCTAAAGCATCCTTCACCATAAAGTCTAACTTCGGGCCATAAAAAGCAGCTTCACCTTCTTCAACTACATAATCTAAACCTTTGTCTTTTGCCGCATTGATAATTGCTTGCTCCGCTTTTTCCCAGTTTTCAACCGGACCTATGTATTTGTTAAGGTTCTCCATATCTCTAATAGATACCTGAGCAGTAAAATCTTCAAAGCCTAAAGATCCGAAGACATATAATACCAAGTCAATTACATTTTTAAACTCTTCATCTAATTGTTCTTGGGTACAGAAAATATGAGCATCATCTTGCGTAAAACCACGCACACGAGTCAATCCGTGAAGCTCGCCGCTTTGTTCGTACCGATATACCGTGCCAAATTCAGCAAAACGTTTTGGTAAATCTTTATACGAATAGGGTTTGTGGTTGTATACCTCACAGTGATGCGGACAGTTCATCGGTTTTAGCAAAAACTCTTCGTCTTCTTTAGGAGTGGTAATGGGCTGAAAACTGTCTTCGCCATATTTTGCATAATGGCCAGAAGTAACATACAGTTCTTTTTGTCCGATATGCGGAGTCATTACCATTTCATACCCTGCCTTTTTTTGAGCAGCTTTTAAGAAATCTTCTAATCGATTGCGCAACGCAGCACCTTTTGGTAACCATAAAGGCAAACCTTGCCCTACTTTTTGAGAAAAGGTAAACAATTCTAACTCTTTACCTAATTTTCTATGGTCACGTTTTTTAGCTTCTTCAAGTAGTTCTAAATACTCTTTTAACTCTTTTTGCTTCGGAAAAGAAATTCCATACACACGAGTTAGCTGATTGTTCTTTTCGTCACCACGCCAATAAGCACCAGCAACGTTCATGATTTTTACAGCCTTGATAATTCCAGTATTCGGAATATGTCCTCCACGACATAAATCCGTAAAATCACTATGGTCACAAAAAGTAATATCGCCATCTTCCAACCCTTCAATAAGTTCTACCTTATACGAGTTGCCTTGTGCTTTGTAATAAGCTAAAGCATCGGCTTTAGAAACAGCACGCATTTTAAATTCCGCTTTTTCACGAGCACGTTCTAAAAATTTCTTTTCTATTTTATCAAAATCTTTTTCAGAAATAGTGTCCTCTCCAAAATCAACATCATAATAAAACCCGTTTTCAATAGCAGGACCAATCGTTAATTTTGCATTCGGATAAAAATCTTGAATTGCTTGTGCCAATACGTGAGCAGAAGAGTGCCAAAAAGCTTTTTTACCAGCAGCGTCATTAAAGGTATATAAAACCAACGAGCCATCTGTAGTTAAAGGAGTAGCGGTTTCAACAGTAGTTCCATTAAAATTAGCAGAAATAACATTTCTAGCCAAACCTTCGCTAATACTCCTAGCAACATCCATTGGTGTGCTACTCATTTCAAATTCTTTAACGCTCCCGTCGGGTAATGTAATTTTAATCATTATATAGATATGTTTTGTGTAATTTCCTTACAAGTGGAAATTTTAAACCGCAAAGATATTGTAAAACCCTATTTCATACAATAGATATAGGAAGGTATTTCAAAGAAGTTGATTTGTTATTAAGTATTGTGTTTTACAGTGTAAAAGTAAGCTTTTTAAATCGTTTTAATTATCAGATTTTTTTTAAATAAAAAGTATCTTAGGTTTTGGTTACAACCCAAGCTATGGGATATTCACTTATAGATTGTTCAGAATTTGTATGGTATGCTTTCTTGTGCTTTAATGGTATCAGATACTATTCACTTTAGTAGTTGTTTTCAAATGAATATCGTTCATTTAGAACGAAGTGAGAAATCCAATCTTATTATAAATTCAAGATGATAGAATTTCTCACTTCGTTTTTTAATCAAAATAGTGCTTGCTACAAAAAGATTTTTTTTAATTCTAGCTTTTAGATACTGTTTTAGCTGATTCAGTTCTTTGGCTAGTTTTTCATAATCTTTTCTGTATACACTTCTCCTTTAATAGAAACTTTTACTACATACCCTCCTGATTTTTCTCTAGAAATATCTATTTCTGTTGGGTTTTCTTTGAAAATAGTTCCTTTATAAATCACATTTCCAGATAAATCTATCACTTCTAAGATTCCTTCTTCTTCATTATTTGTCATGGAAACTTTAAAGATACCTTGGTTTGGGTTGGGGGCAATTACCATTTCTTTCTTGGTTTCACAATCATACCAGAATAAAATATATTCATCATCCCAATTTGGACCTACAGCAAATTGTATCATATAAAATGTTTGATTATCGAATACCAAATTAAATGGAGGTTGTGTTAAATCGATATTATTAGGAGCTTGTCCTTGTATCCAACCTTCAAAAATAGGGGGGTTGGTATTCCAAGAAGCAGGGTCAAATGGGGCAACCGATATAAAATAAGCATCTTCACAAGTACTCAATGAACCGTCAAGAGCTACTCTTCCACACATTGCTGGTATGGTCATAGGTCCGTATGGAGTATTTGTAACATTGTAATAATTAGTTACACCTAACATACTAACCACCGCTTGAGAACCAGTAACATCACAGCAATAGTCCTCTGTATATTCAAAGTGAATATAATCATGGCACTCTGTTCCATCAGGAAAGGTAAAGATAATTCCAAAAGAGTATATACCTTCTTCAGTAACTTGCAGTGTGGTGTTATTTTCATTTGGTATTGTCTGATTGTTTAAATCCCAGAAAATAGTATTGATAGTTATGTTATTAGGGAGGTTCTCTACACGTAGTTCTTTGGTTTCACAGTCCATTACTAATTGTAAATCCTCAGGACAGCAATATTCTTGGGTAATTGTAATAGTGTCGGACACAGATTTGCATCCGTCTACAGCTATAACAACCGTTACTTCTCCTGAGGCAATTGAGGTCATTAATGTTTCGCCTCCAACTTGAATTTCTTGACCGTTGTGATACCAGGTAATGGTATAATTAGAGCCGTCAAAACCCTGATTTAATATGTTAATATTACCGACAGGGTTTTGCCCGCATTCTATAGTAATATCGTTTCCTAAATTGGGTTGAGGTATTTCATCTAATACGTTAATGGTATGGTTAGCTGTACACCCATTTTCATCGGTAACCATTAAGGTGTAATTCCCCGTTTGTGATGGTGTAAAACACATTTCCTCTCCTAAAAGAATGACAGAAGTGGGGTCATGGTCAGGTCCATACCATTGGTATGTATATGTGGAACCATTAGGAGCTATTGGGCCACATATTTCTTGGAAATTGCCATCGCATGTTGATATAGTGGTAGGAAGCATTATTTCTGGTGGATTTACTATTTGAAAGAATATATTATCTTCATTATAGCAAGGTTTCGTGGCAAGTTTTACCCTGTAAATGGTATTTAATGTCCAAGGATATGAATTAGTTATATTTACACTATTTGGAACTTGGCCAACTATTTCACCTGTATCATAAATAACAGAGCCGCTAGTCCAATTAAGTAAATCAAATGGCATGATTTCGATCTGATACGAAGTTTCATTTTGATTGTTTGAACCATCTAAAATTATTTCTGGAGGGTAACAATATATTGCTACATCAGTAGTTCCATATTGTGATGGTAATTGTTTTATTTTTTGATATGTGTTCGAAAACTTTATCTTGCTTTGGTTCGGCGCATCTTCTCTATTATAAATACAAAAGTTGTCAAAAGCAACATAGTAACCTCCTTGTAAAACCGTACTACTTCTGGTTATAAATATATGTGTTATTCCGTTGTTAGGGAAGTTTGCTGAATTGGTTGGAAAACTAATTGAGATTAATTGTTTATTACTGTTTGCGTTAGTAGGCACAGGAATGGTTTCTAACAATACGGTATTGTTTGCGCCAAATAAATCTAAATTAGTTGGAGCATGTGAAGATGTTGGAGTAGGGGCTAATGAGTTCTGTGGATTATAAACTCCATATATACCTATTTCTGCGTTTCCAAAGCCATACAAACTAGCTAACTCAAATGACATATTATAATCTCCTGTATTGGGTAAAATAGTTATAGGTGATCCATTATACCCCAACTTTACTTGCATGCCCTCTCTATAAGTAGCGTCTCCTACTCTATTGTCAATCCAGCACGAGGCGTAATTTCCGTCCATAGGACTTGGTGGATTACCAACAGCAGAATGATTTTCATCATAAAGGTCTGCTTGGTTACCATAACTCCATATGGGATTCCAATAAGATGCTAAATCAATATTATTGGAAGTGTTAGTTGGTTGAGAACCGTGTTCAAAATCTCCATTCTTAATTAAATTAGTTGTTTCAGTACAGCATTCAGTTTGTCCATACAATATTGTATAATTAATAAGGAAAATTATTGATAAAAATATTTTTTTCATTGTGATAATTTTTGAGTTTTTAGACCATACTTAAATGTTAACTATTTATTATAGTATTCGGCTTTTATTTTAGATTACCATGCTGCAGATACATATTGTAAACGAGCAGCACTATTAGGTTGAAACCACCATTCTCCCGAATTTTCTGTTTTATATACTTTATTCTCTAAATCAATACCCCAAGCTATATCTGAATTATTACTAGAAATTTGACGAAGTCTAGCAGCTGGGTTAGGTTGAAGCAATGAAACTCCATCTAGACTTTTGTATACTCTATAGTGCCAATCAATAGACCATAAACCACCTTCAACTGTCATTGACGAATGTCTCCTTCCATAAGTGTAAGGAGTAATTATTGCGTCGAATACAGATGTAAAAACATTGAATTGAGATAGTTTGTCGTCGTCTATTTTTATCGTTAAAGGATGTAAAAAATCACCACTTGAAATCCAAGTTGCACGTTCTACATTTGTAAATCGCAACCAATTTATACCTCCATTAGTCGTTATGAAGAGTTTTCCTTCACCACCTATTCCAAAAGCTACCATAGATGATTGAGGAGAAATAAAATATAACCTAGCAGCAGTATTAGGCTGGTACCAATGTTGTCCATTCCATCGATATACATGATTATTCAAGCCTATTCCCCAGACACTACCATCATTGAGTTTTGAAACTTCAACAAATTTTAATCTTGCTGCTGTATTTGGTTGATACCAATATGTTCCGTTCCATTTATATACATGATTACTTAAACCAATTCCCCAAACATTTCCTGACCTCAAGCTAGCTACATGACTTAATTTTTCTAATTCTCTTTTGAGTTCTTCGATATTGTATGATGGAAGAGAATACATATAGTCAAATTGAGCTTCAGTTATTATGTCTGAATCAAATATTTTTGACTCTTGTGGTGTCTTATTGTCTTGGAGAATATTTAATGCATCATTTTCTGTTATTATAGATTCTTCTTCTTTACAAGCCAATAATCCTATTGTTACAAATATTATTAATACTAATTTTTTCATAATTAAAATTTTTTAAATGATTACTATTTCAAATCTATTTTAATTATAAATACATGACAGTGTCTTTATTCCCTTTTGTTACCGATAGCCGCTAAAATAGTTACCAGCTAAAATGAGGCTGGTACGAATGCTATGTATTTTAGGTACGAACTATTCGTGCTTAAAAATGAATATTTTGTAAGTTTTTAAGGTAGCTTTGACTTACAGGAAGTTGTATATCGTTAATTTTTAGTTTGTCTTTAGATTTAGAAGTAATTTTATCTATCCGAACAATATACGAACGATGGATGCGTATATATTCAAGTTTGTCAGGAATGTGGTCTAAGAATTTACCAATATTCATACGAACCGTATGTGTTTTGTCTTTTGTAAAAATATCTATGTAATTTCCTGAAGATTTTATATATAGTATGTCTTGTGATTTAATTCGTACTTCATTACCGTTCTCTTTAAAAGAAAAATAGATATCTTCTTTTCTTTTTAAGTATTTTAGTAATACTCGTAATAGTTCTCTTACAATGTCTTTATTATAGGTAAGTACTCGTATTCTAAAGAATATATAAATGAGAATACAAATAGCTACTGCACAAATTATTTTAAACCAGCCTGTCTTCCAAAAGGGAGGGAGAATACTAAAGGAGTAAGATACTATTTTCTCTGAACACTTATTGCTGTTGAAACACATTTTAGCTTCGAAAGTATAGTCGTTGGGGGGTAATGATGAAAAGTGAATTTTTCTTTCTCTGGTGGAAGTCCAAAATCGATGATTGTTCAACCTGTACTGATAATGCAAGTTCTCCTTATTTGCAAAAGAGATTCCTTCTACAATAAAATCAATTTCATTTTCCTTATAAGATAGTTTGGCGTTATCTTTAATGCTGTCTTTCGAATTATTATTTAGGTATACTTTCTTAAGCTTAAAATAACTGTTATTGTAGTTTGTAGGTAAGAGTTGATTTTTTGGAAAAAAGCACAATCCTTGTTTGGTTCCTGCCCAAACGGTATCATTTATAATTTCTAGGTCTTCAATTTCATCACTAAGTAGCCCTTGTTTTTTATCAATTCCAGTAACTTGATAATGGTTTTTGCTAAAAACAATTCTATTTATACCCTTATTTGTGCACAACCATACTGTAGAGTCATTTTCAATAGAGACTTCGTTAATGATGTCGCTATATAATCCATTTTTTTTAGTGATATTGTAAGTGTGATTAGCGTCATTAATTACCAATCCTGCATTTTGAGTAGCAATGTATAAGGTTTTTTTATTTCTGCTCACATCTATATCGTCACTCCTGAAATTAAAAAGTGTCGATTGTTTTGATAAAGGAGTAATGCTATCGCTATTGAATTTAAAAACACCTAAAGGGGTGCTGAGAATGGTGTCTTTATTCCATGTGGTTACATCGTGAATCCTGTAAGGCAAATTTTTGTACGTTACAGCGATTTTATTCCTCTTTATTGCATAAAAATGTTTAGTGCCTGAGATAAAAACAGCACTGTCAATGGGTTCTGAGATTTTCAATATATATTCTTCTAGTAGCTTCTTTTTAGTAGAGGTACTTATAAGGCCGTCGGTATTGTAAAGATATGTTGTATTAGATACAGGATTGTTCTCAACAAATGCACGTTGGTTACCTTTGGGTGTATCTAATGATATAGAACGCCTGTTTTTTAGTATTTTTTGAATGTTACCATTATTGTATCCAATTAAAAGCTCTTTCTCTTTTGTTTTTGCTAGGCTACTCACATGATTGTTGGTTTGGTTGGCAATATTATATATATTGACTGATGGTTTTTTAACGTAGTATACCCCAGAGTTTAGGGTGGTAAACCAATACCCCCCTTCATGGTCTATTAATAAGTCGGTAACAGATTTGCCTTCTAAGAATGATTTTAAAATACGTCCCCTTTGGTTTGTGATTTTCCCACCTCCAAATTCATACCCAATAAAAAAACGTGTAGTATCAATAGTTTTAATAGCTATTGGAGAGTATTTTTCTTTTAGAAAAATACTTTTGTTGTTTTTATGTACAATTGATACGATACTATCATTTGTAAAGATACCTACTTTTTGAGGTGCTAACCAATCAGCCATGATACGAGCACCAGTGTGTTTTGAAGATATACTTGTGTTGATTTTAATAGTGTCACTTGTCGAGAAAAAAATGAGTTGTCTAGGACATCTTTAGCCTCCTCAAGTACGATTCTTTTTTCAGAGGTTGCATCAGTATGAAAATAATCTTCGGTGGTATAATTATTTGTAACCACCCCTTTTTGATCTATGACCAACTCTCCATCAATGCTTGATCCACCTATATGCAAATTATTTGCAGCGTCAATATAAACGCTTTTTATGATACTGTCAGTTGATAGGTTTTTGGCGAGTATATTGTTGTATTTGTAGGGTTTAAAACCCTTAAATACTTCATCAAAATGAAAAAGCGATTTGTTATGAAAGGAATAGCACCATATTTGTCCATTTTTTTGAGGATAAAAGCGTAATATTACGTTTCCAGTTAAACCATCATTGGTGTCGAAATTATCAAACTCATAGCCGTTATATCTAGATATTCCCTTGTCAGTAGCAAACCATATATAACCCTCTTTGCTTTGATAAGCATCGTACACTTGAGAGCTTGGTAGTCCTTCATCTACTCCTAGTTTTTCGTAAATGAATTCCTGAGCAATACAAAGTGTGCTAATTAGTGAAAATAATAAAAATGTGAAGGTGTTTTTATTACAAAGCATCGTTATAAGTATAGAAGTTGTTTCATTAATAAAA